>JAFUOS010000009.1 GCA_017472665.1 Tyzzerella sp. | reverse complement strand
AAATAAAATCGGTAATACTATAAATACGAAACGTGAATCGACAATGCTTTTTCATCAGTATTCGACAAGTGTTATTACATATCTAGTTCAAATCCAAAAGGATTCATAAATTCTCAGACACAGAATTTTTTACACCCTCTTCCTAGGCTTTTTTACTCTTTCCAATATTTGACACACTATGCATCCATCTCTTGCATAAATTGTTCAATGGATTCAGCTTTTACCGCTAATTTAGTCCAACACTTTAAAACCTTTATATCGTCCTCATTCATAATTCTTTCCACCAACTCGTCTGGCACCATTCCAAGATCTTTCAACGACTCTAATAATAGTTCTGTTCGTCCTTCTTGATAGATTAAATCAAGTACACCCTTCATATTTTCCGTTTCCTCCTCATCGATTGTTTTTACAGCTTGCTTTAATATGGACTCTGAATGCAACAATTCCCCAATTGCATGATATGTCTCTTTATCCACTTTGTGAAAATACTCTTCATTTTCATCCATATATTTTCTAAGTTTTTTCGTATCTCTTTTACATTTTAACATGCCAAAAATCTGTTGTAAATCCGTGTGAAAACGATTTACATCCTCAACATTATCCGCCGTCACCAAATTAATCCTATAATTCGGAACATACCTATGCAAGATCTCCTCTGGCAATGTATCTTTCGGAAACATCCCATATAAATCCATGCTTCCATCCCAAGGTTCCTGTCCATAATACCAAACCAGCGTAATCACTGGATAAATCTTATCATCCTTGCGAAATCGGGACAAATATTCTTCCTGTGTCAAGTCCTGCCCTTTTCCTCCATGTGAATCCCACAGTTGCTTAATCTGATCCGCATAACTCATACCGTCGTAAATCATATCTCTTACTGGCATGGAATAATGGTACTCGCTATTTGGCGTTTACGTTTACAACATCAAAAATGTGGATAACTATCATAAAAACGTGCATAAGCACAGAAATCATTTGGATAAACCCATGAAATTATCCACATCACCAAAAACACCACGGAAACTTCCGTGGTATTATTTGTATAATCCCGTGGCATGAGTTCATTTTATATTTATTTTCTACTTTCAAAATCTTTTTCAATGTCTTCCGCCCAACTAGGACATAGTTCTTCATCCATGCGCACACTACTGACAGCCATTGCAACCGTATCATAGAGCACTTTTGTGCCCTGCTCGTCCGCATGATAGTTTACAGCACGTTCCCGAGCAATACCAATGTTTGCCGCAGTTTCAACCGCATCAATATTGGCACCGATGAACAAGAACTCCCAACCATATTTCTCTTTCTGCCGTTCTATCATAGTTTTAACCTTGTCGCTGGAATAACGATGGCTTGCATTTTCCATACCGTCTGTTGTAATCACAAACATCGTATGTGCCGGAACATCCTCTGGGCGAATGTATTTATGAATGCTTTCAATATGGTGAATAGACTCTCCAATTGCATCCATTAGCGCCGTACATCCTCGCACATAATAATCTTTTTCGGTCATCTTTGGAACATCTGCAAGTTTCACTCGGTCGTGTAGCACTGTGTATTGGTCGTCAAACAGTACTGTCGTAACATAACAGGTTTCATCCTGTTTTTTCTGTTTTTCAATCATGGAGTTAAATCCACCGATTGTATCACTTTCTAATCCTTCCATAGAACCACTACGGTCCAAAATAAATACTAATTCTGTAATGTTGTTTTTCATTTTCATAACCTCCTAAAGTGTTTTTGTTTTGCTTTCTATCTATATAATAGAGGTTATTGTAGTGGTTTTGGTCGCTTATAAAGCGACAACAAAAAGAACGCAGCAAAATTTCACTACGCTCTCTGTCAATTACATTCCTAACAGGCTCTGATCGAACATAAATAAAGCTTCATTAATTTCAAAAATATTATAGTTTCCGCTCTGAATAAAATATTCGATGATAAGGTCGAATTTGTTGCTATGTGAAAGTGCATATCCCGCTTTCATCAACATCTCTTTCGTCTCTTCAAGGCTTAACTCCAGTGCAATTGCAAATGCAATGGCCGTCGTTTTACTCGGCGAATAATGCACATTGCTTCGTATTTTTGAGAACAATTTACGATCCACATTTGCCTTTTTATAACATTGGGCGTCCGTCATACCTTTTTCGTCAATTTTACGGAGCAACATTTGAGAAAAGCTTTCGTCGATTTGACCGAGTTTTTCATCTAGGCTCATTTGTGGTGCCAGTTGTTGTGCTTGCATCGGCGCGGCCATGCTTGGCTTGTTGTCTTCTAGTTGAAACGAATCTGCCAACGGCATCGCAAGTTTGGGAAATTCAGCCACGCACTCATCCATTTCCAATATCTGACTACATTGTTCCCGCAGCATTCTTTCATAAAGGGAATCTGTGTGTAAATCCACATAGTGGTCATCAATATACGCTCTAATATCGCTAAAAAGTTTTTCACTAATCTGATATGCAGCTTTGTCAAAAATAACAATGTTCACCAGCATATCATTTTTCAAAAGGAAATCACTGCACACATCCATCGCAACTTTCAACGCCTGATCTTTTGGATATCCGTACACTCCACTTGAAATCAATGGAAATGCGACAGATTCACATTCATATTTCTTTGCAAGTTTTAGCGACTCACGATAGCAGGATTCCAACAACTGCTTTTCACCATTTTGCCCACCGCGCCAGACTGGTCCCACGGTATGAATGACGTATTTGCATGGCAGTTTATACGCGCCTGTGATCTTCGCTTGACCAGTTTCGCAGCCATGCAGGGTTCTGCATTCTCTTAAAAGGTTTGGTCCTGCGGCTCTATGTATGGCGCCGTCAACGCCTCCACCGCCGAGCAGAGAGTTGTTGGCAGCGTTAACGATGGCGTCGCAGTTTAGTTTTGTGATGTCGGTTCTGATGATTTGAATTGGCATATTTCACCTTCCATTTTTTCTACATTTATAGTTTTATTTAAATAATCTACATAAATAACAGATTCTTTTTTTTCAACATGAGCTTCTATTTTCCCCAACATCTCAGAATTCACTATAAAATCTTGTATAGGAACAACAAACTCATGATTTTCTTCTATATTATAAATGTAAAAAGCATCATACATATTACCATTTGTATCATATATAACAATCATATCTCTCTCATTATCACTTAAATAATTTAAATTATAAAAAACAAGCTGTACTCTATACATCTCTTCAGTTTGAGTTTTCCCACTTTCAATTGAAGTTGAATTTGCATTAGTAGCAATTCCATTATTTAATACACTACAACCTGATAAACTTAAAACACCGCATAATAAATAAGTTGAAACAAATAATTTTTTATCTTTTCTCTATTCATATATCTCAAATTCATTAAGTTTTGAATTTTTTCTTTCAGCCATTGCACAAAGCCCTAGCTACTGCTATTGTCATTACAGTATCATCTGTATATGTACATCTCTCTTCAATAGTTATTGTAAAAAGATTTTCATACAATTTGTTCTCCTAGGGAGCAGCATTTTTTCAAGACTGCGCCGAAGATATTTACTGTGATGGTTCTTTGCTTTTTCATCATGATATCCCCAGAATGTACATTCTGTTTTTATGCGTTTTGCACTTTTACCATTTTTATTTGTATATATGGAATCATGGCTAAAACTCTCTCCCACATCCATGTTTTCTTCATTGCGTCACCTTTTTTCTGCTACACATGTCTGCTCTAAATAGTCCAAATAAATAATCCATTCTTCATTTTCCTCCAAATGAAGTGCCAAAAGGCCTAACATTTTGGATTGAAAAAGGACATCCTGAACCGTTGGATAATATGTTTGCTGAGTTTCTTCCTCCTCACATACGTAACCACCAGCATATACATTACCTTGTCTATCATAAAAAAATAGTTTAAATACGCACACAACCTCACTTATTGGTTATTGCAATATAACAAATACCTCCATCTTCCATCGAGTATCATTACTCCACATCCCAACATTTTAATGTCATATGTCTCACCTGAGTATTCAATGACATTAGGATCTAATTTTAATCCTTCCCCATCATATACTATTGCATATGTACCATTACCCCTTTTATCATCCACTTTATATGTTCCATCATTATAAAAAGTAATCGTATTGCCCGTACCATAAGTTCCCATATTCAAATCGAAATACTCCGTTGCATAAACCGACCACTTACCAACTATACTATGGGATGAATCTGTAATTTCAGTTAATCTCTCAAAAACGATATCTCCCTCTACTTCTAATATCAGATTGTTTCCTGAAACAGTATAAAAAACAGCTTCTCCATCATATGTTCCACCTTCTTCATCTGTCCCACTTACAACAATTTGATTATCTATAATCTGAAATGTCCCTTTAATAAATTCTCCAGCTTCAATATATGAGGAAAATTCGTAAAAATAATCCTCTACTTCTCCTCTTCCAACAAATAATATGTAACATGTCAAATCTTCATTAAAAACCATAATCTGACTTGAATCTTCAACACCTACCCAGGCACCTACTATTTCATCATATAGATTTACTTCGTCATTTGTTGAACTTTCTTCTTTTACACTTTCATCTACACCTTCCTGAAGATTTTCGGAATCATTTGCAGTATTTGTTAGAGCATCTTCCCCAATGTTACATGCCCAAAAAGCACATCCTACAAATAAAAATAATAAGAAACAGACAATTTTTTTCTTCATACTCATATCCTCCACAATATCCATATTTATTCTGCCTAAATGCTTCAACTATTATTAATACATGCGTGTAGTTTAAACATTACTTACAACATTAATATTATTATCCGTTTTCATATTAAATTTACTTACTTGGTGTAAAGTCTCGTAAATAACTCCATCTGCTGTTAAACCATCCCCCAATGTCAACATAAACTCTAAACTCCGACTGCTTACCATCCGAAAACTTTACTGTTAATGCTCTTCCGTTAGACGAATCCCCTTTATATACCGCCTCCTGTTTACTATCTTTATCGTTAGTTACCAACTCCACATGTATCCATTCTTCTGGCAAATCCGAAATGCCTTCTACTTTCACATCAAAGCCTTCTTTGCTTTGATTCTTTATATAGATACAGTCATTATCATCATACTGTTTCCAAGTACCTTGGACATCATAATCCAAAATATTGTAGGAATTGCTTTTCTCTTGTTCTACAACCCACTCATCCTGTTCAATGTCATATATCCAAGTTGTCTGAACATCACCCTCGACATTCAAATAATCCCCTTTATCCAAATAAAACGTTCCGTATGCCACAAATCTTTCATCTGTCAATTCATTTTCGTCATAGTTTACAGCATGGCCACGTTCTCCATTTTGCTTCGAATAAAGCTGAAAGATATATCCTTCATCTAACTCTTTTACAATTTCATAATCGACTATATTAAATGAACAATAATCTAATTGCCATCCTTGATCGTATTTTGTGTAAAGGAAATCTGCTATTAAATTTATTTTGGCAAATTTACTTTCAGCTTGCACAGATGCCGTTCCACTATAATTCTTATCTTCGGTCATACTTTGAGTTATTTCGTAATCTTTCATCTTAAAATTAGAATTATATACCAACAATTCCTTTTCCAAGTCTTCTCTAACTGTATTTGGTTCTTTGTTGCCACAAGCAACACAAATGAGACATACGCCGATTATTAAAAACACTCTCATCCATTTTCTGTAACTATTCATATACTGTATCCTCCCTAAATCATTAAGTTTTTAACTTTGTGACTTTATTGTAATTCGCACAACTAATAACATGGTCGCATTCAAAGCGACAATTATTATTCAAAAAACTTCGCAAAATTAGATTCAGGCACTTCAAAGGTTTCAACTGTGTGTTCTAGATATTGTTCCATACTTTTAAAATGCAAAGTTTGTTTAGATTTAATAAGATTAATAATCATATTTTTCTCCCTCCTCTCCCTAATACAAATAAAGAAGCGAACAAAGCTCATAGACCTCGTTCGCTTTTACACTACTACCTTAAAACTCACAAGCTTATTTGATTATGTTCTTTTTTCATTCCAAAATCAACTTTTTATCGGTCGTACTTTTTTGTAAGCATTATACACCTATTAGGTTTATTCGTCAACACCTTTCAGGTTATTATTATGAACCCACAAGGTGGATATAATGAATAAAAGACAGAGAAAAAGTGGAGGAAAAAAGATGACATTAAACGCTTCAATAGGTTTAAGAATTGCTACATTACGCAAGGAACACAATATGACACAGGAGCAACTCGCTGAGAGATTAGATATATCCATCAAACATTGTAGTTCTGTGGAACGTGGTTTATCTTCCCTATCGCTTGAAAAGTTAATAGACGTGAGTGATTTATTTGATGTAAGTCTTGACTATCTGATAAAAGGACCTTCTGCAAGTGACGATTCCATAAAACACATCTGGGCTAACTTGCCACAATCCATTACTTCCATTATGACTTCTAAAAATGAAGAAGAAATGCAGCTTTTATTAGAATATTTGCAACTTTATTCAAAGATACGTGGCACTAAAAAGGGATAATTGCAAAATGATACAAAATTTGTACTAACGTAGGATTTGTGTTTTTATAGTCGTGTAAAGAGTATTTTCAAAATAAAAGAGACTGTGCGCTGAGCACAGTCTCTTTTATTGAATCCCATACTTTTTATAATATTCTTCCCGCACCTTCGCATCAGATGCAACCTGGCGAACTACATCTACCAATCCGTCATCAAGAAGTGCCGTTACTAATTGACTTAATTTATCTTCACCAAGCTTTGTTCCATGTTTTTCATAGTTGTACCAAGAATATTTTTTCAAAGCAAAAACCACGGAGGTTCTTTTGAAAATACCTAATATGCTTCCTTCCATTCTCCGTGGTTTTTCTTACTTTCTCTTTTTGACAAACTACAATCATGTATGCTGCCATGGAATAGCTTTCCATTTTTTAGTTTTACCTTTCTTGCTCTTTCCAATACGAGCGAATCACTTCATCCGCCTGTTCTTTTGAGATTTGAAACTCTTCTATCAGTTTCGCTACAATTTCTGCTTTGCTTTTACCAAATTCCTGATAAATTTCTATTGTTTTCTTCATTTCTCCACGTTTTTCGGCTTTTTTTACCTCTGCAGCAGTTTTCTTCTCAGCTTCTGCCACAGCTTCTTTTACCGCATCTTCTTTTAATCCCTGCTCATATAATTCTCGATTAAATGTCGTTAATACCAATTCCAACACCTCCGCCTTCTGGCCGCTCAAAATATCTGCAAGGATTCCTTCTTCAATACATTCTTCCACTGCCCGAGTAATCGCTTTTTCCGGATTTTCCATATCTTCCGCTGTGTACTGGCGCACCCGTGTTACAAAGATAGCATATTCTTCAAGCCGTCGACACTTCTCCATCAATTTCCGATTATGTCCATAGTTAATATTTAGCATGCGTGCCTGACATTCCAAACAGCCATCCACATGCTGACGTTCATTCGCTTTCTGAAATGCTTCAGATAACAGCAGAATCTGCTCATCTGGTTGTTCCTGTGTGCCATTGTAAAATACCACATACTGAGGTACTGGAATCTTTTGCACACTGCTACTGTAAACATTCAAATTATGTTTTGCGATGTATTTATTATAAAGTTGGGCGAAATATAATAGTCCTCTCAATGGCATGTTGGGATTGAATGTACTTTGATGTTCGTACAGATTCATATTGCAATCTATCAGAAATGAAATATCATTTTTCATGGACATATAAACCACATTTTCTAACGTATTTACTTCCAAATCTTCTTCATTCTGATAATTCGTTCCATTCACACTATTATACAAGTCCAATAAATACTTTTTTTCTTCAAAAACTTTGCAAAATAATGTACTTTTGTGTTCTCGGTTTCCTTTCGGATATTCTTGATATTCAGTTTTTTGATTCATGTTCTCTACTCCTTTATCGTATCATATTTTCTAATTCTGTGGTAGCAAAAAATAATTGAAATGCATAAAGTTTCAAACAATCATAGGCATTAAACCTCCTCTATTCTTTTTTCATCAAACTTGAATTTCTAAGGCCGAAATGCCTACGAAAATGAGATGTGTCTGCAAACACTTATATGACACTTGATTGATTTGATACAAATCGTGTCTTGTTTTGATGTAGGAATATCTTAACATGTATTTACTTTTGTTTACAACACACAAAATGTGCATAACTGTCATAAAAATGTGCATAAGCGCAAAAATTATGTGGATAACTCAATGAATTATCCACATTTCTAAAAAATGCTCATTTCTTATTTTTTTCGCCTCCCCGGCATCGGCACCTGCGCCAACACAATCGCCGCAAACATCAGCAGACATCCAAATAACTCTCTTGTCGTCAGCGCCTGGTTCAAAATAACCCATCCAGCCAATGCAGACACCACCGATTCCAAACACAAAATCAGTGAAGCCACCGTAGGATTCATATCTTTCTGTCCCACAATCTGAAGTGTATACGCCACACCGCTTGACAGCACACCCGCATACAAAATCGGCATTTTCGCCGCCAAAATGTTTCCAACAGCTGGGTTTTCCACAAACAGCATCACAATTGCAGAAAGTAATCCACACACAAAGAACTGAATGCACGACATAACCACGCCATCGCCCTTCGGTGAGAAATAATCAATAATCAAAATGTGTATTGAAAATAAAACCGCGCAAATCAACACCAGCAAGTCACCATATGCTAACGCAAATGAACCTTCGGTCATGCAGAGCAGATAAAGTCCCACTACGGAAAGTACCACGCAAAGCCATACAATCGGAGATACTTTTTTCTTAAAGAACAATCCCATGATTGGCACGATTACCACATAAAGTGCTGTGATAAATCCTGCTTTCCCAACCGTCGTATGAGAAACTCCAAGCTGTTGAAAATTACTTGCTGCAAACAACGCAATTCCGCAACAAATACCGCCAATCCACTCCATTTTCGTTACAAGCGGTCTTGCTTCTCCGGCCGCTGTATCCGCAGCAACATCCACCTTATCTTCTTTCTTTTTCAGCCACCTCAAAAACCAAATACACGGAATCAGCACAATCCCGCCGATAATACTCCGCGCAAACGTAAACGTAAATGGCTCCACATAGTCCATTCCCACGCTCTGGGCAACAAACGCCGTCCCCCAAATCGTAGCTGTAAGCAATAATAAAAATGAATTTCTTATCTGTGTCTTCTTCATCTTCTGTTCCCCACTTCATTTTTATTAATTATTATCAATTACTTCTTATCGCACGTTCTGCACATCTTCACCTTCAGCTCAGGCATCATCGCACTCACCTTCGCATCCGCCGGAATCGACTCCGTCACAAATGTATTACCAGCCACCGTTGCATTTCTTCCCACAACAGTATCGCCTCCCAAAATAGTCGCATTTGCATAAATAATCACATCATCTTCAATCGTAGGATGTCTCTTCACACCAGAAAGCGCCTGCCCCTTACGTGTAGAAAGTGCTCCCAATGTCACACCTTGATAAATCTTTACGCCATTTCCAATGACCGCCGTCTCGCCGATTACAATTCCAGTTCCGTGGTCGATAAAGAAATACTCTCCAATCGTTGCACCTGGATTGATATCGATTCCAGTTTTTCCGTGTGCGTACTCGCTCATAATACGAGGCAGCATCGGTACTTCCAATTGATACAATATGTGCGCATAACGATACACGAAAATCGTGTATAATCCTGGGTAAGCCAGAATTACTTCATCCTTGCTGTTTGCAGCCGGGTCGCCGGCAAGCTGCGCTTCCACATCTTTCATTAAAAGTTCCTGCACCTTCGGGATTTGCTGTATAAACGCGATAGTGAGTTCTTCTGCCCTGTCCTTAAGCACTTCTTCTGCCACTTTCCCAACCAGCGCAATTTTAATCTGCGTTCTTAACTTTTCATATAAAGAAACCAAAATTCCTTCTGCATACGCTTCTCCAGACAAATATTTCTCTGTTCCAAAATATCCTGGAAAACTAATTTTATGCAGGTCATCCATAATGCTATAAACCACCTGCCGATCTGGCAAGTTTACTTTCAAAGATGTATCCAAAATGTCCTGTGTTTCATAATTTGAAGCCAATTTTCTGGATGCACCTAAAATCGCATCCCTTGTCATATCATTCATATTCTCTTCCTCGAATTCCTAGTAACTTACTAGGTTTTTATATTATGTAATATACCCACGTCAGAGGATTTTGTCAACACTATATTAGGAAAAAGCCAGAAATATGTCAGAAAAAAACTGGCCATTTTTCCTACGATATTCTTGACAAATCCAGCATGAAAATGATATCATTTTTTTAGTTATAGTATGTTACTTATTTGGAACGAATGAGGCATTAACTATACATAAATGTTTCTGGGATGTTTATGTGTATTAGTGTCTCTTTTTTTATTCCATAACAAACACCCACTCCTCCCACTGATACACAAAACATTTCAGAAACCTAAATCAAACAAAAAAGAAAAGGAGAAAAAAGAAATGAAAGACAAAATTTTTGGTGTTCTTCAACGTGTGGGAAGATCGTTCATGCTTCCTATCGCCATCCTTCCTGTAGCAGGTCTGTTACTTGGTATTGGAGGATCATTCACAAACGAAACCATGCTTGAGACTTATGGACTCCTCAAAATCGCAGGACCTGGAACTATCCTGAATGCTATTTTCCAAGTCATGAGCGAAGCTGGTGACATCGTATTTGCAAATCTGCCAATTATCTTTGCAATGGGTGTTGCAATCGGTATGGCAAAAAAAGAAAAAGAAGTTGCTGCTCTTTCTGCGGCAATCGCATTCTTTATCATGCACGCATCTATTGGTGCATTAATTAACATTAATGGTGGAACTGAAAATATGTTAAGTGGTGCTACTGCTTCTGTATGTGGTATCACATCCCTCCAAATGGGTGTTTTTGGTGGTATTATTGTAGGTCTTGGTGTTGCTGCACTCCACAACAAATTTTACAAAATTCAACTGCCTCAGGTATTATC
This sequence comes from Tyzzerella sp., assembly GCA_017472665.1. GTDB lineage: Bacteria > Bacillota > Clostridia > Lachnospirales > Lachnospiraceae > Faecalimonas. Next base: position 15,495 of record JAFUOS010000009.1, on the reverse strand, counting down.
CTTCTTTGGCGGAACTAGATTCGTGCCAATTATTTCCGGCGTTGTTTACGTAGGCGTAGGTATTTTAATGTACTTTATCTGGCCTGTAATTCAATCTGGTATCTACGCAGTTGGAAATGTCGTATTAAATTCCGGATACTTCGGAACATGGGTATATGGACTTATGGAACGTCTCTTAATTCCATTTGGACTTCACCACGTATTCTACTTACCATTCTGGCAGACAGGTCTTGGCGGAAGCTTGGAAGTAGGCGGAGTCCTTGTAGAAGGTGCTCAAAATATCTTCTTTGCTCAGCTTGCTGACCCAACAACACAACAATTTGCAGTCTCTGCAACAAGATTTATGTCAGGTAAGTTCCCACTTATGATCTTCGGTCTTCCAGGAGCTGCTCTTGCTATGTACAAAGTTGCAAAACCAGAAAAGAGAAAAGAAGTTGGTGGTCTTCTCCTCTCAGCTGCATTGACATCTATGCTGACAGGTATTACAGAACCTCTGGAATTTACATTCTTATTCGTAGCACCATTACTTTACGGTATCCACTGTGTATTCGCAGGTCTTGCTTATATGTTGATGCACGTATTTGAAGTAGGTGTTGGTATGACATTCTCTGGCGGATTAATCGACTTATCTCTGTTTGGAATCCTGCAGGGAAATGGCAAAACAAACTGGATCTGGGTTGTCATCGTTGGTATCGGTTACTTTATCGTATACTACTTCCTGTTCAAGTTCTTAATTGTGAAAATGGATTTGAAAACACCTGGACGCGATGACAGTGAAGAAGTAAAATTATATCGTAGAAGTGATGTGGATGCACGTAAAAAAGGTGCAAATGGTGATGCTGCCAGTGGAAGTATTGACACACTCTCACAAACGATTTGCAACGGTCTTGGTGGAAAGAAAAATATTTCTGACGTAGACTGCTGTGCAACAAGATTACGTTGTACGGTTCACAAAGCAGAACTTGTAAGCGATGAAATGTTAAAATCAACTGGTGCATCTGGTGTTGTCCACAAAGGAAATGGTGTTCAAGTTATTTACGGACCACAGGTATCTGTGATAAAATCAAACTTAGAAGACTACTTGGACATTGCTCCAGACGAAGAATACATTCCACAGGAAACTACTTCTGAAGCAGTGGAAGAAAAGAAAGCGGAAAAAGCAGAAACAAAACTTGTAAAAACAGTTGTAATCTCAAGCCCAATCACAGGGGAAGCAGCAGATCTTTCAACTGCACCTGACCAGGCTTTTGCAGAAAAAATGATGGGCGATGGTGCTGTAGTTACACCAACAGATGCAATTGTAAGAGCACCTGAAGACGGTGAAGTTTGCTTCGTATTTGAAACAAAACATGCTGTTGGATTTATGACAGAATCTGGTGTAAGCCTTTTGATTCATGTTGGTATTGATACTGTAAAATTGAACGGTGAAGGCTTCAAAGTATTCGTAGAAAACGGACAGAAGGTGAAAAAAGGAGAACCTCTTCTTGAACTTGATCTTGACTACTTAAGCAAGAATGCTCCGTCCCTCACTTCACCAGTACTTTGTACCGAATTAGCAGACAATCAGAAGGTAAGACTTCTTGGCGAAGGTTCTATTAACGCTGGAGATGCTCTTTTTGCAGTAGACTTTTTTGAGTAAAGGAAACTATGGGGAAAAGTTATGTACAGAATAAATAAAGTATTAAATCACAATGCCGTGATTGGGATTCTCACAGATAGCAATCAAGAGTACCTTATCATGGGAAAAGGAATTGGATTTGGCAGAAAAATCGCAGAGAGAATTGAAGCCGGACCAAACGATAAAATTTATGCTCTGCAAGAATCTACAGAACGTGGAAGTGCAAGAGAACTCGTCAGTACGATACAACCCGTTTATTTGGAAATTGCCAACGAAATACTTGCGAATGCAGAACAAACCTTTAATACTTTAGACCGAAATGTGCTTTTTCCTATGGCAGACCATTTAGAATATGCTGTCAAACGAATTCAGAACCACGAACAGATTAGCAATCCGCTGACTGATGACATTCGAGTGCTGTTCCACATGGAATTCAAGGCAGCACAGTGTGTTCGTTCAATTTTACAAGAACGCTTGGGAATCTCTATCACAGATGATGAGATTGGATACATTGCACTTCATATTCATTCTGCGATTCAGGATGAAAATGTTTCACAGGCAATGCAGACTGCACAAGCCGTGAGAGAATGTATTTCTCTGATAGAAGAAATAACTGGGAGACAGATCGACGTTCAGTCTCTATCTTATAACCGGTTGATGAACCATATCCGGTATATGGTTGCGAGAACGTTGAGCGGGGAACAGCTTAAATTGAGCATGAATGATTATATGAGCATTAAGTTCCCTCGTTCGTTCCAGACTGCCAGCAACATCTGCAATAAGATTGCGCAGAATCTGAAACGAGAAGTAGATGAGTTGGAAATTGGATATCTTGCAATTCATATTGAGAGAGTGCTGTATGATGAGATTAATGTTTCTTAGTTAAGCTTGGCGCGTAATGCTGGCTTAATTGAATTTGGCTCGTAATGCTGGCTTCTTATTTAGGCGAATTTCTATATGGATAAAAAACATCCTGTAATACCCTAAATTTTAGACAAAACCTGGGTATTACAGGATGTTTTCTTCTTATATCGAAAAAACAACCTCAAAAACTGCAAAAATTCATAGTTTTTGACACCTTTTAGGGTATAAAACATCAATTATTTTCTATATACCCTCAGAAGATAAAATGCTGGCAATATCATCTATGAAATTACATAATGGAATCATAAACTCTTTGAATCTCGTCTTTTGTAGCAAATGACTCTGAAAATACACTCGCACTTCCTGCCGCCACTCCCATCTTAAACGCATGGTAAGAATCTTGATTTTCCATCCATCCTGCGAGGAATCCTGCCACCATCGAATCCCCTGCGCCTACCGCATTTACCACTTTTCCTTTTGGTGCCGGAAGCATAAATATCTGCTGCTTTTCACCCAAAAGCACAGCACCTTCTCCAGCCATAGAAACCAACACATTTCTAGCTCCCATCTCCTGTAGCTTCTTCGCATAAGGAACTACCTCTTCTCTTGTAGTCAATTCTACTCCGAAGATTTCACCAAGCTCATGATTATTTGGCTTAATCAAAAATGGATGATATTCCAGCACATTCAGGAGCAAATCCTTTGTGGCATCTACTACAAACTCAATTCCTTTCTCACTTAATTCTGACATAATTTCTCGATAGATAGAATTGTCCATGCTTTCCGGAATGCTTCCTGCCAGAACAAGAATATCCCCGGCCCGGAGTTTCTTAAGCTGTTCCATCAATTTTTCCACAGCCTCTTTCGAAATGGCCGGCCCAATTCCATTAATCTCAGTCCCTTCAAAATCTCTCATCTTGACGTTGATTCTAGATAAGCCGTCCTCCAATGTGATAAAATTGCATCGAAGACCGCTTTTTCTCGCCATTCTGACGATTTCTTTTCCCGTAAATCCTGCAGTAAAACCAAGTGCAACATTTGGAACATCCAGATTTTTAAGTACAGTCGAAACATTAATTCCTTTTCCACCTGCCAGCATCTGTTCATAGGAAGTACGATTGGTCTTGCCCAAAGCAAAATCTTTTACAGACACAATATAATCCAAGGACGGATTGAAAGTAACCGTATAAACCACTCTTTTTCTTCTCCTTGCTGGTCTTCGCTCCAAAAATGACGGCGGTACTTCTCCATCAGAAGCTGCATCTACCAGGAAATGGTACACCTGGCGGCGATTTTTCTCGTAATCCTCTTCCGTAAGCACATTTTTATAGAAATCATTATAATATTCAAACACCATCAGTTTCATCTTGATGGTCTTTTTAATACTTATTCCCTGGCTAGCCAACGAGCCCTTGGTCTTCACATAATAATAAATCGGAGCCTGCAACACATAAATCTTCTCACAGTGACGCAAATATTCAAGATTAAACATGAAGTCCTCACACCAACTAATTTCCGAATCCATGCGAAGCTGATATTTTTCAACAATGTCTCTTCGAAAAAATTTATTCCAAAGCACGCCGTAATAAAAATCTGCAGGGTTTTTCATCATTTCTCCCGCAAAATCTTCCAGAGAGAGCAGTCCGCTTTCTTCAATCGCACCTTTTTGTGACATCCGTTCGCCCACTACCCGATAGAAATCTGAAATCACCATATCACATTGATGGTGCTTCGCCATTTCTACAAAAAGCTTCGTCGCATTTGGCGCAATCCAGTCGTCCGCATCCAGAAACTGAAGATAGGTTCCCTTTGCCATATCTAATGCTAGATTTCTACTGTCCGATACGCCACTGTTTTCCTTATGTATGACTTTCACACGCGAGTCTTGCGCCGCGTATTCATCACAGATTGCTCCTGACAAATCTTTACTGCCGTCGTTTACCAGAATCAATTCAAAATCCGTATATTCTTGATTTAAAATACTGTCTACACAGCGGCGAATCGTATTTTCCGCATTATAGACAGGTACGATTATACTTACTATTGGACTCATGACTTATCAAATCCCTTTCGTATCCAAATTTTCCTAATTTTGCAAAGTATTGCAAAAACAGGGACGTATCAATCACGTCCCCATTTACATCATTTCCTATATCCTACTGGCATTATCCCAACAACATACGGTCGTTTGCAAATTCTCCGTTACTTGCTTTCGCAAATAAATCCATCAGATCGCTAACCTTCAATTTTTTCTTTTCTTCGCCTGAAATATCATAGATAATCTTTCCCTTGTCCATCATAATCAAACGATTTCCAAGTCGAATCGCATCCTTCATGTTATGCGTGATCATCAATGTCGTAATCTTGCCTTCCGATACCAGTTCCTCTGTGATATTCAGCACTTTTGACGCCGTTTGCGGGTCAAGTGCTGCTGTATGCTCATCCAAAAGCAAAAGCTTTGGATTCTGCATCGTTGCCATCAAAAGCGTAATTGCCTGTCTTTGACCACCCGAGAGAAGTCCCACTTTAGAAGTCAATCTATCCTCTAATCCAAGTCCAAGTCTCGCCAGCAATTCACGATATTCATTTCTTTCGGATTTTTTTATTCCAAAGTTTAATGTACGCGGTTTTCCTCTTCTGGCCGCAAGTGCCATGTTTTCCTCAATCTGCATATCCGCAGCCGTACCTGTCATTGGATCCTGGAACACTCTTCCGAAATATTTTGCACGCTTGTGCTCCGGAAGTTTCGTGATATCCACTCCATCAATTTTAATGCTGCCACAGTCCACCGGATATACACCTGTAATCATATTCAACAATGTAGACTTTCCTGCACCATTTCCACCGATAACAGTCACAAAATCCCCGTCGTTCAACGTTAAATTAATTCCGTTTAACGCCACTTTTTCATTAATCGTACCTTGATTGAAGGTCTTATAAACGCCTTTTACTTCTAGCATTACTCACACCCCCCTCTTTTGTGTTTTTACCTGTTTCGGTAAAACTTTTCCTTTCCAGTATGGAACTGCAAGGAACAATGCCACTACCAGCGCTGAGAACAGTTTCAAATCGTTAGCATTTAAGCCAAGTCTCAGAACCAGCGTAATTACTGCGTAATAGATAATACCGCCAAACATTACTCCTGCCAATCGCAATGCAAAATTCTTGAAAATCTTACCAAATATTACCTCGCCAATAATAACTGCTGCAAGTCCGATTACGATGGCGCCACGTCCCATGTTGACATCGGCAAATCCTTGATACTGCGACAATAACGCACCAGACAATGCTACAATTCCATTTGAAAGTACAAGTCCAATAATCTTGCGTGAGTTTGTGTTAATTCCATTTGCACGTGCCATAGCAGCGTTGCATCCGGTTGCTCGGATAGAATGTCCCATCTCTGTTCCAAAGAACCAATATAAAACTGCAATTACACAAGCAGTAAAAATCAAACCAATCACAATCGCATTTGGGATGTCACGAAGCGAAACAATCAAATCATATTTCATAACACTCAATGTCTGGTTTGCTTTCCCTCCCAAAATTCTCAGGTTAACAGAATACAGTGCAAGTTGAGTCAAAATTCCTGACAAAATCGCTGGTATTCCAAATACGGTATGGAAGATTCCTGTCATAAGTCCTGCCAGACAACCTGCTAAAAATGCCACAACCATAGCAATTCTGATATCCATACCTCCGATGGTACACATAACCAGAACCGCACCGCCTGTTCCAATGGAACCATCTACCGTCAAATCGGCCAAATCTAATACACGATAGGTAATGTAAACCCCAATCGCCATAATTCCCCAGATAATCCCCTGGGCTGCTGCACCCGGAAGTGCCGTAAAAAATCCTAACATCCTTTTTCCTCCAAAAGGGGCGGTAGATATCGGAATCTGCCGCCCATTCTTTTCATTCTACATAATTTTTCTATGTATTACTCCTCTGACATATCAATTGCTTCGTATGTATCTGGAACTGTAATACCAAGAGCTAATGTACGTTCTTCTACATATTTATGCGTCAACTCTGTTGCATATTTGATTTCCATTTCTGCTGGGTCAGCATCATTTACAAGAATTTCATATGCCATTAAGCCTGCTTCATAACCAATGCTGTAGTAGCTGATAGAAAGTGTTGCAATACCGCATCCTTTGCAGATACCTTCTTCACCTGCAATTACAGGAATTTTCGCTGGTGATGCAATTTCATCTACAGCTGCTGTTGCAGATGCAATTGAGTTATCTGTAGGAATGTAGATGCAATCTACTTCCCCACACATTTTTGTTACAACAGAAGTGATTTCATTTGTATCTGCCACTGTATATTCTTTGCTTTCAAGACCAAGTTCTTTAAATTCTGCTGTAATCACATCAGCTTGATATTTTGAGTTTGGTTCTGCTGAGCAGTAAAGAATACCAACTGTTTTCGCATTTGGTAACAATTCTTTTACCATAGCTGCCTGCTCGTCTAATGGGGCAAGGTCTGCTGTACCAGTTACATTAATTCCAGATTTTCCTGTCCAGTCGTCTATATCAAGTGCAGTAGCAAAATCTGTAATAGAAGTAGCTACGATTGGAATATCTCCTGTAGCTGCCATCGCTGCTTGAAGTGCAGGTGTTGCGTTTGCCATAATTAAATCCACACCATCATTTACAAACTGAGTTGTAATCGTTGCACATGTAGCAGATTCTCCTGACGCATTTTGTAAATCAAATTCTACTTTGTCACCAAGTTTTTCTTTCAATGCATCTTGGAAACCTTTTGTAGCTGCATCTAAAGCATCATGCTGTACTAACTGACAGATACCAATCTTATATGTATCTTTGCTTTCTCCTGCACATCCGATGCAAAGGCTCATCATCATGGCAGCAACGAGTGCCAGACTCATCATTTTCTTTAAAATTGACTTTTTCATACTGTTTCTCTCCTTTTTCCGTCATTCCTTTTTGTTCGCATGTATTAAAGTATTTCATTTCAATTCCTTGCACGAATACTGCACTTTAAACTGTAACACTTTAAACCACGAAACTATTAGTTAAATTGTACACCGCGAGGTACTTTATGTCAACAAAAAGTGGTAACATTGTGCCACCAATTGTTGCCAGAAAATGCCTGTTCGATGAATTTATCAAATAGGCGTTTCTTAATCAGACGCTTGTTTCCAACCCAGAGAACGAAATTACAAAAGCACCCAACCTTAATTGTTGAATGCTTTTACTTGAAACTTATTTAATTGTGAAGGGCGCTAGCTCCTTCTTCTCCGGTTCTTACTTTCACAACATTTTCCACATCGTAAATGAAGATTTTTCCATCACCAATATGTCCTGTATAAAGAACCTTTTTCGCAGTTTCAATTATTTTACGTACCGGAACTGCACTGACTACGATATCTACCTGCACTTTCGGAAGTAGGCTGGCATCAACCTGAACACCGCGATAATATTCCGGTTTGCCCATCTGCACTCCATAACCAAGAACATGGGATACAGTCATGCCGGTGATTCCAATCGATGTCATCGCACGTTTCAGAGTTTCCAATTTTGATTCCTTGCAGATAATCTGGATTTTCGTAATCTTAGGAGTCTTTGAGTTATCTGCAGATGATGTATCCTTAACAGGAACTGCCTCTGTAACCGGTACATCCCCCATCTCTTCAACCACATCATCTTCCTCAAAGTAATCAATACTTTCAACCACTGGAGCAAAGTCAGGATATGCACGGTTTCCATGTTCTCCCACATCCAGGCCGGCAATCTCCTCTTCCCTGGTTACACGGATGCCAATCGTCTTCTTTAATACTATCCAGAGAAGTGCGGATGTTACAAATGCAAATGCGCCTACCGACACTATACCAAGAAGCTGTGTGCCGAGCAGTCCGAAATCACCGCCATAGAAAAGACCATTTCTCACAGAAAGTGTGGTCACTCCTTCTTTTGCAAACAGCCCGATACAGATAGTACCGAACACTCCACAGCAGAGATGCACAGAAGTAGCTCCTACCGGGTCATCGACTTTGATACGATCAAAGAAAACTACTGCAAATACCACGATAACACCTGCAATCGCTCCGATGATCAGAGAATCGACAATAGAAATATATGCACATCCACCTGTAATCGCAACCAAACCTGCAAGACAACCATTAATCGTCATGCCCAAATCCGGTTTTCCGATGAATATCCACGAAACAATCGTAGAAGTAAGTACTGCAGCAATTGCAGAAGTGTTGGTCGTCACAAGAATATGCATAACATCTGACGGATTCTGGAAACTCATGGTAGAACCAGGGTTAAAGCCGAACCAGCCAAGCCAAAGTACAAACAATCCGATTACAGCAAGAGACATATTATGTCCGGGAATTGCTTTTGGTTTTCCATTCTTATCGTACTTTCCAATACGTGGTCCGAGGATAATCGCTCCTGCGAGAGCTGCCCAGCCACCGAGGGAATGAACCACTGTATCACCGGCGAAATCCATGAAGCCAAGATCGGCCAGCCATCCGCCGCCCCAAACCCAGTGTCCGACGATTGGATAGATTACCAAGGTAAGTACAAACGAAAAGATAATGAAGGAAACGTATTTGATTCTTTCAGCCACTGCACCAGAAACAATTGTTGCAGCCGTTCCGCAGAAGACGAGCTGGAAGAAAAATTTCCCCCAAAACGGTACATTTGCGGTAAGTGTTTCATCGTAGAACGAAAGATCCGCATTTCCTAAAATGAAAAGATTTTCTGTGCCGATAAAAGGATTGTCACCGCCAAACATCAGCCCCCAGCCTAAAAGCATAAAGCCCAGAGAAGAGACTGCAAAAACAATAAAGTTTTTTGAAAGAATGTTAACAGTATTCTTTGACCTTGCAAAGCCTGCTTCCAGAGATGCAAACCCCAGATTCATAAAGAATACCAATATGGCTGCTAAAAGCACCCAGAACGTATCAATGATCATCGTGATTTCCATAATAACTCCTCCTTCAATTTGAAAAAGCAAGGGTGTCTTTCATGGCATTCCATTTTGGACACGAAAGACTCCCTTGCCTTTTAATCAAATTTTATTTATTTTTTTATAAAGTAAAAAGGCACCTGTGAGAACTTCTTCTCATAGACGCCTTTGCCTTTATATTCTGAATAATACACCCTGTAAAATCATTTGTCAATCCCTTTTTTCTCTTAAATTTCCAAATTTCTTTCCAATTTCTTTCCAACCCCAATCGTTACCACTTAACCTTTATGTCATTCATTCTTGCAATAATGTCATCCTGTTATCCCAAATAGACTACGTTTTCCACTGGTTTCTCTGTCTCCTGCATCTCGATCAAATACAGCACAGGCTGTCTGTCACCATATCCTTGAAGTGCTTCATACTCAAATCTCGCCCGCACCTTAACCCATTTTTGCTTTGGAAGTGCTATTTTTTGTTCTGCCCTGCAAGGATACCCATAATACCTGGTATCATCTGCACAACAAGTCATAATCTCGCGGACCGGCACAAACATATCATCCGGCATTCCTTTCGGTCGGAATGCTTGCGCTTTAAATTCAATCTCCTTATGCAGGTAAAGTTCCGGGTGGTCGCTTGCATCCACATACCAGATTCCAAAATCCTCATCTGCGATTACAATCTTGTCACCCTTGACATCATACGGCAAATCTTCCGCCGTTGGCTGAATAATCTCTCCATCCATTCCTTCAAAGATGAGCTGCGCCATCGGATTCTGCACTTTTAATGCACGGCGGAATCCAGAGCGGTCCACACCTTCCGGACAACGGTTCACCACAATCAGTTCTGATTCCGTCAACTGCTCCATCAATTTGTTTCTCATATTTTTGAGATACATTTCCAACGTTGTTCCGTCTACTGTGGAATAGACACCCTGCAATTCCCAGTTTCTTGGATAACGAATCGCAAGTAAATCTTCCAGTTTCCACATACCGTTATATTCAATGACTACCTGTGCCGGACGAAAATTCTTTTCACAGTTTTTGAAAAACGTGGTGTTCAACTGCGAGAAATCTTCGATTTTCAAAAGTACGATATCTTTTTCTTTTAGGTATTCTTCGGAATATTCTTCTTCTCCTTCTTCACATAAAAGAAGCAATGTAAGCCCTGGCTCTATCCAGTCCTGTTCCATCAGGGTTTCTTTTACCAATGTGGTTTTTCCACTGTCTAAAAATCCTGTACATATAAATACGGGTGTTGTCATTTATTTACCTTCTTCCTAAATGCTAAATAATTTTAATAAATCGTCTTCTTTTAAATCTGTTCCGATGACACAGATACGGCTCGTGTAATCGGCTTGTCCTTCACGCACCTCAGATTCGTCTGGAACGAGGTCAAATTGCTTCCATGTGCCGTCTGTCATGGCGATAATTCCTTTTGCACGGAGTACGGTTCCGTAAGCGTTTGTTTCTGACAATGTTTTTACGATGAAATCCAGTTCTTCGTCTGTATATTTGTGAGCGGTTTCTCTGCCCCAGCTTGTGAATACTTCGTCAGCATGGTGATGGTGGTGGTCATGATGATCGTGGCCACAGCATTCGCCGTGCTCATGGTCATGGTCGTGATTGTGATGATCGTGATGGTGATCGTGACCGCAACGTTCATCGTGCTCATGGTCATGGTCGTGATGATGATGCTCATGATGGTGATCGTGGCGACAGCATTCATCGTGCTCATGGTCATGGTCGTGATGATGATGCTCGTGATGGTGATTGTGACCGCAGCATTCGTCATGCTCATGTTCATGGTCGTGATGATGATGCTCGTGATGGTGGTCGTGGCCACAGCATTCGCCATCGTGCTCGTGATGATGGTGGTCATGATGATGCTCATGTTCCACATGGATTTCTGCATGCTCTAACGCATGAAGAATCGCTTCTTTCCCCAGTTGCTCCCATGGCGTAGAAATAATCGTTGCCTCTGCATTTTCCTCTCGCAGCATACGCACGCACTCTTCCACCTTCTCATCCGTCATCATCTGCGTACGGCTGATAACAATCGTTGAAGCATGTTGTACCTGGTCCTCAAAGAACTCTCCAAAGTTTTTCAAATACAGCTTCGCCTTCTTACCATCTACAACTGCAATCTTTCCGCAAATTTCAATATCCGCAACTTCTTTTACCTCTTCGATCGCTTTCACAATATCTGAAAGTTTTCCAACACCAGATGGCTCAATAATCACACGATCCGGCTGATACTCATCCAATACTTTCTGTAATGCTTTACTAAAATCGCCGACCAGTGTACAGCAGATGCAGCCTGAGTTCATCTCTGTAATCTCAACTCCAGCATCTTTTAAAAAGCCGCCGTCAATCCCGATTTCTCCAAATTCATTTTCAATCAGTACAAGTTTTTCTCCAGCATATACCTGATTAATTAATTGTTTAATAAATGTTGTCTTTCCAGCCCCTAAAAAGCCAGAGATAATATCTACTTTTGTCATTTTCATTCTCCCTGTGTTAAATCTTCTTTATACGTTTTCAGTCGTAATTATGTCAATATTTTAGTCCCTCTCAGAAATAATTTCAAGGGTTGTGCTACTTTTAGCCCTAGTATAATTCTTTTAAAAAATTAATTATCTTTTCAAATATATCCTCTATATCATCATCTATCCATCTTTTGTCACTCTTATCCACTCTGTTTTTATAAGCAACATTTCCAAATACAGATTTAACTCTTTTTACGACATCCATCATATCATTTTCCCGCATTCCAGAATCGTTAAAAATATATGTATCACAACACTTTTTTAGTTTGTCAAAATCGACCATATCACAATGATAATACATATCATAGATATCCTTATATCTAGTACTGAACACTCCAAATTTCAAAAGAGAACGAAGTTTCTCTGCAAACATCTGCTCTCTGGAATTGATAAGTAATGATGCCCCTTCGTCATCAAAAGCTATGTCAAAACAATATTCTTCTTGTTCAATTTCCAGATGCTTATGCACACCCAAATCAATTTTGCTATCAATAGAATTCCCAAAATTGTCTGTAATCTTTATGAAAACACGTTTTCCATGGTAATCCTGTTGGCTTAATTCTTCTATATTTCCAATGCGCACAATTTTCACGCCCTCAAAACAATTGATTTGATCCAAAAATAAGTCAATAGATTCATTAGATAAAGAGTAACGAATAAAGTCGACATCCATATCCTGGGTTGCTCTACGAATGTTTCCCGTCATACTTCGCATAACAACCCCGCCTTTGATTGTTACATTTCTTGAGAGCGAACTATTTGCAATCGCCTTCAAAACAATGTCCTGACAAACCCTTGCTCTTGCATCTGCAATATCGTATCCTAATCCCTGTATTTTTGCAGTCATTTCTCTTAAGTTCAAAAACTAAAGCACCTCCATCTGTATTGTTTCCATTACCATATTTGACTTTGGCAGTACCAATGCATACTCCTGAATCGCTTGTATGTCCAACTCATGAATCAACTTGCGATAATTGCATATAATCTCCTTATAATAATCAAATGGTAATTTATTTTTATTACGAATTAGCTCTATAAGCAGTCGCTCTTTGTTAAAAACCTTTATCTTTGTACCGTCATAATCCATCTCCACAACGCCAAGCTCCATACTCTCGTGGTTATCGAAAATTTGTTTCACTTTTTCATCTCGAATCTTAGTTGCATCCTTATCCGTTTCTAAATAATACATTCTAGGAATTGTATCTGTTAATCCATGGAAATAGAATGCACTGTTCAAAGTAAAGACTGCATTCGGATATTTCATTCCAATGACTGCAAGGTCTGATTCATACTTACAATCTGAATATATGCCTTTGTCAATTTTGAAAACATTTCCCATTTCTATTTGTTTGCGAAGCTGATAGTCCGTTTTATATTTCTTAATACATGTTTCATATGTGAAAAGCACTACTATCTCCTCCCTTCAAGGTATTATCCGTATTTTTTATTTTTTTACGGATTTTTACTAAAACAAGTATAATTAATTCTTTTAAATATGTCAAGTAGTAAAAAACCACTAAGGACCTCCTTAGTGGCTTTGATTTTTTTGTTCTTATCTTCGTTCATCAAGATACCTGCTCATCAAACTGGCTATTACAAGTGTGACCGGCATACAGTTCTTCGATATGACCATTCTTGTTTTCTAAAATTTTTAAGTATTTTTCGCATTTGATATTTAACTCCTTTTCCCATTGCATGGAATTCCTGCTATTTTTAATAATTTTTATATAAAATTTAGATTTTTCTTTACGGTACAGTAATTGCTCTGTCCTCGCCCATTCCTTTCCTATGATGCAAGCAAATCTCGAACCGCCTTTGAATCAAAAATCACCTGAGATACATGATTCACTTCAATCTGATACAGCGCATTCGCTGCCATATGCTCTGCCGCCTGCTCCAAATCACGAATACCACTAGTATTTGCAAAATGTTCTACAACCGTATCGAGAGCCTCCTCAGTTACAATGCATTCATTTTCCTTTAGGCCCATACGTTTCAGAACCTTCGGCAGGGCAAATTTCGAGAAAATAACCTTTTTCTCATCTGCCGTATAGTCTGGAATCTCAATCACTGCAAAACGTGACATCAAAGGTGCACTAATCTGGCTCTTGTCATTCGCCGTCGCAATCGGATAGACACCACTGGTTGGAATCATACATTCCATGTAGTTGTCCGTAAATCCAAGATTATCAAGCAGTGTCAGAAGTACATCCGCTGGATTACCGTTCCCTTTTCCAGAAGCAGCTTTGTCAAGCTCATTAATAATGAAAACAAGGTTCGATTCGCCTGCCATAGAGAAAGCTTCCATAATAATACCTGGTTTTGCATTGGAATAGATACGAGAGCTTCCAGTCAATTGCTCAGGGTCATTAATAGAGCTCATATCCAGTGTCGTCCACGGCAGTTTCAAAATACGGGCAACTGCATAAGCAATCTGAGATTTACCAGTTCCCGCCGGTCCAACTAGCAGCATACCGTAAGCTGGAAGGGTATGCGTTCTGTTAATCTGGATAATCGTTTCTATAATACGTTGTTTCACGCGTTCCATGCCGTACAGTTCTTCATCTAAAATGCGACGTGCTTCCTCTGGGTCAATGGATTCAAAATAATCATTCTTCCACTGAATATTCATCATAATAGATAGTGCTCGCTGTGCATGACGACGTTCCTCCTGCGTAACCTCATTGGAACGGGCAACTGCAAGGTTTCTTGTTGCCCATAATCTGATGTTATCAGGCAGAGTCTTTCCAGCGCAGGTCATAAAATCTGAAATACTCTGTAAGCTGGTAAGTTTCATATCATCTCCGGTTTCATCCAGTTCATCATCTTCTTCCAAAGAATCCTGTGGTGCGTCACTAGCGAATAAACGCTCAATCATATATTGAAGAAATCCGTCTTCTGCTGAGAGTTTTCCACTTCCTCCCAATGCAAGTTCTCGAATCTTATAAACAGCATATCCTTCTTCTCGATTTTCTCCCGAAAGACGTACATTGATATGATTTTTTCCAAGCCATTTTATAAGATGGACAAAACGTGAATCCATCTGGAGAATGTCTGCACTGTAAGTTCCATCCTCTTCCTTAAATTCAAAAGTGGTCTGTTTCGTTGGATTTGTAAAAATACCGCAGGAATGGTGCTTCCATTTGCGCTTGCTATTGTCCAAGACTAAAATTGGTTTTTCCGGGGTTGCAGCTCTTTCGTTAGAGCTAAATGTAGTATATGTACATACGAAATCATTATTATTGTCTGGTGTATTGCTGAAATCAAACACTGGCATAATTCATGCCTCCTTTGTAAAGTTAGAAATATTTATTTGATTGCATTATCATACCACATTTTTTTAGAATTGCATACAAAAACAGATGGCTACATCACATATTTTGAACTGCACCCCGTCAAGTAGACAATTGAAAAAATATAAAATTTTCCTGCCAGTAGAGATTATCTGCTGGCAGTTTTTATGCGGCTTCCAAATAAATTTCGTGTTTTTCCATAGGAGTTAAAACTCCGAGATTTCTTT
>JAFUOS010000008.1 GCA_017472665.1 Tyzzerella sp. | reverse complement strand
TTCACTAACCTATGGGTAGAATAAATAACCTATTTCAGGTAAATTTTCTTACCATGAGAGCTTTTATAAAATTCATGGTAAGAGAAATGAGGAAACAACTGTTAGATGTAGAATTCATATACGAACAGAACAAATAAATATGTATTCAGAACGGAAGTTAAGTGGAACGACTGGAGAATCCGTCCCGTAGCCGTTAGGTTGTGAGGTAGGAGTCCCTCACGACGACTAGCTCAGAGCCTTACGGATACGTGGACTAGTCGGAAGGAGAGGAGCATTGGAGAGAGGAATACATATTTATTTGTTCGTCCGTTTATGAACTCAACAAATCCAAATTTTTATAAGGGATTGTGCATCTCACCCCAGTTTGCTACAATAAGAAAAGAAAAAATAAGGAGCAGATGATTATGGGACTTAAAGAAAGAGCAAGAGAACATTTTTTAGAAGGCAAATACAATTGTTGTCAAGCTGTTATCTGTGCATATTGTGACCAATATGGAATCAACGATGATGAAATTTTCCGTATGGCAGAAAGCTTTGGCCTTGGAATGGGTGGATTAAAAGATACTTGTGGAGCTGTGACAGGGATGTTTATGGCAATCGGTTTACATAACAGTGCAGGAGATAAATGTGATCCGAGAAAGACAAAGATGCAGACATACGAAGACGTACGCAACGCGGCCGAAGAATTTAAAGAGAGATGTGGCTCGCTCTATTGTCGTGACTTGAAAAGAGTTTTGGATGGGAAACAAATCGTAAGCTGTGTCTGCTGTGTGGAAAGGGCAGCGGAGATTGTGGAAAAATATGTTGCGAATCATGAATAAAGTGGAAATGATGCTTGATTTTTCTGGAAAATGTGATAGAATTATTTGAGTTGGAGCGTTTCGTTTCAACCTTCGGAGTGTGGCTCAGTTTGGTAGAGCGCTACGTTCGGGACGTAGAGGTCGCGTGTTCGAATCACGTCACTCCGATTTTAGTTTAAGAGTGCTGGAATCCTTGAAAATAGGGACTCCAGCATTTTTCTTTTTGTTTTTATATCGCTAGTTTTTTGTGAAAATCTTGTGATTTTTGGTCTTGTTCTAACACTTGTTACGATAATTTTATTATCTGTATTGATAAATTTCTTCATGTGGTATATACTAAGTATATACCTGAAATGCAAGGAGGTTTTGTATGCAAGCGCAAGTAAAAGAATGGGGAAATAGTCAGGGAATCAGACTGCCAAAAGAAATATTAAAAAGTGCAGGAATTTCTTTAAATGAATTTTTAGATGTTGTGGTATCAAATGGAGCAATTACTTTAGTCAAATCATTCCGTCATAAAACACTGGAAGAAAGAGCTGCGGAATTTGATGGAAAGTTAATGCTCGATGGTGAATATGATTGGGGCGAACCTGTCGGAAGAGAGGTGTGGTAATGGAACATTTACAGCAAGGAGATATTCTCAAAATAGAGAAAATCAAGCATCCGGTGTTAGTTGCCAGCAAAGATTTTTTCAATACTAGTGGTGAAATTATAGGATGCCCTATTAATGTCAATTCTAATCCTGGGCCGCTTCATATTTGGATGTCAACGGAAAATGTAGAAGGATATATACAATGTGAAAAACTTGCATTGTTGGATTTGACAATTCGTGGTCATAAGAAAATAGGCAGACTACCAATTTCTGAAATGATGAATGTCTCAGATGCTATTCAAGGAATCTTCGAATATATTTGACTTATCAGGTGTACAAATGAAACAAATCAGATTATAATGAACAATAGAAAATCATTCGAAAGTAGGAACGGAGCATGAAAGACAATGCATGATTCAGCGATTGAAAAATTAGAAGAGTTCAAAGGATTGTTACTTGAATTTTATGAAACCGCAACTGATGAAAAATCATTGCGTTTATGAAAGAGTTCTGTATCAAACGAATTGCAAGATAGTATGGTAGGAATTTGATTTGTATTATTAGTTTGGTTAAAAAATGGGCGATTCTATATTTGATATAATGAATTGTTAAATTGATTTATCAATATATAGCAAGAAAAGTTCCGCAATTAGAAAAAAATCTTTGTAAATGCAACTGAATATGGTATAATATCTATGGGTTATCTCAATGCAAAGACTATGTCGAAAGACATGGCTTTTTGTGTTGAGATTTTTTAATTTGTAGGAAAGTAATCTCGCAGAGTTTATTTCCTACAAATTAAAAACACTCCGTGAGGATCGCAGAGGCGCGGGTAAGGAAGTTATTGCTACGCAATCGCGCCTTGCGGGAGAGTCTGCCAAGCAGACTCTTTGTTCTTTACAATTATATAAAATTACAAAGGAAGAGGGAGGTTTATTTTGGAACATAAAACACAGAGAGATGAGATGTTTGACGCTGCATATGAGTCTTATGCCGAAGACATTTACAGAGTTTGCCTTCATTTAACAGAAAACGAAAAAGATGCACAGGATATTGCACAACAGACTTTTGTAAATTTCTACGGCCGTTCTGAAAATGTGGACTCGGATTGCACGTTTGCGTATCTGGTATGCGAGGCTAAAAACTTGGCTTGTAAGCATCAAAAGAATCTCGGACAGAGAAGGTAAAGGAGGTTGTATGAGCGACGAAACGACAAGAGAGCACAGGGAAGAATTGGTGAAGAGTGCGAAACGCATCATGGAGGAGGTCAATACAGACGAAGATGTGGTAAACAAGCCGCTGCCTCCGAATATGTATGAGAAGATTATGAAGAGAATTGATGCGTATGAAGCACAATGTGAGGCGGAGAGGTTATCTGCGGAAGAAAAAGAGCTGATTTATCTTGGAAAACGGTATAAGAAGAAGCGGAGGATGCGGAAGTATTTTGTGTTGGCGGCGGCTGTGATTGGGATGCTGGCGTTTGGGATTACCAGTATAGGTGAGAATGGGAAGATAGTTGAAAAGTTCAAGATTTCTACAATGGGAAGAGAGCAAACGCAAATAAATTCCAGTGATAGTGTTGAGGAAGAGGCTGATTGGTCAGAAGATGAAGCGTATGAAGAAATTGAAAGCAAATATGGATTTTATCCAGTGAAGCTCGATTATTTGCCAGATGGAATTGGCTTTCTAGAAGCTGAAGTAAATGAGGAAATTCCACGGATTCATATGCTCTATGGAGAAAAACAGGATGTAAAAATATCGTATATTATCCGTCCGGACTATAGAGATGGTTCTTGGAGCAAAGATATTGAAGATAAATTATTGGAAGAGTATGAAATGCAGATAAAGGATGTGACGTTGCATTTGCAGAGATATCGTGTGGAAAATGATGTTGAGCGATGGATAGTTGAATTTGAATATGGAAGTACGAGTTACTCTTTAATGATGATGAATTTGGAAAAGTCTGAAGTGGAAAAGATAGTAAATAATTTGTATTTTTATTAAGAAGTGATAGTTAGATTTTAGAAATAAAGTGTCTATATTAAAAAGGAACGTGGGAGGGAAAACTAATGAAGAAAAAGTGGATGTTGATTTTATTGGCAATTATGATTTGTGTATCAGGACTGTTTTGTGAAGGATTTGAAACTAGGGCAGAAGATATGGGAGAAGATATTGATTTTTCATATCTTTTAACAGAAGATGCTCTGGTTGGCACAACTGAAGTGCAAACATGGGGTGTGTATCTTGCAGAAGGAAATTCTTATATCAGCAAAATTAGTTCAAGTACAATTGGAGCAGCTGGAGATACAATTGCAGCAACAAAGTGTCAAGTTGCAGTTACTGCGATTGTGGAACGAAAGGTTAATGGAAGTTGGGTTCGTGTAACATCATGGAATTCGACAACAGCGAGTGGCTATTCGGCTGTTGTAAGTAAGAGCCTTTCCGTGGGAACAGGATACTATTATCGTGTAAGATGTTCACACTACGCAGCATCTGATGTAAGTAGTTCTGGTACTGGTGCCCTTTGGATGGGCAATTAAGATTATTCCTTCATAAATCATTTTATTGAATTTCTATATGGCTCGAAATCATCTTGCAATACCCGCTGTTCTAGAAAAATCAAGGGTATTACAGGATGTTTTCACCCCACATCGAAAAAACAGCCAAAAAAACTATAGAAAATTATGAAATTCCATGCTTTTAACGGTATGGAATTTCGTTTTTTTTGCATATACCCTCAGAAGGCAAAATGCATGTCATTTTCCCTCTCAAATAACACTTAGCAAAAATCCCTACTGTTTGCACAGAAATCTTCCCAATAGAAGAAAATTAAAGTAGCACCATATAACCAAAATACATAAATTTGTAGACAATTTCCATATTAATATGAAATAATATGTATTATACTAATTTTAGTACAGATAGAAATGGGGCATAATCATGAAAAAAATAAAGATTGGTGTCTTCGGAGTACGTAGAGGCGAAAGCATGATAAATTTCTGTAAAACAGCCAGAGAAGTAGAGCTTGTTGCAATTTGCGACAAGTGGGAATCACGTTTGGAGAAAATGCGGAAACAGCATGCAAACAAAACGATTACATTTTATTCGGATTTTGATGAGTTTATTGAGCATGAAATGGATGCTGTTATATTGGCAAATCATGCAAATGAACACGCACCTTATGCGGTAAAAGCTTTGCAAAAGGGCAAGCATGTTCTAAGTGAAGTGCAACCAGTACAGACGATGAAAGAAGCTGTGGAACTAATTGAAGCAGTGGAAACATCTGGAAAGATTTACGCTTATGGCGAAAACTACTGCTACATGCCCGCCACTTATGAGATGAGAAAATTGTATCGTGCAGGAGAAATAGGTGAGTTTGAATATGGTGAGGGCGAATACATTCACAATTGCGAGGGTACTTGGGCATATCTCACTTATGGAAATAAAGACCATTGGCGAAATCGAATGTATGCGAACTTTTACTGTACACATTCCATAGGACCTTTGATACATATTACGGGACTGAGGCCAATTTCGGTAACTGGTTTTGAAAGTGGAATGATGGAGCGTCATATGCGTGTTGGTGCTATGGGAGGTCAGTTTGGAATTGAGATGATCACACTGGAAAATGGTGGAATGATGAAAAGCCTACATGGAGAGTTGTACAAGAATTCCGTTTGGTATGCTGTTTACGGTTCTAAGGGCAGGATGGAGAGCGCTCGAGAAGATGCGAAACAAGGTGGCATCAAGAAGATTTATGTCAATGCAGATTTATATTCGGGAGAATATGGAGAAGAACATTTGGAAACCTACAATCCGGAACCAGTGTTCCCTGAGGCAGCCTCAAGGTCAGGACACGGCGGCTCAGATTACTGCATGTTGATGCATTTTGTAAAGAAGATTTTGGGAGATCCTGACGCCGACACCATTGATGTTTATGAGGCAATGGATATGTTTTTGCCAGGAATGTTTGCATATCGTTCTGTTTTAAATGGCGGTGTGCCGATGGAGATTCCGAATTTGCGGGAGAAGTCCGTTCGGGATTTATATAGAAATGATACGAAATGTGTAGATGAAAATGTGGCAGGGGATATGAAGATTCCATCGTTTTCAAAAGGGGATTTTGAAATCAATGATAAAGTATATCAGATCATGAGACAAAAGTGGCTGGATAAACCAAGAGAAAAGAGGGAATACACAATGGATGATTTGAATGTGTGTAGATTTGTTCCAGTAAAAAAAGCGTCTGAGCAGATTCATATTATAAATTTTGTTTATGAGACGAAGTACAACAACAGGTCAGAGAACAAGATTGATACCTGTTATAAAATGGCATATGTTACGGATGGGGATTGTGTAATCAGCTGCCGGGGAAAAAAGGAAACGGTGGAAAGAGGAGATGTCTTTTTTATTTTTCCCTCAGTTCCCTATAATATATGTGGTGATGAGAATTTTAAGTTTGTTTATGTGAGTTTTATTGGTGTCCAAGCAAATGTGATTATGGAACGTCTGCATATCACTGCGCAGAATTATGTGTATAAAGGATACGAAGTGCTACAGGAATTGTGGATGGATGCAGTTTTGAACTGTGGTATTCTTTCAGAACTTGCAGCAGAGGGCGTTTTGCTTTATACATTTTCGAAAATTGGATGTGATGTTTTAAGACAGGAAGAAATGGGGAATGTTGCAGATAATGAGTACAAAATGCAGATGGTGAAAAAATATATTGATGACCATTTTGCAGACAGTACATTGTCGTTGGAAACAATTAGCAAGGAATTTGCCTACAATAAAAAGTATCTGTCATCTGCTTTTAAGAAGCAGTTTAAGGTGGGAATCAGTGAATATCTGACGACAGTTCGTATCAATCATGCCTGTGTGCTTATGGAACAGAAGTATACGAGTGTGAAAGATATTGCGTTTCTGTGTGGATTTAACGAGCAGATGTATTTCTCGAGAGTATTCCGAAAGAAGATGGGCGTATCTCCGCGGGAACATATGAAAACATTGTGATAGAGAAAGAGTTGCGTGAAAGCGTAATTCTTTTTTTATTGCTTTCATTTCTACTGTTATAAAACACGTGACCAAAGTCCAAAAAGACATGGATAATGTTCATCTAAAAAAATGAAATTTATATTATACTGAGCGCAAGAAAATAGAAAATCAGACATCACTACCAGAAGGGAGGAGAGTGACATGAAACGAAAGCAAGCATTCATTTTCAACGTTTGTATGATGCTTATGTTGTTCCTTACTACAGCTTGTGCGAAAAGTGATGACACTAAAGGGAGTGAAGAGGCAATGAAAAATGTATACGTAACAGATGCTCCTTACAATGCAACAGGTGACGGAACGACAAATGACCGAGAGGCACTTCAGAAGGCGATTGATGACGTGTATGCAGAAGGCGGAGGCGTGGTTACGCTTACTGCTGACAAAACATTTCTAAGTGGAAATATTGTACTTCGCAGCAATGTGACTTTGCATTTTGAGGATGGTGCGATATTGAAACAGAGTGAGAGAAGAACAGACTATGTGAAACCAGTTGGTGATACATACGAGCCGTATGAACCAAAGTACGGACACAATTCTATGGACGAGGTTCGATGGGGACATGCCTGGTATGAAAATTGGCCGCTTGTTTATGCAGGAGAGGGCACGAAAAATATTAAAATTACCGGAAATGGAACGATTGAAATGACTCGAGGGGACGGATGTGATTTGACGTTACATATGTGTCCGGTGGGCTTGTACCGTGTAGATGGTTTTGAAATTTCTGATATTACGATTACAGAGTGCTCCAATTATGGAATGATGCCGTATAGTTGTAAAAATGGTTTGATTAAAAATGTAACAATGAACCGGTTTTCTTGTAAAAACGGTGATGGTATTTCGCTGATGAATTGTCAGGATATTCGAATTACCGACTGCTATCTGGATACGACAGATGATGCGATTTACATTTTTACTTCATATGCAGATCCGCGAGGAGGAACATGGTGGTCTTCGAATGAACCGCAGCCGAGCAAAAATATCGAAATTGATAATAATGTATGTATGACTCCTTGCAAAGCTTTCGGATTTATCTTGTGGGGTTCTGGCTGCCAGGATCAAAGTCTTGTGGAAGTCAGCAACGTGTATGTACATGATAATAAGTTTACTTCTATGGGCATTTGGAATGATGATCCTTTTGATGAAATTACAGCTCCGACTCCGGCAAAAAATATCCGATTTGAAAATAATGAAATTTTGGAAATTCAAGATAATTTTTATGAAACACCAATCAGTGATATGAATCTTTATGACTGCATGACAGAAATGAAAAATGGTGATTTCGAGAACAGGGAATCTTATTGGACCTTACTGACAAATGAAAATGAGAAATCAGCAGGAGTTGCAAGTGAAGCCGTAGGGCAGGATGGAACTTTTTACGGTTATATCGAACAGTTGGACAAAGGAGATGCAAAAATTTATCAGGGATTAAAACTGGAAAGTGGAAAGAACTACAGTTTTAAGGCTAAGGTCCAAAGTAGTGGCACAGGTTGCAGAATGTTTGTGAGAAACCTAGATACACAGGAATTGGTAGCTTCGCTGGAATTTAATAATACGGAATGGGCAGAGCAGACACTGACGTTTGAAGTTCCGGAAACAGGGAATTACCATATTGGAATCGAACGTGGAGATGCGACCGAAGGCTGGGCAAGAATAGATTCCGCTAACGTTACAGAAAACTAATATAAATTCAAAAAAAGAAAGGGAGAGGAAACATGAAGAAAAAAATCTTAAGTGTACTTCTGTGTTTGTGCATGCTAGTGACGTTATTCCCATCAAGTGCATTGGCTACAGACGGCGACACATCAACGGGCTTAACGGTGGATGTCATTGCTGATTATAATGCAAAAGGGGATGGGACAACAAACGACCGTGCAGCAATCCAGGCGGCAATTGATGCAGTATATGCGGCAGGCGGCGGAACAGTTGTACTCACAGCGGGAAAGACATTCCTGAGTGGTAACATTTTTTTGAAGAGTAATGTTACATTACAGTTTGGGGATGGCGCAAAATTGAAACAAAGTGGAAGCCAGAATGATTATGTAAAACCGGAAGGCGATACCTATGTGGCATATCAGCCAAAGTTTGGCCACAACTCTATGGTAGGTGTTCGCTGGGGACATACTTGGTATGAAAGCTGGCCATTAGTTTATGCAGGTGAAGGTACTACAAATGTCAAAATTTGTGGAAGTGGTACGATTGAAATGACACCGGGAGCATCTTGTGATGAAACACTCCATATCTGTCCGGTTGGTTTCTATCGAGTAGATGGGTTTGAAGTTTCAGATATTACGATTACAAAATGTTCAAATTACGGGATGATGCCATATACCTGTAAAAATGGTTTAATCAAAAATGTAAAAATGTTGAATTTTGTAGATGCAAACGGAGATGGTATCTCGTTGATGAACTGTCAGAATATCCGTGTTACAGGATGTAACTTAGATACAACTGACGATACAATTTATATCTTTACGTCATATGCAGACCCACGAGGCGGCACATGGTGGTCATCAGACGAACCACAGCCAAGTAAGAATATTGAAATTGATAACAATAAATGTTATACAACATGTAAAGCTTTTGGCTTTATTTTATGGGGCGAAGGATGCCCAGACCAGAGCCTGGTAGAAGCAAGCAATGTATACGTACATGATAATACATTTTCTACCATGGGGATTTGGTATAATGACCCATTTGTTGGAGGTTCAGATACAAGTACACCTAGTCCGACTCCAATTAAAAACATTCGTTTTGAAAACAACACAATCAACAAAATACAGGAAAACTTCTATCAGACACCAATCAGTGATATGAATTTGTATCCTTGTATGACAGAAATGCTGAATGGCGATTTTGAAGATAAAGAATCTTATTGGACAGTAGTTCAAAATTCGGAGAATCAATCAGCGGGTATTTCTGGATATAATGCAGGACATGATGGAAAATATTTTGGATATATTCAGAAATTGGACAAAGGTGATGCGAAGATTTACCAAGGTTTGAGATTTAATGCGGGAAGTACCTATAATTTTACTGCTAAAGTTCAGAGCAGTGGCGACCCAGTGAGAATGTTCGTAAGAAATCTTGATACACAGGAACTTATTGCATCTAAGGAATTTACAAATACAGAGTGGGAACAACAGACATTGACGTTTGAAGTTCCAGAAACAGGGAACTACCATATTGGTATTGAGCGTGGAAATGCAAACGCAGGATGGGGACGAATTGATTCGGCTAGTATTAGCGTAGAAGATATCACAGAACAGACAATTTTAACATCGCAAGTTCCAGATAAATACGGTTCTGATACATTCTATGAATTGGGAACACGCTTTTCAACAAAAGTAAATGGCACTATCACTAAGGTTCGTATTTATACACATGCAAGTGAAAGTGGAGTACATACAGTACGCCTTTGGGACTACAAACAAAAGAAACTGATTGCAGGTCCTTATGAATGGGATGTTCAAGCAGGAACTACAGGATGGCAGGAATTTGAATTGCCAACAGCAGTGAGTATCGAAGCAAATACGGAGTATGTGGTTTCTGTTTCAAATAATGCAGATACAAAATATTATGCACAGGGAACAGGTGCAGACAATTCATTTGCATCACCAATTAACAATCGTGATCTGGTAACTTATGCAAAAGGCGGTTTGTGGTCAAGAAACGCAGGCGATATGCCGTACAATCAGACAAACACAAACTATTTCCGTGACATTGTATTTGTGACAGATGAACAGACAATTTTCACAACACAGGTCCCGACAGATTTCGATTCTGATACTGGACCTTATGAACTTGGTACTCGTTTCAAAGTAACAAAAGATGGCTTCATTACAAAAGTAAGAATTTACACACATGAAGAAGAAAGTGGAATTCATACAGTGCGAATCTGGGATAGAAATAAACGAACTGTCATTGCAGGACCATATCAGTGGAATGTTTCAACAGGAACTACAGGATGGCAGGAATTTGAACTTCCAGAAGCAGTGAGAATTTCAAAAGATACGGATTACATTGTTTCTGTTTCAAGCAATAAGACAACAAAATATTATGCGCGAGGAAAGGACAGCAGTAACTCATTTGCATCGCCAATCAATAATCGTGATTTGGTTACATATGTGGGAAGTGGGTTATTCTCTGTAAATCTTGGAGATATGCCATACAGAACAAAAGACAATTATAGCTATTTCCGCGATGTTGTGTTTGTAGTAGATAAGGCAGATCGAAGTGCATTACGGGATTTGGTGAATACTTACAAGGATGCACAGCAAGGCCATTATACAGATGCCACATGGAAAGCGGCAGAGGAAGCAATGATAGCAGCTCAAAAGGTTCTTGTGGATGCAAAAGCGACTCAAAGTGATGTGGATGCGGCTGCAACAGCTTTGCAGACAGCAATTGCAAATTTGGAGACTGTAAAAACAATAACGAACCCAACCATTGAACTTTCTGCAACAACTTTTACATATGATGGAAATGCAAAAACTCCGACTGTAACAGTAAAAGATGGAACAGTTGTAATACCTGCGACAGAATATGAAGTTGGTTACAGCAATAATATAAATAGAGGAACGGCTACAGTTACAATTACAGATAAGAGTGGTGGAAACTATGTTGTTTCCGGTACAAAGACATTTACAATTGATCCAGCAACCGTGGCGGCTCCAATCATTCAAATTGCAGCATCAACGTTCCATTATAATGGAAAATCCCAGACTCCATCTGTAACAGTAAAAGATGGTGAAACGGTGATTCCTGCCGCTGAATATGAGGTGAGTTATAGTAATAACGTAAATGCAGGTACAGCAACAATTACAATCACAGATAAGAGTGAAGGAAATTATGTTGTTTCTGGAACGACTACATTTGAAATCAAACCAGCGGTGATTACGATTAAAGCTGAAAATAAAGATGCTCACATTGGAGATGATAAACTAGAACTCACATATAAGGTCTTAGGTTTGGCAGATGGAGAAAAACTTTCAAAAGAACCTGTAATTTCTTGTGAAGCAGATATGAACAAGGCTGGTCAATATGTCATTGCAGTGAGTGGCGCGCAGGCCAGTGATAATTATACAATCAGTTATGTGAATGGTACTTTATCTGTAACAGAAAAAGTGGTTGTGGATGAAAAGCCAGGCGAAAGTAAAGACAATACTTCTGACAATACTCTTGATGCCAGCGCAGATACTGTGAATGCAGAAAAGACTGAAACAGTGGTTACAGGAGATACAGCATCTGTAACATTATGGAGTGCTATACTTCTGATTACGTTTGTTAGCGTACTGCAAGTGTTGAGAAAGAAGTATCACTAATTATGTAATAAAACATGTCGAATGCTGTAGACATTTATCGTATTATCTTTTTTATGGGCTTTGCCCATGCCCGACCTCTGGAATAAATCGGAAATTTTTGGTAATACTATGAATGCCGAAGGAATAAGATTATGGGGCCACTAGGAGAACTGATATGCTCCCTTCTAGGTAGACAAGTGAAATAATAAAAATTTGTCACTTAGGAGGGAGCATATTTTATGTCTAAAAGAAAAGTATCGGTTGAGGATAAAATTTATGCTGTAAATCTGTATCTGGATGGAAAGGAGAG
>JAFUOS010000007.1 GCA_017472665.1 Tyzzerella sp. | reverse complement strand
GCCGATGTTTGCAACGATAGGACATAACAAGGAAGAAAACTCTCGCTTGGCAACTTTACGAGATACCTTATTGCCCAAGTTGATGTCGGGCGAACTTGATATTTCGGAAATAACCCTCTAAGCTGCTAAATTATTGTTTAGCAGAAAGGAAATGTTATATGAAAGACAAAGTCAATTGTGAAGAATATTGTGTAGCATCATTGGATTTGTTAGCAGGAAAAAGCATTATTCAAAGAGACAGTGATGATGTAAACTTAAATCACATTCGTAATATCTATCAAAGTTGGTTAAAGATATGTAGAGACGATGAGATATACAAACAGATACAGATAAAGATATTTTCGGATAATATTGTGCTGGCTATCAACTGCAAAGTGCCCAATGCGGCTGAATATCTGTTGGAAGTAGTCAGCTGGATGACAGAACATTTCCTGAGATGTGGTTATAAAATTCGGGGTGGCATTACAAAAGGAATGCTATACATTGATGATATTTTGGTATGGGGAAATGCGTTAGTTGATGCTTATATTTTAGAAAGTGAATGGGCAGTTAATCCAAGGATAATTATTAGCGAAAATTTGATTGAGGATATTTCTGAAAGAACCCAAAAGCTGATGATACCATTTGATATTGACTTTTATATTCTGGATTATTTGAAGGGGTATGGGAAAAATGCCGCTGGATACTTAGAGACAATTTCTATAGCTTTAAAAAGATTGGATGAAGAACCATATATCAATGAAAAGATTAAAGGTAAAAATGACTATTTAAGAAGCTATTTGCTTAAATCAAAACAATATTGGGAATCAAGATAAGGAGAGATGATTATGCCGGGATATACAGAAGCCGATTATGAAAATTCTGTCATAGAATTATTTAGAAATGACTTAGGCTATGAATATGCCTATGGTCCTGACATCGAAAGAGATTTTCGTAGTCCATTATATGATGAAGTATTAGAGGACTCTCTGTATCGTTTGAACAGGGGTCTGCCTTCTGATGCAATCCAAGACGCATTATTCAAACTTAAAAACTTTGAAAATGGAGAACTTGTGCAGAAGAATGCTGTTTTTATGGATTATTTGCAGAATGGTATTCCGGTTAGATATTTTGATAAGGGTGAAGAACGTTCTTCTATCGTATATCTTGCTGACTACAAAAAAACTGATAACAACTCCTTTATCGTCGCTAATCAATGGACATTCATTGAAAACAGCAACAAGCGACCAGATGTAATTTTATTCTTAAATGGTTTGCCTATTGTCCTGATAGAACTCAAATCCCCTTCTCGTGAAGAAACGGATGCATCTGAAGCATACAGACAACTTCGTAACTATATGATAGAGATTCCGTCAATGTTTATTTACAACGCAATTTGCGTTATGAGTGACCAGTTGACTTCCAAAGCGGGTACGATCACCTCCGGTGAAGACCGCTTTATGGAGTGGAAAACGAAAGACGGAAATTATGAAAATACACAGTACGCACAGTTCGATACTTTCTTTGAGGGCATTTTCCAAAAGGAAAGATTACTAGACATTATAAAGAATTTTATTTGCTTTTCTAATGAGGGCATAAACAACTTTAAGATACTTGCCGGATACCATCAGTATTTTGCAGTTCGCAAGGCGATTGTATCCACACAGAAAGCTACCATTACTGACGGTAAGGGTGGCGTATTTTGGCATACACAAGGTAGTGGCAAATCTCTGTCTATGGTTTTCTACGCACACTTGCTGCAAGAAGCATTAGACAGCCCTACTATCGTGGTGCTTAACGATAGAAATGACCTTGATGACCAACTCTACGGACAGTTTGCAAAATGTAAAGAGTTTTTAAGACAAGAGCCAGTTCACGCAGAAAGTAGAGAGCATTTGAAAAATTGGCTTGCTGGCAGACAAGCAAACGGAATTATCTTTACAACAATGCAGAAATTTGAGGAGTCCTTTGAAAGACTTTCAGACAGAAGAAACATTGTTGTTATGGCAGACGAAGCTCATCGTGGTCAATACGGACTTGCCGAAAAGATAAAGATTACGAAAAATGAAGATGGCGAAGAAGTTGCAAAACGAGTTGTAGGTACAGCTCGAATTATTCGTAACAGTTTGCCTAATGCTACATACATCGGCTTTACCGGAACTCCTATCTCATCAGCAGACAGAAGTACCCGTGAAGTTTTCGGTGATTACATTGATATTTACGATATGACTCAGGCAGTGGAAGATGGTGCTACTCGCCCGGTTTATTACGAAAGCCGAGTTATCAAACTTAACCTTGACCAAAACACATTGAAACTCATTGATGCCGAGTACGACATAATGGCAACAAACGCAGATGCAGAAGTTGTTGAAAAGAGCAAACGAGAACTTGGTCAGATGGAAGCAGTTCTTGGAAATGACCAAACAATCAATTCTCTTGTTTGCGATATTCTCGACCACTACGAAAACAACCGTGAAGGATTGCTTACTGGTAAAGCAATGATAGTTGCTTATTCAAGACCGATAGCAATGAAGATTTACAAGCGAATCTTAGAACTTCGCCCTGCTTGGACAGAAAAAGTCGGAGTTGTTATGACTTCGGGTAACAATGACCCTGAAGAATGGCGAGAAATCATTGGTAACAAACATCACAAGGACGAATTGGCTAAGAAGTTTAAGGATAATGATAGTCCAATGAAAATTGCCATCGTTGTTGATATGTGGCTTACCGGATTTGACGTACCTTCTCTTGCAACTATGTATGTTTACAAACCGATGTCCGGTCATAATCTTATGCAGGCTATCGCCCGTGTAAACCGTGTTTTCCGTGATAAGGAAGGTGGACTTGTGGTTGACTATGTTGGTATTGCTTCAGCATTAAAACAAGCGATGAACGACTATACTACTCGTGATAAGAAGAATTACGGAGATACCGATGTTGCAAAGGTAGCATATCCAAAATTCGTTGAGAAACTTTCTATCTGTCGAGATATGTTCCACGGATACGACTATTCTAAGTTTATGAAAGGAACAGACCTCGAAAGAGCAAAAACAATTAGTGGTGCTGTAAACTTTATCATTGCAAAAGAAAAACAAGATGTTAAAGATACATTTGTTAAGGAAGCACTTATGCTTCATCAGGCACTCTCCCTCTGTTCATCACTTGTTGATGAAGCGATGAGATTTGAGGCAGCGTTTTTTGAATCAGTAAGGGTGTTAGTTCTTAGGTTGACTAATACCGGAGTCGGAAAGAAAATATCTTTGCCTGAAATGAACGCTCGTATTAACGAACTCTTGAAACAGAGTATTAAGAGTGACGGTGTTATAAATCTCTTTTCTGATGTAAAAGAAGAATTTTCTCTTTTTGACCCGAAATTCCTTGAAGAAATTTCAAAGATGAAAGAGAAAAACCTTGCAGTTGAATTATTGAAGAAATTGATTGCAGAGCAAGTCCACGTTTATAGAAGAACGAATGTTGTTAAATCTGAAAAGTTTAGCGAGATTATTCAGGAAGCAATGAACCGTTATCTCAACGGTATGCTTACAAATGAGCAAGTTATCGAAGAACTTCTTAATCTTGCAAAGCAGATTGCAGCAGCTCAAAAAGAAGGCGACCAATTAGGTCTTACAGCAGACGAGCTTGCTTTCTATGATGCTCTCACAAAGCCACAAGCAATCAAAGACTTCTATGAGAATGAAGAACTGATTGCAATCACAAAGGAATTAGCAGATACACTTCGTAAGAACAAAACCATAGATTGGCAGAAGCGTGAGTCTGCAAGAGCAAAAATGCGTATGCTTATCAAGAAGTTGTTGAAAAAGCACAAATATCCACCTGAAGGTATGGAAGATGCTGTTCAGACAGTTATGTTGCAATGTGAATTGTGGACAGATAATATAATGGATGTTGTACCAGAACAAAAAGAGAGTGCAAAGATATATGAATATAGTTTTGGAGCAACATATTCTATGGTTGCAGAGGAAAAGACTTCATATAATAAAAAAGACTAGTGTTAAATTGTCGAGTGAAATTCTTAATTTACCACGGTCAAAAATCAAGTAGGAGAAAGAGTTGGGAGCGTACAACGTCCCTGGCTCTTACCACATCGTCGTGCAATGCCCGCCGTTACGGCATTTGTGGGTGTTTTATAACACAAATTTTTAGATGTCACAGATAGCCCCTAGGAGTCAACACAGAGGTTGTGAACCCAGATAAACATCAAATAACGCCGAATTTCCAAGGAAAACCTAGGCGTCACAATAGAAGTTTCAAAAAGCAGCTTCTTCACCAAGGGGTAAGTCCGCCTCTTGGGTGGACCATCAGTTGCTACATATTTCAACATTTTCGAATTTTTTACGTTAATTCACTAAATTCCCCTTGACAAATCCCTTTTAAGCGCATATTATAAACCCATAAAGCAAAACCGATGAGAAAGAGTAGTAAATTATCAAGCAATATCCCAGAGAGCGGCAGTCGGTGGAAATGCCGTATAACGCTGATAATCGAATGGACTTTCGAGGGCAGCCGGAAATCGCAAGAGACTATGGTATGCCGGGAACCGAACCCGTTACCAATCGGAGTGTATGTTAGTACATGTTAGAGGACAGTATAACTGTTGAAGTTGAGTGGTACCGCGATGAAAACGATTTAATCGCCTCAATCCTGAATGGGATTGGGGCTTTTTTATTTGATAAAGGCCTGTCAAATAAAAATAACTCATAAGAATCGAGGCCCAACACTTTCACTCAGTTGCCAAGCATGCGTGAAAAGGTCCAGTGGACCATTTCCAAGCAAACGGACTTCTTTCAGACTAGCGAAGTAAAAATTTTATTCAAAAAAAGGAGAAGACGATTATGAAGAAAAGAATTTTAAGTATGATGGTAGCAGCAACAATGGTGATGACAATGCTCGCAGGATGTGGTGAGAAAGATGCAAGTGGAGATGCAGCATCATATACAATTGGTATTTCCCAATTTGCAGAACATGGTTCATTAGACAACTGTAGAGAAGGTTTTATTGAAGGGCTTGCAGAAGCAGGTATCGTAGAAGGCGAAAATTTAACAATTGAATACAAAAATGCAGCAGCTGACATGGGAACAGCTTCTCAGATTTCAAGCAGTTTTGTATCAGACGAAGTAGATTTGATTTGTGCCATTGCAACACCATGTGCTCAAGCGGCATATAATGCAGCAATGGATGCAGACATCCCAGTTATTTTCACTGCAGTTACAGACCCAGTTACAGCAGAACTTGCAGGAAAAGACGGAAAACCAGTTGGTGAAGTGACAGGAACAAGTGATAAACTTCCAGTGGAAGCACAGCTTCAAATGATCCGTGACATTCTACCAGAAGCAAAAACGATCGGTATCATTTACACAACAAGCGAAGCAAACAGTGTTTCTGCAATCAAAGAATACGAAGAAAAAGTTGCCGATTATGGATTTGAATTAGTAACAAAAGGTGTTACATCTGTTTCAGAAGTTGGTCTTGCAGCAGAAGATCTTTTGACAAAAGTAGATTGTATCACGAATCTTACAGATAATACAGTTGTAAGTGCATTGGCAACAATACTTGATAAAGCAAATAAAGCAAACATTCCGGTATTCGGAAGTGAAATCGAACAAGTAAAAATTGGCTGTCTTGCAGCAGAAGGTCTTGACTATGTAGCACTTGGTAGAAAA
The DNA here is from genome assembly GCA_017472665.1 of Tyzzerella sp. GTDB lineage: Bacteria > Bacillota > Clostridia > Lachnospirales > Lachnospiraceae > Faecalimonas. Next base: position 193,205 of record JAFUOS010000007.1, on the reverse strand, counting down.
ACTGGTGAAATGGCAGCGAAAGTATTAAAAGGCGAAGCAAAAGCATCTGAATTATCATTTGCACAGATTACAGAAGCTGGACTTTACATCAATACAAAGGTTGCAGAAAATCTTGGTATTACAATCGATGAAAAATTAATAAACAACGCAGTAGAAACATACGATTCTATTGCAGAAGAATAGAAGTTAGAAGAGAGGGAACATTGCATGAACTTTGCAATATCAATTGTTGAGCAGGGGCTCATTTACGGAATATTAACATTAGGAATTTACATTACGTATAAAATATTAGATTTTCCAGATTTGACGGTGGATGGAAGTTTTCCATTGGGGGCAGCAGTGACTGCCCTCCTGATTACAAAAGGAGTGAATCCATATCTGGCACTTCCGATTACATTTTTGATTGGTGCATTGGCAGGAATCTGCACAGGGCTTATCCATGTAAAATGTAAGGTGCGTGATTTGCTTTCTGGAATCATTATGATGACAGCACTCTGGACGATCAATTTACGAATTGCAGGAACATCCAATGTCCCGCTATTTTCACAGCAAACTATATTTAAAAATGACTTTATTGACGGAATCTTTCCAGAGTCCTTAAGTAAATTTAAAACATTAATTGTTATTTTGATTTTGGCACTCATCAGTAAGTTTTTACTGGATCTTTTCCTTGCAACAAAGTCGGGATATCTGCTGAGAGCAGTCGGAGACAATGACACATTGGTAACATCCCTTGCGAAAGATTCAGGAAATGTAAAAATCATTGGCCTTGCAATCGCAAATGGTCTAGTTGCATTTGCAGGCGGCATCTTTTGTCAGGAAGAGCGTGTGTTTGAAATTTCCAGTGGTACAGGTGCCATGGTAATCGGACTTGCGAGCGTTATCATTGGAACCAGCATTTTCAAAAATATTTCTATACTGAAGACTACGACCGCAGTGCTCATCGGTTCTATTATTTATAAAGCTTGTGTGGCAATCGCACTTAGAAGCTTTGAACCGCAAGATATGAAATTAATCACTGCTGTACTATTTTTAATTATTCTTGTGATTAGTATGGAGAGAAAGAAGAAGGTGAAGACAAATGCTGGAGCTTAGAGGAATACATAAATATTACAATCCGGGTACGATAAATGAAATGTGCCTGTTCCAGGATTTCAATCTCACCATTGATAAAGGCGAATTTGTTTCGGTTGTGGGAAGTAATGGTTCTGGAAAAACATCGATGCTGAATATTATCTGTGGAAGCATTCCGGTAGAAGCCGGCCACATTCTCATTGATGGAAAAGATATCACTAAAGAGAAAGAATTTAAGAGAAACCGCAAAATTGGCCGTGTTTATCAAAATCCTGCAATGGGAACTTGTCCGTCGATGACGATTTTGGAAAATATGTCTCTTGCGGACAATAAGGGAAAGATTTACGGACTGAGTCGTGGAACAAATAAAGCCAGAATTGATTATTATAGGGAAAATTTGGCGCAGCTTGGACTTGGATTGGAAGATAAATTGGATGTGAAAGTTGGTTCTTTATCAGGTGGTCAGAGACAGGCGATGGCGCTTTTGATGTCGACGATGACGCCAATTGAGTTTTTAATTTTGGATGAACATACAGCGGCGCTTGACCCGAAGACGGCAGATTTGATTATGGAACTGACGGATAAGGTGGTCAAAGAGAAGCAGTTGACAACGATTATGGTAACGCACAATCTTCGTTATGCGGTGGAATATGGAAATCGTTTGATTATGATGCATCAGGGAGAATGTGTGATTGATAAGAAGGGGAAAGAGAAAGAGGAAGTTTCTACAGACGAGATTTTGAAGGTGTTTAACGAAATCAGTATTGAATGTGGAAATTAGAAGTGAGATTTGGGTGGAGTGTTATGATGGCACTTCGCCTTTTCTTTTTGAGGATTATGTGTTAAAATGGCATAACAGCAATTTACATTGAGAAATCTCAGGAGGATTTATATATATGATAAAAGTATTAATGGTTTGCCATGGGAACATCTGCAGAAGTACTATGAGTCAGAGTGTTTTGACCCATCTTGTAAAACAGAAAGGGTTGGAGGATTGCTTTGAAATCAACTCAGCAGCCACCAGCCGTGAAGAAATTGGTAATCCACCACATTACGGAACTGTAAGTAAACTAAAACAAGTCGGCATTCCGGTAGTGCCGCATAGATCGACTCAAATGACGAGAGCGGACTATGATTATTATGATTATCTCATAGGGATGGATTCAGCAAACATTCGCAATATGAACCGTATCGCGGGTGGAGATCCAGAGGGGAAAATCTACAAATTGCCATCATTCGCAGGCTCAGGCAGAGATATTGCAGACCCGTGGTATACGGGCAACTTTGATGAAACATATAACGATGTATTAGAAGGCTGCGAAGCATTCCTAAACTATCTAATCGAGCAAGGTATGATTTGATATAAAGAATTAACGTAGAACAAAACTTGATGCGCTATGAAATTGCACGATATGATATTGCAATAGCGCATAAACCAATAGGACAAAAATAACAACGGAGAAACAACATGAACGTTTTAAACATAGAACACGTTAGCAAAATATTCGGCGAAAAACGCATCTTCGACGATGTCTCTTATGGTATCCACGAAGGTGATAAAATCGGTATCATTGGCATCAACGGAACCGGGAAAACAACGCTTCTGAAAATCATCGCCGGCATTGAAGAACCAGACGAAGGCCAAATTATCAAGCAAAATGGCCTTCGCATCACATATTTGCCTCAAAATCCAGAATTCCCAGAGGGAGCAACCGTTCTTTATTACGTAATTGACGGCAAGCACCAACTGGAGTGGAACACAGAGAGCGAGGCCAAAACAGTTTTAAATAGACTGGACATTAAAGACCACGATGCAAAGATTGAAACTTTATCAGGGGGACAAAAGAAGCGTGTCGCATTGGCGAGAACGCTGATTAATCCTGCTGATGTCTTGATTTTGGACGAGCCTACCAACCACATTGACAACGAGATGGCATTGTGGCTGGAAGATTATTTGAATAAATTCAAAGGCGTTATCATTATGGTAACTCATGACCGTTATTTCCTGGACCGTGTAACCAACAAAATTCTGGAAATTAGCCATGGAAAATTGTATGGATATACAGCAAATTATTCGCAGTTCTTGGAATTAAAAGCACAGCGTGAAGAAATGGAGCTCGCCTCAGAACGTAAACGCCAAAGCATTCTTCGCATGGAAATCGAATGGGCGAAACGTGGCTGTCGTGCGAGAACCACGAAGCAAAAAGCGAGACTGGAACGATTAGAAGCATTGAAAAACGGCACCGCGCCTGTGAAAGATGCAACGGTGGAATTGGAATCCATTGGAACCAGAATGGGCAAGAAAACCATTGAACTTCATAACGTAAGCAAGAGTTACGGCGATAAGACGATTATCAAAGATTTCAACTACATTGTTTTGAAAAATCAGAGACTTGGTATCATTGGTCCGAATGGCTGCGGAAAGTCTACCCTGATGAAATTGATTACAGGCGTGATTCAGCCAGATGCGGGTGAAATCGAAATTGGCGATACGATTCAAATCGGCTATTTCGCACAGGAAGCGGAAGATATGGATACGAATCAAAGAGCCATTGATTATATTAAAGAGGTTGCGGATTATGTTCCAACGAAGGATGGAAAAATTACAGCATCGCAGATGTTGGAGCGGTTTTTATTTGATGGCAATCTTCAATATACACCAATTAGCAAACTGTCGGGTGGAGAAAAGAGAAGATTGTATCTTTGTAAAGTACTTATGGAGTCACCAAATGTCTTGATTTTGGATGAGCCTACCAACGACTTGGACATTCCTACATTGACAATTTTGGAAGACTATCTGGACTCGTTTAACGGAATTATTATTACGGTTTCTCATGACAGATATTTCTTGGATAATTTGGTGGACCGCATTTTTGCATTTGAGAGAAATGGATATTTACAGCAATATGAGGGCGGTTACACGGACTATCTGGAGGCAAAACAGCGCAGAGAAGCAGCGGGTATGCAAGATACCAAACATGCTGTGGGTGTTGCAACAGCGAAAAATGCAGCAACAAATGACTACGCAGATGGCAATAAGAAGATATCCACAGGCAAAGACTGGAAAAAAGACCAACCGACCAAACTCAAGTTCTCTTATAAAGAGCAGAAAGAATATGAAATTATTGACGACGATATTGCTGCTTTAGAAGAAAAGATAGAAAATCTAGAGCATGAAATGTTGGCAAATGCGACCAATTCTGCAAAACTGTCGGAAATTATGGAAGAAAAAGATAAGGCTGAACAAGCCTTAGAAGAAAAAATGGAGCGTTGGGTCTATTTGAATGATTTAGCAGAAAAAATTGCTGCACAAAGTAAATAACTTGAAAAGAACACTTAAATCCTACCAATAAAAATTGGTGGGATTTTCGATTTTAACAATTCAGAAACATTTCGTAAAAAAGTCTCAAACAATTACAGGATAGAATACAAACATCAAATGCGAGAGCAGAAAAAATGAAGAATAGGTAAGGAGAAAAAATCATGGCTAAGAACAAATTTGTAGAAGTAAATGAAAAAATCGCTGAAAAGGTAGTTGGAGGCTATAAGAAAATTGAAGAAGGTGCTGTTGGCGGATTCAATAAAATGGCAGACAAATTCGTAGACAGCTTTCTGACAAAGGAAGGAGAATCTGTAGAAGAAGCCAGAGAAAGATTGGCTGCAGAACAGAAACAAAGAGAAGCATCAAGTGCTGCTGAGATGGAAAAACGTTCGCAGGAACAGAATGAAATCATAAAAAGAAGCATGGAGAATGCAGAAAACGCATCAAGGGAAGCAAGAAAAAAAGCAGGACTTGAATAATAAGAGGTAACAATTATGAACAGAAACGATCAAGAATATTTGGTACAGAAAATTCGTACTCAGTACACAGAAAAGGAACACACGCAGCTTGATGCTCTAAAGGAGCTTGATGCTAAGGTTAAGCGTCCTGCAAATGTATTCGCTTACATATTCGGGAGCACCAGCGCTATTATCATGGGATGCGGTATGAGCCTTGTTATGACTGATATTGGAAACACCCTCGGTATGAGTGAAACTATGGTTCCTGGAATCATCATCGGTGTTGTAGGTATGCTGTTGGCAATTATCAACTATCCTATGTATAACGGTATTCTTAACAGCCGTAAGAAAAAGTACGCTGATCAGATTATGAAACTCAGCGACGAAATCATGGGCAATTAAAAAAATTTTGGTATCGCTTCGGCGGTGCCTTATTTTTGGGAAAGCGCCTAACCTTCCCTTGATTAACAATTCTCAAACAATTTTCTAACGTTTGGTAAACAATAAACGGTTATGATATATTCAATAAAATGGATAAACTTTAGGGTTAAGTGAAAACAAGGCTTAAAAGATTTGGAGGAGTCAAAAATGATCAATATACTTGTACTTGACGATGATGCAAAGCTGAATAGAACGATTTGTGCTTATCTGAATGACAGTGGTTTTAATGCTAAAGGATGTTTAAATGCTAATGACGCCTATGATGAGATGTACAATAATCTTTACGAGTTGATTATCTCGGATATTATGATGCCGGATATTGATGGTTTTGAGTTTGCTGAGAATGTGCGCCGAATTAACAAACATATTCCGATTTTATTCATGTCTGCAAAAGATGATTTGAATTCCAAACAGAAAGGTTTTCAGCTTGGTATTGACGATTATATGGTAAAGCCGGTTGAACTTCAAGAAATGCTGATGCGTGTCCGTGCATTGCTTCGCCGTGCCAATATTGAAATGGAACGCAAACTGATTGTAGGCAATTTGGAAATGGATGCCGATGCAATGAGTGCAACGATTGACGGTGAAGATGTTCAGATTACCACAAGAGAGTTTAATATACTTTATAAACTGCTTTCCTATCCGAGAAAGACATTTTCCCGTGCGCAGCTTATGGATGAATTTTGGGGAGTTGAATCCGAAACAAGCCTTCGCGCTGTGGATGTATATGTTACAAAGCTGCGTGACAAGTTCGCCACTTGCGATGGCTTTAATATTGTGACTGTGCGCGGAATCGGCTATAAGGCGGTGCTATCGTGAAAAAGAAAAAAAATAATCTTCGTAAAATTAATTTTTCAATCGAGCTACTTATAGTTTTTTTTATCGCGTTGCTTTCTGTATCAGGAATTCATGTGGGACTAATCGTGCTTGCAACACAAAAGGGATGGAACGACACTTTACAGATTTTAATCCCGATATTATATTGGGGCCTTATAGCGTTGGGACTTACTATTTATACGGGAATGCGCGTTCACAAAGCTTATGCCAAACCTATAGAGATAATGGCGAAAGCAACTTCCAAAGTGGCAAACGGAGATTTTTCAGTGTTTATTCCACCTCAAAATACGACGGATAAAATAGACTATATTGATACCATGTTCAGCGACTTTAATAAAATGGTAGAGGAACTTGGAAGTATTGAGACATTAAAAACGGATTTCTTTTCCAACGTTTCGCACGAAATTAAGACTCCACTTTCTGTTATTCAAAACAATGCGGAACTTTTGAAAAGTGATACCATAACAGAGGGACAGCGGACCCAATGTATCGAGAACATTCTGCATGCCACGAAACGGCTGTCCGGATTGATTACAAATATGCTAAAACTCAACAAGTTGGAAAAACAGGTAATCAAACCGAAACCAGAACCTTATGATCTTTGCATTCAACTTTGTGATTGTGCCTTACAATTTGAAAATCAATGGGAGAAAAAAGACATCGAATTTATTGCAGATATGGAAGACAGAGCAATGATCAAGGCAGATGCAGAACTTTTGGAAATTGTGTGGACAAATCTTTTGTCTAATGCTTTGAAATTCACACCAAGTGGCGGTACGATTACAATCACGCAAACTTCTGATGAAGAAAAAGTTACAGTGTCTGTTATGGATACAGGTTTCGGAATGGATAGCCAAACTCAAAAACGTATCTTTGATAAATTTTATCAGGGAGATACTTCACACTCTACTGAAGGAAACGGTCTCGGACTCGCTCTGGTGCTTCGTATATTAGAACTTTCAGAAGGTACCATCACTGTGAAAAGTGAACTTGGTAAAGGCACAAACTTTACAGTAACATTACCCATATCTATGAACGATGAAGGAGCAGTTAACTAATGCAAGAAAATAAAAATTCATTTGTTGGATACGAATATAAAACATTTACTGTCCCTGCCCAAAAAGCATCACAGTTTATTGATTGCTATGAAAGCTTTGGTTGGGAACTGGATGAAAATATCCCACCTGCTACAGGGTACGGTAGCTCCATACTTAAAATGAAGCGTAACCGTAAGATTATCAATAAAATGGAACTTACCCGTTTGCAGAGACATTTTGAATCATGTGCAAATGAAATTGAAACACTGGAAAAAAATAAAGTCACAATGCCAACTATGTGGGCAATTATTGTGGGTGTGATAGGGACAGTATTTATGGCTGGTTTTACATTCTCAATAGTCCATGAGCCGCCTATTGTATGGCTAGGCATTCCGCTTGCAATACCAGGATTTATCGGTTGGATATTTCCTTACTTCATATTTATAAAAATGCAGCAAAAACAGACAGAAAAGATACAGCCGTTTATTGAAGCAAAGATTGAGGAAATTTACAAAATCTGCGAAAAAGGATACTCACTCCTATAATATTGACAATCTCGACACCAGTAAAGTGTTGATAGGTGATAACGCAGATTAAACATAAATTAACCGTTATGGTCACAAATATTTGGAAGGAGGTACATGCCAATGGATAAAGAAGTAAAACTATTTTGTCTACATTAAATGTTTATGTTTGCATTAAATATGCATAAACATTTATTGCATTATTAAAAATCAAATTATAAGAAAAGGAGATATCACTATGAAAATTGAAAATCCAAAGGTAACACTGGCTGACGAAGCAAGAAACGGTGTAAAAGAAGAAGTAAGAAGTGGATTCCTCGATTGGTTGATGGAATTCAATGTAGAGGGAGACGACGGTGAGTTGTATGCACTCGGCGGATCAATTCTTTCCCTCGCTCTCGAAAAAATGGATATGGTAAACCTCTGCTACGCCAAAGGAAAAGGCGGCGTTAAGCAACTCAAAAACTCGATTTACAAGCTTGCAAAATATCCTGGCACTGTTATGAACAAGTTCTATAGAAATCCTCAAGGTACATTGCAAGTTGAAAAAAAGGAAAATAGTGTTGTTGTCAGTTGTGGTCCGCAGTATACGGTCGAGTGTTTTGACAACGGCACTTGGCATCTGATGCTTGATACCTGCGACGGCGAGTACAAGGCTGATCTTTACCACAGAGCACATGGTTATCCGTTGTGGTACGGTCGAGAGAAGCCATCCTATCTGACTCAGCATTCCGTAACCTATGGATACAACTGGTCTGGTGACGTCGATGGTGAAATTGAGCTAAATGGCAAGAAAATCAAGGTAAAAGGTACCGGTCAGCGTGAAAGATATGTTGCGGTAGACTCCTCTGCTGCTGAGCTTGGCGGCTGGGAAGACTGGGGATATATCACCTTCAATGAGATCCATTCATCTATGTACGATATGCGTCTCGGTATGAAGGACTACTCAATCTATGACCTCGAAAACGGAAAGCATTATACCTCAGAGGGGAACCTCAAAGGCGGTGACAACGATACGACCGAAATGGAAATTACACACGAGGATTGGGCATTTATGCGTGAGTTGGACGGTTTTATTCCTACTTACTACAATATCCGAATCAAGGTTGAAGATGGAGTATATGAGGCAAGAGCACATGTAGCTAACGCACGTGTATGGGGTGTCACCTACAAGGTGCCGGATAATCCTGTTGCTACCCTGATTTTTGACCATGTCGAAGGTAAGTTTACCTACAATGATGGTACGGTGAAAACCTTGACTGGAGGCCGCGGTACTATGTCTGTTCGTCAGTGGCATCAATATCCGAATATGCTTCCACGTGAACTTTACTGTGATGATGAGCTCACCGGTGAGAAGTTCGATACTCTGTAAAAAAAGGTGTATTTGGTTGGGGGTTTAACATTTCTTTAACATTTTGTAAAAAACTCTCAAACAATCATAGGATAAGATGTGGACATCAAATGCGAGAGCAAAGATTAAAAAATTTAGATAAGGAGAATAAAATCATGGCTAAGAACAAATTTGTAGAAGTAAATGAAAAAATCGCAGAGAACGTAGCCCAGGGCTACAAGAAAATCGAAGATGGAGTTGTAGGGGGTTATAAGAAAATTGAACAGGGCGCTGTTGACGGTTTTAATGCAGTGAGCGACAAAATCATCGAAAAGGTTTTCTCTAAAGAAGGCGAATCTGTTGAGGATACCAAGAAGAGATTATCTGGTGAAAAATAAATCTGTATAAAAAGAAAACATAAGCGAGGTGCCGCAAAGGCGTCTCGCCATTCTTGGTTTTCGGAGGTGTGGTATGAAGAAAAAAATATATTATGATGTGAATGAGAAAACGGTTGAAAAGGAAATCAACTACATTCCTGTTCGATATATCATTGCAATTTTAATCACTCTGCTTGAGGTGCTGTCTATTGTCGGAATAGTGATAGCATTGTGTTACTATGTTCCGTACTTTTATGTGGCAGCATGGCTTACTGAAATCGCTTGTGTTGTTCGTATCATCGCCTCTGATGATAATCCGGATTATAAAGTACCGTGGCTGCTGGTGGTTTTAGTAATCCCTATTGCCGGATTCATGCTGTACTTCCTTTTTTATTCGAGAATACTGAAAAAGAAATTTATCAAGCGGCTGAAGGATTTGAAAGAACATTCCTATCAGAAAGATGACAGCGAACTTTCTGATAAGTTACAGAATGAAAGCCCTGTAGCATATTCTCAGGCAAAGATGTTATGTAGCATAGCGGAAACACATTTGTTTACCAATACCAAGCAGGAATATTTTCCACTTGGTGAGGAGATGCACCCTCGACTTTTGGAGGATCTTGAAAAAGCGGAAAAATTCATTTTTATGGAGTATTTCATTATTGAAGAAGGGAAATTCTGGAACTCAATACTGGATGTTCTGAAAAAGAAAGCGGCTGCAGGAGTGGAGGTCAAAGTGGTCTATGACGATGTAGGCTGTATGATGACCTTGCCTGGTAATTACTGCAAAATATTGAAAACTTACGGAATTGATGCAACACCTTTTTCAAGATTGCGCGGTAATGCCGACAGTGAATTCAACAACCGCAGCCACCGCAAGATAACGGTCATCGACGGTAAGGTTGGTTATACCGGCGGTATTAACCTTGCTGACGAATATATCAATGAAGTTGAAAAAAATGGGCATTGGAAGGATATCGGTATTCGACTTGAAGGGGAAGCAGTATGGGAACTGACAAAACTGTTTCTCATAGATTTCGGTATCAACGTAAAGAATATGCCAGAGATAAAGGTTGACATTTTCCCTGCTCAAGATGAAATACAAGAAAATGGTTACATTATTCCGTTTGGCGATGGTCCGCATCCGCTTTACGAACGCAGAGTTGGCAAGAGTGTCATTCAGAATTTGCTGAACAATGCTACCCGCTATGTGTACATAACATCACCGTACCTTATCATTGACAATGATTTGTGTCTCAGTATTGAAAATGCGGCCCTTCGTGGAATAGATGTCAGAATTATTGTTCCTCACATTCCGGATAAGAAAATCATATTTGGCATGACACAGAGCTTTTATCCAAGGCTTATGGCTGCCGGAGTTAAAATATACGAATACGAACCTGGCTTCATTCATGCTAAAAGTTATCTTGCTGATGATGATTATGCAATGATCGGCACGATTAATCTGGACTACAGAAGTCTTGTTCATCACTTTGAAAACGGTGTATGGATGTATAAGTGTGCATCTATAAACGCTTTAAAAAATGATATCGAGAATACGCTTGATAAATCTATTGAAATAACACCGGATCAAATAAAAACGAGTTTACTACAACGAGTTATCCGTTCTATAGTAAGGATATTTGCACCAATGTTATAATTCAGTATATAATCAAAAGAGAATAATAAAGAAGGAGATATAAAACATGAATGCTATAGAAATTAGGAATCTTTCAAAAAGTTTTCGTGGAATGTATGCGGTAGATAATTTGAATATGACGGTTCCTGTTGGAGCAATCTACGGCTTTATTGGCGAAAACGGAAGTGGAAAATCTACAACGGAAAAGCTTATCTGCGGACACCTTGTTCCTGATAAAGGAAAAATCAAACTGTTTGGTAGAGATTATAAGGACGCCGGCGTGAGAGTGAGAGTCGGAGCCCTAATTGAAAACGCAGGATGTTTCCCGAACTCAAGTGTTTGGGATAACCTGATGATGCAGGCAATCAATCTGGGACTTAAGAACCGTGATGAAGAAATCAGAAGAGTGCTTGAGATTGTTCGAATGGAGGACTCTGCTCAGATTAAATTCAAGAGCTGTTCTTTAGGTATGAAGCAACGAATCGGTATTGCCATGGCTCTGCTTGGTGATCCAGCTCTCCTCATTTTAGACGAGCCGATCAACGGTCTTGATACCGACGGTATGAGAATTATGAGAGAGATTCTTGTGGATATCACGCAGAAATACGGTTGTACAGTTCTGATTTCCTCACATATTCTCGGTGAATTGGAAAAAATCGCTACCCATTATGGTATCATTCGCCAAGGTAAAATGATTTGCGAAATCTCTGCGCAAGAAATGGAAAATAGAGCGCGAGTTTTCGTATCACTAAAAACCAAGGATATGCAAGGCGCCAAAGATGCACTGCAGAGAAAGTTTGCTAATGTCCGTGAAGAGGATGGTTATCTTCGGGTATATGATGTAAATAATACGGAATCCATCGTTGAGTACCTGTTAAAGAATGGACATGTTGTGAACGAAATCAAGAAGAATAAAATCGGTCTTGAAGAATACTATATCGAACTGATGTCAAAGAAGGAGGGAAAATAAGATGGAGAATGTACATAAATTAAAATTTGAGTCCCCAAGCTTCATCCAAAGATTAAAGGGAATGCTCGGTGTTGACTTTTACCGTTTATTCCATACTCCGATGTTTTACATCTTCCTTGCTATTGCTGCGTTTATTCCTGCTTTGATTCTGAGTACCACAGGTATGGAAAATCCGGACGGCACCATGTCGCCACAACTTTATACAAATGTCTGGAATGCAATCGCTGCCAATACACCGCTTTACACCTTTAACAGCATTGGCGAATATGCCAATATGAATATGGTATTTATCTTCGGCGGTATTATGGTGTCCATCTTTATCGGTCACGATTATAAGAGCGGATATGTAAAGCAGCTTTTCACCACTCACGCTAAGAAACAGGATTATATGATGTCTAAATCCATTACCTGTGCATTTGCCATGGCGTGTATGTGTATCACGTATCTGTTGGGTGCCGTGGTTTCAGGACTTCTTGTAGGTTTGGATTTTTCGGTTAATGTGGGATCATTGCTTATTGCAATTCTCAGTAAAATGATTATGAGTCTGGGGTGGGCGAGCCTTTATACCTTCCTCAATGTCATTTTTAGAAGATATTTCGGTGTTTCCATTGCATCGTCCTTTTTCTTTGGTACCGGTATTCCAATCATCGCTATTGGTATGATTTTTGGAAATGCAGCAGGCTCTGTTTTGAACATCTTCCTGTATGGTTCCTCAGTCTATGCGTGTCTGAGCAGCAATATCGTGACGTTACTTGTCTGCCTAGTTGTTTCGGTGGCATGGGCATTGATTTATAATGTGCTCGGCACAATACTACTCTCGAAGAGTGACGTTTATTAAGAAGGAGGCGGTTAGAATGAATGCAATAGAAATCAAAGGATTGAAAAAAAACTTTGGAGACAAACAGGCTCTTAAGAGTCTTAATATGACCGTCCCTATGGGAGCGATATACGGCTTTATTGGCGAGAACGGAAGCGGTAAATCCACCACGGAAAAGATTATCTGCGGGCTCATTCATCCGAACGGAGGCCAAGTGAAACTCTATGGAAGAGATTATCGTGATGGAGACGTGCGAGCAAAGGTTGGCGTGCTTATTGAAGCTCCTGGATGTTTTCCGAATTACAGCGTGTGGAACAATATGATGCTTCAAGCTGCTAATTTAAGTATTAAAAACCCTGAGAAAGAGGTACAGAAAGCGCTTAAAATGGTAAGAATGGAGGGTGCTGCAGGGAACAAATATAAGAACTGTTCGCTTGGTATGAAGCAAAGAATCGGTATCGCAATGGCGCTTCTCGGTGACCCTGCACTTTTGGTGCTTGACGAGCCTCTCAATGGTCTCGATGCAGATGGTATGAGAATTATGAGAGAAGTTCTCACTGATATCATAAAAGACGGTAAGCATACTGTTGTAGTCTCTTCGCACCTGCTTGGAGAACTACAAAAGATAGCTACTCATTACGGAATTATCCGACATGGCAAGATGCTCTGCGAGATGACCGCGGAAGAACTGGATGCAAGCTGCCGCACCTATGTTGCGCTTCAAACAAAGGATATGAACCGTACAAAATCGATACTTGGCTGCAAGTATTCTCGTGTGGAAGAAGATGAAAGTGGATATATCCGTGTTTATGATGCAAAAGAACCCGAAGAAATCGTGACTTATCTTTATCAAAATGGTGTTTTGGTGAGCGAAATCAAAACAGATAAGATTGGTCTGGAAGAATACTATATCGATCTTATGAATGCAAAGGAGGTCAGATAACATGGAAATGACAAAGAAAGTAAAATTTGAATCCAACAGCTTTGGCAAAAGACTGAAAAGCATGTTAAAAGTGGACTTCCGAAGAATGTTTACCACTCCGCTTTTTTATATCATGCTAGGTGTATGTCTTGTTGTTCCGATATTGATTCTGGTCATGACTACAATGATGGACGGTACTGTTACAGTAGATCCAAATACGGGTGTAGAAACAGTCATTGAGGCCTTCGATAATGTCTGGCAGACTATAGGTTCTGTAAGCGGAGAAGGAGCAGCTATGTCTATGGATTTAACAGGTATGTGTAACATCAATTTGGTTTATTTCTTTGCAGCAGTGCTCGTTTGCCTTTTTATTTCGGATGATTTCAGAAGCGGATATGCAAAAAATCTGTTCACTGTTCGGGCAAAGAAGAGTGATTATGTCATATCGAAAACTCTAATCGGTTTTATTGGCGGTGCATGCATGATTCTTGCATTTTTTGCAGGGGCAATGCTCGGCGGCGCTATCTCAGGGTTACCGTTTGATACAGGAGCAGCAGGTACGACCGGAATTGTTATGTGCCTGCTCGCAAAGATTTTTCTGATTGCAGTATTTGTTTCAATCTATGTACTGATGAGTGTGATAGGTAAACAGAAATTGTGGCAGTCGTTGGTAGGCTCACTTATGGTAGGTATGCTGTTCTTTATGATGATACCTATGCTGACACCTTTGGATTCCGGAATAATGAATGTCATTATGTGCTTAGCAGGCGGAGCAGTGTTCAGTGGGGGAATCGGAATGATCAGTAACAAGGTGTTAAACAGCACTAGTCTCGTGTGAGTTGGCTTCATATATGATATTGAGCCTTGGAATAAGCGGAGTATGTCGGACGATATTGCTCCGCTTATTGTAGATAATGGAAATAAGAAAATAAAATACCATTTTGTGAATCAGATGTTATAATAAATTATATGAAAAAATGAAATTTAAGAGGCATTGATATGGAGAAATGGAAAAAGATTTTTAATAAAATATTGTATCCCCCGATTTGGTTGATGATACTGCTCACCGTGGTTAGTGCAGTGATACTTCCTATCGTTTTTGTGAAGGGGTGGGAAGAATCGCCGGTTGCTTATATCTCGTACATAATTGCTTTTTATTCGGTTATGATCCTTAGCACGTTCTTCGCAGAGGTTTTGCCTAAACGGTACAAAGAAATCAAGCAGAAAGTTTACGATCATCCTCTTGGAAACAAGTATATGACAGATGCTGCTTTTAAGGTGCGTATTTCACTATATATCTCATTGGCGATTAACCTGGTGTACTCAGTTTTTAAATTGGTATCCGGTATTTACTATTCCTCACTTTGGATCGGGGCGTTTGCTGTTTATTATATTCTTTTATCAGTGATTCGTTTTGTGCTGCTTCATCACATGGAACGAAAAAAAGATGCCGGAACGATTGAAGAATATCGCAGCTATCGTATAAGTGCTGTGTTAATGATGTTCATCAATATGACATTGTCTGGTATTGTTTTGAATATGATTGTGCAAAACAAATCCGCAGTATATTCAGATGTGTTTGTCATTACTTCGGCTGCTTACACCTTTTATATTCTCACAGTGTCGCTCATCGATCTTGTGAAATATCGCAAATACAAAAGTCCGGTAATGTCTGCAGCGAAGGCAATTCGTTTTGCCCAGGCACTTGTTTCACTCCTGTCTTTGGAGGCGTCTATGTTGGTACAGTTCGGAGAAGATGAAGCATATCGTAGAGTGATGATTGCTCTGACTGGAGCCGGTGTTTGCATTATCGTAATGTCAATGTCTATCTATATGATAGTGCGGTCAACCAAAGAAATGAAAACTTTACTATAATATAAATTCAACACACATTTTATAAGAGTTCGCTTTAAGAAGTGGACTCTTTTCCATATCTTGCATATATTAAAAAGAACATGATTACGAAGGTATGGAAAACATGAAAGATTTTGTAAGAATATCACTGGAGACGCATTTGTTTTTTGCAAGAATTATGAAAGAACATGCATTATTTCTGGAAGCAGGATTTGTGCAGAAGGATACCGAATGGATTCGAAGAGCAGATTTCTTCCGTGTTCAGTTCGAAGATTTACTTAGAAGAACCGTACAAATGAGCAATCATATGATTAGTAGAAATGTACTTCGATCAGAGGAATTAGTGACCGAATTTACAATAAACGCTGAAAGAAAAACAAGTTCGCTAAGCGGACTTCCGATCGACAGCCGTATTACTATGGCAGAAAAGAACTTGGAATGTGGACGTGATTTTGAAGTGACACGTGAAATGGTTCAAATGGTACAACGTTTGAATGAGAGAGCGGTATGGCTTTTGAACGGGTTGATCGACTTCAAAGAGCGACTTTTGCGTGAAGTGACGAATTGCCGAATGTTTACAGCAAATTATCCGTTGCTGATTGACCATATTATGAGGGAAGCAAAATTATATCGTGAAACGGTAGAAGGGTTGATGCAGAATCAGAAGGTTTGTTATCGCAATTTGCAGAATCAGGAAGAGTTCTGGAATCGGATTATGATGGAACATGCACTCTTTATACGTGGACTTTTGGACCCGACTGAAGAAGAATTGATTAATACTGCAGATGATTTCGCAAAAGATTTCCAGAGGCTGTTAGAAAAAGCGCGTAAACAAGATTGTAGGGCAAATGAAGGGCGAAGCAGAGAATGCTGTGAAAATGAAATGCGTGAATCAGAGCGCCGTGAACGAAACGAGGAGAGTCGTGAACGAATTGAAGAATGCCGTGAACGTAACCAGGAGCGCCGTGAACGTAACGAAGAACGCCGCGAACGAAACGAAGAGCGTCGTGAACGAAACGAAGAGCGTTGTGACCGCTGCGAAGAACGACGTGAGCGTAACGATGAAGGTCGCAGAAATGAAACACGTGAAGCAGAGCGATGCGGTTGTAACGAACGACGTACGAACAATATGCGTATGGATGAACGCCGCATGAATGAAGCACGCATGAATGAGCGACGTAGAAATGATGTTCGCGAAGAGCGTCGTGAATGCAATGAATGTGAAACACGCTCAGAGGAACGCAGTTTACAAGAAATAACCCTTGAAAAAACAATTCAGCTCCGTGACTTCAAAGCAGCAGGAACCCAGGGGCTCCTAAATTGTCAGATTCAATCCATCATTTTACCATTGCTTGCTGACCACGTACTCCGCGAAGCAAATCATTACATCCGAATCCAGGAACACGGTTACAAGTGGCAGGAGGGCTAATCCATGGAACTGTGTGCTTATCCAAAGCAGGAAAAAATCCGCTACTATGAAATCGAAGCAATTGAAATACCAATTGTATACAACAAATATGGAGACCACGATCCAAATGGTCTCCTTTATGTTCTAAAGAAAGATGCGATGCGCATCAAAGAAAAAGCACTTGAGAATTTTCAAAAAGAAATACCACAGCCTTATGAAGAGGTACAGCCGCTTGTCATTCGAGCAAATTTGGGTGATAAAGTAATTATTCATTTTTCTCATTCTTTGGACCGTCCACTTTCGATTCATGTACAAGGACTGTGCTATGACGTGCAGACGTCTGATGGCGCAAGTGTAGGGTATAACCGCGACTCGACGACAAAGAACTCTATCACTTATACGTGGTATGCTAATCAAGAAGGTGTTTTCACGTTCCATGATATGGCTGATCCGCGAAGCAGCGAGGAAGCGACAAATATTCATGGATTGTTTGGTGCAATTATCGTAGAAGCGCCCGAGTCAAAATGGCTGAGCCCTGAGACCGGTGAAGAAATCGAAAGTGGTTTGTTCGCAGATATATATCATCCTACAAATCCTTCTTTTCGTGAATATACAGTGTTCTTCCATGACGAATTGGAAATTAAAAATAAAGATGGAGAACAACCTCTTGACCCGCATACAGGATTGCCATCCATGACAACAGCGATTAGTTATCGTTCTGAGCCGATGCGAAACCGTGAACCATTGACCCATGACCATTCGGATTCGGGAGAAGACATTTCTATGAGTTCCTGGGTGTATGGTGACCCTGCACCTCCAATTTTGCGAGCTTATGTGGGCGACCCGTCGAAAATTCGTTTGGTGCATGGCGGTGTAAAGGAAACTCACGTATTTCATTTGCACAATCATCAGTGGAAGTTGGAACCAGATTGTCAGAATTCTACTATTATTGACTCCATTTCTATCAGTCCACAGGAAACGTATACGCTTGATATTCTGCATGGAGCAGGAAGTTTGAATGGTACGATTGGAGATGTGATTTTCCATTGCCACTTGTATCCACATTTCCATGAAGGCATGTGGACGCTATGGAGAATTCATGACCGATTGGAGGATGGAACGGGGAAGCTTCCAGATGGAACGCTGATTCCGCCGTTGATGCCGCTAAAAGACCGCAAACGACCGCCAAAGAAAGATAAGAGACATCCAGGGTATCCGAATTTTATCAACGGAGAATTTGGAGAGCCGCCGCTGCAGCCACCGCTTGGCATTTTAAATGCAGATGGGGAGAATGAAATTGAGCCAACTAATTTGGAACGGGCAAATTTTGTGGAAAACTTTGAGCCGGGAGCTTTGTATTCCGACAGTTGTCCGTGCCATACAGATGCTTGCACAAAAATATTTGAAATTGCAGTAGTTCAGGCGAAAGTCACCTACAATGAATATGGTTGGCACGACCCACAAGGCCGTTTCTTTGTTTTAAAAGAAGAACTAGAACGCCACGGCGGACTGGATGAATATATCAGAAAAGTGGAAGCACAGGAAATTAAAGTAGAACCGCTCGTTATCCGCGCCAATGCAGGAGACTGCATCGAAGTACGACTCACAAACCTTCTTCCAGAGTTCATAGAAGAAAGTCCTTTTCAAATGAAAACAAGAACGGACATTGTAGGCTATCATATTCATTTGGTGAAGTTCGACACAATCGTTTCCGATGGCGCCGCAAATGGATGGAACAATATTGCAGGCGCAAGACAATATGAAACTTTAATTGAGCGATTCTTTGCGAATACCGAGTTAAAAACAGTATTTTTCCATGACCACCTGTTTGCAAATTCACACCAGCAACATGGTGTGTTCGGCGCATTGCTTGTAGAAGAAGCGGGTGCAACCTTCCATGATGTCTGCACAGGCGAGCCAATAAACGCAGGAGCACGCGCAGTTATCAAGCGAAAAGACGGCACATCCTTCCGTGAGTTCGCGTTGTTTGTGCACGATTTTGCATTGCTATTTGACAAAGATGGAAATGCATTAAATCCACCAGCAGTTCCAGGATCGCACGACGACCCTGGTGTAATGGGAATCAATTACCGCTCGGAACCAATGCGCGAGCGTCTTTGCAGACTTGAAGACCCTGCGTATATCTTCAGCTCATATGTGCATGGAGATCCGGCAACACCAATCTTGGAAACCTACCCAGGTGATGAAATACTGATTCGTTTGCTAGATGGTGCACATGAGGAACAGCATTCATTTAACTTAACGGGAATGTCATGGAAGAAAGAAATAGAGGATGTTGCTTCGCCAGACGTGGCGTCGCAGACCCTTGGCATTTCGGAGGCGTTCAACATTCGCATTTCGAAGAAATATTATCCTGGCGATTATCTCTACTACTTTGGTGGAATTGACGATGCTTGGCTTGGATTATGGGGCATTATCCGTGCCTATGACAAACCGCAAAAGCATCTGAGACCATTATGTGAGGGAATTTCACAGATTCTGCCATTGCCATTATGCCCGGGCCCAAAAGCAAAAATACGAAAATATGAAATTGCTGCAGTGCAAAGAGATATTCCATACAATCGTCATGGAGACCATGATCCGGACGGATTATTATTTGTGCCACTCGAGGACGTGGAAGAGGCTCGCTGTGAGAAATACCAGCCGAAGCCATTGATTTTGCGGGCAAATGCAGGAGAATGGATTGAAGTGACTTTGCATAACTTATTCGATGAGCCTGTACCATATTTTGATTATCCAAGCGTCCCAGTGGATCGTAAGCATAAGCCGTCTATGAGGGTTTCTATGAATCCGCAGTTCTTAAGCTACGACCCAATTTGTGATTCGGGGATTAATGTGGGGTACAATAACCGCGAGCAGACAATTGGACCAGGCGAGAGCAAGAAGTATCTCTGGTATGCAGAACAAGAGTATGGTTCTTGTATTCTTCAATCGTTTGGGGATATGAGAAATCACAGATATCATGGTTTGTTTGGTGCAGTGATTGTGGAACCGATAGAAGCAGAGTGGTATAAGGCAAATTCATTTGCGAGAGAACTCTTTGAAGAGCAGGCTGTGATTACCGCACCGGGTGTAGACAGTTTCCGGGAATTTGTGGTATTTATCCAGAATGGAATCCGCATCTTAGACCGAGAGGGGAATCTTGTGAAGACAATTCCAGACGAAGAGGGCGAAGGCATCGACCATGAAGATACTGGTGAGAAGGGATACAATTATCGCTCAGAACGGTTTGCAAATCGTTTTCAAAAGGATGAAAGACCTTCGAAAGTATTTAGCAGCAAAGTGCATGGCGACCCAGCGACACCGATTTTTAAGGCATATCCAGAAGAACGTGTTATTTTCCGTGTCATGATGCCGGCAGACAAACCGCGAAACGTAGGATTCTGTATACACGGTCATACGTGGAAAGAAGTAGATGAACGTTCCTGCATAGATAGAGTAGCTTTGCAAGGCGCAATCAGCATTGGAAATACATTTGACATTGAGCTGGAAAATGGTGCTTCGAAGCCAGGAGATTATTTATATCGCTCCGGAAGTTTGAAATGGGACGTAGAATCTGGCATGTGGGGCATTTTCAGAGTGCTGAAACAAAGTTTTTCATGCAAATGTAAGAAAATAATTTGCAAATTCTTACCAAAAGTAAGATAATAAGGACATTAGGCAGGTGCATGTCACCTGCCGTTCTAACAGAGAAGCGTGAACGATTGTCAGCGAGATGCTAGGTGATAATGATAAAACATAGATGCTATGAATGAAATATGCAGAAAATTTGTAAATCATAGGCTTAAAATGGTTGACAAAAAATAAGATAGTTGTTAATATATAAAAACAGAACGCACTCTGTTTTTTAAAAGAACCAAAGAAAGACGAGGGATTTTATGAGAAAACAGGTATTTTCGTTATTAGTAAATAATAATGCAGGGGTGCTTAGCCGTGTTGCAGGATTGTTCAGCAGACGTGGATATAGCATCGACAGTATTACATCTGGAACGACGATGAATAAGCGCGTGACAAGACTCACCGTGGTTGCAAGCGGAGATGAACAGATTTTAGCACAGATTGAAAAGCAGCTTGCAAAAATAGAAGATGTACTGGATATCAAAATCTTAGCAGATGGACAATCCGTTTGCAGAGAGCTTATTATGGTAAAGGTGAAAGCAAACGCATCTCAGAGAGGTGAAATTGTCTCAGTTGCTGACATCTTCCGTGCAAAGATTGTAGATGTAGAAACAGACTCGCTGATGTTAGAGATGACTGGTACACAGTCAAAAGTAGAAGCATTCTTAGACCTTTTATCTGCATATGAAATCTTAGAACTTGCAAGAACTGGAATTACAGGCTTGTCAAGAGGGTCAAAAGACGTTAAAATGTTTGAGGACGACTAAAGCAGAACATTTAGTTCAAGGAAGTCTTACATAAACAAGTAAGCTAGAGGCAAAAGAAGCCTTTAACTATATAAAATGTATCTAATTTTTAGGAGGAAATAAAAATGGCTAATAAAATTTATTACCAAGAAGATTGTAACTTATCATTATTAGAAGGAAAAACAATCGCAGTTATCGGTTACGGCAGCCAAGGACATGCACACGCATTAAACGCAAAAGAATCAGGATGTAACGTAATCATCGGTCTTTACGAAGGCAGCCGTTCATGGGACAAAGCTGTAAAACAAGGTTTTGAAGTTTACACAGCAGCAGAAGCAGCTAAAAGAGCTGACATCATCATGATCCTTATCAACGATGAAAAACAAGCAAAATTATACAAAGAAGACATCGAACCAAACCTTGAAGAAGGTAACATGTTAATGTTCGCTCATGGTTTCAACATTCACTTTGGATGTATCAATCCACCAAAGAACGTTGACGTAACTATGGTTGCTCCAAAAGGACCAGGACACACAGTAAGAAGCGAATACCAAGCAGGTAAAGGTGTTCCATGTTTAGTAGCTGTAGAACAAGACGCTACAGGAAAAGCTTTAGACAAAGCACTTGCATACGCATTAGCAATCGGTGGAGCAAGAGCAGGTGTTCTTGAAACAACATTCCGTACAGAAACAGAAACAGACCTCTTCGGTGAACAAGCAGTTCTTTGCGGTGGTGTTTGTGCACTTATGCAAGCAGGTTACGAAACATTAGTAGAAGCAGGATACGACCCAAGAAACGCTTACTTCGAATGTATTCACGAAATGAAATTAATCGTTGACTTAATTTACCAAAGCGGCTTTGCTGGAATGAGATACTCTATCTCTAACACAGCTGAATATGGTGATTACATCACAGGACCAAAGATTATCACAGATGAAACAAAGAAAGCTATGAAGAAAATCTTATCTGACATCCAAGATGGTACATTTGCAAAAGACTTCTTATTAGATATGTCTGATGCAGGAAGCCAAGTTCACTTCAAAGCTATGAGAAAATTAGCTGCTGAACATCCATCAGAAATTGTTGGTGAAGAAATCAGAAAACTTTACAGCTGGAATAACGAAGAAGACAAATTTATCAACAACTAATCTGTGAGATTCGAATTACATAGGTATAAGAGGGCTGGCGCGAGAAATACTCGTGTCGGTTCTTTTTTTGCGTAAAATGTGAAAAAAGTGTGAACGGGGACATAGTAAAATTGAATTTTACTACGTCTTCAATTGAAATTACCCCTGTCCCTTAATAAACATTTATAAGTATTATTTATAAAAGATACGGTAAAATCTCTTGTTTTTTGTTAATATAATAGGTAAAATATCAGTGTAACTTATAACATATGAGAAGAGGAGTTTAGCACATGTTAGAAAAATTTTTCCAACTGAAAGAAAACAAAACAAATGTTAAGACAGAAGTCATTGCCGGTATTACAACATTTATGACAATGGCCTATATCTTAGCAGTAAACCCATCCATTTTGTCAGATTCCGGCATGGATAAAAATGCAATTCTGATGGCTACAGCGCTTGCCGCATTCATCGGAACACTTGCTATGGCATTACTTGCAAACTATCCATTTGCTCTTGCCCCAGGATTAGGGTTAAACGCATACTTTGCATATACAGTATGTGGTGATGAAATGGGATATTCTTGGCAAATCGCACTTTTCGCAGTATTTGTAGAAGGTTTGATTTTTATCGTACTTTCGTTAACAAATATCCGTGAAGCGATTTTCAATGCGATTCCATTACAATTAAAGAAAGGCGTTTCTGTAGGTATCGGTTTATTCGTAGCATTTATCGGTTTACAGGGCGCAAATATTGTAGCAAACAGTGACTCTACACTTGTTACGGTTGTAAACTTCCGCACAAATTTCTCAACAGTAGGAATTGGTGCATTGTTAGCGATCATCGGAACTTTTATTATTGCAATTCTTTACGCAAAGAAAGTAAAAGGTTCTATCTTAATTGGTATTCTTGTTACATGGGTACTTGGTATGCTTTGTGAAGTTACAGGCATTTACACAGTAGATGTAGAAAATGGATTCTACTCATTGTTCCCAGCTTGGTCAACATTTGATTTAGGAGCAATTGGTTCAACATTTGGACAATGTTTCAATATTGAATTTAGTGCAATCAAGATTCTTGACTTTGTTGTAATTATCTTTGCATTCTTATTTGTAGATGTTTTTGACACACTTGGAACATTGATTGGTGTTGCAAACAAAGCAGACATGCTTGACGAAGAAGGAAAACTTCCACGTATTAAAGAAGCATTATTAGCAGATGCGATTGCCACATCAGCAGGTGCAATTCTTGGTACATCAACAACAACAACTTTCGTAGAAAGTTCAGCAGGTGTATCTGAAGGTGGACGTACAGGTTTATCTTCTGTAGTAACAGGTTTATTATTCTTGGTGTCAATTTTCTTAGCACCAGTATTCTGTGCAATTCCAAGCTTTGCTACAGCACCAGCTTTAATCTTCGTAGGATTCTTGATGGTAACAGCAGTTGCTGAAATCGACTTTGACGATTTGACAGAAGCAATTCCAGCATACCTTTGCTTGATTGCAATGCCACTTCTTTACAGCATTTCAGAAGGTATTGCATTTGGTGTAATCGCTTATGTGGTTATCAATCTTGTTACGGGTAAAGCAAAGAAAATTACACCACTCATGTATGTTCTTGCAGTATTATTTGTATTGAAGTACATTTTCTTATAAAAGATCATACATAAATTATTAATGAATTGCGAAAAGCATCCTGAAATATGGGTGCTTTTTTGATGTGTTTTCAAAAAGTAATAAAATGGATAGGAGAGGACGAGTTCTTTATAAATGCGGAAATAAAAAAGACAACCCATGACGGTAGGTTGTCTTGATTTTATATGTTAAAATTAAGCAATTTCGTTAACAGCTTTTGTTAAACGAGAAACTTTTCTAGCACATGTGTTTTTGTGATAAACACCTTTGCTTCCAGCTTTGTTGATTTCAGAGATAGCAGCTTTTAATAATTCAGTTGCCTGAGCTTTATCTTTAGCAGCAACAGCAGCATCTACTTTTTTCATAGCTGTTTTAACTCTAGATTTGATTGCTTTATTTCTAGCAGCTTTTGTTTCATTTACTAAAATTCTTTTTTTAGCAGATTTAATGTTAGCCAATGTGAACACCTCCAAATATGTGATATGATTTCAATTCTTTGTTTTCATCGATAGACCCGGACACGGAACGTCCTACCGATGCATACTCGTATATTTTAATGGAACAAAAGAAAATTGTCAATACATATTTCTTGTTTTTTTGCCAAAACTAGCATTTATATGAAAACAAAGGAAGGAATATGTGTCATGTTAGAGAATTACAGTATTCATACGGATTTAGCATTGGAAGACAAGGAGCGTTTCGAATCAGACAATGTGGAAATTTCGGGAGTGAGTGTGGAGGAAGTCTATAATCATGAAAAGGAAATCCAGATTACAACCGTAAAGATTTTAACGGAAAATGGGGCGAAAATTATGCGAAAGCCAGTTGGAACTTATATTACAATGGAAGCTCCAAATATGGCAGTTCCAGATGATGAGTACCAGATGGAAATCGCAGAAGAATTGGCGATGTATTTGAAAGAAGTGCTAAATCTAGGAAAAAAGGACTATACAGCATTGGTGGTTGGGCTTGGAAACCGAGATGTGACGCCGGATGCATTGGGTCCACATGTTATAGAGGAACTCCGTGTAACCAGACACATTATTCGGGAGTACGGGAAATATGCAATGGATGAAAAAGAAGCTCACATGGTAAGTGCGATTGCACCAGGGGTTATGGCGCAGACAGGTATGGAGACTTCAGAAATTGTAAAAGGAATTGTATCGGAAATTAAGCCAGATTTTGTGATTGCAATTGATGCGTTGGCGGCGCGTAATACGAAAAGATTAAACCGCACGATTCAGATTGCGGATACAGGAATTAATCCGGGGTCAGGCGTAGGAAATCACAGGCAGGGGATTACGAAGGAGACGCTAGGAATTCCAGTAATTGCAATCGGGGTGCCAACAGTTGTGGATGCCGCAACGATTGTTCGAGATACGATGGAGAGCATGATGTCAACATTAGATACGACGGACAAATATGAGGCGATTAATAAATTGATCGCACCGCATTTGTATGGAATGTTTGTGACGCCGAAGGATATAGATGAAACAATTGCAAGGCTAGGTACGTTGGTTTCGGAAGCGTTAAACTTGTTATTCACCAAGGAGATATCAGAAGCTGAATCATCTGAAGAAAATTCATCCAAAGGTGCCCAAGATTGCATAGACAAATAAATTCCAGCATATATTGTTAAAGTTGAAAAAGCTTTTTACAAACTGGAGTGAAAAAAAAGTGCGAAATGTGCGGAAAGTGCGAAAAAAGGCAGCAATTTACATGCTGGGAATTTGTGTACTCGCCTTAGGGATCTACGTATTATTTCAAGGCGGGGCACGCATTATAGAAGAATGGAAAAGAGATTTCCAAAATCATCTGGCGGAAACGACAGAAAAAACGTTTTTGCCAGGAATTTATTATACATTTGAAACGGATGAGGATGAAAAGGAAAATTGGCTGGAAAAACAGATAGCCGCATTGCTGCCTATCTTTGGTTATATGTCAGATACAGAAGTGGCCTCTGCGGAAATTGAGGATTCTCTGACGTATGAGATGATCTTAGAGCAACAGGCGAAAGATGCAGAGCGAATGAGCGAGGATTTGCTGGAAGAGCAACCGGAGACAACACAGGTAAATGCAACCACAACTGCTGCAGATTTGTCCATTGAAAAACTGCGTGATTTTAATTATCTGCTAAGTAAATTTTATACAGTAGACAGCACTACTACTATAGGGGCAGACCAACTTAATGTGGACGAACTTTTGTCAAAAGACATGCATATTGACACAAGTACAAAGGGGCCAAAAGTTTTAATTTTCCATACGCATTCGCAGGAGGAGTTTGCAGATTCTGTGGCAGGAGATGCCAGCACTACCATTGTTGGAATGGGCGCATATCTTGCACAGAAGTTGAACGAAAAAGGAATTGAGACGATGCATCATGACGGAGTCTATGATTTGATTGATGGAAAACTGGATCGCAGCAAAGCATATGAATTGTCCGAAATTGGTGTAAAAGAAATTCTCAACCAGAACCCAAGTATTGAAGTAGTGATTGATTTACATCGCGATGGGGTGAGTGAGGATTTGCATCTTGTTACAGAGGTAGATGGAAAGCAGACAGCAAAAATTATGTTTTTTAATGGGCTCAGCAGGACGAAAGCAAATGGAGATATCGCCTATCTTTACAATCCTTATATTCAAGATAATTTGTCATTTTCATTTCAAATGCAGTTGGCGTCAGAAACGATGTATCCGGGATTGGCAAGAAGGATTTATCTGAAAGGATATCGCTACAGTCTGCACATGATGCCAAAGTCTTTGTTGATTGAGGCTGGGGCACAGACAAATACTGTTGAAGAAATGAAAAATGCCATGGATTTACTGGCAAATATTTTACAGGAAGTGCTTGCGTCATAGATGTTAATTGAAGTTAAGGGGGATATACAAAATATAGAAATTTTTCGGATAAGCAAAACATGGACGACTGAAACAAGCATGAATGGTAATGCAGATTTTATTTGAAACAAAATTGACTTTATGGTAGTATGAATAAGTATAAGGAAAAGTGCGCATAAATGGCACTAGAACGGAAAAAGACGAAGTGAGGTTTTAAGACGAATGGCAAAGCGAAATACATATGATGCAGACAGTATTGCCGTATTGGAAGGATTAGAAGCGGTCCGCATGAGACCTGGAATGTATATCGGTAGTGTTTCCACAAAAGGACTCAACCACCTGGTATACGAAATCGTAGACAATGCGGTGGATGAACATTTGGCAGGACACTGTGATACGATTGAGGTGTACTTGGAAAAAGATGGTTCTGCAACAGTAATTGATAACGGACGAGGCGTTCCTGTTGGAATGCACCAAAAAGGAATTCCAGCTGCACGTGTGGTATACACGACATTACATGCAGGTGGAAAGTTTGACGATTCGTCTTATAAGACAAGCGGTGGACTGCACGGGGTAGGTTCCTCTGTAGTAAACGCACTTTCAACCTATATGGACGTGAAGATTAGTAGAGAGGGTGCGATTCATCATGACCGCTACGAAAAAGGAACTCCAGTTGTTGATCTGGTAAATGGTTTATTGCCAATTATTGGAAAAACAAAAAAGACTGGTACGGAAGTCAATTTCTTACCAGATGATACGATTTTTGAAAAGACAAGATTTAAAGCAGAAGAAATCAAAAGCCGTCTGCACGAGACTGCATATTTAAATCCAGCGCTTACCATCATTTTTGAAGACAGACGTGGAGCAGAAGTAGAACATATCGAATACCATGAAGAGGAAGGCTTAATTGGATTTATCCGTGATTTGAATCAAAAAAATGAAGTAATTCATGAACCAATTTACTTCAAAGGCGCTTCAGATGGCATTGAAGTAGAAGTCGTTTTACAATATATCAATGAATTCCACGAAAATGTACTCGGCTTCTGTAACAATATTTTCAACGCAGAAGGCGGTACCCATTTAACTGGATTTAAGACAACCTTCACAACTGTCATGAACCAGTACGCAAGAGAACTTGGAATCTTAAAAGAAAAAGATGCAAACTTTACAGGTGCCGATATTCGTAATGGCATGACTGCCATTGTTTCTATCAAACATCCAGATCCAAGATTTGAAGGACAGACCAAGACAAAATTGGACAACCCTGACGCATCAAAAGCAACCGGAAAAGTAACAGGCGACGAAATCGTACGTTACTTTGACCGTAATTTAGAAACATTAAAGAAAGTATTATCTTGTGCGGAAAGAGCAGCCAAGATTCGTAAGACAGAAGAAAAAGCAAAAACAAATCTTCTGACAAAGCAAAAATATTCCTTTGACAGCAATGGAAAACTCGCAAACTGTGAAAGCCGCGATGCTAGCAAATGCGAAATCTTCATCGTGGAAGGAGATTCTGCCGGCGGTTCTGCAAAGATGGCAAGAAACCGTATGTATCAGGCTATCATGCCAATCCGCGGTAAGATTCTGAACGTAGAAAAAGCAAGCATCGATAAAGTCCTTGCAAATGCCGAAATCAAGACCATGATTAACGCATTTGGCTGTGGATTCTCAGAAGGCTATGGAAATGACTTTGACATTACCAAACTCCGCTATGACAAGATTATCATCATGGCCGATGCCGACGTAGACGGTGCTCACATTTCTACATTATTACTGACCTTATTCTATCGTTTTATGCCGGAACTCATTTTCGAGGGTCACGTGTATATTGCGATGCCCCCACTCTATAAGGCAATGCCGAAAAATGGAGAAGAAGAATATTTATACGACGACAAAGCATTAGAAAAATATAGACAACGCCAGACGGGTCCATTTACCCTCCAGAGATACAAAGGTCTTGGAGAGATGGACGCAGAGCAGCTCTGGGAGACGACATTAAATCCAGCAACGCGTCTTATGAAACGCGTGGAAATTGAAGATGCGAGAATGGCTTCTTCCGTGACTGAGATGCTCATGGGAAGCGAAGTTCCACCAAGACGTGCGTTTATTTATGAAAATGCAAAAGAAGCAGAGTTAGATATTTAGGAGGCGACGAAAGATGAAAGGACAACTTACACTGCAGACAGAGCAGATTATTAGAACAGAATACTCTGATGTAATGAAAAAATCTTACATTGATTATGCAATGAGTGTTATCATCGCCAGAGCGCTTCCAGATGTGCGTGACGGTTTAAAACCGGTACAGAGAAGAACGCTTTACGATATGCACGAATTAGGCATTAAATATGATAAACCATACCGTAAATGTGCTCGTATCGTTGGAGATACCATGGGTAAATACCATCCACATGGGGACAGCTCTATTTATGAATCCTTAGTTGTAATGGCACAGGATTTCAAAAAGGGTATGATTCTCGTAGATGGTCATGGTAACTTCGGTTCCATCGAAGGCGACGGCGCGGCTGCTATGCGTTATACAGAAGCAAGACTTGCGAAACTCTCACAGGAAGTATTCCTTGCTGATTTGGACAAGAATGTGGTTGATTTCGTGCCAAACTTTGATGAGACAGAAAAAGAGCCGGAAGTATTGCCAGTTCGTATTCCGAACCTTTTGGTAAATGGTGCGGAAGGAATTGCCGTAGGTATGGCGACGAGCATTCCGACTCACAACCTTGGCGAAGTTGTGGATGCAGTTGTGGCATATATGAAAAACAATGAAATCACAACTAAAGAATTGATGAAATGTATCAAAGGACCAGATTTCCCAACAGGCGGTATCGTGGTAAATAAGGATGAACTTCTAGATATTTACGAAACTGGTGTTGGTAAAATCAAACTTCGTGGTAAAGTGGAAGTAGAAGAAATGAAAGGCGGCAAAAAACGCCTTGTCATTACTGAAATTCCATACACTATGATTGGTGCAGGCATTGGAAAATTCTTAAATGATGTTGCCGCTCTGGTAGAAGCCAAGAAGACAACAGATATCGTGGACATTTCCAATATGTCTTCTAAAGAAGGTATCCGTATTGTCTTAGAATTGAAACGTGATGCAGATGTAGAAAACTTGAAGAACATGCTCTACAAAAAGACTCGTCTGGAAGATACCTTCGGGGTAAATATGCTTGCTGTCGCAGATGGTAAACCAGAGACCATGGGGCTTAAGAGCATTATCGAACATCATGTGGATTTCCAATTCGAACTTGCAACTAGGAAATACAAAACATTGCTTGCAAAGGAATTGGATAAAAAAGAAATCCAAGAAGGTTTGATTAAGGCCTGTGATGTGATTGACTTAATTATCGAAATCCTGCGTGGAAGTAAAAACATCAAAGATGCTAAAGCATGTTTGACACAAGGTATCACAGAGAATATCAAGTTTAAGACAAAGATTTCTGAAAAGATGGCTTCTATGCTTCGTTTTACAGAAAGACAGGCAACAGCCATTCTGGAAATGAGATTATACAAATTAATCGGTCTGGAAATCGAAGCACTGCAGAAAGAGCATGAACAGACATTGAAGAATATCGCTAGATATGAAGATATTTTAAATAACTACGATGCAATGGCAGACGTTATCATTGAAGACTTAGAAAAAGTGAAAAAAGAGTATGCAAGAAAACGTCGTACAGTCGTAGAAAATGCAGAAGAAGCAGTGTTCGAAGAAAAGAAAATTGAAGAGCAGGAAGTGGTGCTTCTTATGGACCGTTTTGGATATACAAGAACTATCGATGTTGCTACTTATGAAAGAAATAAAGAGGCGGCAGATGCAGAAAATAAACAGGTGGTTTCTTGTCTGAATACTGGAAAGGTATGTATCTTTACAAGTACCGGCAAGATGCATCATGCGAAAGTGCTTGACCTCCCATACGGAAACTTCCGTAGTAAAGGAACACCGATTGATAATGTAAGTAACTTTAACAGTGCGGAAGAACAGATTGTATATATTTGTGATGAAAACCAGCTGCGAATCGGAAAACTCCTGTTTGCAACAAAACAAGGTATGGTCAAGATCGTAGATGGAAATGAGTTTTTGGTAGCGAAACGTACGATTGCGGCCACAAAACTTGGCGAAGGCGATGAACTTTTAAGTGTTCAGGTAATTAACGCAAAACAAAGTGTAGTAATGCAGACAGAGGGTGGATACTTCCTGCGTTTTCATGGCAGTGAGATATCGGAAATGAAGAAGACTGCTGTTGGTGTAAAGGGCATTAAGCTGCAGAAGAATGACTTTGTAGAGCATGTATATTTGTTTGAAGAGGGTACGGAATCAAAGGTAACTTTTAAAGAAAAGGAAATCACGTTGAATCGTTTGAAACAGTCAAGCAGGGCTGCGACGGGAAACAAACAGCGTGTGTAAAGAAGTTCCTTTATGGATATGTAAATAAGTAATCAATTGGGTTGAATGTGGAATTTGCCATATCCAACCCAATTTCATTTAATGAATATCGTATTCCTTCCCCTCCACTAAAATCCCATACTTCTGTGAACGGATGGCATCCAGAAATTCCTGCATATTTTTTACACGTCTATCAAAAACAACCCCAGCATTGCCAAGTTTCGAATCATCAGCCCTATGCATATCGCCACCAGAAAAGGCGATTTTGTATTTCATAATCTAATCCTCGATCCTATAATTAATCTCGGGTTTATTATATCCCATTTTAAACAAAAAGGGGAAAGAAAATAAATTATCCACATTTTCCACAACTTTTCTAAGTTACCCACAAATTTCAAAATACCGTTTCTTTATTCGAAAATTTAAAACAATTCAAGGATGTACACCGTCCGTATACCGAAAGAAAAACCTTGTTTGACAATTCATATC
Source organism: Tyzzerella sp. (assembly GCA_017472665.1). Classification (GTDB taxonomy): domain Bacteria; phylum Bacillota; class Clostridia; order Lachnospirales; family Lachnospiraceae; genus Faecalimonas. The sequence continues at coordinate 161,329 of JAFUOS010000007.1, read as the reverse complement.
GTAATTCGTATAATATACAGGAAAATGTAAGAAAATCTAAAAAAATGGAGAAGTACGATGCGCGTAATTGCAGGAAGTGCCAAAAGAATCCAACTGAAAACCATAGAGGGGCTTGATACCAGACCAACTACAGACCGTATCAAAGAAACCCTGTTCAATATGATATCCGAATACCTCGCAGATTCTAATTTTTTAGACTTATTTAGTGGAAGCGGCGGTATTGGAATCGAAGCGTTGAGCCGTGGCGCAGCCCATGCAGCTTTTGTAGAACAGAGCAAAAAAGCGATGAACTGTATTCGCGATAATCTGCATGCTACAAAGCTTGCTGATAGAGCAGATTTATATGAGACAGACGTTATAAACGCCCTCAGCCGCATGGAACACTCTCAAAAGTTTGACTATATTTTTATGGACCCGCCGTATAATCAATTGCTGGAAAAGAAAGTACTTGAATATCTTAGTACATCGAACCTATTGTCTGATGATGCATTGATTATCGTGGAAGCATCCTTGGAAACAGATTTTTCTTATGTAGAAGAGCTCGGCTTTTCTGTCGTAAAAGAAAAACTATATAAGACCAATAAACACATATTTTTGGAAAGAGAGGCGAAATCTCTATGTTAAGAGCGATCTATCCTGGCACCTTTGACCCAGTTACATTCGGACATATCGACATTATTCGGCGCAGCGCAGCGATTACAGATGAATTAATTGTTGGAGTTTTGCAGAATAAAGCAAAAACGCCGTTGTTTTCTGTGGAAGAACGTGTTAAAATGTTAGATGAAGTCACAAAAGAAATAAAAAATGTAAAAATTGTTCCGTTCGAAGGCCTACTGATTGATTTCGCAAAAGAGATGAAAGCAAAAGTCGTTGTTCGCGGACTTCGTGCTGTTACCGATTTTGAATATGAATTGCAGATGGCACAGACGAATCACAAACTCAATTCAGAGATTGAGACATTGTTTATGACGACCAGTCTGGATTACTCTTACTTGAGTTCTAGTATTGTGAGAGAGATAGCTGCATTTGGCGGTGATATTTCACAATTCGTACCGGAAGAGGTCATGGAGCAGGTAACAAAAAAGATAAAAGAAAAAAAGATACAAGAAAAAAGGAGCGTATAAAATGAGCAGCCGCATTGAACAAATTATTGAAGAAATCGAGGAATACATTGATAGTTGTAAATTCCAACCATTATCTACAACAAAGATCGTTGTAAATAAAGATCAGATGGACGAATTATTACGTGAATTACGTATGAAGACTCCAGATGAAATTAAACGTTATCAAAAAATCATTGCAAACAAAGACGCCATCTTAGCAGATGCACGTGCAAAAGCAGAAAGCATGATTGAAGAAGCACAGATTCATACAAACGAATTAGTAAGCGAACATGAGATTATGCAGCAAGCTTACGCTCAGGCTAATGATATCGTGATGGCAGCTACAGAGCAGGCACAGCAAATTCTTGACAATGCGACAAACGATGCAAACGACATCCGCATTGGCGCTATGCAATATACAAACGATTTGATGGCTCAGGCAGAAAGCATCATTGGTCATACATTAGACAGCTACACAACAAAATACGATGGTTTAGTAAATTCCCTTCGTGAATGCTATGACATCGTTCGTACAAACCGCGCAGAATTAGAGATTCCTGACAAGTCAGCCCGCGGAATGGAAGCGGAATTCGGTGTAGATTTAATTGACGAATAAGCATTACATCATCATTGTAATATAAGTGAAAGCGAATAAGCTGGTTACCCCTGCGGTAATCAGCTTTTGTATTGTGTAAGTAGTGATAGAAAGTTTTGTCCCATTTAACATGGAGTTGCTCTGTGCAACTGCACACAAACCGCCAAAGGATGTTAAAGCGAGCACCAGCACATAAGCTGTTTTAAAATTGGTATAAGTTTTCAAAATCTTTGGAATCCCTGTCGTAATTTCTAAAATGGGCAATACAGGCGCAATCGGAAGTTTTCTTCCGAGAGAGAATAAGATAGAGAAAAGCATAATGTATCCACCGATTTTCGTAATGTTTTCAAAAGAATTCATAATACATTCATCCACAATCTCAAAGCCAAATCGAATGGATGAGTCCTGATTTGGTGTCTGTTTGGAAATATCAGATGGTATTTTATAGATTCTTCGAAATAAAAAACTACAAAGAATGGGTGAAAGGTATAAAATCAGTAAGGTCGGAAAGAGTAATTCCTCTTCTTTAAAATTCTGTATTACGATATAGCTTGTAATGAAAGCTGGGCTGGTATTATTACAAAAAGAAAGTAAGTATTTCCCTTCTGAAAGCGAAATACGGTCTGTTTTTACTAAATCCGCAGTTACCTTGGCTCCAATTGGGTATCCGCATAAAAAGCCAGCCAGAACGGCAAAACTTCCGTTTGGTGACACACGAAATAGTTTCTGCAGCACAGGTCCGCAAATTTGTGAGATATATTTTATGGAATTCGTATGAATCAAAAAGTTAGTCAATATAAAAAAAGGGAGCAGCGTTGGCATGACAATCTGAAACCATAATAATAATCCGTCTGTGGCACCGCTTAAAGTTTCTTTTGGGAAACATAACATTACGAAAAATAAAAAAATACTTGTAAGTGCGTATGTAATTTGCTTCATGTGGACTCTCCAAGGGATTTGTAAATTATATGGAAAGAGGAAGAAAGTTATTCTTTTAAGCATATAGTAAAACAAAAAAGGATTTTATGAGGAACAAAAAATTACATAACCTTATTATACTCGTTTTTTTGAGTGCGTTATTTACAGAACTGTGGATTATGAAACTGGTTTCAGACAGTCGAATGGAACGATTGTCAACAGAAACCGTCACAAAGCAGGAATACAGAGACCAGGAAATCGGCGAAGATATGCTGGCATACATCATGAACAAATCTGCATCACCTGAAGAAATCGGTTTATACTTGCTGGAATCAAAATTTGGCTATCAAACATTTCCGTATCAAATGAATGAAACAACATTTCAAGATTTGAAAGACAAATGGAAGTGGAAAGAGGGCTGGAGTACTTACGTGGAGTACACGGAAGCCATTTGGAATGATTTGAAATATTTTCCTGTACCAGAATCCACAACCGATTCAAAAATGACAGTTTCTTTTACGAATAGCTGGATGGCTGAACGTACTTATGGCGGGAAACGTGGTCATGAAGGAACTGACCTTATGGCGGCGCAGAATATAGCCGGAATTTATCCGATAGTCAGTATGACAAATGGAATTGTGCGAAGCAAAGGCTGGCTGGAAAAGGGTGGATATCGAATCGGAATTGAGGCACCTTCCGGTGCTTATTTTTATTATGCACATTTAGATTCCTATGCTTCAATTGAGATTGGAGATAAGGTCAAAGCAGGGGATTTGCTGGGCTTTATGGGAGACAGTGGCTATGGTGAGGAAGGGACGACGGGGATGTTTCCAGTACACCTGCATGTAGGTGTTTATATCTATCCAAACGAGACAGAAACCAGTATCAATCCTTACTGGCTTTTGCGATATTTGGAAAATCAGAAAGTAAAATGTGCTTATTCTTGTGGTGATATTGAATAAAATGTGTTATACTCAAAGATAATGCCAATAATGGAGGCCGAATTTATGAATTTACCAGCAGCATTTGTAGAGAAAATGCAAAAGCTTCTCGGAAACGAGTTTGATGATTATATAAAATGTTATGAAGAAAATAGACTGTATGGACTTCGTGTGAATACAAAGAAAATTAGTGTAGAAGATTTCAAAAAAATCTGTCCGTTCGAGATAAAGCCGATTCCATGGATTGAGAACGGATTTTATTATGATGGGGAGACAGTGCAGGCTGCAAAGCATCCTTATTATTTTGCGGGTCTTTACTATCTGCAGGAGCCTAGTGCTATGACCCCGGCAAATCGCCTTCCAGTAGAGCCGGGAGATAAAGTACTGGATGTGTGTGCGGCTCCAGGTGGCAAAGCTACAGAATTAGGAGCAAAATTAAAAGGCGAAGGAGTTTTGATTGCAAATGACATCAGTAATTCCAGAGCAAAAGGATTATTGAAAAACATAGAAGTTTTTGGAATTGGAAATGTACTTGTGCTCAGTGAAGAGCCTGGGAAATTAGAAGAGTATTTTCCAGAATATTTCGATAAGATTTTAATTGATGCACCGTGTTCTGGAGAAGGAATGTTCCGCAAAGATAAAAAGATGGTGAAAGCTTGGGAAGAGCATGGTCCGGAATTCTTTGCGAAAATTCAGCGAAGTATTGTGACCCAGGCTGCAAGAATGCTGAAACCAGGCGGCATGATGCTTTACTCTACCTGTACCTTTGACCCGGAAGAAAATGAAGGAACGATTGAGTATCTGCTGCAACAATATCCAGAATTTATGATCAAAGAAATCAGACCATATGAAGGGTTTGCCTGTGGAAAGCCGGAAGTGACAGAGTCAAAGGATGAAAGTTTCTCAAAAACAGTCCGTATCTGGCCACATAAGATGCATGGAGAAGGCCATTATGTTGCGCTGCTGCAAAAAGGAGAAGTTGAAAAAGCGGCTCCTGTAAAAGTACAAAAAAATAAAATAAAAAAAGTGCCAGAGGAAATCCTGGGATTTTTCAAAGATATTGATTGGGAAATGGATTGGAGCCGCTTGGAATTATACAGTGAGAAAGTATATTACATGCCAGAAGACATTCCAAATGTAAAGGGAATTCGTTTCCTGCGTACCGGATTATATCTAGGCGATTTAAAAAAGAACCGGTTTGAGCCAAGCCAGTCATTAGCAATGTGTCTGAAAGAAGAAGAGTACAAGAACACTGTAAATCTTCCGGTGGATGATGAGCGAGTGATTAAATATTTAAAAGGTGAGACTCTTGAAGTTGAGGATTTGGTTTCTTCAAAAGCAAAAGGATGGCAGTTGGTTTTGGTGAATGGTTATCCTTTGGGATGGGGCAAGCTTGCCAATGGAACTTTAAAGAATAAGTATTTGCCAGGATGGAGATGGCAGTCATCATGATGCGATTGGATAAATACTTAGCTGATATGGGTGTTGGAACACGAACCGAAATTAAAAAGTATGTGCGTCGAGGAAAGGTGAAAGTAGATGGAGTAGTTGTAAAATCTCCAGAAGTAAAAGTTGACCCCAACGTACAGAAAGTTTCCTATCTTGACCAGCCAGTCAGCTATGAAAAGTTTGAATATTATATGCTCAATAAACCGGCAGGAGTGATTTCCGCTACAACGGATAAGAAAGACAAAACCGTAATCGATTTGATTACCGAGAAAAAACGAAAAGATTTGTTCCCAGTCGGACGCTTGGATAAAGATACCGAAGGGCTACTTTTAATTACCAATGACGGAGAACTGGCGCATCGCCTTCTTGCACCGAAAAAGCATGTAGATAAGGTTTATTATGCGAAGGTAAAGGGAAAAGTAACCGAAGAGGATGTAAAAGCATTTGCAGAAGGAGTTTCCATTGGACAGGGCGAGATGGCAAAACCTGCGACGCTGGAAATCTTGGTGTCAGATGAGATTTCTGAAATTCGATTGACGATTCAAGAAGGAAAATTCCATCAAGTGAAGCGAATGTTTATTTCCGTTGGAAAAGAAGTGGTTTATTTAAAACGTCTCTCGATGGGAAGTCTGGTTTTGGATGAAAACCTGCCATTAGGGGCATACAGGCCGCTTACAAGGGAGGAATTAGAACAATTATGTTAAAAGATATAGAGGCTGTTATTTTTGATATTGACGGCACACTTATGGATTCTATGTGGGTCTGGAAGGATATTGATGATTTGTTTTTAAAAAAATACCATTTGACAGAACCAGAAGGATTTCATGAGGGAATGGAAGGAAAAAGCTATTCTGAAACTGCGCAGTATTTTCTGGATTTGTTTCCAGAACTTCCTCATACCAGAGAAGAATTAGAGGAAGAATGGTATCAGATGGCATATGAGATTTATACCATGCAGATTTCTTTGAAAAAGGGAGCATATGAATTTATCAAGGAAATGCATGCAAGAGGAATCAAGATGGGGATTGCTACAAGCAACAATCGTGAGCTTGCAGAAGGTGCTTTGGCAAATAATAAAGTGCTTAAATACATGGGTTCCATTTGGACTTCCTGTGAAGCTAAAGCTGGGAAACCAAATCCTGCAGTATATTTGAATGTAGCAAAAGATTTAAAAGTGGACCCTTGCAAATGTCTGGTGTTTGAAGACGTTCCAATGGGAATATTGGCTGGAAAGAATGCAGGCATGAAGGTCTGCGCGGTTGATGACCCATTTTCCAGACCACAGGAAGCGAAAAAGCGTGAATTAGCCGATTATTATATTCAGGATTATGACGATATCAAAAATAACACCTATGAGGTACTATAATGAAAGATTTTTTACCAATTTGTAAACAGGATATGTTGGATCGTGGCTGGGAACAGCTGGATTTCGTTTATGTCAGCGGAGATGCTTACGTGGACCATCCTTCTTTTGGACATGCCATCATTACCCGTATTTTAGAATCCCACGGGTATAAGGTTGGAATGATTATTCAGCCGGATTGGAAAGATAAAAACAGTATTACAGAATATGGTGAACCGAGATTAGGATTCTTGGTTTCCAGCGGAAATATGGATTCTATGGTAAACCATTACTCAGTTTCGAAAAAGAAAAGAGCAAATGATGCATTCACACCGGGCGGAGTCATGGGAAAGAGGCCTGATTACGCCACTGTTGTGTATTGTAATCTGATTCGTCAAACATACAAAAAGACACCGATTATTATTGGTGGGATTGAAGCAAGTCTTCGTAGAATGGCCCATTATGATTATTGGTCAAACAAGTTAAAGCGTTCCATTTTACTGGATTCTGGTGCGGATATTCTTTCCTACGGAATGGGCGAGCGTTCCATTGTGGAAATTGCGGAAGCGTTGGATGGCGGTCTGGCAGTAGAAGACATCACGTATATCGATGGAACTGTTGTAAAAGTAAAATCTTTGGACAGCGTGTATGATGCACTTGTTTTGGAATCGTGGGACGATTTAAAAGCGGACAAGTTGAACTACGCAAAGAGCTTTTATACCCAATATTGTAATACGGACCCATTTACTTCGAAACGATTGGTAGAGCCATATTCAGAGCATTTATATGTGGTGCAGAATCCACCGTCAAAACCATTGACACAATCCGAAATGGACCGTGTTTACAGTCTTCCGTATATGAGGACCTACCATCCATCTTATGAAGCGTTGGGCGGGGTGCCGGCGATTGAAGAAGTAAAGTATAGTTTGATTAGCAATCGTGGTTGCTTTGGCGGTTGTAGTTTCTGCGCGTTGACCTTCCATCAGGGCAGAATCATTCAGACAAGAAGCCATGAATCTTTGATTGCAGAAGCAAAACAATTTATCTGGGACAAAGATTTTAAAGGATATATTCATGACGTGGGTGGGCCGACGGCAAACTTTAGAGGACCATCCTGCGATAAACAGCTTACAAAAGGTGTCTGCAAGAATAGACAATGTTTATTCCCAACATCTTGTAAGAATCTGAAAGTAGACCATAAGGACTATTTGAAATTATTAAGAAAATTAAGAGAACTTCCAAATGTGAAGAAAGTGTTTATTCGCTCAGGAATTCGATTTGATTATCTGATTGCGGATAAGGATGATACATTTTTCAGAGAACTTTGTGAACATCACGTGAGTGGGCAGTTAAAAGTTGCACCGGAGCATGTGGCTGACCCAGTACTTCAGATGATGGGAAAACCAGATAACAGTGTTTATCAGGCGTTTACGAAGAAATATAAGCAGATTAATGAGAAATTGGGCAAGAAACAATTCTTGGTGCCGTATCTCATGTCTTCTCATCCAGGTTCGACCATGAAGGAAGCGATTGCTTTAGCAGAATATTTGCGTGACCTTGGATATATGCCGGAACAGGTACAGGATTTTTATCCGACTCCGTCGACGATTTCTACCTGTATGTATTACACGGGAGTAGACCCGAGAACGATGAAGCCGGTATATGTGCCGAAGAATCCGCATGAAAAGGCGATGCAGAGGGCTTTGATTCAGTATCGAAATCCGAAGAATTATGATTTGGTTATGGAGGCATTGAAATCGGCAGATAGAATGGATTTGGTCGGATTCGATAAACATTGCCTGATTCGTCCAAGACCAGACAAAAATGCAGTTTATGGCAAAGGTGCAGGAAAGAGCACCGGAGAAAGTAAAAGAACACAAAAGAACACAACTGGTAGTCAGAAGCGACAGAATGTGGCTGAAAAGAATGTACCGAAGAAGAAAAAAGCGATTCGAAACGTGCATAAGAAAAAGTCAAAGTAAGAGCGATGAAAATTGCAACAGAAGAAACAAGTTGACAGCAAGAAAGGATAACATATGAAAATTTTAAAAGGAGATCCAGGATATATAAACAAACATAAAAAGAATGCAATTTTAAAAGCTGTATTAGAATTTGCTGTTGTCATTGCATTATTAATTCTTGGAATTATGGAAACTGGATCGAGACAGAATCTGCTGACGCTGGTAGCAATACTCGGATGTCTTCCAGCTTCCAAGGCGTTGGTAGAAGTGATCATGATTTTTCCGCATCATTCCATGAAAGATGAAACTGCAGAAGAAATCAAAAATAAAACAACAGATTTGACGACAGTCTATGATTTGGTTCTCACCACTGAAAAACATATTATGCCCATTGATTGCATTGTAATTTCTGATAATACAATTTGTGGTTATACATCTAACAAAAAAACAGATGTAGCATTTGCTGCAAAGCATATCAAGCAAATGCTGGATGCGAATCAATATACAAAAGTGTCTGTCAAAATTTTTGACAATTACACTTCTTTTTTAACAAGAGCAGAGGGCATGAACAATATTGCTTCTGTAGAAAAAGCGGATACCAAACAAAAAGAAGACGGTATGCGACGGGTAATTTTAAACATTTCATTGTAATGAGGGAATTATGCAGGAAATTATTGTGACAGCGAATGAAGCAGGTCAGCGTTTTGATAAACTGCTGGCAAAATATTTGAATGAAGCACCAAAAAGTTTTTTATACAAAATGCTTCGAAAAAAGAATATTGTCCTCAACGGAAAGAAAGCCACAGGCAATGAAAAATTGGAAGTGGGAGACCAGATTAAACTGTTTTTATCGGATGAAACCATTGAAAAATTTTCAAAAATAAAGGTGCAGAGAACAAATCAGGTATTGAATTTCGTTTACGAGGATGATAATATTCTCATTATCAACAAACCTGTTGGTATGCTTTCTCAAAAAGCAGAGGCGAAGGATGAGTCACTGGTAGAGCATATCATTACATATTTGCTGGAATCAGGACAGATGACGGAAGAAGAATTGCGTAAGTTTAAACCTTCCATCTGCAATCGTCTGGACCGCAACACAAGTGGTTTGGTAGTTGCAGGAAAAAGTCTGATAGGTCTTCAAAAAATGGGCGAATTGTTCAAAGCGCGTTCTTTGAAGAAATATTACCGATGTCTGGTTGCAGGTGAAGTTAGGGAAAGACAATATATCAAAGGCTTTCTCAGAAAAGATGAGAAAACAAATAAGGTTACTGTTGAAGAAAAAGCGTTTGAAGACAGCCTTCCAATTGAAACAGAGTATAAACCGCTTTGGACAAATGGACGCTGTACACTTTTGGAAGTGCATCTGATTACGGGTAGAACGCATCAAATCAGGGCACATTTAGCTTCGCAAAAACATCCGATTATCGGAGATTACAAATATGGTAATCGTAAAATTAACGATGTATATAAGAGTAAATACAAATTAGAAAGTCAACTGCTGCATGCATACCGTCTGGAGCTTCCAGAACTTGCACAGCCGTTTGAAAATATCAGCAAAAAACAATTTGTGGCCCCATTGCCCGAATTATTTGCTAAAATTGTAAAAGAAGAGAAATACATTGAAGGATAGATAATATGGGAACTTGGAATTCAAGAGGGCTTAGAGGCTCTACTTTAGAAGAATTCATAAACCGTACAAATGAAAGATATCAAGAACAGGGCTTGGCGTTGATTCAAAAGATTCCGACTCCAATCACCCCGGTTCGGATTGACAAAGAGCATCGGCACATTACTCTGGCATATTTTGAACAGAAAAGTACCGTCGATTATATTGGTGCAGTTCAGGGGATTCCAGTATGCTTTGATGCAAAAGAGTGCAATACGGATACCTTCCCATTGCAAAATATCCATGCACATCAGGTTGCATTCATGCAGGATTTTGAAAAACAGGGTGGTATTTCTTTCTTTATCATTTATTACAGTGCTCGCAATGAGCTATATTACATGCCTTTTTCTGAGATTAAACAGTTTTGGGAAAGAGGTAAAAACGGCGGAAGAAAAAGTTTCCGCTACGAAGAACTGAATCCGGACTTTTTTATGCAGCTGAAAAACGGCTTTCATGTGCCGTATTTAGAAGCGCTGCAAAAAGATTTGGATTTGAGAGAACAATAGGAGGAGTTATGAAACAGCAGATTTTACACACACCAGAAGGTGTCAGAGACATTTATGGCATCGAGTTTAGCAGAAAATTAGTCTTAGAGGAGAAACTGCAGAAGGTATTGCATCTTTATGGATATCATGATGTGCAAACTCCAACATTTGAATATTTCGATGTATTTGGAAAAGAGATTGGAACGATTCCTTCGAAAGAATTATACAAATTTTTTGACAAAGAGGGAAATACCTTGGTACTTCGTCCAGATATTACTCCATCGATTGCAAGAGTGGTTACAACTGTGTACGAGACAGAAGATATGCCGATTCGCGTATGTTACAAAGGAAATACATTTATCAATCATAGTAATTATCAAGGAAGATTGCGCGAAACAACACAATTGGGGGCAGAGCTAATTGGTGTAGATTCGATTGAAGCCGATGCAGAAATGATTGCAATGGCAGTACAAAGCTTAAAAGAAGCAGGATTAAAGGATTTTCAAATTCATATTGGAAATGTGGATTTCTTTGAAGGATTAATTGAAGAAACCCAATTAAGTGAAGAAGATGAAGCCCATTTGAGGGAACTGATTCGCAATCGTAACTATTTTGGCGTGGATGAATTATTAGAAAATGCAAAAGCAAAAATTACTACCAAAACAGCATTTCAAGTCCTGCCAGAATTAATCGGCGGCATTGAAATTATGAAGGAAGCGAAAAAGATTGCTTTAAACTTTAAGACCTTAGAAGCTGCAAAGAGACTGGAAAAGATTTATAAAGTGTTAGTGGCTTATGGTGTGGAAAAGTATGTTACATTTGATTTGAGCATGAGCGGAAGTTATGGCTATTATACAGGCATTATTTTCCGTGGGTATACATATGGAACAGGAGATGCGATTGTAAAAGGAGGACGTTATGACCATCTTTTAGGAAAATTCGGAAAAACTTCTCCTTCGATTGGATTTGTCATTGTTGTGGATGAATTATTGAGTGCATTTTCAAGACAAAAAGTGGAAATTCCTTGTAATCTGCAAAATACTTATATTCTTTATGAAGAGGATAGACGTTCTGAAGCAATTTCACTTGTAAAAGAATTCCGCAGCAAAGGAAAGCCGACGGAACTTGTGAAGAAAAATCCAGAAAAAAGTCTGGAAGAATATGAAACTTATGCGAAGCAAAATCTTTGCATCAGTATGTTATATTTGAAAAGCAAAAATGAAATCGAAATGATTAATCTGGTGAATGGGAAAAAGAAAATTGTAACATCAAAGATTAAATAAGGTGGGGAGGAAAACGTATGAGATATTTAACATTTGCCCTGACAAAGGGGCGTCTCGCAACAAAAACGTTAGAATTACTGGAAGAGTTAGGCATCACCTGCCAGGAAATGAAAGATAAGTCATCTAGAAAGTTGATTTTTGTCAATGAAGAATTGAAACTGAAATTCTTTTTGGCAAAAGGTCCAGATGTTCCTACATATGTAGAGTATGGTGCTGCAGACATCGGTGTAGTTGGAAAAGATACGATTATGGAAGAAGGCAGAAAAGTACATGAAGTATTGGACCTTCAATTTGGAAAATGCCGTATGTGCGTATGCGGACCAAAAGATGCCAAAGAATTGTTAAAACATCGTGAATTGATTCGTGTTGCTACGAAATATCCAAATATTGCAAAGGATTATTTCTACAATAAAAAACATCAAACGGTAGAAATCATTAAACTGAATGGTTCCATTGAATTGGCACCGCTTGTAGGATTATCAGAAGTGATCGTCGATATCGTGGAAACTGGTTCCACACTTAGAGAAAACAATCTGGATGTGCTAGAAGAGGTTTGTCCATTATCGGCCCGCATGATTGTAAATCCCGTAAGTATGCGATTGGAAAATGAAAGAATTCGTGAACTGATAACAAAATTACGAGTGCTGGTTCAGGAGGCATAGACATGAGAATACAAAAATTAGATGAAAACACGAAGAAAAATCTGCTGGAAGATTTATTAAAAAGAAGTCCAAATCAATATCCGGAATACGAAGAACGAGTTGCAGCGATTCTGGAGGCGGTAAAAAAAGATAGAGATCAAGCGATTTTTGAATTTACGAAAAAATTTGATGGGGCAGACATTTCTGCAGCCAACATCAAGGTGACAGAAGAAGAGATTCAAGAGGCTTATCAGGCAGTAGATCCTTCTTTGATTGAGATTATTCGTAAGGCGAAAGAAAATATTAAAGTTTATCACGAAAAACAGAGACAATACAGCTGGTTTGACAGCAAGCCAAATGGTACGATGTTAGGACAAAAAGTGACTGCTTTGCAAAGAGTTGGAGTTTATGTGCCTGGAGGAAAAGCAGTTTATCCTTCTTCCGTACTCATGAATATCATTCCTGCGAAAGTAGCAGGTGTAGAAGAAATCATCATGGTGACACCACCTGGAAAAGATGGCAAAGTAAATCCAAATACATTGGTAGCTGCCAAAGAAGCTGGCGCTGATGTGGTTTATAAAGTTGGCGGAGCACAGGCTATCGCAGCAATGGCATATGGTACGGAAAGCATTCCAAAGGTAGATAAAATTGTTGGTCCTGGAAATATCTATGTGGCACTTGCAAAAAAGGCTGTATATGGACATGTAAGCATTGATTCCATTGCAGGACCAAGTGAGATTATGGTTATCGCAGACGAAACTGCAAATCCAAGATACGTAGCGGCTGATTTATTGTCGCAGGCAGAACATGACGAACTTGCTTCAGCAATTTTAGTTACTACAAGTGAAGAACTGGCGAAAAAGGTTTCAGAACAGGTAGAAATCTTTGTGGAGCAGCTTTCTAGAACTGAGATTATGAAAAAGTCTTTGGACAATTATGGTTATATTCTCGTTGCAGATACCATGGAAGATGTGATTGATATTGCGAATGAAATTGCATCCGAGCATTTGGAAATCATGACAAAAAATCCATATGATGTTATGATGAAGGTAAGAAATGCTGGAGCAATCTTTATAGGAGAATACAGCAGTGAACCATTAGGTGACTATTTTGCAGGACCAAACCATGTATTGCCTACAAATGGTACAGCAAAATTTTTCTCACCGCTGAGTGTGGATGATTTTATTAAAAAATCAAGTATTATCGCATATTCCAAAGAGGCTCTGGAAGCAATTCATTTAGATATTGAACATTTTGCAGAGGCAGAAAAGTTGACAGCACATGCAAATTCTATTAAAGTGAGATTTGAGTAAAGCTGAATGGAAAATTTGCATAAAAGAATTGAGGGATGAAAATGAATGCAAGAATAGCGACGTGTACGAGAAACACGAAGGAAACAAACATTACAGTAACAATCAATCTGGATGGACAGGGAAAGACGAATATCAGCACTGGAATCGGATTTTTCGACCACATGCTGGATGGATTTGCTCGTCATGGTCTGTTTGACTTGGATGTGCAAGTGACAGGAGACCTGCAGGTAGACTGCCACCACACGATTGAAGATACAGGTATTGTACTTGGTCAGGCGATAGCAGAGGCTTTAGGTGATAAAAAAGGTATGAAACGTTACGGAAGTTTTCTTCTTCCAATGGATGAGACATTAGCGCTCTGTGCCATTGATTTGTCTGGAAGACCTTATTTGAATTTTAACGCTGCATTTACAGTAGAAAAACTCGGTGATTTTGATACAGAGATGTTCCGTGAATTTTTCTATGCAGTGTCTTACAGTGCTGCCATGAATCTACATTTAAAAATTATGGATGGCGGTAATAATCACCACATGGCTGAGGCTCTATTTAAAGCATTTGGAAAAGCTCTTGATATGGCGACTATGGAAGAGCCACGTATAAAAGACGTATGGTCTACGAAAGGAAGTTTGGCATAATGACTTATAAGAAATTAATTCCCTGCATTTTTATCTATCAGGGAAAGGCAGTAAAATGGTTTGATAATATGGAAGTATTATCAGAGGATGTTGTGGAATTAGCAAAAAAATATAGTGAAAGTGGTGCAGATGAATTAATCGTGTTTGACTTATCTACGACTGATATAGAACATGACAAATCTATTGATTTGATGAAGAAAATTAATCGTTTGATTCGCATTCCGATGATTGCAGGCGGTAATATCCGAAGACAGGAAGATGTGAAAAAGATTTTATATGCAGGTGCAAAACAGGCGATTCTAAATTTTTCTAAGACAACTGGTATTGAATTGATTGAAGAAGTTTCTAATCGTTTTGGACAGGAAAAAATCGCGGTCTCTTTGAATGATTTTGACCGTTTATACAAGAGTCAGCATCTGATTGAAAAATTTGCAAGCCGCATTGTTTTTATGCACCGTCCGGATTTGGATTCAGTTACAAATACAACCAATGTTCCTACTGTGATTTTGACGGATGTTATGGAAGAACCTGAAGTATTCCGCATTTTGAAGTGTGCTGGAATTGAAGGGATTTCGGGAAGATATGTAAGCCAGAGTGAATTGGATTTGTTAGCATTTAAAGAAAAATGCGAAGAACAGAATATTGAGATGATTTCTTTTGCAAGCAGAATGGATTTCTCCGAATTTAAATTAAATTCGGAAGGTTTAATTCCGGTCATTGTACAACATTATAAGACTGGTGAAGTGCTTATGATGGCGTACATGAATCACGAAGCATTTGAAACAACGATTAAGACTGGGAAGATGACTTATTTTAGCAGAAGCCGTCAGACCCTCTGGGTAAAAGGCGAGACTTCTGGCCATTTCCAATATGTTCGTTCTTTGACAATTGATTGCGATAAAGATACGATTCTTGCCAAGGTGGAGCAAGTAGGCGCAGCCTGCCACACAGGCAATCCGACCTGTTTCTTCCAACCATTAGTTGGAAACGATTTGGATGAAAAGAATCCACTTCAGGTATTTGAAAGTGTGTATGATACGATTCTGGATCGAAAACAGCATCCAAAAGAAGGTTCTTACACCAATTATCTGTTTGATAAAGGAATCGATAAGATTTTGAAGAAGGTTGGAGAAGAAGCGACAGAGTTAGTGATCGCTGCGAAGAATCCAAACCCAGAAGAAATCAAATACGAGTTATCTGATTTCCTGTATCATGCAATGGTACTTATGGTGGAACGTGGAGTGACATGGGAAGATATCACAAAGGAACTTGCAGATCGTTAATCTTCTAAAGAAATTTTTAAGGGCATATATTATGTTACATAGTATGTGCTCTTTTCTTATGCCTATAACTAGGGATGGAGCAAAGTGGAATGTTTATCAGGAGGCAACATATGACGGATACCGAAAAAAGGAGAATTGAATTACTGCAACAGACTAGAAAGGCGTATAGTGACAAATATACACCACCAGCAGTACACCCGCGCTATCGTGCCGCTTATCAAAGTATTTATAAAAATGATAATTATGAGGAAGAGGAAAGTAAGAATAGCACGTTTTTTGCACGCACAGTTATCGCAGTCATGCTGTTTGGTTTATTTCTGCTCGCAAACTATTCGAAAACAGATACCAGTATGATTGTCAATCAAATTCAGGAGGAGTTTTCTGTGCAAGAGTTTTCCAGTTTAGTTGACTTCCCTTTTTTCGATTGATATAATGAACGTTGTTATGAAAAACAAAGGAGAATCAAATTGAGAAAATTAGCCTTATCAGATGATATTTTATTAAAAGTAGATAAACCTGCCAGGTATATCGGAAACGAAGTGAATGCAGTTATGAAGGATAAAGATGCAGTCGATATTCGCTTTGCATTTGTATTTCCAGATGTATATGAGATAGGAATGTCACATTTGGGAATACAGATTTTATATGATATGTTAAATCGCAGAGACGATATCTGGTGCGAACGTGTTTATTCACCATGGACAGATTTGGATCAAATTATGAGGGAAAAGGAGATTCCATTATTTGCATTGGAGTCGCAGGACCCGATTAAAGATTTTGATTTTATTGGAATTACAATTCAATACGAAATGTGTTATACCAATATTCTTCAGGTATTGGATTTGGCACAGGTTCCATTATTCGCGAAAGATAGGACAGAAGAGCATCCGATTGTCATTGGCGGCGGCCCTTGCACTTACAATCCGGAACCTTTGGCAGACTTCTTTGATATTTTCTATATTGGAGAAGGCGAAACGGTGTTCTATGATTTAATGGACCGTTATAAAGAATGGAAGGCTTCTGGAAAATCTAAGCAGGAATTCTTGGAAATGGCAGCGGAGATTCCAGGACTCTATGTGCCGGCATTTTATGATGTGACATATCATGAAGATGGAACGATTGCATCATTTGAACCAAATAATGAGCACGCAAAACGTGTGATTGAGAAACAGATGGTATTGGATGTAACAAACACTTATTATCCAGAAAAACCAGTTGTACCATTTATCAAAGCAACGCAGGACAGAGTGGTGCTTGAAATTCAACGAGGATGTATCCGCGGATGTCGTTTCTGTCAAGCGGGAATGTTATACAGACCAACTCGTGAACGTGACGTGGAAATGTTAAAAGAATATGCTTATAAGATGCTTAAGAATACAGGGCACGAAGAAATATCACTGAGTTCCTTAAGCTCTAGTGACTATTCACAGTTAGAAGAACTCGTCACATTCTTAATTGAAGAATTTAAAGGAAAAGGAATTAATATTTCCCTCCCATCGCTTCGTATCGATGCGTTCTCTTTGGATGTGATGAGCAAGGTACAGGATATTCGAAAGAGCAGTCTGACCTTCGCTCCAGAAGCAGGTTCTCAGAGACTTCGTGACGTCATCAATAAAGGATTAACCGAAGAAATTATATTAGAAGGTGCGGGACAAGCATTTGAAGGTGGATGGAATCGTGTAAAACTTTATTTTATGCTTGGACTTCCGACAGAGACAGAAGAAGATATGAAAGATATTGCTCGTTTGGCAGATAAAGTGGCAAGACGCTATTATGAAATTCCAAAGGACCAGAGAAATGGAAAATGTCAGATTGTTGCAAGTACCTCTTTCTTTATTCCAAAGCCATTTACGCCATTCCAGTGGGCGACAATGTTAAATCGAGAGGATTACATCGAAAAAGCAAATATTGTCAACCACGAGATGAAAGCGCAGTTGAACCATAAGAGCTTGAAATATAACTGGCATGAAGCGGATGTGACTATCTTAGAAGGTGTATTCGCACGTGGCGACAGAAGAGTAGGAAAAGCATTATTAGAAGCTTACAAATTAGGATGTATCTATGACTCATGGGGAGAACATTTCCGCTATGACTTATGGATGCAGGCATTTGAAAATACTGGTTTGGATGTTGCGTTCTATAATTTAAGAGAACGTGATTTAGATGAAATTTTACCATGGGATTTCATTAACATTGGTGTTACAAAGAAATTCTTGCAGCGTGAATGGAAAAATGCGTTGGAAGGAAAAGTAACACCAAACTGCCGTATGCAGTGCGCGGGATGTGGCGCAGCAATCTTTGGAGGAGGTGTATGTTTTGAAGGCAAGAATTAAATTTCGTAAATTTGGTGCAATGAAATTTATCGGTCACCTTGATGTCATGCGCTTTTTTCAAAAAGTAATGCGACGTGCAGATATTCCAATCGCTTTTACAGGAGGATTTAGCCCGCATATGATTATGTCGTTTGCAAATCCTCTAGGGGTAGGTGTGACCAGCGACGGAGAATATTTTGATATTGAATTGACAGAAGAAATCGATATGGGTGCAGCAGTAGAATGTATGAATCAGACTATGGTGGAAGGAATCGAAGTTGTAAATATGGTTCCGATTTCCGATGATAAGAAACGAACCGGAATGTCGATTGTGGCTGCAGCTGATTATCTTTCCAATGTAAAAAATGATGCTTTCCCAGAAAATTGGAAAGAAAAAGCAGCAGGCTTCATGGAACAGGAGCAAATTTTGATTGTGAAGAAAACCAAGAAGAGTGAAAAAGAAGTGGATATCAAGCCGATGATTTACAAGTTTGAAATTCGCGAAAATGGAGTATATATGCAGGTAGCTACCGGAAGTGTAGAAAATCTGAAGCCGGAGGTCGTGATGCAGGCACTTGGGCAATATCTGGGTGCGGATTTGGAAGAGGCATCTTTTGTTCATCATAGATTAGAAGTATATGCACTCGCTGAAATTGGAAAATCAAAAGAATTTGTAAGTTTGGACAAGGTGTGGTAATCTGTGCATAATGTAAATATAGACAAGGCATGGTAATGGAGTGACATGAATCGTAAATTAGTAATTACAAAACTGGATAACAAAATATTGACGACTGTTTTGGAAAACGAGGAAGTCGTGGAACTGCATTGCTCCAAGCAAGAAGTTCAGGAAAATGCGGCTGTATTAGGAAATGTTTATATTGGTAAGGTGAAAAACATCATCCGAAACATAAACGCGGCATTTATTGAAATTGCAACGGGTGTTGAATGCTACTATGCAATAGAAGAAAACGAAGCACCTATTTTTACACAGAAAATTGGAAAAAAGCCGTTATGCATTGGAGATGAACTTCTGGTTCAGGTTTCCAAAGAAGCGGTAAAAACAAAAGTTCCAACAGTTACCAGCAAGCTTAGTTTTACAGGAAAATATGCTGTATTGACGAGTGGAGACACACGCATTGGTGCTTCTGCAAAATTGCCAAAAGAGGAAAGAGAGCGTCTAATTCAAATTGCAAAATCTTACGCATCGGATAAGTTTGGCTTTATCATGCGCACCAATGCAAAAGAAATTGGCGAAACGGTTCTAAAAACCGAGTTGGAACACCTGATTCAAGAATATGAAAAACTGGTTCATGCGTCAAAAACAAGGACATGTTTTTCATGTTTGAAAAAAGCTCCAAAACAGTATTTGACAGAATTAAAGAACATTTATCAAGAAGGTCTTACTGATATTATCGTAGAAGATTCTGAATTGTATGAAGAAATGAAAGAATTCTTGGAAGACCATCAGCCAGAAGATTTGGATAAGCTGCGTTTATACTCTGATAAATTATTGCCGCTTCATAAATTGTACAGCATAGAAAAGCATGTGGAGAATGCCTTGAAAGAGCGTGTCTGGATGAAATCAGGAGCTTATCTTGTGATTCAACCGACAGAAGCATTGACGGTAATTGATGTAAATACTGGAAAATGTATTGACAAAAAGCGGGATGATAGGGCATACTTAAAAATCAATATAGAAGCTGCGAAAGAAGCAGCCAAACAGATTCGCCTCAGAAATTTAAGCGGGATTATTTTGATTGATTTTATTAATTTATCCAGCAAAGAATTGATGGACGAACTAATGGAGTATTTTGATAAAGAATTGCGAAGAGATCCGATTGCTACTACACTGGTTGATATCACAAAATTGCAATTGGTGGAAGTGACACGAAAGAAGATTCGAAAGCCATTTCACGAAGCTTTTTACGAATAGACTTAAAATAGAAGCTGCGAATAGACTGAAAAGGGAGTGAGCTCATGGCAAAAAAAGAAAATAAGACGAATGCAATGCGAATTTTAGAAAAAATGAAGATTCCATTTGAAATGCGTACGTATGAGTGTGACGAATTCATAGACGGGATGCAGACGGCAGATTTACTTGGTATGCCACATGAAATCATGTATAAAACATTGGTAACTGTCGGGAAAAGTAAAGCGAATTATGTATTTGTAATTCCGATTGCGGAAGAGATTGATTTTAAGAAAGCAGCAAAAGCAGTCAATGAAAAATCGCTGGAAATGTTGCCGCTTAAGGATTTGACAGCAGTGACAGGCTATATTCGTGGCGGCTGTACCGCTATTGGAATGAAGAAGAAATTTAAGACCGTGATTCAAGAAGATGCAACAAAATTAGAAAAAATGGTTGTCAGCGGAGGTAGAATAGGTTTACAATTGATTTTACTTCCAGAAGACTTAAGGAAGGCTTCCGATGCAGAATTTGCAGATGTGATAAGAAGATAATGGTATCAGATGCATATGAAAGCATTTTAGAAATAAATATGAATGAACAGACCATGGAGGAATGACAAATGAAAAAGGTAGTAAAATTCGGCGGAAGTTCGCTTGCTAGCGCCGAACAGTTCAAAAAAGTAGGGGATATTATCCGTGCAGAAGAAAGCAGAAGATATGTAGTACCATCTGCACCTGGAAAGAGATTTTCAGATGACACAAAAGTAACAGATATGCTTTACAAATGCTATGGGGCAGCTATCAAAGAAAAGAAATTCATTGATCAGTTGGAAGCAATCAAAGCACGCTACAATGAAATTATAGATGGATTAGGATTAGACCTTTCCTTGGATGCAGAATTTGATGTCATCCGCGAAAATTTTGGAAAGAAAATCGGCAGAGACTATGCTGCATCCAGAGGAGAATTTTTAAATGGTATCATTATGGCAAAGTATCTTGGCTATGAATTCATTGATGCTGCAGAAGTGATTCTGTTTGATGAAGAAGGACATTTCGATGGAGATAAAACGAATGAAGTGTTATCGAAACGTTTAGAAACAGTAGAAAGAGCAGTTATTCCAGGATTCTACGGCGCGATGCCAGATGGAACAATCAAAACTTTCTCAAGAGGTGGTTCAGATTTAACAGGTTCTATTGTAGCAAAAGCAGCCCAAGTAGATATGTATGAAAACTGGACCGATGTTTCTGGATTTTTGATTGCAGATCCTAGAATTATTGCAAATCCAAAGTCCATCGAAGCGATTACATATAAAGAATTGCGTGAGCTTTCATACATGGGAGCAACGGTGCTTCACGAAGATGCCATTTTCCCAATTCGTAAAGAAGGAATTCCGATTAACATCAAGAACACAAATGCACCAAGCGATAAGGGTACATTAATCGTAGAGGCAACCTGCAGACATCCAAAATACACCATCACAGGTATTGCAGGAAAGCAAGGTTTTGCATCTATTACAATTGAAAAAGCAATGATGAACTCTGAAATTGGATTCTGCCGCAAAGTATTACAGGTATTTGAAGACAATGGCATTTCTATTGAACATATGCCTTCCGGTATCGATACGATGACAGTATTGGTTCACCAGTCAGAATTTGAAGAAAAAGAACAAAAAGTACTGGCTGGTATCCATCAGGCAGTACAACCGGATTCGATTGAATTAGAATCAGACTTGGCTCTGATTGCAATCGTGGGACGTGGCATGAGATCAAAACGTGGTACTTCAGGCCGTATCTTCTCTGCACTTGCACATGCACATGTAAATGTGAAGATGATCGACCAAGGTTCCAGTGAGTTGAATGTCGTAGTTGGTGTTCGTAATCATGACTTTGAAAATGCAATTCGTGCATTGTATGATATCTTTGTAACCACTAGAATTTAATAATAATCATGTTGAAAGTAACAATTCGATGAGGATTGTTACTTTTTTTGCATATTTTTGGCTTAAATGTTAAGAATTAGTTGACGAATGTTAAATATTTGTAATAGAATAGAACAGGTGTCTATAGATGAAGCAAACGAGAGAAAAATGAGAGGGTTGTTATGAGAAAATACTTTCGTGAAAATTGGAAAATAGTTGTAGCGCTTACCTTACTTGTTGCTTTAACAACAGTACTCGTGTCTACAGGTGAGTCAGCCGCACAACAATTGCCGGAGATTTCTGAATTAGAAACAATAAACTTTGAGTTAAGTGGAGAAATCTTTGAATATACTGGAGAACCAATCACTCCAGAAGTAGAGCAGATTGTATTTTGTGATGAAGAAGAGAATGAAATTGTAAAAATGCAAGAAGATTTTACAGTTGTGGAATATATCAACAATGTGGAATGCGGAAAAGCGGATATTATAGTCTCTGTGCAAGGATATCAGGGAACTGTAATATTGGAAGATGCTTTTCAAATTCAGCCTGCAAAGGTGGAAAATTTGAAAATAACGCAAGTTTCTAGAGAGAGCATTGATTTGGGATGGGATAAAGTAGCAGGTGCAGAAGGATACCGTGTATATAAAAGTACAGGAGAAGGACAGCCATTTTCTATGGTACAAGAAATTCCTTCTGGTGATGTAACAACATATCAAGACACTAATCTTGAACTTAATTCTACATACAGATATCGAGTTCATGCATATGTGTGCTTAGAAGAACAGGTGATGTTAGGTAAAATATCAGAATCTGTTACGCAGAACACGCCACTTGCAACACCAGCATTAGCAAGTGTAAATGGGATAGCGTACAATTCTATTCAGGTTCAATGGACCATCGTGGACGGAGCAGTTGGATATCAAGTTTACCGCAGCTTGACAAAAGATGGCGAATATGATTGCATTGCTGAAATTGCGGATGGTTCTGTAACTACTTATACAGATAGTACTTGCGAGTGTGGAATCGACTACTATTATTATATTAAGGCATGTCAGTCATTAGAAAGTGGCAATGTCTATGGTGATGCATCTGATGTGATGGGTGCAAAGACAACACCAAATAAGGTAGGACTTAGTGGAACAACAACCAACGGTGATACACAAGTAACATTGAGTTGGAAAAAATCAGATGGCGCCCAAGGTTATGAAATATATCGAAGTCAAGATACCACCTCAAATTACCAAATGGTAATGGATATTAATAATGGTGATACGTTAACATGGTCAGAATCTGGATTAAATAAAGATACTGTTTACTATTATAGAATTCGTCCATATTGTGTGGTGAATGGCACAAGGATTACGGGCTCGTATTCTGGTTCTTATGAAAAAGTAGTTACAATTGTGTATGATTATTCTGCAGCTTCCGGAGAGGTATCAGTTGTTACACAGTATGCAGGGAAAGTACAGTACGTTTGGGGCGGTAAGTCTATAAATGGCTGGGATTGCAGCGGATTCACATATTGGGTATACAAGAATCACTTTGGAATTGATATAGGAACGACGACTGGTTCACAGTATGCAAAAGGTACGACGATCAGTAAAAATGACCGTTCTGCATGGAAGCCAGGAGATTTGTTGTTCTATACAGAAGGGGGCAGAGTTAGCCATGTTGCCATTTATTTAGGAAATGGACAGCTCATTCATGCCTTAAGTGAAAAATATGATACGCTCATTCAAGATGTTGATTATTATGAAAAGTGGGATAGAGCAACCTCATTGATGGCCGTGAAACGTATTTTTAATTAAGAAATTAATCAAAAAAATGGAAAAAATAGTTGACGGGCAGAGATGCACGTGCTAAAATACAATAGTATGCCGCACAGTGAGGTTTACAAGCTTACATGTTTGTATGTTTACATAGTGACATGTAACACCACAACTGGCGAGTAATGATAAATAGGAGGTGCCATATGTACGCAATTATAGCAACAGGTGGTAAACAGTACAAAGTAGCCGAAGGCGATATCATTAAAGTAGAAAAACTTGGTGTAGAAGCTGGAGAAACTTTTACATTTGACCAAGTACTTGCAGTTAGCGATGCTGAATTAAAAGTTGGAAACCCAACAGTAGCAGGTGCTACAGTTACAGCTTCTGTAATTGGAGACGGAAAAGCTAAAAAAGTAATCGTTTACAAGTATAAAAGAAAAACTGGATACCATAAGAAAAACGGTCACAGACAACAATATACAGCTGTTAAGATTGAAAAAATCAACGCTTAATCTGATGTCATGACAAAGGTAACCATTTATAAAAATGAATTGAATGAATGTGTTGGATTCAGAGCATATGGTCATGCGGATTACGATGAGGAAGGACAAGATATTGTATGTGCTGCAATTTCAGTATTAACGATTAATACGATGAATGCGATAGAAGCATTTACAGACGAAGAGTTCTATACCACATCGGATGAAGAAGAAGGCTATATCGAATATAGAGTTTCAGACAGACCTGCAAAAGAGACAACACTACTGTTAAATACCATGATTCTTGGATTACAGGATATGGTAAAGAATTACGAGAATTATATCGATTTAAAATTTGAGGAGGTGTAATACCATGATGAATTTAAACCTTCAATTTTTCGCTCATAAAAAAGGAGTTGGTTCTACAAAGAACGGTAGAGACTCAGAATCAAAGAGATTAGGTGCGAAAAGAGCTGACGGACAATTTGTAAAAGCTGGAAACATTCTTTACAGACAACGTGGAACTAAGATTCACCCAGGTCTTAACGTAGGACGTGGCGGAGATGATACATTATTCGCATTAGTTGACGGTGTTGTAAGATTCGAAAGAAAAGGAAGAGACAAGAAACAAGTTTCTATCTATCCAGTAGCTGAATAAGAATTTTGCAAATGCATAAATCAGGCTTCAAATCATTTGGTTTGAAGCCTTGTTTTATAAATAGCAAGGAATCTGCTATTTATAAACACTTCGTGAGGATCGCAGAGGCGCGGATAAGGAAATTATTGCTTTGCAAACGCGCCTGCACAGCACGCCTGCGGTGTCGCGCAATGAGTTAACAAGTAAACTCATTGATTCAAAAAATTTGTTTATAATATTCGAAAAGGGAAAAGTAGGTGAGAAATATGTTTGCAGATAGAGCGAAGATTTATATCCGTTCTGGAAAAGGCGGCGATGGACATGCCAGCTTCCGAAGAGAACTTTATGTACCAAATGGAGGTCCGGATGGCGGTGACGGCGGCCGTGGAGGCGATGTTATTTTTGAAGTAGACGAAGGATTGAATACCCTTGTCGATTATCGTCATAAAAGAAAATATTGTGCCAAAGACGGTGAACAAGGCGGCAAAAGAAGATGCCACGGAAAAGATGCGGAGGATATTATTTTGCGTGTGCCAGAAGGAACTGTCATCAAAGAAGCTTCAACTGGAAAAGTAATTGCAGATATGTCTGGTGACAATCGTAGACAGATTATTTTAAAAGGCGGCAAGGGCGGACTTGGTAATCAGCATTTTGCCACTGCTACGATGCAGGTTCCGAAATATGCGCAGCCTGGTCAGCCAGCACAGGAATTAGAGGTATTATTGGAATTAAAAGTGATTGCAGATGTCGGACTTGTCGGATTCCCAAATGTTGGTAAATCTACATTGTTATCACGTGTAACAAATGCAAATCCTAAGATTGCCAATTATCATTTTACGACCATCGATCCAAACCTTGGGGTGGTTGATTTAGAAGGAACTGATGGATTTGTAATCGCGGATATTCCTGGATTAATTGAAGGAGCATCAGAAGGTGTCGGTTTAGGACATGAATTCTTGCGTCATATCGAACGTACAAAGATGATGATTCATGTGGTAGATGCTGCATCTTCAGAAGGTCGTGATCCAATTGAGGATATTTATAAAATTAATGCAGAATTAGAGGCATACAATCCTGAGATTGCCAAACGCCCACAGGTCATTGCAGCTAATAAGACCGATTTGATTTATTCAGAGGATGAAGACCCGGTAGAAAAAATTCGTGCTGAATTTGAGCCACAAGGCATCAAAGTATTTGCAATTTCCGGAGTATCAGGAGATGGCATTAAAGAGTTGTTATATTATGTAAATGAGCAGCTTAAAACCTTAGATCAGAAGACAATCGTATTTGAACAGGAATACTTCCCAGAAGAAGAACTGATTCATGAAGACCTGCCATACACAGTAGATGTAGAAGACGGAGTGTATGTAGTGGAAGGACCGAAGATTGAAAAAATGCTTGGTTACACAAATCTCGATTCTGAAAAAGGCTTTGCATTCTTCCAGAAATTCTTAAAAGACAGCGGAATTTTGGAAGATTTGGAAAAAGCTGGCATTGAAGAAGGCGATACTGTGCGTATGTATGGCTTACAATTTGACTATTATAAATAAAGGAGAACAAACGATGACTTCAAAACAAAGAGCGTATTTAAAAAGTCTGGCAATGGTGATGGATCCGATTTTCCAGATTGGTAAATCAAGCATGACTCCAGAAGTGACAAGTGCCATTGCAGAAGCATTAGAAGCACGTGAATTGATTAAAATCAACGTACTTCAAAATTGTATGGACGATCCAAAAGAGATTGCACAGATGCTTGCAGAACGTACACGTTCTCAGGTAGTACAAGTAATTGGAAAGAAAATCGTTTTATACAAAGAAGGGAAAGATGATAAGAAAAAGATTGTCTTGCCTTAATATGATACTTTAGAGGTGTATTTATGAAGATTGGTATTATGGGTGGAACGTTTGACCCGATTCATAAGGGACATTTGATGTTGGGCGAATACGCGTATCAGCAGTATTCCTTGGATCAAATTTGGTTTATGCCAAATGGCAATCCGCCTCACAAATCCAGTGAAACAATCGAATCAAAGAGCAGAAATCGTGTAGAAATGGTAAAAAGAGCTATCGCTGGGAAAGAATATTTTGCTTTGCAGCTCTATGAAGTGGAAAATAAAGCTGTTAATTATTCTTATAAAACGATGGAACATTTTAAAGATATTTATCCGGAACATGAATTTTATTTCATTATTGGAGCAGATTCCTTATTTAGTCTGGAAACATGGGTATGTCCCGACAGACTTTTAAAAACCTGCACGATTTTGGCGGCTTACAGGGACGAGAAAGGGACAGACGAAATGATGTCTCAAATCCAGTATTTAAATAAAAAATATGATGCCGACATCCGATTATTAAATACACCAAATGTCGATATTTCTTCCAGCGAAATCCGTGAAAGAATTAAGGAAGGGATATCTATAAGAGAACTTGTGCCGGAAACGGTATTTGAGTATATTGAAGAAAAACAATTGTTTAGGGATGAAGAAGATGAGTCAGCTAAAAATTGATAAAATGAAGAAAAAAGTGCAAAATCATTTAGATAAGGTGAGATATGAGCATACACTTGGTGTAATGTATACGGCAGGTGCACTGGCCATGCGTTATCAGGTGGATTTGGAGAAAGCTTTAGTAGCGGGATTACTACATGATTGCGCGAAATGTCTTTCTACAGACAAAAAACTGAAACTGTGTGAAAAATATGATTTGACAGTTTCCGCATCAGAGCGAAAAAATCCTGGATTATTGCATGCGAAGCTTGGTGCTTATATTGCAGAGAAAAAATATGACATCATGGATAAGGAAATTATAGATGCTATTGCTTATCACACCACAGGCCGTCCAGGAATGACATTACTTGGCAAGATTGTTTATATTGCAGACTACATAGAGCCAAATCGAAACGAGGCGCCAAATTTGGATGAGGTTCGTCGATTAGCGTTTGTAGATATTGATAAATGTCTTTATGTGGTTTTAAAGGACTCGCTTGCTTACTTGAAAACGAGAAACGAAGTCATTGATCCGATGACAGAAGAAACGTATTTGTACTATAAAGAAGTTTTAGAGAAATAGGAACGAAAGGAGTAATACTTATGGAAGAATCAAAATTAATGGCAAAATTGGCGTATAAAGCGCTGGATGATAAAAAAGGCGAAGATATTAAAGTGATTGATATTTCGAAAATTTCCGTTCTGGCAGATTATTTTATCATTGCAAATGGTACTAATGACAGTCAGGTACGTGCTTTGGTAGAAGCAGTAGAAGAAACATTGGAAAAAGAAGGATTTGAAGTAAAACAACGCGAAGGATATGGACTGGGAAGCTGGGTGTTACTTGATTTCGGCGAAATCATTGTTCACGTATTTGACCGCGAAAATCGTTTATTCTATGATTTAGAAAGAATTTGGAGAGACGGAAAAACTGTAGATATTGAAGAACTGTAAAATGAGTATTGATTTTAAAAATGCAACTCATAGCCATATATAAAATGAAAAAACTCAAAAATAAAGGTGATGACTAGATATTCATGTAAGAATACTAAGCATCACCTTTTGTTTATATTGAGTAGAACATAATTAAATTAATTCATGAAACGGAATACTCCGAATACTTTTCCGACAATTTCACAATGAGGTACGATAATCGGATCCATATTATCATTTTCAGGTTGTAATCTGAAGTAGCCATTTTCTTTATAGAATGTTTTAACAGTTGCACTATCGTCAACGAGGGCAACTACCATTTCACCATTAGAAGCAGTAGGACGTCTTTCAACGAGAACATAATCTCCATCTAAGATACCAGCGTTAATCATGCTTTCACCCTTTACTTTTAAAAGGAAAGACTCGTTATTTGGCATGAATTCTACTGGAATAGGGAAGTAGTCTACAATGTTTTGCTCTGCAAGAATCGGTTCTCCAGCAGCTACTTGACCAACGATAGGAACATTTGCCATCTCGCGTCTTGTAAGATTAAATGCATCATCTATAATCTCAATCGCACGTGGTTTTGTAGGGTCACGGCGAATGTAACCGTTCTTTTCTAATGTTTCTAAATGAGAGTGAACAGAAGAAGTAGACTTCAAATTTACTGCTTCACAAATCTCACGTACTGCCGGTGGATAACCGACTCTTAAAATTTCTGATTTTATGTATTCTAAAATTTCCAATTGTTTTTGACTGATTTTACCTTGTGACATAGGGCGCCCTCCTAATCGAAACTATTTATTACTTGTATTCTAACATAGCAGTTAGCAAAAAGCAAACAAATGTTTAGAAAATATGTTCGATTTTTTTACATATTTTGG
The DNA here is from genome assembly GCA_017472665.1 of Tyzzerella sp. Lineage (GTDB taxonomy): Bacteria > Bacillota > Clostridia > Lachnospirales > Lachnospiraceae > Faecalimonas. Next base: position 132,384 of record JAFUOS010000007.1, on the reverse strand, counting down.
TTGACAAACAAATGTTCGTGCGATATACTAAGGACATAAAACAGAACAATTGTTCGGAACAAGTATTCGAGCACATATGGAGGGGATAAATTATGAATAGACAGGAAATCAGATATAAAGCAAAACAAAGAAGGGCAAGAGAAGTTGCAAGAAAGAGGATGTTTCTTTTATTAGCGGCAGTTTTATTGATTGTAATTGGATGTATTGTTTTTGGAAGCATCTTTTCATCAGCGCAGGCAAGTGCGGAAGAATCTGGAATCGAATATAAATACTATAAAAGTATTGTAATCGAAGAAGGAGATACACTTTGGAGCATTGCAAAGGAATATCGCACAGATGCTTATTCAAGTACACAGGAATATATTGATAAATTGATAGAATTAAATGACTTGAGCTCAGATACAATTCATGCAGGGCAACACTTGGTAGTTGCTTATTATGATAAAGAATTTAAATAGAAAAGAGGAAATCCTTCGCTGGGTTTCCTTTTTTGTAGTACAATGAAAATAAAATTTGGAACATTTTGTAAACAATCTTGTCTATATAAATAGAAGGATTTCTAAATATATGGGGAGGAAGAACGAGAATGGAAGATTATGAAATCGTTAATCTGTATTGGGAACGTAACGAAACTGCAATCTCTGCCACAGAGAAGAAATATGGAGCCTATTGTTTCAGCATTGCAAAGAACATCCTGCATCTGGAGCAAGATGCAGAGGAATGTATAAATGATATGTACAATCGTGCATGGAATTCGATTCCTCCGTACCGGCCAGAAAAATTAGGCGCATGGCTTGGAAAGGTGATTCGCAATATTGCGATTAATCTATGGAATAAAAATCATGCTCAGAAACGATATTCTGGTATGGAAGAACTGTTTTATGAATTGGAAGATTGCATTCCTTCCCCTAAACTGGTCGAACATGAGATTGAAGAAAAAGAATTAACAGATTTACTAAACTCTTGGCTTGCATCGCTTTCCGAGGAAGACAGAATTCTGTTTATGCGTCGATACTGGAATGGTGAAGCGTTAAAAACTCTTGAAAAGGAATACGATATATCCCATGGGAAAATTGCAAAACGGATGTATTGCCTTAGAATCAATCTGAAAAACGTTCTTGAGAAGGAGGGATATTGCTTATGAGCCAAAAACAAAATATAAAGCTATATAATAGCCTGACAAATGTAAGTGACGAGTACATTGAAGAAGCAGTGAATGCAGTGTTGGATAAAGCAATTGTCAAACGAAAAAAGATAAGGTATTTGGTGCCGCTTGCTGCTTGTTTGATACTTGTTTTTTCTGCATTCACTGTATTGGCAAAAACAAGCTGGGGGACCAGGATTATAGATATGTTTACATCACGCACAGAATCAGGACCATGTTATAGCGAATCTGGTTATGATTTGAGTGTTGATATTAAAAAAGTGCCTATCAGTCAACTGCAGGGGGATGTGCGACAGGTATCGGAGATTATCGCCGAGCAGTTTGACAATTATGAACCTTGGGATAGTTGGTATCCCGGCAGTTGGTATAAGGAATTTCCATCTTCTGCAGAAGCAATAGCATTTGTTGGGTTAAAATCGCTTGAATCTCTGGATTGGAACTTGAAAGAATTAAATACAAGTCTAAGTGTTACTGGAAATGCGGAAGGCGAATTGCAGTCTCTTGATATAGAAACAGATTACAAGGTAGAGGATATTCGGTTACAGGCCTATTCACGTATATATACAGAAAATTATACGGATGAAATTATTTTTGGAATAAGGACAACAGAAGACATTTCATTTACGGAAGCGTATTATACGACGGATAATGGGCTTCAATGCCACATTGTTACATCTACTGCATTAGAAAGCGGCTATTTATCGAAAGAGGGGTATGTCGTGAAAAACGGTGTTCTTTATAGTCTTCATATTGCTTATTTGGAGAAGGACGCAAAGCAGGCGGAGGAACTGATGTGTCAATGGGCAGAGTTGTTCTGAGGTAAGAAAACACAATTTCATGTGACATTTTGAGTGGAGTTTATGGTATCATAAAATAAAAACACATTTAGAAACGGAGAAGTACACAATGACTGATACAAAAAAGGAACTATTTCGCTCATTAAAATTTGTTTTATTTTCCATTAGTGCAGGGGTGATTCAGGTAGTCAGTTTCACATTAATGGAAGAACTGATACATTTACAACATTGGCTGTCTTATCTGGTCGCACTGGTTTTATCTGTGCTTTGGAATTTTACGCTAAATAGGAAATACACTTTCAAATCTGCTAATAATGTTCCTATTGCCATGCTTAAAGTGGCATTATTTTATTTGATATTTACACCTTTGTCGACATGGTGGACAGCAGTGCTGACTGGACCGAAGTTAGGGTGGAATGAGTATTTTGTACTAGTCATGACTATGATTATTAATTTTGTGACAGAATATGTGTATGATCGTTTTGTGGTATTTGGCAAAAGCATTGATACAGCTATCATCTAAAGCAAGCAATGCAGACGAAAACACACCTTATACTAAGGTTAATCTTGGTTTCAAGTGGGATGAATGATTAGGATAAAATGACAGAAGTATCCAGGATAACATATTCAAGTTCGAATATTGATTATCCTGGCATTTCTATACGAAATCAATCTATACGACAAATACCGATTTTTCCAATAGATGTAGACAAAATCCAGGAAATCAGCTATAATCTATATAGATTCAACCATAACTGGGACATCTACCCAATATCTTTTTTTAGAAAGGACCACTCTCATGGCTAAAGACATCAAAACCTATTATGAACAATCCTACATAGATAACACCTTACGTTTACGAGAAGTTTTAAAAACCTTACCTCCATTTGTCAAGGATTACTTCAGAGCAATCGAACCCACAACGTCCGCTAAAACGCGAATTTCCTATGCATATGACTTACGGGTCTTCTTTAACTTTTTAATTGAAAATAACCCCATTTTTCACGCTTATACAACGAATCAATTTATGATTAGTGACCTAGAACACCTTGGTGCAGTTGATTTTGAAGAATATTTGGATTATTTAAAGGTATATCAATCAGCAGATGAAAAACAAATTACTAATGAAGAAAAAGGGCTTGCAAGAAAGTTTTCCGCTTTAAGGAGTCTGTATAGATATCTATATAAATATCAATTTATTTCTAAAAATCCAACAGTTCTTGTTGAAATGCCTAAAATACATCAAAAGGCGATCATACGTTTGGATGTGGATGAAGTCGCTTTATTGCTTGATTTTGTGGAATACTGTGGCGATCAATTAACCGGTCAAAAGAAAGTCTATTATGAAAAAACAAGAACCCGCGATTTAGCAATCCTTACTCTTCTACTTGGAACAGGAATTCGTGTATCCGAATGCGTGGGTTTAGACATTGATGACGTAGATTTTAAAAATGATGGAATTACAGTTACACGAAAAGGTGGAAACCAAATGGTAGTTTATTTCGGTGATGAAGTGCGAAATGCGCTGGAAAATTATCTTGAGACGACAAGAGCTGCCACTACTCCCCTCCCAGGTCATGAAAATGCATTGTTTCTTTCTACGCAGCGTAAAAGAATTGGCGTCCAGGCAGTCGAAAATATGGTTAAAAAATATGCTCGTCAAGTCACTCCTAATAAGAAAATTACGCCTCATAAACTTCGTAGTACCTATGGCACGAATTTGTACAAAGAAACAGGCGATATTTACCTTGTAGCCGATGTTTTAGGGCACAAAGATGTAAATACAACTAAAAAGCATTATGCAGCGATTGATGATTCGAGACGTAGACAGGCTGCTTCAGCCGTGAAACTAAGAGAATCCTAATTTGTTGCAAAAAATGGAATGTCAGGACTCCAACATTCCATTTTTGCATAATCACCTATATTGTTATTTTCATATTCCAAAAATCATATGTTGATTCCTTAGTAGATAATTTAAACTTTGCGCCGTTAGGAACTCAACAGAGGAAACCACATGAGAACGATGCAAGCATATCTGCCAATCTGCTCAACGTAGTGCATAAATACATTTTTGCACATATTTTCTGTATTTTTGTTTTTCACTGCATACACAATATTTGGTATCAGCATAATCACAACGATCGCAGCGCCAAATAAGTTAATCCAACCGAATTTCATTAGTCCACGCCTCCTTTACAAATTTACTTCCTTAAATTATAATTTGTTCGCCTATAAAGCAAGGCGATAACTTTCATCAATACGTTTGTAAATTTCTTCTGTATTAACAGAATTATCTAAAATAATTGTGTACCAATTCTTTTTATTCATATGCCAACCTGGATAATAGTTTTCGTTTGATAGAAGTTCCTCAATTTTTTCGGGTTTTATTCGTAAATCAATAATCTCTGCTATCTCGCTCGAATCAATACCAAGTTTGTTTTTTGCAACTGTCAGTATTGCTCCGTACCACTTTTTTGTGTCTTTTCTGCGCCAAACAGCATTGTCGGGAAACTTTTTCCAAAGATATTCCAAATCGTCACCATATCGGTCACGAACATAAGAAATGACCTCTTTTGTTTGTGGTGATTTGAAAATCTCAATGTCATAGCAATTATTTGCAACCTGTATAAGCACATCTTCAATTTTTGTTCTGACCTCTCCCACAAAAGAGCCAATTGAATTTGTTTTATACAGCACATATTCTTCGCCTGTATCACTCTCAAACAAGTTGGTATCTACATTACCAGCAGAAGAAATAACCACGTGGAGTTGAAACATTCCATCAAATATATTCGTTTCATACTTGTAGTTACTTTCGTGTTTTTCAAATCCAAACAATAATGCCTTTTTGACATTCAAGCTCTTTCTAACAAATAAATCATCAAACATATTGTTACCTCGTCAAATTCAAAATTTCCACTGTTCTCAGCCTCTCCTCGAGCCTGAAATTTACCATACCTCGCTGCCAAAGAGCGAAATCACGTCAAGGTCGGTGTCGGATAGATCTGCCGTAGAGTATGAACCAAGCAAAATAAGGCCTTCATAGTCCTCCGTGTTGTCGGCAAGATAGGATGCCGCCATTGAACCGCCGAGCGAATGACCTCCTATGTACCACTCCTCGATTTCGGGATATTGCTCTTGTATTCCTTCTGCAGCATTTATATCAAATACTGCAAGATTAAAAGGCATCTCTACGAGAACACACAGAATACCTTGTTCGGCGCAGGCTTGCATTAATGGAATGTATGCAGTATATTCTACTTTTCCGCCCGGATAGAAGATAAATCCCTTTGTTGCTACCTCCGGCTCAAAAACGATGGTAAGATGTTGAAGTTGCAAAACCGGATACATTCATAATGGCAGTGTTCAGTCCCTTGCATGGCTTGAACAGATAGATTGCTACCTGCACAAGCAAATCACAGGTCAGCACAGCAGTGATGAATGGTCCGAAGTTTGCATAACCAACCGGTGTTAAACTGAAATAGGAATACGTTCTGCGCCACGGCTCACCTTCCGGATTAGCAAAGTTTAATACGACTCCGACTGGTAGAAGTTCCAGGATGAAGGCAGAAAGCGAAAGCCCTGCTAACAGAAATTTCTTTATCTTCACGTTGCCACCTCCTTATTTTACTTCCGTTCCGCCCCATTCTACAACCGTAAATCCGGTACGCTTTGGCGCGGACAACTCTTGCTCTGAAAGTTCCACGTATTCATCGGCTGCCTGCCAAGCCATAAACACACGAATCAGTGTATCAGGTGCAGGATGAATGTTAAGCTGCGCAGCATCGGTGTAAGTGTCCGTCTGGAATGAAATAATGTTATATTTATTTTGTTCCATCAACGGAAGCCAATACACGATAAATTCATTTGCTTCGCGTCGGGTAAGACCGAGCTTTGCAAGAACTTCTTCCAGAAAGGCTGCCGTATCTTCGCCCCTTACGCAAAAGCCTTTTGAAAGGTCATACTGTGCGAAGGTTTCGCCTTCCCAGTAGAGATAGTTATATGTCTGTCCCTTTGCATCGATGAGTGTGCCGTCTGGCATAGCCGTTACTTCCCAGCCGCCTTTATATGCAGGATATGTGCAGGTCAGTCTGCCATCAAGCGTTAGTCTTACTGATACATCCATTTGCTTTTCCGGATACAGATAAATGACAGGCTTATACGCCACACCGGGTTCCAATTCAAAATCACTTTCCTCAATCGTAAGCATATCCGCTTCCACGCGGCTATTTTCTTCATCATAATAGGTGTTCTCATACGTACAGATAACCTGATCGCCAACGCACCATTTATCCGCTATGGTACCGTTTAGCTTAATCTGGTACGGCATCGGAACAACCGTTTCTGCAAAGAAGCAGTTGGAATAGATTTTTGTGATTACGATATCCGAAAAGATTGCCGTATCGTATTTTTCCGCCGTATCCTTATTAATCCATTCATCCGTAAATGCAACATGACCGAGATTGTTCGATAGTTTCCATCCCGTCACATGAACCTTTGCAGGATAGGACTCCATAATGCCACCTGTATAGAATACTTCGACTACGCTTCCAATCTCTGCACCGATATGTTCCAGTTCCTTGATGCTAAAAGAAATCTGGTCGCTGCTGCGAAGTTCTTCTTCCCCTTCTACCGGTTCTACTACAACAGAGGTTCCATTAAACTCCATAACGGTTGCAGTAAAGGAATGTTCCACTTGTTCTTCTTCCATATACCACAGACTGTCTATGGATTTAAAGTTATACGGGAAGAAGTAGACCTTTGTTTTATCGTAGGTAGTATCACCGGTCAGACGGTTCCAGTCCACAATCTTATAAGTCAGTGCTGTATATTCCCGCGTACCGCCATCTTTATAAACTCCGCTTGGTATCGGTATTACGAGAATGGCAAGTAATAGAATAATTGCAATCGGTATCCATCTTTTCTTCTTCATTGTGCTACCCCCTCTCACTCCCCATAAACATTTTCCACTACTTTGCCTTCATGGGTGATTACAACATCCTGATTTCCGCCCAAAGTATTCTTTTTGGAAAAGGAAACCGTCCATAAACCGGTTTCACCATCAAAGGATGCATATGTTTCATCGTATTTTACGGTAACTTCCTGCTTGGCAATCTTGATTGCTTCTGTTTCATCAATGATGCCATCTGCAACCTGAAGAGTGCTTAAAATCTGCATTGCTTCAGCACCATATTCGCTCCACCAGACTTCGGCACCTTCGTTCATTACCACATACTGGCCGGGAGTTCCATTCAGACTGATAAAATCCCACACCTTTTTGTTATCGTAGGTTCCTTTATTTGCTTCATAAACGCCGATGGTAATTTTCTCCTGCTCAAGCCCTGTTCCGTAAACGCCAAAGGCATCATAGTACCATACCTCGATTTTTCCTTCGCTCTGACCGGCAGGCCAGAATGCAATACCGAAATCATCCCCGCCGTCCTGTTCTTCTGTTTCATATTCCCAACCGTCCAAGATACTCAAAGAAATGCTGGCATAACCCCTACTGTGCTGAGCGAGAGTTGGCTGGGTGTGGCGATTGACTCCATCAATAAGAACCGTAACATCTGCCTCTTTCTTAATAAGGCATCCTGCTTCCGGCTCAATCAGAATATGCCACTCTGCCATATCACAAGTTCCCACTTCCGGAACTATGGTTTCAATATGCACCGTCATTTTTCCATCATCGGCCAGACCGACATTGCTGACCTTATGGCGATTGGAGCCGTTGCCTTCTTCCAGAAGCACCATCACAAGGACCTGTTTTTCAAAATAAGTCTTATCGTACTTATCACTGGCATCCAGAAAACCGATAGTCGTATCCGAGTATACTTTTTCTTTCCGCTCAAGGTCATATTTCCCTTTATTTGCCTCGTAATAGGCATTCAGTTCCTCCACTGAGCGAATGATTTTTACCACCGGATACTCCGCACCCTCGTGATATCCGTCTGTGCGGATATACTGTGCTTTAAAATCAATCGGCGGAGCGGCGATGCCGCCTTCGTTACCGTCATGGGTAACGATACCGAGCACGTCTCCGTCAGGTTTATAGTTTCCATCGCCTTTCGAAATACGGAAAGCATGATAACCGCCGGTGCGGGCCGGAAGTGATTCCTCCACACCGTCGTGAAGAAGGAGTACTTTATCGCCGCTGACATAACCGCTAAACAAGTCTTTGTCCCTGCTTTGATCTGATACAAGCATTGCCATATCATCATCTTCCACCAGATACACTCCGTTATCGGCGAAGAATAGTTTTCCTACTGTGAATCCGTAACCTTGTGCACTCATAATGCCTGCTGCGGCAATCAGTACGATAAGCAGTAAAAATAAGATACCTGCAGCAATACAAACTGGTAAAAGCCATTTCCTCTTTTTCATAAACTCGACGCTCCTTTCTTATCACTCTGAAATACCAAGCGTTTCTTTCAAACTGGCAGCCTGTAAATCAGTAAGTGTTATGTTTATGTTTTCTTCCGTATTGTACAGTTTATTGCCATCCAAGGTATAAATGGTTTCCAAACCTTCTTCTGTACGGAATATAATCAAGCAGTCAGCCGCTTCCAGTACGGATTGTGTCAACTTATCTTCTGCCTCTCCAGTCTGCATATCATTCTCACCTGCAGCCGTTTCCGGCGCATCGCCATCCGCATCACTGCACAGGCTGTGGATTGCAGAGAATATCCTTGTCACCTCAGCCTTATCCGTAATGGTCTGCGGCCCATTAGCAAAATCATTAGCATCATGAATCTCGACTTCCGTATAAGAGCAGACATAACTGCCGTTCGTACTTTCTTGCACCCATTCTTCGGCAGCATTGTCATTTGCTTCCTTTGCAGGCATCATTGCCGGAAGTATCATGACCGACCATGCCATGACAAACAGACACAAAGGGATGCACAGAGTCAGAATACGCTTGCGTGCCTTTCTGTGTTCTTGGATTCGTTTTTCACTGCGACGGAATACTTCCGCCTTACATTCATGTATTTCTCTCATCATAACAACTCACCATCCTTTCCAAGAATGATGCGAAGTTCCTTTTTTGCACGATACAAAAGGTTATCCACCTGCTTACGGTTTTTCTTCATAACCTTTGCGGCTTCCTCATAGGTCATTTCTTCAAAGTATATAAGATGTACCACCACACGCATATCCTCCGGCAGTTTTGCAAGGGCTGCATTCACCATCCGCTTGCGTTCATCTGACAGCACCTGTTCTTCAAGGCTCTTTTCATCTGACAGGCGCTCCACCTCAGAAAGTTCCACGAAGTCAATGATTTTGCGGTGCTTTATGTAATCGAGGGCGCGGCTTCTGCCGACCATGTACAGATAAGTTTTCAGTGTAACCTTGAAGTTATACCGATGACGATGCACGACTAGATCTGAAAAGGTATCTATTGCAATGTCTTCGGCTGTGTGGATATCATGCACGTAACGCTCGATGAAGAATACCAGTCCGCGAAACAGTTCCTTCATCAGCTCATCAAAGGCACTTTCATCACCATCAAGGAAACGGCGGTAGCTACTTGCGCCGTTATCCATATGATTTCCTCCTAATTTTGGGTTCGCATCTGACCCCTTCACTTATTATACGACTGATTAATATATTGTTCCTTATGAATTACGGAAAAATTTCTCTATTCCTTCTTTTTGTATTCCAACAGATCCCCCCGGCTGGCAGTCCAGCGCCTCACACAGTTTTGCGAGCGTAGACACCTTAATTGCTTTTGCCCTGCCATTCTTTAAGACGGATATATTGGCAATCGTAATTCCTACCTTCTCTGCCAGCTCTGTAACGCTCATTTTCCGTTTCGCCAACATGACATCAATGTTAAAAATAATTTCCTCTTCCATCTGCTTTTCCTTTTATCAACCAATTAGATATTACTTCCGCGCCTTTTTTTATCATTTGTCTTTACGAAAACGTGCTAATTCCTTAGGTGCCTTTGGCTGATATGCAATAACACAAGACATCGAATTAGCATCAACCCGTAACATCGCATTTGCAGTATGTAGCAGGATAGAGAACCGAAGGATTCTGTATTGTTAACTTATGAATAAAGAAAAAACAGACACACGTTGTCTTATGTACTTTACTGAATTGCATGCGATTAAACTTCTCCCTGTTTCACTTTCTTCCGTAAAATGAGTCCAGTTATGATTAGGAATATTGCTGGCACAAGAAACTCAATCACACGAAAGATAACAAGATAGCGAAATGGCAATGCATAGTGGTAGTGCTCTACATCCACACACAGTCTAATAATAAAACCTGCTGCCATGCAGAAACCGACTATTAATAAAAACCGATAAATCCATACTTTTCCCTTCATAGTAGCTTCCTTTCATTTTCACAATTCTACTTTTTGTTTATACAAATGCACTTACTAATGTAAATAGATTTATTCCATTAAAAACTAACAATGCCATCCAACTTGATCTGTAAACCATGGTTTCTCTATTCGTACCTATATTGAATTTATATATCCTTTTCATAAACAATCCAAATAATACTGCGATAACACCTATTGCCAATAACATATATTTACTGCCGTATGCAGTTACTTGTAAATTGGAATTATAATGAATAGGAATTTCTGTTGGTAAAAGGAACATACTTATCACTTCCAGGACCATTGGCAACAACATAAGTGTGTTTAGTAAGGTTTCTTTTTTCATTCTTCATTATCTCCACAAATTTATCTTTATGTAATCGTTTTTTCAAGCGTACCAGCCGTCCTATAGACTTCTTACTTGTTTACTTTTCCTAGTTCTTTTGCTTTAGCGATTTGTGCTTTAGCAAGCGATACAACAAGCAACCTTCTTCTCTTGAACACGAATCTTTTCTACTTTGTGTCCCGCTTCGATTGCTCCTCTTCTCCCTTACCAACTCTTCTTTTCTTTTGTACAGTCATGTTGTTTCTTTCTCTCTTCTACCATTTTCCCAAACCATTCAACCATGTTTGGATCTGTGTGAGAGAAAAACGCACTCTGTTGCTTATCTAATGTAGTTATCAACTTCATATCTTCCTTTGACAACTCGAAATCAAACTCATTGAGATTTTCTACCATTCTATTATAATGCACAGACTTAGGAATAACAACTATCCCTCTCTGCAAATGCCATCTGAGAATTACCTGTGCAACTGTCTTTCCATATCTTGCCCCGATTTAGGATAATGTAGCATCCGTAAACATATCATCTCTGCCTTCACCAAACGGAGCCCACACTTCCATCTGAATCCCATATTTGTCATGCCATGTCTTTGACTCTTCCTGCTGATGATATGGATGTATTTCTACCTGATTTATCATAGGTTTTATATGGGCAAAAGTTGCAATATCAATCATTCTGTCTGGGTAAAAATTAGAAATACCGATTGCTCTTATTTTTCCAGCTTCGTAATATTCTTCTAACGCTCTCCATGCTCCGTAATAATCTGCAAAAGGCTGATGAAGTAATAATAAATCCAAATAATCTGTCTGTAACTTTCTCATAGATTCCTCTATGGAAGCCTTGCACGCTTCATATCCATAATGTTCAATCCATACTTTTGTTGTAAGGAAAATCTCTTCGCGAGGAATTCCACTTTTCTTAATCGCAGAACCGACCTCCTCTTCGTTAAAATAGGACTGCGCTGTATCAATCAGACGATATCCTGCCTTTAATGCATCCAATACACAACGCTCGCATTCTTCCTTTGTAACCTGATATACTCCGTAACCCAACTGCGGCATTTTAACACCATTACTCAGTACTTTATATTCCACCTGAAAAACCTCCTTGTAAATAATCTGTATCCATGATACACTCCCATTGTATCAATCGGTAGTTACTACCGGTCAAGTATTATTTTCATTTTTCGGGAAGTCAATATGTTTACAATGAAAGAAGCCTGCGAACAAACGCAGTTGCCATACGAAACCTTAAAATTCTATTGTAATCAGGGACTCGTTCCTAATGTAAAACGCGACAAAAACAACCGCCGAATCTTCGATGAGCGTGATATTGCTTGGATAAATAGCTTAAATTGTCTCAAAAGCTGTGGTATGAGCATATCCGAAATGAAAGAATACATAGAACTCTGCCTGATTGGAGAATCCACCATACCAGAACGAAAAGTCATTTTGGATATCAAACGAAAATCCTTAGTAGAACAGCTTAAGCAGGTACAGGATTGCATTGATTATATCGACTGGAAACAAAGTTTCTATAACGATGTTCTGTCCGGAAAGACTAAATATTACAGTAACCTAATCAATACTGATAAATAAGCAATAGCCGAAGCAGGCCTTCTTTTAATGATCTGCTTCGGCTATAAACTTCGTAAACCTGAAATTTTCGTGTGGCTTGAAATAATTACTTATCCTTTAAATACCCATAAAACTGTTCATGCAAACTTCTCATTTCATCTGGCGCATTCATAGAATGCTGGTACATGAACACATCACCAAAATTACTTTTAAATACAGCAATCAACCCTATTTTCAGTATAAAAATAGGCAACAGGCGAAACATATTCATTTTTCTTGGGGATAAAATAATTCCCGATTTGTATAGCGTCTGAAAGTTACATTTCATTTGTTTTGCTGTTTTTTGCATTACTTCCGTTTCTTTCCATGCCATCTGCGGATTTTTAGCCATATAATAAGCATCTGCTATCGGCACAACCATAGCAAGATGACACAATTGCCATTCCTGCATATTTTTTACTATTTGATATGGTATTTTAGATGTTTTTAAAAGTTTTGCCAACTTCTCTACTCGTTTCGTACGACATCCATTTATTTCTGCAAATGTTGTGGGCTGAATAAGATACGGCGTAAGTGCAGCTTTTAAAATACCATCCTGAAAACTTCCACCCGCACCTGGAAAGGCAGGAATAATACGTCCTTCTCCACAAAGTCGCTCCCACTTCTCATACCCTTCAATGGTATTTACCATAGTCACAATATTAGGACTGATATTGTGAGACAGTTCTTCTAAAGCAATATGTACCTGATTTTCTTTGACTGTTAAAAATACGAAATCATAACTATCTGCTTTTTCTAATCGTTCGATAATTTTAACATCTGCTTTGTGTATTTTCCCTTTTTCTTCATATCGTAGACCTTCTTTTCGAAAAAGTTCCAATCTCTTGCCTCTTGCATATATAGTTGTATCATATCCGGCTTTGCCAAATAAGACTGCATACCAGCAGCCGATGACACCAGCACCGTATATTAGTAATCTCATAGTATAATTCCTCAATAAAATTCAAATCTTTAAGTGTTTTCATACTCACCAGAAGCCTGAAAGTTACAAGTGCTTAACCTTATTTAAGTCAAAGTAAAAATCATATGCATTAGAGCATTCTTCGAATGTAAGTCCCGTCTCCTTTACCCAATACTCAACCGCAGCCTCTTTACTTTTAAATTTGGATAACATTACTATTGTTTCTGACATCCTGAGCAAAGCATTCTTGAAGTCTTCATAACTCACACCACAATCTACATCATATATTCTACTAGCCAGCAGATCCACTAAGTAATCCTTCGCTTCATTTTCAGTTTCAGAACTTAACCTTTCCCCCGAAAACAACTCATTGACCGTAATCCCCAATATCTCACATAAAGGTTTATACTTTGAAGCATCTGGTAAGCAGTTTCCATTCTCCCATTTGGAAATAGACTTACTTGTAACACCCAATTGCACTGCTAATTGTTCTTGTGTTAGTTGCTTTTCCTTTCGACATTCTGAAATAAATTTACCAATTTTTTCTTGATTCATAATGTACTGCTCCTTTCAAAAACATTATAAACCAACTGTTAGCCTCATTACACCCACTCAAAGTAGATATTATAAAAATTCAAATCTGTTATTGCTTTCAATCTCTGCACGAGACTGAAATTTATCTTCCTGCCAATGACTTTCCAACAACATAAACTCCAACTAACATTTCAGCAATTGACAATCCCAATAGTAAGCCAGAAATAAAGTCTTTAAAATCTGAGTCGCCAAATGCATATGAAAGAGCCTGTAAAGCAATACCCATTACAATAAGCATAATTCCATATAACATATTTTTTTGCTTTTCTAACTCTTGCGTTCTTCTTAGCAAATCTAAAATCTGTTCATCATCATAAGTACGAACACTTTTTTCGTCTGACATCTCACCATCCATCAGTTCTGCCACTGTAACTTCAAGTTCTTCACACAGACTTTTTATAATGGAATAGTCAGGCATACATTTGCCAGTTTCCCATTTAGAAATAGTCTTATTGGATACGCCAAGCTTCTCTGCTAATTGTTCCTGTGTTAAATTTTTCTGTTTTCTCTTTAATGCTATAAATTTTCCTGTAACTAATTGATTCATATGTATTCCTCCATTCATTTGATGATATAAAGGTATTTCTTTTATTATTAAAACAACATCCCTTGTAAGTAGAATATAGGTGGAATCTCTGTAAAATAGCCAAATATGCCATAGTAAACTCAACAGAAACTTCAAATTCATCTCACCAAACTACTAATACATTTTATTTTCATAATCCTGTAAGTCATGAAAAATATTATCTACAATCACCAAATCATCTTCAATGCGATATAACATAAAATATCTATGGTTCAAAAAGTTTATACGACGGTATTTTAACTGATGCAATCTTGGATTATCACACAGTTTTAAGCTTCCTGCCACATGTCTTAAACTTTCAATTGTCGCATCATAATCATTCAGCACATTTTCTGCCGCCTGCAAGCTTTTCTTCTCAAAAATCAGATACTTAATAAAACGTTCCAAATCCTCTTCAGCATCTCTTGACACTACTACTTTATAATCCATACTTCGCCCTCATATCACGAGAAACATCGTAAGCATCTTTATACATTCCTTGCGCTGCATGCTCACGTGCTTTCTCCAGCTTTTCAAGTATTTCATCCTCTGATAATGCCTCATACGGATTTGCACTTATCTTTTTTATCTCAAACGGAAATCCCTTTACAGCTAATGCCTGTGTCAAAAACATACGGATTGCAGTTGTTGTATCTGTACCTAATTCTTTAAATAATTGATCTGATTTTACTTTTAAATCATCATCCACTCTTACTTGAATTGTACTTGCCATTTGCGCCACCTCCTATTTTTCTTATAGAATACCACATAATCATTACAAATACAATGAATTTGCAATGATTATGCATTTTCCACCAGATATTTGAACGATATTAATCCGCTTATGATATATATTTTCGATGCGATAACTTTACATTATTTTGATTAACCATTGCATACCTAAGTGTCGTATCTATCTGTTCGTGTCCCAGTATCTTCTGCACCTGCTCTATTGGCATGCCTTTCTCAATCGCTCTGGTTGCCATAGTCCTTCTGAACTTATGTGGGTGTACCTTTTCTACGCCCAACTTCTTTCCCATTTCTCTAAGGCGAAGTTCAACACTACTCTCCGTAAGCCTATTATGTGGCTTATTTAAAGAAACGAATAATGCACTATTATTATCCGTCCTTGATTCAATATAATTCATTAAATGAACTTTAGTCTTGGCATCAAAGTATGCTTTTCGCTCTTTATCACCTTTCCCATAAACAACGCATTCTCGTTCAGAAAAATCTATATCATCAATATTCAGTCTAACTAATTCACCCACACGAATGCCAGTTGAAAGCAAGAAATCAATCATTGCTCTATCTCGCAAGTTATTACAATTATCTCTTAGAATCTCAACTTTCTCATCTGGGATAGTATCCTTCACAATAACTGCCGTTTTTACTTTATGAATTCTTTTCATAGGACTTTTTATTATATAATCTTCTTCCTCCAACCAAGAAAAGAAAGTGGAAAGGCTTCTACGAATATTATCAATAGTTACCTTTCCACAATTATTTATTGCTTGATACTCAACGAGATATTTTCGTAGCATTTCAGTAGTTATCTTTACAACCGGAATATCAATTGTCTCCAGCATCTTTTCAATATTACACCTGTAATAGCGTATTGTTTTATCGGAACACCCCTCTAAGTACTTTGCAGTTAAAAACATATCCAAAAATTCTTCATTACCGGTTTGTAAGTAATCTGCTACGTTATTTTCGTACAATCGATTCACTAACACTTCCTGCAGTTTCTGCATCTGCGACGCACTTAGCACCTCTGCCATATCATTGATAATATTATAGATTTCTCTTCCCATAAGAGCACACTCCTTTTTGAAGGAGTATACCGTAGAAAAATCGTTACAACAACGGAGCGCATTACTGAAAGTTGTACTTCATTTAACCTTATCCAAACAGTGCTTTTGCAGCTTGTTCTAATGCTTTACGTTCTTCTACATCATCATAAGAAGTTTGTTTATCATCTATTCCTTTGACGGGTGTAATAGAAAACAACCCATCTCTATTGCAATAAAATAGAATTTTTCTAACTCCATTTATCTTTAGCCTTGCCTCTGCATTGCCCTCCGGATATAACTTTACCATCTGGACTTTATCTGATGAAACTCCGGCAATAAAAGAAATATAATGTTGTTTCGTCATATCATGCTCAACACGAATATAATACTCATCTTCAATTCGCTCTATAAAAACCATATGATTTTCATCTGTTTCTTCTGCCTGACATGGATTAAGCATTATTCCGTGGCAATGAATAACAGCTTCTCCCATGCTATGAATGCTATTCCCACAAACCGGACAAACATAAAACTTTGAACACATCACATTGGCTGAAACATTCACATTGCTGACTGCATTCCCAGAAATCAATTCGGTGATGGATATACCGAAAACTTTTGCTATTGGTTCAAGCAAAGAAATATCCGGGTATCCTTTTGCTGTCTCCCATTTAGAAACTGTTTTATCTGAAACATTCAGTTTCGCAGCAAGCTCAGCCTGTGTTAAATGATGTTTTTCTCTTAATTCCTTAATTACTGCTCCTGTAACATATTGATTCATAGCTTTTTACCTCCTATGCATATATCATAATGCATAAAAGTTATTCTTTATACCTACGCAAAGTAGAGAAGAAACTTCAAATTTATCTACTTCTTTTTCTTCGGTGCTGGAAGGTCGTTATACATGGCATTAAATAATCTTGACAAAAATTCTTTGCTATCAACATCATCAACCAATAACATTTCTTTCGCACCGTCGTAAGGCAGTTCATATGTTATATCTGTCATAAGTGAAATAGCCGATTTTACAGGTTTCACAAGCAGTCTATCATCATATATGCCGCCAACGATTTTTCCACGATAATAGATGATGTACTCACCCATCATTGCTCTATATTTTATTTCTTCCAACTCGGACAGTTGTTCTAATATAAAATCTAAATACGCTTTACTTGAAGCCATATTCCACCTCATAAATTATTGTTTATCTTTTTAACAGTATATCATATAATCAAATAAAATAATGAACTTTATTTTTGAATTTCTAATGTAATGCAAATTCACGTGTGACATTCGGCACCAAAACCGTAGTATATAAGTAAGATGGAAGGAGGTAACAAAATGGATGATCACAAAATCATAGAATTGTTCTTTGAGCGCTCAGAACAAGCAATTATAGAATTATCAGCAAAATACGGAAGCCTTTGTAATAAAATCGCAATGAATATCTTAAACAACAGGCTTGATGCAGAAGAATGTGTTAACGACTCTTATTTAGCATCTTGGAATACGATACCACCCCAAAAGCCGGACCCGCTGCGCACTTACATATGTAGAATTGTCCGCAATCTTTCCATTAAAAAGTACCATTCCAATACGGCATTAAAACGCAATAGTTTTTATGATGTTGCACTTGACGAACTTGAAAATTGCATTCCTTCCAATGCTACCCTTGAAGAAGCTTGCGATGCAAAAGAATTAGCAAGGGCTATCAATCAGTTTCTGTCCACACTTGAACCAGAAAATCGTATCATGTTTGTACGTAGATATTGGTATTCTGATTCCATTACAGAAATTGCAGCAAAGTTTCAGATTAGCAATCATAATGCCACTGTTCGTTTATCCCGTATTCGAAAAAGATTAGAAAAATTCTTATTGAAAGAGGGGATTTATGTATGAAACGAGAAAAGATTTCAAATGCATTAAATGATATTGATGAAAAATACGTTCAAGAGGCTGCAAATCCTAATGCAAAAGTCCAAAGACAAACATATAGAAAAGTGCTGGTATCTTTCGGTACAGTCGCTGCTTGTTTTTGCATCGTTTTAGGTGGGATTGTTTTATGGAACAAAGCTGGAAAAGATGACATCATGATAGACGGCTGCATACCATCCGAAATAGATTCCTCTACAAATGATTCTGGGATTTCTGTTTCAGAAGATGGCGTTACAATTCCTAAGATGGATGTTACACTCTCACTTCCCAACGGTGCAGCGGCAGATATGGTGGCATTTTTTATCTATCAAGGTCGCTGTTATGTACAAGATGGAGTATATGACGTGAAAGATGATTTTGTTGGAGAATATTTAGGAACTGCAACGGGGATGATTAATGAATGGACTCCGAAGGAAGGCTATGTAGAACTTGCAGGAAGTGTTTCTGGAGATTTTTATTCTGTAAATGGATATGACCCTTCTTTCATGCTGTGTATGAAAGGTTATGAGAATACGGTATCAACTTTTGTTAATGATAATGGGATTACTCTAAAATATGGCTCTGATTTGTTTGAAGACCGCCTTCATATGACAAACCATTACACTTCAGTAGAATATCTTACACGCGAAGATTGGTATGAAAGTCGCAGAGAACCGATTTTATTAGATGAAGAATACGCAGAAATAGTAAATGTTTTCGTCGATGCATTAAATGCATCTGAGTTTATGATTTTAGATGATATACCACTCGCCGAAGGAGAAACAAACGTATATGACGACAAAGAAATCTATCACCTTTACTTCAATATGGAAAATGGCATGACCGTTCATTTACGCCTATTTGAAGGTGGTTATGTTAGTTATCAAGGGATTAAAGATGTGTGCGTTAAACTGGAAACTGCTCCGTTCGAAAATCTGATTCAGGCATTAAACAATTAATCAATTATAACCCATAATTTTGAAAAGCTGGAAGAACTCTCCCAGCTTTTCAAATTAGAAATTCATCCTGTTCTACAAAATTCAAATTCGTGTTCCATCTTCCCGAAATGTCTTTCTCAAAGCAATTTCAGTTGGAAAAATAGCTGCTATCAAAATAACACATTGAACAGTACAAATAATTCCCCCAACAATTCCTATCACGTTGTCTGTACTATGCAAAAACGGAAGTTGTACCAGAATTGATGGAATCAGTATAATCCAACCTATTTTCCACCAAAGACGTCCGCAATACTCATGAGCAAACTGCCAAGTATCCATATTCTTCATGGAACGTGTTGTCCTATAACCCAACACTCCATTAATCTTTTTCGGACAGTGTTTCCACATCATTCTTCCTGCAATTATCAAAAGAACAGGTATTAGTAAATTGCAGAAAAACATAAACCACCAAAACCACATTATTTTTCCCTCCCAAACTTTAAAGTTTTATTCCTTATATTTCTTTTCCACATGCATATATGCAATCATAATAGCAAGAACAAGTACAAGAACTGCAATTACTATCAAAAACGCTGCAGGCGAATTCTGTTGCAAAAAAAGCATCGGAATTCCAATAATTTCGAGAACAGCCGCAAACACGAACCATATTTTTGCCACAGCACGATTATACGCTACCGGATCTTTCATCTTAGTCAATATTTCCGAAAGGCATTGTTTTGTGCCATTTTAAATAAACATTTCTTTTGGTTTGAAATGTATTATCGTTATCGGTAGGTGCACGGAAGCAGTTAAATTCCACGGATCTTGCAAGCAGGCTTTTTCCTCCGATAATCCACTCGCTTAAAACGCCTTCGTCTTTGCGGAAAACATAAGTAAATCCGTCTCCACTTACGGTTACTGTATTTCTGTTCTCGCTCACTGTAGGAGCTGGAAGCACTTTTTCACATTCACAGCAAGGTGCGTCGGCAAGTCTGAAAGAGAATGCCGCTACCGCATAGCCAGGCTGTACCCAGTTCATCGCGACACGTGTCAGAACTTTGACATAGAGTACGGAGCCGTTTCCATACACTTTTGTACAAGGAAAACGAAAATCGCAGCCCTGTTGAAATGATTAGAAACGTACGAATTCAAAATGCAAAGCGTCTGCTTCTTTCAAACCCGAAATATAAGATTAGTGAAATAGCTGAATTAAGTGGATTTACGGATTCAGCATATTTTTGTAAAGTCTTTAAGAGCGAAACAGGTATGTCACCAAATGCTTTTCGAGATACATATGAGATTTGATAATTATAATATTATCAAAGAAATGGCATTAGTTTTCACTTGCCAGACACTGCAAAATTATATCATAATTTTCTGGCTGATGCGGGAATAAACACTTGGAGCAGTCTTTTATTTTTTGTTTCCCTGTTTCTATATATTGGGGACTCCCCGGACAGTGTTCTTTTGAGTAAAGAGGACAATAACAAAACAAACAGTTAAAGTCCTCTACTCCTTCATGGCAAGGGAAATACTTGCATTCTTTATTTTCAAAAAAGCGGTATGAATAATTCATAACATTTTTGCCTCCTTGCTTTTATATTACATCAAAACAAAATCAAACTTCGTTTGTTACGGCTCCGTGCTCATCATGTTTGGATAAATCTTCTCCAGCCTTGCATCACCAAATCTTTCATCCATAATCTTCTGCCATCCCACATCCGCCGGTACTCCATTTGCACGCTCCGTACTTCGAATCAGAGCAAGACCGGAAACAGCCATATTGCAGCACATAAAAACAACAATAATCCATGTTATAATCTTTCCGGGTTTCATAGGAATTTTCTCAATCAAAGCAGAAACTTTTGGATATACCAGCTTCATCCAGGCAACCGCCGCAAATCCCCAGAAAAAGCAATATAAGAGGTTGATTCGCCCGCCAAGATTAAAAGGAATATCACTGTAATCCCAAAAAACCTTTCCAAAAACAAGTTCTGTAAATACGCTGCAGACATATTCATAAGCACCGCCAAGAAATGTACCTACTGCAAATAAATATCTGTCCGATTTATCCCGATATTTATATAACAGTAACGTCGCAAATGCGATTGCAAGTCCCCACACAATGCTGAATGGTCCCCAAACCACACTGCTTCGGCTCATCCATACACCACCAACGATACGACAATAAATCGTCTCAGTAATATCGCCTAAAAATGCACCTATAATAAACAGCCAAACAATCTTGTGGAAACCACATCCATATGCAAATACCGTAGATTTTTCTTCTGGAATTGCTAATTTTTTCGCTTCTGGATAAGCTTTTTGAATTCGGACATCCACATACGAATAAATTTTGTGTTCCAGTTTAGAGGTATATTGGGTCAGCATCTGGTCCACGGCTTCCCAACGATCTATTTTCTTGCTTCTACCCGACATGATAATCAGGGTAGCAAAAACATCCAGTGCTAATAGTGCAAAAAGCACCCACATGATAATATGCCCTGCAATGCTTGGAATTACATGAAACAGGCGAAGTAATAAACCATTTCCCCATTTCACCATAACAAATGCAAGTGCACCCCAAATTGCCGACATCGGCAGGGAAATATAGCCATCAATATTTAATTTCATATTTGAATAATCCCACCATCTTTCATGGTAGAATTTTTCAATCAAGTGTCCAGCTGCCCATTCAAATACCGTAGCAACAATAAACGAGCCAAGGTATAACCAAACGCCGTTCAGTTCATTACAGAAGATTGTAATGAAGACTGCCGAAAAACCATACAATACACAAAATGGTGTATTGACCAGCCCTCGATTTACGAATTTCTTTCTTTTTATTGCTGCCGTAACTGTTTCAAGTATCCATCCGAGAAAAGAACATACAAAAAACAGCCACAAAAATTCATAACCTGTGTATATCATGTAAATTACTTACTCCTTCTTTTGTATCTAATATATGTATTTTGTTTTTAGAGTTTCTCTGAATCAAGTACGATGGTAAATGGTCCATCATTCACAAGACTTACCTTCATATCTGCCCCAAAGCTGCCCTTTTCAACCACTGGAACGCTTTCTTTACATTTAGCAATGATATACTCGTATAAAGATTCTGCCAGGTCTGGTGCTCCAGATTCCGTAAAACTTGGACGATTTCCTTTCTTACAGTTCGCATATAATGTAAACTGTGAAATCAATAATAGTTCCCCATTTACATCTGCTAATGAAAGATTTGTCTTTCCATTTTCATCTTCAAAAATGCGGAGCCCAACCATCTTCTTTACCATTTTATCAGCGATTTCTTTGGTATCATCCTGCCCAACGCCGATAAGTACCATAAATCCTTTTCCTATCTGTCCGATTGTTTCGCCATCCACTTTTACAGCGGATTCTAAAACTCTTTGTATTACAAATTTCATAAATGTATGCCTCCTAAATTTTCTTCGATATGTAAATTACAACTATTTGTGGGAATTCTTTGTTTCTCACCACTTCTACAATTCTATCATAGGAGCCAATTTCTCTCAACAGAAAACTTCACATCTGATCGCCTTTGAGCATGGAAAAACCTTGTAAAATTCAAGAAAATAAGCTACTATAAGCAAGGAAATAAATATGGAAAGGATTTACATAGATGAAATTACAACAATTGTTAAGTTATACGAGAAAAGCTGTAGATGATTATCAGATGATTCAAGAAGGTGACCATATCGCAGTTGGAATTTCGGGAGGCAAAGATAGTCTCACTCTCCTTTATGCACTTCACGGATTAAAACGTTTTTACCCACAGAAATTTGAACTCAGTGCAATTACAATAGATTTAGGCTATGAAAAGTTTGATACAGAACCACTTCGCAAACTATGCGAGGAATTAGAGGTGCCATATCGCGTTGTAAAGACAGATATTGCCCATATTTTGTTTGAAGAGCGAAAAGAGAGTAATCCTTGCTCTCTCTGTGCAAAGATGCGTAAAGGGGCTTTAAACGATGCTGTAAAAGAGATGGGATGCAACAAGGTGGCTTATGCGCATCACAAAGACGATATTATTGAAACTATGCTGCTTTCGCTTCTGTTCGAAGGGAGATTTCATTCCTTCTCTCCGAAAACCTATTTGGACCGCATGGAATTGACTGTCATTCGTCCGATGATGTATGTAGATGAAGCTGATGTCATTGGATTCCAACATAAATATAATTTGCCTGTTGCAAAAAGTCGATGTCCAATTGATGGATTTACAAAACGTCAATATGCAAAAGATTTAGTAAAACAATTAAACCATGAACATCCCGGTGCCAAAAATCGTATGTTTACAGCCATCTTAAATGGAAATATTCAAGGCTGGCCAGAAAGATTTTCAGATAAGTAAAGACCCTGCCTTTAGACAGAGTCTTTCTTTTTCTATATGAACAATAAAAATAAATTATTTCAAATTTTTGCGTCTTTGCATTCGCCTCGAAGCTTCATGTATTCTTTAATTGCTTTTACGGTTCCATCAATACCAAGTTTCGCACTATTTAAGCAAAGGTCATATCCTTTTGCATCGCCCCACTCTTTATTTGTGTAGTAGTTATAATAACTTGCACGTTTTTTATCTGTCTTTGTGATAATGTCTTTTGCCTTTGCATCGGTAACATCCAATTTTCTAGCAATTCTTCGAATACGTTTGTCTAAATCTGCGTAAATAAATACATTGATTACATTTGAATAATCTTCCAATGCATAATCCGCACATCTTCCTACCATCACACATGGACCTTCATCTGCAATCTTCTTAATGGTATCAAACTGCGCTAAAAATACTTTGTGATTAATCGGCATGTCTACATATGTCCCTGAAGAATAACCTAGTGAATATGTATCCATCACTAAGGAATACAAAAAGCTGTTTGTTGGTTTTTCATCGTGTGTTTCAAAAAGTTCTTCACACAAACCGCTTTCTTTCGCAGCTCTCTTTAACATTTCCTTGTCATAAAACTCGACACCTAGGTCGCCGGCAAGTTTCTTTCCAATCTCATAACCACCACTGCCATATTGTCTTCCAATTGTGATAATCATATTATTTTCACTCATATCCAGTCACGCTCCTTTAATATCACTTATTGCATCTATTTCTACAAATAATTATACAATACGCGACCGCTAAAGTGTACTATTTTTTGAAATTAATTCAAATTTTCTAACTTTTTGAGCAATGACACAAAATATTCTGGTAGTGGTGCATCCGCCTCAACATATTCGTTGGTGCGTGGATGTACGATGCCAATCATTTTTGCATGCAGTGTTTGTCCTTGCAATTTAAATGGACATTTAGCGGGTCCATATACAGCATCTCCCAACAGAGGATGTTTGATACTTGCCATATGAACACGAATTTGATGTGTCCGACCAGTTTCCAACTGGCATTGGATATACGTATAGTCCTTGAATCTCTGGATTACTTTATAATGAGTTACTGCTTCTTTCCCGTTTTTGTAGTTGATACTCATCTTCTTGCGGTCAATCGGGTGGCGTCCAATCGGTGCATCAATTGTGCCTTCGTCTTCTTTCAGAACACCATGCACAATTGCATGATAAACACGCTTAATAGAATGTTCTTTTAACTGTTCTGCGAGATTTTGATGCGTAAAATCATTCTTACAAACTAACAAAGACCCTGTAGTATCCATATCAATCCGATGAACGATACCTGGACGCATGACACCATTAATTCCCGATAAATCATCCTTACAGTAATACATCAATGCATTTACAAGAGTTCCAGAATAATGACCCGCTGATGGGTGCACGACCATGCCTTTGGGCTTATTCACAATCAGTAAATCAGAGTCCTCGTACAGAATATCCAAAGGAATATCTTCTGCTAGAATATCTGGTTCCTTTAATTCTGGTTCATTCATGACAACCATATCAGCTGGACTCACTTTATAATTTGCTTTTATCCGCTTCCCATTTACAGTAATCTGTTCTTCTTTGATTAACTTCTGAATATAAGATCTGGATAGTTCCGGAAATTCATCCGCTAAAAACTTGTCGATACGGATACCCGTCTGAGATTCTAATACGTCAAGTTCGTGTGTCATGTTATTGCTCCTGCTCTGCTTTTACTTTGTGTTTTCTTGAGATTTTACCGAAAAACTGATCCAATTCTTCTTCTTTGTAATAAAAGAGAATCAGTAATACAACAGCAAATGTTGCCACTGTTACATAGATATCTGCAACATTAAAAATTGGAAAGTCAATTAATTTGAAGTACAAAAAATCGATTACATAATTGAGTCTTACACGGTCAATCATATTTCCAACAGCTCCAGCAGCAATGAGTACCATGCAGATTCTAAGCGGCAGCAGACGTTTCTCTTGTGGTAAACGTGCATAAAGCACTGCAATGAGAATCATAAATACTGTGCCGATAATTAGGAAAAACCATTGTTGATTTTGAAGCATGCCAAAAGCAGCGCCTCTATTTTCTAGATAACGTAGTTCAAAAACACCATCAATAATAGAAATTGGTGCTTCTTTTAAATGCGAAGAAGCCAAAAACTTGGTATATTGATCAAGTATAATTCCGACAATCACACATAATATGCTAATGATAAAAAGTTTCTTGCTTTGCTGTTTCTTTTCCATCTTATATGAGCTCTCCTTTTATATATACAACTCTATCGTTACATAATATCGTCCTTTTTTTGTTTGGGATAAGGTTTCCCTGTAACGAAAACGTCCCAGCCCGCGAACCGATATAATATCATTTTCCTTGATTTGATAACCGTTTGAAGTAATCAGCTTTCCATTTACAAACACTTTTCCGCCTTCAATAAAAGCAACGAGTTTGCTTCTGGATGAAGAGAAAGCCAATGCAAGCAGACTGTCAAGTCTCAAGGAAGAAACAGTTCCATTTATCTCCTTCAGTTTTGGCATATAATGAAACTCTTCTATATCCTCACTGGTAGTCATCACGGAAGTATGTTTGATTCGCACTAATTCCTCCATTAAAAATGGTTCTAATGATTTATGTGCAAATAAAATCGCATAATTCTCTTCAACAAGAATATCACCCAGTTTACATCGTTCGATTCCTGAATTTAAAATCGCTCCCAAATAATCCCGATGAGAAAGCGGTTCCGAAAACTTCTTCTGTAGCGGGCTGATTTTTAGAATAGAAATTGGGTATTCATAATTATAACAAAGAGCATCAGGTAGAAAAGCAACCATCTGACGCTCTGAGTATTCATAACCTCCAAAAGTGACATAGCCGGTACTGAGCTCCGCTTTTGGAATCGTATGTAAAATATTCAATTCATTCAAATTCAAAAAATCGGAAAATGTAACAATCCCACGCTGGTAAGAGAGCCTCGAAAGCTCTATCAATCGTTTTTGTAACATTAATTCTTCTTTTTGCATAATAAAACATCCTAGTATCTGGTCTTAATCGATGGAACATCAAATGATGAGTTCAACAAATCATGTAAATCACCAGAAATATCAACGTTTGTAGGGGTAACCAAAAAGATGAAATTGGAAATCTTTTGTAAATTACCATTGATTGCAAAGGTTGCTCCAGATGTAAAATCGATAATTCTTTGAGCTACTTCCAAATCAAGTCCTTCCAAATTTAAAATCACAGTACTTCCACCTAATAATGTCTCCGTAATCTCTCTTGCATCATCAACTGTAGTTGGTTTGATTACACATACTTCCATGGAAGCTCGTTTTACCGGTTGACGCATCGGTGTCACCTTGTTTGAAGAGCCAGATGAACGTGTTGATTTTGCTTTTGTATCATACATATCATCATCGTCATCATCAAAATCATATTTTTTATCTTTTTTGAAGAGTCCTTTCTTTGGTTTTTCATCTTCAAAATCGTCATCATCATCGAAGAAATCATCATCATAATCTTCTTCATCACTTAATTTCATAATATCCAAGAACTTATCTAATACTCCCATATTTACACTCCTATCTATGTATGTTACACGTTATAATTTCTTTCACCAAAAATGCCTGTCCCTACACGCACCATTGTAGCCCCTTCTTCAATGGCAACTTCGTAATCATTCGTCATTCCCATAGAAAGAACCTTAACACTAACATTATCAATGTTTTTTTCTGCAATGTCAACAGATAATTTCTGTAAACTTGCAAAAATACTCCTGTTTTCCTCTGGATTTTCGACATAAGGCGCGATTGTCATCAATCCTTGGATACGAATATGTGGAAATTTGGAGATTTCTTCAATCATAGGCAGCACTTCATCCACCTTTAATCCAAACTTACTATCCTCTTCTGCAACATTTACTTCAATTAAAATATTTGCGATCACATCTCTTTTTGCTGCTTCCTGCTCTATTGTTTCTGCAAGACGAACAGAATCTACCGAATGGATGAGCGCCACTTTATCTACGATGTATTTCACTTTATTGCGTTGCAAATGGCCAATCATATGCCACTCAATATCATTTGGAAGTTGATCGTATTTATCCGTTAATTCCTGTACTTTATTTTCACCAAAACAACGAATTCCCTCATCATATACTTCCTGCAACATAGAAACTGGTTTTGTTTTGCTGACAGCAATCAGCGTAACCTCGTCTCTATTGCGGTTTGCACGCTTACAAGCCTCTTGTATTCGTTTTTCTACTTCCAATAAGTTTTCTACTAACATTTCATTCACTTCCTTTAAAATACGACGTCATTTTCTTTGATATTTGTACTGTCTAAAGCAATGTGATCGTAATTAGATAACCCATAACTATTGCCTTCTTCCACAATGTAATAGGTGTCGCTTTCACATAAGATATTAATCTGTTTGAACACTGCGTATCCTTTATTAATACAATACACACCCTTTAATGAACGTTTCTCAGATAACGTATAAGTTTCAGTTGAGTCTGGTTTAATCAGGACAGCATTCTCTTCAAATTGATTTGGATCTAAATAAACCACTTCATCATCTTCGTAGTAAATATTTGTTGTAACAAAAGCTGTAATAGTATTGCCATCTGCATCTTTTGTCTGTTTCAGCACACCACTGTCACTGCTATTTCCACCTTGTGTAATATAGGCTTTTGAAACCACATAAAATTGTTTTTCTGTCTGCGCAGTTTTTGGTATTTTTAATCCAGTTTCATCTTCTAAAATCAATTCCACATCTAGATAACGTTCTGATGCATAGCGTACCATGGAATCTTCGAAAGTCAGATATGCAATATATCTGTTATCCACTGTCCGAAGTTCCAAATCAGCCCACATCGTCTGATCATCTTTCGTAAAAATGACTTTTACATAACTTTTATCCTGTAAGACAGTTGCAGTTTCTTTGTCTATCTCTAACATCAGTGTCCATGTCTCACTGGTGATAATCTTGTAGACAACATCTCCAGCCTGAATCTTTGTATTATTAGAAATTTCTGTTTTTTTATAATTGGTCCGGTCTAAATGTTCAAGCGAAGCCGTTTCAACCGACAAATCTTCCATCCCATCTATGGAGTATACAACAATTCCATCATCCGATGTAGAATATACATCGATTCCACTTGAGTTTCCCTGACTCAAAATTGCATCCAACTGATCCAGTTTACTTTGGCTGTTAAGACTGCCCAATGTGTTTTCGATGTCACTCTTTACATAATAGGTATCCGAGTAATTTGCTTCCTGATAATCGTTGTTAAATTGTTGAATTTTCAGCATAATAGAATGTTCTGCTTCAGAAGTAAGAACTAACTCTTCTTCTGTAGAAGTTTCTTTAAAATTCAATTCTTCATTTGAAAGAGTGTATATTTTGGAACCCACTTTTACTTTGCTGCTATTTGGGGCATAGTAATTGATATAACCGCCGGCGTCGGAATGCACCACCAGTTCTTGTCTGAGCGCCAGCCCCGTATAGGCAGTATCCTTCAAAATAGAACCTTGGCGCACTTCATAAACAGTAATATGCGGAGCTGTAATGTACATCACGACAGTAACGATCAAATATATAAAAATAATACCGAAAATAATGATTCCGATATTTAATTGTCTCCTTTTTTTGAATTTGAGAATATTTGATTCTTCCTTATTCGATGTCAAATATTCCACCTCCTATACGAAATAATGCAAGGCACTTCCATTGAGATAGTTGTATTTTTTGCCTTGATATGTGTTTTGAAAATTCATTTCCTCTATAAGCTCATCCTGCAGTTTCCACCAACTGGTATTCCAATTTGAAAAAACAGAATCTTCTTCTGGAACACGGCTAAATAAGCGTTCTACCACAGTCTCTGGAGATAAATACTCAAGAAATGTTATTACCCGCTTTAAATATTCCTCTTTAGAGCATAATCTTATTGTACCATCTTCATATTGTTCGCACAACTTTGTATTTTTGGCAATATATAACGAGTGAAGTTTTACGATATCAATTCTTAACGCCGATAGAATCTTGGCAGTCTCAATGGAATCCCGCAGTGTATCGTTCGGCAAATTTAGTATAATATGAGTACAGATGGTAAAGCCGTATGGTTTTATTTGCAATACAGCGTCAATATATTCCGCTAGTCCATGACCGCGGTCGATAAAATCCAACGTATGATAGTTGACAGTCTGCAATCCCAGTTCAATCGTAATGGAAATGCCAAACTGATTTTGAATTTCCTTCAAAACCTCTAAATACTCATAATTGATGCAATCTGGTCTGGTTGAGATAGATATTTCTACAATATCCGATACCTGCGCTGCTTCATATACATATGCACGAAACTGCTTAAGCGGCATAAATGTGTTTGTATAATTTTGGAAATAAGCAATAAATTTTTTTGCTTTATATTTTTTTGAAATCAACTCTTTGGTAGATAACATCTGTTCTGAAACAGAAACGGTATTTGACATTGCTTCAAAACCAGTTCCAACTTCTGCACAAAAGCTGCACCCAGTACCAGCAATACGATTTGGGCAAGAAATTGGCAGATTGATTGGAAGCTTATACACTTTTTCTCCATACTTCTCTTTCAGATAATCTGAATATTTTCGATATAAAAATTTCTCATTCATAAATAAACATTCCTTTTTTCTGTATATTTCCTCTATGTTATGTGAATACTAGAATTAGAAATTTTTTCATGAAGGAGGAAACGTACATGAAATGGTTTGATAATACTGCATTAACACTTGTTATCATTGGAGCAATCAACTGGCTGCTCATCGGTGTGTTCCGTTTTGACTTGGTTGCGTTTTTATTTGGTGACCTCAGCTGGATTTCCAGAATCATTTATACACTCGTAGGACTTTGTGGTTTATATTTAATTAGTCTTTATGGCCGTATCGGAACATGGGGAAATGATTAAAAAATATGATAAGAGGGTTCTCGCTCGAGAGCCCTCTTTTCTATTGGCTAATATTTATGGCAGAAATTAATTTCGTCATGTTATCATATAAAACCACTTTTGTATCTGCTCCCATTACAATCGAAATATATGGATGCGACTGCGAATCCTTGGAATATAAAATCAGACAAGCTCCAGCTTCGTCGGTTGTGCCAGTCTTCCCGCCAACTACTGTAAGAGATTCCGGAACCTGACGTGTACCATTTACATATAAATTAGTCTGCCTCCATAATACTTTTCTGTAAGTACCATTTGCCTGTGTGATGTTAGTCGCATATTCAGAGGCAGAAATCACCTCCAAAAACTTATCATACTTTACACATTCATTAAAAATCAGATATAAATCATAAGCTGTTGTATAATGATTCTCATCATGATAACCATGTGAGGTTACAAAATGCGAATTTGTTGCCCCAAGTTTTTGAGCCTCATCATTCATAAGTTCAGTAAAGGCTTCCTCGCTTCCTGAAATATATTCAGCAATTGCGACAGCACTGTCATTTCCAGATGGCAGCATCAAACCATACAACAACGCTTCCAGTGGCAGCTGGTCGCCCGTACAGAGTCCTGCTCTGGATGAATCTAGTGGAACAGCAACTGCATTTTCACTGACTGTCACGATATCTGATAAATTCCCATATTTGATAGCAAGGTATGCCGTCATAATCTTAGTCGTACTGGCTGGATATATCTTTTCATGGATATTTTGCGCATATAAAATATTGGCTTCATCTACCTGGAATAATGCTGCTGCATGTAGCTCATCCTCTGTTTGAAAGGCATCTGATGCAACATTTTCCGTTGTAACACACAAATCATCAACGGGCAATGTGCTTTGATATATATGAGTGCCATAAGAATCACTTTCAAACGCTACAACGGATATTCGGCTGTTCATCCAATATACCACACCAAATCCTATCAAGGCAATGATTGGAACCAGGAATAACCCACGGAGATTTCGTTTTCTTCTTTTCTTCCAAACTTTCCGTTTTCCAGTAAACATTCTTTTTCTTTTATTTATACATTTCACGCCAATCTAAATCTCCTCTATCAAGTGCAAGAACGATTAATTCAGCTGTGGCTAAATTGGTAGCCATTGGAATATTATGCATATCACAAAGTCGTACCACATCATTTACGTTCGGTTCGTGTGGCTTTGGAGCGGATGGATCGCGTAAAAAAATCAGCGCATCAATGCCATTCTGTGCAATTTGGCTCCCCAACTGCTGCATTCCTCCTAAATGTCCTGCTAAAAATTTGTGGATTGTAAGGTTGGTTACTTCTTCTACCAACCGTCCAGTAGTTTCTGTAGCAAATAATTCGTGCTTACATAAAATACCTCTGTATGCAATGCAGAAATTTTGCATCAATGTCTTTTTTGAATCATGTGCAATTAATCCGATATTCATCTTCTCGACTCCTTTTAATACTTCTTGGGTTGCAAACCAACATTTAATACAAATCCAATACTCATATAGAAACAAACGATGGATGTCAATCCTGCACTTACAAACGGCAGAGACAAACCAGTATTTGGCAGCACCCCAGTAGCAACTCCCATATTGATAAAGCTCTGTATGCCTATCATCGCAGCAACCCCGCCGCAAATAATCTGACCAGCTAAATTTTGAGCTTTCATTGCAATGCGAATACACTGTATGATTATTAATAATAACAAAAATATGACAATACAACAACCCACAAATCCTAATTCTTCACCAATAATTGCAAAAATAAAGTCTGTTTCCGATTCAATCAAGAAATTTCCATTCTTTACAGAAGTAAAGGAGTTATTGTTTAACCCTTTTCCTTGTAATTGTCCGGAACCTATGGCCATAATCGAGTTTTGTTGCTGCAGTCCGGTACTCGTTGCATATTCTTCCGGATAGCGCCATGCAAGAATTCGTTCCAACTGATATCCTTGCAAAAATGGCAGATCAGCCGCCTCTGCATAAGATAGAAAGGCAAGGAATATGACAATGACGGAAGCTCCAATAGCCAGAACAGAACCAACAATTTTGTAATTTAAGCCACCTAAATACAGCAAAACAAAGAAAATCGCTGCAATACAAATTGTATTGGAAAGGTTTGGCTGTGTCACAATCAACAGTAAGGAAGGCGCAATTAATAATACACATTTTAAAATTGTTTTTGGCTCTTTCATCTGCGTTTCATGATCCATAAGAAATTTGGCAAAAAAGAGAACCATAAAAATTTTTGTGAAATCGGATGGTTGCAAAGTAGTGAATTTTAAATCAATCCAACGTTTAGCGCCATTATACTCTACACCAAAGAATTCAACCCAAAGTAACAGAATCAGATTGATTCCATAGATTACCCAATGAAAGTTGAGCACCCAATCATAATCAATTAGGGAAATAACAATCATGACACAAGCTCCCATGCAGACTCCCAGAATCTGCTTTGACTGTGCGGATGGCAATGCGCTTCCTACTGCGAATATCCCGAGTGTGGATAAAAGAAGAACAGCAGCCACCAATGTGAAATTGTAATCTCTTATATGATATTTCTTGAGTGTATTTTTTAAAAAGTTCACGATTCTTCTCCTGTTATTTTAATATGTATATTGGTACGGCTAATCTGTACGTCGAAATTTTCCGGCGTTACATCAATGTATTTTGAGATCGTTTTATATAATTCTAATTTTATTTTTTCTAATGCATCTGGTGTACAGTTCACGCGGTCTGAAACAAGTAATACTTTCAACCTATCTTTTGCTACTAAAACAGAGGATGTTTTCTTTTTTGTCTCAAATACGCCCATCTCTGCACCTCCTAATGATTTTTGAAAATGCGAGTGAGTTTTTTGAAAACTCCGCCATTCGTGTCTAAATTTAGGAATGGAACATCGTTTCCTTCAATTCTTTGGCAAATATTATAGTAGGCTTTCCCAGCCAGCGAATCCAGTTCAATCACTGGCTCTCCCTGATTAGTGCCAACCACAACCTGTTCGTCATCCGGAAGAACACCAAGAAGATTAATTGCAAGAATCTCTGAAACATCTTCCACAGACATCATGTCTCCGCGCTTCACCATATCCATACGGATACGATTGATAATCAAATCCAATTTCTTGATTTGATTTTTTTCTAAAAGTCCAATAATACGGTCCGCATCACGGATTGCAGATACTTCCGGTGTCGTTACAACAATTGCACGGGTAGCTCCTGCTATGGCATTCTGGAATCCTTGTTCAATGCCTGCTGGGCAGTCCAAAAGTACATAATCGTACTCTTCTGCCAATTCTTCTGTTAATTTTTTCATCTGTCCTGGTGAAATCGCCGTTTTGTCACGTGTCTGCGCAGAAGGAAGCAGATATAATGTTTCATATCGTTTGTCTTTAATCAGCGCCTGTTTCATTCTGCAATTTCCTTCAATCACGTCTACAAGATTGTAAACTATGCGGTTCTCAAGTCCCATAACAACATCCAGGTTTCTTAATCCCAAATCTGTGTCAATGACTACTACCTTTTTGTTTAACCTTGCGAGACCAGCACCAATATTTGCTGTAGTCGTTGTCTTTCCTACTCCACCTTTTCCAGATGTGATTACAATCACTTCTCCCATGTTTAAATCCTCCTATAATTCATAATCGTAATGAGTGGTATATTTGTATTTATCTTTGGTGCGAAGTGTCATTCATAGAACTAGTCGCCATGTGTTTCTACGCCAAGTGACGAAGCACTTCCGGTAATTATTTTTGAATCTTCTGCTAAATTAAAATATTTCAGCACCATGTCACGTCCGATATCTGCCGTATAACCAGAACTGTATCCATTTGCGATACGACAGCTCATGGCAATCTCCGGATTCGAACTTGGTGCAAAACCAACAAATAAAACATGGTCTGCATGCGTTGTACTTTGCTGTGCAGTTCCTGTTTTTCCGGCCATCTGCATTCCTGCTTTACGCACGATGTCAAAACGGGAATCCTTAGAAACCATGTAATTCATACCTTCATGAATCAAATTAAAGGTACCTTGACTGATTTCCTCTTCTGAAATTTGTTTATAAACACTTGGTTCATATTCTTTGACTACGTTTCCTTCCACATCTGTGACTTTATAAAGAAGCGTCAAATCATATACGGTTCCTTTATTAGCGATTCCGGTCACATATTTTGCCAACTGACTTGTAGAATAAATGTGAGAACCTTGTCCAATTGCAGAACGCACGGCATCTTCATCCGAAATCTGCGGTTCTCTCTCAGGAATTTCAAGTCCTGATTTTTCTCCAAGCCCGAACATTTTTGCATATTTTGCAAGTAAATCGGTTCCTTGGTCAGAAGAATATGTTCCATTAGATAATAATCCTAACCGGAAACCAACATCGTAATAAAAGTTGTTACAAGAATGTCCAATCGCCTGCACAACATTCAGATTTCCATGTCCGCCCGGATAAATCCAGCATTTTGGACTTGGCGACACGTTTTTATATGGGCCGGTACATGAAATCAATGTACCAGCACTAATCACGTTCTCTTCCAATCCTGCTGCGGAAGATACCATTTTGAAAGTAGAACCAGGTGCCGTCAATTCCTGAGTGGCTTTATTGTACAATGGATTTGCCATATCTACATAAAGTTGATTATAGTAGTCAGTATCCATGGTATTTGCTAATCTATTATTATCATAGCCTGGATAAGATACACATACCAGTGTCCTTCCAGTAGCTGTCTCGGTCATCATAAAGGAACCTGTGGATGGCTCTACTCCTAATTGTCCCGGAGTAATCTCCAGACTCTGAATCTTGGAACGAATAAATTCATAAGGGCTGTATCCAGAAAGCAACCGATTGTACTGAGTTTCATCATATTCCAGGACACCCTGATCATATAGCATAATACAGATTTGTGTTCCACTTACACTGCCATCTTTGACCATGTAACGATATACTAATTTCTGGAAAGTGTAATCTGTTTTCAGGTAATCTTCGACAAATTTTAAAATTGCCTGATATAATTCATTCGAATCGGAATATTTTCCCTCACCATCTACATATTTTTGAATAACAGATGTATCAATCCAATTCTGCGAAATTGCGTAATTCAAATATTCATAGAGATTAATGGTCTCATTCTGCCATGCCTGATAGACACTGTCATTGATATCAATTTTATCTTTTTGCAAAATCTTCACGTTCGAAGCCAATAAATCAGATGCAATATAATTCATATATGCCTGCATCTCTTTTGATAAATTCTTGTAGGCAGGCGATGATGTAGAATTTAAATTGGATATAATATCGCTAATTGCCTTTTCCTGTCTGGAACTAAAAGCTGAATACACTTTCTTTTCCGTTGAGGATGCATCCTCCTGTGCAAAATGGTCTGTATCCAATATCTCATTTCCAATGAATGCGTAATAAATATCTCCTATTGGGATAATGATATTGGTAGAGCTTCCCTCTGGATCTCTGGTGTAATCCAGAACATTACTCATCTTTCTAAGGATAATACCAGCCAGTTTTTCTTCAAGCAAATTGTAGGCGGTAATCTGCAAATCTTTATCAATTGTAAGATAGACATCATTTCCAGCTTTTGGTTCTGTTATAACTTTACTTTCAATCACCTTACCAACATTATTTACATAGACGGTCTCTTCCCCTTTTTCGCCTTGGAGATATTCATCCATTACTTGCTCAATACCAGCTTTTCCAACAATATCGGTTAAAGCGTATTTCTTTTGCTGATCTTCAGAAAGTGCGTCGTATTCATCCTGTGATATTTTTCCAGTATATCCTAAAATGGAAGCAAAGTACTTACTATCCGGATATTCTCTGAGAGATTCCTCTCCAATACTGATTCCCTGCAAATCATTCATATTTTCCATGATTTCAGCAACAGTTTCCTCACTGACATCCGAACTAATCGTCGTTGGAATATATTTCTTATAACTATTCAAATGCATTCCGTAACGAACGGTAACAATCTGAAGTACACGTTCTTTGGAATAAAGTTCCTGGTCTACGCCAAATCCATATGAGGTACCAGCTTTCGTTTCACGCTTATTGGCACATAGGAACTCCATCATTTCATCAGGAGTAGCATTGGCCTCTTTCTCACTCATTTTATCAATTGTTGCATATCCGTAAATATCTGCAAGAAAACGGGAGCGTTTTGTGCCTTCCGCATATAAGAACTGGTATTCTCCGTTGTCTCCTAAAATAATACCAAAATCATTTACGGCCGAATCCCCATGAGATTCTACAATCTCAATAACATTGTTAATTGTTTCATTAATCAATTCATTCTTTTGTTCGGTATCCTCATAAGAGCCATTATCTTCAATTTGAACAGAATACGCCAGGCGATTAGTAGCTAGCACTTCACCATCGCGATCGTAAATATTACCTCTGGTTCCCTGTACTTCTTTTGTTTTCTTAATTGATAATGTGTAATTCTCCAAATAATCTTCGCCATTTACAATCTGCAAATCAAAGAGCCTTTGAATAATTACCAAAAATATTACACAGAAAAATGCAATTAAGACAATGAGTCTGGATTTGAATATCTCTGCAAAAAATTCTTTCAATCTACTAAACAAATTTGCTTGCACTCCTTTTTTCTTCTGCTTCCAATGCTTGATTTATGTGTAAAATAATCTGATATAATACCAGGGTTACTAAAACCGTATAAATTAATTCTGGTATGATAATGTGTCCAAGGTAATACCAATAATCAAATTTGCTTCTCATCATAAACAGAAAAACAAATACTGCATTCCCTAGCACAAAATCACTCGCACTAATCAAAATCAATGGCAGTTTAATGTCATCTGGATAAAAAATCCGTTTAAAAAATCCATTCACGTAGCCTAGCACCATATAAATCAATGCGTAAAATCCAATTAAATCTCCAAAGAATACGTCAATAATCAGGCCCGATAAAAAACCTACCAGCATACCTTCCCTTTTGCCACGCATAAATCCAAATGAGGCAGTAACCACAATTAAAAGATTTGGAGTGATTGATGCAAATGACAAACTTTGAAAGACGGTACTTTCAAGCAAAAAACAGATAATCACAATCAAGACAGTAACCAAAGGTCTTTTTATCTTTCTCACGGTTATGCCTCCTTTCTTATTCAGTCAATATTTTTATTCGGCCAACATTTCAGCCTTCGTGGATGTAATAACGAGCACTTCCTGAAGATGTTGGAAATCTACTGCAGGTGTAATGTAACCCGAACGGGTCAGGTTGTTGGAATCTACTTCGATTTCGCTGACATATCCAATTAAAATACCAGGAAGATATTTACTACTAATATGAGATGTTACCACCTGCTCTCCCACCTCAATGACGGTGTCATTATTTGGTAATTGTTCAAAACGAATTTTACCATCCTGCATCAATGCCAAGTCACCAGCTATAATACAATTATCCGAAGTGGATAACAGCATTGCACTGACCTTACTTGTGTCATCAATAATCGAACGTACTCTGGACCAATTTGGCCCTACTTCTGTAACGATACCAACCAGACCTGCTCCGGCCATGACATTCATATCCTCTGCAATGCCATCTTTCTTGCCTTTGTCAATGACAAAAGAGCTAAACCAGTTTCCAGAATCATTTGCAGTAACGTGAGCACCTACTTTTTTATAATCACTGTATGTTTGATCCAGTGCATACAATTCTCGTAATCGTTCTAACTCATATTTTTCCTGCTGCAGCAGATTGTTCTGTACTGTTAATTCATCCACTTTTTCTTGAAGTTCCTTATTCTCAGCACGCACTTCCTGAAGGGTTTCAAAATTCTGTGTAAGGTCGTTCATCCACATCCCAATCGTATTTATGCCTTTTTGCATCGGAACAATCGTATAATTAGCAATGGCACGGAGCGGCCCATTTACACCATCTGTCACGAAAGACAGTCCCATTAAAATTACACAAACAATGGCAAGAATCAGTAACCAATATTTACTTGAAAATGTTGTTTGATTGTTTTTTCTCATACTATTTCATCCACCTATAATTATCATTCATCATGGAATACGTTAGTTTCTTCAATTCTTTAGATTGAATAATCTTTTTTAAACCTTCTACTGCGCAGTTCTCAGGTTTACTTACGGTATTGACCTTCAAGCCGATAGTGCCTTCTATGTATTGTGCTATGCCGGCAAGGTTGGCAAGTCCTCCTGTAATATAAATGCCATTTTTCTGGATGGAGCGTAAAACCTCTGGTGGAGTACGTTCCAACAGTACTTTTATCTCTCGCATGCAGTTTTCCAAAGGGTCTTTCATGGCAGCACGTACCAAATTTACAGAGATTTCTTTCTGTTCAGGAATCCCCGTAACAAGATTGCGTCCGGATACCTGCAGTGTTTTACGTCCTTTTTCATCAAAAATACCAAATGCTTTACGAAGTTGTTCCGCGGTCAGACGACCAATCAAGAACTCTTTATAATATTTCACATGATTTACAATCGCCTGATCAAAGGTTGTACCTCCGATTTTCAAAATACGGTTCAGTACCATACCACCAGAAGCCAGGACAGACAATTCTGTCGTTTCACCACCAAAATTAGCGATAAAAATACCAGGTGAGCGCTGAACGTCCAGTCCCAGACCAATCGCATCTGCAATACCGCGTTCCACAATTGCCACTTCCTTTGCGCGTGCAGTAGAATGAATCACTAAGTCATAGAAAGCTTTCTTTTCTACTTCAGTCACATCAGTTGGAACCGCAATGACATATTTTGAACCGCGGGCAAAATGGCGCTCACTTTTTAGTAAATTCTGTAACAGGTACTGCATATCATAAAAATGAGAGATAACGCCTTCTTTCATTGGAAAAATAATTTCAATGTTAAAAGGTGCTTTTTCAAACATCTCATATGCAGCATCGCCTACCGAAAAAATTTCTTTTTCGTTTTTGATTGCAACGGTATTTTTCTCCCTCCAGATCGCATTCTGCTTCTTGTCATAGACCTTTATATCATATGTACCAAGGTCAAGCCCATAAACGTTACCAAACATGATATATCCTTTCAATTGTCAAATCATTTGCTCTTCCGCAAAACTGATATAACAATTATTTCCAATAATAATATGATCTAACAGTTCAATTCCGATTAGATCTCCAGCATCTTTCACTCTCTTAGTCAGCAAAATATCGTCTGTGCTTGGGGTCGGATCCCCACTCGGATGATTATGCAGTAGTATAATTGACACAGCGCCAGCCTCAAGAGCCTCTATAAATAATTCCCGTGGAGAAACCAACGAGGCATTTACCGTGCCTTTGGAAATGTTGGATTCTCCAATCAGTTTTGTTTTCGTATCTAGCATCAGAAGCTTCATATGTTCTTGCTTCTGATGGCGCATCTCTTCCATATAGTAGTCTGCAATCGTAGACGGAAGAGTAAAAATCAGTCCTTCTTTTGCACTTGCTTTGGAAAGTCTTTTCGCAAGTTCCGAAAGACATAATATCTGAATCGCTTTGACAGTACCGATTCCTTTGATTTTTTTTAGTTTCTGCAAGGTGAGCTGATGAACATTCAATATTGATTCCTCACCTGACTGTAATTGTAAAATGCTGCGTGCCAGTTCTAATGAATTCATCCCTTTTGTGCCTGTTCGCAGCATGACGGCAAGTAGTTCTGCATTGGAAAGATGAGCAGCTCCATAACGAAGACATTTCTCATAAGGGCGCTCCTCTTCTAGCATTTCTTTGATTTTGTAAGTTTGACTCATTCCATATGTAGACTCATTGACACAATGTTTCTTAGATAAAGTGATAAACAATTGCCGCAAGAATCAATCCGATAATACTTGCAATCGTAATATTAATACTCAATCCAAACGTAATCACCAAAATTCCTAAATTTAAAACGATAGGGCTGTCCAATCCAAAAGATTGTCCATAACTGAGCCAGCTGAGTGCAGGTATATGTGCTGTCAGGGTCGCAATAAATCCACCTAACACGATTCCGGCTAACATCAGCAATAACAATACCCAGGCATTTTTTGAACCTGCTCTTTTCATTTGTACTCCTCCTCTTTTCTATTCCACAAACTTTATTTATTTTACCATAATTTAAAAATAGTGTATAGGGTCAGTGCATTAAATTTTTCTGAAGATATCTCGTCAGATTTCGTCGAAAGACCTAAATTTTTTTCGAATCATTTCGGCGATTTTCATGCCGTCCATGGCTGCGGACGTGATGCCTCCCGCATAGCCGGCACCTTCTCCGCAAGGAAAAATGCCTGTATTTTCAACCTCCAGGGCATCATTTCTGACAATTCTGACTGGGGAAGACGTTCTGCTTTCCACTCCAGATAAAACGACATCTTTATCCGAAAATCGATGTATTTGTTTGTCGAACGATTTTATGCCAAATTCTATGGAAGAAGCAATTGCTTCTGGGAATATGCTACGTACATTCGCCAATTTATAGGCTCCTTTGATTTGCGGAACTACTTTTCCCAAGCTATTAGATGCCTCATTATTGCAAAAATCTTCAAAGCGTTGTACAGGGACAAGACCGTTTCCTTCTTCAAAAGCTTTTTTTTCTAATTTTTGTTGAAAATACATACCCGCTAAAGGATGCTCGGACCCAAAATCTTCTAGTGTAACTGTTACGATAATAGCACTGTTCGCATTCTTTCCATCACGTGCGTGATAACTCATGCCATTTACTGCCAGCATGCCTTCCTCTGACGATGCATTTACTACGTAACCGCCTGGGCACATGCAGAATGAATACACCCCTCTTCCATTTTCCAGATTGGCTGCAACTTTGTATGCTGCACTCGGAAGTTTATAAGGGGAATTTTCACCATATTGGGAAGCGTTAATCCACTCCTGTGGATGCTCTACTCTGACTCCAACAGCAAATGATTTTGCCGTAAGTTCCAACTTCTTTTCGTATAACATGGAAAATGTATCCCTTGCGCTATGTCCAATAGCTAAAACTAACGTTTCTGCAGGAATCATTGTTTTTCTATCTTTTGTAAGAATGGTAATGGATTTCAATTTTCCATCTTCTAATGCAAAATCTGTAAATTGACTATGGAAATGGACTTCTCCGCCCCATGCAATAATCTGGTTTCGCATATTTCTCACAACATCAATCAGAATATCGGTGCCAATATGAGGTTTATTTATATATAAAATTTCTTCTGGTGCACCAT
This sequence comes from Tyzzerella sp., assembly GCA_017472665.1. Classification (GTDB taxonomy): domain Bacteria; phylum Bacillota; class Clostridia; order Lachnospirales; family Lachnospiraceae; genus Faecalimonas. The sequence continues at coordinate 90,881 of JAFUOS010000007.1, read as the reverse complement.
TTTTTACAAAAATCTCTAATACTTTTCGATTACGGCCAATCGGATCTTTTACAAGGGTATTGAGTTTTCCGTCCGAAAAAGTACCGGCACCCCCTTCTCCAAACTGTACATTGGAAGCAGTGTTTAGCACACCTGTCTCCCAAAATGATTCAATATCTGCTGCGCGTTCTTCAACGGAAGCGCCTCTTTCAAACACAATTGGTTTATAACCGTGTTCGGCTAACATGTATGCACAGAATAATCCTGCCGGTCCGCTTCCAATGATAATCGGGCGTTCCTGCATCTTTTCGGCTCCACTTTCAGGAAAACAGTATGGTTTTTCATTGACGATGCTTACTTGATTTCCCTTTTGTTTTTTTAAAATCTGGCGCTCATTTGCAACGTCAACATCAACTGTATAAACATACTGAATCATTGGCTTCTTTCTTGCATCAATGGATTGCTTTTTAATCTGATAACCCTTGATTTCTTTCTCAGAAATACGAAGCGTTTTTGCAATCTTTTGTAATAAATCGTTTTGACTATGATCTGGATTTAATTTTAATTGTCCAATACGAAGCATATTACATTCCTTTCGCCACATTTTTCGCTGCATTCTCCCCTGCAATATAGCCGGTTGCCCATGCCCATTGCAGATTATAACCGCCACAGATTCCGTCGATATCCAGCAGTTCGCCTATCAGATAGAAACCATCTGCATAAATGGATTCCATAGTTTCCGGATTGACTTCTGTGGTTCGGACTCCTCCGGCACAAATCTGAGCCTGTTCAAATGAGTTCGTCCCTTCAATTTCAACCTGAAACTCTTTAAAGAGAACCAATAACTGCTCCCATTGTTTTGCAGAAATCGTTTCCACAACTTGGTTTGGAGAAATCCTTGCCATTTTCAAAAACATACCAATTAATTTTTTATGGAACATTCCAACAAAGAAATCTTCTGCTGTTTTATAACTTTGACTTTCTCTTCGCTTTTGTATGAATCCATTTAATTCTTCTTTCGTCATGGTCGGAAGAAAATCAACGACTGCTATTACTCGTTTCTTCTCATAAAGTGCTTTTGCTGCATAACGGCTGATTTGGAATACTGGGATACCAGAAATACCGTAATTAGTAAGTTGCAATTCTCCGGTATCTGAAGCCACAAAGGCATCATTGACATATAAATTCACTGTAGCATTGGTACGGACACCGGAAATCTGTTTGAAATAGTTTCCTTTTCCAATTAATTGAACCAGAGCCGGCACGACTGGTGAAAGCGTATGCCCAAATTGTTTTGCAAGGCCATAGCCACTGCCATCGGAACCCAAAACAGGCGAAGCCTTTCCACCTGCAGCCAAAATTACAGCATCACTGAAATAAGTAGACTGATTCGTTGTAACCGCGAATCCTTTTTTCGTCTTTTTTATGTCCTTTACGCATTCTTCTAATACAACATTGACAGAGAGATGCTCTATTTCCATGCGCAGCACATCCAGCACGGTAGATGCCTGATCTGAAATTGGATAAATATAGCCTTGTCTGTTTTTTAAGATGAGACCTAACTCTTCAAAAAATGTCAGTGTCTCTTCGTAACCAAACTGTTTCAGCACTTGAGGGACAATTGCTGTATTATCTCCGCGGAAGCATTCTGATTTCATATATTCATTTGTCAAATTACACCTGCCGTTTCCTGTGGAAAGAATTTTCTTCCCAACGCGGTCTTTCTGTTCAATGATAGTGACATCTGCTCCATTTCTTGCTGCTGCGATTGCTGCAACCAATCCTGAAGCGCCTCCGCCGACGATAATTACATGTTTTGATTTCATATCAGTTCCTCTATACATTTCTAGTATCGATATTATGGTAATGTTACGATTCCCTTTTGTACTAACTGTTCTAACGACATTAAGATTCCAAGTTTAGCATGTTCCCAAGTTAAACCACCTTGGAAATAAACAGCGTATGGCGGCTTAATTGGTCCATCCGCACTAAGTTCAATGGAAGAACCCTGCACAAATGCTCCCGCTGCCATAATGACATCGCTGTCATACCCTGGCATGGCCCATGGTTCCGGGGAAACATAACTATCTACCGGTGCAGCAGCCTGAATACCCTTACAGAATGCAATAACCCCTTCTGGTGTGCCAAGTGTTACAGCCTGAATAATATCATGACGGCTCTCTGTGCCATTTGGAATTACAGGAAATCCTAATTTTTCATAAACATTTGCTGCAAAAATAGCACCTTTTAATGCGCCTGCGACAACCGTTGGTGCAAGGAAAAATCCTTGGAAGAAGGATTGCATCACACCTAATGAAGCACCGACTTCTTTTCCAAGTCCCGGTGATGTCAAACGATAAGCACAGTTTTCAATGCACTCTTCTTTACCAGCGATATAACCACCAATTGGTGCAAGTCCACCGCCTGGATTTTTAATCAGAGACCCAACAACCATATCTGCGCCGACATCACTTGGCTCAATTGTCTCTACGAATTCTCCATAACAGTTATCTACCATACAGATGACATCTGGTTTAATACTTTTCACAAACGCAATCAATTCACCGATTTGTGTCACAGAAAAACTTGGTCTTGTCTGATATCCTTTGGAACGCTGAATCGTTACCAGTTTTGTCTTTTCATTGATTGCTTTCTTGATATTTTCATAATCAAATGTGCCATCTTCTAACAATTCCACTTGGCGATAAGTAATGCCATACTCTGCAAGTGAACCTTTTGACTTTCGGATACCGATTACTTCTTCCAACGTGTCATATGGTTTTCCCACAGGTGAAAGCAGTTCATCGCCCGGACGCAGGTTCGCACTTAATGCGAGAGCCAATGCATGTGTTCCACAAGTAATTTGCGGGCGCACTAATGCAGATTCTGTATGAAATGTTTTTGCATACACTTCTTCCAACGTGTCACGGCCTTGGTCACTATAGCCGTATCCGCTTGCATAGTGAAAGCAGCCTTCACTCACTCTGCTCTCCTGCATTGCATGAATGACTTTCAGTTGGTTGTATTCTGCAACTTTGTCAATCTCTGCAAATCTTTCTTTTAAAGAACTTTCGATTTCCTGTCCATATAAATATACTTTTTCAGAAATCCCTAGTTCTTTATACATATTTTTTGTATCTAACATGAAATATCTGTCCTTTCTCTTACGTACGACAACATGGCTTCCAATATCTTGGCTTCGTCATGATCGTATTCATTTTTATCTATCCAAATGACATCCCGCTCTCTTCGAAACCAGGTGAGCTGACGTTTCGCGAAATGTCTGGTATCTCGTTTTAAAATATAAATGGCTTCCTCAAGCGTACATGCTCCATTCAGATAATCTAAAATTTCCTTATATCCAAGTCCCTGCATGGAAACCATGTCTTTTGTATAGCCTTTATTTCTCAAGGCAGTAACTTCTTCCAGCAAACCTTCTTCTAACATTTGGTCAATGCGAAGATCGATGCGGTCATATAATAATTTTCGGTCGTCATTTAAAACAAAATAAAAAAAATCATATGGCGATTCTTTTGCACGTTCTTTTTCATTGTGTTCAGAAATCCTCTGGCCTGTCAGTTTGTAAAACTCTAACGCACGGATAACACGCTTTACATTATTGGCATGGATGCTTTCCGCAGATGCCGGGTCTACCGCTTGCAACATTTTATGCAAATATTCTGCACCATGCTCTTTCGCAAGACCTTCCAATTCTTCACGATAGGTTGTATCTTCATTGCTTTCTGTGAAATCAATATCATATAGCAGTGCCTGAATATAGAATCCTGTGCCGCCTACTACAATCGGTACTTTTCCTTTCGCATAAATTTCTTCCATCGCCTGTTTTGCCATTTGCTGAAACCGCACTACATGGAATTCTTCATCCGGCTCCAGAACATCCACAAGGTAGTGTTTTACACCTTGCATTTCCTCTGGACGTATTTTTGCAGAGCCGATATCCATCTCTTTATACACCTGCATGGAATCTGCCGAAATGATTTCTCCGTTTAAAGCTTTTGCAAGACCGATGGAGGCTTTCGTTTTTCCCACTGCGGTTGGGCCTGTTAGAATAATTAATGGTTTCTTTTTCATGCTTTGAATCATGCTCCTAAACGTTTTCTAAACAATTCTCTTAAATTTCTTTTCCAATTCTCGTTTTGTCATGAAAATGATGGTAGGTCTGCCGTGCGGACAATGATATGGATTGTCTAAATCCAACAATTCTCCAATGAGTGTTTCCACTTCTGCACGAGATAATCTAGCATTTCCCTTTACTGCTGCTTTACATGACATGGAAGCAATCTTTTCGGCAATCAGGTCTGGCGCCTGTGTCGAACTGATGCCATCCATAAGGTCATCCAGCATTTCAATTAACAAATCTTTCTTTGCAATGCTAAAAAGGTTGTCCGGCACTGCACGTACTGCATAGGAAGAACCGCCAAATGGCTCTATTTCAAATCCTATGCTAGTAAAATGGTCTATGTTTGTATTCAGCACTTCTTCCTCCTGCATCGTTAGATTTAGGATAATCGGAGGACTTAGATACTGAGAAGTAAACTCTCTACTCTTCATACCGCGAAGCGTCTTTTCGTATAAGACACGTTCATGGGCTGCGTGCTGGTCGATAATATATAACTGGTCGTGGAATTCTACGAGCCAGTAGGTATCAAATAATTGACCGATGATTTTATGTTCTTTTATGGCTTCTTTTGTGAGCAGCTTTTCTTCAAACAAATTTAACTGTTCTGCACGAGCGGGCTCGGTTAGATTTTGTTTTGGCGCATCCTTAGTTTCGTGAGATTTTCCGTAATTTACAGTCTCTCGAATACGATCAATCTGTGAATCCCCACGATGAATTCCGTAAACATCCTTTACTTCAGCCTGCGAATTTTGATTGTGATAAGAGGTTACACGTTCTCTCATTTTCTGCATGAAGTAATCCAAATTCTTCTCACCAGACGGTGGTGTGTCGGTTTTATTTCCAGGTTGTATCGTTGTCGGCTGTGTTTTCGTCTGAGATACTGTATTATTTGCACGTTCCTCCGTCGGCGCAGATGTCTGCACTTGCGAATGCGTCTTCGCCGATGTCGTGTGATTTTCAGATGACACTTGTTGTTTCATCCGAGAAGTAACTTCCGCCTTAGGAACTGGAACCTTCGCCTCAGGAAGTTCCACCTTCGGAATCAATTCCTTCTCCTGAAATGCCGCCTTTACCGCCTCATACACAAAATTATAAACTTTCTGCTGATTGCTAAACCGCAGCTCCATCTTCGTCGGATGCACATTCACATCAATATCCGCCCCATTCACCTCAAAATGAAGCACAGTAAACGGATATTTATGCTGCATAATAAAATCCTTATAACCATCTTCAATCGCCTTTGCGATAATATTGCTCTTCACATAACGGCCATTGATATAATAATTTTCATAATTACGATTTCCTCTGGAAATCAATGGTTTCCCAATAAAACCAGTTACCTTGATGCCATCCATCTCAGAATCTACTTCCAAAAGATTCATCGCAATCTCTCTTCCAAAAACATGATAAATCGCATCTTTCAATCTACCATTTCCAGAAGTATGTAGCTTGGTCTGCCCATTATTGATAAATTCGAACGAAATTTCCGGATGGGACAATGCAAGACGAATCATCAGCTCATTTACATGTCCGGCTTCTGTCATCGCCGTTTTCAAAAATTTTCTGCGGGCAGGTGTATTGTAAAAAATATTGCGGATCAGGAAAGTGGAACCATCTCTGGATCCGGTATCTTCCAAACTCTTTTCCGCTCCACCCTCGATTTGATAACGAGTCCCAAGGAGAGAATCTTTTTGTTTTGTAAGCAATTCTACCTGTGCGATCGCAGCAATACTTGACAAAGCTTCACCGCGGAATCCTAAAGACGCAACAGTTGTCAAATCTTCTACGGAACGAATCTTACTGGTAGAATGACGCAAGAAAGCCACAGGAACCTCTTCCTTCGGAATCCCACAGCCATTGTCCGTGATTCGAATAAAAGAAATTCCACCCTCTTTTATCTCCACAGTTACAGCAGTTGCCCCTGCATCGACAGCATTCTCTACTAATTCTTTTACAATGGATGCAGGTCTTTCAATGACTTCTCCTGCTGCAATTTTATCAATTGTAATTTGGTCTAAAACTTGTATATTAGCCATACTACTCCTTTATCTTACCATCTGTTTTTTAATTTATTTTGTAAACTGTAAAGTGTATTTAAAGCCTCGATTGGTGTCAGATGTGCAACATCAATCTGTTTTAACTCTTCCAGAATATCGTCATCTTTTACAGTGTCAAACAATGAAATCTGTGCCAAATCCACCTCATCATATTTCTTGGTTTTCTTCGTTGGTTCACTAGATTGCACTGAAATCTCCCGGATTCTGGTTGCTACGTCTGCCTCAATCAGTTCATCTACGATTTCCTTCGCACGCTGGATAACACTATCAGGTACTCCTGCAAGTTTTGCCACCTGAATACCATAACTCTTATCTGCGCCGCCTTTTACAATCTTACGAAGGAAAACGATATCGTCCCCTTTTTCTTTTACGGCGATGCAGTAGTTATTCACACTATCTAATTTCCCTTCCAATTCGGTCAATTCATGATAATGTGTTGCAAATAGCGTTTTCGCGCCGAGTAATCGTTTGTTGCTAATGTGTTCCACAACAGCCCATGCAATACTAAGCCCATCAAAGGTACTTGTACCACGTCCAATTTCATCTAAAATCAGTAAACTCTTACTTGTTGCGTTCCGTAAAATATTCGCGACCTCGGTCATTTCCACCATAAATGTACTTTGTCCGGAAGCAAGGTCATCAGAAGCCCCTACACGGGTGAAAATACGGTCCACGATGCCGATATTTGCACTTTCTGCAGGAACAAATGAGCCTACCTGAGCCATCAATACAATTAATGCAGTTTGTCTCATGTAAGTAGATTTACCTGCCATATTCGGTCCTGTGATAATCGAAATACGATTCTTTTTATCATCTAAGTAGGTATCGTTCGCAATAAACATTTCGTTTGGAATCATCTTTTCTACAACTGGATGACGACCGTTCTTAATGTCTATCACACCTTTTTCGTTGATGCCAGGTCTCACATAATTGTTGCGTTCTGCAACGTATGCCAAAGAGGCAAATACATCTATCTGAGCGATTGCTTTCGCAGTTTTCTGAATACGCACTACCTCGCTTGCAATACGTTCTCTGACCTCGCAATAAAGTTCGTATTCCAAAGCATACAACTTGTCTTCTGCTCCAAGAATCATATCTTCCAATTCTTTTAGTTTTGGAGTGATATAACGCTCTGCATTTGTCAGGGTCTGTTTTCTCATGTAGTAATCTGGAACCAAATCCTTATAAGAATTGGTAACCTCTAAATAATAACCAAACACTTTGTTGAATTTGATACGAAGGTTTTTAATTCCTGTTTTTTCTCGTTCTTCTTCTTCCACTTCTGCAAGCCATGTCTTGCCTTCAGTCTTTGCATTGCGGAGCTTATCAACGTCCTCATTATAACCTGTTTTGATGATACCTCCATCTTTCATGGCAAGTGGCGGCTCATCCTCGATAGCAGACTCAATTAACGCACATAATTCTTCCAAAGTATCCAGCTCTTCGTACAACTCTTTTAACAAAGGTGACTCTAAATCACTTAAAATGCACTTAATATGCGGCAACATTTGAAGTGAAGATTTAAACGAAATCAAATCTCGTGGATTAGCTGATTGATATGTAATCCTACTAATCAAACGCTCCAAATCATAAACTGGCGTTAAATACTCTCTGATTTCTTCGCGTGTAATCGCATTGTCTTTCAATTCAGCAACAGCATCCAAACGCTTGACAATTTCATCCTTATCAATCAACGGCTGCTCTATAAAACTTCGGAGTGTACGTGCACCCATCGCCGTTTTTGTTTTATCTAATACCCAAAGAAGGGACCCCCTTTTTTGCTTTTCACGAAGTGTTTCGCAAAGTTCTAGATTTCTTCTGGAAGAGCTGTCTAATAACATGTATTTTCCTGTAGTATATCCAGTGATTCCTGTCAGATGAGCAAGAGAATTTTTTTGTGTTTCATACAAATATTGCAACAGAGCTCCAGCTCCAATTGCGCCGCTGTTATAATCACCAATTCCCAATGCTTCCAAGCTTGCAACTTTAAAGTGTTCTTTTAACACTTTCTCACAAGAAGCATCATCAAAATACCAAGAATCCAGAGCATAGATTGTAATTCCTAATCGTTCTTTTAAATCGTCTAGATTCACTCCACTTACATAAAGTGATTCGTTGCATATGATTTCCGATGGTGCATATTTTGCAATCTCATCCATCAGTTTGCGAGCGCTATCTAATTCTGTAACAAAATAATCACCAGTTGTAACATCAGCCACGGAAAGTCCAAAATGTTCGTCAATATAAACGATGCACATAATATAATTATTTTTTGTCGCATCCAATGCCTGTGTATTTAGATTTGTACCAGGTGTTACGATACGTACAACTTCACGCTTAACAATGCCCTTTGCTGCTTTCGGGTCTTCTACCTGCTCGCAAATAGCAACCTTATACCCCTTCTGCACTAATCGGTTCAAATATCCTTCTACAGAATGATAAGGTACGCCGCACATCGGTGCACGTTCCTCCAATCCACAGTTTTTTCCGGTCAAGGTAATTTCCAGTTCTTTGCTTGCAGTCAATGCGTCATCAAAAAACATCTCATAAAAATCACCCAGTCTGTAAAACAAGATACAGTCCTTATACTGAGCCTTTGTTTCCATGTATTGCTGCATCATTGGTGTTAGTTCTGCCACGTCGATTCTCCTTCTCTAAAGTTCATAAATATACAGAGTAAAGTATAGACCAATTTTCAAAAAAATACAAATATTTATTGCTTATAAAATATGATAATTGGGTTTTTCTTCTCGAAAAAGCCAGTGCATCAAATTTCCACTTATGGGAATCCCTATCGCGCAGAGTCCTGAGAAGATAACCGCAAACGGAAGACAGATTTGTCCAAACAATTGGAATGGCTGGTCACTATAATCCCACACCGCCCATTGAAACCATTTATTTACAACAATTCCAGTAGTAAATTCGCAAGCAGTGATAAAAATTGTGCAGCGGATGACCTGAATCCACATTGGATCACTCCATTTGACCCAATGGCCCTGTAACCAGAAAAATAGGAAACATAGGCCTCCAAGCAAAAACATGCTCCAATGCGAGAACCCACGAAAGAGTAATTCAAACGAATAATACAAAATGCCGCCAAGTGTCCATAAAAACAGGTATTCACTCAATTTTTTCATTAGCATAAAAAACGTCCTCCCCATGCAATCTAATACATAGTTTGGACGTTCTTTGTAAAATTATAAATGGAATTTATACCATTTCGCCAAGATAATAGAAGCCTTTGCATTCTTTCAAATGAACATCTACAATTTTTCCAATAAGACTTTCATCACCTTTAAAATGCACAAGTAAGTTGTTGCTTAATCTACCAGTTACAAGCGTCTCATCATGGTCATTCATAGATTCTACTAAAGCTGGCTGTGTTGTGCCTTCGTGTATGCAGCAGACTTCTGCCGAAATTGTCTGAACTTCTTTTAACAAACGATCGAATCGGTCTTTTACTACATCATCTGGAATCTGATTCTCCATAACGGCGGCAGGTGTTCCCGTTCGTTTCGAATAAATAAATGTAAATGCACTGTCATAGCGAACCTGCTTTACCACATCCATCGTTTCTAAGAAATCTTCCTCTGTTTCACCAGGGAAACCAACGATGATGTCTGTAGTGAGTGAAATATCCGGAACAGCCTCTTTAATCTTACGAACTAGTTCCAAATATTGTTCTTTTGTATAACGACGGTTCATTTTCTTCAAAATTTCAGTGCTTCCTGATTGTACCGGTAAATGTAAGTGTTTGCAAATCTTCTTTGAATTACGCATCACTTCAATTAATTCGTCCGATAAATCCTTTGGATGAGAAGTCATAAAACGGATTCTTTCTAATCCTTCAATCTTTTCAATTTCCTGAAGAAGCTGCGCAAATGTCATCGGCTCTTCTAGATTCTTACCGTAGGAGTTTACGTTCTGTCCGAGCAGCATAACTTCTACTACTCCATCCGCTACCAAATTTTCAATCTCGCGAATGATGTCCTTTGGATTACGGCTTCTTTCACGTCCACGCACATATGGTACGATACAGTAGCTACAGAAATTGTTGCAGCCAAACATAATATTTACACCAGATTTAAATGAAAATTTACGTTCGCTTGGAAGGTCTTCCACAATTTTGTCTGTATCTTTCCAAATATCAATAACCATTCTTTCGGATTCAAAACGTGTTACAATTAACTCTGCAAATTTATAAATATTATGCGTTCCAAATATAATATCCACGTAACGATACTGTTTTTTCAGTTTTTCTACGACCTCTGGCTCTTGCATCATACATCCGCAAAGTCCAATCATCATATGTGGATTTGCTTTTTTGTTGCGTTTTAACTGGCCAAGTCTTCCATACACTCTCATGTTTGCATTTTCACGCACGGTACAAGTGTTGAAAATGACAAAATCAGCCTTCTCTTCATCCGGCTCTTCTACGTACCCGATTTTTTCCAAAACACCTACTAACTTTTCAGAATCTCTGGCATTCATCTGGCATCCAAAAGTAGTCACACAAAATGTAAGTGGACGTCCAATTTCTTCAGACGTACTTTTTACGTAGTCTCGAGCTTTTTTAATGAAATAGTATTGACGCTCTGGTTCGTTTACTGGAGCTTCTCCAGTTATATCCATATTTTCTATGTATTTTTCGATTTCTCTCACGCTATCGTACCTCCCTTAAACAAATTGATTCCTTGTTTCATCATACTCATAATCTATTAAAGAAAGCTTTTCTATTAAAGCATTTTTTTCTATTCCTAAATCATCACATAAAGTATTTAAGTCTTTATAATGATCCCGCAACTTTGTATTTACGACGCTCAAACAAAGCATTGGATCGTTTGGTAAATTTTCAAACATACAAATCTTCCTCCGTAATAATTACTTCTGGGCGGATATCGTGTACATCCGCTGGAATACTGTCTATCATCTGTAATTCAAAAGCAAGTGCCATCGTGTGATAAGATGGGTGCTTTTCTAAATATCTGTCATAGAATCCTTTTCCATATCCAATTCGATTTCGGTTCCTGTCAAATACTGCGCCCGGCATCACTACTAATACATTTTTCCCCTGTGCCAGTTCTTTGCTGGTGGGCTCTAAGATTTGACAGTACCCTGATTCTAATCCCGCGAAATTATGTATATAAAAAAACTCCATATCTTCGCCAGTAATCTTAGGAACGGCTGCCTTCTTCTTTAACTTCCATGCAGTTTCCAAAATCTTTTGCGTGCTGACTTCTCTTTTGTAGTCCACATAACAATAGATTTCCTCTGCATTCAAAAAGAAAGGATGAGTCACCACTTTCTCATAAATCCGGCGGCTTTTCTCCTCCCATTCTTTTTCTTCTATGTTGCTTCGCTTTGTAAGAACACGTTTTCTAATGTCCTTTTTTGATTCCATGTTTTTCACCTAAGTTTGTAATACTTCCATCTGCTTCACGAATCGAAATATTGTCTAGCTGCCCTCTTAAGTTTCTTCTAAATGAGTCAATGTACTCTTTTCTTAAAATCTGTTGCTCCTGCTTCTCAGCATCAGTCAGACCTTCTTTTTTTGATTTGTGATATAATTCATTGATTCTTTGAATCTTTTCATCTGTCATGTTCTTTTATTCCTTCCTAGAAATCTTATCTTATACTATAACTCTTTTGTAGTCTCTAAATCAACTCGAATAATTTTCCAAAAATCCATATACTTGTCCAATGTTGGTTACTTTTTTGCCGTTTTTCAGTTCTTCTTGCACATCTTCCGGAAGTTCGCTGACTGGAATAGAGGTGTATTCATAAACAGTTTCTTGATCTGCAAGATACACTGTTACATATCCATCTGTCGCTTTGATATAAAAATAATCCTCTAAGCCTACTTTTTCTTCTTTGTTCTGCTCTTCATTATCTGAAAGGGCTTTCTGATAACTGACTTTATAGACAAATATAAATACAAAAACAATTACAATCGTTAGAATTAGAAAACCGATACCGCTTCTTTTTTGCATAAAATGCTACTCCTTTTTTCATACAGTATTGGTTTTTTCTATTCTATTTATACAAAAGGCATGAAATTTCGCTTTGAAATCAATACTCTTCTTCCATCAAATGAAATTTTACCAACAGCTTATAGATACTTGCGCCTTTTGGCAATGCCACAATTTCGTCTGCTGTCAAAGCTCCAAATTTTAATAGGCATATACCATATACAAGAACAGCAACCGCTAGTGCTAAAATGGTTGAGACTGCCTTTGGCAATGCGATTTTCATCAAGAAATATGCGGCAAAAGTAATGACTCCCATAATTGCAGCTGAACCCAGTGGGATAAGAAATGTTCTTGTTACTTCCTGCTGATATCTCACCGCTTGCTTTAATGCACGTGCATTTAGAATACACATACACAGTGAGAAAATAATATTTCCAACTACCACTGCATAAATCTCCCATTTAAAGAACACAAGCATGATATATAATCCTATTAAATGTACCACCAATGAAATCGCACCGTGTTTTACTGGCGTTGTCATTTTATTAATGCCCTGTAAGATTGCGTTTGTAACAGTTGAAAGGCAGTAGAAAATAACAGTAATTGCTCCAAGCTGTAACATGTGTGCAGGAATTTCAATATTGCCACTGTATAACAAATCAAGAATCGGCTCTGCTAAAACTAAAAAACCAACGGCACACGGAATGGCAATCATCATAACGAATCGGATTACCATGTTTATTTTTGCATGAATCTGTTTCTTTGTACCGCTTGCGACTGTAGCTGTCAAACTTGGAATCAAAGAAGCTCCAAGCGCATTTGCAACTGCCAGTGGAATATTAATCAGCGTATTATATTTTCCGGTGAACATTCCCAAAAGTTCCGCAGTCTCTTTTTCTGTATGTCCTTGAGCAACCATGATATTACTGAAGATACCCTGGTCCAATGTTTCACTAATGTTATAAATCGCAGTGCTTAAAATAACAGGAGCAATCGTCATAAGTAATACGGAATAGATATCGCTATATCCTTCCAGATTTTTTGTTTTGTCTTTCTGAACTCTTCGTTTCAGTGTCGGATAAAATAGCATCATCACTAGAATTAGGAAAATCAGTCCAATTAATGCTCCAGAAACCGTTCCAAGTGTTCCTCCGGCTGCCCCATATGCATATGGCAGAGAAGCATTTTCTTTGGTTTCTTTCACTTTCTTTCCCATTTCAAGCAGATAACTGGCTCCAATGATGCTGACAATCGCATTGACAATCTGTTCCACAATCTGAGAAAGTGCGGTCGGAACCATCGTGCCCATGCCTTGGAAAAATCCTCTAACTACGCCCATGACGGCCACGATAAATAAGCCTGGTGCTAAAACCCGAAGTGCGTAAGCACTTAATTTTAGCGACATAATCTCACCTGCAATAAACTCTGCGCCAACAAAGACGATAATGCCAACTACCGCTCCTACAATAATTGCAAACAGCAAAGCGCCTTTGAAAATACGCATCGCATTCTTATATTCTTTTTTTGATACACGTGCAGATACCAGTTTCGAAACCGCCAATGGAAGGCTGTAAGATGTCAAAAGCAGGGCAATATTATAGATGGAAAAAGCACATCCATAAAAGCCTTGTCCTTCATCACCCAGAATGTTGTTGACTGGGATACGGTATGCAATTCCAATTAATCTTGTAATGATTCCTGCAGCAGCAAGGATAATTCCCTGCATTAGGAAACTGCTATTTTTCTTCTTTTGTTGTGTTTCCATAAAATCCCTCTTTATAATCTTTCCATTACCTTTCTTGAAGACTTATTTTAAAAGTTTATCTCAAAATTTGTAATTGCTCAAGAATTTCTTTTTGCTTCTGCTCCATTACAGCACGTTCTTCCTCTTCCATATGGTCGTAACCAAATAAATGAAGCATACTGTGTGCAATCAAAAACGCATATTCGCGCTCGATGGAATGTCCATACTCTTCCGCCTGCGCAATCACTTTTTCTTTGGAAATCACGATATCTCCCAGCACGAGTTCCCCCGTTTCTGGATTGAAATATTCCATTGCTTCTTCTAGAAAATCAAATTTACCTGGTTCTTCGTAATCGACCATCGGAAATGAAAGTACATCCGTTGGACGGTCGATTTGCCGGAACTGGCGATTCATTTCGTGAATTTCGTTATTCATGGTAAGAAGCAGATTTACTTCTGTTTCATAAGGACATTCCTCGTAATCTACAGCTGCTTCGATAACTTTTTTTGCAAGTTCTTCACATTCTAATGGGAGCGATAACTCTCCTTCTTCTTCAAAAAGTAATGTCATGACCTTCTCCTTTTATCTTTTGCACGTTCACTTTTCTTCTCATACTCTTCGTAAGCTTTTACGATTTGCTGTACCAATGGATGTCTTACAACGTCCTTGCTGGTCAGCGTACAAATCGAGATATCTTCGATATTTTTTACCACTTTCGTTGCTACGTCAAGACCAGAGACCATAGTGGATGGCAAATCCTTTTGGGTCGCATCTCCGGTAATAACTACTTTTGAACCAAAACCAATTCTGGTCAGGAACATCTTCATCTGTGCTGGTGTGGTATTTTGTGCTTCATCTAAAATAATAAATGCATTATCTAAAGTACGCCCTCTCATATAAGCAAGCGGTGCAACTTCGATTAAGCCTTTTTCTGAATTTTTAATAAAGCTTTCTGCACCCATAATCTGATATAAAGCATCATATAACGGTCTTAAATATGGGTCAATCTTACTTTGTAAATCTCCTGGAAGAAATCCCAACTTTTCGCCAGCTTCAATTGCAGGGCGTGTTAAAATAATACGGCCAACCTCATTGTTTTTAAAAGCGGTAATCGCCATTGCCATCGCAAGATAGGTTTTTCCTGTTCCAGCAGGGCCAAGACCAAATGTAATCATTTGCTTGCGGATCGCATCTACATATTTTTTCTGTCCAACTGTTTTCGGTTTGATAGGTTTGCCTTGCAGGGTGTGGCAGATGATGTCTTTATCAATCTCTACCAGTTCTTTTTCGCTGTCTTCAAACACAAGCGAAATGGCATAATCTACATTTTGCTCGGTAATCGTATTGCCGCGATGTGATAAAGCAACTAATTGTTCTAATACACGTTTTGCCTGATCTACGCGTTTCGCTTCTCCAAGAATCTTGACATTGCCATCTCTCGCAATCAATGTGACATGCAGGGTTCTTTCTATTTTTTTCGCATATGCATCAAACTGTCCAAAGACATTGCTTTCATGCTCAGCAGGTATTTCTATTACTTGTTCAAGAATACTCATGTATCTTTCCTTTCTTCCCTTCATAATCCATTCTATTCTAGCACAGTCATATACTAGAAATCAACCGATTTCCTTGTAGTTCCAATGGACTGTTTTACTTTTAGGTATCCTTTTGCCCGCATACAATTTGCTTCTTCTGTCATTTGAATCTTTTTATCCAGTACTATGGCTCCGCTTTCTTCTAATTCTTTGCAGTACAATTCCAAATTATGATTCAAAATTTCTTCTTTTTCTTCTTTTGTTCGCTCTATTTTCTTCAGTTGATACGTTTTGCCTCGATACACGCCATAGGAAATTGGAAGATAAAAATTCTGATTCAGTTTTAATTGCGTTTCTTCTGATGCTATTTCGTAATTTTCTGTTTCAGATTTTCGAATACCAAGTGCAACACGATATCCAAAGATGTTGAGATAAACTTGCTTGTGTCGGTCTTTTGTATATTCTTTTACTTCATATAGTGTTTCACACAAATCCTCGTACGTAAGTGTAACTTCTGCGTAAATATCAGCATCTGCTTCTTTATAATCCTCTCGGATAACCTCTCCAGCATCATTCTTTACTTCGACTGTACCAGATACCAACATATCTCCGGCCATTACTGAATCTCCTTCATTTACGCAAGGAACACCGCTTCTTGTAATAATTTCCGTAATTACGCCATCAGCGTTAGCAATGATATCAGCCGGCTCTTCTTCTGTTTGACTGACTTGAAATGTATCTGTATTTTCTTTAACAGCAATAATGAGATTGCAGCCTTCCAAAGAGGCAGAAACCCATATGATATCATTAAATTGTTTTCGGATATTAGTTACGATTTCTTCGCATTTTACGTCACTTATTTTCATGCCATGGTAGATATGTTCGGTCTCTAAGTATTCTATCAGAACATCATCTGTAATGGTTTGATTTCCTTCGATTTCGATGTTCCAGATAAATTTTGACAGGACAAAGATTAGCCCGATGCAAAGGAGCACTCCGGCGAAAAACATTTTTCGTTTGCGGTATTTATGAAAGAAAAAAGGAACTCCGTATCGCTCCAGGATGGTGATTCGAGTTCTCGTTTTCCTTAGAATTGGTTTTAATTCGCGAAATCCTTTTACGGTCATATACATTTCGTAAGCGTTATGTTTCGCTTCCAATCCCCATATTTCAATTTCTTTATGTTTGCAAAGGTTTAGAAAGCGTTCTGGGGAGTAGCCTGTGATTCGGATCCTTAAATAGCCTTGTAATTGATTTGTGAGTTGATTTTGCACGCCTATCCTCCTTGATGGTATTCCACACTTTCAATATGTCCAACTACTTTCATTTCATCATTGGTATAGTAGATGACTTCGAGGCTTTTGCCGGATAGGTGAATCTGTCCGATTTTGGTCTGTACCCGGATGAAGGTGTCTGTGTATTCGAGGATGCCCCGGTAGTTTTCTATATAGAATTCTTCCTGTCCGACCATGCGAATGAGGGGGACGCCGAGGATGACGTCTTTGGGGATGTTGGCTGCGTCGGAGACACGGGATTTGAATGGGTTTTTGTTCATGGAATCACGTTAAAAATGCAATTTATTCAGTATATGTGTGGGGAGATGGGGATATTACAATCGATTGGGAATTTGTAAATTTGTATTTGACGATGTGATTGCCGTAGGCAATAGGCAATGCAAATTGCCGTCTTTCGAAGAAAGCACATCGTCAACGAGGGAAAATCGAAGATTTTCTCGAGTCTGGAGAGTTCATACACCCACGAAGAAATTAAGATATACCCTTCGCTCCAACGCTTCAGGATATATCTTAATTTCTTCTGTGAGTCTATGAGTTCAAGAACTTTAAATGCATATTATTTTTCCCTTCTCACAAAGCGTATCTGACATACATCATCACCATTAGCGATGGTTGCTGGAAGGTCTAATTCGCATCCGAAGCTTTCTGCGATTCCTCTGTCTCCGCACATTGCATGGTCGCAGAGCACCTTGATTTCTTCATCTGAACAGCCTTGCTTCTGCCATGCTTTTACCAGTGGACAATAGTGAAAATCAATATCCAGATGATCATCTGTACATTGTTTAATATCCATCTCGAATACCCACTGGGCAAATTTTGAGAACAATGTCTTTTTCAAACCTTTGAGAGAATCTTCGCCGCCTGCTTTCTTGCGCAAGTTTGCACCTTGATATAA
Organism: Tyzzerella sp.; assembly: GCA_017472665.1. Taxonomy (GTDB): domain Bacteria; phylum Bacillota; class Clostridia; order Lachnospirales; family Lachnospiraceae; genus Faecalimonas. Next base: position 73,265 of record JAFUOS010000007.1, on the reverse strand, counting down.
ACCACAGCGTTTGATGGCATCTGGCGCATAATCTTTGGAATCTAAGCCTTTTTTCTTTGCTTCGTCACAAAGCAGATACATCCAAAGTGCGCGGTGTTCTAACTGTTCTCTGATTGCTACAATTAATGGATTTTTAATCTTTGGTTCATTTTTAATACTCATTTGGTTTTCTCCTTCTGATAACTAATAACTTTATTTCATCATACCACGTAACTGCATTTTTTGAAACAAGGTTTATTTTAATATCTGTTTCTGTATTTTTTTACTGAAACTGTTAAACACTGTTTAGAAACTCCTTTCCATCTACTATTAAGGAAATGTCGGTCTGCTTGCTGCGCGCTGCGAGATTAGATAGCAAGTGAGGTTTTAAAACTCAACTTAGTAGTTTTTCTTTGTCTATAATAGACTCAATAGCATCTCTAAATTTGCATGATGCCAAATCAATTGCTTTATCAAGTTTATTCATAATATGGTACTTATCATCTGCATAGTGTTTTGACACAATTATATAAACTTTCTCCGTTGGCGTTGCTGTAACATCTCTAATATCCTTTTTCAACAAAGTATTCGGAACATTAAGGTTTGTATTTTTATCTTTAACAAATCCAATACATGCACAAATATTTCCTGCTACCTTTTTAGAATATAATTGGGGGCCTCTATCTGTAAAATCTCCAATCATCGTTACATTCTTTTTTAATTGCATCATATTTTCTAAAATTTCCAGCTTTTGCACAGTTGAACCATCAGATGCAAAAGTAAAATCATCTTCTTTTAAACGGTTACTCAAACATTTTTCGTAAAAATGAATCGCTGATTGAATTTCGCTTTGATTAACTTTTACTCCTGTCAGATGCAAAAAATTATAACGATGGAAAGCAACTTCATAATATTTCATCTGACTCAGAACATCTGCCTTTTTCTCAATTTCTTTTTTGATTTCAGAAGGAATTCCATAAAGAAACAATACCTTTTGGTCTTCAAGATTTTCTTTATATAATTTAGCCGCTTTTGTTAATATTTGTATTGCTTTTCTTTTGTCCATAAATACTTCCTTTGTAAACTAATTTAAAAAGGGAATGTCAATGCCGCAGCATCATACATTCCCTTTTAATGGTTGATTTTTCCGTTGTCTGCCAACCTCCGGCACCTATGTCCGGAAAATATCAGGTTTTTCTGTTGCCTGCCAACCTCCGACACCTTCGTTCGGAAAAAATATCAGATTTTAGGTGTCAACCCACCACTGAATCACAGTTTCTTTTCTAATAATATTGTATCAACGAAAAACTTGTATTGCAACCATATTTTTTATTATTTATAAAAATCTATTATATATTCTTTGGATATAAACTTTTACTAAAGCATACGAAATTGGAATTTGCTTAAATCAATCTTCTAACACACTTTTATAGTAATGATTTCCGACCAACATTTGTCTCAGGGATTCAAATGCACATTCGCATAACTTTTCACACAACATAAGAACTTCCTCTTTATCATAATCATATACTTCATATCTTTTAATTCCGTCTTCTAGATGAAATAAAAAAAACAACTCCATTCTCTGTAATGTATTCATTCCAATACCCTAACTCAAAATGTCTTATTATAAATTCTTCCCAAATCAACTTTTTTTCTTTTGGAAAAGCCACCATGAAATTATCTCCAATGACCGCCTGGCACTTCGTATGTATTTCTGTCTTTATGTTTGCAAAACACCCATTTTCCAATTGCCATCTATGATCCATTCTGACTTCTCTAATTCGCTCTGTAGCAAACAATCAAACTTTTCATTCAATCACCTCTATAACTTGAAATTTAATTGCTCATATTTTTCTGGAAATTCATGCAAATATTTGAAGCAGTCATCAATATCATATGCAATACCGTTTTCTTTGCATTTATTCCTAAAAAGTTTCATTAATTCTGCGTTTCTATCACTTGGCACATCATATGAATACCCATATTTATCATGATACTTTTGCCTCATCCCAGGAAAATTCTTATCTAACGCCGCATAAAAATATTCTCTGTCACCTTCTCGCAAGGTCACTCCCATTCCAAAACAAATAATTCCATATACCTTTGCTTGAATACAATAGTTTAGAATCCCTTCAATATTCTCCCTTGTATCATTAATAAAAGGTAAAATTGGGGACAACCAGACAACTGTAGGAATCCCATTATCTCGCAGTATTTGCAATACTTTTACTCTTTCTTTTGTTGTACACACATTCGGCTCTAAAATCTTACACAAATCCTCATCAAATGTAGTTAATGTCATCTGTACTACGCACTTTGCTTTTTTGTTGATACTTTTCAGCAAATCCAGGTCCCGAAGTATTCTGTTGGATTTCGTTTGTATTGCTACACCATATTCATAATAATCTATAATTTCGAGACATTTTCTTGTTAGCTTCAAGGTTTCTTCACAATGCATATATGGATCACTCATTGCACCAGTTCCAATCATGCACTTTTTCCTTTTTGAGCGAAGTGCTTTTTCTAATAATTCCGGTGCATTCTGCTTTACTTCTATATCTTCAAAATCATGTGTAAATCCATAACATTTGCTTCTGGCGTCGCAATAGATACATCCATGCGTGCAACCTCGATACAGATTCATGCCATTATGTGCAGATAAAATCGCTTTTGCATTCACAAAATGCATATCCAGTCCTCCGAGTATTCCAGGTTAGAACAAGCAAAACGTACGTTCGAATATTTTGTATCATATAATTGTTTTTACAACAAGTATTATTAATTCCTTCTGTTTCATGACTTGTAAACAGAAAATCAATTAACTTAATGATTTTTGTTATAAACTTGACATTGGTCCTCTTCCACCAATTAATTTGCCAACTTCAAATCTAATATAAAAATTCCGCCTTGAAACAAAAAATTACCATCAAATGATACTGTTTCGTTTGAAACACAAACAAACCCTAATTTTTCTAATAATTTACAAGATGGCACGTTATCAATTGCTGTTCCTGCTGTGAAGCTGGTTACACCACATTCTTTATTCAAGTATTCAATAAGAGCATTTGTACTTTCATAAGCGTAACCATTCAGATGATATGCCGAGTGAAAACAATATCCTAAATCAAATTTATCCTCGTTTTTATGAAAACACACATAACCAATCATTTTGTTTTTATCCAATAAAGATATTGTAAAAAACAGATTGCTATCAGCAAATCGTTTGGTCAAAGCTTTTATTTCACTATCCTCTGTTGGTAATGGCATATCATAAATAGCATATTTAGAATTATTAAAATCAATAAATATGTTCTTCATTTCTGCCCAATCAGCTTCACACAAATTACGAATGTATAATCTACTTGTTTTTATCTCCATAAATAATTCTTTTTTCTTCGCCTTGCTACAATTTTATCTCATACATAGAAAACATCGGTATTTCAGCGATGCCTCTTTCTAAGTCTACATCACCTACATACTGAAATCCGCATTTTTCATACAACTTTCTCGCAGGTGTATTGTCGGGGACAACATCAAGGCGTAACGCCTTATAGCCGTGCATCTTCGCATAATCTATACAATACTCAACCATCTTCCTCCCTATTCCTTTTCCCTGTAATAAAGGATCGGATGCTAAAGCATGACACACCATATATTCTCCTCTTGCTAATTGCATATCCCATGTGGCATTTTCATATTTTCCTTGTGGATCATCATTTAAAACGAATGCTCCAACAATCCTATCGTTATCAATACACATAAACTGATGCCCTTTTCGAGCCATTTCTTTAACAGACTTTTCCGAAGGATATTCTTTATATGTCCATTTTGGATAATTTATGTTTTCACAAAGAGACTTTACTGCTTTGTCATAAAACGCACCTACAGGTGCAATATCTTTCTCATTACATTTTCTGATTTCCATGATTAATCTCTCCCAATGTCATATTTTTCACTGATTATATCATAAATGTCGTCAAACAAAATTTTAGTATTCACAATCTTTAAAACTCTTGCCGTCTCATCAATTCTCGATACCATTCCTGTCTTTTTCAAATACTCATTGTCACAAAAGTAAACAACGGTTACTATATCATTCTTTTTTACCTGACGTAGTTTTTGGTCCAAGACCGCTGCATATTCTTCTGAAACTTCCGCTTTCGGCACAACGATTTTCTCTTTCTTACGCAATGCCTCTGGATACCCCTTCAACGCTGCAAACGGCATAAATTGTTTTGCACGCTCTTCCCGGCTCATTTTCGGTCTATTCACCACTTTTATGCCCTCCTATCTGCCTGTTTCGTTCCATTGTCGTTGCTCCTTCTTGCAGGTTCATCCCTTTTAAAATCGCATTTTTACCAAACTTATCTTTGATATCTAACATTGCTTTCTGTATCTTGTGCTCTTTTTCGATATCTTCTAAATTTGTAAATAAATCATACTGCTGATATGCCTCATCAATGACATTATTAAATGTCACAGTAAATCTATGAATCGGAGTATGTTTGTCTATGATACGGTCATACAACTGGACAGCATATGCTTTTATCTGTTTTGCAGAACTTGTAGTGACGGTCATTGAAATCGTTCCATGTGCCGGTTTCTTTTCAAAACGATTGTTATAACCGATATGCAAAGTAATAGAATCAGTCACCAGTCCTTTGTCTACCAATTCAAGGCAAAGCAAGTCTATCATTTCTTTTACAATTAATTTACCGCCTTCATAATCGCAATCACAGCCCAACACTTGGCCACTTCCGATGGAATTAGATTTTGGTTTATATGCTTTGATATCTGACATTAGTGTTGGCTCTTTTCCCCATGCATGATCAATTAAAAGTTCTGCATCTACACCAAACAGCTTATAAAGCATATCTTCGTCTGCTTTCGCAATTTGGCCCATCGTGGAAATGCCAATACTCTCTAAGCGTTTTGCAACACCTGCTCCTACCCGCCAAAAATCAGTAATCGGCTTGTGATTCCACAGGGTTCTGCAATATGACTCTTCGTCTAATTCCCCGATATGGTCATCTACGTGCTTTGCAGTAATATCAAGAGCAACCTTTGCTAAATATAAGTTTGTTCCAATGCCGCAAGTCGCTGTAATTCCAGTATTTTTGTAAATGTCATCCATGATTGTAATTCCCAGTTCTTTTGGTGTCATCTGATACATGGACAGATAGTCGGTTACATCTAAAAAGACTTCGTCGATAGAATACACATGGATATCTTCTTTTGCGATGTATTTCAAATAAATAGCATAAATCTCTGCGGCATAGTCAATATATAACTGCATTCTGGGTGGTGCTGCGATGTATTCGATATGTTTCGGTATTTCAAACACTCTACACCTCCCTGGAACACCTAATGATTTCATAGCTGGAGATACAGCTAAACATATGGTTTTTTCGCTTCGTTCCAAGTCTGCTACGACTAAATTTGTAGTCAGAGGGTCCAAGCCTCTTTCACGGCATTCTACAGATGCATAAAATGATTTTAAATCGATACATATATAAATATTTTTGTTCAACGATTTTCTCCTTACCTACTGCAACATGAAATTTTCTTTTCAGTAGGTATATATTACTTTCTTTATTACAGGCTCTTTCTTTACTTCTTCTTTCACAATTGTATATGCATTCTGCAATCTTTGTTTCGCCAACTCTAGTTTTTCCAAATCATTAGCATGAATTGTAGCCAAGGATTCCCCTTTCAAAACCCTATCTCCACGCTTTTTATTCAAAACCAATCCAACTGCTAAATCAATTTCACTTTCTTTTGTTTCTCTGCCGCCGCCAAGCAATAATGAAATGCGTCCAATCTGTTCGGTTTGAATTTTAGAAACATAGCCTTCTTCCTCGCAAATAACCTCTTCCACATATTTTGCAGCAGGCAATTTTTCTGGATGTAATACTTCATCTTCTAAGCCGCCTTGTGCCACGATAAACTTCTTGAAAGTTTCAAAAGCCGAGCCATCTTGTAAAGACAACTCCAATTTTTCTCTCGCCTCATCTAACGTTTCTGCTTTTTCGGCTGCCACAACCATATGCGAACCAAGCGTCAACACCAACTCAACTAAATCTTCTGGTCCATTTCCCTTTAAAGTCTCGATGGCTTCTTTCACTTCCAATGCATTTCCAACCGCATTTCCAAGCGGCTGATCCATCTCTGAAATTACAGCCGTCATCTTTCTTCCGGCCAATTTGCCGATAGATACCATAGCTTGTGCAAGTGCAATTGAATCTTCTAATTTCTTCATAAATGCACCGTCACCGGTTTTTACGTCCAATACGATTGCATCGGCTCCTGAAGCCAACTTTTTGCTCATAATGCTGCTTGCAATCAGCGACATTTGGTCTACTGTTCCTGTTACGTCACGAAGCGCATATAATTTTTTATCTGCAGGTGCCAAATCCGCTGTTTGTCCTACAATTGCCATATGAATCATATTTACATTTTTAATAAACTGCTCATTAGAAAGGCTTGTATGAAATCCCGTAAAACTTTCTAATTTGTCAATCGTTCCACCCGTATGTCCTAGTCCTCGGCCAGACATCTTTGCAACTGCAACGCCAAGTGAAGCCACCATAGGTCCTAACACCAAAGATGTTTTGTCCCCTACGCCGCCTGTACTGTGTTTGTCTACTTTTATTCCTTCAATTTCTGACAAATCCAACATATCGCCGCTCTGCGCCATTGCAAGTGTCAGATCTTTTGTTTCTTCCGGTGTCATTCCCTGAAAACAGATTGCCATCATCATTGCTGACATTTGGTAATCTGGGATACTGCCATTCGTATAGTTGGTAATCATATACGCAATTTCATCCTTGGTAAGTTCACCGCCACGTTTCTTTTTCACGATTAAATCGTACATATTCATAGACTAATCACATCCTTTTAATTTCTTATATCTTTCACATCATTTATGTCATTCACTTCATGAAATTCCCGTCGTCCCATACGCACATCATCCATAAAATCTGCCATATTCTCAGACAAGCCTTCAAATAGATATTGTTTCGCATCTTTTGTATTCTGCATATGTTCTTCACGCATTTGCTGACTTGTAATCTGAATTTCCGTAAGTAAATCTCTTGCGGAGATACGATGTGCCCCTTGACCAATAATAATCATTTGTTCCAACGCATCCGATGTCGCCACCGACACGCGATGTTTCCTTGCTATCTCTGGAACTGTCTTTTCAATATATTGGTCCGCAGTTTCCGCCTCTTTGGTATAGACAACGTAAATATTATGGTATTTGATAACTTCACCTGGATTTCCTGGAACTTTATAGCCATCAAACACAAGAATCACCGTATTCTTTTTGTAACCTTGATAGTTGCACAAAATATCCATGAGTTTTCCGCGTGCGCCTTCAATATTCATCTCAGACAATTCACGCAAATCATCCCATGCAAAAATAACATTATAACCGTCTACTAACAAATATTCTTCCACATCATCCTGTTTTTTCGATTTTCGTGTTTGTTGTGGTGCAGAATACACAGTCCGCGTGCTGTCGTAGTTGTTTCGCTCCCGTTTCATCGGTCCATAGGTTCGTTCAAAAATTGTTTTTAGTTCTTCTTCATCAATTACAGGTGGCGCTGCATACGAAGAAACAATCTGTTCTTTTTTTCGCATTTTTTCATGGCTTTCCGTATGCATATAATTTTCCACTTCGTCCCAACTCACGACAAAACCAGCACCATGTGAACAGAACACAGACCCCGTTGGGTTTTCCAAATCGCTTTCTGAGTCATATCCGATTGCAGAAATCACTTCTTCTGCATTGTGGCAAGGCTCATAACCTTTCAAAGACATAAAAATCCGTCCATGCCCTTTCGAATATGCGATCACTTCTGTTTGATAATCACGCATGGTCACAACTGGGGCGGTGCCTTTAAGGACTGCCATATCGCCTTCGATTTCCGGCGAAGAAAATGTTCCTTGCATGCGCTGCAAATCCGACATAGCTCGTCCCACCATATCCGACGGAACCTCCAATTGATATTCATACACAGGCTCTAGTAAAACACTTTTTGCCCGTTTCAATCCCTGTCTTATCGCGCGATATGTAGATTGCCTGAAATCGCCGCCTTCTGTGTGTTTCAAATGCGCTCGTCCATTAATCAACGTAATCTTCATATCCGTAATCTCAGCGCCTATCAAAACTCCTTTATGCTTCTTTTCAGCAAGATGAGTCATAACTAGCCGCTGCCAGTTTTTATCTAAAATATCTTCGCTGCAATCTGCACCAAAAACCAAACCACTTCCTCGTGCACCAGGTTCTAATAACAAACGAACTTCTGCATAATGCCTCAATGGTTCATAATGCCCAGCACCTTCTACTGTATTTTCAATGGTTTCTTTATACACGATACTTCCTGTGCCAAATTCTACGTCTGTTTGGAAACGCTCTGAGATAATACTTTTTAGGATTTCAATCTGAATTTGTCCCATGACCTGTGCATGGATTTCATTTGCCTGTTCATTCCATACAATGTGCAGTTCTGGTTCTTCTTCCTCTAATTGTTTTAGTTTCAAGAACATGCCATGTACATCGCAACCTTCTGGTAACAAAATCTGATAAGTCAAAACTGGTTCCAAAATCGGAGCAGACGAAGCCTCTTCCAATCCCAGTCCTTCGCCACAATATGTACTGTTAAGCCCTGTTATTGTACAGACACTTCCAGCAGGTATTTCCTGAACTGTGGTATAACCTGTTCCTGAATAAATTCGGATCTGGTCTACTTTTTCGTCCTCTTTCAATAATGTTTTTACTTTCAGAGAACCACCTGTGATTTTCAGGTGTGTTAAACGCGTTCCTTGTTTATCTCTAGAAATTTTATAAACTTTTGCTCCGAATTCTTCCGGATAATCTGGACAGATAGTCAATTTTTCAAATCCATCTAAAAATTCTTCCACACCTTGTAATTTGAGTGCGGAACCAAAATAACAAGGAAAAACTTTTCGCTCTTGAATAAAGTCTTGAATATCTTTTATGCTAATTTCCTCGCCTTCCAGATATTTTTCCAGAAGTGTTTCGTCGCACATGGCTAAGTTTTCCAGGAAACTCTCTTCTAAAGACTCCAACGCATTTTGAATGCCAATCGCTTTTGAAATATCAGCAGTCGGCGAAACGTCTGCTTCACCTTTCATGCACATACCTGAAAAATCAATACACTTTTCATCTAAACGTTTCTGAAGTTCTGCCAATAATGCTTCTTTATCTGTGCCCTCTTGATCCATCTTATTTATGAATATAAACACTGGGATTTCATAGCGTTTCAAAAGTTTCCAAAGTGTCTGCACATGTCCTTGAACCCCATCCGCACCACTGATAACAAGTATCGCATAATCTAACACTTGTAATGTACGTTCCATTTCAGCCGAGAAATCGACGTGACCAGGTGTATCCAAAAGAGTAATGTTTTTCTCTTTCCATGATATTTCTGCCTGTTTTGAAAAAATCGTGATTCCTCTGGAGCGTTCCAGTTCATAAGTATCCAAGAACGCATCGCCATGATCCACTCTTCCCAGTTTTCGAATATTTCCACTTAAATACAGAATGCTTTCTGCAAGTGTTGTTTTACCGGCATCCACATGTGCCAGAATTCCAACTACCAATTGATTGTTTTTCATTTTTCTGCCCTATCGTTTACTGTTCTATCATTTTGCAATTCTACCATTTTGTTATCTTTCAGTTGTTTTACTCTACATTCTCTCTATGCATATCGCTTTAATACTGCATATTTCCATGTTCTGAAATAATGGAATCGATAAGTTTTGAAGCTTCACTTCGCGTCATATTTTCGCATTTCTTTTCCATACACAGATTATGGTATTTACATAACAATTCAATATAATCTAATTGTTTTTTCGTAATTGGCTGCACTTTTTTCTGTTTATACATTAACTGCATCGGTGCAAACAACTTTTCATCCTGTGCTTCAAAATAATGCGCCATGCACTGATATAGTTTTGCTGTTGCCAGTGCATCGTGATAAGCTCTATGTGCGGCCTGATTCGTAATATGATAATACTCACACAATGCGCCTAGACTTTTTGATTCAAAATCCTTATGTACCTTTCGCGCAATCTTTAGCGTATCAATCCCTCTCTTTTCAAAAGGATACCCATATTTCGTGGCATACATTTTACAAAATTTGTAATCGAACATAACATTGTGTCCAATGAGTACATGGTCCTCACAAAAATTCATAAAATCATGGATGATATCTTCTGTATTTCTCGCATTTGCAACCATTTCATTTGTGATTCCTGTGATGCCTGTAATTGCACTGGAAATTGGCTGGTCTGGCTTTACAAATTCCATAAAGCGGTCTACCACTTTTCCATCTTTTACTTTTAATGCCCCTATTTCAATAATTTGGTCTGTCTCAGGCGAAAGCCCTGTTGTCTCCAAATCAAATGCTACATAACTTTTAATCATGTCTGCTCCCAATTTTGTATTTTTCTAAATTCTTTGCAATACTCCTAAGTCTTTATTAAATCATCAGAATCTTTCTCATAAACTCAACGCACAAGTTTCAAATAACATCTGCACTACCTTTTCATAATCTTTTAACTTCTCTGATTTCTTAATCTTTTTCATCATTTTCTCTGAACCCTCGAACAAATTTGCCATATAAAACCAGAGTTCCTTCATTTTAAACAGCACATTTCGGTCCCCTGAACTAATTTGCTGATATTCTTCATAAATCATATTATGAAACGAAAGCAACTTTTCTTTGCTAATCGCTTCTTCACCTTCAATATGATTCACAAGTGCTGGGTTAGCAATAATTCCACGCCCCAACATGATAGTGTCTATATTTTTAAACCGCTTATGAAACTCGTTATAATTTTCCACGGTAAAAATATCCCCATTATAACAAAGTGGATTTTTACTGTGTTTATATGCCTCATCAAACATCTCCCAGTTCGGCGTGTTCTTATAATAATCCGTCTGAACTCTTGGATGTATTATCAGCTCTTCAACCGGATATTTGTTATAAATCTCAAGCAATTGATAAAATTCTTCTGGATCTTCCTTTCCAATTCTTGTTTTAATCGAAATCTTAAAATTAGCCTTCTCATAGATTTCATCTAAAAATCGGTCCAACTCCTCTGGAAACGCAAGAAATCCTGAACCTTTATTTTTTGCCACCACTGTTCCGGATGGACAGCCAAGATTCAAATTGATTTCATCATAGCCAAACTGCGTGATATCTTTTGCCGTTTTCAAGAAATCTTCTGCATTATTCGTAAGTAATTGCGGAACTACAAAAAGCCCCTGATTATTTTCAGGAGATAACTCTTTCTTCTCTCTTGTACTAAATTTCTTCTCTTTATGCGGTACGATAAAAGGCGTAAAATACTTGTCCATTGGATGAAAATGCTTTTGATAAGCATTCCGGTATACGTAAGTCGTAACGCCTTCTAGCGGTGCCAGATAATACTTCATCTATCTTCTTCCAATCTAATTCATTAACATATTTACAACTGTTTTTGCTTTTTCCAGTCGCTCTTCAAATTGCTTATAAAAATCTTCTTCGTTGTAACGTTCGATAAAGAACTGCTGAAGTAAAAACATATTTACTTTTTTGAACAAAGCATCATCTGCAACTTGCATCATCTTTGTTTGGATTTCATCCATAAAGTCATGCCATGCCAAAATGAATTTTTCATTTTGCTTCAAATCAGGCGTGTCAATCCATTTCTTTACTTTCACTTTTGTACGATTTTCATTTTTACATTCGTGAATTTGCAAAAAGTATTGAAAACCGCCATTTTCATAATATCTTCCAAGTGGAAATAGTCTGCAAATACCTGGGCGGATACTATGTATGCTGCATCTGCCTTCTTCATTCAAAAATGCACATGCTTCCCTATTCCCAGCCATTTTCAGATTTGGTAAAATCATGCCATCAAATACGTTTAATTCAATTTTATCCTCTAACAAGGCTTCAAACGAAAGATTCAGTCCCTTTGTCAAACGATAGACATCGTATGGATCAAGTACAATGGATTCACCCATTCCCTGACAGCAGGCAGAGCAGCCTTTACAGTCGGCGCAATCTGCTTTTACCATGTCATTTGGTCCATATAAATTGCCGTCTGAGATTTCTTTTATATCAACTTCTCGTTTCATAACTTTTTTCCTTACTTTTTTCATCACTTATAACTTGTAAATTACTCTTCTCTATAAAATTGAAGATATTTAAACTTTCCTTAATATGTCGAGTGTATGTGCACTTGCTCCAAGTAGTTCAGGTCTTTCACATGTAGACAAATGATATTGAATAAACAAATTGTATGTTTCCTCATCCATCGCATTCAAAACCTGGCGCATATAATTTGCAGGACCATCCGCCGCAATAATCTGAATTCGTTCCACATTAGCGCTCGCATTCACTTCATCAATATCTTCCAATCTTACGTAATCGTATAAATCTTCTGCTTTTGGTGTTACACGAAAAGAATTATTTACTTTGCCGTTTTCCAAGCTTTCCTTTATATGATTTTCTTTAAATCCATATGTCAGGATGCTATACTCGTTCATACAATATGCAACAAGAATAATTCCATTCGGTTTTGTCACACGAACTGCTTCTTGCAAAGCTTTCTGTTTATCTTCCATTGTATACAAATGATACATTGGCCCAAACACCAGCGTCATGTCAAACGTATCATCTTGAAATCTCTTTAAGTTAAGGGCATTTCCTTGATAGGCTTTTACGGTACTCCCTTTTTGCTTTAGGATACCAAGATTGTATTTTACAAGCTCCACTGCTGTTACATCATAACCTTCATTTGCAAGAGCTACCGAATATCTTCCAGTTCCAGCTCCTACATCGAGAATTTTTGCATCCTTTGGCATTTCTTCCAGATACTTGTGAATGTATTTCATGGAAGTTACATATTCCACATTACCATGTCTTCTGGTTAGTCGTTTTTCTTCACAAAATTTATTATAATAAACTTCTAATTCTTTTGACATTTTCATTCTCTCTTTTGAAATATTTTGTTTTTAATTCTAACACGAAAAATAGTATAAATCAATCAAGCCAAGAAAAGAAAAGGCCTAACGCAATAAAATGGTTAAGCCCTTGTTTTTCCTTATGTATTATTCCTCTTCCAATACAGATGTACAATGCGGACATCTTGTCGCATCAATCGCAATCTCCGTCTTACAGAATGGACATTTCTTTGTCGTTGGTGTTGCTGGCTTTTCTTCTTTCTTTGGAGCCATCTTAGCAGCCATTGTATTCATGAGCTTCACAATCGAAAAAATCACAAGCGCCATAATCAGGAAATTAATCACTGCTGTGATAAAGTTTCCATAATTCAATGTCGCATCCCCAGATAATTTAATCGAATACTCGCTAAAATTCAATCCGCCAAAAACACCCAAAATAGGATTGATAATATCATTTACCAACGAATTTACGATACTTGTAAACGCACCCCCGATGATAACACCGACTGCCATATCCATGACATTTCCACGGCTGATAAATTTCTTGAATTCTTCTACAAATTTTTTCATAGTATTTTTCTCTCCTTCGCATTTTTATTATTATCACTCAGAAAAGGATTACTAAACCTTTTCACATATGCTCGGCAACAAAATAATGCGCCCATAGGTTCATTATAAACGAATGAGCGCACAAAAGAAATCCTTATTTTAAATTTTATTTAGATTTTCCCAACCATCTAAGCGCCGCATACGCATAAGCTGCACTGCCCTTAAATAAAACAGAATCATCAAATCTCACCTTCGGATTATGCTGACTGTAAATATATCCCTCGTCCGCATTTCCCGCCGCAAGAAACATACTGACTGTCGGCACCTTATGACTTACAAAAGCAAAATCCTCACTTCCACCCGCCGGCTTATCCATCCCAATCGACTTCATACTCACAGCACCTTGTCCCAAAAGCTCATTCATATATGTCAATGTAGCATCTGCTAGTGCATCGTCAATCACCATACATGGACAATAATCATAGAATTCCACCTGCGCCTCGCAACGATATGCTTTCGCAACACTTTCCGTAATCTCAGTCATACGCTCTTTAATCTGACCACCTATCTTACCCTCTGGGTCAATCGTACGAATTGTTCCCCACATATCGGCATCGTCTGGAATTACATTAGAAGTCTTTCCGGCTTCAAAATGGCAAGTAGTAAATACACCAAATTCTCCGCCTGCAAGCTCGCGACTGTTGATTTCCTGCAAGGCAATATGAATATGTGCCGCAGCAGTAATTGGGTCAATCGCAATATGAGGCGCAGAGCCATGTCCCCCTTTACCTTTTACGTGAATATGATACTGCTCACAGGATGCCATCGAAATACCACCACTTGGTACCAGCACAGAACCGGAAGGCATTGGAAGTCCCGCCATAACATGAATCATAAGTGCAGCATCTACATCTGGATTTTCCAAAACACCTGCCTGAATCATATCATTGGCCCCTTGGAAAATCTCTTCCGCCGGTTGAAATACCAGTTTCACAGTACCCTGAATCTCATCCTCATACTCTTTTAATATTTTTGCCGCACCAAGCAACATCGCGGCATGCATATCATGGCCACAGCCATGCATTTTTCCTTCGTTTTGGCTCCGAAAATCAATATCTGCCTCTTCCTTAAGTGCAAGTGCATCCATATCCGCACGAAGTAAAATGGTCTTTCCCGGCTTTTTGCCACCTACCAGCACAACCAAACCAGCTTTGCCACACGAAACAGGCTCATATCCCATCTTCAATAATTCATTCTTAACGAATTCTTTTGTATAAGTCAAATCAAACCCCAACTCTGGATGCTGATGCAAATCACGGCGAATAGATTGTAATTGTGGCTGCAATTCAGACGCTTTTGTTAAAATTTCCTGTACGTTCATGTAATCTCCTCCATCATTGTTTTGTGTATTGTTACATATAGAATCACCCAATCATTTTAGATCTCGTTGCATATAGTATAACCCAAAAAGAACTGCCACATCAACGATTACAAATCGAAAATGCGACAGTTCCCTTAAACTCTCATCAACTTATTTATTTTTTCTTTTCCACTTCATTCAATGATGATTTTACCATACCTGTTAATGCAAATAATGCAATGGCATTTGGAAGCACCATTAAATAGTTAAATGCATCTGTAAGTTCCCATACTAAATCGTTAGACATCAATGTTCCAAGGAAGATGAAAACTAAAGCAACAACTGTATAAATGATTGTACTGATTTTTGCATTCTTTTCACCGAATAAATAAACTACGTTAATCTTACCAAACATGTTCCAACCAAGAATTGTTGAAAATGCAAAGAAGAATAAACAAATTGCTACAAACATAGCACCAAAGTTTGTGCCCATTACAGTACCAAAAGCGGTCTGTGCAAGATTTGCTTTTGTAAGAACTGTGCTTGCTGCAGCAGCTCCGCATTCTGCAAGTGGACCATCTGCTGTATATAAAGTTGCGATAATAACAAGCGCATTTAATGTTAAAACAACAAATGTATCAATAAATACACCAATCATAGCAACAATACCTTGTTCGTGTGGATGACTTACATTTGCTTGTGCGTGTGCATGTGGTGTGGAACCCATACCAGCTTCATTTGAGAAAAGTCCACGTTTTGCACCTTGGCTGATTGCCGCTTTAAGTGCTGCACCGAAAGCACCGCCTACGATAGCTTGTGGCTGGAATGCATATTTAAAAATCATTCCGAAAGTTGCTGGAACGTATTTAATACGAACAGCAAGTACTACTAAACCACCAAGTAAGAAAATTGCTGCCATAAGTGGAACTAATTTCTCACAAACTGCAGCAAGACGCTGTACACCGCCTAAGAAAATAAATCCACAAATCACAACCAAAACAAGACCAACAACCCATCCTGGGATACCAAATGCTGTTTCCATAGTAGATCCGATGGAATTAGATTGTACCATACATCCCATGAATCCAAGTGCTAAAATAATAGCTACTGCAAAGAAACCTGCTAAGAATTTTCCAAAGCCACCTTTGAATGCTGTTCTTATGTAATAAACCGGACCACCATGTACATTACCGTCTTTATCAATTACACGTGTTTTTTGTCCTAATGTTGCTTCAGCATAAATCGTTGCCATACCTAAGAATGCGATTACCCACATCCAGAAAATTGCACCAGGACCACCAGTTAAGATAGCACCAGATGCACCGATGATATTACCAGTACCTACTTGTGCTGCAATAGCTGTTGCTAATGCTTGGAAAGAGCTCATACCTTGTTTTTGTGCGCCGCCTTTTAAAGAAAGGTTTCCAAATACTTTTTTCATACCTGCGCCAAAGTAACGAACTTGTACAAAACGAGTTTTAATCGTGTACCAAAGACCTACTGCAATGAGCAGAACGATCAAAATGTAACTAGATAAATACTCGTTCATTTTTACCACGATAGGGTAAAGTGTTGATTCAATTGATTCTAACATGTTTTTTCCTCCTAAAATAAAAACGGAACAGCTGAATATTCAACTGCTCCAGAGAAGACATAACACACAAGCAAATATAAACACAATCATTTACATTTGCTCACTCCGTCCTTTTACCTGAGAGATTCAGCAGTTTCTACTGCCTTGCACCTTCGGTACTCATACTTGAGATTCTCCAGAGCCACATCCATTCTTAGTCCTCATTCAATCTTGAACACCTGAGAGTTTTACTCCTTCGGTAGGCTGCCCGCCATTCCCCTAAGAACTTCATCTGCCGTTATAAAATTTTCATTAACTTTATCATTTCCTAATATATTTGTCAACTTTTTCTAGGAAAATAGCAATTACTTTTTCCTAATGAATATTAAGAACTTTTTCTAATAAATCTTAAAAATACCTTATTTTTCCAAAAAATATTGACTACAACATTCCCACATGTAATAATAAGTGTATTAATACAATTAGTACACATGAAAATATCCTAAAGAAAGGAGAATGGCGTTGATTATCATTGACTATAACGATAAGCGACCAATCTATGAACAGATCATTGATCGTTTTCAG
Source organism: Tyzzerella sp. (assembly GCA_017472665.1). Classification (GTDB taxonomy): domain Bacteria; phylum Bacillota; class Clostridia; order Lachnospirales; family Lachnospiraceae; genus Faecalimonas. The sequence goes on along the minus strand of JAFUOS010000007.1, from coordinate 56,231 downwards.
ACTCTGATCTTAAATGGTGCACTAGAGCCGGATACTCAGCTTCCGTCTGTTCGTTCGCTTGCAATTGAGCTATCCATTAATGCAAACACAATTCAGCGTGCTTACAGCGAACTCGAACGAAGCGGATTTATTTATTCCGTAAAAGGCCGTGGTAATTTCGTTCGTGCAGATGAATCTTTAGTTGAAAAGCAAAAAGCAAAGACACTAAATGAACTGCAGGAACATTTACAGCATTGCAAAGAGATTGGTATCACCCAAAAGGAAATTACAGAATATGTAAGCAAAATATTTATGGAGGTGGATAAATGATTAAGATAAAAAATGTAAGTAAATCGTTTGGCAACGTACAGGCAGTCGACCAAATCGATTTAACAATCCAAAATGGTCTTGTATTTGGAATGCTTGGAACAAATGGTGCTGGAAAAAGTACTCTTCTACGTATGATGGCCGGCGTTTTAAAGCCAGATTCCGGACAGATTTATGTAGATGGCGAACCCGTCTGGGATAATCCGAATGCGAAATCGAAATTGTTCTATATTTCCGATGACCAGTTTTATTACCCAAATGCAACTCCATCAGATTTGATTTCTTTTTATAAGAACTACTATCCTGCTTTTGATGAAACACGTTTTCGTGAATTTTTGACGAACTTTGGTTTGGATTATAACCGCAAAATCAATACATTCTCAAAAGGAATGAAAAAACAGGTATCGATTCTCCTTGGAATTTGTTCCAATGCTTCCTATCTTTACTGTGATGAGACATTTGATGGATTAGACCCGGTTATGCGACAGGCAATCAAAAGCCTTTTTGCCAAAGAAATCGAGGAACGAGGCCTCACTCCTATCATCGCTTCACATAATTTGCGTGAATTGGAAGATATTTGTGACCATATCGGTATCCTTCACAAAGGAGGCGTTCTCCTCTCAAAAGATTTGGAAGAATTAAAATGCAATTTATTAAAAGTACAATGCGTATTGCCGCCAGAAGTTGACGAAGAGCTGCACCACTCACTTGACATTTTAAAAATGCAGCGCAGAGGAAAACTTTTGACAATGACGGTACGCGGACAAGAAGAACAAGTACTGAACGTTATCAAAGCATTGGAACCAATTTACTATGAATCCCTTCCACTGACACTGGAAGAAATCTTTATCAGCGAAACGGAGGTTGTAGGTTATGACATGCAGAATCTCATTATTTAAATCCATTAGAGAAACATTAAAACATCATGTTGCTTCTATATTTGCAACCAGTCTGGTATTTTTTGTGCAGTTTCTGGTGTTCTTTTTGAGCATACAAAATTGGGCTCAGGAACATGTGGTTCATTCTTCAAAAGATTGGCTTAAGAATCAATTGAGAGATATAACACAGCCAGGCTACGGATATGTAGTACCAATCGTACTTATTGCAATTTTACTTGCATTTGACTTTTTTCGGTATTTACATTCTAAGAAACAGGTGGACTTTTATGAATCACTTCCAATCCGTAGAAAAACTTGGTTTGGACTTCGAATTTCCAGTTCCTTTCTTGTGTTCCTGATTCCTTTTACACTTTGTATTGCGCTGGAGATGTTGATATTAACAATATATGGCTTTGCGACCACCCCACTCATTATGAACTTGTTATGGAATTATTTGTGTATGATAGTTGTTTTCCTTATAACGTATCTTACAGCCGCATTGGCAATGGTTATGACTGGAAATTCGGTAATTGCCTTTTTCGGGTTTTGTGTATTTTCTGCATATGTACCGATTATCTTACGATACATCTATCCTTCTTATGCAGCAGTACACTTCAAAACCTATGTTACATCTGAAAACGAAAAACTGCTTAGTTATTTGACCTATTTTTCACCAATTGGTTCTGCCTATAAATTGATAGGTGACTATTCATACGACTCAGGTTGGACTGCTAGTAACCACGTAATAGATTTTGTTATTATTCTAGTTTTAATTTGCCTATTAGGATTACTTACTTATTTCCTATTTATCAAACGACCTTCCGAATCTGCTGGTCGTGCGATGGCATTTGAAAAATGTAGTCCTGTAATCCGCATTTTACTGGTAATTCCTTTGACACTCTATCTTGGTTTGTACTTGAGCGAAGTTACTTCAGTTGGTTCTAATATTTGGATGATTTTTGGTTTTGTGATTGGAACAATACTGCTGCACGGCATTATTGAAAGTATCTTTCAGTTTGATATCCGCGGTTTATTGTCGCACAAGAAACAAATGATTTGCTGCTTTATTGCCTGCATAGGAATCGCTTGTTTCTTCTGGTTTGACTGGTTCAAATACGACGATTATTTACCTGAACTGGATAAATTAGAATCAATTGCGATTGGGGTAAACAATAGCTGCTACTGGTATGATGTAGGCCTTGAGGGGAATGGCATTTCTGGTGAATATCTGGATGACGCTTTCTTATTAGCTCAGAACATCGTGGAACAAGATTTAGATGGAAACAATGAAAATGCCATTTGGATTCGTTTTGAATATCGCCTAAAAAATGGTACAACAAAGAAACGAGACTATTTCATGGATTTGGAACAGAACCAGGAATTGTTTGACAAAATTTATGCTACAAAAGAATTCAAAGATGATTATTGCGCTTTATATTCTGCCGACTGGAGCGAAATAAAATATATTGCTTGGAATGACATGGTTAGTTCCATTACTTTACACATGGAAACAAATGAAATGGAACATCTCTTTGAAACTTACCTGGCTGAATACACAGAACTGACCTACTCGCAAGAGTCAACAGAAGCTGCTTTGGGACATTTTATTGTATACTATGAGGATGAATCGGATAATCGTAATTTCTCATGCTACGTATATCCGCAATTTACACAGACTATTGCACTATTAGATGCTTCCATTGAAAGCAATGATAATACAGCGAAATATGGTTCTATTAATGAAGAGATTTTCGACAAATATGAGATCATCTCCTTGGAGATTTGTTTCGAGGATGCATATGTGGAAGTTTCAGATTTAGAACAGGTGAATGAAATCAAGGACCAATTCGTTTTATCAGAAATGTTCTATAAGACAGATTCTGGTTACAATTATGAAGATTATTACGATTGCAACGTAGCACTTATGACGGATGATGGGATTCCATATCTCTCAGTTATGCTTCCGAAGGATACTGCGAAAAAATTAAGATAATAAAAGCGCAGCAAACATTCCAAATGGGATTGTTTGTTGCGCTTTTTGCATGTGTTGATTATAACATTGTCTTCTAGTAATCTAAGCAGGCACGATTTGTTACGTAAGGACGTACATATGTATCTGCCACTCTTACATGTTCTGGATGCGTTGCATATACCGCAACATCTTCTGCTCTTTCCATCGTTGTAACTAGTGCGATATCATGTGTGCTGGATGATATCGGATTGCTTACAAATTCTACGGTTAAAAGGCCTGGAACTTTGCCTACAAGCGCACACAGATTTTCCTCCATCTCCTTTTTGATGTTTTCTTTTTTTGCTTCTTCAATTTCTGGTTTAAAATTCCACATAACTATGTGATGTACCATGTTTCTTCCTCCTTTATATTAGTTATAAAATGAACTTTCCCACATAATCAAAGCTTGTTTTAGATCCGTTGCGGATACATATCTATTTTGTCGTTCTGAAGCAATTGCTTTTTTCGCAATCGAAGCTAAATTTTGTACTGCTTCATCCGATACATCTCCCACTTTCACAGCCAATGGTGAAGCGTTTATGCTTTTACGAACAATACTAGGCATTTGTATCTCTTCGCCTTCTAAGCGGCGTCGGATTGCCTGATTTCTCATAATCGGCGAATATTTTTCTGGATAATCTGGCAGGAATGGTACCCTATTATCATTTAATAATTTATATAAAATCATCCCTACGGCATAGAGATCAGACTCATAATCGAAAGAATTCCCGCGGTAAACCTCTGGTGCCATATGTGTCAATGTGCCGGGTAATCCTTTTTCTTCGGTTAACCGAGTCATATAGCAGGCGATACCAAAATCACCCAATTTAAACGTTCTCGATATTGGCGAATAAAATATATTTTCCGGCTTAATATCACGATGAAGAATACCTTGCGCATGACATGCTTCCAAAGCGGTACAAAGATCTATAATGAGCCGGGCAACCTCACGTATTGTAATCCCATCCTGAAAAAGTTTATCTTTAAAAGGCTGCAGCAATTCCATTCTAACAAAAATAATCCATCCATATTCGTTATAATCTTCTGGTAGTTCCTTTACCTGATAATCTTTAAACTGCACTATATTCGGACAATCAGAAAACCTTTTCATGATTTCAGCTTCCTCCAATGCTTTCTGCTTCATGCCCTCATAATAATATTTTGCACCCTCTATATCCAACCCTTGGAAAAGCGCTTCATCAAGACCGCCTGCAGATGCAGGAGGAACAGCAACCTCTTTGAATGCTTCAACAGGGGCTTCGAGTGAACCTTTCTTTTTTAACGTATATACATCACCAAAAGACCCGCTTCCCAAAAGTTCGCCAGCCTCATACCCTTCCCAAATAGATGGAAACAATTTATAATATTCTTTCATAGTGTCCACTTCTCTTTAATCTGCAAGCTTTTGTACAGCTCTAATATTCTGCAAAAAGCGTACTTCTTGTTCTGGTGTCAGATCCAGACGTCCCATCTGATACAACGTAAACTTAAACTTTGCATTACATAAAAATTGCACCTTCATCATTTTGCAATGGTCCTCTGGCATATGATAAACATTTCCAGTAGCCCCAAATTGAATTCCGTAGCAGGTAGGACAATATCCAACCACAGGACATTTTCTACATTTCTCATCCAGTTCAATCAGCTGTAATGGACAGCTAAAATCAAGTTTTTGAGAAAGAGCTGCTTTTTCCTTTCCAATACAAAGTGGCGCAAATGCGTGACATGGATAAGCTTCGCCATTCACATCATAAGAACGCATCATAGGACCAACACCACAAAAACGTCTTGGTCGTTCGGTTTCTGGTTCTAAATCCAAAATAGGAAGATTTAAAGTATTGGCAGGTTTATATTCCGGATGTTCATAATAATAATTCATCAATATATGTAGCTGTTCTGCTAAGATCTTAGGACTATCTTCTTCCCACTTAACACCATGTCCCATATTTGCAGACACCTCAAACCCTTTTTCGTGAAGGGAAATTGCACCTTCCGCAAGATGAGGCAGTGTTTTTTCCGTAATAGTCATTTTAGCAAAAGGAAAATGGCGCGCGAAAAAATCAATGTCAATTTTATCATAGGAGCCACTTCGATTATGATTATGCATTTCTCTCGTGCCATCAATACTAACATATACTTCAATAGTGTCATCATTTTCCAGAAGCCACTGCTGAACTTCTTCATGAACCATTGTTCCATTTGTGGTTGTAAACGCAAACCATTTTTTGGGCCATTCTCTACTTTTTAAAAATGCATGGATTTTTTTAATCTTTTCAAATTCAAGATAAGGCTCTCCACCAAAATAATACACACATACAAAATTCGAGCCATCGTCCATTGTCATTTCTCTCTCAACAATATCCATCGCTGTATCCAAATCCATCGTACATATTTCCTTGTTATGTTCATAACAATATACACAAGCAAGATTACAATGATTTGTCAGCGTTAGTATAATCACTTTTGTATCTGGCTGACTCATATACTTATCAAGATTTTTCCTCATAAAATTTCCCCTTTTTCCTTCTATTTGTTTTCATTTTATCACCAAAAAGCGTCTGCAGGGAAAGCCCGCAGACGCCCTTTAGGATTGTTTTGTCTTTGAGAAATTAATCCCAAGCCATGCAGCTGCTGCTTGCACAACCGCTCATGTTAAGTTCGCCAGACTGTTTTGTTTCAGCTTTAACACCCTGACCTAAAAGAACGCTAAGTCTCTCTTCAAGCTGATTCATAGCTTCTGCAGAAATAATTGTATCAAACATATTTATGCGCTCCTTTCTTATAAATAGAATTTTATTTAATAAAGCAGCATACATCTCATTGATGTTCTGCTATATTAACTTAAATGATAATAAAGATTCAATGATGAAACATTATATGAATCCAATGCAATTGCTATTCCCGCCAAACGACATTCCTTATGCTTGTCATTCCAACATTCTATTTCTTGCAAATGCTTATTTGCAGCTTCTCCCAGTATATGTGGAAGATACTTGTAAGCATTACTAATATTTTTTAAATAAATTTTGTACTTTGTTTTTTCATGGGAAATATCCATTCCGGCCATCCATAAATGACCACCGCATTTTTCAAGCAAAAAAGCTGCTTTTTCTGCCAAAATAAGATATTCTTTGATATTAATCGATTTCAAATATGCCAAATATTCAGCATCACGATATCCTTCTTTTGTATGATGATTCGGATCAATACACCATCTTGTAAAAAAATGAAACTTCAAAAGTTCTGGAACTTTTTTATTCTCTATCAATCCCACATGATAAAGGGATGCGAAGTGGTAATCCTGTACATCTGTAATTTTCATTTTAGAAGTCATCTTCACGTCAAAAACATGCGATTTGAAGTAAGGAACCGTTTGTAGTAAGTAATCAAACAAATCGTTCATGTTTGAATCATTTCTATTATATAATGATATATCAAGTCGTGTCAATTCAGGATGTTCAGAATCTGTGACATCTGCAAAATAACGCAGCATCTCCTTTTGATATACAAATTCAACAAGTGGATGATTTCTATTTCTACTTACTTTTTCAGAGTGATAGATTTTATATATTAAATCTCTTTCGTCTGCATCTATAACATTTATTCCAAAAAAATCGATATTTTCTTTTCCTATGCTTTCTACTAAATCAAAATAATGCTCTTCAATATTCTTCGCTTTACTATTCATATATAAACTCTCTTTAAGACACTCTTCTGAATCTATTACTTATGATATGGTTCTCCACTAATAATCCTATAACTCCGATATATCTGCTCTAATATTATAACACGCATCAACTGATGCGGAAAAGTCATTTTTGAAAAACTAAGCGCATAATTTGACTTTTTCAGCACTTCCTCACCCAATCCAATCGAACCGCCGATGATAAAAATAATATGACTAGTTCCCTGTACACCGAGTTTATTGATCTTATCTGCCAATTCTTCCGAGCTCAGTTGCTTTCCGTTAATTTCAAGTGTAATAATGTAAGCATCCTCTTTCACATATTTCAAAATCCGCTCTGCCTCTTTTGACCGAATCGAATTTTCCACTACCTCACTGGCATTGTCAGGCGTCTTTTCATCCGCAACTTCGACAATCTCCAGCTTGCAGTATTTACTCAAACGTTTGCTATATTCCGCAATCGCATCTTTTAAATATTTCTCTTTGATTTTTCCAACAGTAATGACTGTGATTCTCATCTCTAACTCCTCATTTTTTCATTGAACCCAATACATGTTACCCTATATAAAAGTCCATAATCAGCATCGTAATAAATCCCAGCAACAACGAGTAAGTTGCCATTCTCTCGTATCCATGACTGTGTGTCTCTGGTATCATCTCATCACTAACCACATAAATCATCGTTCCCCCTGCAAACGCGAGTGCAAATGGCAAAATCGCCGTTGCAATGGAAACTGCGAAGAATCCAATCATTGTTCCAATTACTTCAATAAGTCCAGTGAAACTTGCAATGGCCAGGACCCTCTTTTTCTTAACTCCTGCCATGATAATAGGTGATACAATTACCATACCTTCTGGAATATTTTGCAATGCAATACCAAGTGCTACCGTGACTGCATTTCCTAAGTTTTCGCTACCAAAACCAACGCCGGCAGCAATCCCCTCCGGCAAATTATGAATGGCAATCGCCATCACAAACAACATGACCTTATTCAAATTATTCTGGCTTTCCGCATGTGTTTCTTGGTCCACACCTGTAATATGGTGCAAATGCGGTGTGACTTTATCCGCAAAATTCAAAAAAATCGCGCCTGTCAAAATGCCGACAACTGTAATCCAAATATTTCCTTCTTCCAGGGATGGTACGATTAAGCCTAAAACTGCCGCTGCAAGCATGATTCCAGCAGCGAATCCTAAAATCGCATCATTAAATTTATGTGGTACTTTATGAAATAAAAATCCAATCAGCACACCGATAATCGTGGCTCCGCCCACGCCTAACGCTGTAAGAAATGCTAATTCCATGTCAAATTCCTCCTACGTAAAAATCTCGTTGTTTTATTATAGCAGAAATTATGTGATATGACACCATTTTCATTATATTTGCCCCATTCTTTTGCTTGCAATTTTCAACCTCTGTGATATGATTATTCAGGGAGAAAAAGAAAGGAAAATAGATTTTCATGAAATACTTACGACAATTTTTAATCATCGTTGCAGTAAGCTGCGTAGGTGAAATTTTAAAATATTTATTACCACTGCCAATTCCGGCAAGCATTTACGGATTAGTAATCATGCTTGGATTACTACTTTCCCAAAAGCTGAAATTAGATTCCGTAAAAGAAGCAGCCGAGTTTTTAGTAGATATTATGCCAGTGATGTTCATTCCTGCAGCCGTAGGATTAATGGTGTCTTGGAATCAATTAGCAGAAATATTAGTTCCAGTCTGTGTCATTACTGTAGTTTCGTCTTTCTTGGTTATGATTGCTACTGGAAAAGCTACGGATTTTTTGATTAGTAGGAAGGAGAAAAAAGAATATGAATAATATATTTGTAAACTCTGCTACTATCGGCGTTGTGATTAGTCTGATTGCTTATGAGATTGGTATGTTTTTAAAGAAGAAAACACAAAAAGCTTTTATGAATCCACTACTGATATCAATCGTCTTGGTCATTGCTTTTTTGCTGATATTTGATGTTAAATATGACAGTTATAATCAAAGCGCGAAATATTTGAGTTATTTGCTGACACCTGCTACAGTTAGTTTGGCGATTCCGTTATATCAGCAGATAGAGTTATTAAAGAAGAACCTTGGAGCAATTTTGCTTGGAATTTTGTCTGGCGTACTGACAAGTTTGCTATCTATTCTTGCTATGTCAATGCTTTTCCACCTCTCACACGAAGAATATGTGACGCTCCTTCCAAAGTCCATCACTACTGCTATTGGGATGGGCGTAGCCGAAGAATTGGGCGGGTATGTGACAATTGCTGTTGCTGTTATTATCGTTACTGGTATTCTTGGGAATATGATAGGGGAATTTGTCTGCAGATGCTTCCGCATTAAAAACTCCATTTCGAAAGGACTGGTGCTTGGAACGAGTTCCCATGCAATCGGAACTGCAAGAGCCTTGGAGATGGGACAGGTAGAGGGAGCTATGAGCAGTCTTGCTATCGTGGTTTCAGGACTCATGACAGTGGTACTATCCTCTGTATTTGCTATGTTTTATTAATGGATTTTCCTGTTTTTAAAAACTTCATTATAAACGTTATAAAAAAGCTGCTGAACTGACTTCTCTTAAAATGAAAAGTCAAGTTCAACAGCATTTTTTATACCTTATTATTTGTTACTCAAATATTCATGAATACCTTTCGCACCAGCTTTTCCAGCTCCCATAGCAAGAATAACTGTCGCTGCACCAGTAACTGCATCTCCACCAGCATAAACGCCTTCTTTTGTCGTCTTACCAGTCTCTTCGTCAGCCACGATACATTTCCATTTATTCACTTCCAAACCTTCTGTTGTAGAAGAAATGAGTGGGTTTGGAGATGTACCAAGTGACATAATCACAGTATCTAATTCCATCTCAAATTCAGAACCTTCAACTACAACCGGACGTCTTCTTCCAGAAGCATCTGGTTCACCAAGTTCCATCTTCACGCATTTCATACCTTTTACATATCCATTTTCATCCACAAGGATTTCCGTTGGATTTGTCAATAAGTTAAAGATGATGCCTTCTTCTTTTGCATGATGTACTTCTTCTACTCTGGCTGGAAGTTCTTCTTCGCTACGTCTGTAAACGATATGTACTTCCGCGCCAAGACGAAGTGCTGTTCTTGCAGCATCCATCGCTACGTTACCACCCCCGACAACTGCTACTTTCGTACCTGCAGCGATTGGTGTATCGTAAGAAGGATCGAATGCTTTCATAAGGTTATTTCTTGTTAAATATTCGTTTGCAGAGAATACACCATTTGCATTTTCTCCTGGAATACCCATGAACTTCGGAAGACCTGCACCAGAACCGATAAATATAGCCTCAAAGCCTTCTTCTTCGATTAATTGGTCAATCGTTGTAGATTTACCAATAACGACGTTTGTTTCAAATTTTACGCCAAGTTCTTTGACTTTGTCGATTTCTTTTGCTACAACTTTTTGTTTTGGTAAACGGAATTCTGGGATACCGTATACTAAAACGCCTCCTAATTCATGTAATGCTTCAAATACAGTTACTTCGTAGCCTAATTTCGCTAAGTCACCAGCACATGTAAGACCTGCTGGGCCCGAACCAATAACTGCTACTTTATGTCCATTCATGCTTTCTGCTTTTTCTGGCTTGATATCATTTTCAAGAGCATAGTCTGCAACGAATCTTTCCAATTTACCAATGGAAACCGGTTCGCCTTTGATACCACGGATACATTTTCCTTCGCATTGGTTTTCCTGTGGACAGACACGACCGCAAATCGCTGGGAGTGCAGATGATTTGCCGATTACTTTGTATGCTTCTTCGATATTTCCTTCTTTTACTTCTTTGATAAATCCTGGAATATTGATAGAAACTGGGCATCCCTCGATACATTTTGCATTTTTACAATTGATACATCTTGTAGCTTCTTCCATCGCTTCTTCTTTGTTGTATCCAAGACATACTTCTTCAAAATTTGTTGCACGCACCTTAGGATCTTGTTCTCTTACAGGTACTTTCTTTAATACGTCAGCCATTATTCGTCACCTCCACACTGTCCACATCCACCGTGATGTGTGTCGCCTTCTTGTACTTTCAGCATTGCGCGGCCCTCTTTTGTCTTGTACATTTGTTGTCTCTTCATAGCCTGGTCAAAGTCGACTAAGTGTCCATCAAATTCTGGACCGTCTACGCATGCGAATTTGATTTCATTTCCAACTTGGAGACGACATGCACCGCACATACCTGTTCCGTCAACCATGATTGGGTTCATACTTACAATAGTAGGAATCTCTAATTTCTTTGTAAGTAAGCAAACGAATTTCATCATAATCATTGGTCCGATTGCTACACATACATCGTATTTATTTCCTTCTTCTACTAATTTTTCAATCTTAGTAGTAACCATGCCGGCATGTCCATATGTACCATCATCTGTACATGGATAGTAGTTTCCTGCAACTGCTTCCATTTCTTTTTCAAGGATTAACATGTCTTTTGTTTTTGAACCAACAATGACATCTACGTCAACGCCTTTTTCATGTAACCATTTTACCTGAGGGTAAACTGGAGCTGCACCAACACCACCAGCTACAAATAACATCTTTTTGCCTTTCAAGGATTCAATGTCTTCGTTTACAAATTCAGAAGCACATCCCAATGGGCCTGTGAAATCTCTGAAGTAATCACCAACTTTTAAATGTGCCATCTTTTCTGTAGATGCTCCAATTGTCTGGAACACGATTGTGATGGTTCCTGCTTCTCTATCATAATCGCAAATGGTAAGTGGAACTCTTTCTCCTTTTTCATCTAATTTTACAATGACAAATTGACCTGGCTCACAGTGTTTTGCTACTCGTGGAGCTTCTACATCCATGAGGTAAATCTTGTCGGCCAATTTTTCTGCTTTTACTATCTTATACATACCATGCCTCCTGTTTTCAAAATTCCTCTGTTCTTCATAATATATGAAACCCATTGAAATATCAAGTATTTTCCATATTTTCACTTCGCAGTGAAACTGTGACTTTCTAAAAATGTGCCATGTCAGGCCCATTTTTGAAAAAGCAGATGCCCAAAGCGCATCTGCCTTTCTTTCCTTAATTTATCTTAGAAATCTACTTCTGTTCCGTAGTAAATGCATGTGAATAATCTTTCCATTGTTGCAGGATCGATTGGTCTAGGATTAGAACCCGTACAAGCATCGCCTACTGCATTCTCTGCAATTGTTGCAATCTTTTCTTTGAATTCATCTTCTTTGATTCCGAAGTCTTTTAATGTAGCTGGAATTCCAAGGATTACATTAAATTCATCAATTTTCTTGCATAAACTGTTGATAAGTGCTCTTTCTGAAGCACCTTCAAGACCTGTTCTGCGTGCAATCTCTGCGTAACGTTTTGCTGCAACAGAATCTTTTGCGTTATATTTGATAACGTATGGTAAGTACATAGCATTTGCCAAACCGTGTGTAATATGTCCGGTAGAGAATGCTGCTCCAGTTTTATGTGCCATAGAGTGAACAATACCTAATAATGCATTTGAGAATGCCATACCTGCAAGACACTGTGCATCATGCATTTGATGTCTTGCGTCCATATTGCCTTTGAATGATGCTGGAAGATAATCAAATACCATTTCGATCGCTTGGATTGCAAGTGGATCTGTGTATACGCAGTTTAATGTAGAAACATATGCTTCGATTGCATGTGTAAGTGCATCCATACCTGTGTAAGCAACTTGGTGAGCTGGTAATCCTTCTACTAATTCAGAATCAACAATAGCTACATCTGGTGTAATATTGAAGTCAGCTAATGGATATTTGATTCCTTTTGCATAATCCGTGATAACAGAGAATGCAGTAACTTCTGTAGCTGTTCCTGATGTAGATGGAATCGCTGCAAATTTTGCTTTTTGTCTTAATTCTGGGAAGTTGAATGGAATAATCAAATCCTCAAATGTAACTTCCGGATATTCATAAAATGCCCACATCGCTTTTGCTGCATCGATTGGAGAACCACCGCCCATTGCTACGATCCAGTCCGGCTCAAATGCGCGCATCGCTGCTGCACCTTTCATAACCGTTTCTACAGATGGGTCTGGCTCAACGCCTTCGAATAATTCTACTTCCATCCCTGCTTCTTTTAAGTAATTCACTGCTTTATCGAGAAATCCCTGACGTTTCATTGAGCCGCCACCTACAACGAGAATTGCTTTTTTTCCTTTTAAATTCTTCAATTCTGCGAGGCTTCCCTTGCCATGGTAAATGTCTCTTGGTAACGTAAATCTGCTCATATGTATGTTCCTCCTATCTTGTTAAAAATTAACAATCATTTTCTAATATTATATATTTTTTTGTTATTTTTTTCAATGCTGCTGAACAAATTCCACACTTTTTTCATACTTTTTTAAGAATGGAGAACACTTTTCACACAATTATCCATGAGCATGGCAATCGTCATTGGTCCAACTCCTCCTGGAACCGGTGTGATGGCACTTACTTTATCCACTACATCATCAAAGTCAACATCCCCGCAAAGTTTGTTATTTTCATTTCTGTGGATACCGACATCAATGACTACTGCACCTTCTTTTACATAATCTTTTGTAATAAATTTGGGCTTTCCAAGTGCAACAACTAAAATGTCTGCACGTTTTGTTACCTCTTTTAAATCTTGTGTTCTAGAATGAGTAATCGTAACGGTTCCATTTTCACGAAGCAATAACATCGCCATTGGTTTTCCTACAATATTGCTTCTTCCTACCACGACACATTCTTTTCCAGCAATCTCAATACCGCTTCGTTTTAACAATTGAATGACTCCGGCTGGTGTACAAGGCAGAAATCCTTCTGTGCCAATGCACATATTTCCTACTGTTTCCGGATGGAAACCATCTACGTCCTTTGCTGGTGAAATCGCATGAATCACTGCGTTTTCATCGATATGTTTTGGTAATGGTAATTGTACTAAAATTCCATTTACTTTATCATCTTTGTTTAACTTCTCAATAAGCTCCAAAAGTTCTTCTTGTGAAACAGATTCTTCTAACTCATAAGAAAGCGATTCAATCCCTATATATGCGCATGCTTTTTTCTTATTGTTTACGTATACGGAAGAAGCCGGATCGTTTCCAACCTGAATCACCGCTAAACAAGGAATAATCCCTTGCTCTTTTAAAGCAGTAACTTCATCGCGTAATTCATCTTTAATTTGAGTTGAAATTAATTTTCCGTCTATTAATTGTGCCATATTTTCTTTTCCTCATTTCTATTTTTAATCCTTGCATCGTTTAGAGATATTCTTCAATATATTGTTCAAATTGTTCCATCGACATCAGAACTTTTCTTGGCTTTGTACCTTCTTCTTCGCCTACCACACCAGCCTCTGCAAGCTGATCCATGATTCTCGCCGCTCGATTAAATCCAATCTTGAACACTCTTTGCAGCATACCAATGGATGCTTTATCTTTTTCAATCACAAACTTTCCAGCATCTACAAAGTAGACATCTTTATCATCTGCCGCTCCGCCGGAAGCCGCTGCAATTCCATTTCCCGCACTGTTATTATTCACATGATTTGCAATCTCTTCATCATATGCAACACCATCTCCATTGTTAATTAGGAATTCAACTACCGATTGTACTTCTTTGTCAGACACGAAAGAACCTTGTACACGTGTCGGTTTTGGAAGTCCAGAAGGATAAAATAACATATCTCCTTTTCCGAGCAGCTTCTCTGCACCATTCATATCAATAATGGTTCTGGAATCTACGCCAGATGATACCGCGAATGCAATACGCGACGGCATATTTGCCTTAATCAGACCTGTAATAACATTGACAGAAGGCCTCTGAGTCGCAAGTACCAGGTGAATACCACAGGCTCTTGCAAGCTGTGCTAAACGGCAAATTGCTTCTTCCACTTCACCCGGTGCTACCATCATCAAATCTGCAAGCTCGTCCACAATAATCACAATTTGTGGCAGTTTTTGTGGTTTATTTTCATCTTCAATATCAGAAATGGATTCTACCTTTGCATTGTAGCCTTTCAAATCACGTACGTTGTATTCCGCAAATAGCTGATAACGTTTTGACATCTCTGCTACAGCCCAGTTCAGTGCACCGGCTGCCTTCTTAGGGTCTGTCACAACCGGAATCAACAAGTGTGGAATTCCATTATATACGCTTAACTCGACCACTTTCGGGTCAATCATAATCAGTTTGACTTCATCCGGACTTGCTTTGTATAAGATACTCATAATCAAAGTATTGATACAAACAGATTTTCCAGAACCTGTCGCACCTGCAATCAATACGTGTGGCATCTTTGCAATATCAGCTATCACTACCTTACCTGCAATGTCACGTCCTGCCGCAAATGCAATCTTGGAACCATGATATTTGAAATCATCTGTTTCCAACAAATCACGGAGCATAACGGTACTATTTTCTTTATTTGGCACTTCAATTCCGACAGCTGCTTTTCCTGGAATTGGTGCTTCGATACGAATATCGGAAGCTGCCAGATTTAACTTGATATCATCTGCAAGTGCTACAATCTTACTTACTTTCACACCTTGCTCTGGCTGAAGTTCATATCTGGTAACAGATGGACCACAGCTTACATTCGTAACAGTTACATTTACGTTGAAATTCTGCAGTGTCTGCTGCAGTTTCATCGCAGTCTGACGTAAATGTGCATCCGAATCGCCGCCAGTATTCTTTCCCTTTTGCAATAACTTCAATGGCGGGAACTGATATGCTTTCTTCGGCTTTTCTTCGCTCTTTTGTATTTCCACTTCTACATTTGCAGTTTCCTGTGCAACCTGTTGTCTGCTCTCTTTTGTAATCTGTTTACCTGTACTTTTCTCTTTGCCTGTGCCATCTGCATCAGTTTTGCCTGTGTGTTCTTTGCCTACATCCTTTGCAACTTTCTCTGGCTCTGCTTCTGTCAGCGGTTGAGCACGGCTAATCACTAGCTGACCTGAAGCTTCCTCTGAAGTAAATAACACATCTTTTGGGTCAACCGGTTCTGCAGGCAACGCATTTGGCGGCGTAATCTCATGTACCTCTGGAGATTTCTTTGTAATCGTTGTATCAAAAGAAACGCCAGATACCACATGGTCTTTTCTCTGCCCTGCATGTGCGGAGAGGTCTGGTGAACCTTTCCTTTGCCGTTCTTCCACTTGCTGCTCTTTTCGCTGCTCACGCACAAGTTCTGCATGTTCTTTGCGCCGTCTTGCATCTTCTTTCGCAGTAGCGTAAGCTTTTTCACTGCTTTTCTTCACGCCCGCGATAAATGATTTTTCCGTAATAATCACAAAACAGATAATGCAAACAATAATCGTAACAACATAGGTACCAATGAGGCCAATGGCTGGACATAGCAGATTCACAAAACATCCGCCGATAAGGCCGCCACCATCCTTATGCATACGAGACATTTCATAATAATCAAGCAAGCTCGTATCTGGTGTATACTCATTCATTACTAATTGGAACAAGGTACAAAACATAAAACCTAACACAGCGCATGCACCTGTTTTTATGTAAGCAAGGGAATTACCTTTATTAGAAGTAATAAAGGTAATTCCTATAAACAGCAGAATCGGAACAATATATGCCATAATGCCAAATACCCCGAACATGAAACTGGAAACCGCATCCCCTAAATATCCTCCAATTCCAAAGTTGCTAATCATAAGCAATACACAAACTGCCAGTGTCACTAAAATAAGAATTTCATCCTTTAGAAAGCTCTGACTTTCTGTCGCCTTTTTATTTGATGGTTTCGTCTGCTTCGCACGAGTTTGATTGCTTGTACTTCGTTTTCTTGTGTTTCTTTTTGAAGCCATGAAACTTCCCCCTATTTTTCACATACTGTAATTAGTATAACACCAATAAAATCCAATGTCATCACCAAATTTTGCTTCTTATATCGATTAATTCGTGTAATTTTCTCAATGCATCTTTCATGCCGCCAACTGAATCAATCAAGCCTTCCTTCACTGCTTCCGCTCCCTCCAGCATCGTTCCAACATCCTTCACTAATTGCGAAGAATCCAGCATCAATTCTTCTACTCGTTCCTTAGTGATTTTTGAATGACTAGAAAGAAATGTTGTGATACGGTCTTGTGTGCGGAGCATGTTTTTATAACTTTGATATACCCCAATAAACATACCACTGGAACGAACTGGATGCACAACCATAGTTCCAGATGGAACGATAAAAGAATAATCAGCAGCAACTGCCAATGGGCCACCTATTGAATGACTTCCACCTAATACCAAAGACACTGTCGGTTTACTAATCGATGCGATCATTTCCGCAATTGCAAGCCCTGCTTCCACATCTCCTCCCAATGTATTCAAGAGAATCAGTACCCCGTCAATATCGTCATTATTCTCAACCTCTGCCAATTTAGGCAATAAATGCTCATATTTCGTTGTCTTTGCACTGCTGCTCGCCACCTCGTGTCCTTCAATTTCACCTATAATAGTTAAAAGTTCAATTTTATGCTTTCTCTTATCATCAACTAAGGACATACTCCCAGTCTCTTTGATCTCCTCATTCTTTTGTGCTCGTTCTTCCTTGCTTTCTTGTTCTTTTTTATTGTCATACTTCTCACTATACATAGAATTTCTGTCTTCCATTTTGTGCATACTCCTTATTTTCCAAATTAATCTTAGTATGCGTTATTTTGGTTGAAAGAATGCATAAAAAAAGAAATGCTTTATATTAAGCATACGCCAATAGAAAAGTCCGCCACATTCCGTGACGGACTATAATACTTCTTATTTACACTTGCTCTAAAGCCTGCTCTAAATCAGATATAATATCATCAATATTTTCAATTCCAACACTAAAACGAATCAAATCTGGTTGAACTCCTGCTTCAATTAATTCCTGCTCATTCATCTGACGATGTGTATGGCTTGCTGGGTGAAGCACACAGCTTCTTGCATCAGCAACATGTGTTACAATAGCAATCATTTTCAAGCTATCCATCATCTTTACACAAGCTTCTCTTCCACCCCTCACGCCAAATGTAATTACACCACATGTTCCATTTGGCATATATTTTTGTGCAAGATCATAGTATTTATCTCCTTCAAGCATTGGACAGCTTACCCAAGCTACTTTTTCGTGGTTTTTTAAATATTCTGCAGCCTTTAATGCATTTTCGCAATGTCTTGGCATTCTAAGATGTAATGTTTCAAGACCAATATTTAATAAAAATGCATTCTGTGGAGCCTGTATAGAACCAAGGTCCCTCATCATTTGCGCAGTTGCTTTCGTGATAAACGCACCTTTTCCGAACCTTTCTGTATAAACCAACCCATGATAAGTCATATCCGGAGTCGTAAGCCCTGGAAATTTCTCTGCATGTGCATCCCAGTCGAAGTTACCACTGTCTACGATACATCCACCAACACATGATGCATGACCATCCATGTATTTTGTTGTAGAGTGAGTAACAATATCTGCACCCCATTCAAACGGTCTACAGTTGATTGGAGTTGCAAATGTATTGTCAATAATAAGTGGTACTCCATGTGCATGAGCCGCTTTTGCAAATTTTTCAATATCAAGAACAGTAAGCGCTGGATTTGCAATTGTTTCTCCTACTACTGCTTTTGTATTTTCCTGAAATGCTGCATCTAACTCTTCTTCAGAACAATCTGGATCAATGAATGTCGCACTGATACCCATCTTACGAATTGTATGTGCATATAAGTTATATGTACCTCCATAAACAGCTGAAGAACAAACAATATGATCTCCTGCCTCTGCAATATTCATAATCGCATAAAAGTTCGCTGCCTGACCAGAAGAAGTCAGCATCGCTGCAACTCCGCCTTCCATATCACAAATCTTAGCTGCTACCGCATCGTTTGTTGGATTTTGAAGTCTTGTATAAAAATATCCCGAATCCTCCAAGTCAAACAATCTTCCCATTGCATCGCTGTCTTCGTACTTGAAAGTGGTGCTTTGATAAATTGGAAGAACTCGTGGCTCTCCATTCTTTGGTGTATATCCGGACTGGATACATTTTGTTTCCATCTTATAATTGCTCATCTGGCTCTCTCCTCATCGTATGTTATTCATCCCAGTTGTGGTAAACCTCTTGGACGTCGTCATCTTCTTCCAAAAGATCAAGTGTTTTCTGGATATTTTTAATATCTTTTTCGTCTGTCAATTCAACATAAGTCTGTGGAATCATAGTCACTTCTGCGCTTACCATCGGAATTCCCTGGGCTTCTAATGCTTCGCGCACTTCACTGAATGTATCTGGGTCTGTTAAAATTTCGAAGCTGTCTTCCTCTTCCACAAAATCTTCTGCGCCAGCATCTAATGCTGTCATCATCAAATCATCAGCGTCCATTTCACATTCTTCTTTATCTACAATAATCTGACCCTTTTTATCAAACATAAATGATACGCATCCCGGTGTACCAACGTTACCATTTCCTTTTGTAAATGCGTTACGTACGTTTGATGCAGTACGGTTTTTATTATCTGTTAATGCGTCTACGATAATGGCTGTTCCGTTTGGACCATATCCCTCATATGTAACATGTTCGTAGTTAGATGCATCTGCATCTCCTGCAGCTTTTTTGATACTTCTATCAATATTATCGTTTGGCATATTGTTCGCCTTTGCTTTTGCTATAACATCACGTAATCTGCTGTTATTTGCAGGATCTGGACCGCCGCCTTCTTTTACTGCTACAGCCAGCTCTCTACCGATTTTGGTAAAAATTTTACCTTTTGCAGCATCATTTTTTTCCTTTTTATGCTTGATATTTGCAAATTTTGAATGTCCTGACATTTCAATACCTCTTCTCTTCTTTGTATTCTATCTTTCTATATTTTTACAGTTTAGTCATGATTTCACCACACAACCGACTTTAAGCAACATTTTAGCACTGTTTTTTCAATTTGTACAGTTTTAACACAAATGTTTTCCACTATGTATGCAGTTCCAAACTGATTTTCAATGCCTCATCTACTTTTGTCATCAACTTTTGGTCTACATGACAAACCAAATCTTTTAATCTTTGTTTATCAATCGTTCGAATTTGTTCCAATAAAACGACTGAATTTTTTACAATATGATACTTACTTGCATCTATCTCCACATGTGTTGGTAATTTTGCTTTGTTCATCCTTGAAGTAATTGCTGCACAGATGACTGTCGGGCTGTGTTTGTTTCCAATATCATTTTGAATAATGAGTACTGGTCGGACTCCACCTTGTTCGGAACCTACAACCGGACTTAAATCTGCGTAAAATATATCTCCACGTCTAATTTGCACTCTGTTCACACTCCGATTTACTTTGATAAAGTCATTATTTCCAGTTTTTTCGGATGTATTCTAGGATGCATCATATTTTAGCATAATGCTCTAAGCAAAATAGTCTACTTGCTCTGAAACTTTCCCGTTTTTCACATATACTCTTGGGATTCGTTTTCCTAAATCACAGACAAATTCGTAATTAAAACGTCCAGAAAGATCACCTAAATCTTCCACCGTAATCGTCTCGTTTCCATCTTTCCCAATCAAAGTGACATTGTCACCAAAGCTTGCTCCTTCTATGTCTGTAACATCTACCATAAATTGGTCCATGCATACTCTTCCAACAATCGGTGCTTTCTTGCCGCGAATCAACACATATCCGCAGTTCGACAAACTTCTTGGATAACCATCTGCGTATCCTACCGGTATCGTTGCAATTCTCATTTTTTTATCCGAAACAAATGTTCCTCCATAACTAATCGGTGTGTCTGCCTCGATTTCTTTTACAAAAGCGACATGGCTTTTGAGTGCCATGGCCGGCTTTAATTTTACATTTTCCTTTATAACTTCTTCGGACGGATAAAGTCCGTATGTAGAAATGCCTGCTCTCACTAAATCGAAGTTTGCGTCTTTCACATCAATAATTGCCGCACTGTTAGAACAATGTTCGTATTTGAAAACCACATCTTTTGCTTTCAGCTGTTCTACCATCCAGCAGAAATCCTTCATTTGCTTTTCAGTAAACGTTTTATCCGTTTCGTCTGCTTTTGCAAAGTGTGTAAAAATCCCTTCCATATCTACATTTTTCAGCTGACTGATTCTTGCAATAGCCGCTACGGAAGCCTTACTGATGTCAAATCCAAGCCTTGCCATGCCCGTATCCAATTTAATATGTATATGAGCAGTCATGCCTTTGCTTGCAGCCATTTGCGAAATAGACTCTGCCATCTCTTCCGTATAAACATTCATGCGAATATCGTGCTCTAACATCTCCATATATTGGTCTGGAAACACACATCCCAATACCAAAATAGGCTTCTTAATGCCTTCTGTTCGAAGTACGACTGCTTCATCCAGAGTTGCAACCGCAAACCCCCAAATATAATCTACCCCTTCCAACATTGTTGCTATCTGCACGGCTCCGTGACCATATCCATCTGCTTTTATTACCGCCATCACTTTTGTCCACGGCTCTAAATTACGTTTCATCTGTTCCATATTGTATGCGATGGCATCTAAATCAATTCTTGCATATACTCTGCTATACGTTTTCAATTTACTCACCTCTTATATTTCTTTCAGCACATCACTGATACTATCTATAATGTCACTTGCAAGGACACTGTAACTCCCCTTTTCTTCTTTTGCTGCATCTCCGGCAAGTCCGTGTAGATAAACCCCAAGGCATGCTGCTTTGCAAGCTTCTACCCGCTGTGCGACGATACCTGTAATGATTCCAGTCAAGACATCACCTGAACCAGCTTTTGCCATTGCAGCATTTCCTGAGAGATTCACATATAAATTCTCATCTTGTTTTGCGACCAAAGTTCTGGCATCTTTTAGGACACAGACAACTGGATATTGGGATACAAACTCTGTCAGAATTGGAATTCTTTGTTCGGCCAGTTCACTTACGGAAGAATCCAACAATCTTGCCATTTCTTTCATGTGCGGCGTAAATATGATATCTCGTTTGCTATTCTGTAAGCCCATGTTTTGCTTCCACTCTGTTTGACCGCATATATCTTCTAACCATACTCTATATTCCGCAATGATGTTAAGTGCATCTGCATCCACAACACATGGAGCTTTCGTATCTCTCAATGTCTGTCTCACAATTTGAACTGCTGTGTCGCTCTTTCCAAGTCCACTGCCAATCCCGACAACATCTGCCCATGATAACAATTCAGCCAATTGCTTTTCATCATACTCCGTATAGGTGGTGATGATTGCCTCTGGCAATAACTGTTGCAAAATCACGCGATTTTCCTCTGCTGTATAGATTTGCACCAACCCGGCACCAACAGCATAGGACGCTTTTGCACTCAGAAAAGCTGCCCCAGACATCCCTTTACTTCCGACAACCAATAGGACTTTCCCATAACTTCCCTTGTGAGAATCAGGCTGGCGTTTTGGAAACAAAAACTTCAAATCCTCTTTTTCAAATCCATAGGTAAATCGTTCTTCTTGAGATAAGGATTCTTTGGTAATCCCAATGTCTCCAATCACGATTTTACCAACATATTGCGCTCCTGGATATAATACCGAACCTCTCTTTGCAAAAGCAATTGCAACCGTATAATCCGCCCGAAATGCAATCCCCATCACAGCTCCACTCGTGTCATGGATGCCCGATGGAATATCAATGGAAACCTTGATCCCTGTTTTCTGATTCAAAAGAGAGATAATATCATAATAATTTCCTTCAATCTCTCTTTTTAACCCTGTTCCAAAAATAGCATCAACAATAACACTATATTCCTTCTCCTGGATTTCTTCAACTACTGGAATCTGATAAAATTCAGCAATTTCTTTTTGCTTCCTATTTTCTGCACTTCTGGACGTGTCTTTTCCTGCAAAAAGAATTTCTACATGGATTCCTTTTAAATGCAAAAGTCTGGCAACTGCATAACCATCGCCTCCATTATTTCCAGAACCGCAGACAACCAGAACCTTCGATAAGTCTAATTTTTCTCGTTCTAATTTTTCCACGACCTGCAATGCAGCCCGCTCCATAAGCACCATGGATGGAAGACCAATCTGTTCAATTGTATATGAGTCTGCCTTCCTCATTTGCTCCCCTGTCGGTAAATATCTCATCATTTCCACCTCTACTTATACGAAAAACGTGTAAGAAAGCATGTAGCTCTCATGCTTAAATACACGTTTCAAATTCTTATATATCCTTGTGTTCCTCGTCGTAACGTCCTACTTCATAGGAAAGTCTCATAAGACTTTCTGCCAAATGTACATTTTCAACAATGATATTTTCCGGAAGATGTAAATCTGTATGAGCAAAATTCCAAATCCCCTTAATACCTGTATCTGAAAGCATCTCAGCCACTTCAATTGCCTTTGTCTTCGGAATCGTCAAAACTGCAATTTCAATATTATTTTCTGCAATAAATTCTTTTAGTTCTTCCATCATGCGTATCGGAACTCCACGGATCGTAACCCCTTCTAATCTTGGATTTACATCAAAAATTCCCTTTAAAATAAATCCACTGTTTTCAAATGCCGCATAATTTGCTAACGCCTGACCAAGATTACCGGCACCAATGATAATAAAATTATGATTTACATCCAAACCGAGAATTTTCCCAATCTCAGTATGTAAATACTTCACATTGTAGCCATAGCCTTGTTGTCCAAAACCTCCAAAATTATTTAAATCCTGTCTAATTTGAGAGGCTGTAACATGCATTCTCTTGCTTAAATCGTTGGAGGAAATACGTTCCACGTCGTTCGCCAACAATTCACCAAGGTAACGGTAATATCGTGGCAATCTACGAATGACCGCCTGAGAAATTTCTCTTTCTTCCACCTTTTATTCCCCTTCCTGTATATTATTACATTAGTTATTATTATAAGTAATTCTGACACCAAAGTCAAATTTTTAGTTGTTTTTTGTATAATTTTAGATATAATTATTATGTTTAAGTATGTCTAAATTGGGAGGTACATATGATTTTAGCATGTCATAATATTTCAAAGGCATTTGGAGACCAGGTCATTGTAAAATCTGGCTCCTTTCATATAGAAGATCGAGAAAAAGCCGCTCTCATTGGCTTAAATGGTGCGGGTAAATCAACTGTCCTTAAAATGATTATGAAAGAACTGGAACCTGACAGTGGTGAAATTATCATCGCAAAAGGAAAAACCATAGGTTATCTGTCACAACATCAGGAACTTTCCAGTGAAAATTCGATTTTGGAAGAAATCAAAACGGCCAAAGCGGATATCATTGAAATGGAAAAACAGATTCGTGTAATGGAGCTGGAAATGAAACATTTACAGGGGGAAGAACTGGAAAACCGACTTCACTCCTATCATCTTTTAACAGAACGCTTTGAACAGGCAAATGGTTATGCTTATCAAAGTGAACTAATCGGAGTATTGAAAGGTCTTGGATTCCATGAAGACGAATTTTCCAAATCAGTCGACACACTTTCTGGTGGTCAAAAAACACGGGTTGCGCTTGGCAAACTTTTATTGACCAAGCCAGATATTCTACTTTTGGATGAACCAACAAACCATTTGGATATGAATTCCATCAGCTGGTTAGAGAACTATTTATTAAATTATGGCGGCGCAGTTTTAATTGTATCCCATGACCGTTATTTCTTAAATCGTGTAGTATCTAAAGTGATTGAGATTGAATACGGAAATATCATGTGTTTCCAAGGAAATTATTCTGATTTTGCCGAGAAGAAGAAAATGATTCGTGAAGCAAAAATCAAAGAATATCTGAACCAACAGGCTGAAATCAAACATCAGGAGGCTGTCATTGAAAAACTCCGCTCCTTCAACCGTGAGAAGTCGATTAAACGTGCAGAAAGCCGTGAAAAGATGCTTGAGAAAATGGAGCGTGTGGACAAGCCGATGGGTGATGCGCAGGAATTGCATTTTTCTTTGGAGCCATCTTGCGTCAGCGGAAACGATGTATTGTCTGTGGAAGACCTTGAAAAATCATATGGTAATTTAAAGCTCTTTGAAAATGTCAATTTTGAAATCAAACGTGGTGAACATGTTGCTATCATTGGAGATAACGGAACTGGAAAAACTACTCTTCTTAAAATTCTGAATGAAGTGGTTGCAGCTGACAGCGGTTCATTTCGACTTGGTTCTAAAGTACAGATTGGATATTACGATCAAGAACATCATGTATTGCATATGAATAAAAACATCTTTGATGAAATTTCAGATGATTATCCGACGCTGACCAATACTCAGATTCGTAATACTCTCGCTGCTTTTTTGTTTACGGGCGATGATGTTTATAAATTAATTAGCGACCTTAGTGGTGGCGAACGCGGGCGTGTTTCCTTAGCGAAACTTATGTTGTCTGAGGCAAACTTCTTAATCCTTGATGAACCTACTAACCACTTGGATATCGCTTCAAAGGAGATTTTGGAAAAGGCATTGAACGAATACACTGGTACCGTTCTTTATGTGTCACATGACCGTTATTTTATTAACCAGACTGCAAGCAGAATTATGGATTTGGTAAATGGCACATTTGTAAATTATATCGGAAACTATGATTATTATCTCGAGAAAAAAGAAGAATTGACGGCTGCTTATGCTTCTGGCGTTACTGGTGGCACAAAACTTACTGGCTCTTCAAATACTGGAACTGACCATACTTATAGTTCGTCAGGTGCTGGCTCTTTCTCAAGTTCTTCGGCATCTTCTGCTCCTGTAAAAGAATCTGAAAATAAACTTGACTGGAAAGCACAGAAAGAAGCACAGGCGAAAGAGCGGAAACGTCAGAACGACTTGAAGAAGACAGAAGAACGCATTACTGCTCTTGAAGAGCGGGATGCTGAAATTGATGAAATGATGACTCATGAGGATGTTTACACAAATTCTTTGAAATGTCGTGAATTATCACAAGAAAAGGCTGCCATTGCAGCGGAATTAGAAGAATTGTATGTAAAATGGGAAGAATTGGCGGAGTAATATCAATAGCCATCTCCTCTGCAAGACCTATTTTGGTATATACAAATTTTCTGTACTGTAATACCCAAAAAGACCGTAAAATCCATTGATTTTGCCACTCATTTCACCAGATTTTTCTATATTTCAAAAAAACACTCTGCTATACCCTTAGTTCTGTATAAATCCAGGGTATTACAGAGTGTTTTTTATGTGTTTAGAAATTACATGTATTTCGAAATTATAGGTATTTAGAAATTACATCTCAATTGCAAGATAAATTCCATCATCTTATAAAGATTTCGCAATCTCTTTAATAAACTCCTCACTATTTAAAACAGTTGGATTTTCAATTGTTGTAATAAGTGCCAAGTCTTTTGTCATCTTACCACTTTCAATTGTATCAAGAGTTGCTTTTTCCAATCTATCAGCAAATTCCATCAACTCTTTATTTCCATCTAATTCACCACGTTTACGAAGTGCACCTGTCCAAGCAAAGATTGTTGCTACAGAGTTTGTAGATGTTTCTTCACCCTTGAGGTGTTTGTAATAGTGGCGTTGTACAGTTCCATGAGCAGCCTCGTATTCATAGTATCCTTGTGGTGAAACAAGTACAGATGTCATCATTGCAAGTGAGCCAAATGCAGAGGAAACCATATCGCTCATAACATCACCATCATAGTTCTTACAAGCCCAGATGAATCCACCTTCTGCTTTCATAACACGAGCAACTGCATCATCAATTAATGTATAAAAATATTCGATACCTGCTTTGTCAAATGCTTCTTTGTATTCCTTATCAAAGATTTCTTGGAAAATGTCTTTGAAAGTATGGTCATATTTCTTAGAAATTGTATCTTTTGTTGCAAACCATAAACTCTGCTTTGTATCTAATGCATAGTTAAAGCAGCTTCTTGCAAAACTTTCAATGGAGTCATCTAAGTTATGCATACCTTGTGCAACTCCCGCACTCTTATAGTTATGTACTAACTCACGTGTCTCTGTTCCATCTTCTGCTGTATAAACCAATTCCACTTTCCCAGGACCTGGAACAATCATCTCTGTGTTCTTGTAAACATCACCATACGCATGTCTTGCGATTGTAATTGGTTTCTTCCAATTCTTCACGCAAGGCTCAATCCCTTTTACAACGATTGGTGCACGGAATACTGTTCCGTCAAGCATCGCACGGATTGTTCCGTTTGGGCTCTTCCACATTTCTTTTAAGTTGTATTCTGTCATACGTGCTGCATTTGGTGTGATTGTAGCACATTTTACAGCAACGCCATATTTCTTTGTTGCATTTGCAGAATCAATTGTCACCTGGTCATTTGTTTCATTACGATGTTCCAAACCAAGGTCATAATACTCTGTTTTCAAATCAATATATGGCAATAACAATTCATCTTTGATCATTTTCCAAAGAATTCTTGTCATCTCATCTCCATCCATTTCTACAAGTGGTGTTGTCATTTTAATCTTGTCCATTCTCAAATCCTCCTATCTAGACATCCATTTTCAAGTTTTTCATCACATTCAAAATATGTGCATTTGCCAGCTGTTCTGCCCTGTCTGCATCTTTATCCTTAATCGCCTGCAAGATTTCCTTATGCTCCGCAATAGACTTTTCTGCACGATCCTGATTTGCAACTGACATTTTTCTCGCAGACTGCACATAATTATGAAAATCAGATAACACATGCTCTAAAATACGGCTGTTGGAAGCCTCATACAGCACTTCATGGAACTCACTGTCCAGCTTTGTCACCTGCGCTGCCAGTTCCTTTTTCTTGTTCACATGATATTCAGATAATAATATAATTTCCTCTAACTTGTCAATCTGTTCTTCGGTAATATGTTCTGTTGCCCATCTGGCACAAAGTCCTTCCAAAAGAGAACGAATGATATAAATATCACTTACATCTTTTCCCGTAATGCCAGTAACATAAGCCCCTTTATTCGGAATAATCTTCACGAGTCCCTCTAACTCCAGTTGTCTAAGTGCCTCTCTTACCGGGGTACGGCTGACTCCCAGCTCTTTTCCAAGGGTGCTTTCCCTTAGCTCTTCATTTTCTTCGTATCTCCCTTTTAAAATATCATCGCGAATCTTTTGAAATACTTTTCCTCGCAAAGACAGCTCTTGATACTCTTCCATTTTGCTCTCTCCTAATTGTTACTTTCAATGCTACCTAGACTGTGCCACAAGGGCATATGTCTCACTAAACTCATCCGTCACCAAAGGCTCAAATTCGCTAAGCACCCATATTATAGCACTATTTGTAATTCATGGCAAACATCTGTGATTACCCTCACTAATTCTTCGTCTGTGATTACCGTCACACGGCCTGCTTCATATTCTGCGTCGACCCATTCTTTGACTTTTGTAACCACTGGCGAACTCTTGTCTACTGCACGGTCACCTGTCAATTTATAATAAGCGTTCATCCAGTGTGCAATTCCTGCCAAACCAGAAGTATTTGATACAGCAACCAAGGCTGGTCTGTTCAAGAATTTTTCTGTATTGAAAATGTTGTAAATTTCTTGGTTCTTAAGCAATCCATCTGCATGAATGCCTGCTCTTGTCACATTGAAGCTGCTTCCTACAAATGGGGTTCTAGATGGTACTTTGTAACCAATTTCTTTTTCATAATATTCAGCAAGTTCTGTAATTACAGTTGTATCCATACCATCCAATGTTCCTCGAAGCTGAGCATACTCGAATACCATTGCTTCCAGTGGTGTATTACCTGTACGTTCACCAATACCAAACAGTGAACAGTTTACACCAGATGCTCCATATAGCCATGCTGTTGTTGAGTTATTTACCGCCTTATAGAAATCATTGTGTCCATGGAATTCAATCAATTCACTTGGAACACCTGCATGAACCATGATGCCATAAATAATTCCCGGAATCGAACGTGGAATTACAGCACCTGGGAAGTTTACTCCATATCCCATAGTGTCACATACGCGAACTTTTACTGGAATTTGATATTCTTCTCTTAATTTCATCAATTCTAAGCAGAATGGAATTACAAAACCATAAATGTCGGCACGTGTAATGTCCTCCAAGTGACATCTTGGACTTACACCGATTTCCAAGCAATCACGAACAATTCCGAGGTAATGTTCCATGGCTTGCTTTCTTGTCATATTCAACTTGTAGAAAATATGATAATCGGAACAACTTACCAGAATACCCGTTTCTTTCATACCAATGTCTTTTACGAGTTGGAAATCCTTTTTGCTTGCTCGAATCCAGCTGGTTACTTCTGGGAACTCATAACCTCTTTCCATACATTTATAAACAGCATCACGGTCTTTTTTACTGTATAAGAAAAACTCACACTGACGAATCTTGCCTTTTGGTCCGCCTAATTTGTGAAATTTATCATAAATCGTGACAATCTGTTCTGTAGAATATGGTGCTCTGGATTGCTGTCCATCACGGAATGTGGTATCTGTAATCCAGATCTCATCTGGCATATTATGTGGTACAATTCTATCGTTAAATGCTATTTTCGGAATTTCTTCGTATGGAAATAAGTTTCGAAATATATTTGGTGTCTGTACATCTACCAGAGGATACATGTGTTCTTCCAATGATAGTAAGTTGTTCTGTTCATTCATAAATACGCGTCTGTTTTCCATAAAATAAGCCTCTTTTCTTTGTGTTTTTGTTTTCTTGTATGATTGTATACAATTATACATTTCTTGTCAATCCATTTCTAACTATTTTTCTTGCAAATCTATGAGCCCGTCTATTGTAAAAAATAAAATCCTCATAAAATTTTGCAAAAAAGAGATGAAATCACAAAATCTCATCTCTTTTACTCCATATTGAATATTTACTTCACTTTTTATTTATCTCAATCTTCCACTTTCATATCTCGCCACGGTCCTAAGATATCGCAAAATTGCCTCATATCTCTCGACCAGACTCCCAGCATTCTCCGTGAATTCCAACGACTGTGCAACAACTTCGATAAACTCTTCTGTAATTTGATCTTTTACGCGGAGCAAATACTCGATTTTATCACTCACCGTATCCAAATCCAAATATTCCATAATCATACCATGGTCTGCTATACTAGCCTCACAGTTATTGCGTTCTGCATCTGCAAATGCGTCACTCTGCAAACTGCTTTGCATAGCTGCCTGCAAAATCATTTGCTTGTCACTGTGTCGCTTCACTCCCTGCACAAGTTCAAATCGAAATTCCTGCGTTGCATTCGGATATTTTTCTTTATCAACTAAGCTTACAAACATTGGAAGCGGACGTACATAAGCAGCATCCCCATCTACTTCCTTATATACAACTTTTTCTTCCAAGGTTTCCGAATCTCTCGCAATAATGATAATTTCATACAGGTTTCCTTTGAAGTGTCTATAAATTTCCCCTTTTTTTGGTATTCTATACTCCATACAAATCCCCTTTCACTCAAAAATGCATCAACATTCTTGCTACAACGTGTGCGATGACTCTTCAATCAATTTTGCTTAGTATAATTTCGCACTGATGCTCTTTGGCTTGTAACCGTTATCTTCAAGGGCTTTTAAAATTTCTCGTTTATGTTCTGTACCAAATGACTCCAACGTAATACGAAGTTCCACTGCCGCATTACGATTTGTACTTACAAACTGGTTGTGTTCCAATTTAATAACATTGCCTTGTGCTTTTGCAATCGTATCTGCAACACGTACCAGTTCGCCCGGCTTATCTGGAAGCAATACTGACACTGAGAAAATACGGTCTCTCTGGATTAATCCATGCTGTACGATAGAGGACATAGTGATCACATCCATGTTACCGCCACTTAAGATGGATACTACTTTTTTCCCTTCCAAATCAAGTTGTTTCAATGCAGCTACTGTCAAAAGACCTGCATTTTCTACAACCATCTTATGATTTTCTACCATATCAAGGAATGCTCCGATTAATTCGTCATCTTCCACGAGGAGCATTTCATCTACATATTCCTGTACATATTTTAATGCATTTTCACCAACAGTTTTTACTGCTGTACCATCTGCAATAGTATCTGCACTAGAAAGAGTCACTGTTTTTCCAGCTGCAAGTGCCTCTGACATACTGGCTGCATTTGCAGGTTCTACCCCGATTACTTTAATCTTTGGATTCAACATTTTTGCAAGCGTTGCAACACCTGCGATGAGTCCACCGCCGCCAACTGGTGCTAAAATGTAATCTACAGTTGGAAGTTCTTGTATAATCTCCATCGTAATCGTTCCTTGCCCAGTGATAACATCTAAATCATCAAACGGATGCACAAAAGTAGCGCCTGTTTCATTTGCCAGTTCATAAGCCCTCTGACAAGCATCATCATAGACATCTCCGAACAAAACCACATCTGATCCATATTCTTTCGTACGATTGACTTTAATCAGTGGAGTAATTGTTGGCATTACAATCGTCGCCTTACACCCAAATGCTTTTGCTGCATAAGCAACACCTTGCGCATGATTGCCTGCCGAAGCAGTAATCAGACCTTTTGCTCTCTCTTCTTCTGATAATGTACTGATTTTGTAATAAGCACCACGAAGCTTAAATGCTCCTGTATGCTGCATGTTTTCTGGTTTTAAGTATACCTTTCCGCCTGTCTGTTGGCTAAGATACTCACTATATACTAACTTTGTTGGCTTCGTTACTTTCTTTACAATTTCACTTGCTTCTTCAAACTTTTGTAAAGTTAACATCTGAACACATCCTTTCTTCTGCTTTTATTCTTCTGTCATAAATAATGCGTTTACAAAGTCATCGGAGTTAAACTTTTGTAAATCATCAATCGTTTCTCCGACACCAATATATTTTACCGGAATGCCAAGCTCTGCTTGAATTGCCACTGCAATTCCACCTTTTGCAGTTCCATCCATCTTTGTCAAAACAATACCTGTAATATCTGCAACATCTTTAAATTCTTTCGCCTGTGCTAATGCGTTCTGTCCTGTTGTACCATCCAGCACCACCAATGTTTCGCGAAATGCTTCTGGATATTCTCTTTCGAGCACACGATTGATTTTGCGAAGCTCCTCCATAAGATTCTTCTTGTTATGGAGTCTTCCTGCGGTGTCAACCAAAAGTACATCTGCTTTTCTTGATTTTGCTGCAGCAACCGCATCGAAAACAACAGCCGCCGGATCAGACCCCTCTTGTCCACCAATCAAGTCTGCATCTGCTCTACGAGCCCATTCTTTCAACTGTTCACCAGCTGCCGCGCGGAATGTATCTGCAGCCGCAAGTACCACTTTCTTGCCCTGATCTCTTAGCTTTCCAGCTAATTTCCCAATGGTTGTAGTCTTCCCAACACCATTTACACCAATCACAAGCACAACGGATGTCTGATGTTCAAACTCATAAGCCGCTTCACCTACATCCATCTGTTCCTTAATACTCTCAATTAGGAATTGCTTACAATCTGCTGGTTCTTTGATATGGTTTTCTTTTACTTTCTTTTTCAAGTCCTCGATAATATCCATCGTCGCACGAACGCCTAAATCGCCCATAATGAGGATTTCTTCTAATTCTTCATAAAAATCATCATCGATATGAGAAAATCCTTTAAAAATGCTGTCAATTCCCGATACAATATTATCTCTTGTCTTTGTGAGACCGGAAACAAGGCGTTTAAAAAATCCTTTCTTTTCTTCTCCCATAAAACCTCCCAATTTCTAATCATCTAATTCTTTTTCTAACAAGTCTACAGATACCAGTGTTGATACCCCTTTTTCCTGCATGGTAATACCATACAGACGATCTGCAGCGGTCATCGTACCTCTTCTGTGGGTAATTACAATAAACTGTGTATGCTTCGTCAACTTGTGCAGATAATTTGCAAAACGATCCACGTTAGAATCATCTAATGCAGCCTCGATTTCGTCCAAGAGACAGAATGGAGACGGCTTCAAATTCTGAATTGCAAATAACAGTGAAATCGCTGTCAACGCTTTTTCTCCACCGGATAATTGCATCATGTTCTGTAGTTTTTTTCCTGGTGGTTGTGCAATAATGCGAATACCTGCTTCTAGGATATCCTCATCCTCCATCAATTCCAAGGTACCCTTTCCACCACCGAAAAGTTGTTTAAATACTTTATCAAATTCTACGCTGATTTCTTCAAAACTTTCCTTGAACTGTTTGCGCATTGCTGCGTCCAGTTCCTCGATAATATTTACTAGAGTTGCCTCTGCTTCTACCAAGTCATCATGCTGTGTTTTCAAGAATTCATAACGTTCTGAAACGTTTTTGTAATCTTCAATTGCATTGACATTGACAGAGCCAAGTGCACGAATCTCATTCTTTAACGTTTGAATCTGCTTCTTCATAAATGCCAAATCGTTGAGGTTTTCATCGCGGATTTCAAGTGCCATATTGTAAGTGAGTTCGTACTCATCCCACATATAACTAATCTGCTTTTCAGAAGATTCTTCATAACCTTCTCGTTTACTGTTTAAACGGAAAGATTCTTTATCCAGTTCTGCCATTCGTTTTGCCAATTCTTCACGTTTTGCCAAGAATGCTTTATGCTGCTTCGTTAGTTCTTCTTTTTCTGCCACAAATTTCTGAATCTCTGCCTCAATTTCCGCAAACAATTCTGCAGAATTTGTAATCGTATCCTGAATATCCTGAATTTGTGCTTCCTTCTGCTTGATTTCCTCAGAAGCATCACCTTTACTAATATCTAAGCCAGACAATTCTTCATTGAATTTTTGAATTTCTTCCTGAATACGAACTTCGTTTTCCTGTAGGAATTGATATTTTTGCTCCAATGCAGCATAAGACAAGTGCATCTTTTCAGTTTCCTGCAGCTGCCTGCTTTCTTCCTCGCGAGCCTCATCCAATTCTTTTTGCTGCTCTACGGAAGAGCTATTTAACTCTCGTTCCATTTTTTCAGAATATTCCAATTCAACCTGAATCGATTCATGGTTGTCTTTAATTTCTTGAATCTGGCTTTCCAAATCCTCGTTTTCTTCATGAATATGCTTCGTTTCTGCATTGGTCTGCGCAATCTTTGAATTCACCTGATCCATATTCATCTTCGCTGTATTTTGTACCACGTAAGCCTTCTGCAGTTGTTCTTTGACTTCCTCTACTTTTACGTAAAGTCCTGCACGCTCTTCTTTACAGTTTTCTACAGCGCGCTCCATCGCTTCCATATCGGACTGTAACTTTTTCACTGTCTTTTCCAATTCCTCGATTTCACGCCTTCTGCTAAGAAGATTACTAGAGTTTTTAAATGCACCACCAGTCATAGCTCCGCCCGGATTCATAAGTTCGCCTTCCAGCGTAACGATGCGGAGAGATTGTTTGTATTTTCTTGCCAGAGCAATTCCATTGTCAATGTTTTTTACAACAATGGTACGGCCGAGTAAATTTTCAGCCAGTCCCTGATATTTATCTTCTACTTGAACCAAAGTGCTCGCAACGCCAATTACGCCTTCTTCACTCAGCACTTCTTTTTGAACTTTATGATTGCTTCCATTCACACTTGTAAGCGGAAGGAAGGTTGCTCGTCCAAATTTGTTTTGTTTCAAGTATGTAATCATCTGCTTTGCAGTGTTTTCATTATCAGTAACGATATTCTGAATACTTCCGCCAAGTGCAGTTTCAATTGCAACCTCGTACTCTTTCGACACTTTTACAAGATCAGCAACAACTCCAAGGATTCCTGGTACATGCGCTTTTCTTTCCATGACACGGCGAATGCTGTTGCCATATCCGTCATAACGTTCTGTAATGTTTTTTAAAGACTCTAAACGCGAAGCTTCTCTATGGTATGCACTCTGTCCATTGCGGTGTTCTTCTGTTTTTTTCAAAATCTCAGCCTGTAGACGTTCAATTTCAGCCTCATATGACTTAATCTGGTTCGCATATTCAATAATCGTTCCAGAAACCGCTTTCAACTCATTTTCAAATTGTGTACTTAATGCTTTCTGCTTATCTGCTTCACTTTTTGCGGTAATCAGTCTCTGATGCAACTCCGAGCGGCGCACTTGGATCTGTTCCAACATGGTATCAAATTTCTGAATATTCGCCTTTGTAGAAGAACGATTATTCAAAAGTTCGATCAAATCCTGTTTGTTGTTTTCAATAGTTCCCGCCAATTCTGCAATCCTTGTCTGAATGCGAAACAACTTGGTCTGCGCGTCCTCATCTTCTACATGTTTTTCAGATATCTGATGCTCCAGTTCTTCTTTTTCTTTCGCTAGATTAGCCATGCTCTTCTCACGTTCCGTAAGTTCAGCATAAATCGCTTTCGAACGTTGTTCCAAATGCTCGTCGTTCATACGAGCTGTATTAATCTGCTCTTTTAAGACCTCAATCTGTCCTTCTAATTGTTGTTTTAAAAGCTTTGTCTCGTTGAGCTGTCGTTTTGCACGTTCCAGCGAATTGTCAATCTCATCTGTCTGCACTTCAATGGCTTCATACTCTGTCTTCGTATTTTCATATTGTGCAGTAACATCATCCAATTCATCCTGGGTAATCTTAATCTTTTCTTCCACAGCAGCAAGTTCTGCTTTTATTCGGGCCGTTTCCAATAAAAACATATTGATATCGTATGTTTTCAATTCTTCCTTTTTACGCAAATAGGTCTTAGCAACTTCGGATTGCTTCTCCAAAGGTCCAATCTGCTTTTCTAATTCTGCCAAAATATCATTGACACGTACAAGATTCTGACGTTCTTCTTCCAGTTTCTTCAAAGACATATTTTTACGTCTTTTAAACTTTACGATACCAGCCGCTTCATCAAAAAGCTCTCTACGTTCTTCCGGCTTTCCACTTAAGATTTTATCAATCTGACCTTGTCCAATGATAGAATAACCTTCTTTACCGATACCAGTATCATAAAAGAGCTCATTGACATCTTTCAGACGACATGTGCTTCCATTAATCAGATATTCACTTTCGCCAGAACGATACAACTTTCTGGCAACGGTCACTTCATTGTAATCAATCGGCAAATGATGGTCAGAATTATCCAACGTAATCGCAACCGATGCATAACTAAGCGGTTTTCGAAGTTCCGTACCAGAGAAAATAACGTCCTGCATATTTCCTCCACGAAGCTGTTTCACACGCTGTTCTCCAAGAACCCACCTTACCGCATCGGCAACATTACTTTTTCCGCTGCCGTTCGGTCCAACTATACCAGTAATCCCATTATGAAAATCAAATACGATTTTGTTAGCAAAGGACTTGAACCCTTGTACTTCAATACTTTTTAAATACATCTCACACCTACTTTATATTCTTCTCGTGTAATTTCAAAATTGCATGATATGCGGCATCTTGTTCCGCCGCTTTTTTCGTTCTGCCAGAACCTTCTCCATAACGATTCTCTCCAATGCATACCTCTACGAAAAAAGCTTTGTTATGGTCAGGGCCTTCTTCTTTCACAAGCTGATATGACAGAGTTTCTGAAAAGTTTCCCTGCACAAGTTCTTGTAGGATAGTCTTGCTATCATAAAAGAGTTTTTTGTGTTCCAAATCATTCAATACAAATTTAAGAATGAACTCTTTTGCATTAGCAAAACCACCATCCTGATAAATCGCTCCAATGAGTGCTTCCAACGCATCTGAAGTGATAGATGCTCTGGTTCGTCCTCCAGTCACTTCTTCTCCTTTTCCAAGAAGCAGATAACTCCCTAAGTCGATTTCCCGCGCACAAAATGCCAAAGATGGTTCGCACACCATACTTGCACGCAGCTTCGTTAATTCTCCCTCTGGCATCGTTTCATTTTCGGAAAATAAAAATTCACTGGAGACTAATTCTAATACAGCATCCCCCAAGAACTCTAATCTTTCATTACACTTGCATTTTGGAAGATGTTTCTCATTGGTATAAGAACTATGCATCATTGCTGATTTTAATAGTTCCACATCATGGAATTGATATCCAATCTTGTTTTGTAATTCTAGTAATTTCTGTTGCATGTTGCTCCCTCTCGCATAAAATGAAAAAGCCCGTTTGGGCTTTTTCATCTATTGCCTAATGTATAGCGTTTTTAATTTGTTCTACAGCATCTCCCACTGTGACAATTTTTTCAGCATCTTCGTTTTCAATTTCAATATCAAATGTTTCTTCAATTCCCATAATGATTTGGAAAATATCCAATGAGTCTGCTCCTAAATCGTCTACAAATGTGGTTTCCATCGTAATCTCCTCTGGATTTGCATTTAATACGTCTGCGATAATTTCCTGTAATTTTTCAAATTCCATAACGTTCTCTCCTTAATATTGGATTAATCTTCTTTGATACATTCTCTGATCTTATCATTAATTCTTTGTTCTTTGAATGTAACACATTGAATAATTGAATTTGAGACTTCTTTTGCTTTTGAACTGCCATGAGTCTTCACCACAAGACCGTTAAGTCCCAATAGTGGTGCACCACCATGCTCGCTTGCATCAAAGCTCTTCAATGTTTCTTTTAGTGCTGGTTTTACAAGCAGAGCGCCTATCTTGCTTCGAAGTGTAGTCATCATGCCTTGTTTTACTTTATGCATCATCACGGAGCCAACTCCTTCATAAAGTTTCAAGATGACATTTCCAACAAATGCTTCACATACAATGACATCTGCCATTCCATGTGGAATATCTCGCGCCTCAATACTTCCAATGAAGTTGATGTCTTTGCATTCTTTCAGCAGTGGAAATGTTTCTTTTACAAGGGCATTGCCTTTTTCTTCTTCTGCACCAATGTTAACAATCGCAACTTTCGGATTCTGAATCCCCATTACGTGTTCCATGTAGATAGAACCTAATTTTGCAAATTGTACCAGGTGCGAAGATCTGGCATCTACATTCGCGCCGCAATCAATCAGCAGGGAAACTCCTTTTGCCGTCGGAATAAGTGGTGCTAATGGTGGCCTTTCAATTCCTTTGATACGTCCAACGATAAGTTGTCCGCCAACAAGAACTGCGCCTGAATTTCCAGCAGAAACAAATGCATCTGCCTCCCCTTTCTTCACCATATTCATCGCAACAACAATTGATGAGTCTTTTTTCCTACGAATCGCCATAACTGGTGGTTCTGCAGTCTCAATGACCTCTGTTGCATTCACAACTTCTATTTGATCCGTTTCATAAGTGTACTGCGCAAGTTCTTTCTGAATCACGTCTTCCTGACCAACCAGAAATACCTTGATATCCTTACGCTTATGAATCGCATCAACTGCACCCTTTACCATTTCTCCAGGTGCATTGTCTCCTCCCATAGCATCTAATGCTACTTTTGTAATCTCTGACATGCTTATACCTCCTGCACTGCTAACGTAATTTTACTAGACATTACCACAAAAATCAATATAAATTCGCACAAAAAAATCAAGGGTTCATTAAAAACCCTTGATTTTAATGACTTTTTGTAATTAGTCTACAGCTACGATTTCTTTTTTGTTGTAAGAACCGCAAGCTTTGCATACTCTGTGTGGCATCATTAATTCACCACATTTGCTGCATTTTACTAAATTTGGAGCGCTCATTTTCCAGTTTGCTCTTCTTTTGTCTCTTCTTGCTTTAGAAGATTTATTCTTTGGACAAATTGACATAGGTTACACCTCCTTAAAATTCTTAAACACATCGCGGATAACTGACATTCTAGGGTCAAGACTTGTATCTTCGCAGTCACAAGATCCCTCATTTAGGTTTTGACCACACACGTTGCAAATCCCTTTACAGTCTTCGCTACAAAGAATTTTCATCGGCCATCCTATCAAAATCTCATTATAGAGTAATTTGTCTACGTCAAGATTATATCCGTCAATATAATTTTTTTCGTCTAGTTCATCTACCTGTGCATCCTCAGACTCTTGCAAGTCCACATTTTTCGCAAACTTTAAATCGAATGGCACCTTTACTGGTTCTAAACATCGGTCACATGGTACTTCTAATACCACATTCGCTTCTCCGGTAATCGATAACTCACGCTGTTTCACATGTTTTACAACAATGTGCACATCCTGCTTATCAACAATCGAAAAACGACCAAATGATGTTTTAAACTCTGTCATTTCTACAGGGACATTCTCTTCAATTGTCTTATGATGTTCAGATAAAACGTCTGATAGGTTTATTAACATATCGTTACTCCTACTCACACCTAAATAATTATATCATGAAAAATCCATTTGTCAACAACGAATTAGTAATTTTATCCTAAACTAATGCAACTGTCTCGCGAGCGATTGCAAGTTCTTCGTTTGTAGGAACTACTAATACTTTGACTTTTGAATCTGCAGTGGAAATCACGATTTCTTCACCGCGTTTTCCATTTGCTTCTTTATCAATTTCAATTCCTAAATAGCCTAAGTAAGAACATACTTTTTCTCGGATGCTGCCGTCGTTTTCACCAATTCCTGCTGTGAAAGCGATTGCGTCTACACCATTCATGGCTGCCACATAGCTTCCAACATATTTTGCCACACGATAAGCAAATACATCGATGGCAATCTGTGCTTGTCTGTTTCCAGCCTCTGCACCAGCTGCTAAATCACGGAAGTCACTTGAGATTCCTGAAAGACCATGTACACCAGACTTTTTGTTTAACATATTTAAAAGACCGGCTATATCAAGACCTTCTTTCTTAGCAAGAAATTCTAATGCACCCGGATCAACATCCCCTGAACGTGTTCCCATTACAAGACCTTCAAGTGGTGTAAGACCCATAGAAGTATCTACTGATTTTCCATTTTCTACTGCGCAGATACTTGCACCGTTTCCTAAGTGGCAAACGATTGTCTTTGTTGCATCATATGGTCTGTCTAAGATTTCTGCTACTCTCTTAGAAACAAAGCTGTGGCTTGTTCCGTGGAATCCATAACGTCTTACTTTGTAGTTTTCATAGTATTCGTATGGAAGTCCATACATATACGCTTTTTCTGGCATTGTCTG
This sequence comes from Tyzzerella sp., assembly GCA_017472665.1. Classification (GTDB taxonomy): domain Bacteria; phylum Bacillota; class Clostridia; order Lachnospirales; family Lachnospiraceae; genus Faecalimonas. The sequence continues at coordinate 16,510 of JAFUOS010000007.1, read as the reverse complement.
ATGGAAAGCTGTGTCAAACACACCAACCATTGGTACGTTTGGCATCAATTCCTGACATGCACGAATACCGATTAAGTTTGCAGGATTGTGAAGTGGTGCTAAATCGTTGCATTCTTCTACTGCTTTGATCATTTCTTCTGTAATGACTGCTGAACTTGCGAATTTTTCTCCACCATGTACGACACGATGTCCTACTGCTCCGATTTCTGACAAACTTGCTACTACACCTCTTTCAGAATCTGTCAATGCGTCGATTACGAATTGGATTGCTTCTGTGTGTGTAGGCATTGCTTTGTCTTCTACTGTTTTTTCTCCACCTGCTGGTTGGTAAGTAAGTCTTCCGTCAATACCGATTCTTTCACAAAGACCTTTTGCTAATACAGCTTCTGTATCAGAGTTGATTAATTGGAATTTCAATGAAGAACTTCCACAGTTGATTACTAAAACATTCATTTTTCTTTCCTCCGTTATGCTACATTCCTATTAATTTTCTTCTGCCTGTGCTTGTACAGCTGTAATTGCAATAACACCTTCGATATCTGCAGCGCTGCATCCACGAGACAAATCGTTAACTGGTTTTGCGATACCTTGTGTTAATGGTCCGTAAGCTTCTGCTTTTGCGAGTCTTTGAACTAATTTGTATCCGATGTTTCCTGCATCTAAGTCTGGGAAAATAAGCACGTTAGCATGTCCTGCGACTTTGCTTCCTGGAGCTTTTGATTCACCGATTTCAGGAACGATAGCTGCATCTAATTGTAATTCTCCGTCTAACATAAGTTCTGGAGCTAATTCTTTTGCGATACGTGTAGCTTCTACAACTTTGTCAACGTCTGCGTGTTTTGCACTACCTTTTGTTGAGTGTGAAAGCATAGCTACTTTTGGCTCTGCACCAACTAATGTCTTGAATGACTCTGCTGAAGAAATTGCAATGTTTGCCAATTTTTCCGGATCTGGATTTTGTTCCAATCCGGAATCACCAAAGATAAATGTACCATTTTCTCCCATTTCGCAATCTGGAACTACCATTACGAAGAATGCGGATACTAATTTTGTACCTGGTTTTGTTTTTAAGATTTGTAAGCATGGTCTTAATGTGTCAGCTGTTGAGTGGCAGGCACCTGATACCATACCGTCAGCATCGCCCATTTTTACCATCATGACACCATAGTATAAATAGTTTGTCAGAAGTAACTCTCTTGCCTGTTCTTCTGTCATACCTTTTTTAGATCTAAGTTCTACTAATTTTGCAATATATTCTTCCGTCTTTTCGTTTGTTGCAGGGTCAACGATTGTCGCACCTGAAATATCAAATCCGGCACCGTTCTTTTCAATCTCATCTTTGCTTCCTACTAAAATCAGTTTTGCAGTTCCTTCTTTTAATACTGCTTCTGCTGCTTCATAAGTTCTCTTGTCTTCTGTCTCTGGAAGTACAATTGTTTTTACATTTTGTTTTGCTTTTTCTTTAATTACATCAATAAATCCCATGACTTAATGACCCCTTTCGTTTTTTCTCACTATTTTATATTATAGCTCATTCGTATTTTGTATACAAGAGCCTTTTATGTCTCTTTTTTCGTACAATCTTATACCATGGCTGAACTGTCATATATTGAATATCTTCGTAGCAATTGTAAAGTAAAGAAGAATTGTTCCCGTATCAACTAATGTGGTAATGAGCGGTGCTGCCATGAGAGCTGGATCCAGTCCGCATTTCTTCGCCACAAGCGGTAAGGTACATCCAATTGTCTTAGAGAGCAGCACTGTACAAATCAGCGTAATGCCAAGTACGATTGCAATCATCAGTGCATTATCATAAATATGATTGTACATGATTACGATTCGGATGCCATTTACTATGGCAAGCATAACACTCACAGTCAGAGCAACTCTTATTTCTTTAAACATTACCCGGAAAATGTCTTTAAACTCGATTTCATTCGTGGCAAGACCTCGGATAATCAAAGTCGAACTCTGTGAACCACAGTTTCCACCCGTTCCGGTAAGCATCGGCACGAAGGAATTTAAAATAGGCATCACTGCTACGACATAATCAAAATGGTCTAAAGCCAGACCGCTGAGCGTCGCTGAAAGCATCAGGAATAGCAACCATGGAAAACGACTCTTTGCATGTTCCCAAACAGTTGTCTCAAAATAAGAGTCTTCGCTCGGCGCGATACCTGCCATCATGCTCATATCTTCGGTAGCCTCTTCTTCTAAGACTTCCATAGCGTCATCTACGGTAACAATTCCGACCATACGCATATCATTATCCACAACCGGAATTGCAATCAAGCCGTATTTATTAATCAGCGTTGCAGCTTCTTCCTGGTCATCATGGGTATGCACATAAATCATATTGGTTTCCATGATTTCTTCGATTGTATGATTATCCCCAGTGGTAAGCAGGTCTTTTACATTGACTACACCAATCAGTTTTCGTTTTTCTGTAACATAACAGGTATAAATCGTCTCTCGATTAATACCGACTTGTCGAATCTTCAAAATCGCCTCTTCGACTGTCATCTCTTTTTGAAACGCGATATATTCCACGTTCATGATGCTTCCGGCACTGTCATCTGGATAGTTCAACAGTTCATTAATCTGTGCACGGGTTTCTTCGTCCGTTGCCAGAAGGAGTCTCTCCACCACGTTTGCCGGCATTTCTTCTAAAACATCGACAGTATCATCCAGATACATTTCGGCCATGACTTCCTCAATTTCAGAATCAGTCAGCGCATTCAGAAGCGTTTCTCTCATGTCACTGTTCATTTCCGTGAATGTTTCCGCCGCTTCATCTTTCGCAAGAAGCCTGAAAATCAAAATCATCTGCTTTTCTTCAAATTCTTCTAATAACTCAGCAATATCGACGGGGTGCAGATTCTCTAATTCCGTTTTTAATTCTTTAAATCTTCTTTCTTCCAGCATTTCCAAAATCTTTTCTTTTTCCATACTGTTTTCCCCCTTTCTGATATCACACAAATTGCATTTGCCTTTCTAAGTGTACCCCTTAATCCATATTTTTGTCAAACAAAACGACATTTTATTTTTGCCTTATGTATTTTTCTGTTGTATAATAGGAACACTTAGGAAAGCACCTTTAATGGCGAGCGATGAGACATCCAGCAAATAAGGAGGAAAAATATGCGAATTGTCGGCTTAATTGCAGAATATAACCCATTCCATAACGGACATCAATATCATATTGAAAAAGCCCGGGAAATCACAAATGCAGATGCCGTCATTGTTGTAATGAGCGGTAATTTTGTACAACGCGGCACTCCTGCTATTATGCCAAAACATTTGCGTGCGGAGGCTGCTTTAAGATCTGGTGCTTCTCTTGTAATCGAGCTGCCTGTTTGTTACGCCACTGGAAGCGCAGAATTCTTTGCATATGGTACTGTGTCGCTTTTGGATAAACTGGGTTGTATCGATAGTATTTGTTTTGGAAGTGAATGTGGTGATATTGAAGTGTTGCAGGATTTTGCCAAGATTATTCAGGATGAACCTGTAGAATACAAAGAATATTTGAATCAATATCTTCGCCATGGAAACGCATTTCCCCTTGCAAGGCAGAAAGCGCTGAAAGATTATCTGCGCTCAGACATTGTAGATTCTGTTTTAGCTGAGCCGAATAACATTCTTGGAATTGAGTATTTAAAAGCACTTTATCGTTTGAACAGCAAAATTACTCCACATACTATCCAGCGCATCTCTTCTCATTATCACGATGAAGAATTACAGGAAACCTATAGTTCTGCTTCTGCGATTCGAAAAGAGATTGCCGGGAAAACATTTGACCACTCTGATTTAGAAAATCAGATTCCAGATACGAGTATTTCTATACTACAAGAAAATTACCAGAGACGTTATCCGGTTTATGCAAATGATTTTTCTATTTTGTTAAAATACAAATTACTTGGCGAAACAAAAACTTCGTTAGTGGAATATGCAGATGTTTCTGAAGAACTAGCAAATAGAATCGCAAATCATTTAAATCAGTATTTGAATTTTGAACAATTCTGTGAGTTATTAAAAACCAAAGAAGTGACCTATTCCCGAATCAGCCGGGCACTGCTTCATATTTTGTTAGATATTAAAAAGGATGACTACACAGAAATTGAGTATGCCCGTGTCCTCGGCTTCCGAAAAGACAGCATGGAGATTTTGTCACAAATTAAAAAGCAATCTTCCATTCCGCTTTTATCAAAACTGACTGCATCTAAAGAGTTATCCTTGGCTGCAGCTAGAATGCTGAACAAAGATATTCTAGTTTCCGATTTGTATGAATCTGTCATTACAGATAAATTTGAAACATCTTTCAAGAACGAATACGAACAGCAAATCATACGAATATAATAACATCAAAAAAGACTTTGCATGATGAAATTTCAAAATCATCCAAAGTCTTTTTTGTCATGTTAATACATGTTCTTTTTAATTCTTAAAACTATGAATCGGTGCCGGAATACGTCCTTTTCGATTCACAAAATCTGAACAATCAAACTCATTCACTGGCATAATCGGTGCATATCCTAATAAACCACCAAATTCAGCAATCTCTCCTACATCTTTTCCGATTACCGGAATCAGACGTACTGCTGTTGTCTTTTGATTTACCATACCAATTGCCATCTCATCCGCAATGATACCCGAAATCGTGGATGCCTTTGTCTTACCTGGAATTGCAATCATGTCAAGTCCTACAGAGCAAACGCAAGTCATAGCTTCTAGTTTTTCCAATGTAAGGGAACCAGCGTTAACTGCATCAATCATACCTTGGTCTTCACTTACCGGAATAAATGCACCGCTAAGCCCACCTACATAAGAAGATGCCATAACACCGCCTTTTTTCACTTGATCATTGAGCATTGCAAGTGCGGCTGTTGTGCCTGGCGCACCAACGCGTTCCAAGCCAATCTCTTCTAAGATTTCCGCAATACTGTCTCCCACCGCCGGAGTTGGAGCCAAAGATAAATCAATAATTCCAAATGGAATACCAAGACGTTTTGACGCTTCTCCTGCAACCAATTGGCCTACACGTGTAATCTTGAATGCTGTCTTTTTAATGGTTTCACAAAGTTGTTCAAAACCTTGTCCTCTCACTTGTTCAATCGCATGTTTTACAACACCCGGACCACTTACACCCACATTAATCACTGCATCTGCTTCTGTCACTCCTAAAAATGCTCCTGCCATAAATGGATTATCATCTGGTGCATTACAGAAGATAACAAGTTTTGCACATCCTAATGAATCTCTGTCTGCTGTTGCTTCTGCTGTTGCTTTTACGATTTCTCCGCAAAGTTTCACAGCATCCATATTAATCCCTGTTTTAGTAGAGCCAACATTTACAGAACTACATACTCTTTCTGTCACTGCCAATGCTTCTGGAATAGAACGAATCAATGCTTCTTCTGCCGGAGTCATTCCTTTTGAAACCAATGCTGAATATCCGCCAATAAAGTTTACTCCGACTTCTTTGGCAGCTGCATCCAGAGTCTTTGCAATCGTCACAAAGTCTTCTGATGTCTTACATGCTGCAGCACCAATCAATGAAATTGGTGTGATTGAAATACGTTTATTTACAATCGGAATTCCATATTCTTGTTCTATATCTTGCCCTGTTTTTACTAGGTCTTTCGCAAGTGTTGTGATTTTCTTATAAATCTTATCATTTAGTTTTTCCAAATCAGAATCAATGCAGTCCATCAGACTGATTCCCAATGTAATGGTACGAACATCGAGATTTTCCTGTTCAATCATCTGATTTGTCTCAGTTACCTCATAAATATTAATCATCGTATCTTCCTCGCTTCCTCAAATTAAAGTCTGTGCATTTTTTCAAAAATTTCAGCTCTTTGACAGCGAATCGTAACGCCAATTTCTTCACCAATAGTTTCCAACTCTTTCGACACTTCTCCGAGTTCTTTTGTTGCCTGACCTATGTCTGTAATCATCATCATGTTAAAATAACCCTGTACAATTGTCTGCGAAATATCTAAAATGTTAATCTGATTTTCAGCAAGATATGTACATACTTTTGCGATAATCCCTACGGTGTCTTTTCCTACTACTGTGATAATACATTTTTTCATCTTATTTTCCTCCATATTTGCTAGACATCAAGTATCTTTGACATGACATCTCTATTTGCAACCAACAAAGGTAAATCTTCTCCTTTGAATGGTGTGTTGCCCATTGTCACTTCTAGTTTTACGGTTTCTCTTGCAAGTTCTTCGTAATTATTTTCCTTACTGAGATGTCCAAGCATGATATATTTCAAGTTATCATGTAGGATATTACAAAGTAACCTTCCTGTCAACTCATTTGATAAATGTCCACGATTTCCAAGTACACGTTGTTTCAAATAATATGGGTACGGACCCACTTCCAACATATGTACATCATGATTAGCCTCCAGCACAATTGCATCTAAATTCTTTAAATTTTCAACTGTATAGTCATCATATACTCCTAGATCGGTCGCAATCGCAACTGATTTTGTACTGTTTTCAATGCGGAATCCCGATGGTTCATTGGCATCATGAGAAATAGCAAATGGATTCACTTCCAAGTCACCTATTAAAAAACTCTGATCAATCGACACCTCGTGGTATAGCCCTTCCGGCATCTTTCCAAGACCTTTGTATTCCATGATTCCAGAAATTGTTCCTTTTGTTGCATAAATTGGAACTCCATATTTTCGACTGAATACTCCTAATCCCTGAATATGGTCCGCATGTTCATGAGTAACCAGAATCCCGTTTAATTCTTCCCCTTTGATACCAAGTTCAGCTAAACTTTCATCAATTCTTTTTTTGCTGATCCCTGTGTCTATTAAAAGATGGGTTTGCTCGCTGCCTACGTAGATGCAATTTCCACTGCTGCCGCTTGCTATACTGCATAATCTCATCTTAATTCTCTCCTAAGTCCTATCTTTTTAGTTCTAACAACTTCGTGTACTTACCTTCACAGCTTCCTCAAGTTGTGCACATGTTTCTTCGAAGTTACCGCTGTTATCAATGATCCGCTGGCATTCCTTTCGAAACACTTCTTCTGAAAGCTGAGTGGCCATAATCGCATCGATTTTTTCGTCGTTATACTGTCTGGATTCTTTTAATCTGAGGCGACGAATCGGCTCACTCGTATAAATATACCACAATTCATCGCAAATTTCACCATAATCTTCTTCAATTAATAATGCTGCTTCCAGAACAAATAATTTCGTGCCCTTTTCTTTTTCCTGCTGAATACGATTTTTAATCTCTTTTTTCACTACTGGATGCATAATCTGATTCAGCTTCCATAATTCATTTATATCTTGAAACACAATTTGCCCTAGTGTTTTTCGATTCAATGTCATATCTTCATTTAAAACCGAAGTTCCAAAATGCGCCACGATTTCTTTATAACATACTTGTCCCGGTTCCTGCAATTCCCATGCCACATGGTCTGCTTGACATATGACCGCTTGGAACCGCTCTTCCATAAAAGAAAGCACCCGGCTCTTTCCAGAGCCGACGCCTCCTGTAATCCCAATAATTTTCATTATTTTGCCTCGTACCAGTTTTCACCAACATGCATATCTACATCCAATGGAACTAATAAAGATGTCGCATGTTCCATCTCATATTTCAAAATTTCTTTCACTTGCTCCACTTCATCCTGATGTGCTTCAATTAAAAGCTCATCGTGTACTTGAAGCACGAGTCTTGATTTCATCTGATTTTCCTTCAGACGCTTATTTACGCCAATCATCGCGATCTTCATAATATCCGCTGCAGTTCCCTGAATCGGCGAATTCATAGCAACACGTTCTCCAAAAGAACGTTGCATGAAGTTGCTGGATGATAATTCTGGGACTGGTCTTCTTCGGCCAAATAAGGTTTCCACATATCCATTTTCTTTTGCATGGGCTACCGCGTCGTCCAAAAACTTCTTAATTCCCGGATAGGTATTGAAATAATTTTCAATATACTGCGCCGCTTCTTTTTTTGTAATACTTAGGTCCTCACTTAGACCAAATGAACTGATTCCATACACAATCCCAAAGTTTACAGCCTTGGCATTACGACGTTGTAAATCTGTGACTTCATCAAATGGAATATGAAACACTTGCGAAGCTGTAATCCTGTGAATATCCCGCGCTTCTTTGTAAGCATTGATTAACTGCTCATCGCCAGAACAGTGCGCCAAAATACGAAGTTCAATCTGCGAATAGTCGGCATCCACAAATGCATATCCATCCTCAGGGATAAATACTTTTCGAATCAGACGTCCCAACTCCATACGAACTGGAATGTTCTGTAGGTTCGGTTCTGTACTGCTGATACGTCCTGTCGCCGTAATCGTCTGATTAAATTTACCATGGATACGACCATCTTCCTGTATAAAATTTGCCAAACCATCGGCATAAGTCGATTTTAATTTCGTAAGCTGTCTGTACTTCAAAATATCAGATACTACTGGGTATTCTGGTGCTAATTTTTCTAAAATATCAGCTGAAGTTGAATAGCCTGTCTTTGTCTTCTTACCATGAGGCAGTCCCATTTTTTCGAACAGAATCACGCCAAGTTGTTTCGGAGAGTTAATGTTAAAGTTTTCTCCAGTCAGCTCATAAATCTGTTTTTCCACTTCCACGATTTTGTTTCCAAGTTGTTCACCATAGATTCTTAAAGCCTCTGCTTCTACTTTTACACCATTCTTTTCCATGTCATAAAGTGTAAATACAAGCGGCATCTCAATCTCGTCAAACAACTTCTTCATGCCTGTCTCTTCTAATTTCTTTGTAAGAAGCTCATAAGAAGCATAGGCAGCATAAGCCTCATAAAAGCTCTTTTGTAAATCCTCTGCTTTCACATCTATTAAAATATCCAATTGTTCCCTTGCCACATCCATGAAATCATAATCATTTTTCAATGGATTTAAAAGATAGGCGGCTACAATTGCATCAAAACACGCCGACTGATTCACATTTGGAATATATTCCATCGCTTCTTTCACACCAAAGATAGAGAGTACTTCTACCAATTTTGAAAGCTCTTCTACCTGATTTAGAAGATAATCAATAGACATGTCACCCTCTGTCTTCAAAACATAAATGTCTGATGTTCCAAATGCAACTCCAACACCTGTCAGTCCAACATTGTTGATAAACAATGGCAACACATTTTTTGTATCTTTATAAAAAGAAACCCCTACTACTTTTTGTGATTTTGCATTGCTAAAAATCTTTTCTGCTTCTGATTTTTTCGTAATTATTTTAAATGCATCTTCTAATTTATTTGCCGGTGCAGACACTTCAAAACGGGACAATAAATTTTTAAATTGCAGTCTTTGGAATAAAATATAGGCTTCTTCTGTATATAAGTCGCCTAATTTTGCCTGGTCCAAATCGTATGCAAAATCTGCATCTACATGTATCGTTGCAAGCACTTTACTAAGCTGTGCCAAATCATAGTGTTCCTGCAATGCCTTACTTGCACGCGGAGGTTTGATTTCATCTACATGGGCAAATGCATTTTCAATAGAACCATATTCTGTAATGATTTTTGTGGCCGTTTTTTCGCCAACACTTGGCACTCCCGGAATATTATCAGAAGTATCACCCATCAAAGCCTTTAAATCAATGAATTCTTTTGGCGTCACTTCATAACGGGCTTTTACATCCGCTGCATAATAATCTTCTATTTCCGTTTTGCCCTGTTTCGTCTTTGGAATACGGATTTTCACTTTCTCTGTGGCAAGTTGTAATAAGTCTCGGTCTCCAGAGATAATAGAAACATCCATTCCCTGTGCTTCACATCGTTTTGAAAGCGTTCCCAAAAGGTCATCTGCCTCCAATCCTGCCTGTTCGATGATTTTTACGCCCATAGCTTTGAGGACCTCTTTCATAACAGGTACTTGCTGGCGAAGTTCTTCCATCATCGGTTTTCTGGTACCTTTATAATCTGCGTACATCTCATGGCGAAATGTTGGCGCATGTACATCAAATGCAACCGTCAAATATTCTGGTTTTTCTTCTTCTAAGATTTTGAACATAATATTTAAAAATCCATAGATAGCATTTGTATGAAGTCCTTCTGAATTTGTCAAATCCGGCACTCCGTAAAATGCACGGTTTAAAATACTATGTCCATCTATCAAAACGATCTTGTCACTCATTCGTCTGCTCCTTTTTTATCAACTTATAACGCTGCGATTTCCTTTAATCTCTCAATGATTGGTAAGTGCTGTGTACACGCTTTCTCGCATTTTCCACAAGCAATACATTCTTTCGCTTTATTTTGTGCAATTTTCTTTTCCATATCCCAATGGCTATCCAAACGTCCCAAAACGCGTTCCTGTTCTCCTGTAAATATGTATTGATTATAAGCATCCATAAACTTTGGAATTTCAATTTTCTTTGGACAGCCCTTCACACAATATCCACATCCAGTACATAAATTATTCAAAGAAACTCCTCTGTCTTCATATGCTTTCACAATTTCTTTTGCAGGTCTTTCTTCTAACCCTTCCACAGCTTTTACCGCATCATCTATGTGTTCTTTTGTGGTACATCCTGCCAATGTAACTGTGATTTCTTTGTGAGAAGCGACAAAGCGAAGTGCCGCCTGTGGAACCGTCAAATCTGTTCCCTCTGTCAAATATCGAAATGCCTCTGGATTCTGTGGAATCGTACCTCCGCCCAATGGATTCATAACAACAACGCCCATTCCATTTTTATGAGCCGCCTCGATTCCGCTCTGTCGGAAGCGATAGTTGAGTGCATTATAACCAATCAACATTCCTTTAAATTTTCCAGTCTCCACTACCGTTTCAATATCATTTCCCTGCATATGGGAAGAGAACGCAATATTACGAATCAAGCCTTCCGATTTTGCCTCTTCAAAGAACTTATATAATGCTTCCATATGTTTTTCCCATGATTCCAGATTCATCATGCACCACATATGGTAAAAATCAATATAATCTGTTTTCAGTCGGTCTAATGACATTTCCAATCTGCGCCGAAAATCATCTCTCGTCGGATTGCTGCCAAGGGTATTAAAATTGGTTTTCGATGTCACATATACGTCACTTCTCTTTACTTGTGAAAGAGCAATCCCAGTTACGATTTCACTCTTATCATCACAATAAAACGGAGCGGTGTCCCAATAATTGATTCCTTTTTCGAATGCATAAAGTGGGATTTCCGCACATTTTTCAAATCTTCCCGCTTTAATGTCTTCTTCGTCGTATCTAAGGGTTCCAAGCCCAATGGCAGAAACTTTCATATCTGTATTTCCGTATTGTTTATAATACATATCACGACCTCCGTTTTAAATCACATATATCTGCTATTCTACCATAAAGTTGAATTTAGTACAATTCTCCAAATACTTCCGCGCTAAGTTCCTTACAAAATTCCAGACTAAAAACACTGTCTTTTTTCAAAATCTGATTCTGTGCTGCCAGTTCTTCTGTGTAATCCGCCAATTTGTAAGTTGTAATCTCCTGTGTTCCATACAAAAGCTGAGTTACTAATGGTTCCACTCCATAATCTTTGATGTATGCTTTCCCATTTTCTGTCTTTGCCACAGTAATTTTTGCCATGCCGCCAATCATTCGGTCGGCAGTTCCACGGCCGCTATCACTGGTAGAATTGATAAAATTCCCAAGAGAATAATATACCAGCATCTGCTCGCCATTCTCGCCTCTCAACATTTCAACCGGCTGAATGTAGTGCGGATGTGTACCAATCACCAAATCCACTCCATGCTCCAGAAACAGGTTTGCCCAATATTCTTGTTCATCTGACTGTTCATGACGATATTCGGTTCCCCAATGTGGACATACCACTACAAAGTCTGCCATCTCATTTGCTTTTTCTAAATCTGAAATCACTTTTTCCTCTTCCAGCATCGCTACTGCAAATGGCATATCACTCGGCGTCGGCATCCCATTGGTTCCATATGTATAGTTTAAAATGGCAATCTTAAGTCCATCTTTTTCATAAACATAAATATTGTTATCGTACGCTTCCTGCGTTTCAAAAATACCAAGCACAGCCACATCACTATGTGAAGTTTTCCAGAAATTCATGCAATTTACGAGTGCCGTCTTTCCTCTGTCCAAGGTATGATTGGTCGCATGTAAAATCACATTGAATCCAGCTTTGACCAGTGCATCTCCAACTTCGTATGGACCATTAAAGTTCGGATATCCATATAAACCGATTTCTTTGCCCCCTAAGATTACTTCCTGATTGGCAATTGCGATGTCTGCCGCTTGTACATCTTCTTTGATATTAGCAAATAAATGGTCGTAATTATAGGTTCCATCGGCTAATTTCCCGCTTTCTTGTACATTTTCATGCAATAAAATGTCGCCTACCATGAGAATGTCCACTTCCGGTTCCGTGTAGACTTCAGGCTCTTTATCTTTAGCTGACTCATCTTCCACGTCAGAAACAACATTCTGTAACGTCTCCTGTGCTTTTTCCTTTTCTTTTTGAGAACATGAAAACCACACAAATACAATCAACAAAACCAATACAAGTAAACTAAGAATCACTCTAATTCTTCTCTGTCTCAATCTTTTCTGTTTTCGTCTTTTCCTTTGCATTCTTCTTTGTCTTTCTAGTCTTTCTTGTTCTTCCATCATTTTTCTCCTGTGTATCTTGTCATTGTTCTTATTGTACTATAAGATAATCTTTTTTGCATTCATAAAGTAATTTCTATTGTAAAAAAGAAAAGCAACAGGACACAAGCCTGCTGCTTTTTGTCTATATCATAAAAAAAGAAAAACCCTTGAAAATCAAGGGTTTCAATGCAGGAGATGGGACTTGAACCCACACGTAGTCACCTACGCAAGATTTTGAGTCTTGTGCGTCTGCCATTCCGCCACTCCTGCACATTTGGAACACTCTCGTGTTCCAAACGACTTGTTTATAATACCTCAATTTTTAATGAAAGTCAACTACTTTTTTATTTATTTCTTTACCGAAATCTTTTTTCCAATTTCAAAGCAGTCAAATGTCGCAAAATAATCTGCTGGAGTTTCTGCTCTACGGATCAATTTTGCTGTTCCATCTTCCTGCAGCAGAATTTCTGCTGATTTTAATTTTCCATTGTAATTATAACCCATAGAAAATCCATGTGCTCCAGTATCATGGATAACTAAAAGGTCTCCTATATCAATCTTCGGTAACATACGGTCGATGGCAAACTTATCATTATTTTCACAAAGAGAACCTGTTACATCATACTTATGGTCACAAGGTTCATTTTCTTTTCCCATAACTGTAATATGATGATATGCGCCATACATCGCCGGACGCATGAGGTTTACTGCACAAGCATCACATCCGATATATTCTTTGTGGGTATGTTTTTCATGAATCGCTGTCGTTACAAGGCATCCATATGGTCCCATCATGTAACGTCCAAGTTCTGTGTAAATTGCAACATCACCCATTCCAGCTGGAACAAGTACTTCCTCATATACTTTTCTTACACCTTCACCGATTGCATAAATATTATTTGGCTCCTGTTCTGGACGATACGGGATACCGATTCCACCAGACAGATTGATAAATTTAATGTGAGCCCCTGTTTCTTCTTTTAACTTCACAGCTACTTCAAACAATACTTTTGCAAGCATCGGGTAATAATCATTTGTGACGGTATTGCTTGCTAAAAATGCGTGGATACCAAATTCTTTAGCACCTTTTGCTTTTAATACTTTAAATGCTTCAAATAGTTGTTCTGTTGTCATACCGTATTTTGCATCGCCAGGGTTGTCCATGATATCATTGCTGATTTTGAATAATCCGCCTGGATTGTAACGGCAGCTAATCGTTTCCGGAATATGTCCGATGGTTTTTTCTAAGAAATCAATGTGTGTAAAATCATCCAAATTGATAATCGCACCTAATTTGTCCGCAAATCGAAATTCTTCTGCCGGTGTCGCATTGGAAGAAAACATGATGTCATGTCCAACTGCTCCAATTGCTTCTGATAACATTAATTCTGTATAAGATGAGCAGTCGCAGCCACAGCCATATTCTCTTAAAATGTTAATCAAAAATGGATTTGGTGTTGCTTTCACTGCGAAATATTCTTTATATCCTGGATTCCATGAGAATGCTTCTTTTAATGCTTTAATATTTTCACGAATTCCTTTTTCATCATATAAATGAAATGGGGTTGGAAATTCTTTTGTAATCTGTTCTAATTGTTCTTTGGTAACGAACGGTACTTTTTTCATCGTTCTTTCTCCCTTCGTAAAGTATACTCAAGACTTTACCACTTTGCTGTAAAATAGGCAAGTCCGAAATAGAAAATTCGACAAAAAAAGAAGCAAACCTTAAGTCTGCCTCTTTGCTGTTGTTGTGTTGTGTGTCTGTATAAAATTTGATAACTTTAAAACTATTTTCTTAATCCTAATCTTTCGATCAATGAACGGTATCTTTCGATATCAGTTTTCTTTAAGTAAGCAAGTAAACCACGTCTTTGACCTACCATTTTAAGAAGACCTCTTCTTGAGTGGTGATCCTTTGGATTTGCTTTAAAGTGATCTGTTAATTCGTTAATTCTCGCTGTTAAGATAGCGATTTGAACTTCTGGAGATCCTGTGTCGCCTTCTGTTCTGGCATATTCAGCCATGATTGCTTGTTTCTTTTCTTTAGAAATCATTTTTTGTTCCTCCTATTTTCTTAATTAAACGCCAAGCATTAAGTAACGGTTGGAGTTTCCAATTACCGAACACTGGCTATGTTTCAACCTTGTTGATTGTATCACAACTTCTTTTGTGTGTCAAACAGTTTCTTACTTCTATTCTTTGAATTTTTCGTAAGAATATCCCAAAAGTTCATCTACCAAAGCTGAATTTCCTTTTTTTAATTCTTCTTTGATATAAGTGCTGCTGATTTCTCTGCCTTGATACTGCTTCTTCCCGATTACTTCCACTTCATATCCATAAGTTTCACTATATTTTTTCAGCATATCGGCAGTGCCTCGCCGCTTGTATCCAAAGTGAAAATCTGTACCTACAACAATATATTTTGCATGAAAAATCCCAACAAGTATTTTCTCAATAAATGCTTCTGCCTCTATCCCTGCAATGCTGTCTACAAAAGGGCACTCCACAAAATAGTCAATCCTTCCATCCAATCTTGCTGCTTTTTCTTCATTAGAAAGAAGACGTTCGTAACTCATATTCTTTTTTTCATAGAGCGGTTTCATATCGAATGCAAATACAACGCTGTCTACACCATCATGCTTTTGATGCCAAATCACTCTTTCTATCAAAAGTTCATGTCCCTGATGCAGCCCCTGAACCTCCCACGACTCAAGTCGCAGGGTTCCTGGTCGATAGTGCTAACGCACTAAGCATATCCAGGCTATCCCCGCAGTTCCTACGGTTCTTATATATGTTGTTATTAGGCTACATTAGCCAAGATTCTTTTCCCTTCTCTCAGTATGTTCTTTGCCGCATTTCCATCTCTGTCTAATGTTGTGTGACAGTTTGGACAGATCCATTCTCTAACAGATAAGTCCTTTGTAATTGGAAACTGATGTCCACAGCAGTTACATATCTGACTACTCGCATACCATTTATCTACCTTTACAAGTTTTCTTCCATACCAATCCGCCTTATATGCCAACTGTCTGGTAAACTCTGACCATGATATATCTGCAATGTTTCTTGCTAACTTATGGTTTCGAATCATGTTCTTTACCTGCAAGTCTTCCATACAGATGATATCATTCTCACGAATCAGTCTGGTAGATAACTTCTGTAGAAAATCCGTTCTTTGATTGGTTATATGTTCTTGTAGTCTTGCAACTTTAATTCTTGCCTTATTCCAATTAGAGCCGCCTCTTGTTTTTCGAGATAACTCTCGTTGTAACCTTGCAAGTTTGTTCAAAGACTTTTGCAGATATTTCGGATTTGGAATAAAATCTCCATTGCTTGTAACAGCAAAGGCTTTGATTCCCAAATCGATACCAATCTCATTTCCCGTTTTTTCGAGTTCTGGCATTTCTACATCGGTACAACAAAGTGAAACATAATATTTCCCACTTGGCTCCTGCGCGATGGTCGCATTCAGGATTCTGCCTTGTGGTATCAGCTTGGTTCTGGTTTTTACCATACCAAGTTTTGGAAGCTTAATGTATTTTTCGCAATACGCAATATTTCCGTTTGTCGCATTTGTCCGATAAGAAAAACGGTGTGTTTTCTTGGACTTATACTTTGGAAAGCCTGCGTTATTTTTGAAGAAATTCTTGTATGCTCTATCCATGTCTTTTAAGGCATTTTGCAGAGAACATTTATCCGGCTCCTTTAACCATTCTAATTCTGACTTTAATTTCGTCAGTTCCAAGGAACACTGATTATAAGTCATTGTTTTCTGCTCAGTTTGGTATGTCTCAATCCGTTTATTTAAGAAATAATTATAAACGAATCTGCAACTTCCAAAGGTTTTTGACAAAAGTTCTCTCTGTCTTTTGTTTGGATATATGCG
>JAFUOS010000006.1 GCA_017472665.1 Tyzzerella sp. | reverse complement strand
AAAGGCAAAGATGGAAAATATTTTGCTCATACACTGAACAATACTGTAGTTGCTCCACCTAGAATGTTGATTGCATTCTTGGAAAACAATTTGCAGGCAGATGGTTCTGTGAGAATTCCGGAAGCACTGAGACCATACATGGGTGGAATGACAGAGATTAGATAGGAATTTGTAGAAAAATAAAGAAAGAAAAGTTTACGACACTTCCCTGTTGTGGTACAATGGGGGAGTGCCTAAAGCATAGTTTTGGGCTTTATATGGGTTCCCTTAGTTAAATGGATATAACAAGCGCCTCCTAAGCACTAGTTGTGGGTTCGATTCCCGCAGGGAACGTTTTAAAATAAGAAGATAATAATTAAAAATGTGTAAGACGGAAAGTTAGGAATACCTAATTTTCCGTCTTTTTATTTTATTGACATCTTGTAGAAACTATTGACAAGAAAGGTCTACACAATGTAGAATATAAGTGGTCTACAGTATGTAGAATAACAGGAGGTTTTATTATGAGCGATTATCAAATGGGAGCTATCGAGTCCCAATTTGCCGACATTATTTGGGAGAACGAACCTATTTCTTCCACCGAATTATCCAAACGCAGCGAGGAACTGTTCAAGTGGAAGAAGTCTACAACCTACACTGTTTTGAAAAGACTTTGTGATAAAGGCATTTTTCAGAATAATAAGGGAATGGTTACTTCGATGATTTCAAAGCAAGAGTTTTATTCCATGCAGAGCGAAAAGTTTGTAAAGGAGACTTTTGACGGATCGCTGCCAGCTTTTCTGACTGCTTTTACCGCTCGGAAGAATTTAACATCTGAAGAAGTAGCATATTTGCGTCGGATGATTGATGAATATGAGGAGGAATTATGATGGAAGCTGTATTTCTTAAATTGTTAAATATGAGTATAACAGCGAGTTGGCTTGTCCTTGCCGTTATCGTGCTTCGCTTACTGCTAAAAAAGGCTCCGAAGTCTATTACGGTTGTTATGTGGGGATTGGTCGGTTTTCGTTTGGTATGCCCATTTTCATTTGAAAGTATTTTCAGCCTGATACCAAGTGCCGAAACGATTCCGATCAATATTATTTATTCAGATGTACCTACAATTCAAAGTGGCATACTTGCACTGAATTCGACAATAAATCCAATAATTTCAGAATCTCTCGCACCTAATGTTGGAGATAGTGTTAATCCTATACAGGTCATTATATTTGTGGCTTCCGTTATATGGGTTGCCGGCATGATTGCTATGTTTTTATATACCGCCATTAGCTATCTTCGCATCCATAAAAAAGTTCGTGAAGCAGTTTTGCTAAAGGATGATGTTTGGTTGTGCGACCACATTTCTACACCGTTTATTTTTGGAGTAATTTACCCTTGCATTTATCTTCCTTCTTCTATGAGCGAACAGGATATGGAATATGTTATTGCTCACGAAAAAGCACATTTGAAGCGATACGATTATTGGTGGAAACCTCTTGGTTTCTTATTACTCACTGTTTATTGGTTTAATCCGGTCCTATGGATAGCCTATTTGCTGCTCTGTGGAGATATTGAGCTTGCTTGTGATGAAAAGGTTATCAAGGATATGGGAGTTGAGAGTAAGAAATCTTATTTGAATCTCTTGTAAATTGCAGCATACCTCGTAAGATGGTAGCTGCTTGTCCACTTGCTTTCGGCGAAGTTGGGGTAAAAAGGAGAATAAAATCTGTTTTGAACTACAAAAAACCTGCATTTTTGATTGTTATTGGTACAGTAGTTGTTTGTGTTTTGACGGCGGTGTGTTTTCTAACGAATCCGAAAAGCACTAATTTGTATGTTGAAATTGAAAGTGATGCACAAATAGTCACCATAAAAAGCGAGAATGTTTCTTATGAAGTTACATCGGAAGCAGCAATTAATTATGTGCTTGAATTTTTGGGCGATATTAAAGTGAGCCGTAATCCTATTTCTAAAAATCGTAGTGAAGATCGTGAGAAATCCAATGCTATAACGATTCAATATGGAAATACGAATGTAAGCTATTATTTTAGTAAAGACTGCTCAACAGTATGGGTAGATGACGAAGTAAAGCCTTCTTTAACAAAGAGGGTGCATAATTCTGAAATTGTAATACAATTCTTTGCAAGCCGTATTGAAAGCCCTGTGGCCAATGTTGGAGGTATTGATGAGACTGAGAACATTACAACAGAAGCTATCGCCGACTTGAAAGAAAAGTATCCACAGTATTTTAATTTGGATGCGACAGAAGGATTAGCGGTATATGCGTGGCAATTGGCCGCTGATTCTTATTCCTGCGTTTTGGTTAGTGGAAAAAATCGCACAGACTCTTGGTACGACATATGGAACCTTCCTGCTACAACCATTGATGAGATGAGAGAGATTGTCAAATATTATAATTTAGAAGAAAGTGATGTTTCTACATCTGAAATTCCGAATCCTATTTCAAGTTATTTCCATGAAATCAATGAAGATTCCATATCAAAATTTCGTGAAAAATTTTGGTTAAGCTATTAGACAATGCTGTCTTTTATTTGTGGAAATTTCTATATTTCTAAAAATTATCTTGTCATACCCGTCATTCCAGACAAAGCAAGGGTATGACAAGATGGTTTCTTATTATATTGAAAAAATGCCCCGAAAAGCTACAAAAATTTATGGATTTTACCGCTTTTGAGGGTATTGCACATCGATTTTTTTACATATACCCCAAAAGGTAAAATGCTAGCAACGAAATTACAAAAGAATATGAAAAACCAAGATTCAATTTTGTTATTCTAAAAATAAGTAAACATACTTGCAAAATTGGTCTATTCGCAGTAAACTAAAAATAGAGGTCTATTTACTATAAACCAATAAAACAGTATTGTGGTAAATATAGACCAGGGGATAACACTGTGAACAATATAAACCAAGGAGGTATTACCATGACAAACATAAAACTAGGCGTAATCGAAGCCCGTTTTGCAGACATCATCTGGCAAAACGAACCACTCCCATCCGGAGAACTGGTAAAATTATGCGATGAAGAATTAAGTTGGAAAAAGTCAACTACCTATACCATTTTAAGAAAGTTGTGTGAGCGGGGAATCTTCCAAAATCAAGATGGCATCGTAAGTTCAGTCATTTCCCGCGAAGAATTTTATGCAATGCAGAGCGAGGAATTTGTAAATGAAACATTTCAAGGTTCGCTCCCAGCATTTTTAGCTGCATTTACATCAAGAAAAGAATTATCAGAACAGGAGATTGCAGAATTACAATCATTAATTAATAACAGCAGGAGGTAGCCGAATGAAACTTGTGTTGTTTTATAACATATTAAATATGAGCCTAAAGGCTAGTTTTGTGATATTAGCTGTATTACTTATAAGATTATGTTTAAAGAAGGCACCGAAGATATTTTCTTATGTACTTTGGATTGTTGTTTTGTTTCGTTTGTTGTGTCCTGTATCCATTGAATTGCCGTTTTCCGTTATTCCGGAAGATGTGAATAATGGAATTGTAATGAAAGGTATAACAGAGCATTATGTTGGAAATCGCAAAATTTATGAAGATACTACAGAAGAATTTGATACTGCGATAAAACATGGTTTGGAACCAGTTGTGGAATTGGATGAATCCGGAGAAATTGGCGAGGCATACGTAGTCACTGCGGAGGATGGAATCTCTGAGCCAGATACCATTTATAAAACATGGCTGCCTATATTAAGTAATTTATGGATTGTAGGAATTGTAGGATTGCTGCTTTACAACGTAATTTCATTCCTTAAATTAAAGAAGAAATTAATTGGTTCTGTTCCATATGATGAGGAAGAGGATATTTATATTTCAGATTATATTGATATGCCGTTTGTGATTGGATTTTATTACCCAAGTATTTATCTGCCGTCCTCATTAGGCAAAAAAGAGCAGGAATATATTCTTTTGCATGAAAGATATCACATTCGAAGAAAAGACAATATCATAAAGGTGCTGGCATTTTTTGCACTGTGCATTCACTGGTTTAATCCGTTGGTGTGGATTGCATTTATCTTATTTACCAAAGATATGGAAATGGGCTGCGATGAGGCCGTGCTGAAAGAAATGGGTGAGGAAATCCGGGAGGATTATGCGACATCTTTATTAAGCCTTGCGACAGGAAAAAGAGCACTTGTAAGTACAGCGCTTGCTTTTGGAGAAGGAGATACGAAAGGGCGCATTATAAATGCGTTGAGCTGGAAAAAGCCTGCCACAAAAGTGGTCGCATCTATGGCGGTTTTATGTGTATTGGTTGGAACAGTTTGTTTCGCAAATCCAGCAGATAATGCGATAGAGAATCCTTATGAATGGACGAGCAAAGTGAGTTTGGAAGACATTGATAGTTGCAGTGCTGCTTCGCTAGGAGATGATACGGTTGCTTATGAGGTGCCAGAGGAGATACTTGCGGATTTTATTTATGTATTGAATGAAATTCCAAGAGGTTCCATTCGAAAGGAGAAGACGGCTTCTGAAAAACAGATTACGGTTGCATTTACTTGTGGGAAACAGGAATTTTTATTAACTTATGGAAATGGCATTACGATGTTTTCGTTTGATAAGAAAACGAAATTGCTGTTTGAGGAAGAAGTCTGGCAGACGGATGATAAGCAGCTTGCGAGTTGTATGAAGAGGTTAATTTCACAGGGAACGAGTACGGTGGTTTCGGATGGTCCTGTGGCACCTACAAGAGACGAGGTTTATGCGATGCGCGAAAAGGTGCAGGAGGGGATGACGGAAGAGGAGATTTCTAGACTGAGAGAACTGGTGAAGGTGGAAAATCTGAACAGGGAAAGCAGTTATTTGTATGGGAATCAGTTTGAAGAATATAAGAATCCAGAAAGTAAATATTGGGATTGCTATACACAAAGCGGCAAAATACAAGTTGGATGGGCAGTTACATGCAAGGCACCTGGATTTGACCCAAATGGTGATATGACGGAAGAAGAATATTATCAAAAATATGGTGTGCCTGAGATTGTCGAAGTGGACGTTCCAAAGGCAGAAGTGTTTTATTCTCGTATAAATGAGTTTAGAAGTCTTGTAAAAAGTGATTTGTTGGATTATGATTTTGATGTAATGGAAGAATGTATGCGACTTGCTGTAGAAACGCATGATGTCAATTATCTGTATCAAATTTATTATATGTTGCATGATATGGATTATTTTCTGTTCCGGTATGGACCAGAAAGTATGGGATTATATGTTTCTGACATGTCGACTGTTGAGAAATATTACGGAGTTTTAAATATATATGAAGGAGAACCTAAATGACAAACTGGAGTTTTAACAAGAACAGAAATAAAAAGAAAAAATTAATCATAGCTGGAATTATCGCTGCGGTAGTGGTCGTTGCAATTATCATCGGCATTGTATTTGCGATTAAGTCAAAATCGAAAAATGAAAAAACAAACAGCGACACCCTCACAGAGGAAGAATTAAATGCAGACCCTGAGGAAGTAATCGCACAGGAAACAGAAGAAGAATCCGGCGCAGATGTAGATGTTACAAAAATTGTTTCTGAAAATGAAACCGATGAAATTACACTTGGTATTGATGTTGCAAAATATCAGGGAACGATCGATTGGCAGCAGGTTGCAAACTCCGGAATTGATTTTGCAATGGTGCGTGTCGGATATCGTACTTTGGTAAGTGGTGAAATTGTGGCCGATGCAAATGCAAAATATAATATGCAGGAAGCTCAGAAATATGGAATCAAAGTGGGAGCATATTTTTTCTCAACTGCGGTTTCTGAAGCAGAAGCGATTGAAGAAGCTAACTGGGTGGCCGATTATATTTCAAAATATCAGATTACTTATCCGGTTGCGTATAACTGTGAAGGATTTGAAAATGCAAGCAGCCGCCAGTATTCTATGACGAAGACACAGAGAACAGATGTAGCTTTAGCATTTTTAAATAGAATTACAGAGCGTGATTATATAGGTATGTTCTATGCTTCTATGAGTGAAATGGAGTCAGATGCAAAATGGGAGACTTCCCGCATCGAAACTTCTTATAAAATATGGGTGGCACAGTATCCTTCTGTTCCATATCCGCAGACTTCTGCTTCTAGTTACGCGGGGACGCATGCGATGTGGCAGTATACAAACCAAGGTACTGTTCCAGGAATTGATAAACCAGTAGATGTAAATGTTGCATATTTTGGATATGACAAAATACAGGAAGCGCAAAGCAGTGAGGCTCCAGAATCGGTTCAGGCGAACGTGGAGGCACTCATGAATTTTCAAGATGTAAATGAACAGGTGACGGCAAAAGATAAGACAAATTTGCGAAATAAACCAAGTCAGGATTCGGATAGTTCAGTAATGTATACGCTTTCAAATGGAGAAATTGCGACGAGGACAGGCATTAGCAATAGTGGTTGGTCGCGCATTGTGTTTAATGGAAATACTTATTATGCGGTTTCTAGTTATTTGACCACGGATTTGAGTTATCATACTCCGCAGCCGGAAGAGGAGACAGGGTTTAAGACGAAGTTTACTGATGTAAATGAGCAGGTGACGGCAAAAGAGGAAGTGAACTTGAGGTCGATGCCAAGCGTTACAGACGCCGGGTCTCAGGTGGTGGCAACGATTAAAAATGGGGAAGTTGTGACAAGAACGGGGATTAATACGGAGCATGGCTGGTCGAGAGTTGTATATAATGGACAGACATTATATTGTATCAGCCAGTATTTGATGCCTGCACAATAAAAAAAGTGAGTCATAAACCATGTGATAAAAATTCAATGGTTTACTGACTCACTTTTTAAGTCTTAATTTTTAGGTGCAAAATGTACCATTGGAGAACTATCCGTCAGTGGCAGGAATGTATATCCATGTTCCAGTCCCCAGAAAATAATCTGGTCCACCGCCTCCACACTAAATCCTTTGATGTCGTGTTGTAAGACAACAGAAACATTATGACTCTGAATTCCTGAAATCACATTCGACACCACTGTATTCGTATTTGTTGTTCCACCGGCATCGCCGCTGCTTACATTCCAGTCGCAATACAAATATCCATGATACGACAGGCTTTGACTCAATGTTGTCATGATTCCACTACAGTATTTTCTGCTTACGGTATTATTTGTGCCGCCGGGAAAACGTACAATGGTCGGAGCAACACCAGTTTGGCTTATACAAACATCATTGATGCGTGCCAAATCGTTGTAATACGCATCTTCGCTGCTGTAAATATTACTATAATCGTGACTATATGTATGGAGCGCAATCGTATGACCTCGTCTAAAAGTCTCTCCAATCATATTCTGATAAGCAGCATAAGAAGGTTGGCTTGTTACAAAAAATGTAGCCTTTACTCCATATTTATCTAAAATATCCAAAAGTCTGGCCGTATATGGTCCCGGTCCATCATCGAAGGTAAGGTACACAACCTTATCGCCTGGATTCACAGGATTTGATATTGCCTGTTTTTGATATACGAAAATGGAGCGTGTTGCTGTCGTAGTATTTCCAGCAGCATCTTCAACTGTATAAGTCAAACTATATCTACCCATTTTGCTCGTATCAACACCGCCGGTCACACTGACTTTTGATGTTAAATCGCCATCAATATTGTCTGATGCGGTAAATCCTGGGTCTGAATAATTGGTACCTACTTTTACATAGGTAAATGTTTCTCCCTGTAGTGAAATAACTGGAGCTATAAAGTCTCCGATTTTGACATTTCTCTTGACTTCGCAGACATTTCCAGAAGAATCTGCCACGCGATAGGTAAGCGTATAAGTTCCATATTTGTGTCCATCCACGCTGCCTTCTACAGTCACTGCCTGAGTTAAGTC
The DNA here is from genome assembly GCA_017472665.1 of Tyzzerella sp. Classification (GTDB taxonomy): domain Bacteria; phylum Bacillota; class Clostridia; order Lachnospirales; family Lachnospiraceae; genus Faecalimonas. The sequence goes on along the minus strand of JAFUOS010000006.1, from coordinate 33,884 downwards.
TCCATCGCAATCATCGGCTGCTGTAAAACCTGGGTCAGAAAAATCTTTTCCGATGTTTATTGAAATGTCGGTGCCATTAGTTAATGTAATTGTCGGTGGAATGACATCTTTGTATACAATGGTCCGATCCACACTGGCTTTATTTCCAGAGGAATCGGTTACGGTGTATGTTACGATACCATCGTGTTCTTCCCGAACGACCTGACTGGTTAAGTCACCATCGTAATTGTCTGTGGCCGTAAATCCTTCTTCTTCATATGTACCAACAGGACTTGTAAAATGGTTTGAATCGGACACTAATTCAATCTCTGGAGGCAAGGTATCTGCCACGATAAAAGTCCGTTTTTCTGAAAGGGTCATATTTTTATATTTTGCTGTAAAAGTTACTTTATAAGTGCCAAGTTCCTCAAGGTCCACTTCACCTTTCATAACTGTTTTTACAGGCGTTCCTTTTCGGTGGATGAGGGTGCCTTTGCAAAGAGCAGTTACTTCCGGCATCTCATCTACACCATATTCTAAGGTAATGGTTTTTTCTGAAATGCTTAGCTCTAAGGAATATTTATTTAGTCCAAATATAGTTAAAACTGTTGCCAGCGTCAGAATAAGAACTGCTGCCAGTGCAATGAATATGTATTTCTTTTTCTTTCGTAATTCCATCATGTTTTCTCTTTCTTTTGTAGATTGTCTTGCTATGTTTTATTATAAGGTTTTTTAAGGAAAACACAAGAAATAGTTGATTGAATAATTGGGATGAATGTGTTATATTGAAGTTGGGTGATATCTCTTTGTAAGAAGCAGAGGGATATCATTTTTTTATTTCAGAAAATGTTTGATTCTCTTTGCAGAGGGGAAGATATGGCGAATATTTTAAAATCAAAAAAAATAAAAGTTGCAATGTTAATTTTACTCATTGTAGTAGTGTTTGCCGGAGTTGTGTGGTATATCGATTTGCCGGAATATTGTATCAATAATAGTACAGTGATGTCTTCAAATAGTGGCAGAGTGGTCGAGACAACGCTTAATATAGTTGTATATAAGAATCATTATGATGAAAAAATGTATGAACGGATTGCGGAAGAATACTGCGAGATTAATGGGACGCCGACTGAACTGGTGATGAAGTTGTATTATTCCAAGGAACAGATGAAAGGTGTGAATGGTCAGTATCGGACGGTAGTGTTTGATTATCTGGAAGGTATGAAATATATCTTATTATAATTTTCTTTCAGTTGGAAAAAGGAATTGTTCTGAATGTCAGTACAATTCCTTTTTTGGGTCTATATTTTATTACTCATAAATCCCATTAATTACAACTTCGAATAATGCCTCTTTTCCATTCAACTCTTCATTGCCATAATCTTCCGGGAAAGTAGCATATACATCAACCGTATCTCCCGGATGCGCACCGATAAGCTGCTCTTCAAAATCGTCGATGTAAGTACCAGATCCAATCGTAAGGTCTGTACCATATCCGTTTGTATTTCCACCACTGAATTCAACTCCATCAATAGAACCTACATAGTCGATATTGACTGTGTCTCCATTTTCTACTGTGAGAGAAGTATCTGTCGAGTAAGAAGCGGCAGTTGTATCGTCTGTACTCGTATCATCTGTGCTGGTGTCTTCTGTAGTTGTATCATCACTGCTGCTGTCGCTGTCAGATGAAGAAAATGGATTTACTACACAGATTACGATTAGTAAAACGAGAAGTAATGTAGGAATTCCAATCTTGAGGGCTTTTATAATCATGTCCTTTCTTGCCTGTTTTTTACGTTCTTCGGCGCGGCGTTTTTGAGCCATTTGTTTGTTCTCTTTTTTCATGTTGTCGTTCTCCTTGTTTCATCATAAATAAGATAATAACATGAAATTGTGCATTTTTTGTGTTTAAAATGTAAAAAAGGAAAATCTATACAACTTTAGATTTGGTAAATTGTGAATGAATTGACAAATCTTCTCTTGATTTTTAAAGATTGCTGGAGTATACTCATTTTTGGTTTAAAAAAAGTTTATCTTTTTAATTTAAATTTAATAAAGAAAGAGAGAAAAAAGTTATGATGAATACATTATTATCTGTATCAATTGCCCTATTGGCAGGATTATTAATGACTAGAGCATTTAAACCATTCAAATTGCCAGATGTAACTGCATATCTGATTGCCGGTGTGCTTATTGGACCTTACTGTGTTGGGGCTCTGGGGATTGAAGGATTAGGATTTGCTTCTATGGAAGCTGTAGAGGCGTTAGGTCTTGTAGCAGATGTTGCGTTAGGCTTTATTGCTTTCTCTATCGGAAGCGAATTCAGATTGGATGACCTTAAGAAAACTGGAAAACAAGCATTTGTGATTGGTATTGTTCAGGCTCTTGTAGCAACCTTGTTTGTAGACTTAGCATTACTGGCTGTACATTTCATCATGCCAGAAAAATTATCAGTGCCACAACTGATTGTACTTGGTGCAATCGCAACAGCAACAGCCCCAGCAGCGACACTTATGGTTGTTCGTCAGTATAAAGCAGACGGACCTCTTACAAAACTGTTACTTCCAATCGTTGCATTGGATGATGCAGTAGGGCTTATCGTATTTGCTGTATCATTTGGTATTGCAAAAACACTTATCAGCGGCCAGGTTGATCTGATTTCAATCATTTTAAATCCATTCATGGAAATTGTATGTTCATTGGCACTTGGTGCAATTATGGGATGGATATTAACTCAGTTGGAGAAGATGTTCCACTCAAATACAAATCGTTTGAATATGACACTTGCACTCGTATTTTTAACAGTTGCACTTTCAATGCTAAAATTTGAAATCGGACCAGTACATATTAGTTTTTCTTCCTTATTGGTATGTATGATGCTTGGAACAATTTTCTGTAATATCTGTCCATTATCAGAAGATATGATGGGAAGATCGGACAAGTGGACTTCACCACTTCTTGCAGTATTCTTTGTAATCAGTGGTGCGGAGTTAGAACTCAGTGTATTTGCAGATATTGCAATCGTAGGCATCGGTGTTGTTTACATCATCTTCCGTTGCTTAGGAAAATACTTTGGTGCTTTTATCAGTGCGAAAGGAACAAAATGTGCTCCACAGATTTGTAAATATTTGGGTGTTACATTATTCCCACAAGCAGGTGTTGCACTTGGTATGTGTAGTATCGTTGGTTCATCAGCTGAATTTGGCGATGCAGGAACATTGATTCGAAACATTACATTGTTTGCTGTATTGATTTATGAATTGTTTGGACCACTTATGACAAGACAGGCACTTATGGCTGCCGGTGAAATCAAACCAATGTCTAAGGAAGTACAAGAACGTCGTCAGACAAAACTGGAAGAAGCACAGAAAGCAAAAGCAGCGAAGAATTAATCGTATTTTGCATCTAAGTATGAGATACAATAGCATAATATATAAAAGACAACACGCAAGAATGCTTAACATGCAGAAATGCGTGTTGTTTTTTGATAGAGATGCAAGATAAGTTTGTAAAGTTTTTTTAAATTGGAATATTCTTCTTTACAAGTCTACTTGAAAAGGATATAATGTAGTAATCAAAACTACGTTACGAGGTTTCGGTCAAATAGGGAGGTTATTATGAGCGATTATGTAATTAGCTGCTGCTCCACAGCAGATTTAACAAAAGAACATTTTGCAGAAAGAGATATTCACTATATATGTTTCCACTATGAATTAGATGGAAAGCAATACAAAGATGACTTAGGAGAGTCAATGTCTTTCGAAGATTTTTACCGCGCAATGCAGAATGGCGCAGAGACAAAGACATCACAGGTAAATGCGGCAGAATATGAAGAGTATTTCGAGTCATTTTTGAAAGAAGGAAAAGATATTTTACATGTATGTTTATCTTCTGGTATTTCAGGTTCTTTCAACTCAGCAAACATTGCAAAAGATATGTTACAGGAAAAATATCCGGATAGAAAAATCTATGTAGTTGATTCGTTGTGTGCAGCATCAGGATTTGGATTGTTTATGGATAAAGCAGCGGATTTAAGAGATGAAGGTAAAACAATTGATGAGGTGCATGAATGGTTGGAAGCAAATAAGATGAAAATGCATCATTGGGTATTCTCATCAGATTTGACATTCTTTATTAAAGGCGGAAGAATCTCTAAGACGGCAGGGATTATCGGCGGTGTACTAAATATCTGTCCGATTATTTTTGTAGATCGTTTAGGAAAATTGTCTGTAGTACAAAAGATTCGTACGAAACGTAAGGCAATTAGTACTATTGTAAATAAAATGGAAGAACATGCGGAAGGTGGATTGGATTACAATGGAAAATGTTATATTTGCCATTCTGCTTGCTATGAAGATGCGAAAGCAGTTGCTGATTTAGTAGAAGAACGTTTTCCAAAATTGAATGGAAAAGTACTTATTAATAGTATCGGTACGACGATTGGAAGCCATACAGGACCGGGAACGGTCGCATTGTTCTTCTGGGGAGACGAGAGAGCGGTTTAATTTATTCAAATTATGATTTAGTAAATCACGATTTGGTATTTCTTGAAGAAATTGTAAGTCATAAGAGAAAGAGTGAGCGATTATAAACGGAAAGGGATGCCACATCATACTGCTAAAACAGTGATGTACATCCCTTTGTTATTTACCTTGCATTACTTGCCGCAATCTTCACCTTACTCCAAAGATTACTAATCATCTTTCGAGTCGCTTCATTATAAACGAACACCTCATCCTTTTCGTTATCCGTTCTCGGAACATAAGATTCAAGTCCTTCGAAGTCACCGCCAACTCCGGATAATTCATCCATAACCTCCTGATTTGGTGAGGTATAGCCTACATAACTTGAGTTATCATAAGCACCTTCATATGAGCTTACAAAATTAATAAACTCATGTGCCAAATCCGGATTCTTCGCATTTTTCGGAATAACCATGGCATCTGACCACTGGTTTGTACCGCCTTCCGGCAGATAAAATCCCATGTTTTCATTTTCACTCATGACATAGGTTGCATCTCCGGAATAAATGAGTCCCAAGGCTTTTCTTCCCTGTGTCATGTTGTCGATGATTTCATCCGTTACAATCTCCGGTTCCATGGTTTCAACACATTGTACGAGCCAGTCGTAAGCTTTTTGAATCTCGCTTTCATCTGTCGTGTTCATAGAGTATCCTAAAGCCTTTAACGCCATCATAAAGGAATCACGTTCAGAGTCATACAAATAAATGTCGCCCTTATATTTTTCATCTAAGAAAATGTTAAAGCCTTCTTTTTCTAAATCTGCAACATCAACCTTGGTCTTGTCATAAACGATTCCGACTGTTCCCCAGAAATAAGGAACAGAGTATTCGTTTTTGGAGTCATAAGGAAGTCCTTTTACAGCATCCACTAAATTCTCCATACAAGTGAGTTTTGACTGATTCAGTTTTTGCAGATAGCCTTCGTCCATAAGCCTCTGAATCATGTAATCGCTTGGCACAAGAACATCATAAGCCTCACCATTTGCAACCTTAATATACATTTGCTCATTGGAATCAAAGTTTTCCATGACAACCGTTGCGCCAGTCTCAGCTTCAAAATCTTTAATCAAATTCTCTCCAGTATATTCGCCCCAGTTATATACATAAAGCGTTTCGCCGGCATATGGGAGAGAAGAATCTCCGCCACTAAAATTCATTAATCCGATTACTAAAATCAGTACAAGCGCTCCTGCGATGCTCGGAATCAAAACACGATGTTTTTTGATTTCTTCTTTTTCTTCTCGTTTTGCAAAAATCGCAGGTGCAATATTGATAATTAACAATGCAATCGTAATAATCACGACTACGAGAGTGGAAATCGCGTTGATACTTGGGTTAACACGCTTACTCATCGTATAAACCATAATACTTAAGTTTTTCACGCCGCTTCCCGTTACAAAGTAAGAGATAATAAAATCATCAATGGACATCGTAAATGCAATCAACGCACCGGAGAAAATTCCAGGTGTGATTTGCGGTACGATAACCTTTGTCAGTGCCTGCCATGGCGTACATCCTAAATCCATCGCTGCGTCTGCAAGGTTCGGGTCCAAGGAACGAATCTTTGGCATAACCGAAAGCATGACATACGGAATACAGAATGCAATGTGGGCCAGCAGCATGGTGGCATACCCTTTTTCAATCTGGAAGGTAATAAACAGCAGCATAAAGCCAATCGCTGTTACAATCTCCGGATTCATAAGCGGAAAATTGTTTACCTGGTCCATAATATCGCGGACGATTTTTTTCGATTTACTTAAACCGATGGCTGCAATCGTTCCAACAACAGTGGAAACAGCAGTGGCAATCAGTGCCACGCCAAAAGTCGTATAAAGTGCTTCCATCATATCTCTGGATTCCAACATGTGCTCATACCAGCGCAGCGAAAATCCAGTAAAGTGGGTTAATGATTTCCCTTCATTAAAAGAGAACACAATCATATAAATGATTGGAAGGTAGAAGAAAATAATCACCAGAGCCATCAAAATCTTACTAAAAGAACGATTTACTTTTTTCATAATGATTACTCCTCCTTTCCACCCTGATTCCGTTTCTCAACTTTACGCACAGCCATCATCATAAGCATCATGATAATCGCCATAATCATGGAGATGGCACTTCCGAAGTTCCATTCGCCCACGGTGATAAATTGATTTTCAATCAGGTTTCCGATTAAGAAGTATTGTCCTCCGCCCAAAAGTTTTGGGATAAAGAAGGAACTGATTGCTGGTAAGAATACCAGCGTAATTCCATTGATAACTCCAGGGAGTGACAATGGAAGAGTGATGCGCATAAATGCTTGCACTGGGCTTGCCCCCAGGTCTGCACCTGCCTCTAATAAAGAGTGGTCCATCTTACACAGAGACGTATTAATCTGCAAAATCATAAATGGCAGGAAGTTGTACACCATCCCCAAAAGGACAGCTGCCTCCGTATAGAGAAGTTCTACTCCTCCCAATCCAAAAATCTTCAGGATTTGCTGAATCAGTCCGCCTTCGCTTAGCAGTCCAATCCACGCATAGGTACGAACAAGTGCATTAATCCATGTCGGCAATGTGATACAAAGCACGAGGATGTTCTGCATACGCTCGCTGCTGCGTGCAATCACATATGCAATCGGATAGCCAATCAGCAGACAAATAATCGTTGTTTTAATTGCAATCACAATGGAACGCCAAAGGATAATTAAAAAATCCGGGTCGGTAAAAAATTTGACGTAATGTTCCAAAGTAAGGGAGAATGAAATAATGCTGTTTCCCTGTTCCATAAAGGAATACATGGCAATAAGCGCCATCGGGAGAACTAACATTAACACCGCCCAAACAATGTATGGGATTGCTAATTGTGAAAAGCGTTTCATTTAGAAAATCATCCTTGACATGACATGAATATCTTCTGGGAAGAATGTCAGTCCGACCTCCTGACCAACTTCCGAATAGTCTGTGGTGTGAATCTTAAATTCACGTCCCGTTGTCCAGAATGTAATTTTATAAACGCCTTCTTTTACATCTTCCGGGTCAAAATCGTAATCTACACTGATGTCGATGCTCTGGTCTTCATCACTCAGTTTCCAGCCCTGTGCATTGGCCCACAGTTTTAAGTCTGTATCCAAAGCTTGGGATTCGGTGATTTCATCCACGGTTTTGAAGAAGTTAAATGCCATAATGGCTTCGTTTGCTTTTTCATTTTTTACGAATGGTTGATTTACGACGTAAATATTGCGCTCAATGCTAGTGCCATTTGAGGTTGAGAAGGTAACTGGATATTGGCCTATCTCCTCCTGCAGGTCATATTCAATTTTTGCAATGGAAATATATTCGTCGCTTTCCGGGTCCCAAGCCTGTGCGTTGGAACGGGCGATGATTTCCTTGTCGTCCAAATCTTTTACGTCTTCTAAGTCTACGAAGAAATCATTGGCGCTGATTTTTTCTTTTCCATTTTCACTGGTGACATCATGGTTGCGAATGACACGCATGTTGACCGTCACGCTAGTACCGGGAACGGTTTCTACGATAATTTCATAGTGCACGCCTTTAAAAAGGACGCTTAACACTTCGCCTGTCATCTTTCCGTCTTTTACGTCTACAATGTCAATATCTTCCGGACGAATGACTACGTCTACTGGTTCGTTTGGCTTGAATCCAAAGTCCACACAGTCAAAGGTGATATCGTCAAATCGCACCTTATAGTCCTCCAGCATAGTTGCGGAGAGAATGTTGCTCTCACCGATAAAGTTTGCAACATAGCGGTTCGCAGGTTCATTGTAAATCTCTTCTGGTGTACCTACCTGCTGGATTTCACCGCTTTTCATAACGACGATTTTATCTGACATGGTAAGCGCTTCTTCCTGGTCGTGAGTTACGAAAATAAAGGTGATGCCGACTTCCTGTTGAATGCGTTTTAATTCATACTGCATTTCTTTTCGCAGTTTTAAGTCTAATGCTGCCAATGGCTCGTCCAAAAGCAGAACCTTCGGTTCATTTACAAGCGCCCTTGCAATCGCAACACGCTGCTGCTGACCGCCGGAGAGCAGAGTTGTATTTTTATTTTCATAGCCTTCCAGCCCAATGAGTTTTAGCATCTTCATGACTTTCTGTTCAATAACGTCTTTACTCATTTTTTTCAGTTTCAGACCGAAAGCAATATTTTCAAATACACTTAAATGAGGAAATAATGCGTATTTTTGAAATACGGTATTCAGTTCCCTTTGGTAAGGCGGCTTGTGACTGATGTCTTCTCCGTCAAAAATAACTTTTCCTTCATCGGCTTCCAAAAATCCGCCAAGAATTCTAAGAAGTGTTGTTTTTCCACAACCGCTTGGACCTAATAAGGTTACAAATTCATTTTCATATATATCAAGGTTGACCCCTTTTAAAATAATCTGTCCGTCAAAACTTTTGACAATATTACGAAACTCAATCAGTTTCTTTTTATCCATATCACCTTCTCCTTTCAAAATATCTGTTAGAACATCGGTGGTTTAACCTATTTCATTATACAAATATGCCTATATATATTGCAATAGATGGAATTAAAAATTTACATATGCTGCAATTTCCTGTGGCGTTTTCTGATAACCTGTCTCTGCCCAATAAAGAAACAATTTATATAAGCCCCCGGCAATAAAGGCAATATGCCAAGGATCACTTTCAGATTCCAGCCGTATTTTTAATCTGTAGTCAAATTCATCTTCCAATAAGTACATTTTTTTATCGCGCATGAGAAGAGCAATCAGATCACGATAATCGTAAATGTGCTCTAATAATAAAAGAATAAACTCGCCTGAATCCAACATAGATGTATATTTTTTGTGGACTTCTTCCTGCCAGCACTCGGTTTCCTTTGAAATGCAGCGGCGAATGATATCCTCTTTATCATTAAAATTTCTGTAAAAGGAATTTCTGCTGACGCCTGCATGCCGGACAATATCAGTAATGGAAATATCGTCAAGGCTTTTGTGTTTCATAAGGTCGAATGTGGATTGAATAATACTTTCTATCACAACTTCGTTCGCATTTTTTGGTTCTTTCATGGTACAAAATTTCCTCCTTTGTCCCAGTTGACTCTGCACTGCTTGAAATAAAATATTAATTATGGTACAAATGTACCATGCAATGGTCTCATTGTGCAATCTATTTTTGTTTGAACACGAATCTATAATGAAGGTACCCCATTTATAAATTATTTATAAAGACACTTGCTAAATCTTTCCAGGTGTGTTATAGTTCAAACAATTTGAGAATAAAAATATTTGAAATTCAAAATAATTTAAACTCAAACAAAAAGGAGAATACCAATGGTTGGAAAAATATGTGGTACAGGGTCATATGTGCCGGAAAATTATTATGATAATCATGATATAGCGAAATTGGTTGATACCAGCGATGAATGGATTCGGGAAAGAACAGGAATCGTCCGAAGACATATCGTGAAAGATGATACAACAGTCAGTATGGCAGTTAAAGCGGCAAAGGCGGCTTTGGAAAATGGAGCGGTGAAGGCTGAAGAATTGGATCTGATTTTAGTAGCAACAATTACACCAAATCACATTACTCCTGGGATGGCATGCGAAGTACAAAAAGAGCTTGGTGCGGTCAATGCAGCAGGATTTGACATGAGTGCTGCGTGCAGCGGCTTTGTATTTGCATATAATACGGCTCAGGCATATATTGCGGCAGGAGTCTGTAAGACAGTTTTGATTATCGGAAGTGAAAGTCTTTCTAATATCGTAAATTGGGAAGACCGAGGCAGCTGCATTTTATTTGGAGATGGTGCTGGAGCAGCAGTCATTCGTGCAGAGGATGGAGAAATCAAACCTTGTGTAATGCATTCGGATGGAGTAAAAGGGGAAGTGCTCGCATGTGAGAGCCGCCACCAAAGAGATTGGCAGAAAAAAGAAGAGGCGAAAGAGACTTTCCTGAGCATGGATGGAAAAGAAGTGTTCAAATTTGCAGTTAAAAAAGTGCCAGAGGTCATTACAGAACTGCTGGAAAAAACAGAATATACAGCGGAAGATATGGATTGGTTCATTCTTCACCAGGCAAATCAGAGAATTATTGAATCGGTAGCAAAGAGGATGAAGGTAGATATCGACAAATTCCCGATGAATATTTCAGAGTATGGAAATACATCTTCGGCCAGTATCCCGATTCTTTTGGATGAGATGAATCGCAGTGGAAAGCTGAAAAAAGGACAGAAATTAATACTTGCAGGTTTTGGCGCCGGCTTATCATGGGGCGCAACACTGGTTGAGTGGTAGCGGCAAGGTGCAAATCAGGCACCAAGTTGAATGGAAAAGGGTAATTCCCGTCAGACAGTATGACGGATTACATATAAAACTTTTATGAATGTAAAAAAAGGAGATTAAAAACATGTTAGAAAAAGTAAAAGAAATTGTAGCAGACGGTTTAGGAGTAGATGCAGCAGATTTAACAGCGGAAACAACATTTGAAGAATTGGGAGCAGATTCTCTTGATTTAATGGATATGGTAATGTCTTTTGAAGATGCTTTCGAAGTTGAAATCGACACAGATTCACTTGCAGAACTTACTTCAATCGGAAAAGTAGTAACATACATCGAAGGATTACAAAAATAATTTAGAAAGAAAAGAGGTTGTAACATGAAAACGGAAGTAACCGAATTACTGGGAATCGAATATCCAATTATCCAGGGAGGCATGGCTTGGGTTGCTGAGTATCATCTTGCGGCCGGCGTATCGAATGCCGGTGGGCTTGGACTGATTGGAGCAGCAAGCGCTCCGGCAGAATGGGTACGCGAACAAATAAGAGAAGCGAAGAAGCTTACAGATAAGCCATTCGGAGTAAATATTATGCTGATGAGTCCGTATGCGGATGAAGTGGCAAAGGTGATTGTGGAGGAAGGCGTAAAAGTGGTAACCACTGGCGCTGGAAATCCTGAAAAATATATGGAGATGTGGAAAGAAGCTGGAGTCAAAGTGATTCCAGTCGTAGCTTCTGTTGCACTTGCAAAGAGAATGGAGCGCTGCGGAGCAGATGCAGTAGTTGCAGAAGGCTGTGAAGCAGGAGGACACATCGGAGAAAACACAACAATGGTTTTGGTTCCACAGATTGTAGATGCGGTCAATATACCGGTAATCGCAGCTGGGGGAATCGCAGATGGAAGGGGAATGGCAGCGGCCTTTATGCTTGGTGCAAAGGGAATGCAGCTTGGAACCCATTTTGTAACGACGAAAGAGTCTATTGTTCATGAAAATTATAAGCAGGCAATTTTAAAGGCTAAGGATATTGATTCGCGTGTAACCGGAAGAACTACTGGACATCCGGTACGTGCTCTTCGTAACCAGATGACAAAAAAATATCTGGAATTGGAAAAGAGCGGTGCAGGTTTTGAAGAATTAGAGCTTTTAACACTGGGAGGCCTTAGAAAGGCAGTTGTAGACGGTGATGTTGTAAACGGAAGTGTAATGGCAGGACAGAGTGCAGCAATGGTAAAAGAGGAACTCACTTGTCAGGAACTGGTTCAAAAACTGGTGACAGAAACAGATGCACTTATTGGAGGAATGAATTTCTATGAGTAAAATTGCATTTATTTACCCGGGTCAGGGCGCACAAAAAGCCGGCATGGGAAAAGATTTTTATGAAAATAGTGAATTAGCAAAGGCAATATATGACGAAGCATCTGAGCTTTTGCAGATAGATATGAAAGCATTGTGCTTTGAAGAAAATGACAAGTTAGATTTGACAGAGTATACGCAGGCAGCAATGGTAACTACTTGTTTAGCAATGACAAAAGTACTGGAAGAAAAAGGTTTAAAACCGGATGTGACTGCAGGACTCAGTCTTGGAGAATACTGCGCAATCAGCGTGGCTGGCGGCATGAAAGAAATGGACGCGATCAAGCTGGTAAGAAAAAGAGGTATTCTAATGCAGAATACCGTGCCAAAAGGAGAAGGCGCGATGGCAGCCATTTTAGGAATGGAAGCCGAAGCAATTGAAGATGTGATCAAAGATATCGCGGATGTCACAGTCGCAAACTACAACTGCCCGGGTCAAATCGTAATTACTGGAAAAACAGCAGCAGTTGAAGAGGCAGCAGAAGCATTGAAAAATGCAGGAGCAAAACGAGCAGTGATGCTCAATGTCAGCGGTCCATTTCACTCACCAATGCTGGAATCAGCAGGGGAAGAGTTAGGCAAAGAAATGGAAGCGATGGAATTTTCAGGATTGGAAATACCGTATGTGACAAATGTGACAGCCGAGTACATAAACGATATTTCTGAAACAAAAGGATTATTGGCAAAACAGGTATCTGCTTCTGTACGTTGGCAGGAAAGCATGGAAAAAATGATTGCAGACGGTGTGGACACGTTCGTAGAAATTGGACCAGGAAAAACGTTAAACGGATTTTTAAGAAAAATCGACCGTAACGCAAAGGTATATAACATTAATACCTGGGATGATGTAGATCAAGTGATAAGCGAATTGAAAGCATAGGAGAAGGAAAATGTTAGAAGGAAAGATTGCGGTAGTAACAGGAGCTTCCCGCGGAATCGGGAAAGCGATTGCAAAGAAATTGGCAAAACTTGGCGCAACTGTTGTAGTAAATTATAACGGTTCTGAAGCAAAGGCACAGGAAGTGGCAGAAGAAATTACGCAGGCAGGCGGCAAAGCTGAGATTGTGCAATGCAATGTAGCAGATTACGCAGCTTGTGAGGAATTTATAAAAGCAGTAATTGAAAAATACGGAAAAATCGACATTCTCGTAAACAATGCCGGAATCACAAAAGACGGACTTTTGATGCGTATGAGTGAAGAAGATTTTGCAAACGTAATTGATATTAATTTAAAAGGAACTTTCAATTGCATGCGCTTTGTATCAAGACAAATGATGAAACAAAAAAGTGGACGTATCGTTAATATGTCCTCTGTTGTAGGAGTTTGTGGAAATGCAGGTCAGGTAAATTATGCTGCATCAAAGGCCGGCGTCATCGGCATGACAAAATCGGCAGCAAAAGAACTGGCATCCAGAGGAATCACAGTAAATGCGATTGCACCGGGATTTATTGAAACAGATATGACTAGTGTGTTATCCGAAAAAGTAAAAGAAGAAGCCGCAAAGCAGATTCCACTTGGACATTTTGGAAAAGACGAAGATATTGCGGAAGCAGTGGCATTCTTGGTATCTGATGGAGCGAAATATATTACCGGCCAGGTACTCCATGTAGATGGCGGCATGGCAATGTAATACGAGAAGATTGGAGTGTAAAAAGATGAAACGAAGAGTAGTAATCACAGGACTTGGAGCAATTACCCCGATTGGGAATACCGTGCCAGAATTTTGGAGTGGTGTAAAAGAAGGAAAAGTCGGAATTGGCAAAATCACACAGTTTGATACTACAGACTATAAAGTGAAAATTGCAGCGGAAGTAAAAGGATTTGTTGCAAAAGAGCGCATGGATTTTAAAGCATCTAAAAGAATGGAAACTTTTTCGCAGTATGCAGTAGTGGCAGCAAAAGAAGCTTGTGAGGATGCAGGATTTGTAATTGAAAACGAAGACCCTTATCGCTGTGGCGTGATTATTGGTTCCGGTATTGGAAGTCTCCAGCAGGTTGAAAAACAATATGCAACCATTTTGGAAAAAGGGCCTGGACGCGTTGCACCGCTGATGGTTCCAATGATGATTTCGAACATGGCAGCAGGAAATGTTTCGATTCAACTTGGATTGAAGGGAAAATGTACCAATGTTGTAACAGCATGTGCTACAGGAACAAACTGTATCGGAGATGCTTTCCGTGCAATTCAATATGATGATGCAGATGTTATGTTTGCAGGTGGAACAGAAAGCTGTGTCTGCCCAACAGGTGTAGCAGGATTTTCCGCATTAACAGCGCTTACTTCCAGTGAAGACCCAGAGCGTGCGTCAATTCCATTTGACAAGGACAGAAGCGGATTTGTACTTGGCGAAGGTGCAGGCGTAGTTGTATTAGAAGAATTAGAACACGCAAAAGCAAGAGGTGCGAAAATTTATGCGGAAGTAGTTGGATATGGCGCAACAGGAGATGCGTTCCATATTACCTCACCTGCAGAAGATGGAAGCGGAGCAGCAAAAGCCATGGAACTTGCAATGAAAGAAGCTGGAATTACCCCTTCTGAAGTGCAATATATCAACGCTCATGGAACAAGTACGCACCATAATGATTTATTTGAAACTTATGCAATCAAAAAAGCATTTGGCGACGCAGCAAAAGATGTAGTGATCAACTCTACAAAGTCTATGATTGGTCACCTTCTTGGTGCAGCTGGTGCGGTGGAATGTATTGTTACGGCAAAATCTATTCAGGATGGATTTATTCACCAGACAATGGGCACAAAGGAAGCAGATCCAGAATGTGATTTGAATTATGCAATCGGTGCTCCAGTGGAAAAAGAAATCAAGTATGCCCTGAGTAATTCTTTGGGATTTGGCGGACACAATGCAACGATTCTGCTGAAAAAATATGAAGAATAGAGGTGCAGAATATGGAATTTGAAAATTTATTAACATTAATTAAAACAGTTTCAGATTCTTCTGTGACTGGATTTCAATATGAGCAAGACGGTGTAAAACTGAGTATCCAAAAAGAAGTGGTGCAGCAGGTTGTAGAATATCACGGAGATACGACTGCAAAAGTAGTTGTATCGGAGAAGGTGCAGGAAGAAGAGTCTGCAGGAAACGTGATAAAATCTCCATTGGTAGGAAGATTTTATGCAGCACCTGCTGAAGATGCAGAGCCGTTCGTGACAGTTGGAGACAGCGTGAAAAAAGGTCAGACAGTTGCAATCGTAGAAGCGATGAAACTGATGAATGATATCGAAAGTGATTTTGACGGAGTGATAGCAGAAGTATTCGTAGAAAACGGAGAATCTGTAGAGTATGGTCAGCCATTATTCCGTATTGTATAAAAGGAGAAATGCAGATGAACAGATTGGGTATTTCGGAAATTAAGGAAATTCTCCCACATAGACATCCATTTTTGTTAGTGGACTATATTGAAGATTATGAACCGGGAGAATATGCCGTTGGTTATAAATGCGTGACCTATCGTGAGGAATTTTTTGCCGGTCATTTTCCACAGGAACCAGTGATGCCTGGTGTTTTAATCATAGAGGCTTTGGCACAAGTTGGTGCGGTTGCTGTATTGGCAAAAGAAGAAAATAAAGGAAAGCTGGGATACTTTGGAGGAATCAAAAACTGTAGATTCCGCAGAAAAGTCGTTCCTGGAGACAAACTGAAATTGGAAGCAAAAATCATACGCCAAAAAGGACCAGTGGTAATTGGTGAGGCGGTTGCATCGGTAGATGGAGAAGTTGCTGTAAAGGCAGAATTGACATTGATGATTGGATAGGTGAGAACCATGATTAAAAAAGTATTGATTGCGAACCGAGGCGAGATTGCAGTACGTATTATTCGTGCATGCCGTGAAATGGGCATCGAAACGGTTGCAGTTTACTCAGAGGCAGATAAAGAAGCACTGCATACACAGTTGGCAGATGAAGCCTATTGTATTGGCGGGGCACCATCGGCCGACAGCTATTTAAATATGGAACAAATTATTAGTGCGACGATTGTATCGGGAGCGGATGCGATTCATCCGGGATTTGGATTCTTGTCGGAGAATCACAAATTTGCAGAACTTTGTGAGAAATGTAACATCATTTTCATCGGTCCATCGGCGGAAGTGATAAGGAAACTGGGCGATAAATCGCAGGCAAGAAACACCATGATTGAGGCCAAAGTTCCAGTGATTCCGGGAAGCAACGAACCTATTTTTGAAGCAGAAGAGGCCTTGAAGGCTGCAGAAAAAATTGGATATCCGGTCATTGTAAAGGCAGCGCTTGGCGGTGGTGGCAAAGGGATGCGTGTGGCAGCGACAGAAGACGAACTGGAGAATGCGTTTCAGACAGCCCAGAAAGAGGCGAAAGCAGCATTTGGAGATGGAACTATGTATATGGAGCACTTTATCCAGCATCCAAAGCACATCGAGTTTCAGATTTTAGCAGATAAATATGGGAATGTCGTGCATTTGGGAGAGCGTGATTGTTCTATCCAGAAAAATCACCAGAAACTGATTGAGGAGTCACCATGTGTGGCTATTTCAGAAGAACTTCGTGAAAAAATGGGAGAAGCTGCTGTAAAAGCTGCAAAGGCTGCTCAGTATGAAAATGCAGGAACCATTGAGTTTTTGTTGGAAGAAACTGGTGAATTTTATTTTATGGAGATGAATACGCGTATTCAAGTAGAACATCCGGTTACAGAATGGGTCACAGGAATTGATTTGATTAAAGAACAGATTCGCATTGCATCAGGCAATGAACTTGCGTATAAACAGGAAGACATTCATTTGACAGGGCATTCCATCGAATGTCGAATTAATGCAAAAACTCCAGGTACTATTACAGACATGTATCTCCCAGGAGGAAAAGGGGTTCGAATTGATTCAGCCATTTACAGCGGGTATACAGTTACCCCTTACTATGACAGCATGCTGGCGAAGCTGATTGTTTTCGCAAAAAACCGAGAAGAAGCAATTATGAAAATGCGGAGTACTTTAGGAGAAGTAATTATCGAAGGAATTGAGACAAATGTAGATTACCAGTATGAAATCTTGAATGATGCAGATTATTTTGCTGGGAACTATAACATTGAATTTATTGCAGAGAAAGAAGAGGAACTTTTAAGACATGAAGCTATCTAGTATGTTTAAAAAACCAAATCAGAAGAAATATATTTCTCTGACAGAATCGCAAAATGCGATAGAACGTACGGTATCACCTGAGGTTCCGGAGGGACTCTGGAAAAAGTGTAATGAGTGTAAATCGGCGATTATGACGGAAGATGTAAAGAATGGATATTATATCTGTCCGAAATGTGGGCACTATTTCCGCATGCACGCCATGAACCGAATCAAAATGATTGCAGATTCAGATACATTTGAAGAGTGGGATACGGGACTTACTTCAGGAAATCCTCTGAACTATAGAGGTTACGAAGAAAAGGTACAGGCGCTGAGAGAAAAAACAGGATTAGATGAGGCTGTAGTTACCGGAAAAGCAAAAATCGACGGGCGAGAAGTTGTCTTAGCGGCTTGTGATGGAAGATTTATGATGGCGAGTATGGGAAAAGTCGTCGGCGAAAAAATCACCCGGGCAGTGGAGCGTGCTACAACGGAGAAACTTCCAGTTGTGATTTTCGCTTGTTCTGGTGGAGCGAGAATGCAGGAGGGGATCCATTCTCTCATGCAAATGTCTAAGACTTCTGCAGCTTTGAAACGCCATCATGATGCAGGACAGCTTTACATCAGCGTTTTGACAGATCCGACTACCGGAGGAGTAACGGCAAGTTTTGCAATGTTGGGAGACATTATTTTGGCAGAACCGAAGGCACTCATTGGGTTTGCCGGACCGCGTGTGATTGAACAGACGATTGGGCAGCAGCTTCCGGAAGGATTCCAGAGAGCAGAGTTTCTTTTGGAGCATGGTTTTATCGATAAAATTGTAGAAAGAAAAGATATGCGGGACACCATTTCCCAAATTATTCAGCTGCACGAAAAAGGAGAAATACAGGATTCAGTTCTTCAAGATCCAGAGCATCTGAATTTGCAGCAGGAATATAACCACAATGTAACTGCTTGGGAGAGAGTGCAGCTTTCGAGAAAACAAGAACGCCCTGTGGGGACAGATTATATCTCAGAATTATTTACAGACTTTATGGAATTTCACGGGGACCGCTATTATAGAGATGACAAAGCAATTGTAGGCGGTATTGCACGTTTTCGTGGAATGCCGGTGACTGTCATTGCACAGGCAAAAGGAAAAAATACAAAAGAAAATATAGAAAGAAACTATGGTATGCCGTCGCCAGATGGTTACCGCAAAGCCTTGCGTCTCATGAAACAGGCAGAGAAATTCGGAAGACCGATCATCTGTTTTGTAGATACTCCGGGTGCTTTCTGTGGAATTGAAGCAGAAGAACGCGGTCAGGGGGAAGCGATTGCGCGCAACTTGTATGAAATGTCGGGCATAAAGGTGCCGATTGTTTCTATCATTATCGGTGAAGGCGGAAGCGGCGGTGCTCTTGCAATGGCCACTTCAGATGAAGTCTGGGTTTTGGAAAATTCGATTTACTCTATTTTGTCGCCAGAAGGATTTGCAAGCATTTTGTGGAAGGACAGCAGTCTGGCGCAGGAAGCAGCAGGTGTAATGAAACTGACGGCCCAGCATTTGAAAAAGACTGGAATCGTGGAACAGGTTTTTGCAGAACCGGAAGAATTTACGGTCGACACTTTAAAAGAAGTCACAGCCAAAATGGAGCTGTATTTAGCGGCGTTTATTGAGAAATATACAAAACTGAGTGCGCAGGAATTAGTAGATAACAGGTATGAAAGATTCCGAAAAATGTAGTTAGTATAAGGAAAGAAAGGTATAGATAAGCATGAAATATCAGCCTTTGAAAATAGGAAGTTTGGAAGCAAAAAAGCCAATCATTCAAGGTGGAATGGGAATTGGAATTAGTCTTGGAAGGCTTGCAGGGGCAGTAGCAAAAGAAGGTGGAATTGGCATCATTTCTGCTGCACAAATCGGATTTCAGGAACCAGATTTTGAGACAAATACAAAAGAGGCAAACTTAAGGGCCATCCAGAAGCAATATGAGGCAGCCAAAAAGATTTCTCCAGATGGAATTGTCGGATTCAATATTATGGTAGCAATGCGCCATTACGAGGAATACGTAAAAGCAGCAGTGAAAACGGGAGCCGACATTATTATATCAGGAGCAGGTCTCCCAACGGAGCTGCCAAAATTGACAGAAGGAAGCAACACGAAAATTGCGCCGATTGTTTCTACTGAAAAATCTGCAAAGGTTATTTTAAGATACTGGGATAAGAAATATAAACGCACAGCAGATTTGGTTGTGATTGAAGGACCAAAAGCAGGCGGGCATCTTGGGTTTGATAAAACACAACTGGAAGAATTCCATCAAGAAGCTTATGATGAGGAAGTAATCCGCATTATGCAGGTTGTAAAAGAGTATGCAGAAAAATATGGTGTGGAGATTCCCGTAGCTTTGGCAGGTGGGATTACAGATGCGGCAGATGTGAAGCACGCGTTTGATTTGGGAGTAGATGCAGTACAGGTTGCGAGCCGATTTGTAACGACCGAGGAATGTGATGCAGATATTCGATTTAAAGAGAGTTATCTTCATGCGAATGAGAAAGATATCGTAATTGTACAAAGTCCAGTTGGTATGCCTGGACGAGCCATTTTAAATTCATTCATGGAAAAGATTATGGAAGGCAAGAAGCAGTCACCTGCGAAATGTCTGGGATGCCTCCGAAATTGTAATCCGGCAGAAATTCCGTACTGTATTACGCAGGCACTACTGAATGCGGTGAAAGGAAAAGTGGAGGATGGACTCCTGTTTTGCGGTGCAAATGCATGGAAAGCAGAAAAAATAGAAACCGTGAAGGAAGTAATTGATTCTTTGGTGGGGGATTGTGTATAATAAGCGATATAGGGATGGAAGCTTACAGAAGGAGAAATTTACGTGGACGCATACGAAAGCATTAACGATGTACTAGTATATTTATTCAGACATATTTGGGATTTAGAAAGAGAAGCGATTATTACTGGAGAGTTTGAAGACATAACAGATAATGATATGCATATTATCGAGGCAATTGGACTTGATCAAGATAGAAAAATGTCGGATATTGCCCATGCTCAGAAAATTACGCTGGGGTCTCTTACCACGTCCATGAACAGTTTGGTGAAAAAAAACTATGTAGTTCGCAGTCGAAGTGAAGAAGACCGAAGAGTTGTATACGTGCATTTGACAGAAAAAGGAGAAAGAGCATATCATCATCACGCTGACTTTCATAAAAAGATGGTGGATGCGGTGATTCAACAATTGAAGGAAGATGAAGTTCCGGTGCTGATTAAATGTCTGGAGGGGCTGTGTGTGTTCTTTCGGTCATATGGAGAATAAAATAAAAGGATAAAATTACAAAAGGTGCAGAGAAATACATTCTCAGCACTTTTTTTATGTGTTATAATTGGTAATGTAATGGAAAATATATCCTCAAAGGAGGTTACTTATGGCTTTAGAAGATTATGAAAGAGCTTATAAATTAGGAAAAAAAGAATATCAGCATCGGATGTTGCGTGGAGAAAATCCAACTTTGGAGGTTTTGGATGATATTTTACCACCCAAAGGGCAGTACTCAGAGATTCCGCTTGGGTTGGTAGAGATTCCGGTGGACCAGATTGTTGGAACAAAGACAAATGGGCGAAGCAATGCTTTTGCCAGCAACTTTATGCCAATATTAGATCAAGATACAGAATTTGGGCAGAAATGGACTCATCTAAGTACCAGTCACGTAGAAGAAGGAATTCGTGAACCGATTAAAGCATATGAGTACATGAATCAGTTTTATGTGGAAGAAGGGAATAAGCGTGTCAGTGTCATGAAGTATTTTGGCGTGCCGTTTACCCCGGGTATGGTTACTCGTCTTGTTCCAAGACGTACAGAAGAACCAGAAAATAAAATTTATTATGAATTCATGGATTTTTATGCGCTGACTCAGATTAATTATATTTGGTTTACCAAAGAGGGAAGTTTTGAAAAATTGCAGGAATTGGTAGGAAAAGAACCAGGGGAGACATGGTCTGAGGATGAATGCAAGTCCTTCCGCTCCATTTATCTGAGATTTAAGTATGAATATGAGAAGAAGAAAAGTTCGCAGTCTGGCACCACAGGAGATGCCTTCTTGGCATTGGTGCAGGTACATGGATATGAAAATATCTGTGCGATGTCTGCAAAAGAATTAAAGACAACAATAGAAAAGAGCTGGGAAGAATTTAACCTTTTGGGAGCAGAAGAGGATATTGAACTAAAATTGGACCCAACGGAAAAGAGGAAACTTCTTGGTAAGCTTTATTCGCTGAGTGTGTCAAAATTAAAAATTGCATTCATATATGAAAAAACTCCGGCTTCTTCGGCATGGACCTATGGGCATGAACTCGGTCGTCTGCATTTGGAACAGATGTTTCCAGATGAAGTGGAGACCTACTATTATGTGAACGTCACAAAGGAAAATGTGGAATCGTTTATCAATGAAGCGCTGAGGGAAGGCTGCAATTTGATTTTTACAACTACGCCTGCATTTACACAGGCGAGCGTAAAGGCAGCCATCGAAAATCCAAGTGTCAAGTTCGTAAACTGTTCTGTGAATACGTCTCACAGATATATTCGTACCTACTATGTCAGAATGCATGAAGCAAAATTTCTGATGGGAGCAATTGCCGGAGCAATGGCGGAAAACGACAAGATTTCTTACATCGCAGATTATCCAATTTACGGTACGATTGCGAACATTAATGCGTTTGCACTCGGAGCAAAGATGATTAATCCACGTGCAAAAGTATATTTGGATTGGAACTGTATTAAAGATCATGATGCGATGGAACATGTGAAAGAGGTACAGCCTTCCTGCATTTCTGCGAGAGATATGATGATTCCGGACGAAGCGTCAAGGTATTTCGGAATTTATCATGTGGAAGATGGAAGGACGCGTAACCTTGCGATGCCGCTTCTGCACTGGGGGAAATTTTACGAGCAGTTAATTCGTGCAATCATGGATGGAAGCTGGAAGTATGATGATGATTCTGCAAATAAGGCAATCAACTACTGGTGGGGCATGTCGGCCGGAGTCATTGATGTTGTTTGCTCGAGAAATCTGCCAATCGGAACAAATCGTCTGATTGAGCTTTTGAAAACCACGATTATGAACGGTGAGTTTAATCCGTTTACGGGGGTGCTGTATTCTCAGGATGGAATCGTTCAAAACGACCCACAGCGAAGTCTCACACCAGAGGAAATCGTGAATATGGACTGGCTGGCTGAAAACGTAATCGGTCACATTCCAACAAAAGAAGAATTGATAGAGAGTGCAATTCCGGTATTCTTGCAGCAGGGAATTGATAAGAAAGGGTAAGATTCATGAAAATACTAGCGATAGCAGATGAAGAATCTCCATATTTGTGGGATTTTTTCGAAAAAAGTAAATTAGAAGGAATTGATTTAATTATTTCATGTGGGGATTTGGAGCCATCGTACTTATCTTTTCTTGCAACATTTACCACTGCCCCTGTCATTTATGTCCATGGTAATCATGATGACAAATATGAAAAATATCCACCGGAGGGCTGTGTCAGCATTGAGGACCAGATTTATGTGTACAAAGGTGTCCGTATTCTGGGACTTGGCGGTTCCATGCGGTACCGCCCCGGTACGAATCAGTACACAGAGAGGGAAATGCGAAAGCGAGTTCGAAAGCTTTGGCTGCAGCTATTCTGGCGGGGAGGATTTGATATTCTGGTGACCCATGCTCCAGCATATGAAATTAATGATGGAGATGATTTGCCGCACAGAGGATTTCGAGTATTTCGCACACTGATGGAAAAATATCAGCCAAAGTATTTTTTACATGGGCATGTTCATATGCGATATGGGCTAAAGCATAAACGCTGTGATCAGTATAAAGATACACAGGTGATTAATGCGTTTGACAGATATGTATTTGAGTATGAAGAAGAAAGGACGAACGAATTATGAAAAACAAGAATCCAAAATACGATCCACTATTTACTCCATGGAAGATCGGAAACGTGGAGATTAAGAACAGAATTGTGATGTGTCCAATGGGCGGGACATCTCTGTTTGGGTGGATGGAACCGAATCATTTTGACAAAGAAGCGGCCAAATTATTTATCGAAAGAGCGCAAAACAATGTAGGGCTTATCATTCCTGGCATTGCTCCAATCAAGGATACACTTGGTGGAAGATGGTTATGGCAGAATGAGAAGATGTTCAAAGAACTTAAGCCATTCATGGAAGAGATTCATAAGACAGGAGCAAAATTATTTGTTCAGATTACAGCGGGAATGGGACGATCATGGGCAATTACCGACCATGTATTGTTGTTACATAAGAACAAAGTTCTGCGTACCATTGCAAAACCAATTATTGATACGGATCACGAACTTGCAAGTCCGAGTGAATTGCCTTCAAGATGGGCACCAGATGTAACATGCCGCCCAATGACCGTGAAAGAGATTGAAACAATTGTAGAGGCATTTGCAAAAACGGCAAAACTTTGTAAGGAAGCAGGCGTTGATGGTGTGGAGGTCCATGCTGTTCACGAGGGTTACCTGTTAGATCAGTTTACTTTGCCGTATACCAATAAACGTACAGACGAATATGGCGGTTCTTTTGAAAACAGATACCGTTTTGCAGTAGATATTGTAAAAGCAATTAAGGCTGCTTGTGGTAAAGATTATCCGGTATCTCTTCGCTACTCAGTAGAGTCGAAAGTAAAAGATTTCTGTGTAGGAGCAGTTCCTGGTGAAGAATATACAGAAATTGGACGTGACATGACAGAAAGCGAAAAGGCAGCAAAATATTTGCAGGATGCCGGTTACGATATGCTCAACTGTGATAATGGTACATACGATTCTTGGTACTGGGCTCATCCACCGCAATATATGCCACAAAACTGTAATTTGGATGATGTTGCTCATATCAAGAAGTTTGTGGATATTCCAGTTGTCTGTGCAGGACGTATGGAACCAGAAGTTGGTGCAAAAGCAATTGAAGAGGGACGTATTGATGGTGTTGGTATTGCACGTCAGTTCCTTGCAGATGGCGAATGGATTACTAAATTAATAGAAGATAGAGTAGAAGATATCCGGCCATGTATCTGCTGTCACAATGCATGTTTCAACTTTTCGCACTGGAAAGGACATGCAAATGCACAAGATTTTGGTGATACAAGAGGACTTGCTCGCTGCGCATTGGTACCACCTGTTATGCAATCTAAAAAATACAAGATTGAACCTGCTAAGAAAAAGAAAAATATTGCTATTATCGGCGGCGGTATCGGTGGTATGGAAGCAGCTCTCGTTTGTGCAAAACGAGGACATAGCGTAACGTTGTATGAAAAAGACGATAAACTTGGAGGCATTTTCATTGCGGCAGCAGCTCCATCATTCAAGGAAAAAGATAAAGCTTTGATTGCCTGGTATGAACGAGAACTTACGAAATACCCAATCGAAGTGAAGTTAAATACAGAAGTAAAAGATGTAGATTCACTTGGTGCAGATGAAGTAATTATTGCAACTGGTGCAAAAGCGAAGAAGATTCCTGTGAAAGGTGTGGAATTCGCAATGGATGCAACAGAATACTTACTTGGACAAAAGCAAGTTGGCGAAAATGTTGTGATTATTGGTGGAGGCTTATCTGGCTGTGAAATCGCATATGATTTGTATTTGCAAGGAAAGAAACCGACTATCGTAGAAATGCAGAATGACCTGATTGCAGTGAAAGGAGTTTGTCTTGCAAACTCAAGTTTCCTCCGTGATTTCTTTAACGCAAACAAAGTTCCAGTTCATTTGGAAACAAAACTCGGAGAAGTGTTGAAAGACGGTGTTATGGTTACTGACAAAGACGGTAAATCATTTAAGATTGATGCAGACAGCGTCATCCTTTCAGTAGGCTACAATCCGGCACCACTTGCACCAAAGAGCAAGCACGTACATGTGATTGGTGATGCTGCGAAGGTTGGTAACCTGCGTACCGTTATCTGGGGCGCATGGGACGTTGCGATGAAACTATAAGCTTTATATATGGAAGGAAGCCATGGATTCTCATGGCAGAATGGAGATTAATATGAAATTAACAAAAGAACAACAAGCCATATTAGATGGCGCCCAAGGCGAGACACTTGCAAAGGTTATGAAAACGCTGGTGATGTTCGGGGAAGCATTTGGTGCAGAAAAGATGGTGCCAGTTACTTCCGAATATAACCATTTGGTAACTTCTTTCGGTTTGAAATTACTGGGACCAGTATATGAACTGATGGATAAATTATTGGAAGCAGGAGCTGTATCAAAACAGAAATTTTCTGTGGACCCACGTCCATTGGATCCAAATGTACCAGCAAACTTCTTGCAGAAACTGATTTTTAACAAATTCATGTACAGCAAACAGGATTTCTATGAGGGCCAGTTAAATAAACTCGGTCTTATGGAGAAGGACGCATTTACATGTACTTGTTACATGGATGAAGTGGGAAATGTACCGAAGAAAGGAGAAGTGCTTAGCTGGGCAGAGTCTTCCGCAGTAGTTTACGCAAACTCCGTACTTGGTGCACGCTGTAACCGTAACTCAGGTATCATGGATATCATGGGTTCTGTGGTAGGATATGTTCCTTACTTTGGACTTCTGACAGATGAAGGAAGGAAAGCGACCTGGATTATCAAAGTGGAAACAAAGAAGAAACCAGAAGCGCAGCTTCTTGGATCTGCAATCGGTATGAAGGTCATGGAAGATGTTCCTTATATTGTAGGTCTTGACAAATGGATTGGAACAGAACTTAACGACGCAGCACGCACTTACTTGAAGGATTTTGGTGCTGCAACCGCATCAAATGGTGCAGTAGGCCTTTATCATGTGGAAAACTTAACTCCAGAAGCAAAAGAATGTGGGAAAGATTTGATTGTGCCAGATGCAAAAGTGTATATTATCGATGATGCAGAATTGGAACGCGTGAAAAACAATTATCCAGTTATGTGGAAGAATAAAGATGCGACACCAAAACTTTGCTTTATGGGATGTCCACATATGAGTTTGGAACAATTGAAGACTTGGACAGAACGCGTGGAAGCAGGACTGAAAGAGGCTGGTAATAGCAAAGTTGTGATTCCAACTGTATTTACCGCGGCACCAAAAGTATTGGAAGAATTTAATAAGACAGAGTATGCGGCGAGACTTGAGAAAACAGGGGTTATCACATCCTATATTTGTCCGCTCATGTATATGAACAATCCGTTGTGTAAATCGATGCCGGTTATCACATCATCAAACAAATTGCGTACATACACAACGGCACGCTATTATACAGATAATGAAATCTTGGCACAAATCACGAAAGGGGGCAAATAGTGATGAAGGAATTTAAAGGACGTGTAGTAACACCAGGGAGAGCGGTAGCAGAAGCGGTGGTTTCTCACGAAGGATTTAATACATTAGCTTCACTTCAATCGCCATTACAATTTGGTGATAAAACAGCAAAATGTGGTGACCAGAATAATCCAGATTTATATGGAAAACCACTTGCTGGAAAAGCACTTTGCCTGCCACAGACCATCGGCTCCACAACAGGAGGGTTAGTTCTGTACTGTGCATGTGCAATGGAACGTCAGCCGGCTTGTATGTTATTTGCAAATCATATTGATTCCCTTGCGGCAGCAGGAGCAATTCTAGCGGATGTGTGGCTTGACAATGTTTCGATGCCGGTAGTGGATTGCCTTGGGGATGAGTTTTTGGATTATGTGAAGGATGGAATGAAGATTACGATTAAGGAAGATGGAGTTGTTGTAGTGGAGTAAGGAGTTTATTGCCTACGATTTCCAGTCAAAATATTTTCTCGCAAACAGATGAAAGATTGTGTGAAAAGCTAAGCAACTGCCATACAGAGATGTGATTAGTCAGCCATTTTCAAGTTCGTAAAGATGAACGGTGAAAGTGGCTGACCATTTTCTGTATGACAGTTGCAAGTTTTTCATCACAATCTTCCAATGTCTTCTCGAAAATATTTTAACTGTAAATCTTACTTAATATGACTGCTTAAATAGTACCATATTTTGCCTTGAACGAAAAGATAAAATGGGGTATGATAAAACAAGGTAGAGATTTTGGGGAGGATATTTGAAATGAAGTTGAAAAATATACTGCTTTCGGGGATGATGGCAGCTATATTGGCAGTTGGAAGTGTCGGAATGACAGTAAATGCTGCTAATGTAGTGGAAATCCCATCAACGGAAGTAGATAGTGTATATAATTTGGAAGTAGATTCCAATACTTTAGAAGGCTGGGCAACAGGACCGCAGATTTACAGCGAATCCGGAATTGTTATGGATATCGACAGTGGTGCGATTTTGTATGCGAAAAACATTGACGACCAGCATTATCCGGCAAGTATTACAAAAGTAGCGACCGCATTAATCGCATTGCAAAATTATGAGCTGGATGAGACTGTCACATTTACATGGGATGACATTGGATTTTTAGAGTATGGAGATGCTCACATTGGGATTAAAGATGGCGAGGAACTTGTCATGGAAGATGCACTTTATGGCATGCTTCTGGCATCGGCAAACGAAGTATCTCATGCGATTGGCGCACATATGGAAGGCGGATACGACAAGTTTTTAGAAGTGATGAATGCGACGGTCCAGGAACTGGGCTGTAAAAATACCCATTTTATGAATACTCATGGCTTGCATGACCCAGAACATTACACCTCTGTAAGAGATATGGCACTGATTGGTTCTGCGGTATTCCAATATGACAAATTCCGTGAAATTACGAATACACAGCAGTATACGATTCCAGCGACAAATATTACAGCGGAAACCAGAACATTTCAGCAGAATCATAAGATGATTTGGAAGGCCAATGCAAATTATTATGAGTATTGTGTTGGTGGAAAGACGGGATATACAGATCAGGCGCTTACAACACTGGTTACATTTGCAACGAAAGATGACACCAATCTGGTTGCAGTTGTTATGCGAACGCATGGTGGCGGAACGAATGCATATATTGACACGAGAGCTATGTTAGATTACGCATTTGATAATTTTACAAAAGTGCCAATTACAAAGAAGATGGTTGGTAATGAAAATGTTTCCAAAGTGGCCGATGACAGTTATGTGGTTTTGCCTTCGGGAGTTACAGTAGAACAGCTTGAATCTTCGTTCGAAGCACCTACAGAGTTAAAAGATAAAACCGGTAAGGTGACATATACCTACGAAGGACAAGAAGTAGGCGTTGTTGAAGTTACTATTACTGATGAATATTACAATGAAATTCATGGAATTAAAGAAGAAGTGAAAGAGGAAAATCAGGAGAAAAAGACAGGACTTCCATTTATTGTGAAGTTGATTCTTGGAATCTTGGCAGTCATTGTCATTGGATTTGTTGCCTTGGTAGGTTTTGTTTATTATAAGAGAAAACAACTTGAGAAGAAACGCAGGCTCAGACGTATGCAGTACAGAAAGCAGCGAGAAGAGCAGATGAGGGATTTATAAGTAATATAATTGAGGGTACGACATGAGAAAAAAGAAAAAGCTGCAGAAGATTGAGGAGACAAAACAACAGTTTAATAATCCTGCGAAGTCTACACCAGATGGGGGTAAAAAGTCTGCAGAAAGAGAACTTGCAAAAAAGACAGAAAAGAAGCAAAAGAGATCTAAGAGAGTTGGCATTATTTTTACGGTATTGCAGTGTGTTTTGTCATTGGTCTTTATAGGAACCCTGTTTACATTGGGTGTACTTCCATTTAAATATACGATGGCGGTGATAGCGATTGTGGCAGTACTGTTTCTGATTACGTATGCGACACAGAAACGGAAGAAAGTTTGTGCCATTATCGGAAGGATTTTTGGTTGTTTTATTATGCTCATTTTGGTACTTGGAACTATTTGCGTGGGAGTTGCAAATTACATGCTGGAAGCGGTTACCGGTGCTCCGTACAAAGCAGAAACGGAGAAGCAGACGAATACGATGGATTTCATGAATTCCAGTCAGGTGTTTTCGGTGGCGGAAGATTCTTTCAATGTTTATATTCGAGATGTGTATGATGACATTGATGGAAATAGCATTAGTACTGTAAACATGATTGCTACGGTGAATCCAGAGACAAAGCAGATTCTTGTGACAGCGACGCCGGGTGAATATTATGTGACGATTCCGGGTGTTTCCAATGGTCAAAAAGACAAACTGGAGCAGGCAGGTACCTTTGGGGTTGAGGCCTCGATGTCAGCACTTAGTAATCTTTATGAGACTGAGATTTCTTATTATCTAAAGGTTGATTTTGAGTGGTTAGACGAACAGAAAGATATGTTTAAAAGTCAGGTTTCCTTGGATACGGTGAAAGAAATTTATAATAATATTTCTCATATTTCGGATTATGTGAAAACAAATATGACGAAATATGAGGTGCAGGAGTTTGTGAAGCAGGAGCTTTTGGAAGGCGGCTCGTGGAAGAAGAGTTCTGTGGAGGCGACGGGTACGATTTTCAGCAGTTATACGTATTCTTCACCGGAGGTTGCGGATTATGTGATGAATCCGGATTCGGAGTCGGTGAAGGAGATCGTGGATTTGATGAGCAGGGTTGAAGATGGTGAGATATTGAAAAAATAGAATTTAAGACAGTAAGAAAGTGCTGAGGCGAGGCGGATAGATTCCGACCTCGCCATTGTAATTCTTCTATACGATTTTTCTTGCTTCTAAATAATATCGTTTTTCCTGTGCGTGCCCCATAGAAAATGTCTTTCTCGGCAACACGCCATCCATAACAATTCCTTTAAAGAACTGATTTTTCTCAATGTTAGGGAGAAGAAATCCTATAGCGTTGTCTTTGGAAGCCAGTTCTTTTACCACATCATTCCCGTGTATGTAATCAATTTTTCCAAAAATTTTTTCTAAATACTCATCTAGAAACTTCTGTAAAATTGCGACCGGAAGTTCTCCGAGATTTCTGTCCAGATATACAGTTTCTTCTTTTTGACCAATATAGCACACGATTGGATAGCCGTCTTTTGCACAGATAGTTTCTTTCATTACATTAAGCAAAACATTTGCATCGATATCCGTCACAATTCTGTGAATCGGTTCAAACTGCTGTGATTCATCGTGAAGGTTTTCCAATTCTACTAATGCATATCTTGCAGGATGATTGGACAAATCTTTGTCTGGATGGTTTTTCTTCAGCTCTTCGTAGCAGGCTTTTGCTGTTGCAAGAGAGTGGTTTCCATCTCCTACGGCGAATACCATAGGTTTTCTGCCTATCTTTTGATATTTTTCAGCGTTTGCCAGCGCATATTCATCTAATTTTTTGTCAAATAGGGCTGCGTGCTGGTCTTCCGCAAGCCAACCTGCGATATGTCCACCGTTTTCCATCAAGTCAAAGTCATATAACTTCGGGCATAGTTCTTTTATATGCTCTAAAGATTCGATAAGCATATGTTTTTCGTCATCGCATAACATCAAAATGTGTGGCAATTCCAGCGAAGCATTTCTTCTGATAGCCATGCGTGGTGGTATACGTTCTGCAATGGTGCGTTCTGTTGCGCGGATAGCCGATGTGGAATCATTTGAATAGTCGTATGTTTCCAAGTCAACAGCACCAATTACTCCTTTTCTTATGGTTCCGTTTACGAGTGTTCTCTCTACATAGATATATGCATTTTTATATTCTTTAAAAATACCATTTGCCATATAAGCCTTCATGTTCTCGTTAATTTTGTCGATTAATATATTGGCATTGTCCATCTGGGCTTCCGGAAGGATCAGATTCAAAGAAGAAACGGCGCCTTCTGTGTATTTTCTTACCCTTTCCCAATATTCGGGTTGGGATGTGTATTGGTCACATGCGATGACGGACCATTTTTCCATGGATTCTGCTTGCGGTATTAAGATGTTTGTTGATTGAAATATGTTCATGTTAGGAGGCTCCTTCTTGGTTTTGTCAGCTACTTTAGATAAAAATCCTTGTTTTATAATATAGTTTTAAAGGATATTTATATACTAAGATTGAAACAAGGGAAAGTCAATAAATAAAACAAACTTCAAGAAACCCTTGACTTATCAAGGGTTTCTTCCTATAATAAGGAAGAATATTGAAAAAACGTTGACGAAGACAGTAGTATATATTCCAAAGGCAAAGCGAGTCAGGGACGGTGAGAGCCTGATGCGAGTAGGATATATTTGAAAATCACTTCCGAGTTGCAGCAGCCGAACCTGATTTCTTTGTTTTGCAAAACAAAACCCTCCGGGAGGATGCACACTCCGTCGTAAGATGAAGTTGTCGCAAGCGACCGACGGAGGCGCAGGAGTCTGTCAAGACAGACTCTATAAAAATCTCAAGTAAGCGCTGACGGCATTCCACCGTTAATAGGAACTCATATGATAGTATGATGTAACAGGTGGTTAACGCGGATATTATATCTCGTCCTATTACAGGGCGGGATTTTTTTGTATCAAATTGCAAAAAGGGACACCCTGTCCCTAATTAAAACAGGAGGAAATTTTATGTACCAGAAAGTATCTACCGATCTGAAATTCGTAGATCGCGAAAAGAAAACAGAAAAGTTTTGGGCTGATAATCACATTTTTGAAAAAAGTATGGAAAATCGTAAAGAAGGGCAAAACTACACATTCTACGACGGACCTCCGACCGCCAATGGAAAACCACACATTGGCCACGTATTAACACGTGTAATCAAAGATATGATTCCAAGATACCGTACCATGAAAGGCTACATGGTACCAAGAAAAGCCGGATGGGATACCCACGGACTCCCAGTAGAGCTTGAAGTAGAAAAGATGCTTGGTCTTGATGGAAAAGAACAGATTGAAGAATATGGTTTAGAGCCATTTATCGCACACTGTAAAGACAGTGTCTGGAAATACAAAGGCATGTGGGAAGGATTTTCTTCTACCGTTGGTTTCTGGGTAGATATGGAACACCCATATATTACTTATGATAATAACTTTATCGAATCTGAATGGTGGGCACTCAAACAAATCTGGGACAAAGGACTTTTATACAAAGGTTATAAAATTGTACCTTACTGCCCACGTTGTGGAACGCCTCTATCAAGCCACGAAGTAGCACAAGGCTACAAAGATGTAAAAGAAAGATCCGCAGTTGTAAGATTCAAAGTGAAAGGCGAAGATGCATATATCTTGGCTTGGACAACTACGCCTTGGACATTGCCATCAAACGTTGCCCTTTGTGTAAATCCAAATGAAACTTATGTAAAAGTGAAAAATGGAGAATACACATACTACATGGCAGAAGCTCTCGTTAGCTCTGTATTAGAAGGTGATGTAGAAGTATTAGAATCTTACATTGGAAAAGATTTAGAAGGAAAAGAATACGAACCATTATTCCCATTTGTAACATTAAATAAGAAAGCTTACTATGTAACATGTGACACATACGTAACTTTAACAGATGGTACTGGTGTTGTTCACATTGCACCTGCATTTGGTGAAGACGATGCGAACGTAGGACGTAAATACGACCTTCCATTCCTTCAATTAGTAGATGAAAAGGGAGAAATGACAGCAGAGACTCCATGGGCCGGCACATTCTGCAAGAAAGCTGACCCGATGGTACTGGAGGATTTGGAAAAGAGAGGATTATTATTCTCAGCACCAAACTTCGAACACAGCTACCCACACTGCTGGAGATGTGATACTCCACTCATTTACTACGCTCGTGAATCTTGGTTTATCAAGATGACCGATGTAAAAGAAAACTTAATCCGCAATAACAACACTGTAAACTGGATTCCGGAAAGTATCGGAAAAGGACGTTTCGGCGACTGGCTGGAAAACGTTCAGGACTGGGGTATCAGCCGTAACCGTTACTGGGGAACTCCACTGAATATCTGGGAATGTGAATGTGGTCACATGCACTCTATCGGAAGTATTGAAGAATTAAAATCAATGTCCGACAATTGCCCGGATAATATCGAACTTCACCGTCCATTCATCGATGAAGTGACGATTAAATGTCCGCACTGTGGCAAAGAAATGCACCGCGTACCAGAAGTAATCGACTGCTGGTTCGACAGTGGTTCTATGCCATTTGCACAACATCATTATCCATTTGAAAATAAAGAAGTGTTTGAACAGCAATTCCCTGCAGAGTTTATCTCAGAAGGTGTAGACCAGACCCGTGGATGGTTCTACTCATTGCTTGCGATTTCGACTTTACTTTTCGACAAAGCACCATACAAGAACGTTCTCGTACTTGGCCACGTGCAGGATAAAGATGGACAAAAGATGAGCAAATCCAAAGGAAATGCGGTAGATCCATTCGAGGCATTGGAGGAATAC
Source organism: Tyzzerella sp. (assembly GCA_017472665.1). GTDB lineage: Bacteria > Bacillota > Clostridia > Lachnospirales > Lachnospiraceae > Faecalimonas. The sequence continues at coordinate 395 of JAFUOS010000006.1, read as the reverse complement.
GGAGCAGATGCAATCCGCTGGTATTTCTACAGTAACAGTGCACCATGGCTGCCAAACCGTTTCCACGGAAAAGCAGTAACAGAAGGACAGCGCAAGTTTATGGGAACTCTATGGAACACCTATGCGTTCTATGTTCTCTATGCAGAAATCGATCAATTCGATGCAACAAAATATGCATTAGAATATGACAAATTAACTGTCATGGATAAATGGTTACTGTCTAAGTTGAATACATTAATTAAGACAGTAGATGAGAACCTTGAAAATTACAGAATTCCAGAAAGCGCAAGAGCACTTCAGGATTTCGTAGACGACATGAGTAACTGGTATGTCAGAAGAAGCCGTGAACGTTTCTGGGCAAAAGGAATGGAACAGGATAAGATTAATGCTTATAT
>JAFUOS010000005.1 GCA_017472665.1 Tyzzerella sp. | reverse complement strand
TTCACTAACCTATGGGTAGAATAAATAACCTATTTCAGGTAAATTTTCTTACCATGAGAGCTTTTATAAAATTCATGGTAAGAGAAATGAGGAAACAACTGTTAGATGTAGAATTCATATACGAACAGAACAAATAAATATTTATTTCTTCGTCCGTCTATGAACTCAACAAATCCAAAGTCACAGAGCAGTCAAGGAACCAGCATATCTAACCTTCTATATTAATAAGATTACTAAAATACTTCGTCTTCCCGGACAAAACATCATCATAAAACCCCTGTTTCCAATCAATATAGTCAATACACTCCTGTATTTGTTCCATTTGTTCTACCAGAGCCTCCCTCTTCATATCGAGAATCACTTTCCTCTCAGGAATCGAAGCTTCTCCAATTAAACAAAGTCTAATATATTCTTTCATCTCAGAGATACTCATACCGCAATTTTTCAAACAATTAAGACTTTGGATCCAAGCCACATCCTTATCGTCAAAGATGCGATGATTATTTTTATCACGTTTTACATTTGGAACCAAGCCTTGGTTACAATAGAATTTCAATGTCTCATAAGACAAATTTGTTTTTGCACAGGTCTCTTTCATCGTATACATTTGTTTTCTCCTCAAAAAAATGCTTGACCGGTAGTTACTACCGATTGTTACAATAGGAGTGTAGCATAAGAAATATGCATTTGCAAGGAGGCTGGAAAATGGAATATAAAGTTCTGAGTAATGGTGTAAAAATGCCGCAGTTAGGTTATGGAGTTTATCAAGTGACGAAAGATGAATGCGAAAGGTGCGTGCTTGATGCTTTAAAAGCAGGCTATCGTCTGATTGACACGGCGCAATCCTATTTTAATGAGGAGGAAGTTGGTTCTGCCATTAAGAAAAGCGGTATCCCGAGAGAAGAAATTTTCTTGACTACGAAAGTTTGGGTGGAACATTATGGCTATGAAGCATGCAAGGCATCTATTGATGAGTCGATGCGGAAATTGCAGACGGATTATATTGATCTTATGCTTCTTCATCAGCCATTTGCGGATTACTATGGTGCATGGAGGGCGTTGGAAGAATATTATGAAGCCGGAAAAATTAGGGCAATTGGTATTTCAAATTTTTATCCGGACAGGATGGTGGATATTGCCACATTTGCGCGTATAAGACCAATGGTAAATCAGATTGAAATTCATCCGCATCATCAACAGGAAGAGTCAAAAAAGTGGCATGAAAAATACGGAATCCAGTTAGAAGCTTGGGCACCGTTTGGCGAAGGACGCGGTGATATGTTTGCAGAGCCTGTTTTGAATGAAATTGGGGAGAAATATGGGAAAACAGCTGCGCAGGTAATTTTGAGATGGCATTTGCAGAGAGGGATTGTTATTATTCCAAAGTCTACACATTATGAGAGAATGGTAGAAAATTTTGATGTGTTTGATTTCGTGCTATCTGATGAAGATATGGAAAAGATTGCAGCGCTTGATAAGAAACAAAGTTCTTTCTTCTCACACTATGATCCGAATATGGTTGAGTGGTTTGGTAAGATGGTGGAAGAGAGAAAAAAGCAACATGACTGTACGAAAGAAAATAAAAATTGGTAGGATGATGAAAGAAAATTCCCGTCTGGTTTGAAAACAGGCGGGAATCTTTGATTATTCCATATTGATTTTACAGTTATGACTCGCTTACTGCGTGCTGCTGAATGAACTTCTTCATCGCTTGAAAGCTTTCATCACTAATCTGATGCTCCATCTCGCATGCATCTTCCTTCGCTGTCTCTGGATTAACACCCAAAGAAATCAGCCAATCGGACAGCACGGTATGACGTTCGTAAACGCCAGTAGCAATCTGCATACCTTTGTCTGTTAATGTAATAAATCCAGCTTGGTTTACCTCGATACAGCCATTTTCACGCAAATGTTTCATGGCAACACTGACACTTGGTTTTGAAAAATTCAGTTCAACTGCAATGTCAACAGAACGCACTACAGGTAATTTTTTGCTGAGTAGTAAAATCGTTTCTAAATAGTCTTCAGAAGATTTGTTGTTACGCATAGGATCCTCCTTTGTTCAAAGTTAACTTCAACTATTTTGAGTTTAATCCATTATAACATTGGTTTTTTCAAAATACAAGATTTCAGTTAAAAGTGCGTTTCAGTTTAAAATGCGAGTTGAAAGTGAATTTTGGTTTGAAATAATGTAAATGGTAAAATTTAAAAAAATGAATATAAGGCTTGACGAGAAACATAAGTGATGTTAAACTAACATAAATTAGATAAGACTAACTCGAAAAGAAAGCAAATAGAAGATAGGATGAATAGTCCTTTTTATTTTAACCAACGGTTAGTTAAAACTAACCAAGAAAGAACAGGAGGGATCGCATGAGTGTTGTAATTATCGGAGGAAATGAATGTATGGTCTGTCAATACGAAAAAATTTGTAAGGAATATGGATGCAAGGCGAAAATATTTGCAAAGGAAAGAAGCGGTTTCAAGAAAAAACTGGGAAATCCAGACTTGATGATTTTGTTTACGAATACGGTATCCCATAAGATGGTAAATAGTGCTGTGACGGAGGCAAAACGAAATAAGATTCAGATTGCCAGAGCGCACTCTAGCAGTGCATCGGCGCTCACGAATGTGTTGGAAACTTATTGCAGATAAGGAGGGCGAACATATGCTGGAAAATGGAATTATAGAGCATTGCGCACCTACTCTTGCAGGATTAAAGACAGCTAATATGTTTAACTACAAATTTTCTTCTATTGATGATCTCTTCAAACAGCTTCAGGAAGAAAATCAGAAACTAAATGAGAAAGGAGTATATATTGAGGTTCTAAAGATTAAACATTCGCGTGCACTTGTATATGTATACAGAAAAAAGATGCTAGAAGCAGATTTGAAAAGAGAAGGTACAGTGCAGCTGCTTTTGAACCACGGATACGAGGACAATGGAGAGGCAAAATGCATAGAACAATTGAAACAACGTCTCGCAGAATATGATTGCTTTCCACATGAGATTGGTCTGTTTCTGGGATATCCCTTGGAGGATGTCATCGGATTTATGGAACATGGCGGAAAAAATTGTAAATGCTGTGGCTTGTGGAAAGTCTATGGTGATGAATGTGAGACGAGAAAATTGTTTGAGCGATTCAAAAAATGTACTAAGGTGTATTGCAGAGTTTTTGCAGAAGGAAGAAATATTGCGCAGATGACAGTTGCTGCGTAGGGCTACTTATATAAAGGAAAGGATGAAAAAATTATGAGTAAAATTGCAGTAGTATATTGGAGTGGAACAGGAAATACAGAGGCGATGGCAAATGCAGTCGCAGAAGGTGCAAAAGAAGCAGGAGCAGACGTAGTGGTGCTGACATCGGCTGAGTTTTCGGCGGATATGGTAGGTGATTTCGATGCGATTGCTTTTGGATGCCCGGCGATGGGAGCAGAGGTTTTGGAAGAAGAAGAGTTTGAGCCTATGTTTACGAATTGTGAGGCAAATCTTGCAGGAAAAAGACTTGCATTGTTTGGTTCCTATGGCTGGGGAGACGGCGAATGGATGCGCGACTGGGAAGAACGCTGCAAAGCGGACGGAGCAGAGCTTGTGGCTGACAGCGTGATTTGTGCAGGAGCGCCAGAAGGAGACGCGCAGGAGTGCAAGGCACTGGGAAAAGCGTTAGTGTAAATAAGATGAGAGGTTGAGCCGTCCGTTCTGGGCGGCTTTGCGCTTGAAGAGGAGGTTTCGGTATGAGTATGGATGTATTTGTGGCAATTGGATTTGCATTGCTTGTAAGCGTGTCTATGAGGCAGATAAAAAAGGCATGCCGTAATTATAGTAAAAAAGGAAAAAGAATATAGAAAAAACTGGAAAATTACTTGACACAAATAGTACTTAGTGCTATTTTAATTATGTTAGTGATAACTAATTATTGTTCGAATATCAGGAGGAAGCCATGAAGTTAGTAGATGCACAAGTAGGAGAAGAATACATCATCAAAGAAATCCAGACAGATGATGAAGAATTAGATGCTTTCTTGTTTACCCTTGGCTGCTACAGTGGAGAGCCGATTACAGTGATTTCACACTTAAAAGGCGGATGTGTTGTTTCCATTAAAGATGGCAGATACAACATCGATAAACAACTGGCGGAAGCTATTATAGTATAAAATATAGTGGTGAGAGTTCACCACATATATTTTTGTTATATGGTTAGCGTCATCTATCTCTTGTTAGACGAATATAATTGTCTGAGAGAATATTTACGAAGTGAGAAAGAGGAGGAGAACTCAAATGAGAATTGCTTTAACAGGTAATCCGAATAGTGGTAAAACTACCATGTACAATGCGCTCACTGGAAGAAATGAACGTGTTGGTAACTGGGCTGGTGTTACAGTAGACAAGAAAGAAAGCCCGATTAAGAAAAGTTTTTATAATGGAGCAGAGGAACTGATTGCAGTTGACTTACCAGGTGCATATTCAATGTCTCCATTCACATCAGAAGAAAGCATCACAAGTGGTTATGTAAAACATGAAAATCCAGATGCGATTATTAACATCGTGGATGCTACAAACTTAAGCCGTAGTTTATTCTTCACTACACAGTTGTTGGAATTAGGAATTCCTGTAGTTGTTGCGTTGAATAAGAGTGATATTAATAAGAAAAAAGAAACAAAGATTGATGCGGCTGTTTTATCTGCAAAGTTAGGATGCCCAGTTGTTGAGACAGTTTCTACTGTTACTAGTGACAAAGGTTTGGCAGAAGTTGTAAAAGTTGCAGCATCTCTGAAAGGAAAAGTGCAAGAGGCACCTTACGTACAGGGAGACATCGACTTGAATGATAAGGCTGTTGTAGAAGCTGCTGACAGAAAACGTTTCGAATTTGTAAATAAAATTGTAAAAGACGTTGAAACACGTAAAGTATTAACAAAAGACAAGAACAAACAAGATAAGATTGATGCAGTTCTTACACATCCGATTGTAGGTATTCCTATTTTTGTTGTTGTTATGTTCTTAGTATTCTACATATCACAATCAACAGTCGGAACATGGATTGCTGACTGGTTAGTTGGCTGGATTGAAACATTCCAAGAATGGGTTGCAGGTTTAGTAGAAAATGCAAATCCGTTCTTACAGGCACTTTTAGTTGATGGTATCATCGGTGGTGTAGGTGCCGTTGTTGGTTTCCTTCCACTTGTAATGGTAATGTATTTCCTCATTGCTTTATTGGAAGACTGTGGATATATGGCACGTGCAACTGTTGTACTTGACCCTATCTTCAAGAGAGTTGGTCTTTCAGGAAAATCAGTGATCCCTATGGTAATTGGTACAGGGTGTGCAATTCCTGGTATTATGGCTTGCCGTACAATCCGTAACACAAGAGAACGTAGAGCGACAGCAATGCTCACACCATTTATGCCTTGTGGAGCAAAACTTCCAGTTATCGCATTATTTGCAGGTGCATTCTTCCCAAATACTCCTTGGGTTGGAACAGCAATGTACTTTGTAGGTATCGTGCTTATTTTAGTAGGTGCTTTATTAGTAAACAAGATTACAGGATACAAATATAGAAAATCATTCTTCATCATGGAACTTCCAGAATACAAACTTCCAAGTTTATGGAGAGCATTTGTTTCTATGTGTTCACGTGGCTGGGCATATATTGTGAAAGCTGGTACAATCATTCTTGTATGTAACGCAGTAGTACAGATTATGTCTACATTTAACTGGAGCTTACAGGTTGTTGAAGAAGGTGCAGAAGCTACATCTATCCTTGGAACAATCGCTTCTCCAATCGCTGTATTATTAGTTCCTATCGTAGGAGTTGCAGCTTGGCAGTTGGCAGCAGCAGCAGTTACAGGATTTATTGCAAAAGAAAATGTTGTTGGTACATTGGCTGTTACATATGGAATTACCAACTTAATTAACACAGATGCACTTGAAATGGTAGAGGGTGCAGGTGCTGACGTAGCAACTACAATGGGTATTACAGCAGTTGCAGCTCTTGCTTACTTAATGTTCAACCTTTTCACACCACCATGTTTCGCAGCTTTGGGTGCTATGAACTCAGAAATGCAGGATAAAAAATGGTTATGGGGCGGCATCGCATTCCAGTTAGGAACAGGTTATGTAGTAGCATTCCTGGTATACCAGATTGGTACATTGATTACAGAAGGTCACTTAGGTGCAGGTTTTGTTCCTGGATTAATTGCAGTGCTTGTTCTTGTAGCTATCGTAGTTTGGTTGAGTAAGAGAACAGATGCAAAATTAAAAGCAGAATATGCTTTGAAAAACGCTACATCATAAAAAATATAAGGAGGTATCCGTATGACAGATTTCATTATTGTAGTAGTTCTCCTGGTTATTATCGGAGCGGCAGTAGGTTACATAAGAAAAGCGAAAAAAAGCGGAGCGAAATGTATCGGTTGCCCAGCAGGTGGAAATTGCTCACAGAGTCACAAGGCGTCTTCAGGATGCAGCTGTGGCTGTGGAAGCGAGAGTGAGAGCAAGGAAGATTGCTGCTGTCATGCTGATACGAAAAAGTAAATATCATTAGACGATTAAAAACGTTCGTAAGAAAGAGTTCTTGATAACATTCTTTACGAACGTTTTTTCGTGAAACATATATGGAGGAAAGAAATATGGCTATCGTAGAATTTAAGGACGTAACCCGTATTTATACAAGCGGAGATCATGAATTAAAAGCGCTGGACGGAGTGAATTTCACTCTGGATGAAGGTAAATTTGTCGTCATTCTCGGACCAAGTGGTGCGGGGAAAAGTACACTTCTGAACATGCTTGGAGGTCTTGACAGCCCTACAAGCGGGACTATCAAGGTAAACGGCAAGGATATTTCCACACTTACCAATAATGAACTTGCGGACTACCGCGCATCTACAGTAGGATTTGTGTTCCAATTTTACAACCTGATTCCTACGCTAACAGTATACGAAAATGTGGCGCTGGTAAAAGAAATTTCCAAAGATGCCATCGAACCGAAAAAGATGATTGAAGATGTTGGGCTTTCAGACCATTTGCAAAACTTCCCGTCAGAACTTTCGGGTGGAGAGCAGCAGAGAGTTTCCATTGCGCGTGCCCTTGCAAAGAATCCGAAAATCCTTCTTTGCGATGAGCCGACAGGGGCGCTTGACTCGGAGACAGGCGTGCTGGTGCTGAAACTTTTGCTTTCTATGGCAAGAAATTACGGAAAAACCATCGTCATTGTTACACATAACCAAAGCATCGCCAAGATGGCGGACGTGGTAATTCGTGTAAAAAACGGGAAAATAAAATCCTGCGAGGAACAGGCTAATCCTATGAGCGCAGATGAAGTGGAGTGGTAAATCATGCTGATCAGAAAATTATTTCGTACCGCATGGAGGTACAAATCTCAGTTTATTTCCATGATTATTATGATTGCCATCGGTGTGGGTGTGTTCCTCGGTTTTAATATCGAATGGCAGAGTATTGAAGCGGATACCTCTTCCTTTTTCGCGGATACAAAGTATGCGGATTTTCGTCTCTATGCGGAAACCGAATTCTCGGAAGAAGACATCAAAGCGGTGCAGGAGATTGATGGTGTGGACGCCGCAACGAGATACTTGTCGGTTAATGTTGGTGTCAAAGATACAAAGAAATCGGTTGCGTTAAATGTTTCGGAAAATTATAACGTCTCTACCATGCTTGTGATGGATGGCAAAGAATATGATGAAAACTCTGACGGCATCTGGCTGTCAGACCGATTTGCAGAAGAAAATGATATTTCGCTTGGTGATACATTGACTCTTACATACAGGGGAATTGACATTGAAGGTGAAGTCATTGGGCTAGTTAAGAGTGGCGAGAACATGATTTGCGTAGCTGATGAAAACCAGGTAATGCCAGATTATAAATCTTTTGGTTTTGCTTATATTTCAACAGAAAAATTAGAAAATGTTCTTGGCGTTGCTTTTTATCCGCAGATAAATGTACGCTCTGATATGGAAAAAGCAGAGTTGGAAGAAGAGGTAAAGGATGCTCTGGGCCGCACGATTTTAGTAACTTCAAAAGAGGAGCATACTGCTTATGCCGGAGCGAAAAGTGAGGCTGAGGAAGGAAAGACGATGGGTTCGATTCTGCCTGTGCTGTTCCTTGCCATTGCAGTGCTGACGATGGTGACTACCATGCACCGTATTGCAGCTAATGAAAAAGTGCAAATTGGTACGCTTAAGGCACTTGGCTTTAGAGACCGCCGGATACTCAGACATTATACTTCTTACGGATTTGTAATCGGATTTATTGGAACTGCGCTGGGTGTTATGCTGGGGTACGGAATCGCGGCCCTTATTATCAGCCCTACCGGAATGATGAGTACTTATTTTGATATTCCAAATTGGGCGTTGGTGATGCCGGCATTCTGTTGGCCGATTCTCGTGCTTACTGTGTTATTGCTTACTCTGATTAGTTATCTATCGGTGAAGAAGATGCTGAAAGGAACGGCAGCCGATGCGCTTCGCCCATACACACCAAAGGCTATGAAAAAGAGTGTACTGGAGAAGCTGCCATTTTGGGAAAAACTACCTTTTGGAACAAAGTGGAATGTGCGCGATATTCTTCGTCACAAATCCCGTTCAGCTATGACACTCGTAGGTGTGGTTGGCTGTATGCTGCTTCTTGTAGGTGGTCTCGGTATGAAAGATACCATGGATCATTTTATGGTCATGTTGGATGAGGACATCAACAATTATACAACAAAAATCAATTTGTCCGAATCTGCAGAGAATGCTGAAATCAAAGAACTTGCGGAAGAAGTAGAAGGCGATTGGCAGGCATCTTCCGGCATTAGTTATGAAGGGGAAACGATTAGCCTCGAAATATATCAGGCAGACAACCAGTTAATTCGTTTTGTAGATGAAGAAAATGAGTTAGTACAATTGGATGATGACGGCGTATACCTCTGTTTGCGTCTGAAAGATACTGCTAAAATTGGCGATACCATCGAGTTCTCACCATATGGCAGTGAGGAAACCTATCGTGTCAAGGTGGCAGGATATTTACGTTCATTGATGACAGAGTGCATTGTGATGACAGATACTTACGCGGATAGTGTGGGGGTTCCTTATCATATCAGTTCGATTTATACGGATGAAGATTCTGAGGACATTGAGAGTTCTGCACTTATTTCTGGAAAGCAGGACAAAGATATGATTATGGAAACTTATGATAGTTTTATGGAGATTATGAATCTTATGGTGCTGATTTTTGTGTTGGCAGCAATCGTTCTTGGAACAGTGGTGCTTTATAATCTTGGCGTGATGAGTTATGTGGAGCGCTATCGGGAGCTGGCCACTTTGAAGGTGCTTGGATTCCGTGACAGACATATTGGGAAACTGCTTATTAGTCAGAATATTTGGCTGACAGTGATTGGTGTGCTGGTTGGGCTTCCGGCGGGCGTGGGAGTGCTTTATATTTTGATTACTTCACTTGTGAGTGAGTATGAGTTGAGTTTGACGCTGGGGGTATTGACTTATTCTGTGAGTGTTTTGCTGACGTTTGGGGTGTCACTTGTTGTGGGCTGGATGGTAGCGAGAAAGAATAGGAAGATTGATATGGTTGAGGCGCTGAAAGGTGCGGAGTAGGTTGTTTTATGGACCAATGATTTATAAATGTGGGAAGAGTGTGGATATCTCGGCGAGTTATCCACACTCTTTTCTGCTTATGCACATTTTTGTCGAGGTTATCCACATTTTTAGGGTTGTAAGTCGAGGGATATCTATGCTAGTATATCTATACATCAAAACAAGACACGATTTGTATCAAATCATTCAAGGTGTCGCAAGAACGTTTTTGAAGCGTATCTGATTTTCAAGACGATTCAGTCGAAGAATCTCAAAATTGATGAAAAATAAAGAACGGAGGTTAATTGCCTATGATTGTGTGAAAAACTATACATTTTTATGTTTTTTGCTACCACAGAATTGCGAATTATGATAGGATGAAAGGAGAAACAATATGAAACAAAAGAAAAGTTTACAGGAACTAACATTTAAGGATAACTTTATGTTTGGTGCGGTGATGCTGGATCCAGAAAATTGTAAAGGAATCTTAGAACGCAGTTTGGGCGTTGAGATTGAGCGTGTGGAAGTCAGCAAGGAAAAGAGCATTGTTTATAATCCGGAATACAAAGGCGTTCGCCTGGATGTCTACGCCAAAGATGAAAACAATACACATTACGATGTGGAAATGCAGGTGCTACGAAAACCAGCAGTAAAAAAGAGAGCAAGGTATTACCATGGCCAGCTTGATATGGAGATATTGTTAAGCGGATTGCCATATGAGGATTTGCCAGACACATATGTCATTTTTATTTGTGATTATGATCCATTTGGAAAAGGAAAATACCGATATACTCAGCAGAAGATATGTGAAGAAGAGCCAGAACTTTCCATGGAAGATGGAGCACATACAGTTTTTCTCAGTACAAAGGGCACCAATGTAAATGAAGTACCGCCAGAGTTAGTTCGCTTTTTAAAATTTGTAGAGGCGCCGCTTTCTGACAGTGATAAGGACTTTGAGGATGATTTTATCCGAAGGCTTCAGTCTTCTGTGAGAAAAGTGAAGGAAAGCCGTGAAATGGGGGCAAGGTATATGACATTTCAGGAATTATTGAAGGATGAACGTATGGAAGAACGTAGCCAAATGATTATTGAACTGCTAGAAGAGTTGGGAGCTGTGCCTGAAAATCTGCAGATGAAGATTATGCAAGAGAAAAATTCAGATACTTTAAGAAAATGGTGTAGATTGGCAGCAAAAGCTGAATCAGTGGAACAATTTGAGAATGAAATTACAGAAGAATAGGATAATTTTTTATTTTTCGTTATTGCATTCCAATAAAAATATAGTATAATATTGAAAATAAACAGGAATATGAGAAGATACGGTTTGAAAAGTTGTTAGCTTAGTAGATGTAAAAGGGAATCCGGTTTGAGTCCGGAACAACCGCCATTACTGTATTTGAGAGAGAAGAACTTGGATTCCATTGAAGCATTTTGTAGAAATGCTGGTGCTTTGAGAAGGAATGTTCTATGGTGACAGACGTCACCATATCATAAGTCAGGAGACCTGCCGTATCTTTTTAGGTTTAACACAAACTTTGGTGAGAAGAGTGCAACCGATTTATTGCCGATACTGTCGGCTTTGGGGTTTGCACTCTTTATTTTTTGCAAACAGCTCAAGGCTTCTTTTAGTATATGTTGTATGAATCAGTTGTACTCTTTTGACCTAACGGTTGAGAGAGTATTTTTTTACGCTTAAAAATAATTCTTGGCAGGAGGTATGGATGTGACACCAGAAGATAAGAAAGAATGGGCAGTAGAGCAACTGCTGCAAAAAGAAAAAGAACTTGGGCGTTTGCCACATAAAGATGATTTTGATGAGGTTACACGTTCGCGTATCAAAGCATTTCTTGGCCCATGGCCAAGAGCGTTGGAGGCGGCTGGATTGAAGGAAGCCAGGCCCGCGCTGAAAAATACAAAAAAGAAAAGAAAATCTGGCAAGGCAAAGGCACAACGCATTCATGCATTACAAAAGCAGGAAAAAAGTAGAACGCAAAAGGGAGGAAACAAATGATTAACTTTTCCAACCTGCATCCAGTAGTTTCTGCATTATATTTTGTGTCGGTGTTGGTTATTACAATGTTTACTGCTAATCCGATATTGCTATTTGTTGCTTTGCTCGGTGGGATTCTATTCTACACGAAAACAGAAAAAGGCATTCATTTTTTGAAAGAGTTCCGCTTTTACTTAGTTTTGATTGTGATAATTACACTTACAAATCCGTTATTTTCGCATGACGGCGTTACGCCGCTATTCTTTTTAAATGGTAATCCGATTACTTTGGAAGCGCTTTTATATGGTGTAGATATTGCAATTATGCTGGTTGCGGTAATGTACTGGTTCAAATGCTTCAACAAAATCATGACTGAGGACAAGCTTTTATTCTTATTTGGAAAAATCTCGCCAAAAATTTCTTTGCTGCTTTCCTCGGCTTTGCGATTTATACCATTATTAAAAATCCAGGCGGCGAGAATACGACAATCACAAAAAGCCATGGGCTTGTTTGCATCGGAAGCATGGACGGACAAATTGAGAGGCAGTATGAGAGTATATTCCGCTCTGATTACATGGGCTTTGGAAAATGCAATTGATACCGGCTCATCCATGAAAGCACGTGGTTATGGATTAAAAGGCAGAAGTCACTACTCGATATTTACATTCCGCAAATCAGACGCACTGCTTATGGCAGCGATTATGGCTATGGATGCGATCATAGTCATGGTAATGGCAACCGGACAGTTAGATTTTTCCTTCTATCCAACGATTTCAGCAACAACAATGACCATATATAATTTTTTGGCAATGATTACTTTTGCAGTTCTTGTTCTGTTGCCGTTTATTCTTGAAGTAAAGGAGGGCTTACAGTGGAAATATTACAGATCAAAAATTTAACTTTTCGATATCCTGATGCAGAGAAAAGTGCACTAGATAGTATAAGTCTTTCCCTAAAAGCTGGAGAATTTGCGGTAATCTGTGGTGAATCCGGTTGTGGCAAATCTACGTTGCTGCAACTCCTAAAAAGGGAGCTTTCACCATATGGTGAGAAAAGCGGCGATATTTTATATGATGGGGTTTCCTTATCGCAAGTCGATGAGCGTGCTGCTGCGTCAAATATCGGATTTGTTTTACAAAACCCTGAAAGTCAGATTGTAACAGATACCGTATGGCACGAATTAGCCTTTGGTCTGGAAAGTCTTGGCTTTGATACACAGGTCATCAGGCGTAGAGTTGCAGAAATGGCAAGCTATTTCGGTATTGAAGAATGGTTTCATAAAAAGACCACAGAACTATCTGGCGGTCAGAAACAACTTCTGAACCTTGCTTCTGTTATGGCAATGCAGCCGAAAATATTATTGCTGGATGAGCCTACAGCACAACTCGACCCCATTGCGGCTATGAACTTTATAGGTACGTTGCAAAAACTTAACCGGGAATTAGGACTTACCATTTTGCTGGTGGAACATCGATTGGAAGATGTTTTTCCGATTGCGGATCGGGTGTTGGTGCTGGAAGAAGGCAGACTGATTTGTGATGACCATCCGAAGAATATTGGTACATATTTTAAAGCCTATCCCTCGCACCCTATGCTTGCAGGTCTGCCTGCTGCTATGCGTATTTTTGGACTGCTCCAAGAAGAGGGGGATTGTCCAATTACTGTTCGCGAAGGAAGAGATTATGTGATAGAAAATTACAAAGATGACATAGATACAGTTACAGCAAAGCCGTATAGGCATTGTGATGAAAAAACCGTTGAGTTAAAAGAAGTGTGGTTCCGCTATGAACGAGAACTGCCAGATGTTATGAAAGGTGTTTCGCTGCAGGTTTATAAAGGCGAACATTTCTGTATGTTAGGCGGTAACGGAACTGGTAAAACAACAACGTTGGGAGTCATTGCAGGTCTTCTGAAAGCGTACCGGGGTAAGATTTTGACAAAAGGGAAAGTCGCATTTTTGCCTCAAAATCCACAAACAGTATTTCTTGAGAAAACGGTAGAAGAAGATCTAGGAGAAGCTTGCCGAATTATGAAATACACGCCAACAGAAAGTGAAGACAAAATCGCTAATGTTGTGGGGAGATTAGGCATTGAACATTTGCTTCAGATGCATCCCTATGATTTGAGTGGCGGTGAACAGCAAAAAGCGGCACTTGCGAAGATATTATTGCTTCAGCCTCAAATTTTACTTTTGGATGAACCTACGAAAGGCATTGATGCATATTCGAAACGAACTCTTTCGGCAATCATGAAGGAGCTGAAAGAGGAAGGAATTACCATAATCACGGTTACGCATGATGTAGAATTTGCTGCCTCGGAAGCTGACAGGTGTGGAATGTTCTTCGACGGAGAATTGGTATCTACCGATACACCAACAAATTTCTTCACCGAAAATAGTTTCTATACGACTGCTGCTAATCGCATTTCCAGAGGATATTTCCAAAATGCGATTTTGTGCGAAGAAGTAGCAGAACTGTGCCGAATGAATGGAAGAAAGGCAGGGCGTGCAAATGAATAGGAAAAGTTTTTCAAAGGAACTAGCAATACTTGCAGTATTAATTGCAATATCCGCCGCTGGCAGATTTATCTTTGCGTGGTTTCCTGGATTCAAGCCAGTTACTGCAATCACAGTGATTGTTGCCATTTGGTTAGGGAAGAAAGCAGGATTTGTAGTCGGTTCATTATCTGCAGTCGTTTCCAACTTTTATTTCGGACAAGGCCCGTGGACGCCATTTCAGATGCTTGCTTGGGGGATGTTAGGTTTCCTTGCGGGGCTATTTGCAAAACCGCTGCGGGAGAATAAATTTGTGCTTTGCATTTTTGGTGCATTTGCTGGAGTTTTTTATTCTATGACAATGGATGTGTGGGCAACTCTTTGGGCGGATAATACCTTTCGGTTATCCCGCTATATTGCTACTGTCGTTACGTCACTTCCAGTTACTGTAGAATACGCTGTTTCTAATGTGATATTCTTAGCACTTTTGGCGAAGCCAATTGGCGAAAAGTTGGAGCGGCTGAAAAAGAAATATGGCTTATTTGTTGTAAAGGACGAACATTTTTAGTTCAAAATCAGGGGAAGCCCTGTTTTGATAAATATTATTTTTTATGAAAGGGGAATTTTGAAATGAAAAAATTACTTACTGTCGTAATGACGACGATTATGCTGATTGGGTGTTTTAACCTGACGGTATTTGCAGAGGAGGGAACGTTATCTGCAAATGTGTATGTGACTATTTCCGATAAGGATGGAAAGTTGGCACTGACACAGGAAAAGATTGTGGTTCAAGATATCAATAAGGATGGAGAATTAAATATTGATGAAGCTCTTTATGCGGCGCATGAGGCAAAATATGAAGGCGGTGCTGCTGCAGGATATCAGTCTTATATGCATGTAGATTATGGTCTCTCTTTAGGAAAACTTTGGGGAGATGCAAGCGGAAACTTTGGCTATTATGTAAACAATGCATCTGCTTGGAGTCTTGCAGACCCAGTTAAGGAAGGCGATTATATCAATGCATTTGTATATTCAGATGGTGAATACTATTCTGATACTTATTGCTATTTTGATGTTAATAGCTTTTCGACTGATGCAGGAAAGGATATTTCTTTGACACTTAAAGCAAATGGTTATGATGCTGATAATAATTGGGCGCCAATTGTTGTAGCTGTCGCAGATGCAACAATCACTGTAGATGGTGTTAAAACTACTGTAAAAACAGATGCTGAAGGTAAAGCAACTATCCAAATTGCAGATGGCGGAAACCATGTAATCAGTGCGGTTTCTGATACACAGATTCTTGTTCCACCAGTTTGTTTGGCAACCGTTTCAGCAGCAAATAACACAAACACCGATAACAACCAGAATGCTAATGCAAATACCAATAATAATATAAATACAGATACAAATGTCAATACAAATACTAATACAAGTTCTCCTAAGACGGGAGACAGCACAAATATGTATCTGTTCATGATTCTTATGACAGTTGCTTTTTCTGGTATCATTGTTCTAAATGACAGGAGAAAGAAATCCTATGAAAAATAAATTGCGAAAGGTAGTTGTTGTCTGCCTTGCTGCGTTTGTACTGCTGACAGGTGTATTGCCCGTTTCAGCACAAGAAAACACACGAACCGTCGGTGAAGCGCAAAGCTTTATCGACGGTATCGTCGCTTATAACTTGAAAAGTTCTGGTGCATCTTCTGTTCAACAATGGATTAATGGTTCCATTACAAAGAATGCAGGCGTGTCATCAGAATGGTATGCAATTGCTTTGAGCCAGAATGGAAACTACGATTTTTCTTCTTATAAAAATGCGCTTTTGAACTATTTGGCTCAAAATGAAGTGTATTCCGCGTCGTCGCGTCAGAAATATGCACTCGCTCTTGTGGCTTCTGGCAGTACGGATTCGTACATATATAATACGTTAAACGATTCTATCGGACAACAAGGGGTTATGAGTTGGACATTTGGTCTTCATCTACTGAACAATGGGTATAGCAGTAATAGCTATTCACTATCTAGTGTAAAGCAGAAATTATTATCCCTGCAATTAAGCGATGGTGGATGGGCTGTCACAGGCTCCTATAGTGATGTGGATGCGACGGCAATGGCAGTTCAGGCGCTAGCGCCATATTATCATAGCGATTCCTCGGTAAAATCGGCAATCGATAAAGCTTTGACATTATTATCTAATCGACAGCAGGCCACGGGAGATTATGCAAGTTATGGTGTTGGCAATCTGGAAAGTACTGCGCAGGTGCTTGTCGCACTTTCAACGCTGGGGATCGATAGTGAAACTGACAACCGTTTTATAAAGAATGGAAAAACCTTGTTTGATGGGATAAGTCTCTACCAATTATCAGATGGTTCATTTTGCCACCAACAAGGTGGAGGCTCTAACGGAACTGCTACCGTTCAGGTGTTTTATTCAATGGTGTCCTATCTGCGTATGAAGAACGGACAGAGTGGATTATATATATTGGATGCTAGAAATCCAGCGGGACTTCAGATACCAGATAATTCCGCGATCTCAAACGCTGCTGGAGCAACATCGTCTGGAGGACAGTCTGCTGCAAACCAAACAGGCGAAAATAGTGCTTCGGTTATCAATTCATCTCAAACAACAACGAATCAGAATAAAGGGGAATCAGATACAGATTCTGCAGCGGCTTCAAGTGACGGCTCAGAGGGGACTGTCACGGATAATCAGACAGAAGATAAAATTTCTGAAGCAGGTGGCAAGAAAAATGCAACTACAGATGATACCTCAGTTACGGGGAAGAATGACAATGCTACTTTAGAACAAAAAAATAGTACCAATTACAAATTGTGGGTTAGTTTGGGCATTGCAATCATAGCAGGAGCTATTTGTTTGATTTTATATTTCTTGAAAAAGAGAAATCTAAAGAATTACATTGCGATTCTTGTGGTTGCAGCCGTAGCAATTTTTATTGTTCTGGCAACCAATTTTCAGACAACAGAAGAGTATTACAAAAACGCCGATACTGCCAAAGATAATGCTATTGGGAAAGTGACTTTGACGATACGATGTGATACGATTGTAGGAAAAAGTGAGGAAGAATATGTCCCTGATGACGGTATTATTCTCGATGTGACAGAGATTGAAATCGAGGAAGGCGACACGGTATATGATATTTTACTGGAGGCTGCAGGTAAAAATAAGATTCATCTTGAAACGAGTGGCAGCGGGACCGCAATTTATGTAGAGGGAATCAATCATATTTATGAGATGGATTATGGGGATTTGTCCGGCTGGATGTATTTGGTAAATGACAAAGAACCATCGGTTGGCTGTGGAGAATATAAAGTTTCGGTGGGTGATGAGATTGAGTGGCTATACACTTGTGAACTTGGTAAAGATTTGGAATAGGTATTTAAAAAGTTGCGATTTTGCAGAAAACTATGAAAATAAAAAATGCGATTTTGTTTCGCACTGGGGGTTGCTTATGTTTACCATACCTTTATGAACGAGACTTCCAGACATAATTATGAGATTGATTTTCTACTGGCAAGAAAAAATAAAGTGTGTCCAATGGAGGTTAAATCTTCTGGATACAAGACACATACTTCGCTGGATATGTTTATGAAGAAATTTTCAGATAGAATTCTTTGGAAATATTTAGTATATACAAAAAGCTTGTTTTGTATGATTAAAAGAAAATTTGTTTATGGAGATTTAATGGTATTCTGATATGAGGCATGATAAAATAAATAATAACGTGTTGTACTAAAATTATGTAACAAATCGTTTCAAAATTCAGGGAGGATGTAAATGTCATATATCGAATTCAATCACATCACAAAGGAATATAAGACGGGGAAACATCATCAAGGCACTGGATGACGCTTCTTTTTGTGTTGAAAAAGGCGAACTTGCTGTAATCTTAGGCTCCTTAGGGCAGGTAAGACGACAGCACTCAATATTTTAGGAGGAATGGACACGCCAACCAGCGGAGAGATTTTCGTGACGCGGAATGCAGCAAAGATGCTGGAATTTGAAGAAGGCGATACGGTGACTTTGCAGAATCTGGACTTGACGGAAGTGGAAGCCCCGATTACGCTGATTTTTGCACTGATTGTAAATGTGATTACCAACAGAACACTGGATAAGATTAACATGGTCGAGGCCTTGAAGAGCGTGGAGTAATTTTCACAAGGACTAAAATTTAGAAAAGTGCAGAATCCACTTGACGAGTATGGAAATTAATGATACTATCTACAACGTAACAAAATTAAACAAAGAAAACTTTCTCTTATTCAGAGTGGTGGAGGTAAAAGGATCTATGAAGCCACGGCAACCCCGTATGCGGAAGGTGCCAACCTGAGCGAGCAATCGAACAATAAGAGGATTGGGTTATAAGTATATAAAACAGTCCGATATTGTCGGGCTGTTTTTTCGAGTAAGGAATGATTTGCGCAGATGAAAATCCACATTATGAACCATTAACTGCTTAAGAAAATAGACGACAAACGAGAGAAAGAAAAAAAGAAAGGAAAGAACATATGGAAAGATTATTATTTACTTCAGAATCAGTAACCGAAGGTCATCCAGATAAAATCTGTGACCAGATTTCAGATGCCGTATTGGACGCATTGTTAGAGCAAGACCCAATGAGCCGTGTTGCCTGCGAGACAGCGATCACAACAGGCTTAGTATTAGTAATGGGTGAAATCACAACAAACGCCTATGTTGATATTCAAAAAATCGTAAGAGATACCGTAGATGAAATTGGATACAACAGAGGAAAATACGGATTTGACGCTCACACATGCGGCGTAATTACAGCAATTGATGAACAATCTACAGACATTGCCATGGGCGTAGATAAAGCATTAGAAGCAAAAGAAAATAAAATGTCAGAAGAAGAAATCGAAGCAATCGGTGCCGGAGACCAAGGTATGATGTTTGGTTACGCATCAAATGAAACAGAAGAATTGATGCCATACCCAATTTCCCTTGCTCACAAATTGACAAGAAAACTGACAGAAGTTCGTAAGAATGGTACACTTTCATACCTTCGTCCAGACGGAAAATCTCAAGTAACGGTTGAGTACGATGAAAACGGCAAGCCAGCAAGATTGGATGCAGTTGTATTATCTACACAACATGATCCAGATGTAACACAAGAACAAATTCATGAAGACGTAAAAAAATATGTTTTCGACGCAGTTCTGCCAGCAGAATTGATTGATGAAAATACAAAATTCTTCATCAACCCAACAGGACGTTTCGTAATCGGTGGACCACACGGAGACAGCGGTTTGACAGGACGTAAGATTATCGTAGACACATACGGTGGAATGGCTCGTCACGGCGGCGGTGCTTTCTCTGGAAAAGACTGCACAAAGGTAGACCGCTCAGCAGCTTATGCAGCACGTTATGCAGCAAAGAATATTGTTGCAGCAGGCCTTGCAGACAAATGTGAAATCCAGTTATCATATGCAATCGGTGTAGCTCAGCCTACATCAATTATGATTGACACATTTGGCACAGGTAAATTGTCAGAAGAAAAATTGGTGGAAATCGTAAGAGAAAACTTTGATTTAAGACCAGCTGGAATTATCAAAATGTTAGATTTACGCCGTCCAATTTACAAACAGACAGCAGCTTACGGACATTTTGGACGCAATGATTTAGATTTGCCTTGGGAAAAATTAGACAAGGTAGAAGATTTGAAAAAATATTTATAATTTACAAAAAGTTTATAATTATTTATAGGCGCATTCGTGTAATGCGCCTTTTGTCGTGTTATAATACTTAAATAAACAACGAGCAGTGGCTCTTGCGTTTTACTGCCAGTAAAATTGCGAGTAAAACAATAAGACAAAACACAGAATAAAGGTGTGCATTTTATGAAATTAAAAACACGTTTAATCATAGCATTTATTACCGTTACGATTTTGCCGTTACTGTTATCAGTTGCCGTAATTTTTACATTTAGTCAATTGCAGCTCCGCACAATTGAAAAGAATTATGGGATTACAGGAGCTACATACGAAAGCTTTTCAAATCCAGTCCGCATGCTAAGTAAAGTTACGGAAAGCTCGTATCAGCAATTGACTATTACAGCAAATCGTCAAGTGGAGAAATTTGCTGATATAACTTATTTAGATAGTGTGAATCAGGAACTGAGAACGATGAATTCTTACTTGATTTTAAGAGAGGAACAAGAAGTTGTCTATTCGGGCTCGGATTCAGATACAGCGGCGAAGGTATACGAACAGCTTCCAGAATATGGACATCATGACTCTTCTTCAGAGAATGGAGTGTATGTTGGTGGAAGTTTACAAGTGTTGATTAAGCAGATAGACTTCGTGACGTCAGAAGGTTTAAAAGGCAGCGCATTTATTATCACGGATGTCAGTCAGGCAATCCCGGAAGTAAGCCAATTTGTGACAGACATGCTTGTGGCAATTGTAGTTATTCTTGCACTTACAGCGGCTCTCTTAATTATTTGGATTTACCGCGGAGTGGCAATTCCACTTGGCAGGATGAAGATTGCCACCCAGAACATCAAAGAGGGTAACCTTGACTTTGAACTGGAAGTCGAGACGGATGATGAGATTGGTCAGCTTTGCCGAGATTTTGAAGAAATGAGAATGCGTTTGAGAGATACTACCTCCGAAAAAATAGAATATGATAAACGCAGCAAAGAACTGATTAGCAATATTTCACATGATTTAAAAACACCGATTACGGCGATTAAAGGGTATGTGGAAGGTATCATGGATGGCGTTGCAGATACGCCTGAAAAGATGGACCGTTACATCAAGACCATTTATAATAAAGCAAATGAGATGGATCTGTTGATCAATGAATTGACATTGTATTCAAAAATTGATTCCAACCGCATTCCATACAATTTTAATACCATATCGGTAAGCGACTATTTTGATGATTGTGCGGTAGATTTGCAAATGGATTTGGAATCGCGAGGAGTTGATTTCAGTTATGTTAATTACGTAGAGGGAGATGTGAAAATCATTGCAGATGCAGAACAGCTGAAGCGGGTGATTAACAACATTGTTTCAAACTCTGCAAAATATATGGATAAACCAAAAGGTCAGGTCAATCTCCGCGTGAAAGACGTAGGAGACTTTATTCAAGTCGAAATTGAGGACAATGGAAAAGGCATTGGAGCGAAGGAACTGCCATATATCTTTGAACGTTTCTATCGGACAGATGCTTCCAGAAATTCTTCGACCGGAGGCAGTGGAATCGGTCTTTCAATTGTCAAGAAGATCGTAGAAGAACATGGCGGTAAGATCTGGGCAACCAGCAAAGAAGGAACCGGAACCGTGATGTACTTTGTAATTAGAAAATATCAGGAGGTACCAGTAAATGAGTAAGATTTTAATTGTAGAAGATGAAGCAGCGATTGCGGATTTGGAGAAGGACTATTTAGAGTTAAGCGGCTTCGAAGTGGAAGTCGCAAACGATGGAAAAACAGGATTGGAAAAAGCCCTGAGTGTGGATTATGATTTGGTTATTTTAGACTTGATGCTTCCAGGCGTGGATGGATTTGAAATCTGCCGTCAGGTGCGCGCAGAAAAGAATACACCGATTATTATGGTGTCTGCGAAGAAAGATGACATCGACAAAATCAGAGGCCTTGGACTTGGGGCAGATGATTATATGACAAAACCATTCAGTCCAAGTGAATTGGTTGCCAGAGTCAAAGCACACATGGCAAGATACGAGAGATTAATCGGAAGTGTTGTAGAAGAAAATAAAGTGATTGAGATTCGTGGAATCAAAATCGACACGACTGCAAGACGTGTTTGGGTGAATGGAGAAGAAAAAACGTTTACAACGAAAGAATTTGATTTACTGACATTCCTCGCATCCCATCCAAATCACGTGTATACAAAGGATGAACTGTTTAGTGAAATCTGGGATATGGAGTCCATTGGAGATATTGCAACGGTTACGGTGCATATCAAGAAGATTCGTGAAAAGATTGAATTTGATACTTCAAAGCCACAATATATTGAAACGATCTGGGGAGTGGGTTACAGATTTAAAGTGTAACGGCCGAAAAATCGATTGTGATTTTGGTTGGTTCCAACAAAGCATTGGAAAAATTAGAGAAGGAATAGAGAAAAATGATTACGAGTACGAGCAATCCACAGGTGAAAAAATTGCTTCAATTACAGAAGAAAAGTAAGGTGAGAAATGAGGAAAATGTATTTCTCGTAGAAGGGCTTCGGATGTTTTCGGAAGTGCCGGAAGAACGTGTCGAAAAAGTGTATATTTCTGAGTCGCTTTATAATAAGAAGAAACAGGATTTAAAATTGGAGCGTTTTTCGGTGGAAATTCTGACAGATTCTGTGTTTTCGCATGTGTCTGACACGAAGACTCCACAAGGAATTTTGTGTGTGGTAAAACAGAAAAAGTATGATATAGAGGAACTTTTGAATCTGGAAAATCCGCATTTTATGGTGCTAGATAATCTGCAGGATCCAGGAAATTTGGGAACTATTGTCAGAACAGCAGAAGGAGCTGGAGTCAACGCGGTATTTCTGAGTAAAGAGAGTGTGGATATTTACAATCCAAAGACAATTCGCTCTACGATGGGCTCGATTTACAGGATGCCAGTCATTTATGTGGAAGATTTGTTGGAATTGTTACAAATTTTTAGAGAAAGAGGAATCAAATCATATGCGGCGCATCTAGATGGGAAGAATTCTTATGACAAAGAGGATTATCAATTTGGAACGGCTATTTTGATTGGGAATGAAGGCAATGGTTTGCGCAAGGAGGTTGCCAATGCGGCGGATGTCTGGGTACAAATTCCGATGCAGGGGCAGGTGGAGTCACTCAATGCTGCAATTGCTGCTTCGATATTAATGTTTGAGGTTTATCGCCAGAGGCGGTAAGCCTCTTCTTCTTTTTATACGCTTTTTATACGTGTTAGTGCTCAATACACGATTAAATTAGGTTACAAAATGCAATATCTCACAGAAATGAAAAGAAACTTAAAAATTTACAGAATGTCAAAAAAGGATAAAAATGGTAAATTGTATTAAAATAAATACAAAAATAAGCAAAAAAAAGAAAAAAAGGGGTTGACGTATCAAAAAATTAATGGTAGTATGCCAAATGCAACAAGGAGTTGTAACAATTACGTAACATTTTGTAATAAAAAAGAATTAAATGAGTATAATGTTGTAATAGATACTCAATTGTTACAACAAATTTAGGAGGTAATTATGTTTTTTGGGAAAAAGAGAGGGATTGTAAGTCTCTTAGTTGCAGGCTGTCTTGTTTTTACGGCAGAGTTTGAAGCTTTGGCTGCTGATCCACAATCTGAAGCTCAGGCGATTGCAACAACAAATTATGAAACTAAGATGTCACCACTTGCAGCAACTTGGGAACAACTTCCAGCGATGGCGAGTATGGCAGTAAATACACAAGAATGGTGTGGAAAGGCATTGGCAAACACCGACAGTCAAATGAACATTTTTGCAGAAATGTCAGAAGAAAGTACCGTAGTAGGAATTATGTACAGTAACACAGTTGTAACTGTGGAAGAAGAAGGAGCAGAATGGACAAAAGTTTCTTCTGGTTCAGTTACAGGTTACGTAAGAAATGAGTCACTTTTAACTGGAACAGCAGCAGTTGTGAGAGCAGAAGTGACATGTGCAAACGGAACAAGCGTTGCACGCACATTTGAAGATTTAGAAACAGAAAAATTATTAGCAGCACTTATCTTTTGCGAGGCAGGTAATCAGCCATATGATGGAAAGGTTGCAGTAGGTGCGGTTGTTATGAATCGTGTAGAAAGCGGACGCTATCCTAACACAATCAAGGAAGTAATCTACCAGAGAGGGCAATTTACACCAGCTATGACAGGAAAACTTAACCGTGTGTTGGCTTCTGGAAAGATTCCAAGTTCATGTTATGAAGCAGCACGTGACGCGTTAAATGGAGTAAGTCCAGTAGGAGACGCAATGTATTTTAATACAGGTTATGGAAGCTTCAAGCTTGGAGATCATTATTTCCACTAAGAGAATTTCCTGTGAAAAATTTTATGGAGACATTCATGAAAAAGGGAGTATTTGAAAGGGACGGATGAAAAAATCCGTCTCTTTTTTTACTCTAGCACCTCAACAAAACCTCCGGTGAAGGTTTTGACCGGGTTGCTTTTTACCTATTAATTTCGTAACAATAATGTAAGGTTTAGGGTTAGTCATATCGGTTGTATTTTGATACAAAGTATAGTAAAATAAAAAAACAGAAATACTAAAAAGCAGCTAAGAAAGAGGCGATTCTATGGAAATGATTTTTTGGTTAATTGTGTTTGTAGCTCTTTTAGTGATCGAGATTGCCACATTAGGACTGACGACGATATGGTTTGCGGCGGGAGCACTTGTAGCATTTCTTGCAGCATTCATTGGATTTGGAGTTCCTGTGCAGGTGATTATTTTCCTTGCCGTTTCGATTATACTACTGGTTCTTACAAGGCCGATTGCGATGAAGTATTTTAATCAAGAGCGTCAGAAGACCAATGCGGAGAGCCTGATTGGACAGAAAGCGGTTGTGCTGGAAGAGATTAATACACTTCAGGCAACTGGAAGAGTAGAAGTGAACGGAATGGAATGGTCAGCAAAGACGGAAGAATCAGACCGGATTGAAGTAAATACGGTTGTTTCCATCAAAGGAATTCAGGGCGTAAAACTCATAGTGGAAAAAGAGGAGGTATAAGGTATGGTTAGTTTAGTTCAGGTGTTAGCAGTTATTATTGTGGTGCTTATTGTAGGGTTGGTGCTTTCCTGCGTAAAAATTGTTCCACAGGCACAGGCGCTGGTTGTTGAAAGACTGGGCGCTTATCAGGATACATGGGGTGTTGGACTTCATTTTAAAGTTCCAATTATCGATAGAGTAGCAAGAAGAGTAGACTTAAAGGAGCAGGTTGTTGATTTCCCTCCACAGCCGGTCATTACAAAAGATAACGTTACGATGCAGATTGATACTGTCGTATTCTATCAGATTACAGATCCAAAGTTGTTCTGCTATGGTGTAGCAAACCCAATCATGGCAATCGAAAACTTAACAGCTACTACACTCCGTAACATTATCGGTGATTTGGAATTAGACCAGACATTGACATCCAGAGAAACGATTAATACAAAGATGAGAGCATCTCTTGATGTTGCGACTGACCCATGGGGCATCAAAGTCAACCGTGTTGAATTAAAGAATATTATTCCACCTGCAGCAATTCGTGATGCAATGGAAAAACAGATGAAAGCAGAACGTGAACGCCGTGAAGCAATTCTCCGTGCAGAAGGAGAAAAGAAATCGACGATTCTTGTGGCAGAAGGTCATAAAGAGTCTGTGATTCTGGAAGCAGAAGCAGAAAAACAATCTGCAATTCTTCGTGCAGAAGCAGAAAAAGAGAAACGTATCCGCGAGGCAGAAGGTGAAGCAGAAGCGATTCTTAAAGTGCAGCAGGCAAATGCGGATGGTATCCGCTTCCTTCGTGAAGCTGGGGCTGATGAAGCAGTTCTCACGATTAAGAGCTTGGAAGCATTTGAAAAAGCAGCAGACGGAAATGCGACAAAGATTATTATTCCATCTGAGATTCAGGGAATTGCAGGCTTGGCAAAGTCACTTGTAGAAGTTGGCAAAGACAAATAAAAAATAGAAAATAAGATAACATAATTTGGGTATGCGAAGGCATACCCTTTTATGTCTTGTAAATAATGATATAGTAAGTGGTAAAACAATGGAAGGTGACAATTTCCGGAGTGGGAGGTGTTTGAATGAAACCGATTCTTGATCTGACAAAGGAATATAGTCTGGTGCTGGACGGAGGAGGGGCTCGCGGCGCATATCAGATAGGCGCATGGAAAGCACTTGTAGAAGCAGGCGTCAAAATCAATGCGGTGGCAGGGACTTCGGTAGGGGCATTAAATGGTGCACTGATTTGCATGGGAGACGTAGAAAAAGCAGAAAAAATCTGGCACGATATCACTTATTCACATGTCATGGATGTAGATGATGCATGGATGGAAGGGATTTTTGACAAAGAGACCTCTTTTCGGGAAATTGTGTCTGAAATGAAACGGTATTTATCGGAAGGCGGTGTGAACATTACCCCTCTCCGTGAATTGATTCATGAAAATGTGGATGAAAAGAAGATTCGTGAGTCAGGGATGGAGTTTTGCCTTTTGACATTTTCAGTTTCTCAGATGAAAGAATTAGATATCAGTATCCATGACATACCAGAAGGGATGCTGGAAGATTTTCTGCTTGCAAGTGCATATTTAATTGGATTCAAAAATGAAAAACTGCACGGTCAGACTTATATTGATGGCGGCGTGATTAATAATGTTCCCACAAACTCGCTGATTGAACGTGGCTATGATGATATTATTCAGATCCGAATCTATGGCCCGGGAAGAAAGCCGCGAGTAAGAAAGACAGAGAATACTGTTCTCTATGAAATTGCTCCAAAAGTAAAGCTTGGAAGTATCATTGAATTTGACAAAAGGCGTAGCCGGCAAAACATGAAAATCGGCTATTTCGATGCAAAAAGGGTGCTTTATGGGCTGATTGGTCGAATTTATTATATTGAACAAACGCGAGAAGAGTGGTATTATGAAAGGATACTAGAAGAATTGACCGAGATAGAAAAAGCGGAAATCGCATTTATTCTAAAATTATCACTCGGATTTTCAGATATGGAACTCTATCTTGCGATGCTGGAGGCAAGTGCAAAACTGCTTCGTGTACCCAAGTATCAGATTTATACGGTACAAGAGTTGGAAGAAACAGTGGCACAAAGATACGAGGGCTTGGAGGATCAGGTGAATCTCCCAAGGTTTGTCCATATACTCATGAATATCAGAAAGGACAATGAGATGAATTTAAAAGGACGTAATTTTTTAACACTGAAAGATTTTACGCCAGATGAGATTATATATTTCGTTGATTTGGCGGCAGAACTGAAAGCAAAGAAAAAACAAGGAATCACAGGAAATTCTCTGAAAGGGAAAAACATTGCATTAATTTTCGAAAAACCTTCTACAAGAACACGCTGTGCATTTACAGTTGGTGCACAGGATGAAGGTGGTATTCCAACATATCTTTCCCAACATGACATCCAGTTGGGACACAAGGAAAGCGTAAAAGATACAGCACGCGTGCTTGGACGCATGTTTGATGGAATCGAGTTCCGTGGATTTAAACATGAACACGTGGAACAGCTTGCCGAGTATAGTGGTGTGCCAGTTTGGAATGGATTGACAGATGATTACCATCCAACGCAGATTCTTGCAGATTTATTGACGATGAAAGAACACTTTGGATATGTCAAAGGACTTAATTTTGTTTACCTTGGCGATGGGAGAAACAACATGGCAAACAGCCTTATGATTGGTTGCGCAAAAGTGGGTGTGAACTTTACGATTATTGCACCAAAGGAATTATGGCCAAGTCATGATTTGGTAGAACTGTGTGAAGGTTATGCAACAGAAGCAGGTTCTACAGTATGCGTCACCGATTCTACTGATGCAGTAGAAGGCGCAGATGTATTATATACAGACGTATGGTGCTCTATGGGAGAAGAAGATAAGGCAGCAGAACGTATCGCATTATTACAACCATACCAGATTAACCAGGAACTTATGGATAAGACAGGAAAAGAAGAAACGATTTTCATGCACTGTCTGCCAGCAGTAAAAGGCAATGAAGTGACAGAAGATGTGTTTGAAAAATATGCAGATGTGGTATTTGATGAAGCAGAAAACCGTCTTCATACCATCAAGGCAGTCATGGTGGCAACCTTAGGAGAGTAAGACGACATGGAATGGAATGTCGTTTATTACGAGGAAATCGATTCCACAAATACACAGGCAAAGCGGATGGCAAAGGAAGGCGCTGAGCAAGGCCTGGTCGTGACAGCCGATGAGCAGAGCGCGGGAAAAGGAAGAAGAGGCCGGGTTTGGGAATCACCAGCGGGAACGAATCTCTATTTCTCGATTCTGCTGCGTCCAGAGTTGGAGCCAGATAAGGCACCGATGCTGACGCTGGTGATGGCATATAGCGTGGCAGTGGTGCTTCGCACACAGGAAGGCTTGCCGGTGGAAATTAAGTGGCCCAATGATTTGGTGTTGGAGAAAAAGAAAATCTGCGGCATCTTGACGGAAATGGAATTATCCGGAAGTCAGATTGCAGACGTAGTGATTGGCGTGGGAATTAATGTGAATACAACAGAATTTCCAGAAGAACTGCGTGACAAGGCTACTTCCCTCTATTTGCAAAAAGGGGAGCAGGTAGAACGAGAAAAATTGCTGCAGCAGATTTTAGAAAAATTTAGACGCCAGTATGAGCGTTTTCTAGAAATTCAGGATTTGTCATTTTTACAAAATGAATATAATCAAATGTTGATTAATAAAGACAGAGAAGTGCTGGTGTTAGAACCAGGACATGAATATCAGGCGCAGGCTCTCGGAATTAATGAAAAAGGAGAACTGCTTGTGAAAAAAAGCGACGGCAGCACGGAGGCGGTCTTCGCAGGTGAAGTATCAGTAAGAGGAATCTACGGATACATTTAGGAGGAAATATGTACGAAGAAAAGATTGTACTTTGTGGCGCAAATGCATATGAAAAAAGATTTTACCTAAATCCAGATTTTGAAGCGCTTCCGGATAGCGTGAAAGATGAATTGAAGGTAATGTGTGTACTGTATACAGAGGATGTCGGTGGGATTCTGACCCTTGTGTTTGAAGAAGATGGGGAACTTTGCTTTGAAGTAACTTCAGACGAAAATGATTTTTTCTTTGATGAAATTGGGAGCCAGTTAAAAATAAAAGAACTGCAGAACACAAAGGGAGAGCTTTTGGAAGCATTGCAATTGTACTATAGGGTGTTCTTCTTAGGGGAGGATTTATAGATGTTATTAGTAGTTGATGTAGGAAATACACATATTACATTAGGCGTGTTTGACGGTGAAGAATTGAAGGCGACTTTTCGTATGACGGCAAAACAGCCGCGTACATCTGATGAATATGGGATACAACTATGTGACCTGTTGGTTCACAGAGATTTTGATATCAAGGATATCAAAGATGTAATTGTTTCATCCGTAGTGCCAGATATCATGCATTCCCTTGGAAGCGCCATTATTAAATATTTCCATGTGAAACCGATGGTGCCGACGACGCTGGATATGGGTCTTAAAATTAATACCGAACATCCAAAGGAAATCGGACCTGACCGTATCGTAGATGCGGTTGCTGCCTATGAAAAATATGGCGGTCCAGTGATTGTGATTGATTTTGGAACTGCGACGACTTATGATGCGGTGAGTGCGGATGGCGTGTTTGAAGGTGGCGTGATTTCCCCAGGAATTCGAACTTCTGCTAGAGCTCTCTGGGGCGGAGCCTCCATGCTTCCTGAAATTGAGATTCGCAACCC
Organism: Tyzzerella sp.; assembly: GCA_017472665.1. GTDB lineage: Bacteria > Bacillota > Clostridia > Lachnospirales > Lachnospiraceae > Faecalimonas. Next base: position 5,032 of record JAFUOS010000005.1, on the reverse strand, counting down.
AGGTTCTATTATTGCAAAAGAAACAGTATCCAGTATGCAAGGCGGTCTCGTATTTGGATATATTGGACAGACAGAATATATTGTAAACAAGATGAAGGCAGCAGGATTTGCAGATGCGAAGGTTGTAGCAACTGGCGGACTTGGAAATATTATCGTGCCAGAAACGGATGTGATTGACATTTATGACAAAAATCTGACATTGGAAGGTCTTCGCATGATTTACGAAAAGAACAAAAAGGCAGAATAATCAGGATGAAAAAGTTAACGATAGGAAATATAACACTTGAAAATCCATATATTTTAGCACCGATGGCAGGGGTAACAGACCTGCCATTTCGCTTGCTGTGCCGGGAACAGGGCGCAGGGCTTTTGTGTATGGAAATGGTGAGCGCAAAGGCGATTCAATATAACAATAAAAATACAAGGGCACTTTTAGAAATCCATCCGGATGAGCCACCGGTCTCGTTGCAGCTCTTTGGTTCGGACCCGGATGTTATTAGTGAAATTGCGAAACGGATTGAAGAGTTACCATTTTCCATTTTGGATATCAACATGGGATGTCCGGTCCCGAAGATTGTCAAAAATGGAGAAGGCTCAGCTCTGATGAAAAATCCAAAACTGGTGCATGAGATTGTGAGCAAAACAGTGAAAGCGATTCAAAAGCCGGTCACTGTAAAAATCCGAAAAGGATTTGACGATTCATGTATTAATGCGGTGGAAATTGCAAAGATTATAGAGGATGCCGGGGCAAAAGCTGTGGCAGTTCATGCAAGAACGAGAGAACAATATTATTCCGGCAAGGCAGATTGGGATATCATACGCCGGGTGAAAGAGGCAGTTTCCATTCCAGTCATTGGAAATGGGGATGTGACTTCGGGCGAAAGTGCGATTGCGATGCAGAAGCAGACGGGCTGCGACGGAGTGATGATTGGCAGAGGCGCGCAGGGAAATCCGTGGATTTTTTCAGAACTTTTGGAATATGAGCGCACAGGGAAAATGCCAGAGCGACCGACAAAGGAAGAGATTAAGAAAATGATTGCACGTCATGCGAAACTGCAGATTGAATATAAGGGAGAGTATCTTGGGATTCGAGAGATGAGAAAGCACGTGTCGTGGTACACAACTGGATTACCGAATTCAGCTAAACTTCGTGGTGAAATTAATGCGGTGGAATCCTTTGGGGAACTGGAGGAATTGCTAGAAAACAAACTATGATTTTTCTTGACTTTGCCCTTGCGTTTATGTATAATATTGAAATTGTGAGAATAGAATTGTTTATCTAGTTTATTAAGTCAGAATTATACCATAAATAGTACCTATTTAAGAAACAAAAAGAAAGGAATTAAGGACATGGCAGAAAAGAAAAAAATTCTTACTTATGCAGGTTTAAGAGCGTTAGAAGATGAACTCGAAAACTTAAAAGTAGTAAGACGTAAAGAAGTGGCTGGGAAAATTAAAGAAGCCAGAGAACAAGGTGATTTGTCAGAAAACGCAGAATACGATGCAGCAAAAGATGAACAAAGAGACATCGAGGCCCGAATCGAGGAAATCGAGAAAATTCTCAAAAATGCTGAAGTTGTTGTAGAAGATGAAGTGGATTTGGACAAAATCAGCATTGGATGCTCTGTCGTATTGTACGACAAAGAATTTGAAGAAGAAGTAGAATACAAAATCGTAGGTTCTACAGAAGCAAACAGCTTGGCAGGAAAGATTTCAAACGAATCTCCACTTGGAAAAGCTTTAATCGGAAAAGGCGTAGGGGATGACATAGAAGTGGAAGCACAGGCTGGAATCATTGAATACAAAGTATTGAAAATTGATAGAAATATTTAATTACGAAATTTATGAAGGAGAGAAGGAACATGGCAGAACAAAATAAAGTACAAAACGTGCAAGAACCGGATATTAATCAGTTGAGAAAAGTGCGTCGTGAAAAACTTGCAGAATTGCAGGCAAATGGGAAAGACCCATTCCAAATCATGAAATATGACCAAGATGCACACAGCCAGACGATCAAAGACAACTTTGAGGAGTTGGAAGGCAAAAAAGTATCGATTGCAGGACGTATCATGTCCAAACGTGTTATGGGGAAAGCTTCATTCTGTCACGTTCAGGATTTAGAAGGAACCATCCAATCATACGTAGCAAGAGATTGTGTTGGGGAAGAAGAATATAAAGAGTTTAAGAGAATGGATATCGGTGATATCGTAGGTATCAAAGGTGAAGTTTTCCGCACAAAGATGGGAGAAATCTCCATCCATGCAGAAGAAGTAACTTTATTATCAAAGAGCCTTCAGATTTTACCAGAAAAATATCATGGACTTACAAACACAGATTTACGTTATCGTCAAAGATACGTAGACCTTGTTATGAATCCGGAAGTAAAAGATACATTCATCAAACGTTCTAAAATCATTAGCTCAATCAGAAGATATTTGGATGGACAAGGTTTCTTAGAAGTAGAAACTCCAATGCTCGTTGCTAACGCAGGTGGTGCAGCAGCAAGACCATTTATCACACACTCAAATGCATTGGGTGAAGACTTCAAGCTTCGTATCTCTCTGGAATTATACTTAAAGAGACTTATCGTAGGCGGTATGGAACGCGTTTACGAAATTGGACGTGTATTCCGTAACGAAGGTGTTGATACAAGACACAACCCAGAATTTACATTGATGGAATTATATCAGGCATATACTGACTACAACGGCATGATGGATTTAACAGAAAACCTTTATCGTCATGTAGCACAGGAAGTACTTGGAACCACTGTGATTACATACAATGGTATTGAGATGGATCTTGGAAAACCATTTGAAAGAATCACGATGGTAGACGCTGTTAAGAAATATTCTGGTGTGGATTGGAATGAAATTCATACCTTGGAAGAAGCACAGGCTGTTGCAAAAGAACATCATGTAGAATATGAAAAACATCACAAGAAAGGTGATATCCTGAACTTGTTCTTTGAAGAATTTGTAGAAGAACACTTGGTTCAGCCAACATTTGTAATGGATCATCCAATCGAGATTTCTCCATTGACAAAGAAGAAACCGGAGAATCCAGAATACGTAGAACGTTTCGAGTTCTTTATGAATGGATGGGAAATGGCAAATGCATATTCAGAGTTAAATGACCCAATCGACCAGAGAGAACGTTTCAAGGATCAGGAAGCGCAGTTAGCACAGGGGAATGAAGAGGCTAACACAACGGATGAGGATTTCTTGAATGCGCTTGAAATCGGTATGCCTCCAACAGGTGGTATTGGATTTGGTATTGATAGAATGTGTATGTTGTTGACGGATAGTGCGGCGATTAGAGATGTGTTGCTCTTCCCAACAATGAAGTCGTTGGATAAGTAAAAACCGCGAAAAATCAAGGGTTTCGGGCTCCAATCATTGTGCGTACTGCAACAAAAGTGCAACAATTTTTGTATAAATAGTACAGAATAATACGTCTATGTACGTAATTGACCTACGAGGCGTATACGAAAAATATACGAATTTTACGCGCACACTAATCAAATATTGTACTTTTAAGGACACTTTCAATAAAAAGAAGGTGTCCTTTTTTTGCGTTATAGTTTTAATTCTTATTAATCGATTAGGAGGTTGCCGTATGGGTAAAGTTATTGCAGTGTCAAACCAAAAAGGTGGAGTCGCAAAGACTACAACAAGTATTAACTTAGGTGTAGCTTTGGCAAGAAATGGTAAGAAAGTATTATTGGTAGATGCAGATCCGCAGGGGCATTTGTCTACAGGCCTTGGGATTGCAAAAACAACAAAAGTAACTTTAAAGACGATGATGGAGTATGTGATTATGGAAATGGAGTATGATCCATACGAAGCTGTTATCAAAAATGATGAGGGTGTAGATATTATCCCATCAAATAAATTGCTGTCAGGTACAGATATTTCTCTAATAACTGTTGAGGAAAGAGAAAGCATCTTGAAAAAGTATCTTGATACATTAAAAATTGAATATGATTATGTGGTTATCGACTGTATGCCTTCTTTGGGAATGTTGACTGTAAATGCAATGGCTGCGGCAGATAGTGTACTGATTCCGATTGAACCGGAGTATTACGCTTTGGATGGTATGGTGGAATTATTAAGAGTAATTAGAAACACAAAGAAGAGATATAATCCTCGAATTGAGATTGAGGGTATTCTCTTTACGAAAGATCCATATTGGTATAACTCTTCAAAAGAATATAAAAAGGCAGTGAGCGAAGCATATGGAAACCATATCAAGATATTTGAGAAATCTATTCCACGCTCAAATCCTATTGCAAAGTGTCCTAAGGATGGAGTAAGTATTTTCGCTTACGATAAAAATAATCCAGGAGCATTAGGATATGATTGGCTTGCAAAGGAGGTAATTAAGAATGGCTAAGAGTAAAGCACCAGTGAAATTAGTATCATATGAAGAAATCATGGGAATTGGTGATTACGAAGAGGTTGTCATAATTGCAATCGATGATATACATCCTTTTAAAAATCATCCGTTCAAGGTACGAGATGATGAGAAAATGCAGGAATTGATAAAAAGTATCAGTTCACAAGGAATTTTGACGCCTGTTACTGTCCGTGCCGATGGAACTGGTCAATATGAAATGATTTCAGGTCATAGACGAATGCACGCAGCACAAGCTGTGGGATTAGATACACTTCCGGCTATTGTCAAAGAGATGGATGATGATGAAGCTACCATTGCAATGGTAAATGCGAATATCCAACGAGAAGAACAATTACCAAGTGAAAGGGCTTTCTCTTACAGAATGATGCTGGAAGCAATGAAGCGAAAAGCTGGAAGACCGACAAAAAATAATTCGTGCCAAAGTGGCACACATTTACGTTCAGATGAATTGATGGCTTTAGAAGTAGGAGAAAGTGCGCGATCTATTCAGAGATGTATCAGACTTACGGAACTGATTTCTGATTTGCTTGATATGGTAGATGAAAAGAAATTGGGTTTCACGATAGCAGTAGAAATATCTTATATAGATCAGGAAATTCAGAAGTGGCTATAT
>JAFUOS010000004.1 GCA_017472665.1 Tyzzerella sp. | reverse complement strand
ATGTCCGTTCTGAATTATTTCTCTTAGAAATTTTCAGGTTCGTTATTGTCATCTATTGTTTAATTATCAATGTTCTTTGTTGTCTCGCGACAGCTCATTTAGATTATCACATCTCGACTGTCTTTGTCAACAACTTTTTTTCAAGTTTTTTTGTTTTATTTTAAAAACTCTTGCGCTTTTTTCGAGCGCTTAAACAGAATAACACCTTCTTTTTTGTTTGTCAATACTCTTTTTTTGATTTTTTCTCTAATTTTTCAACATTTATTTTTTATGTTTTTATTTATTCTAAATGTTGTGTTCTTCTCAATTTTTTCAACAAGATATGCCTCACCCTCAAAACCAAACATTTCGCAAAAAATAAACAAAAAGGGCTCTAAGTCCGATACTTCTCTATCGAACTTAGAGCTTCTTCTTTCCATTCTTTGCTTTCCTATCCTTTTTGATTATAATCAGTATCAAGAAGATTGATCCCTTTAAACAACTTATGACTGAGGTTCGTCCTCTTCCACATCTTTTTCTACAGAAACTTCTTCCACTTTTGTTTCTGGCATATATGTTGGTACATTGATCTCTTGCATCATCTCAGGCATTTCCCCTGGATACACCAGTTCCTTTGAATATCCTTGATGTCTGCATTTCAAAAGACAGATAGCCTCTGCAAGTGGTACTAATATGCTTAATAGCATATATTTCAACGATTTCTCTGGAACTGTCGATTCAAAAATCTTATACAAACATATTGCATTGCAGGTTTGCAACGCTGCAGCTACCAAGGCAACAACAATCAGTGCAGCATATACCACAATTAATCCCCCGATCATTTCTGTCACCTCTGGTCCCAAATAACTATAACTGTATTGTGCAGTCATGGAAAATATCCATAAAAACATGGCTATGTACACAACTATTAACCCCACAGTAGAAAGCAATGATAATACCAAAAGTACAACACGCCATTTTCTTTTCATTCCGTTCTGTTCATCATAATCATCTACGACACTTCCTTTTAGCCAATAATTGGCGACTGGAACCCATGCCATCCATGGATTTTTGACTTGCCTTCTGTTTGCTATCGTGTATAAAGACAAGGATTTCATAATATAACTTGCAATTCCCAGTCCGATAATAAGCAGATAAAGCCCCAAAACCACAAATGCTACAATCATCATAATCTTCGTTTCGTCCATATACATAACGTTCATCCCCCTTTTCGTTTATAATACCATTTAGTAGATTTCTATGCAACTATTACCTGTTTTAAGCGCATCTTCCTTGTATACGAAAAAATCCTTAACTTCAATACTTATGTATCAAAATCAAGGATCTTTTCTACGGAGAAGGCGGGATTTGAACCCGCGCGCCGCTATTAACGACCTACTCCCTTTCCAGGGGAGCCCCTTCAGCCTCTTGGGTACTTCTCCAAAGTCTATTATTTCTTATGGCATAAGAAAACCACCAGTTATAAGTTGGTGGTTTTTCTAACGCAGAGGGTGGGATTCGAACCCACGCGCCCTCTCGGACAAACGGTTTTCAAGACCGCCTCGTTATGACCACTTCGATACCTCTGCACATATATTATTTAGTTGTGTACGCCGTGCTCGCCAGCGACGTAGTTTATATTACCATAGCTTTTGAACACTGTCAACAACTTTTTTCAAAAATTTTTATTTTATTTTGTCCATCACACCATCTATTTATATCGACGCAAAAACCTCAGCAATTGCAAGGTCTTCTGGAGTTGTAATTTTGATGTTCTGATAAGAGCCTTCTACCAATTTCACATTTTGCCCCAGCATGGTTTCTACAACCATTGCATCGTCTGTCACCGCAATATACTCTTGCTCCATCAGCATTCCATACGCTTTTTTCACTAATGTTGTTTCGAAAACCTGCGGTGTCTGAACCATCCAGACAAAATTTCTGTTTGGTGTTTCTTTTGCGAATGCATTCTCATCTGCAATCTTAATCGTATCTTTTACAGGCATCCCCACCACGCAAGCCTTTTCTTCTTGCACGGCTTCGTATGCCCGATTCAATATTTCATCATTAATAAATGGGCGCGCACCGTCGTGAATGAACACATATCCATCCTCATCTATTGCACACAAACCATTCCAAACGGAATAATAACGTTCGGAACCTCCCACTACAATTTTTGTAACTTTTGTAATCTCAAATTTGTCTACAATTTCTCTTCTGCAATACTCTTCCTGATTTTCTCCAACCACCAATATAATTTCATCTATTAGTTCTGAATTTTGAAATGTATGCAAGGAATAATACAAAACGGGCTTTCCTTGAATTTCCAAATATTGTTTTTGAACTTTGGTGCCCATGCGTTTCCCCTGACCACCGGCCAGTACAATCGCTGTGCATTTTGCTTTTTGCATATTAACGTTCTCCCAATTTCAAGTTTGGAACGGCATTTAAATCCCAGCCGTGTCTTGTTCCATTGATAAACTCATAGTAAGCTGCCACTCCTATCATCGCAGCATTGTCTGTACAATAAATAGGAGATGGGTGATAGAATTCCACACCATTTTCTTCACAAGCTTTTTTCATAGCTGCACGAAGGGTACTATTGGAAGCCACTCCACCTGCAATTGCGAATTTTGACAAGCCATATTCTTTTACGGCACGCATCGCATTTTCTACCAAAACGTCTGTAACTGCTTTTTGAAAGGAAGCTGCGATATCTGCCTGATTATATTCTTCGCCCTTCATTTTGCATCCATTAATATAATTCAACACAGAAGATTTTACCCCGCTGAAACTAAAATCATACGGTGCATCTTCAATATGTGCTTTTGGGAATACGATTGCATCAGCATTTCCTTCTTTTGACAACTTGTCAATCTTAGGACCACCCGGATAGCCGAGCCCAATTGCACGGGCTACTTTATCAAATGCTTCTCCAGCTGCATCATCTCTGGTTCTTCCGATGATTTCATATTTACCATAATCTTTTACGCACACCAAATGCGTATGTCCTCCAGAAACAACGAGACATACGAATGGTGGTTCTAACTCTTTATTTTCAATATAGTTTGCCGAAATATGACCTTCAATGTGATGCACACCAACTAATGGGAGATTTTTTGCATAGGCAATTGCCTTTGCTTCCGCAACACCTACTAAAAGCGCACCTACTAATCCCGGACCGTAAGTAACTCCGATTGCATCTAAATCATCTAAAGTAACATTCGCCTCTGCTAAGGCCTCTTCAATCACCTGGTTGATTTTTTCAATGTGTTTACGGGAAGCAATCTCTGGAACAACTCCGCCATATAATTTGTGAAGTTCAATTTGCGAGAAAATCACATTCGACAAAATCTCGCGGCCATTTTTCACAACGGAAGCCGCCGTTTCATCACAGGAACTTTCAATCGCTAATATCAAAATATCTTTTTCTTCTGTCATTGTTTTGTCCTCTTTTTGATACCAATCTAATTTTCAGGGAAATCCAATTCTACTGACATACCGTCTTTCCCAGCTTTTGCAAAAGGAAAGATCGCTCTTACATCATCCATGTATTCTTCTGGTCTTGTGAGCGATGGACTGTAATGGGTCAACCACATTTCTTTTACTTCTGCTTCTTTTGCAAGATTTGCCGCCTCGTAAAATGTCATGTGTTTATATTCTACTGCTTTTGCAGCCTTGTCTTTTTCCCCATACATGCCTTCACAAATAAATAAATCTGAGCCAACCGCATTTTCACGAATAGAATTTGTAGGGCGTGTATCGGTGCAATATGTCAGTTTAATTCCTTTTCTCGGAGCACCAAGAACCATATCCGGAGTAAACACACGACCATTGTCTTCAATGGTTTCGCCTTTTTGTAAATGCTTCCAAAATGGTTTTGGAATCTCCTGAGCAATCGCTCTTTCTAAATCAAACTTACCCGCACGGTCAATTTCCAGTGTATAACCATAACACAGCACATTGTGATTGACACGGAATGCTTTTAAACGATATCCGTTCAGTTCAAACGTTTCTTCCGGCTGTGTGATTTCTATGAATTTTAATTCAAACGGAAGTTCCGGCGCAATGATACGCAGTGCATTTACCACACGTTCTAAGCCTTTTGGACCAATCAAAGTCAAAGGTTCAGTCCGGTCCGCGTTCCCCATTGTAAGAAGAAGCCCTGGCAATCCGCTAATATGATCACCATGATAATGGGTAAAACAGATTACATCAATTGGCTTAAAGCTCCAGCCTTTTTCTTTGATTGCAACCTGCGTTCCTTCTCCACAGTCAATGAGTAAACTGCTTCCATTAAATCTTGTCATCAGCGACGTAAGCCACCGATATGGAAGAGGCATCATACCGCCGCTTCCCAATAAACATACATCTAACATGCATTTCTCCTCTATTTCTGTTCTATCGGAATCGCAAATGTCGAAGTCCACTCATCATAACATGCCTCGCATATATCAAATTCATGCACGTCATTGTCTTTGTTTGAAAAGTACCCCCAGCGTTTCTCCACAGAAAGTACATCTTCTTCCGATATTCCATTTTTTACTACAATTTCTTTGCCACATTTATTGCAGATGATTTTTTCTACTTCTTTTGTCTCTTGCATTTTATATTGACGCATACAATTTCCTCCTCTGAACGTGTATTCTTTCATCTGTTGATTCAGTATTCATTATAAACATTCAGCTATCCTGTTCCTAGTGGAAACTGCTGCCTCGCTTACCAATCCCTGTTTAAAGGATGCTTCTATGTGATATCTTTACTCATGAGAATCGCGTCTTCTTTTGGCATCTCGTAAAAGTTTTTGCGAATTCCATCTTCTTGGAATCCGTAGCTGAGATAAAATCTTCTCGCGCTCTCATTATTTTCGCGCACATCCAACAGCAAACGCGTAATTCCTTTGTCTTTACAAATCTGACTGACCTGTTCAAGAATCTTACCTCCTACCCCTTGGCGTCGGCAAGATGTATCCACTGCAATTCTTGCAATTTCTCCTTCATCCAGTACAAAGTATACAATGCAATATCCTGCAACTTTTCCATCATTTTCTGCTGTTACAATAAAAGCCTGCTTTTGACAAAACGTATCGTAAATACTTTTTATAGTCCATGCGTCTGTAAATATCGCAGCCTCCAGCTTCGCTATCGCATCCAAATCTGTTTCTACCATATTACGAACGGTCAGCATCTTTTTCGGCACGCTCTCTTTCTGCCTGTGAAAGGCGCAGGTAATCTGGACAGTGTTCCATCGCGGTCTCTATCTTACCTTCCACAAAATATTTCATCCCTAATGCTCCCACTGCTGTTGCTCTTTGTCTATTTAAGTGGGCAGGGGCAAAATGAAATTCTGTTGTAAGTTTGCTCTCTAATTGTTCTTTGTATACAGGAACACCATCACCTAAGAATGTGACTTTTTCTCCATATTGATTCAACTTTTCGGCAAGCTCGTCTACAGAAATCGCCATCTGTTCCTCAACCACTTGAAAATCATCATTTTCAAACCGGTACAATCCGGTGTAAACTTGATTTCTTCTTGCGTCCATGATCGGACAGATGAGTCCGTTGTTTCCATATAAATTGTAAGCAAGCCCGTCCACTGTCGGAATATGAATCAACGGTTTATTAAGTGCCAGGCCCAGTCCCTTAGCTGTTGCGGCTCCGATACGAAGTCCAGTAAAGGAGCCCGGTCCCCCTGCCACTGCAATCGCGTCAATCGTTGACAAATCAAACTCTGTCATTCTCACAATTTCATCCAGCATCGGAAGCAGCGTCTGAGAATGCGTCTTCTTATAATTTACCGTATATTCTGCAATCGTCTGGTCGTCCTCCAGAAGTGCGACTGTCGCCACAAGTCCGGAACTGTCTAACGCTAAAATCCGCATATTATGCCTCCTTCTCTTCTATCGTAATCTTTCTATAATCAAAACCTTGTTCTAAATCTTTTTCGATTGTGATTTCAATTCGGTTTTCCGGCAGGATTTCTTCAATCAAATTTGCCCATTCAATTAAGGAAACGCCGTCTCCATAAACATAGTCGTCAAACCCTATCTCATCCATTTCGGAAATATCGCCGATGCGGTACACATCGAAATGATAAAATGGCAGGCGTCCTTCATCGTATACTTGTACGATTGTAAACGTAGGGCTGTTAATCGGCTCTGTGATTTCCAGTCCATCTGCCATCCCTTGGGTAAATACTGTTTTTCCAACACCAAGGTCTCCCACCATGGTATAGACCTGTCCTTTGGTGGCTTTTTTTCCTATTTCAACACCTAACTGGTATGTTTCTTTTGCACTTCTTGTTTCTATAATCATCTTAATCCCTCTTAATGAATGTGTCTAATTTTCACTTTCGATGGCGCCATGTGAGTATGGATCATTTTCAATACTTCTTCGTATTGGTCACCCATGCATTCTTTTGGAAAAATAAGCGCGCGCATTCTTGTTACGTAGAGAATCACACATTTTTGTGTGCTGACTGCTTTTGCGAATTCGCTCCATTCATTAGTTGCTTCTAAATCGTCTTGTCTTACGGTGACACCTGTTTCGTTTAATTCGTACTCCAATGGTTTCTGGAACATTGGCGACCCCGTAACCTGCATTTTTGCTCTTGATTTGGTGGATGCAGGGGTTACAATCAGGAACATGGCTGCTACTATAAAGCCTAACATTGTGGATGTACTGTCTCCGCTCAGCAAACCGTTGATTCCCATGATTAATCCAACTACCCCCAGGAATGCGCCAAACAAACCACTGATGTGGGTATATGTGTGGTACAACATAAAATCATACATATATTTTTCTGTCATTTTTACTGTAAATTTTACTGACATGTTGTTTCCTCCGTCATTTTACTTCTGACTTGTATTTGCCTTACTACATTCATTTCCAACTTTTTATTTGCATTTTTAATCATTAAAAATGCCGTGCGATAAGATATTATAGCACAGCATTGCGGTTTTGTTAATGATGTAATTTTAAGATTGGGCTGATTTTTTTGTAAATACAAAGCACAATGATGGATACCAGCACACCTTTTAACAGATTAAATGGTGCAACCGCGAACATCACAAAGGTAAATAGGCTCGTAATATTTGCGTTAACTGCGGTTCCCATGGCAACCAATTTATCAATCGGCATCTCGAATGCTGCTGCATAAGTTGGAAGTAAAATATAAGCATTCACGAAACATCCGAGTATGGTCATACAAAGGGTTCCGACTACCATGCCGACAATTGCACCTTTTTTTGTTTTCCTTCTTCTATATATAATGCCCGCAGGCACACAGAATGCGCAGCCAATAATAAAGTTAGCGATTTCGCCAACGCAAGCGGTATTGGTTCCATTTATTACAATATTCAAGATAACTTTGACAAGTTCTATTAAAGCACCTGCCAATGGTCCCATGGAAAAGCAGCCGATGAGGACTGGCACTTCGCTAAAATCAATCTCGTAGAAACTTGGTGCGAATGGGAGCGGGATTTCAAATAGCATTAAAACTACTGCGATGGCTCCTAACATTCCTATTTGGGTGAGCATTCTTGTTGTCATTTTTTTGTTTGTGTTCATAATTTTTTCTCCTTTTCTTTCAAAGGAATCTTCTGTGTGCAAATCATTTGTAAAATAAAGAATGCCCTGAATATAAAATTCAGGGCATGGACATACAAATACATATTTGCAAATTTCTTCTCTCATCCAGACTATACTGTCGGTACCGGAATCACACCAGTTCAGCCACGTAAAGTGGGTCGCGGACTTTACCGCCGGTGGGGAATCGCACCCCGCCCCGAAGAATCCTTATTTGTTTTTCTAATTATAATCCTTTACACCTTCATCGTCAACTGGATTCTCTTCTTCTGCAGATCCACACTCATAACTTTGACCTCTACGATATCGCCAACACTCACCACTTCCAATGGATGTTTGATAAATTTCTTATCTGTAATTTGTGAAATGTGTACAAGTCCATCTTGGTGAACCCCGATATCTACAAACACACCAAAGTCGATAACGTTACGCACGGTTCCCTTCAGAATCATGCCTTCTGTCAAGTCCTTCATCTCCAATACATCCGTACGGAGGATTGGTTTTGGCATTTCATCACGAGGGTCACGCGCTGGTTTCTCTAACTCTTTCACAATATCGCGAAGTGTAATCTCACCAATGCCGAGTTCTTCTGCAAGTTTCTTGTAGTCTTTTATCGTTTTAGAAAGACCGCTTAGTTTTCCGCCTGCGATATCGTCCACGCTGAACCCTTGTTTTTCCAAAAGACTTTCAGCTGCTTCGTAGCTTTCCGGATGCACGCTTGTTCCATCCAGTGGATTTTTACCGCCTTGGATACGCATGAAACCTGCACATTGTTCATATGCTTTTGGTCCAAGTTTTGCGACTTTCAAAAGTTCTTTTCTATCTGTAAAACTTCCGTTCTCTTCACGATAAGCTACGATATTTTTCGCAACCGTTCCAGATACACCTGAAATATATGCAAGAAGTGGTGCGGATGCTGTATTCAAATCTACACCAACTTTATTTACACAATCTTCTACAACACCAGATAATGTTCCGCTCAATTTCTTTTGGTTCATATCGTGCTGATATTGGCCTACACCGATGGATTTTGGATCAATTTTTACGAGTTCTGCCAATGGGTCTTGAAGTCGTCTAGCAATAGATGCCGCACTTCTCTGTCCTACATCAAAGTTTGGAAATTCTTCGGTTGCAAGCTTACTTGCAGAATATACCGAAGCTCCCGCTTCATTTGTGATGATGTACTGCACTTTTTCTGGAATTTCTTTAAAAAGTTCCACGATAATCTGCTCTGATTCACGGGAAGCAGTTCCATTTCCAACGGAAAATAATGTAATTCCATACTTGCGAATCAATTTCTTCAAGGTTTCTTTTGCTGCTACAATCTTTTGTGGTGTCGTTGGTGCTGTTGGATAAATCACCGTTGTATCCAGTACTTTTCCTGTCGGATCGACCACTGCCAATTTGCATCCGGTACGGAACGCAGGGTCCCACCCAAGTACAGTTTGTCCCACGATTGGGGGCTGCATCAAAAGTTGCTCAAGATTTTTGCCAAACACTTCGATTGCACCGTCTTCTGCCTTTTCGGTTAAATCGCTACGAATTTCACGTTCAATGGCTGGTTCGATTAAACGTTTGTAACTGTCTTCTACAACTTCTTTCAATACTGGAGTTGTATATGGATTGTCCGAAATAATCGTTTTCTTTTCTAAGTATTGCAAAACTTTTTCTTCTGGTGCTTCTACTTTCACAGTCAGAATCTTTTCTTTCTCGCCGCGGTTCAATGCGAGCACACGGTGTCCTGCAAGTTTTGTGATTGGCTCTTCGAATTCGTAATACATTTCGTATACGGACTGCACTTCTGGATCTTTTGCAACGGAAACAATCTTTCCTTGTTTCGCTGTTAAATCACGAATATAGATACGATAATCTGCTTCGTCCGAAATGTATTCTGCAATAATATCTTTTGCGCCGGCAATGGCCTCTTCTGCAGATGACACTTCTTTTTCTTCTGAAATGTATTCTTTCGCAGCCTCTTCCAAAGGCATGTCAATTTTTTGCAGCATAATCAGTGCAGCCAATGGTTCTAACCCTTTTTCTTTAGCAACTGTGGCTCTTGTTCTGCGTTTTGGACGATATGGACGATATAAATCTTCTACCACTACCAACGTTTCCGCTGCTAAGATTTGCACCTTTAACTCTTCTGTAAGTTTTCCTTGTTCTTCAATGGAAGACAGAACTTGTTCTTTTTTTGCTTCCAAATTGCGGAGATACTGTAATCTTTCATGCAATTTACGAAGCTGCTCATCATTCAGAGAGCCCGTCACTTCTTTTCGATATCTAGAAATAAAAGGAATCGTATTTCCTTCGTCAATCAATTGTACAGCAGCTTCCACCTGCCATCTTTTCACACCTAATTCTTCGGTTAACTTTTGAATTATGTCCATTCTATTAGTTCCTTTCCGTTATTCCTCTTTTGTATTATATAGGAAGTTTCCACACAATGCAAAATATTTTACATGATTTATAGATAGGGGAAATCAGAGTGTACTCTGTTTTCTTGTTTTTTCTTTTTTTCTATGCTATAATGTGAACACTTACTGAATTGTTCGCAAGGAGGAACTCACGTGAAAGAGACTACTGAATTATCGAAACAACAGTTGAAATCCAAAGAAACAAAAGAACGAATTTTCCAAGCCGCAAAGAGGATCTTGCAGAAAAATGGATACGAAAATCTTTCTATAAAAAATATATGTGAAGAAGCCGGAGTTTCCAACGGAAGTTTTTATCATCATTTCAAGACAAAAGATGATTTGCTTTCTTATTATATTGAAGACCAGCCAAGCATGAATTCTGATTTATTAGAACTCCCGAAAAACACAGAGGAAGCGAAGGACGCTATTGTTGGGGTCTATCTAAATTACGTAAAATACTGCGAGGAACTGGGCGTGGATTTCATTGCCGGATACTATACCCCTCGTAATCAGGCGCTTAATCCTACGATTCGCACGGAACGTCCTTACCCGATTGTAACAGTACAAAATTATTTAGAAAAAGCAGTGGAAGCAAATGCGATTCGCCTAAATTTAAGCATCACTGAGATTGTAACTGATATTCGTATGTTGGTTATCGGAAATGTTTTTGAATGGGCCATGACAAATGGACAGGCTGATTTTGAAGGAAATATTGAGCGTTCCATTTCACATTATCTTGATGGTGTCTTTCAATAGAACAAAATCCAGATTTACTTACCTGATTTTGCAAGTAACTCTGGATTTTTCTATACATATTTGAATATCACATTGGCGTATTCCGTCTACGCCACATGGAAACAACTACAAATTACGGGATTTTTCCGCGCACACTTCCATTGCTTGCATAATAGAACCACGGAATCCGGTTTCTTCCAAAACTTTTACTGCTTCAATGGTAGTTCCTGCCGGCGAACATACCATGTCTTTTAATTCTCCTGGATGTTTTCCCGTCTCGAGCACCATTTTTGCACTTCCCATAACTGCTTTCGCTGCAAATTTATAGGCTTGATTTCTCGGCATACCTTCTGCAACTGCTGCATCTGCCATCGCTTCAATCATCATATAAACGTATGCCGGTGAACTTCCGCTGACCGCAACCACTGCATCAATCATTTTTTCTGTTACAACTTCCACTTCTCCGAATGATTTCAGGATAGCGAGCGCACATTCTAATTCTTCTTTGGTTACATACTCATTTGGGCAAGCGGCTGTCATACCTTCCAGTACCATTGCTGGCGTATTCGGCATAGTACGCACGATTTTCACTGGTTTTCCAAACTGTTCTTCCAGCCATGCTAATGTTTTTCCAGGTGCAAGTGTAATAATCACCTGATTTTCTTTTACGGCATCTTTAATTTCTGCAATTACCTCTGCGTAAAACTGTGGTTTGATAGATAGCACAAACATGTCTGCCTTTTCTACCACTTCTCGATTATTTTCTGCAATCTGAATTCCAAGATTTTCTTTTGCTTTTTCTCTGCTTGGTGCAAATACATCAGCACCGATGATATCAGTTGCTTCCATGAGTCCGTTCTTCAAAATGCCACCCATGATCGCACTTGCCATATTTCCACATCCTATAAATCCTAATTTCATAATCTGCCTCCTGCTTTAAACCAGAAGGGGAAAGTCTCCTTCCCCCTCCATTTCATTTTCTTATTATTTTTCTTCTTGCGGTTCTTCTTTTCTGATTTCTTTTGTACGGATTTCTTTGCAAATCTGGTCGATAAATTCACTCAATGGTTTTTGTCCTTCATCTCCAGCGAAACGGCTTCTTACAGAAACTAAGCCTTCCGCTTCTTCTTTTTCACCAACAATCAACATATATGGCAATCTTGAAAGTCTCGCATCACGAATCTTGTATCCAATCTTTTCAGAACGATTGTCAACTGTTACATCAACATCATTTCTAGCAAGTTCTTTGCGAACCTGTTCTGCATAATCTGCATACTTTTCAGAGATTGGTAAAATACGTACTTGTTCTGGACATAACCATGTCGGGAATTTTCCAGCATATTTTTCAATTAACCAAGCGAGTGTTCTTTCATAGCATCCCATTGCTGTTCTGTGGATGATGTATGGACGAACTTTGGCGCCTTCTTGGTCAATGTAGTACATGTCGAATTGTTCTGCAAGTACTGCATCCCATTGAATTGTAATCATCGTATCTTCTTTTCCGTATACGTTCTTAGCCTGGATATCAACCTTCGGTCCGTAGAAAGCAGCCTCGCCTTCTTCTTCATAAAATGGAATGTTAAGTTCTGTTAAAACTTGACGAATGTGACCTTGAGTTTCTTCCCAAACTTCTGCGCTTCCGATATATTTTTCTTTATTATTTGGATCCCATTTTGATAAACGGTATGTTACGTCTTCTTCTACACCAAGTGTTTCCAAACAATATTTTGCAAGTGCAAGACAGCCTTTGAATTCCTCTACCATTTGGTCTGGTCTAACAATTAAATGACCTTCTGAAATTGTGAACTGACGTACACGAGTCAATCCGTGCATTTCTCCCGAATCTTCATTACGGAACAATGTAGATGTTTCGCCGTAACGAAGTGGTAAATCACGGTATGATTTCTGGCTTGCTTTATATACATAATATTGGAAAGGACATGTCATTGGGCGAAGAGCAAATACTTCTTTGTCTTTTTCTTCATCTCCAAGAACAAACATGCCTTCTTTATAATGCCCCCAGTGGCCTGAGATTTTGTATAAATCTGATTTTGCCATGAGTGGAGTCTTTGTACGAACATAACCCCATTCTTTATCTTCTACATCTTCAATCCATCTTTGCATTTTCTGGATCATTTTTGCCCCCTTTGGCATAAGCAGTGGAAGTCCCTGGCCGATTACGTCAACTGTTGTGAATAATTCCATTTCACGTCCCAGTCTGTTATGGTCACGTTTTTTGATATCTTCCAAACGAGCCATGTGTGCTGCCAAATCATCTTTGTTGTCATATGCTGTTGCATAAATACGTTGTAATTGTGCTTTGTTTGAATCGCCTCTCCAGTAAGCCATAGAAGAAGAGATTAATTTAAATGCTTTGATAGGCTTTGTGCTCATAAGGTGTGGTCCTGCACAAAGGTCTGTGAAATCACCTTGTTTGTAGAAGGAAATCTCTGCATCTCCTGGAAGGTCCTGAATCAACTCTACTTTGTATGGTTCTTCTTTTTCTTCCATGAATTTGATTGCTTCTTCTCTTGGAAGAGTGAATCTTTCAAGTTTGATATTTTCTTTTACGATTTTTTTCATTTCTTTTTCGATGTCAGCAAGTTCTTCTGCGGAAAATGCAGTTTCTCTATCGAAATCATAATAGAAACCGTCATCAATAGATGGTCCAATTGCTAATTTTGTATCTGGGTATAATCTTTTTACAGCTTGCGCCATCACGTGAGATGCTGTATGTCTGAATGCTTTCTTTCCTTCTTCATCTTTGAATGTAAGGATTTCTAATTCGCAATCGCCATTTAATTCTGTTCTTAAATCGACTACTTCTCCGTTTACTTTTGCTGCGCAGGCTGCTCTTGCAAGACCTTCGCTGATTGATTTTGCAACTTCCAATACGGAGATACCATTTTCAAATTCCATACTAGATCCGTCTTTTAATGTTACTTTCATTTCTTTCCTCCTGTTTTTCTTCGTTACCTAGGGTGTTTCTTTCTGTAATTCTCATAAAATGTATTACTTGGCATTTTATAAGTCCTTCATAAGTTTTATCTGAAGGTGTCAATAGCTGCTCGGCCAAACCTTCTTACAAAAAGAAAACACCCTTAGGCAACAATAATATGCTGCTTAAGGGTGCGTCATATCTAACACACGGTTCCACCTTAATATTTCACTCTAATATCTTTAACGCAGAATTACGGTGATACTTATCTCGCATCACAGCTCGGGAGTGGTCTTCACCGCATTTCCATATAAGAAACTCTCAGCAATGTTTCTCTCTCTGTCTACT
Organism: Tyzzerella sp.; assembly: GCA_017472665.1. Classification (GTDB taxonomy): domain Bacteria; phylum Bacillota; class Clostridia; order Lachnospirales; family Lachnospiraceae; genus Faecalimonas. The sequence goes on along the minus strand of JAFUOS010000004.1, from coordinate 41,399 downwards.
TCCGTACAGTTACTCGTTCCGTCTTCGCTTTTTATATATACGAGTATTATAATATTTGTTTCTCCGTTCGTCAACGACTAATTTTCTCCAATATATCCAATAATATTAGAAGCATTCGCATACGTTTTCACTTTTCCATCTTTCACAACGACCAAAGTCGGTGCCTGTCTGATTCCATATTTTTCAACCAAATCAGGAGCTTCCTCTGCATCAACCTTCTCGTATGCAATCTCTGCATCATCCAAATGCATTCCTACAATTTTACAGTTCGGACAAGTCTTCGTGGTGAAAAGCAATGTCTTTGCTTCACTTTCAGAAACGCCTGCTTCTTCTATCACTTCCTGCACTGCTTCTGTGCGGAATTTCATATGCGAATCTGTGATGTCGTAAACTTTTCTATCTTTGAATTCCTGTGTCTTTCCATCATTCCAGTTCTGCACTGGTCTGTAGTAACCTGTGATACGGCTGTATACTTCTGTTGTGCCGCCACAGTGTGGACAGGTATACTGTTCACCTGTCAAGTATCCGTGGTCCTTACAGATAGAATAGGTTGGAGACATTGTATAATATGGCAATTTGTAGTTTTCTGCAATCTTACGCACAAGGTTTGCTGCCGCTTTCCAATCTGGAAGTTTTTCCCCCAAGAATGCATGGAATACAGTACCTGATGTGTACAATGTCTGTAATTCATCCTGAATATCAAGTGCTTCGAAAATATCAGCTGTGTAACCTACCGGGAGGTGTGAGCTGTTTGTATAATATGGTGTACCATTTTCTGAAGCAGTAATAATCTCTGGGAACTGCGCTCTATCGTGTTTTGCAAGACGATAAGTTGTAGATTCCGCAGGTGTTGCTTCCAAGTTGTAAAGGTCTCCATAGAGTTCCTGGTAATCAGAAAGTCTTTCTCTCATGTGGTTCAGCACGTCTTTTGCAAACGCTTGTGTCTTTTCATGAGTCATATCTGCCTGAAGCCATTTTGCGTTAAGTCCTGCCTCGTTCATACCAACCAATCCAATTGTTGAGAAGTGGTTGTTGAATGTTCCAAGATATTTCCTTGTATATGGATATAAACCTTCGTCTAACAATTTTGTAATAATGGTACGTTTAATACTCAGTGAACGAGCCGAAATATCCATCAACCGGTCCAGTCTCTTGTAAAATTCTGCTTCATCATTTGAAAGGTATGCGATTCTTGGAAGGTTGATTGTTACAACCCCTACAGAACCTGTGCTTTCTCCACTACCAAAGAATCCGCCTGATTTCTTACGAAGTTCGCGAAGGTCTAGGCGCAGACGGCAGCACATACTTCTGACATCGCTTGGTTCCATATCACTGTTGATATAGTTTGAGAAATATGGGGTTCCATATTTTGCTGTCATTTCAAACAACAGACGATTGTTTTCTGTGTCTGACCAGTCAAAGTCTCTTGTAATCGAATAGGTTGGAATTGGATACTGGAATCCGCGTCCGTGCGCATCCCCTTCAATCATGATTTCGAGGAATGCTTTGTTTACCATATCCATTTCTGCTTTACAATCTTTGTATTTGAAATCCATTTCTTTTCCACCAACAATTGCTGGGAGCTGCGCCAAGTCGTTTGGCACTGTCCAGTCGAGTGTAATGTTAGTGAATGGTGATTGTGTTCCCCATCTACTTGGCGTATTTACACCATATACAAATGATTCGATGCATTTTTTCACTTGTTCATATGATAAGTTGTCCACTTTTACAAATGGAGCAAGGTATGTATCGAATGATGAAAAAGCTTGCGCTCCTGCCCATTCATTCTGCATAATTCCAAGGAAGTTTACCATCTGATTACATAATGTAGACAAATGTCTTGCTGGTGCGGATGTAATCTTACCTGGCACACCCCCGAGTCCTTCCTGAATCAGTTGTTTCAAAGACCAGCCTGCACAATATCCTGTGAGCATTGATAAATCATGGATATGAATATCTGCATTTCGATGTGCGTTGCTGATTTCTTCGTCATAAATTTCTGAAAGCCAGTAATTTGCTGTGATGGCGCCAGAGTTGCTTAAAATTAAACCACCAACCGAATATGTCACGGTAGAGTTTTCTTTTACACGCCAGTCGTTAATATTTACATAGTTATCCACAATCTCTTTGTAATCCAATACGGTGGATTTCATGTTACGAATCTTTTCGCGTTGCTTACGATATAAAATATATCCTTTTGCCACTTCTCCGTACCCAGCCTGAATCAATACTGATTCCACGCTGTCTTGAATGTCTTCTACTCGAACAAATCCGTCTTTTATCTTTGAAGCAAAATCTGCTGTTACTTTTAAAGCAAGCATATCGATAATATCTGGATGTGTTTCCAAATCCTGTGCCTCAAATGCCTTTGTAATCGCTGCTGCGATTTTCTGCAGATTGAAATCTGCAATTTTTCCGTCTCTCTTTTTTACTTGATACATCTCTTTTGTCCTCCAATACGCACTACCCTTGTCCATTCATTGTAACACTACGAATAGTGTCCGTCAACATAAAAAGCAACAAGATATTGTGTTTTTATACCAATAGCGAGATGTTACATTTTTACTTTTCCATTAAATCCAGACCTTCGCAATTACATCCCCCGCAATTTCGCTGCCGGAACATACTGCTGTACCACTTTCAAGTACTCTTTCATTTCTTCTTCACTGCAGCCCTGCACCTTGGCATTAATTAAATCTCCCGAATCCACAAAATTCTGCAAGAAATATTTTTCCGCCCCTTGAAGCCACTGCCCAATTTTTTCAAAGTTTTCTTTGTCGTGATAATTCTTCACAACCGTTGTTCGAAACTCGTACGGCACATGCCTTTCTTTCAAATAAGCCACGCTTTTCTTAATGGATTCAATATCTAATGCCTCAACACCTGCAGTGATTGCATAAGTATCTGGACAATTTTTTATATCCATCGCCACATAGTCTACCAGCCCTTCCTTCACAAGTATATTCAACTTATCAGGAAAGCTTCCGTTGGTATCCAGTTTCACCGCATAGCCCAGCCCCTTTATTTTTCTAATAAAAGCCTCAATATCCGGCTGCAATAATGGTTCTCCTCCAGTAATACAGACTCCGTCTAGAATACTCTGTCGCTTTTTCAAGAAAGAAAAGAATTCTTCTTCTGATATTTCTCCCTCCAACGGAATATCTACCACCAGCGATGCATTATGGCAAAACGGGCATCGGAAATTACAGCCTGTGGTAAAGACTGTGCACGCAACCTTCTCTGGAAAATCTAACAGTGTTAATTTTTGTAAACCTTGTATTCTCATATCATCAAACCTCCCACTTAAGTAAAAAGTCATTTCAAAATGACTTTTTCTTAAAAATTAATCATTTCAAAATGACTTTTTAAAAACTTCTAAATTCCGCTTCAAAATCCCTTTCATATGTGCAATCACAATCCCATAGTTTGTAATTGGCACCCCTGCATCTCCTGCACATTTCAAGCGATATTTCATTTCTCGTTCATTCAGCATACAGCCGCCACAGTGGATAATCAGCTTATATTTTAATAAATCGTCTGGAAATTCTGTGCCACTTGTGAATTCAAATTGAAGTTCTTTTCCTGTATATTCCCGAAGCCACTTTGGCAGTTTTATTGTTCCAATGTCTTCGCATTGCCTATGATGTGTACAACCCTCTGAAATTAAAATCGTATCTCCGTCTTGCAAGTCTTTCAAAGCATATGCTCCGCGGACCACAGTATTCAAATCACCTTTGTGACGAGCCATTAATATAGAAAATGAGGTCAATGGTACATCTTCCGGTACGACCCCCGCTACTTTTTCGAAGACTTGGCTGTCTGTTATAACAAGACTTGGTTTTACCTGAAGCTTAACAAACGTTTCTGAAAGTTCCGTATCCTTCACTACAATAGAAACTGCCCCTGCTTGTAAGATATCGCGAATAGTCTGCTGCTGCGGTAAGATTAATCTTCCTTTAGGGGCCGAACTATCGATAGGAACAACGAGCACTACGAAATCAAGTGGTTCAATCAAGTCGCTCACAAGCCTTTTGCCCACATCTTCTTTTGGGACTGCATTTACAATCATTCGCTTTAATTCTTCAATATTTCTTCCTGTAGTTGCACTAACCCAAATGCAATCTGTGCCATTTCCAACAATATTTCTGCCTTCCAAATCCGCCTTGTTGTACACCATGATATATGGAATCTTTTTCTTCTCGATTGCTTCAATAATCTTGATGTCTTCCATATCTACACCGATTTGTCCATCTATTATCACAAGTGCAATATCCGTCTTATTTAGCATTTGATACGCTTTTTGAGTGCGAAGTTCACCAAGTTCCCCCTCATCATCAAGTCCTGGCGTATCAATAACTACAACCGGCCCCAGCGGAAGCAGCTCCATCGTTTTTAATACCGGGTCCGTTGTTGTGCCCTTCACATCTGACACAATCGCAAGATTTTGCCCTGTGATTGCATTTATAATGCTGGATTTTCCTGCATTTCGTTTTCCGAAAATCCCAATATGTATTCGTTCGGAAGATGGTGTATTATTCAAACTCACGTTAGACCTCCTCTATTCTCCAAAATTATCCTCTAAATTCCATGTCTTATTTTCTATTCAAATCTAGAACAAGTTACTTCGATTAAAAACGAAAATCTCGACGATTATCTTCTTCAATCGCACGCAAATTTTCCATTACAATTTTTCGTACTTTTTCATTCGGAATCGTTGCAATCTCTTTCTCAATCAATTTATCTCCAACCTCTTTTGTCTCCTTTGAAGCATAATCGGTCAAATATTCTTTTAATGTCATAAGCGCATTTGGATGACAGCAATTTTGAATCTGTCCACTCTTGCAAAGCGACATAAAACGGTCCCCAGTACGACCTTCACGGTAACATGCCGTACAGAAACTCGGTACATAATCCATTTCCATCAGCCATTTCACCACATCATCCAAGGTTCTTGTATCGCTAACCTCGAACTGCGATGAATCTTCCTCCTCTGGTTCTGGCTCCGCATAACCTCCCACACTCGTCCTTGAACCGCCACTAATTTGGGACACACCCAAATGCAGCACTCTTTCGCGGCAGGCCTGACTTTCTCTCGTAGAAATAATCATGCCCGTGTACGGAACAGCAATTCGAATACATGCAACTATTTTTGCAAAAATATCATCGCTGATTCCATTCGTAAATGTGTTAATATCGATATCATCCGCGTTGCGAAGGCGCGGCACACTGATCGTATGCGGCCCAACTCCCCAAACTGCTTCCAAATGTTCTGCATGCATCAAAAGCCCTGCAAATTCGTAGCGATATTTGTCCAAGCCAAATAAAACGCCCACACCCACGTCATCGATACCGCCTTCCATCGCGCGGTCCATTGCTTCTGTGTGGTATGCATAATCATGCTTCGGTCCGGTTGGGTGGAGCTCCAAATAACTTTCCTTATGATAAGTTTCCTGGAATAAAATATAAGTTCCGATTCCAGCCTCTTTTAATTTACGATAATTTTCTACGGTAGTCGCTGCAATATTAACATTCACACGGCGGATTTCTCCGTTTTTGTGTTTAATGCTATAAATGGTATCAATACATTCCAATATATATTCGATTGGATTATTTACCGGGTCTTCTCCCATTTCCAATGCTAGGCGTTTGTGCCCCATGTCCTGAAGTGCAACCACTTCTCTTCTGATCTCTTCCTGAGATAATTTCTTACGAGGAATATGTTTATTTTTTAAATGATATGGGCAATATGTACAGCCATTGACGCAATAATTGGATAAATACAAAGGTGCAAACATGACAATACGGTTTCCATAAAAATCTTTCTTGATCTGTTCCGCCAGCGCATAGATTTCTTGATTTTTCTCTTCAATATCGCATTCAAGCAAAACGGAAGCCTCCCGGTGCGAGAGCCCTTTGCGTAGTTTCGCCTTTTCAATAAGTTCTGTAATCAGAGCTTCGTTGTGTTTATTTTCTTCTGCATATTTTAGAGTTTCCAAAATCTCCTCATGGTTAATAAATTCTTCTGCTGTTTTTGATGTTGGATTATACTGATACATGATTTATTTGCCCCTTTCATTTAACGAATCGCCTTTTGCTATGACGATTTCATAGCCTCGTCTACAACATTCCTAGTTTTCTTCTTTGTTTCAGAAGTATAGCACGAAACAAGGGTAAATACAAATCATAGCCTACTATTTTTTATTTTTAAGGGGCACTTTTATTTTCCCCTCAATCTTGGTATACTGATAACAGACAGGACGTTCAGGAGGAAAACGACCATGAATTTTTTAAGCATCTTTGATGTGATTGGTCCAAATATGATTGGCCCATCCAGTTCACATACAGCCGGTGCCGTTTCGATTGCACTAATGGCGCGGAAATTATTCTCAGAAGAAATCAAAAGCGTAACCTTTACTCTCTACGGTTCCTTTGCAAAAACCTATCGCGGACACGGTACAGACCGCGCGCTGCTTGGCGGAATCTTAGGCTTCCCAACCTACGACGAAAGAATCCGTGATGCATTCGAGCTTGCAGAAGAAATGGGCGTTGCATATCAATTTGTGATTGATGAAGAAACCGTTACAAATCATCCAAATACTGCTGATATTGATCTGATCGGCGTAACCGGCCGTAAAATGTCCATCCGCGGCGAATCCATTGGCGGAGGGAAGATGAAAATTGTCCGAATCGATGGTATTGATGTAGAATTCACTGGCGAATATAGCACTCTCATTGTACGCCAATTGGACAAACCGGGCGTGGTTGCACATATCACACAGGCACTCAGCGAACAAAATGTAAACATCGCCTTTATGCGGCTATTCCGTGAAGACAAAGGAGCGACAGCCTACACAGTGGTGGAATCAGATGAACGCATCCCAGAAGAAGTGCTCGACCGCATTCGCACCAATGAAAATGTATCAGACTTGATGTTGATTCAGATCTAGGAGGAAACTATGGATTTTTATACAGGACAAGAATTATTAAAACGATGTCATGAGGAATCACTTCCTATTTCTGACATTATGAAACTGCGTGAAATCACGAACACGCATTCAACAGAGGAAGATGTGGCACGCAAATTAGAAACCGCATTAACTATCATGAAAAATGCCGCGCACAAACCAATTGACAAACCAGACAAATCGATTGGCGGATTGATTGGTGGTGAGGCAAAAAAGGTGGCTGACCATGCTGTTGCTGGAAAAAGCATCTGTGGGTCAGTGCTTTCCAAAGCAATTTCGTACAGTATGGCGGTCTTGGAAGTCAACGCTTCCATGGGGCTTATCGTAGCTGCACCAACTGCTGGTTCTGCTGGAGTACTCCCAGGCGTACTTTTAGCATTGCGCGACGAACAAAAATTATCAGATGAAACTCTGTACAAAGGGCTTTTAAATGCCGGCGCAATCGGGTATCTTCTTATGAGAAATGCTTCTGTTGCTGGAGCCGAAGCAGGATGCCAGGCAGAAGTCGGCGCCGCAAGCGCTATGGCAGCCAGTGCTATCGTAGAAATGATGGGTGGAAATCCAGAAATGTGTCTGCAGGCTGCAAGCTTTGCCCTTTCTAATCTACTCGGTTTAGTTTGCGACCCAATCGCCGGATTAGTCGAATCCCCTTGCCAAAGCCGAAACTCTATTGGCGTTGCAAATGCGATTACATCCGCAGAACTGGCATTAAGCGGAATCACTCATCCGATTCCTTTCGATGAAATGGCAGAGGCAATGCTTCGCGTTGGAAGGAGTCTTCCATTTGAGCTTCGTGAGACTGCGATGGGCGGATGTGCCGGAACACCAACGGGTTGCGAACTTGGATGTGGAATTTGCGGAAAATAATCCCAAACAAGAAAGAAAACAGGGATGCGATGAAATAAGCACCACTCACTATGCTTCCATTTCACCGCATCCCCTTTTATTTTCCAGCAATCTCTCTATTCCAATATACCTGAAACTGCTCCTCATCAATCGCCTCTACAAATCTCTTTTTAAATAGTAAGAAATCCTCCAAATCCCTCAACACATGATAAAGAAGCGCCCTGCTTTCAAACTCCTCTCTCGTCTGAGGCAAAGACTGTTTTCCCATATTCTCCACCAAAACTTCCAGCTGTTCAATCTGCTTCTCTGGATCATTCATCTCCGTCACATGCTCGCTCATATCCGTAATGTAATCCGCCACAATCTCCGCCTGTTTTGGCAGATTACTAATCCGCTGCATCTCCGCGTGCAGATTATGAAGCACGCCACACTGCTGCTTCCTCATCCGAAAATAATTAATATAATACTCTGGATGCGACACAAATGTATTACTCTGATATTCGTGTGCCAAATCCGAATACTCATCCAATTCTTGCTCTAACCTGACAATATCATCCCAAACATGGTCTCCCATGGACTGATGCCTAAGATAACCTGCAAGTTCTAATAAGATTTGCTTCATCTTGTGTTCTGTGTTCCGCATACTTTCAATAATGCCTGATTCCTGTGCATTGTTGATATGGAACAAATTTAACACAATTGCAATTGTAATTCCGATTATTACAAGCATCAATTCATTCAACATAAATTCAAACGAAAAATTTTGTGTTGAGAGGAAATGTGCCCCGATTACCGCATTTACAGAAACGGTACTTCTCCAGCCTAGAAATTCACATATAACTACCATAATCAACAGATATAACCCATAATCCAACCATGGCGTATGCACAACATGAAACAATATCCAACATAAACCAAATGACATAAAATAGGTAAGTAAACGATGAACGGATAATTTCAAAGTCCCCCACTTTGTCGTCTGCAGCGTAAGTAGCGCTATAATCCCAGCTGATGAAGCAAACTCCAAATGAAGTAGCTCCGCAATATAGTATGCCAAACTTCCTCCGACCCCGATTTTCAGTGCCAGAAACAAGTTCTTTTTCAATTTCCATTTTGTTCTTTCGCTCATGCTATCTCCTAACCACCACTTTTCCTAATACTTCACCAATCGGCTCTTGAATACAGAGGTCCGCCTGTGCATCCCTAGATGTGGCGCTCTTATTAATCAAAACCAAATGTTTTCCTCTAAAATAATCTATAAATCCTGCTGCCGGATAAACTACTAATGAGGTCCCGCCGATAATCAGCATATCTGCCTCGCTGATTGCGCGAATCGATTCCCGCATCACTTCGTTATCTAATCCTTCTTCATATAAGACCACATCTGGTTTAATCGTTCCGCCACACTCGCATTTTGGAATACCCGCCGCTTCCTTCACGTATTTTGCATCATAAAACTTGCCACATTCTTGACAGTAATTCCGATGGATGCTGCCGTGTAACTCCAACACGTTTTTGCTCCCCGCCATCTGATGCAGACCGTCGATGTTTTGTGTAATGACTGCTTTTAGTTTTCCAGCTGCTTCCATCTCTGCCAACTTCAAATGCGCTTTATTTGGTTTCGCATCCAAAAACATCATCTTATCTTTATAAAATTCATAAAAAAGCTCTGGCTTTTGTGCAAAAAAGGTATGACTCACTACTTGTTCTGGCGGATACGTATATTTTTCCTGATACAGGCCATCTGCACTCCGGAAATCAGGGATGTTACTCTCTGTGGAAACTCCTGCCCCTCCAAAGAAGACAATGTTCTGACTTTCGTCTATCATTCGCTGTAATTCTTCTTGTTTATTCATAAACTCCACTCCTCTTTTTTAATTTTGTATCTATATTATCATATTTTTACTTGCGATTCATTATTTTCTGTGGTAAAATATCATTTGTCGAGCGGAAGTGTCGGAATGGCAGACGAGCTAGATTCAGGTTCTAGTGTGGGCAACTACGTGTGGGTTCAAGTCCCATCTTCCGCATAAAGAATCCTTGATTTTCAAGGGTTCTTTTTTTACGTCCAAAAACTAAATTCATCTCTTGAAAGAGCGCAGCAAAAAGGAGTATCAACTTTCTTTACAATCGATACTCCATCTTACATTTCTGGTTCTGTCATTTACATAACCTCTTCTTTCTTCAGTTTTTTGAATCTTAACTTATGTTTTTGGTGGTCTGTACCTCCTAAACTTATTTGTCCTTCAACTTCCGACTTTTGAAGAACTTCCGAAACAAAAGAAATAAAATAAATATTGTTATTTTTTGATATTTCGTTTTATTTATCTTGTTTATACTGTTATTATATCATCATATTTTCATTTGTCAATACATTTTTCAAATATTTTTAAATTTTTCTGACTTTTATCGATATTTAAGCATTCAATTCAGGACACTCCCTATCTTTATGCCAACAAAAAACACTAAGAAAAACATTTCTGCTTTTCTCAGTGTTTTCTCAAATGTTTCTATATTAGTTCTTCCGAATGAATCCAGCTACATTCCTGACTCCACTTCCTGAATCAACTCAATATTTCCCTCTTCAATCAAACTCATTTCCACTTTATCGTAGAACTCGGAAGACTGCACCGTTGGCTCGTACCAAGATTTTGATGAAAAATAGGTATCCAAATCTTCTACGCCAAATATCATACCATGTCTCGCAAAGATTTCATTTCTAGCCAAACGCAGTTGTTCTTTCGTAAGTCCCTGCAAATCCGCTCTCGTCAATGCTCTTGTTGCACTTTCCGGTAAAATATATTCAGATGCATTCGTCGTTTCTCCCGAAGGCTCTGACTGTTGACTGTCATCTTGTTGTTGACTATCCGCATTCTGACCATCTGCATCCTGGTCATCCGTTTCATCATCCGCCTGGTTATCTGCGTTGTCAGCATCTTGATTATCTTTCTGTTCTTCCACTTGATTTGAATCCGCATTCTTCTTTGATTCACCATCACCAGACTTTCCGAGCAAAGCCACCGCAACGATAATAACAATCACAAGCACTACAATTCCAGCAATGATTCCCAACACTCTCTTATCGATCCCCGATTTTGGTCTATACTTTTCCACCTGTTCTTCGATTGGAGCCCAATCATCAGCCTTATGATATACAACGGTATTATTTACCCCTGCAAATTCTTTTCCTTCTAGATAAAACGCACTTGGCTTCAAATTCGCGCCCTTGCAAATCTCAGCGTACACAGATTGTGCCGCAGTCATGCCCAGGCAGTGATCCACGGACCATTTGCGAAGCGCCGCGCAAACCGCTTCTACCGAAAAAGCCACTTTCACTTTCTTTTCTTCCTGATAATTTTCCAGTGCCTTTATCATATACTTCCTTGTATAATTCAAACGATTAATGATAATGCCCGCAGTGCAATCCATCACCTCGGCAATATCTTCTATCGTCATATAGTCATAGTAAAATGCATAAAATGTAGCCTGATATAAATCTGGAAGCTGTTCCAAACCATCCTCTATGACTTCCACAGTGTCTTCCAAATTCATAATTTTGCGAGGTGTTAACTCATACTTATCGATTTCCAGACAAGTAACTTCTCTTGCTTTCTTTTTTCGATAATATCCACAGCCCAATGTATAGGCTGTTTTCCCAAGCCATTCATACATGTTCTCCGGCTCAATCTCTGCAGATGCTTCTAACATTTTTAAATACACATCCCGCATGAGCTGCTGAATATCATTTTCCCTCTTCAAAATGTTTTTTGCACGCAAATAAACATAATTATAGGTCTTCGAATAAATGTAGTTCAACCCAGATTCTTCATTCTTTTTCATCTGTTCTATTGCAGTTACTAAATTATACTCCATATCATTTCTCCCTATTTTCTTCCTGCACTTTGTTTCCGATTTGCTTTCGCAATTTTGAACATTTCTTCTGTTGCAAGTCTTGTCTTTGCCACGATATCTCCTGCATCTTTTGGGAAACAGTAATACAAGATATTTCCATCTCCAATGCAGATAACATCTCCGATTTCATACCAGAAATAGTCAGAATTAAGACTGTAAGAAGCAATTGGCTTTTGACTGTAATCCAATTTCCCTTCGCACCCTACCAGATGAAAGCCGTCCGCAGTATGGAAAAGCCGTCCTTCTCCTACACGATAAATACATTTTGTATTTACCAGGACACAGATATCGACTGGAACATCCAACAGGTATGTATTGTCTTGAATCTCTTTCTTGACACATTCCCGCTGCCACTTGTACCAGTCCGGAATATGTGGGAATTCAGTTTCCCCTTCCAAAGCTTCCATGTAACCATATTCTGTCAGTTCATACTGTTTTCCACAATTCTGACAGATTAGCTTTGTACCTTTTCCAGACATACTGCCCTCTGCCATGCAATGGGGACATTTGTACAATACACGGTTCAATCCTTCTGCCCGGAAAGGCTCTGAAACACGTACATTGTTTTCCTGCTGCCAACGGAAATTGTCGAAATCAAAACAACGCTGAATAATAGCATTGAGTTCTTCCGGTGTCTTTTCTGCAACATCCTGGGCTGATAACACATATTCCATATCTGCAGTCACCTTCACTTTTCGGAGCCTGAGTCCATTATACAACGGATCTCTTGCAAATGCCCCATAGGTGCGAATCATCACCACCGGAACCCCCAACATCTTCAAACACCTTCCGATGCTGTCCGGGAGTGTTGTAGCCGTTCCATCAAAACTATAGCCAGCCTCCGGATACATCAGCACAGAACTTTTCAGTTCTTTTATCGCATATATCATGTCGCGGACCAGTCTCGTATCCATTACAAATTTTTTCGTCGGTATGCATCCAAGCAGGCGCATCAGCCATTTTTTTCCCACGAATCCATCCGATGTACAAACAATGTTGAATGGACGCGGATACAAAATCGTAGAGGCAATCTTCAAATCAATAAAACTGGAATGATTCATCAGAACCAGACACGGCTCGTCCTTCCCTAGTTTCTCCATTCCGATTTTATTGCATTCAAACCGCGTTGCAAATAAGTCTACCATGGACAGCACTCGCAATAATGTGCGGAACACAAAATGCTGCCGTAGGGGCTTATAGATCTTCTCTTTCGGAAGCGCAAGCACATCCTCGTACTTCATATTTTTTACTTTTATCTTCATTTCCCACCTCATAAAGTGTGTTTGCACGTACTCTAACCTTGATTATAACATGTAACCGCATATAAGTGCAAGAAATAAGAAGAAGCCAGAGACCACTCTCCAGCTTCTTCATGTAAATAACCAATATTCGATTTCTATCAACACAAACCTCAACCGTTCGCTAAGCAATGTATCTCTCCTTAGAAATTGTCAAGTAATGTTTTATAAAACTCAGAATAATCACTACGGTTCTCTTTTGTAAAATCTATCGCCTCACGCGGATGACGGTTTAACAGCCCTGTGAACATATATTGAAGATCATATCCCCAAACAACTCCTTGATCTTTCAGTTGAACCATATACTTCTCAATAAATTGCAGTAATACGTAAATGTTATATTTCGGATTTTTCAAGAAACCGAGAAGCAGCTCCATTGCACAGTTTCCTGCACCACGGCCCATGCCCTGTACAGTCGCATCGAGGAATGATACGCCATAAGACATCGTCTCAATCGTATTTGCAAAAGCCAAATTCTGGTTATTATGTGCATGGAATCCAATCTTTTTGTTTGTGCCTTCCACAGCTTCGAGATAGATTTTAGCAAACTCGGAAGCATTTTCCGGGTAAAGCGAGCCATAACTATCTACCAGATAAATCACATCTACATTCGTAGCTGCCAGTGTCTTCAATGCATGTTTCACTTGGTCTAAATTTGCCTGTGAAATTGCCATAATATTGCAAGTGGTTTCGTAGCCAAGTTCATGGAACCATTCAATCATTTCAATCGCAGCTGGAATTTGGTGAATATAGCAGGCAACACGTACCATATCAATCACGCTTTCGCTCTTTGGTAAGAAATCTGTTTTGTAATCGCATCTTCCTACATCTGCCATGACAGCAATCTTCATATCAGAAGGATTGTCTCCCACGATTGCGCGGATGTCTTCTTCATTACAGAATTTCCACTTTCCAAAATCGCTTTCTTTAAACATATTTTTGCTGGCTTTGTAGCCAAATTCCATGTAATCTATGCCACTTTTCACATTCATTTTGTAGAGTTCTTTCACGAACTCATCTGTAAATTCAAAATTATTACAAAGCCCGCCATCTCTGATTGTTGCATCAAGAACTTGAATATCGTCACGGACGTCCATTAAATTTCCTTTTCTTAAACTCATTTGTTCATCTCCTAGATCTGTATATTGCTTTAGTGCTTTAAACTGGCAAAATTATAGCACACTATTATCTATTTGTCAAAAGAAAAAGCCTCGAAAACCGAAATCTTCGAGGCTTTAGTGCAGGTGACAGGAATCGAACCTGCACGGTCTCCCACTAGATCCTAAGTCTAGCGCGTCTGCCAGTTCCGCCACACCTGCGTAGAATGTTGTGAATTCGCGATTTTTTCTAACCGCACCACATTTTCTCTATAAAATATATGTGAACAAGCTTTCGCTTGTTCACCAAGTGAAGCATCGGGGATTCGAACCCCGGACAACTTGATTAAAAGTCAAGTGCTCTACCGACTGAGCTAATGCTCCATACCTGGGCTAGCTGGATTCGAACCAGCGACTGCAGGAGTCAAAGTCCTGTGCCTTACCGCTTGGCGATAGCCCATTAGATTATGTTCTTATTTTAAAATAAGAAAGGGTGGGTAGTGGGACTCGAACCCACGATATCCAGAACCACAATCTGGCGCGCTGACCAACTGCACCATACCCACCATATAAGCGTGCTTGGAGGGATTCGAACCCCCGACCCACGGCTTAGAAGGCCGTTGCTCTATCCAACTGAGCTACAAACACACATTTTATTGTTCCTAAATATTTGCTTTAGGAAAGCGGGTGATGGGAATCGAACCCACGTATCCAGCTTGGAAGGCTGGTGTTCTACCATTGAACTACACCCGCATAACTATCGGGGTGACAGGATTCGAACCTGCGACCTCCTGGTCCCAAACCAGGCGCTCTAGCCAAGCTGAGCCACACCCCGTCATCTCGATCTGGTCACCATTTCCGTGACACAATTGGTATTATATAATGCGTCTACGGAAATGTCAACAACTTTTTTAATTTTTTTTATTTTGTCTCAAAACCACGGTTTTTATGCATTTTTACACATAATGCAGTGTAAACTCAGCCTCTCCTGCACGATTGATTTCCATTATAACATATGTAGCTTTTCGTCCTTCCTGTCTTGGATAAGAAAGACTTCCAGGATTAATCACAATAACATCATCCGAAACGTCAATTTTCGGACGATGTGTGTGCCCATACATGACAATGTCCACGCCACGCTGTCTGGCAGCCTGTTTCAAGCGCTCGGTGCTCATGGAAACGTAATAGTTGTGTCCGTGGGTCATAAACACCTTATATTTCCCAATCTGAATTTCCTTCTCCCTTGGAAGGTAGGAAAAATAATCATTATTCCCCGCTACGATATGAACTGGGCACTCCATGACCGCCTCAATATAATCATCATCGCCCTCCACATCTCCAAGATGAAGCAGCATATCGATATCTTTTTCGCGTTCTAGGACCTCATCTAAATTGCAATGGCTTCCATGTGTATCACTAACGATTAGTATTCTCATATTTTTTCTCCATAATCGCACGCATCGCCCGGAGAGCATTTCCCCTGTGGCTCAGTTCGTTCTTTTTATCTGGGTCCATCTGTGCCGTTGTGCATCCGTATTCTGGAAGATAGAAAATCGGGTCATATCCAAATCCGTTTTCTCCGATAATCTCATGTCCGATACGGCCTTCAATCGTTCCTCTTACCACTTCCGTTGTTCCATCCGGAAAGGCCGCTGCAACCGCACAAACAAATCGGGCTGTACGTTTTTCATCCGGCACACCAGCTAAACGTTCCAGCAACAAATTATTTTTAATATCATAAGAAGTATTTTCTCCGGCATAGCGCGCAGAATAAATGCCTGGTTCTTTATTCAGATAATCGATTTCCAGTCCGGAATCATCTGCAAGTACAATACAGTTATCCACATATTTTGCAATTTCTGTAGCTTTTATCAACGCATTTTCCTCAAATGTGGTTCCATCTTCCACCACATCTACATTGATTCCTGCTTCTTTCATCGAAAGAATCGGCATACCTAAATCTGAAAGAATCATTCTGATTTCTTTCATTTTATTTTCATTGCCTGTCGCAAATATAATCTTTCGTTCCATCTTATAAGTCCTCTTTCTTATTTCTTTGGTTTCGGTGGTTTTGGCCCCAAAAATTGGTAAAAATATGTCTTCAGCATTCCATTGTAAATCTTTCTATTTTTATCCGCTTTTCTGCCAAAATATCTCTCGGCATCTTCATAGCTGGTGATCATGTAAGCAGACCAGCTGTCAAGTGTCTTGAAGCTTTCTCCAAATTCACGATAAATTCCAGGAAGAGTTTCCTTGTCTTCCAATCGTTCCCCATACGGTGGGTTTGTGATAATAAATCCATATTTTTTCGGATGGCGAAGGTCTTTTACTGCTCTCTGTTGGAAATGAATCAGATGCTCTACGCCGGCCTCTTTGGCATTTTCTCTTGCCGCACGAAGAACTTCTCCATCGATATCATACCCTTGAATGTCTACTTCTATATCATCATCTATCATCTCATTGGCTTCATCGATCGCATCGTACCATGCCTTCTTTGGAATCAGATTCTCCCACTCTTCCGCAAGGAACGAGCGATTCATCCCCGGTGCAATATTTGCCGCAATCATAGCCGCCTCAATCGGAAATGTTCCGCATCCGCAAAATGGGTCTACGAAAATACGGTCTTTTTTCCATGGAGTCAGCATGATTAACGCTGCTGCCAGCGTCTCAGTAATCGGTGCCTTGCTCTGTAATTGGCGATATCCTCTCTTATGCAGGGAAACACCTGACGTATCGATTCCAACTGTCACAATATCTTTCATCAAAAATACGCGAACTGGATAAGATGCACCTGTTTCCTCAAACCATTCCACATCATAATGGGATTTCATGCGGTTTACCATTGCCTTTTTCATAATCGACTGAATATCAGACGGACTAAACAATTTACTCTTCACAGAAGCCGCTTTTGTCACCCAGAACTTTCCGTCTTTTGGAATGTATTCTTCCCATGGAATTTCCTTTGTTCGTTCAAACAATTCGTCAAAGGTTTCTGCCCTAAACGAACCCACTTTCAACAATACGCGCTCTGCCGTTCTCAAAAATATATTTGCCCTGCAGATTGCTTCTGCATCTCCATAGAAGGAAACACGTCCATCTTCCACACTTGCAATCTCATAACCCAAATCATAAATTTCTCTTTTTAATACAGCTTCCAGCCCGAAATGGCATGGTGCTATCAACTCTACTCTTTTCATTTTATCCTCCTGTATCTATACCCCTTATATTAAATGCAACAAAAGTGGCTGTCAAGAGCGTGTAAATAAGAAGAGACCCCGCAGGGTCTCTTCAAGGTGCATCTTAGTAGTTGTCATTCATATTTGAGTTGTTCGCATTTCTGTTTGACTCATTATATGCATTCTTGTTTGATGCATTGTTTGCATTTTTGTTTTTTGCATTTGCATTGTTTGCATTTTTGTTTGTGTTTGCATTGTTGTTATTCTTTGAATAAGCATTTTTGTCCATTTTTCATTCCTCCTGAAATTTAATTGGTACGCTTTTAGTATCTCTCAGTCGATTTTTTTTATGCATCCAAATAAAATTCCGTCGATTTTTTATCTTTTTTGCCATTTTTTATAAAATTGCTTAAGTTTTTTTTAATTTTTTGCTTGTGTTTTTCTTTTTCGTATATTATAATGACCTTTGTAGGAAAGCGATTTTCTACAACCCCTTATTAATTATTTATACTCCCCTCAAAAAGGCTAGTGGCTCCCCCACTAGCCTTTTTACTATCTATAGCTTTTTTAGGCAGCAAAAATGCGCTCCGTGCATTTCAAGCACAAAGCGCATTTTTCTTCTTTTATTTCATTGAAACCAAATATTCCACCTATACTTCAAATAATAAATCTCCATAAGATGGCATCGGCCACATTTCTTTATTCACAATCATCTCCAGTTTATCCACTGGTTCACGAAGTGCTGCCATCACCGGAACGACTTCATCTTTGAAAAATTCTGCCTGTCCTTGGCCTCTTTCCATCGCAGCAGCCTGTCCTGTCACTTCTTCTAGTTTCTTTAAAGCTGTTCTTGTATCCGAAAGCAACTTTGATGATTTTTCCAACAGTTCTGTCTGTACACTAACATCTATACTGTCACATGCGCCTTTTACTTCGTTAATAGAAGTTGCAAGAGATGTAATATATTTAATTACTGATGGAATAATGTGCTTACTTGCAATATCTATCATCGAGCGCGATTCAATATTAATTACCTTCGCATAGGTTTCATATTTAATCTCTGCACGGGATTCCAACTCTGCTCTCGTAAATACGCCAAACTTTTCAAACAGATTCACTGTTTTATCTATTACCAGGTATGGAACAGAATCGACCATAGTAGCAATGTTTGGAAGGCCTCTTCTCGCTGCTTCTTCCACCCATTCCTGCGAGTACCCATTTCCACTGAATACAATTCTCTGATGTTCAGTAGCATATTTCTTCACTAAATCATGTACTCCTATATCAAAATTTTCTGCTTTTTCCAAGTATTCGCAAGCTTCTGCAAACGCCTCTGCAACGATTGTATTTAATACAATTGTAGAGGAAGCAACTGAATCTCTAGAACCTACCATGCGAAATTCAAATTTATTTCCGGTGAATGCAAATGGTGCCGTTCTGTTTCTATCCGTAGCATCTTTTGCAAAATCAGGAAGTGTATGTACGCCCGTTTCTAATCTTTGTCTCTTAATGCTGTGGGTAGCAGAACCTGTGCTTACTAACTGGTCGAGCACATCCTCTAACTGTGTCCCCAAAGACACGGAAACAATCGCCGGCGGAGCTTCATTGGCCCCTAATCTCTGGTCATTTCCCACGTCCGATGCAGACTCTCTCAGAAGTTCGGCATGTCTGTCTACCGCTCTTAGTACACAAGTCAAAATCAATAAAAACTGAATATTGTCATGTGGATTTTTACCTGGATCCAACAGATTAATGCCATCATCTGTCGTCAAGGACCAGTTGTTATGCTTTCCGGAACCATTTACTCCTGCAAATGGTTTTTCATGCAGGAGGCAATGCAATCCATGGCGATAAGCCACCTGCTTCAATGTTTCCATTATTAATTGGTTATGGTCTACAGCAACGTTACATTGTGCATAAATTGGTGCCAATTCGTGTTGTGCCGGTGCCACCTCATTATGCTGCGTTTTTGCAGAAACGCCAAGTTTCCACAGTTCTTCATTTACATCTTTCATAAAGAGTGCAATACGTTCACGAATTGCACCAAAGTAATGGTCGTCCAATTCCTGTCCCTTTGGAGGCATTGCACCGAATAAAGTTCTGCCAGTAAAGACAAGGTCTTTTCTCTTCAAATATTTTTCTCTGTCCACCAAAAAGTATTCCTGCTCTGCTCCAACAGATGGAGTTACTTTCTGGGATGTTGTATTTCCAAACAGACGAATCAATCGAAGTGCCTGTTTATTGATTGCTTCCATGGAACGAAGAAGCGGTGTTTTTTGGTCTAATGCTTCTCCTGTATACGAACAGAATGCCGTCGGAATATAAAGAATCGCCCCTTCTCCTGTCGCATCTTTCTTAATAAATGCCGGTGATGTACAGTCCCATGCTGTATAGCCTCTCGCCTCAAACGTTGCACGAAGTCCGCCTGATGGGAATGAGGATGCATCGGATTCACCTTTAATCAATTCCTTCCCCGAGAATTCCATCAGAACTTTTCCGTTTTCTTTTGGAGCCGAAATAAATGCATCATGCTTTTCTGCCGTGGCACCTGTCAGTGGTTGGAACCAATGTGAATAATGAGTGGCACCTTTTTCAATAGCCCACTCTTTCATCTCATGCGCAACAACATCCGCAATCGATGGTTCTAATTCTTTTCCTTCCTGGATCGTACGCTTTAACTCATGATACACTTTTTTTGGCAAACGTGCCTGCATCACAGAGTCATTAAAAACGTTCTCCCCAAAAATATCCACTACGTTCATCAGTTCACTCATATACCCGTTTTCCTTCCTCTAATCATTCTATAACACACTCTCATATGAAATAAAATACCTTAAATTAATATAAAATGCAAGAAAAATAAAAAAGGTGGAAGAAACTTTGTATCTTCCACCTGATTCTCAAACTATGTACTTCGCAGTAACATTCCTTAAGCTTTGTTAACAGAACCAAATAATTCCATTTTTTCTTTTACTTTAGCTTTGATTGCTTCAAAACCTGGAGCTAATAATTTACGAGGGTCAAATCCTTTTCCTTGTAAATCTTTTCCAGCTTCAATGTATTGACGTGTAGCTTCTGCAAATACTAATTGACATTCTGTATTAACGTTGATTTTAGCAACACCTAAGTCGATAGCTTTTTTAACCATATCGTCTGGAATACCTGTACCACCGTGAAGAACTAATGGCATATCTCCTGTTAACTGTTGGATAGCGTCTAATGTTTCGAAGCTTAATCCTTCCCAGTTTGCTGGGTATTTTCCGTGGATGTTACCGATACCAGCTGCTAACATGTCAACGCCTAAGTCAGCGATTGCTTTACATTCGTTAGGGTCTGCACATTCTCCTTTACCAACTACACCGTCTTCTTCTCCACCGATTGCTCCAACTTCTGCTTCCAAAGACATTCCTTTTTCTGCACAGATTTTTACTAATTCAGTTGTTTTAGCAACGTTTTCTTCGATTGGATAATGTGAACCATCGAACATGATTGAAGAGAATCCTGCTTCGATACATTTCATACATCCATCGTAGCTGCCGTGGTCTAAGTGAAGTGCTACTGGAACTGTGATGTTTAATTCTTCGAGCATTCCGTTAACCATACCTACAACAGTCTTGTAACCTGCCATGTATTTTCCAGCACCTTCTGATACACCAAGGATAACTGGTGAGTTACATTCTTGAGCTGTTAATAAGATGGCTTTTGTCCATTCTAAGTTGTTGATGTTGAATTGACCAACTGCATAGTGTCCTGCTTTTGCTTTGTCAAGCATTTCTTTTGCTGATACTAACATAATAATTACCTCCGATTATTTTATGATTGCTTTCGCCTACCATTATAAACCATATTTTTAAAAATGCAAATACATTTTTAACCTCTGTAACTATCTGTGTCTATTCTTCATCCACTTTTTCCTCTTCACCTGACATATTTTCTGTCAATTCTTCTATCTGTTCATCTGTTTCTCTGGCCTCTATCATAATCTGAAGCGCCTGCCTTTCATTGCAGATTTTCACCAATTCATGCTGTCCACCGAATTCTCCATCCAGCGTCCACGGAATTTCCACGTCTGATTCAAACGTGATTTCCCCTGTTTTAAATGTATACATATGCTGTGTATTGAAATTTTCAATCAGGAGCGCCGTAATAATTTCCTGAAGTTCAATCGGATTCTTCGGCCTGCGGATTAAAGTCACTTCGAATTCTCCATCATCAAACTCTATCTGTTTTCCTGTGATTCCCTTGAATCCGGCAACCGATTTGGAATTAGTAACCATACCAATCATAAACTCATCTTCAATCACTTGTCCGTCGTGTGTGACCTTAATCTTATACGATGGAATATTTGACAACTGTTTTACACCTTCCAAGACATAAGCTGCATGTCCAAGCACCCTTTTCAAGTTCTGATTGGTCTGATAAGACACATCCGTAAAAAGACCAAAGGCTGCAACATATACAAAAATATCCTTATTAAATATTCCAATATCACATGCAAACGGCGTTCCATGAACAGCGGTGTGCGCTGCATTCAACATATCTTTGGAAATATGCAGGCTGCTTGCAAAATCATTGGTAGTGCCTGTTGGAATATAACCAATCGGAACCTTGTTCTTACGTTTCATCATCCCCGTGACCACTTCATCCAAGGTACCGTCTCCACCGCTGCAGACTACCAGATCATATCCCTCTTCCATGTGCACAATTTTATCATAAGCATCTCGATAACTCTGTGTAGGGTAAACAACCAACTCATATCCAGCTTTCACAAAAATATCAAGTACATCTGCAAGGCGCTGCCTAATCAGGCCTCTGCCTGCATTCGGGTTGTATACAAATATCATTTTTTTCATCTATCCATTTCTCCTTTCATCATTTCATTTAACTTTGCCGTTTTAACGCAACAACGTAAAAGAAAAAAGAGCACTTACATGCTCTTTTATAAACTTGTCCGTTATTGTTTATTCAAATATGATTCAATCTCATCTGCTGCAACTGCTTCGTCTACACCTTCGGTAACTACGACGATTTCGTCCCCGCCACAAACGCTCAGTGACATCATGCCCATGATACTTTTTGCATTTACTTTTTTCGTACCGACTTCAATATGTACTGTACTGTTGAACTGGCTTGCTTTTTGCACCAGCATCGCAATGGGACGGGCCTCTAACCCTTCACAATTAATTGTTACTGCTTTCCTAATCATAATTGTTCCTCCTTATTCTCCTTTCAACTGTTCTGCTATCTCGCTCAGTTTTCGAAGCCTGTGATTTACCCCCGACTTCCCAAGCGGTGTTGAAAGTAAATCTCCTAATTCTTTTAAAGTCGCATTCGGGTATTCTAGACGCAGCTCGGCAATTTCCAATAAACCTTCTGGCAATTCACTGAATCCAATTGTATCGCGAATATACCTGATATCTTCCATTTGCTTCACTGCCGCTGACACAGTTTTATTAATATTGGCAGTCTCACAGTTCACCTTGCGATTCACCGTATTTCTCATTTCCTTCAAGATGCGTATATTTTCCATCTCCATAAGGGCAACCGGTGCCTCCATGATATTCAAAAGATCCACAATCTGAGAACCTTCCTTTAAATATACGACATAGGATTTTTTTCGGATAATCACCTTGGCATCCAAGCCAAAGCTATTAATAATTGTCCGAAGCTGCTCTGCCTTCTTTTCTGCTGTACATACAATCTCGATATGGTATGATTTTTCCGGATTGCTCATAGAGCCAGCCGCCAGGAAAGCCCCGCGAATAAATGCGCGCTTACAACAGCCATGCTGGATAATCAGATTTTTCACGATGGAAAACTCCTCTGATATCTCTCCGTCTTGATCAATCAATTTTGATGCCTGTAAAACCTTAATTGCATCCTCATGTTTCTTTACGATCACTGTATAAGAAACATTTCCGTTGCTCTTATTCCTTGAGATAAAAGCCTCAACTTCTATATTAAATGTTTTTTTCAATAATGTAAAGTACTTTCTTGCAACAGAAAGATTTTCGGTACGTACTTTTACCGAATACTGTTCTCGACTGTCGATGCTGACTTTGCCACACATACTGACAATCGCCGCCATCTCTGCTATCTGGCAATGTCTTGCCTCACTCCATTGACGGGACAATTCTTCCTTGATTTTTCCTGAAAATGTCATTTCCTGTTTCATGTTATGCTTTTCTCTTTGCATCCTTTTCAATATCTCGATGCTCAATCTTGATTCCTAAATTTTCATCTTGTTTCAACAATTCATAAAGTGCATTTGCAAGAGTCACAGACCGATGTTTTCCGCCAGTACACCCAATCGCAATCACTAATTGATGTTTTCCTTCCGAAATATAATGGGGAATCAAGAAACGTGCCATGTCCTCCAGTTTTTCCAAAAACATTCTCGCCGCTCCATTGTTCATCACAAATTCTCTGATTTCTGCATCGTTTCCTGTCTTGTGACGCAAATGTTCAATATAATATGGATTCGGTAAAAAACGGACATCAAATACCAAGTCTGCGTCGTTTGGAATCCCATACTTGAATCCAAATGATAATACAGTCACATAAATATTTTTAAATTCTTTATTTTCTACGAAAATCTTGCCTAGCTCGGCTTGCAGTTCTCTTGTCAACAGATTACTTGTGTCGAGAATATAGTCTGCCCTTTTACGCAAAAGTGTTAATTTTTGACGTTCTTTTTCAATTCCTTGGTCAATCCTTCCATTTCCTGCCAAAGGATGATTTCTCCTAGTCTCCTTATAGCGCTTGATTAACACATCATCGCGAGAATCCAAAAACAGAATCTCATAATCGAATCCGGTTTGCGTCAGTTTATCCAGCATTCTCCCAAACTCTGAAAAACTGTCCCGGTTGCGGATATCGATTCCCACGGCAATTTTATTAATCTCTTCGTTTGGAACTCTTGTAAGTTCAGCTAATTTCGGCACCAGCAAAACAGGCAGATTATCTACACAATAATAACCTACGTCCTCTAACATCTTTAACGCTGTACTTTTTCCTGCACCCGACATTCCCGTCACAATGACAAATCTCATCTTTAGAATTCTCCTAATCGTTTCACTTCTGGTTCTAGTTCTACTCCAAATTTTTCTTTTACAATCGCACGTACCTGACACATCAATTCCCAGACATCGGCAGCTGTCGCATGATCTTTGTTAATCACAAAACCGCAATGTTTTTCTGAAACCTGTGCTCCTCCCACTTGGAAACCTCGAAGTCCTGCATCCTGAATCAGTTTTCCTGCGAAATATCCTTCTGGTCTTTTAAATGTACTTCCTGCACTTGGATACTCTAATGGCTGTTTGGTAGTTCTCTGCAACTTCAACTCATCCATTTTGGCTTTGATAGCATCTCTATCGCCTTTTTCCAGTTTGAGTTTTGCTTCCAATACAATGTAATCTTTCTTTGCAATGATACTCGTGCGGTATCCTAACTCCAGTTCTTCTTTTTGAAGTACAATCACTTCTCCTTCTGGAGTCAACACCGTAACTTCTTCCAATACGTCTTTCATCTCACCGCCATAAGCGCCTGCATTCATGACAACTGCACCTCCGATGGTGCCTGGAATTCCTGACGCAAATTCGAATCCAGTAAGCCCTGATTCCAATGCGGCACTGCCTATTTTAGAAAGCAATGCTCCTGCCTGTACTTTGATTTGGTCCCCTTCTATGAAAATCTCATTCATCTCTTTATAGATTTGGATAATCACACCTTGGTATCCTTTGTCACTCACCAAAAGATTACTTCCATTTCCCAAAATGTAATATGGCATGTCCGTTTCTTTACATAATGTCACTACGTTTTTCACTTCTTCTGTCGTTTTTGGAACGATGAAATAATCTGCATTTCCACCCACGCGGAATGTCGTGTGCTTTTTCATCGGCTCCTCTCTATATATGCGTGTTGCATCTATCATATTCATTATTTTATCATCAAAAATCAAATTCATACATATTCCCCATTCACTGATTACTTCCTATTCATAATGTGTAGAATTTCAACTTTTATCATACAACAATCTCCGAACAAATTCAATGTACTATTGCAAATTCCAGTAAAATGGGTTATATTAGACTGGATACATAAAATTTTACAAAAACAAAGGAGTGATTTTTCAGTGGACCCTAGTGCCGCCATACAAATTATTGTATTGATTATTTTATTACTAGGCTCTGCATTCTTTTCATCAGCAGAGACCAGTTTGACAACTGTAAACAAGATTAAGATGCGTTCTTTAGCAGAAGAAGGTGACAAGCGAGCGAAGATGGTCATCAAGATTACCGATGATTCTTCCAAGATGCTCAGCGCCATCCTGATTGGTAACAATATTGTAAACCTTTCCGCTTCTTCTTTAACGACGACGATAGCATATAACTTCGGTGGTTCCGCCGTTGCGATTGCGACCGGGCTTATCACCGTATTAATTTTGATTTTCGGAGAAATTACACCAAAGACAGTCGCTACGATTAATTCCGAAAAGCTTGCTTTATCATATGCTTATCCGATTCATTTTATTATGGTAATTTTAACGCCGGTGAGTTTCATTATAAACATGTTGTCTCGCGGACTTCTTTTTTTACTCCGTGTGGACCCTAACGCTAAGTTAAATACCATGACAGAAAATGAACTTCGTACCATCGTGGATGTAAGCCACGAAGATGGGGTCATCGAAGACGAAGAAAAAGAGATGATTTACAACGTGTTCGATTTGGGTGATGCAAAAGCGAAAGATGTTATGGTACCAAGAGTGCATGTAACATTTGCAGATGTAGAAAGTTCCTATGACGAACTGCTTGAAATTTTCCGAGAGGATAAATTCACCCGACTGCCTGTTTACGAAGAGACAACTGATAACGTAATCGGCACGATCAACATGAAGGATTTACTCTTATTTGATAATACAAAAGAGTTCCACATTCGTGATATTTTGCGAGAAGCATATTTCACACACGAACACAAAAGCATTTCCGAATTACTTGTAGAAATGCGACAGGCTTCTTTAAACATCGCCATTGTATTAGATGAATATGGCGAGACAGCCGGACTTATTACATTGGAAGATATTTTGGAAGAAATCGTTGGAGAAATCCACGATGAATACGATGAGAACGAAGAAGAATTCTTCAAGCAAATCAGCGAATACGAATTTATCGTAGAAGGCTCTATGAACCTAGATGATTTGAACGACCGTATTGAGCTTAATTTGGAATCCGAAGATTATGATTCTCTTGGAGGATATATTATCGAACATCTTGACCGTCTTCCCGACGAAAAAGATGAACTCATTGTAGAAAAAGATGTTCGCATGGTTGTAGATTCACTTGACAAAAACAGAATTGAAAAAGTTCATATTTATCTTCCAGAAGATTTCTATGACGATGATGACGATGATGAGGAAGATGACTAAAACACGGGGTAATCCCTAATAATATTGCAAATTTCAAGGAGCAAACCTCTCTAGTTTGAGAGGCTTGCTCCTTCTAATATCAATTTTCTTCTGCTTCCGGCTCTTCTCCTGTCAATTTTAAGATATCTTCTATCTCTTCAATCTCCATGCCCATGTAAATGGCAAGTTCATCAATCGTCACTTTTCGGCCAAGTTCTTCTGTCAGAGCCTGAATGCTTTCGTCCAAAGCTTGTACTTTTTCTACCATCTTTTTATCTCTGCTGGTGAGTTCTGCCTGTTCTTCTAATAATAACTGTATGCTTTGGCGAATCTGTTGTGTGATGATTTCGTGGGCAGTTGATGCATCTACAGCTGAAAGTATTTCTACGCCCAATACCAACCCGAGATTTCCTTCCTGAATCAAATCTCCAAGAAATACCTCTGGTTTATGCATCTCTTTTGCAATTTTCACAACTTCCCTCAGATAACTCTCAATTAATTTCTGTTTTGCCGCCTCATTTCCCGTTGCAGCTTGTCCGTACATTTCTCTTCGTTCTTCCTCCGAAATTTCTCGAAATGCACCCAAATCTGTTTCATATTCTTTCAAATATGCTTTTTCTTCTTCCGAAAATTCCTCTTCCTTTTCCGTGGAATTTATTTTCACATAGCCTTTTACAGCCACCTTCTGTGTTAACAGATAATCAAAAACTAATTCCATCTGTTCTTCGGTCAAAGCATCCTCCGAAAAGTATGCTTTGACCTCGTCTATGGTAATCTGGCTGCCCTGTGCCTGCGCCATTTTTAGTAAGCCGTTTAATTTTTCAAGAAATTCTATTTTTCCGCTCATAGTGTCCTCCGTGTTTGTTCTCCTGTGCCTTTATTATGTCACAATCACCGTCGGATATCCAGCCCTTTTTAATCTTTGTTCCATTGCTGTCGCTTCATTTAATGTTTCAAAGTTTCCTACTCTGACGCGGTAAAAGCCGTCGCCCATCTCAATTCGTGCTGGGAACTCCATTTCTTGCAGCTCCTGAAGCAATGCTTCCGCATATCTCCTGTTACGGTAAGCCCCTGTCTGTACCGAATAACTCATGTATTCTTCTGACAGTGAGCCATCTAATGTTTCCAAAATACCATCTGCAATTGCCTGTGCAATGTCATAAAAATTGGCATCAAACAACCGATTATCGACATCTGAATTAATGAAACCGACTTCCACAAGTACGGCTGGCATTTGGGTACGTTTTAAAACCACAAGATTGGGTCTTGCCTGGACACCAAGATTTACAAATCCGACTGTCTCCAGTTGTGCATTGATATTTTGTGCCATCTCGTATTTGACGCCCTCTTTATTATAAACAAGGCTTTCCACGCCGGAAACTACGTTGTCCTGTGGAAAAGAGTTTCGGTGAATCGAAACAAAGAAATCTACTCCGGCTTCATTTGCTTCCATGGCTTTCTGGTATGGTGATTCGTATACATCTGTTGTTCTTGTATATTCTACGTCAATTCCGTTGTTTTGTAAAATTTCTCCGATGGCTAGGGTTAATCGGAGGGTGTCATCTTTTTCTTGTCTTCCATTATATACTGCTCCGGGATCACGGCCTCCGTGACCGGCGTCGAGCATGATTGAATATGGCATGGTTGTTGCTCCTTTTTTAGGGTTCTAATTTAGGATATGCTGCTAAATGAAAAAAGACACTCAAATGAGTGCCTTTCAACTCTATTACCTCTATTCACTTCTCAACGCCAGCACCGGATCTTTCTTCGCCGCCTGTTTCGATGGAATCAATCCACCAATCAGTGTCAAAATCACACTCAAAATAACCAGCGTCGCTCCACCTGATACCGGCAGAACCGCAGTAATTCCTAGATTACCCGTCAATGTATGGATGATATAATTAATCGGTACTAACAACGCCAACGTAATCAAAATACCAATCAATCCAGAGCACAATCCCACAATAAACGTTTCTGCATTAAAGATAGAAGAAATATTCTTCTTAGATGCCCCAATCGCTCTCAATACACCGATTTCCTTTGTACGTTCCAATACAGAAATATAGGTGATGATACCAATCATAATCGAAGATACGATGAGCGAAATACTTACGAATGCAATCAATACATAACTTACGCTATCCACAATCGTCTTAACCGATGACATCAGAATTCCCGTAAGGTCTGTGTATTTGATCACTTTTTCGTCATCTTCTTTTTCCATCTTTTCGTTATATTCATCCAAAAAATCTAAGAATAACTCTTTCGATTCAAAATCATTAAAATAAAAAGAAATTGAAGTAGGTTCTTCTAAATCCTGATATCCCAATGACAGTAAGTTCGTATTTGCATTCTTCTCTGTACTGCTTGCTGACATGGTCTTCATCAAACGAGTCAATTCTTCTTCACTTAGGTCAAACTTGAAAGCGGATGCAATCTTACTTTGGTCTACGTTAAAGGAACTTGACATGGTACCCATTAAGCTTTGAGTCAATTCGCCAACTTTTGATAAAATCGTCTTCTGCATCACAGCTTCTGTCATCTTTCCGGCAATCGTCTGAGAAGCCTGGCTTACCGCAGATTGAGTCATAAATACTTCTAAATAAGATTTTGCGATGTCGGCTGTCAAAAGTGCTGTTACATCTGTATTTCCTTCGACATTCCCTGTGCTCGGGATTTCCGTAACGGTAGTTGTAGTTCCAACATTGGCTGCGCCTGAGTTTTGGTCACTTAAAGCTCCCCCATCTGAATTCTCAGTATCTGGAGTCTCAGTAGTTGGCTTATCGGCTCCTTGGTTTCCAGCATTCAAACTCGCCCAATACGTAATATAACCTTGCCATGCACCTTTCAACAATGGTGCGTAAATTTCAGCAAACGTATCCTGTGGAATCAAATATTCCGCTTCCAATTTTGCAAGTGCCGCCTTAGTGGTGTCCTTCGACATAAATGTATTCACAACCTGATCCACATCGGTCATCTTAATTGCTGCCATATTTCCATAAATTGGGTTCTTATTTTCTTCAACATAACTGGTCATCATGTCCGTCGCAAGCGTCTTAAGTGTCTCGTTAAATGCAACCTCTGCCTTCGCTGTATCCGTCGTAATCGCGCTCGAGATTTCTCCCATATATCCCTGCGTCATATTCGAAATATCACTCTCGCTGATATTCATGCCAAATGCTGAAGATAATAGCTCTGTATCAATCGAAATCATGTCCTCAAAGTTCAATCCCGATTCTTCACTGTCATCATCAAATCGTTTATTACTAAACACATTGACTTCTTCATTTGCCAATTGTTTTTGAACAATCTCAGATTCCTCCGCCTGCTCAATCACATATTCTGTCAATTCTTTTGTGTAAGCCACACCTGTCGTCAACATCATCGATGATGAACTTTTCTTCGCGCATACAATTCCGACAATTTTCAAATCAAGTGCATTATCATAAATACCCTGCATGAATACGGCGTCCTCAGTCATGCTCTCATAAATATTATAAGTCTCGTTGTATTTATAAGTATCACTCGCATCTACCAGTTTCAATGAAATATTCATCAATTCATCATATGTATATTCTAACGGTTCACTCGTATTTTCAACTGCTTCCCCTGCCATGATTTTGGTAAGCATATCCTGCAGTTCATTGCTATCGCGCAACCCAAGACTATATAACAACAAGTCAGAGATACCATTTGGCTCAGGCAATACAAGAATCACTTCATCATAACTTTCCGGCCATTTTCCTGCCAGAACATTATATTGTTCCTCTAGCATCTTCTGGTCGTCAATCATCTCGGTAAATACAGACGTTGTGGAACTTGACATCATAGTACTAGCACCCAATGACGACAATAACTTGCTCGGATTCAGCTGTGTAATGTCCCCATTCACATCCTTCGTGTAAATCATTGGATTCACGCTGTATTGATAACGAACAAGCGATACCATGTCGTCTACTTCATCTGAATTTTTCTCCAAATATTTTTTAAATGATTTCAAATCATTGGTTCCAATCTTAGAGAACATCGTGCTAATATATTGTCTTTCTTCTACAACATCCCCGCCTTCACTTTCGCCCGTCTGAGTTGCCATGGAAAGCAGCATAGATGTAGTATCTGCAGTTTCTGACATGACGCTCAGCGGATAAGACGTCAATGTGTCCTCCTGAATCTGATCAATATAATTTTGAAATCCTGTTGATAACGATAAAATCAAAGCAATTCCGATAATTCCGATAGAACCCGCAAATGCAGTCAATAAGGTACGGCCTTTCTTGGTCAATAAGTTATTAAAACTCAAAGATAATGCCGTCAAAATTGACATTGAAGATTTTCCCAGATTCTTATGCTCTGGCGGCAATAATTCCTTTTCATTTGGAACAAATGGGTCCGAATCGTCAAGAATCTTTCCATCTTTCAATTTTGCAATACGCGTAGAATATTCTTCTGCAAGTTCCGGGTTATGTGTAACCATGATAACCAAACGGTCATGAGCCACTTTCTTTAACAATTCCATGACCTGTACGCTGGTTTCTGTGTCAAGTGCTCCCGTCGGTTCATCTGCGAGCAGAATGTCAGGATTGTTTACCAGGGCTCTCGCAATGGCAACTCTCTGCATCTGTCCACCAGACATCTGATTCGGTCTCTTGTGTGCCTGTTCTTTCAAGCCTACTTCCTCTAACGCCTGAAGTGCTCTTCTCTTTCGTTCCTTTTTCGAGATTCCACCAATCGTCAATGCCAATTCCACATTTGCCAATACGGTCTGATGCGGAATCAGGTTGTAACTTTGAAATACAAATCCGATTGTATGGTTTCTATAAGAATCCCAATCGCGGTCTTTATAATTTTTCGTCGATACATTGTTAATAATCAAGTCACCGCTGTCATAACGGTCTAATCCACCAATGATATTAAGCAATGTCGTTTTCCCGGAACCAGATGGTCCTAAGATTGATACAAACTCATTATCCCGGAAATTCAGACTGACATCATTTAACGCGTTTTGAACCAAATCTCCTGTTTTATATTGCTTGGATATGTTTTTAATTTGCAGCATCTAATACTTTCCCTTCTATCTGATACTTTCATATAATTATGTGCCTCTCACTAATTTACAACACACATTTTTAATTTTCAATATACTTCCAGTTTATTTTATTATTTCTTTATTTTTACAAAATAGTCTGTTTATAAAAAAGCAATTTCTTCAAAAAAATTGACATCCCAACTCGTGAATGTTATCTTTAAACAAAGAAAAATACCAGTAAAGAGGATTTGTTATGATTAAATTGATTGCAAGTGATTTGGATGGAACATTATTATTGCATGGAGCACAGGCTCTCAATCCAGAAATATATGATTTGATACTCGCGTTGAAAAAAAAAGGAATTCATTTTATAGCCACGAGTGGAAGACAAATTGCAAGTCAGCGAAATTTGTTCAGGCCGATCGCAGATGAGATTTCTTATATTGCTGAAAATGGCGCTGTGTGCATCTACAAAAATGAAGTGATTTCTACTTTTTCGATGGATACGGATTTGGCATTTCGTATTATTCAAAGTATCAAGGGGCAGCTGGATTGTCTGGCCGTAGTTTCTGGTGCGGAAACATGCTATATTGAATCGGGCGATGACGAATTCTTGTACCACGTCCGCCATGTGCTAAATAATGACACTACAGTCGTGGATGATTTTTCTGAAATTCAGGAGCCTATCGTCAAAATTGCGTTCTTTGACCGTTCGGGAACATATGCGTCTTTAGATTATTTTAAAGAGAAATTTCAAAAGGAAATCAAAGTGGTGACGTCCGGGAATGACTGGATTGATTTTGTGCCATTCGGGATAAATAAAGGTGCAGCGCTTCGCATTATGCTCGAGAAACTGGGAATTCAAGCCGAGGAAATGATTGCGTTTGGGGATCAGGAAAATGATTTGGAGATGCTGCAACTTGCTGGTACAAGCTATGCGATGGCAACTGCTCCAGATTCAGTGAAGCAAATTGCGACGGCGACTACGGAGACGGTGGAGGAGGTTTTGAGAGAGCTTCTTGCTTCCCTATAAAATTCTCAAATAAAAAGACACAGGATTCAAGTTTTCGTACTTGGTTTCCTGTGTCGTTTATTAAAATATCTCCTTTTTCAAATAGTTTTATCCTGCAAAACAACATACTTTTTCACAGGATATAACGAAAAAACAAGATATATATTATCGCTGTCAATTCGTTTCCAACGCGCATCAGAAAATTGGAATTTATACATTACAAATGCAATAGTAACTGTAGCTGTTTCTCCCGATTTCAGTGTGGGACGAAGAGAATCCGTAGCTTGATTCGCGTTATCAATCACTTCTAAATCGATTCCATTATGCCACACCGATGATTCTGCTTCTATATAATATAATTCTGGACTTTTCTCAGAATCTGAGTTGTTTGTTGCCTCTAAAGTACATTTCAAAATTTTATAATCCGCATCATCCTCAACGTAATATCCGGAATTAATTGCTTCCGTTTTATTTAAAATAGAGTAATCTCTCACGGAGATATCGCATCCATCATACTCAAACATCTCACCAATATTATATTTTTCATTGATTGCCTCTGGATATTTACGATTCACCTTTGTGTACCCTATTATAAATAAAGCAAATAGTAGTATTATCAAACCACAAAGTACACCATAAATAAAACGCCTATTTTTCTTCATTATCGTAATCCCCAATATGTGTAAATTTCCTATGATCCTTGATTTTCCCATTCTCTATTACAAATATCTCATCACATAGATATTCTAGTTCCTTGCTGTCATGGCATGCGAGAATGATCAATTTATTTTTGTTTCTAAGATTTAGAATCTCATTTCCTACAATAGTAACACTCTTTTCATCAAGCGCGTTAAAGGGTTCATCTAAAATAATAATTTCTGGTTCTTCCATAATAGCCGCTGCTATGCCGAGTTTCTGCTTCATACCTAGAGAATACTTTCCATACTTTTTATTATCATAAGGATCAAGTCCCAATTTTGACATTGTCGCTCTAATTGTTTCATCCGTAATCATGTTCTTAATCTGCGCGATGATTTTCAAATTTTTGAAGCCCGAATAATATGACAAAAAACCCGGATTTTCAATAAGAATTCCTACACTGTCTGGAAATGAATTCTTCTTACTAAGCGGTTTGTTATCAATAATAACTTCTCCCTTAGTAGGTGATATCAACCCACATATAGCTCGCATCAGCATAGTTTTACCCGAGCCGTTACACCCCTGAAAACCATAGACCTTTCCTTTGTCCATCTTTATGGAAATATCATTTAATACTGTAGTTTTTGACAGTATTTTTGTGTAATTGTTTATCTCTATATACATGATAATGCCTCCTATGTTCATTAAAAAATGTCTATTCTTCTAAACCATTCTTTACTCAGAAAAAGAGAGACTATACTGAGTAAAATGCAAATGATATAACCATAATTTGTAGAAACTCCTTCCATCCCTATAACCGAGAAATTTCTTAAAAGCATTAGGTAATTTCCCACCAAAAAAGTATTGCTATAATAAGCTGATAAACAGATTACTACAATTGTTACAATATTACTTGTTAGGAGATTAAACCGAAACGACAACATTAGTTGCACATACGAAATACAAATAGAGGTTACAATAGGTAAAATAATAGCATCCATTAAAAAATTCGTTTGAGCTAAACCGATGTTTGAAACCGCAGCATTTACTTCTTCGTTCAAACGAAAAGTGACACTACCCGTCAAAGCAGAAAAACCAGTCGCAACCATATAAGTTATCACATAAAAAACAACAATTATTTCTGCGCACCAAACGAATTTACTGAAGATCCAATTGGAACGGCTTTTTGAATTCACCAACACATTCTTTCCCATACCTTTTAAATCACCAAACGGATATTTTGCAATTGCATAGGAAATATAAATATTAAAAAACAAATAAAAAGCCGGTATCTCAAAAGGTTTCGTTTTTACTTCGGGTTCATACTTTTCCATTCCTTTAAACATATCCACAATAAAATCTGCTGTGGATGGAACTGGCAAAGATGATAACTCTCTCGCTTGGCAATAATAATCTGATAAAAATTTGCCACAAACAAAGACAGTCAAAACAATAACTGGTATCGCCATTTTCCAGTAGTGCAAAATACCATTTACATTATCATACCTCAATTGCCTTTGAAAACGTACAAATGATTCTCTATTCAAGATAATCTTTCCTTTCTGCATTCACATAACCGCTCCAAAACGAAATAATCGCAATGATTATAAATCCTAAAATATGGATACCTATATTATTCATTGTATGAAACAAGCCATAATCAACAAAGAACTTCAAAAACTCATACCCAATAGTCACTGTGCCTACTAAAAACAGACAACCATAAATGTGTTTTTGCGTGACAAAAAGTAGTGCCACATATACAGCATTTAACATAACTACTGAAACAAAGTTGAAAAACAATGATACAAAAAGCACTTGAATAAACGAAACTGATTGATTCGTGCTTTCAGTGACCTTGCAATAGATGCTTGTCTGCTCGCTCCAATTCAAAAAAGAAGTAGAGAAAAAACTTCCTATAAAGACAGCACAAAAATAAAGGTACAACAATAATAGGAAGATAATAGTTACCATAGATAAAAAATTTTTAATATAAATCGCCTGTTTACTTTTTTGTTTTAGAACGATGAGCTTATTTTCTTCTTTAAAAATATACGTTGATATTAGAACTGTAATGATGAGAAATATATTGAAATTTTTCCCTGAAATCATGATGAGGCAATCTCCCAAACATGCTTTTATTCCATGACTAAAGTAAAAATTTAAGTTGAATAGCAATAAAACAAAAACAAGTAGCGGTATTGTAAATAACAATATCAGACATTTCACTTTCAAATTTCTTATCTTATTAAATAACATCCTTCTTTTGACCCCTTAGCACATAAGTGCAAAATGTGATAACAAACATTGTCACACCTATAAGAACAACAACCTTTAAGTCAGTTATTCCGTACCCTGGTCTCAAAAAACACACTGGAGAGTTTTCTGTAAGCCCCAACAAATTACACACTGAATTTATGAAAATGTAGCCGATAAATGGGGCAAAAAGCACCTCGAATTTGTGTTCCGCAATCAATCCTACCAATAGTGAAACTGTAGCAATCAATCCTGCAAAAATAAAATCAAGAAACAGATACATAAAAATATAAACATATGGATGATTAAAAAATAATTCTGTTCCAACATGTATACCATATAATGCAAACGTACTCGAATTTTTTTGTGGTAAAACAGAAGGTAAAACAACCGCCGACAATGCGAGATTATAAATAACCGGGAGAATCACCGCAGTTCCACCCGTGATAAATACGGCAAAATACTTTGCAAAGTAATATTTTCTCTTATCCACACGTACTACTATATTTTTAGCAAATCCGCTCTTAAAATCCTCGAATCCAGATGTTGCAAATGGAAGAATCGCAATTACAGGTATCAACAAAAAGAATACATAGCTATATATGCTGGTCAAATGACCACCCAACCAATTTGAAAACAGCCACGAAATATCATTCATTGGCTTATTATAGGATAAGTATTCATCAAGTTTAGATGCTAATGGCAGTACTTCTATTACAAACTCAATTGTTCCTATAACGATTCCCAATAAAACGGAAATGAAAAATGTTTTGTTCTTAAAAGCTCTTTTTAATTCAATCAATACTATATTCTTCAAATTATTACTCCTTTGATTTCAAGGTGACATACCGTTCAAAATTATGTGGTTTTTCACCGCCGCTTCCCCAGTGCGTGATTTCCAATTTAATGGTTGCTGCATCAGATAGTTCCTCGTCAGTCATAAAAAAGCCTATTGTAAAATCTTGTTGTGAATGTGCTGGATGAGTATATGAAAAATAGTCTTTGTCATTGCACTTTTCTTTGTTATTATATATAAAAACCTCTGACTTCCCCATGATATTTTCCTGATTGTCCTTTAAATCTAATAAAAACTCATTTAACCACCATACCTGGTCGTAGTCAGTATTATTTATAATAGTCAAATAGACAAGAAAATACGAATAATTGCTTGTAAAAGTCCCTTCTGAATCCATATCAAAATGCTCTGCCAAACGATGCAATACAGGTAGCTCGCCCGGACATTCTTTTGTAACTTCGTATCCATGAACTACAAACATTAAAGGTTGTTTACTCCAATTATTATCAATGTATACTTCATTTTCAATTTTCACTTCCTCATGCATGGAATAAGTCTTATCCTCTTCCGTCATGACAATCTCTTCAGTTTCTTCCGATCCCTCTGCCGAATCCGATGTTGATTCATTCCATAAGTTATCTTGTGGAATGTAGAGTTTGTCCTTAAGTAAATCGAGACCGACAACCACTATGACAGCAATAAGAATGATTGTACAAACAACTATTTTCATATACTTTTTCATAATTGTTTTTGCTCCTAAGCTTTATGTTTAAAATAAACAAGGGGACAAATATCCCCTGTTTACACTAATTCTTCTCATAATTTTTCATTCCTTTCTTTACTGTAAATTTCATACCTAATAGAGTATAGTCTCTCTAAATTTCATTCTGCTTTTATCTGCACATTGGAATTACCCTCTCATAACTTATTTTTGATTTGATATTACCATGCAAATTATTTTCTGTCAACAATATTTTGTATTACATAGTATTGACAAAATAAAACATTGCATTTAAATTTAAAATATACCGATAGAGGATGGGATCTCAATGAGCATTGAAAAAGGACTAAAACGAGGAACGATTGAACTCGTTTTACTTACTCTTTTACAGAGAAAAGATATGTACGGATACGAAATATGTCAGGAGTTCGAAAGCCAGAGTAACGGATTGTTTACTGTGACTGAGGGTTCCTTATACCCTGTTTTATATAGATTACTCGACAAAGGATATATTTCAGACCGCACTGAAAAAGTAGGAAAGCGAAGAACACGAGTGTACTATCATTTGCAACCTGCTGGGCAAGACTATCTGTCCGCAATAAAAAAAGAATATATTTCGCTTAACAGAGGTATTTTACTAGCACTCGGTTACGGAGATTTGGAGGACTTTATTAATGGCAGACACTAATAATATTTCTGAGAAAGAATTAAAAAAATATTTTCGCAAAATAAGACGTTCTCTTGTTTGTGATTGGAAAACCAAAAACAAAATACTCAAAGATTTGAAAAATGATGTCGAAGAGTATCTAGAACAAAATCCAATTTCTTCGTTCAAAAATATTACAGAACATTTTGGAAATCCGGAAACGATTGCAGAAGAATTTGCTATTTCTTCTGGAATTGATTATGTAAAAAAATCCAGAATACATAAAGCACTAAAAATGATCGTAATTATTTTTTTGATTCTGGCTTCTATTTTTACAATTGCGACCTCTATTGTTATAATTGGAAACAATAACCGAACAGCAGTATACTATTATGAAGAATCCGTAGATGATTTTGGAATTATAGAATAATTAAGAAAGGAATAACCTTATGAAAAAAATATTTGCTACATTTTTGTCTATAATGATTATTGCAAACAGTTTATTACTCACTGCAAATGCAGCACCAGTGAATACTTTAACTGATAATTTTGAAGTGATAAGCGAAAATATCGAATACCTTTCAGACGGAACATCTGTAACAATCACAGTCTTAGAGGAAAAAGATGCTTTACCAACTCGTGCAACTTCATACACAAAATCAGGAGCTAAAAATTATACCGCCAAAGACAGTAATGGCAATATACTTTGGACATTTACTGTTAAGGGCACATTCACAGTGAATAGCGGTGTAAGTGCAACTTGTACAAGCACATCATACTCAACAAGCAATCTTTCCAGTGGTTGGGAACTTGATAGTGCCTCCACCTATGCATCATCAAACACCGCCGTAGGAGATGCAACATTTAAGCACAAGACTTTGTTCATCACAACTGACACCAAGAGTTGCCATGTTGTATTAACCTGTGATGCAAACGGTAATCTCTCATAGTTTAAATTAAGATTAATTTTTTCGTCTTTATAAAAGCGACACAGATTCCAAGTTCATACTTGTTTCTGTGTCGTTTTGTTTTATTTGCGTTTTTGCATTTTGTTCAAATCAGCGAATTTTTATTGAGATAGCCCCGCGCTGATCTCATCTATTTTATTCATCACCCGCTCTGCTTCTGCACCCTCCAGTATCGTCGGCTGATAATCATTTACATTTGTTACGGATGAAATCGAGCATGGAATCACATTAAAATCGTCATAAGATAAAATCTCGCCATCACGAATCGTGAATGTCTGCTGGAAAATCATGCTGTCCTTATCACTTGGATTCTTATTTCCACCAAAGCAGAAATTTCCCATGCTATATACAATTTTCTTTCCGTTATAGGTTTCAATCCCTTGAAGCACATGAGGATGTTCTCCAATGACCAAATCTGCTCCGTTGTCAATCGCAGCATGTGCTAACTGTTTCTGCACATCATTTGGATAGTACTCCCGCTCAATTCCCCAGTGAAAATTCACGATAGTAATAACCGCACCTTCTGACTTCACTTTTTGAATGTGGTCCTTTAGCTGCTGCATGCGTCCCAATCCATCTGGCAGTACATAGATGCCGATTAGGCCTATTTTCACGCCTTTGCATTCATAAATCGCAGTTTCTTCGTAGCCGAAATGCGTCACTCCAGCTTCCGTCAGATATTGTTTTGTATCTTCCAAACTTTGCATACCATAATCTCTGCTGTGGTTGTTTGCAAGATTTACTGCTTCCACAGAGCCCGATGTCAGAATCTGTATGTATTCTGGGTCGCCGCGGAATGCAAATTCTTTCTCTTGGCGGGTATCTAAGTTGGTGAGGGTTCCTTCGAAATTTACAATGGTCAAATCGTCATTTGCAAACACGGACTGGACTCCTGCAAGGAAATAGGATGGGTCTTGTACTTCGTTGTATTTGGCAACGAAGGTTGGACCGCCAGCATAATTGACATCTGTTGCAAAGGTGCAGTCGCCTGCTGCGCTGATTGTGATTTGGATGTCTTTCTTTGTTTCAATGATGACTTCTGGGAGGTCTTCTGCTTGCGTATTTTCTACTGTCTGGCTTGCTTCTTTTTCTGCATTTTTTACGAGGCTTGTCAGCTTTATCATTGCAAAAATGATGATGGCAATCAGAATAAAGCCAGAAATTACGATTGTATTTTTTACTTTTTTAGTCATGTGTATTTTCCTTGTTTTGTTCCTTCAGTCGTGCAATCTCTGCCTCAAGTTTCTTGTTTCTTGCCTCTGCCTTTTCTGCACGCGCTTTTGCTTCCGCCACACGCGCTTTCTCTTCCTCTGCACGCGCTTCTGCTTCCTCTGCACGCTTCCGTTCTCGCTCCGTGTTCACTCTTTCTTCATCTCGAATCCGCTTTGCCTCGTAATCCAGTATCTTTCCACCCATAATCTTTCCTACTCTTTCTTGCACCTTGGAATATTTTACAGTCAGTGCATCTAATACTTTCTTTGACATGGCTATCACAGTTCCTTTCACATACTCGCTGATAATCCCAGCTTCTGCGCATTCATTTAAACGCACAATAATTTGTCGGTACACGTTCGTCAGCTCCTGCAGTTTTTCCTCATCTGATTCATATTTTGGAAAATTTTTCTCGTATGAAAAAATGTGAAAAGGAATTAAAAAGAACAGCTTCTTTTCAAAGATTTCTTCCAACGAATAATTCTGCACTTTCAGCACAGGAACACGGTAACTACAGGATGCTTCCGGCACTTTAATACGAATATTCATATAATCTGGTGTGTTTCTCGTCTGTCTCAGATAAAGAATTGCCGTATTCGGAAATTTCACCGTTAATACATTATTTTCAATATAACTATCCCGAATCGCTATCTGGGAACCATACTCAAACACACGCATAATGATGGTTCCGTCCGAAGTACTCTGGCATTCAAAATGATAACAGGTATTCCCGATGATGAAATTAGAATCTGTAATCCTTTCTTTCTGCTCTCCGTCCTGTTTGGTGATGTAAAATTCGTTATTCAGCACTGTTACTTTTTCATTTTCGCCATGTTGTTTCTGAAACACCTCATTTACAACCGGTATGATAAGCGACGTACAATCGTTAAGCAGTGTACGATATACATCATCATATGGTGTAGCTGTGTTTCCCTCATTATTTAGTTTTTTGTTATCTTCCATAGTATCTTGTCTCCTTTTATAATATCACAACTTGCCTTCTAATTACAGATATAATTGGAAAAAAACAATCATAGGCAACACTCTCCGTTCTTTGCTTTTTCATCAAATTTGAAATTCTTTGACTGAAACGTCTTGAAATTCAGATGCGTCTTACGAATGTGACGCAAATTGACATCTTGGAATATTTTGATAGAAATGGATGTCTTAATTGATGTGCTTACATAATAGCACAATTATTTATAAAATTCTTCCTTTATTTTGTTGATAACTCGAAAATTTTGTGGAAAATGTTATCTATGATATAGTTGAGGCCACCGGAGAGTTTGAACTGCACCCCGTCAAGTAGACAATTGAAAAAATATAAAATTTTCCTGCCAGTAGAGATTATCTGCTGGCAGTTTTTATGCGGCTTCCAAATAAATTTCGTGTTTTTCCATAGGAGTTAAAACTCCGAGATTTCTTT
>JAFUOS010000029.1 GCA_017472665.1 Tyzzerella sp. | reverse complement strand
GTATTTTACCAATAAATGAGAAAAGTTTGTATGATTGCACAAATTGCGCCTAATACTTTTGTGCGATTTTACATTGTTTTTACTGTCTCCTACTTATAGGGAACTGGGAAGCAACTTTTGAGACCCCTGATTGAATTTATCCCTCTACTTCTTTCTGGCAATCATTTTAAGATTTGTCAGGGATCTTTCTGAATGTTCTCTGAAACTTTGTCGACTTACACAACTGAATCGTTCTTCCGTTGTACAGTTTGCTGTTAAAACACTCTCTACTTATAGGGAACTGGGAGAGGCATTTTGAGAGGGGTGTTTCAGAAATTTCTTTGAAAGTTTGTAGAGGTGCACAATTTACTGCTTTCGAGCTGCACAGGTTGATGAATTATATGACTTAGTAAATTATCCCTCTAATTTTCTATAGGCAGAAAAATTACGAGTTCACAAAAGAAAGTTTTCCAAAACAGAGAATTTTGTAGCACTGCCTAATTTCAGAAATCATTCTTTGTGAATACTGCCCCCACTTTTCTCTGGTAACTTTTTGAGAAAGCACAACTAAAAATACGGAAGTTTGTATGATTGCACAAGTTGATAATATATTTCTTATACAGATTGCTAACGTTATACCCCTCTACTGTAAGAGCGTGGAAATACACTTTTGAGCCCCTTTTTTTAAAAAAGTTTGTTTTGAGGCACAGTAAAGCAGTCTGAATTAACTCTTCCCCTGTGCTATGCGCATAAACAAAAACCACACCGTACAGAATTAACTGTACGGCGTGTTTCGGGCAGATATTTAAGCTTTGATAAATTGCGACACGTATCGTCTCTTCATAAGTATTTTGAGGATATTGTGTAATATTCGAATTACTACTTTATTTCCTTATCAAGCATTGTTTCTAATGCGGTGACCAATCCATTTAAGAAACCTGATTTGACAGGAATTAATATATCATTGATATCTATTATTTTACTTGGTATCGTTTCAGCAACAATATGCTTTACTTTTTCTTCCACATCGTCATTCCATTGAGAACCTTGAGATAGAAATGCATTTTTCATACGCTCAGACCATTTTTTATTACATCTAAATTCCTGACATCTGATATCAACGCTAAATTCATCTTTTATTATTTCTGTATAAAAATTTGGCTTTAAACAGTCTTCAAATTCGGATTCAGGCGAACCATTACATATTGTATACTTAATTTCAG
Organism: Tyzzerella sp.; assembly: GCA_017472665.1. Taxonomy (GTDB): domain Bacteria; phylum Bacillota; class Clostridia; order Lachnospirales; family Lachnospiraceae; genus Faecalimonas. The sequence continues at coordinate 3,427 of JAFUOS010000029.1, read as the reverse complement.
AGATTTTTAATAAGTTTCTATCAATGGCTTTTTGAGCAGCTTTTTTACCTGCATCATCATTATCCAATAAAACAACATACTGGCACATACTATTTCTTAAATCATTTATGTCATGACAAAGATTGCCAGCTCCACCTAATGACTTTATAACCAACATATTATTTTTCAATGCTTCTGCTAATTTGGCACTATAATATGGCAATAATTTTGAAAGTGAGATTTTATCATCTTCGCCTTCTACAACAAGAACGTATCTTGCGTTTGTTAAGTTATCAGATGTCCATACTCCTAACACATTTCGGATATCAGATATTGATTTTGCTATTTTAGCCGTATTAGAATCAACGATGATATTGCTACTTAATTTGTTTCGCTGTACAAAAAGTGGATTATGTGTAGTGATAATAACCTGGTTATTTTCGGATATTTTGTTTATTACATCTACAAGACTGTGAATCGCTCCAGGATGAAGATGTGATTCTGGTTCTTCAATTGCAATAACTGAAACTTGTCCATTCTTATTGCTTCTCTCTTTTAGTAATGCTAATGTTACGAGACTCTTAATTCCATCACCTTTTGTTGATATATTTGTTGACGTTCCATCGTTCAAAATAATATCAAAAGCACCATATGATCCAACGTATTTCCTATCTCTAACTGTATTTAATTGTATATGTATATCTTTAAGATTGGGCAAAAAAATCTGTAGTGGTTCTAAAAGTTGCAAACTCAAAGTATCTAACAGCTCTTGTTGCAGCTCCCTAATTTTATCTACTGCAGCAGTGTATTCTGAATTTTCTTCAAGCTCATCCAACTGAGAATTAATGATATTGCTTAATGTGGATCTTGCCATGTCTTCCGTTCGAATCGCTTGTATATAATTAAAATTAATTCTCTCGGAGATGAATTGTGTAACTTGTATGGATTTGCGATTATATGATGAAGAGCCTCTTTTGGGTATTTCTATATGTGGCACATTATCTCTTCCAACTTTAATAGAAACAGGAATGTCTTCGTTACCTCTAATGCCTGTAATGGAATGAAATTGTTCTAATTCATCAGACTTTAACCTGAAATGTAGTTTAAAAATAGAATCGAGTCCTTGCTTGCGTTCTTGATACTGAATAGGAAAATCACGTTCCCAGTTGTAAATATCTCTTCTCATTCTCGGAACTCGCATGGGATGATTCATCATTATTGTCATAGCAACATTTAATGCGTTCAACAAATTAGATTTTCCCTCGTTATTTTTTCCTACAAGTACTGTGAAATCTTGCAGTTTTATTTTGTGAGCAGTTGTAATACTTCTAAAATTGGTAACCGAAAATTCAACTAAATCCATATATATCTCCTTAATAATATTTATTGTCTATTGCAAGCAAATAGATATCTGCCGTTGTTGGTGAAACACATCCCAGATGGCATCACGAAATCTGCATAGCCTGCATGATACATCTGTTCCGCTTTCTCTGCAATCGTTGATCTTGCCGTACTGGGGATAAAAATGATGTCGCTTTTGGCAGGTGCGTCCTGCATAAAGATGAAGTTAGTGATGTCTTTGATGGCTCTTTGGTTCATTGTCAGTTTCCTTCCTTGATCGGATGTCTGATCACTGTCTTCCACTTCTCCGGTGCTGCTTTCCTCGGGTCAGAAAGATAAATTTCATGATGCAGACGCTCTGCATTCAGATCATTCACATATCCGTTTTCCGCAAGGTAAGCATCCATCAGTGCAACAGTTTCTGGCTCGGCATCATAGCTGCCGTGGTGCATGATCTGCACGCACAAGCCCTCCTCGATCGTCAGAAATTCTGCCATGGAGCAGTCGAGCTTTTTCTTTTTCGCAGCTGTTTCCACCGCCCATGCAAAATCCTTTTCCGTCATAAAGTCCGGCATGCGGATCACGGAGATCCAGTTGAAATTGTCCTTATTGGCATAGTCAACGCCTGTCACACCATCCTGCCACCAGAAACCCTCCAGCGGCGGCACAACAAATTCAAAGAAGCCTTCTATCTTGTAATCGGTCTTATAGCTCATCTTCAGCGTGTACGCCACTGCATACAGTACACTGATTGCCTGCTGATATGCACCGTCCTCCTCGTTGGGATTGCCATTACCACGAACGGCGATGTAGTTCATTTTCGGAATCATCACGATCTGCGGCTTGTTCTTCGGCATATAGAATTCCTTGTATTCTTTTTTGAAATCGAATGGCATGGTTATTTCTCCTTTTCCATGATTATTCTATCATCTAGTGCCTGCAATAAACGCAATAAGCTTCTCCAAATCCTCAAATTCATCGTAATCTCCGATGATTCCGCTTCTGTGATATATGATACCCTCTTTCTCATTGCGATCAAGGCAGTCGAGAAGCTGTTCCAAGCCATACCTTCTTGCGAACAGAGTAAAACCAAGCGGTTTGATTTTTGACAGCATTCCTTTTCTGCAATCTTCCTCATCGCACTCAAAACAATGTCCGATTCCTTTTTCAATAGAACATTTCCTGTTTTCGCACCAGTCTTTGTCGGGACATGCTCCGGAATCACAGCCGGAACAGGTACGATTTTCAGAGCAAAGACAGCAGGCAAGACCGCAGCGTGCAATGCCGAGTTCTCGTTTCATCAGATATCCTCCTTCTTTACTATCAAACACTCTCCGGTTTTCTCAAATCCAATCTTTTCTGCCAACGCCTGCGAAGCCATGTTCTGCGCATGACATGCCCATACAGGCTTTTTGTTTTGCTCCAGAACATACTGTATCATCCTTGACGATACATCAGCCGCAAGTCCGCGGTTCCGATATTCAGGGCTTGTCTCCACGCCGATGTCAATTTCTTTACTGCTTACGGCGGCAGAAAATGCCCATGCCGCAATGTGATCACCATGCAGTATGCAGAAACCTTTGCCTTTTTCCAGAAACACCTTATCACTGCTCCAAGAAAAGCTTGGTACGATTCTCCCTTGCATTCTGCATAAAATGTCTACGTCTATTTCCTGTATCGTATATCCATCCGGCAAAACTGTATGATATACAGGTTGTGCGTTTCTGTACTCAAAAAAGTACCGCTGTTCGATGACGATATTTGCTTTCACTGAGAAGAAATCCTTTTCAGCTGTGCTGTTTGCAAACAAGATCAACCGTCTTTTATCAGCAATATTCTTATTCAGAATCAGCTCATAAACAGCTTCTAGGAAAGTCTCATCGCATGCTCCTGCAAGAAATGCAAAACCGCAGCGATGCCAGAACATGACAGAGCTTTTATCCTCACTTTCATATATCTCACCGTACTGCAATCCCTCTGCAATGGAAAGCGGATACACAGCACCAAAGTCAATTTCGTTTATATATTGCAAATAGTCTGAATAGTTTTCCGGCTTTACTTTCAGCAGATTCATTGCTCTTTCCTCCCAAAGCGTAATTTACAGTGT
>JAFUOS010000003.1 GCA_017472665.1 Tyzzerella sp. | reverse complement strand
TCCGGAATTTCGTGAAATGTATGAGGAGGTTTATGACCTGTGCCTGAATATGGAGAAGGTGATGGAGATGTTTTCGAAAGAATTGTTGGAATTGGATAGAAACACGGTACAGTATATGATTGATGAGATGCAGGATGAGATCGACAGCCAGAAGGAGCAACTTGCAGAAAAAGATGCTTATATCGCAGAAAGAGATGCTTATATTGCAGAATTAGAAGCGAAAATTGCAAAAAGCAACAGAGATAATCAATAGCGAATTTTGCTATACTTTTTTATAGAAAGTACCTTTTTTGAAATTAAGGAAAACGTACTTGCAATGTGAATTAGAGAGATGATAGAGCAAAGGGAGGCAGAGATGCTTCCCTTTAGCTTTTCGGACGTTCATTTTCAGGCGGAATAAAGAATTCTGCCTGCTTAATTGCTCTGTAATCCTTCGGAGAAATCCCATATTTTTCAACAAACGCACGATAAAAGACAGTGTAGTCTCCAAATCCAACATCAAATGCAATGGTGGATAAGGATCTTTGTGTTGAAACCAGATATTCACTAGCCCGGTCCAGACGATAATCGGTAAGATAGCGATAAGGAGTCTTTCCATACGTTTTCTTAAAAATATTTACAATACTATTTTTGGATAAAAAACAACAGTGGTCACTAATATCTTGTAAGGAAATCGGATTTGTGTAATTTTGTAATAGGTAACTGCGAATTTTTTCGGCCATCGTTTCTCCGCGTTGCTGCTTTGCCAGCTCCGAGAGTAATGTATAAAATAAGCGTTCATATTCAATTTTAGGGGATTCCAAACCAAGGAGCATCATCTCATCAAGAAGAGGCTGGATACTTTTCGACTGGAATGTACCACGCAGAGGAAGATTACCATTTTCTTCAAAAGTACCATTAAAATGTATAAAGAAATAATTGGGCTTTTCACTTTCCAGAATGCCGGTTTGATGGAGTCCTGCACGTTGCAGATAATATTCATTCGCATGTAATTCCACAGGCTCATTGTCTTCGGAGAAACGTAAAATACCTTTTCGCATTAGAATTAGAACATCTTCATTAAAAATTCGGTCTATATGATGCTCATGAGTGTGGAATTGACGATGGTTTGAATAGATATAATGTGGAAGTTTATCGAAACTTAATCCAATCATTTTGTATGCCTCCTATCTTACAAAATTACCCAGTTGACCCACGTTTATAAGAGGGGATAATCTACGTTTATTATACCATTTTTTGTAGGGAATATCCACTTTTATTAACTGCAAGAAAAATGTAAAAATGACACAATGTTAAAAAATTATCAATATTGTGTATTTTTTGCTATACATCACTTCACTTTTTATTTATAATAGATTTGCGAAATATTGGGAGGACGAATGGAATGAGTACATTAAAAGACAAAAAATTATTTTTATTGGACATGGACGGAACTATTTATTTGGATGATGATTTATTTGATGGAACGTTAGATTTTTTAGAATACATCAAAAGCATCGGTGGAAAATATTTTTTCTTGACGAATAACTCATCGAAAAGTGTGGATAAGTATATCGAAAAATTAGACAAGCTGGGGATTAAATCTGATAAAGATGATTTTCTTACTTCTACGAATGCTACTGTATTATATTTACAGGAAAAGAAGTATCATAAGATTTATGCATTTGGAACGACTTCTTTTAAAGAACAGCTGCGTGAGGGTGGACTTCCGATTACAGACAAGTTAGAGGAGGATATTGATTGCCTGTGTATGGGATTTGATACAGAATTATCTTTCCAGAAGCTGGAGGATGCTTGTATTTTGTTAAATAAAGGTGTGGACTATATTGCGACAAATCCAGACTGGGTATGTCCTACTTGGTATGGTTACGTGCCAGATTGTGGTTCTGTTAGTCAGATGTTACATCATGCGACAAAGAGAATGCCGAAGTTTATCGGAAAACCGGAACCTACTATGGCGCTTCTTGCTATGGAAAAAGCAGGATTTAAGCCAGAGGAGACAGCAGTTATCGGAGACAGACTTTATACGGATATTGCTTGCGGTGTGAATGCAGGAATTAGTTCTATCTTTGTGCTGAGCGGAGAGGGAACAATGGAAGATGTGGAAGCGAGCGATGTGAAGCCGGAGTTTATTTTTGAGAATATTCGTGAGTTGTATAATACGTTAGTATAATATAAGTATTTGCGAATTTATATTAATATCTTAATTTATTAGAAGTGTAAAGACCTTCAAGTGAAAGTTTAGGAAACAATCACTTGGAGGTTTTTTGATGGGTAAAAAACTAAATCTAAGTTATCCACAGTATTTCCACATAGTTATCCACATTTTTTATACACTTATGCACAAATTTTATTTGATTATCCACATTTTGATGATTGCAAATGGCTGTGGGAAAATGGTACAATGTTCCTACAACAAAACACGGATTTAGATTAATTCATTCTAAGCATCGTATGGGTGTTTTGTTAAAACAAATCTGATTTCAAGGCAGTTCAGCCGAGAGATTCAATCGATGAACAAAAACATATGGAACAAGGGAGGCGAAGCCTATGAGTGTGTGAAAATTTGCGTATTTTCACGTTTTTTGGCTACCGCAAATTTAAGAAGTATGATAGGATGAAAGGAGAAATAATATGAAACAAAAGAAAAGTTTACAGGAACTAACATTTAAGGATAACTTTATGTTTGGTGCAGTAATGCTGGATCCGGAAAATTGTAAAGGAATTCTGGAACGTACTTTGGGCATTGAAATTGAGCGTGTAGAAGTCAGCAAGGAAAAAAGTATTGTTTACAATCCGGAATACAAAGGTGTTCGTTTGGATGTGTATGCAAAGGATGAACACAGCTCGCATTATGATGTGGAGATGCAAGTGTTGCGAAAACCAGCAGTGAAAAAGAGAGCCAGGTATTACCATGGGCAGCTTGATATGGAAATTTTATTAAGTGGATTGCCATATGCAGAGCTGCCAGACACGTATGTCATTTTTATTTGCGATTATGACCCATTTGGGAAAGGGAAATATAGGTATACTCAGAGAAAGATATGTAAGGAAGAACCAGAACTTTCCATGGAAGATGGGGCACATACGGTTTTTCTTAGTACAAAGGGCACCAATGTAAATGAAGTACCACCAGCGTTAGTTCGCTTTCTAAAATTTGTAGAGGCGCCGCTTTCTGACAGTGACAAGGATTTTGAGGATGATTTTGTCCGACAATTACAGTCTTCTGTGAGAAAAGTGAAGGAAAGCCGTGAAATGGGGGCAAGGTACATGACATTTGAAGAATTTTTGAATGAGGAAAAAGAGGAAGCACGCGAGGAAGGTCGTGTAGAAGGTCGTGTAGAAGAACGGTGCCAGGTTATTATTGAATCGTTGGAAGAATTAGGAAGTGTGCCGGAAGAATTACAGGTAAAAATCAGGCAGGAGAAGGATTTAGCTGTTTTGAAAAAATGGTGTAGATTAGCTGCAAAAGTAGAAAAGATTGCGCAATTTGAACAGGAAATTTAAAGAAAGGTGAATCCATGCAAAATTATAAAAGAATTTTCACAATTGTACTCGATTCTTTGGGAATCGGTGAGATGAAAGATTCTTCAGATTATGGAGATATCAGTGTAAATACATTAGGGCATATTGCAGAACATACAAAAGAATTTCACATTCCGAACTTGCAGAAGCTTGGTATCGCAAATCTATGCGAGTTGGCGAGCGTGAAACCAGTGGAAAAACCGCTTGGGAAATATACAAAACTGAATGAAAAAAGTGTAGGGAAAGATACCATGACCGGTCACTGGGAGATGATGGGGCTCTATATTACGAAACCATTCCAGACCTTTTCGGAAAATGGATTCCCACAGGAACTTATTGATGAGCTTTCGAAGCGTACAGGCAGGACGATTATTGGAAATAAAAGTGCGAGCGGTACGGAGATTTTAGAGGAACTTGCGGAAGAAGAGATTGAAAAAGGACATTTGATTGTTTATACTTCGGCGGATTCTGTTCTGCAGATTTGTGGAAACGAGGAAACGATGGGACTTAACAATCTCTACCGTTATTGTGAAATCGCAAGAGAACTTACCATGAAAGATGAGTGGAAGGTTGGGCGTGTCATTGCAAGACCTTATATTGGGAAGAAAAAGGGCGAGTTTAAGCGAACAGCGAATCGACATGATTATGCTCTAAAACCAAATGGAAAGACTGCCCTAAATGCTTTGAAAGAGCGAGGCTTTGATGTGATTTCTGTTGGAAAGATTTTTGATATTTTTGATGGAGAGGGATTGACGGAGTCGAACAAGTCGAAATCTTCGGTGCATGGTATGGAGCAGACAATTGAGATTGCAAAGCGTGATTTTACGGGGCTTTGCTTTACGAATCTGGTGGATTTTGATGCTCTTTGGGGTCATCGTAGAGATGTAGCGGGCTATGCGAAGGAAATTGAGAAGTTTGATGAGAAATTAGGGGAACTTCTTTTAATATTAAAAGAGGATGATTTGCTGATTTTGACTGCAGATCATGGAAATGACCCGACTTATAAGGGAACGGATCATACAAGGGAGAAAGTACCATTTATAGCATGGTCGCCATCTATGAAAGAAGGCGGACGGATTCCAGAGCAGGAAACATTTGCGGTAGTAGGGGCTACGATAGCAGAGAATTTCGGCGTGGAGATGCCAGAGGGAACTATCGGCGTGTCGCTGTTGAGAGAATTATTGTAAAATATATGCAGTGGCAAATTTGTGGAGAAATATTTACTATAAATGATTACAACAAAAGTTTGAGATAAAATAGCGGGAGAAGAATGATTATGGAAAAACAAGGAATTTTAAAAAGATTAGACCACACACTTTTAAAACAAACAGCAACTTGGGAACAAATCAAAAAGATCTGCGACGAGGGTATGGAATATCAGACAGCATCGGTATGTATTCCACCATGTTTTGTAAAACAAGCTAAAGAATATGTGGGCGATAAAGTAGCAGTCTGCACAGTCATTGGCTTCCCAAATGGAAATATGACAACAGCGGCGAAAGTATTTGAAACAGAAGATGCTGTGAAAAATGGGGCTGATGAAATTGACATGGTGATTAATGTGGGCGATGTAAAAGCTGGGGATTACGACAAGGTGCTTGTGGAAATCAAAGCGATTAAAGCCGCATGTTGTGGAAAACTTTTGAAAGTTATTATTGAGACCTGTCTTTTGACGGACGAAGAAAAAATAAAAATGTGTGAAGTTGTAACGGAGTCAGGTGCGGATTATATCAAAACATCGACTGGATTCTCGACTGGCGGAGCTACATTCGAGGATGTGAAACTGATGCGGGAACACGTAGGAGCGCAGGTAAAAGTGAAAGCAGCTGGCGGTATCAGTTCAGTAGAAGATGCGGAAAAGTTTATCGCACTTGGGGCAGACAGACTTGGGACAAGCAGACTTATTGCACTCTTAAATTAATATATTATGAAGAAGCAGGGTGAATTTTGGAGTGAAAAATCTTAAGGTTCTATAAATATTTGCAAATTTCACACAAAATACACAGCGAACATGATATAATGCGAACGAAATCTGATTTTTACGAGGAGATTTTTCATGTTTGGTTATGTTGTGGCGCACAAGCCAGAATTGAAAATGCGGGAATTTCATAAGTACAAAGCCTACTATTGCGGACTGTGCAAAGTGCTCCGTGAAAAATATGGTTTTCTAGGACAGATAACCCTTACGTATGATATGACGTTTTTGATTATCCTTCTGACTTCGCTTTATGAAACAGAATCGAAGCTGGAAGAGAAACGCTGTGTGGTGCACCCGATGAAAAAGCAGAAGATGCTTTCCAATGAAATCACAGAGTACGCTGCGGATATGAACATCATTCTTACCTATTATCATTTGGTAGATGATTGGAAAGATGAAAAGAGCAAAATAGGACTTGTGGGACTTCGCGCATTACACAAAACGTATCTGGAGCTAGAAGAAAAATATCCGGAGAAATGTCTTGTGATTCGTAAATGTTTAAAACTTCTGCAAAAATGCGAAGGACGAAACGAGGAGAGTATCGACATTACTGCAAGATATTTTGGCGAGTTGATGAGCGAACTCCTAGTATACAAGCATGATGTGTGGGAGAAGCGACTTCGCAGAATGGGATTTTATTTAGGAAAATTTATTTACATCATGGATGCTTACGATGATGTAGAAAAAGATATAGAACAAGGAAATTATAATGCTCTGATTCCGCTGCACAAAGAGCCGGACTTTGATGATAAATGCAAGGAAATGTTAAATTATGTTCTTGCGGAGTGCACGAGTCAGTTTGAACGGCTTCCATGTATTGAAGATGCAGAAATTCTGAGGAATATTTTGTACGCGGGCGTATGGAGCAGATTTGATAAAAAACTGGAAGAGAAAAATCAAGAAGAGGGAAAAGATTATGGTAACGAATCCTTATGAGGTACTTGGGATATCCCCAAATGCAAGCAACGATGAAGTAAAAAGAGCATACCGGGAATTGAGTAGAAAATATCATCCAGATTCCTATGTGAACAATCCGCTTGCAGACCTTGCGGAAGAGAAATTTAAAGAAGTACAGGAAGCTTACGACCAGATTATGAAGCAGCGCGAAAGCGGCAGTGGCTATTCCAATGCAGGAAACCAAAGTCAGTCGCAATATTCAAATACTTCTTACAACTATAATAATTATAATCAGGCGCCAGCGGAATTTCAGGCAGTGCGAAATTATATTAATGCCAGAAGATTTCATGAAGCTTTGAATCTGTTAGCAAACATATCCAATCGAAATGCGATGTGGTACTACTACAGTGCGGTTTCAAACATGGGAATTGGAAATAACCTCGTAGCGGTAGAGCATGCAAGACAGGCAGCTGCTATGGAACCGAATAATATGGAATATGTAAATTTCGCAAACCAGTTACAGTTCCGTGGACAACATTATCAGACCACCGGTTATGGTTACGGTCGTCAGTCTTATGGAACGGGCAATCTTTGCTGTGACCTCTGGTGCGCGGATACTTTGTGTGAATGTATGGGAGGCGATTTGTGCGCATGCATGTAAGTGCAAAAAAGATAGCAGTGACCGGATTACTTGCGGCTTTTTCAGCAGTGGTGCTGGTATTAAGCAGCGTGGTTGAGTCCAGCAGTTTGTTTTTTATTGCGGCAGCCTCATTTTGCGTGGGAATTGTGATACGCGAATGGGGCGCAGGTTTCGGTTTCGGATTTTTGATTGCGAGTACTTTTGTAAATGTAATTGTTTCTCCAAACAAGTTTTATTGTATGACTTATGCTGCAATGGGATTATATCTTCTGCTTAGTGAATTCCTGTGGGAAAAGATTGCAGCAAAGGAATGCATGAAGAATCGAACTCTGACGCTATGGATTGGGAAATATCTGATTTTTAATGTGATATATGTTCCGGTGCTTCTGTTTTTTCAAGAGTTGATTTTTACGAAGAAGATAACAGGTGTTCTTTGGATTATAGTCCTTTTGGGGGGACAGGCAGCTTTGCTTATTTACGATAGAGCATATGTATATTTTCAAGGCATGGTCTGGGGTAAACTGAGAGTGAGGCTGCTAGAGTCTTAAGATATGAAGGATACGAGATGAAGTGAAAATAAGAGTGTTGTGTTGATGCGCACTCTTATTTTATTTGGCAGGTAATCGAGTATTACTTTCGCAAAATTGGAGAATCCACATGATTTTTGAGAAACTTAAAAATTGCTATGGAAAAGATATCGTAATGTGTGGTAGTATATTGTTGTTAGGGAGAGAATGGTAAAATATGATTCAAACATGGATGGCAGATGTGACCGCACTTTTAGAGAAACAAAAATATTTACAGTTCTATGATAGAGTGCCGGAACATAGACAGAAGAAGGCAGATCGGCTGCAAATGCAGGCGGATAAGGCGTTAAGTGTTGGCGCATGGGCATTATTGCAAATAATGGAGAAAGAATATAGTTTACAAAGAAACTTTATTTATAACATTTCTCATTCTGGAAACTGTGTTTTATGTTCTGTGGAAGATGGTACAAGTAAGAGCAGTAAGCTGGGATGCGATTTGGAAAAGGTTGGAGGGCCCAATATAAAAATTGCAGAGCGGTTTTTCTGTGAATCGGAGTATCGTTTGATACGGGAGTGCGATGAAAAAAAGCAAACAGAGATGTTTTATCGGTACTGGGTTTTGAAAGAAAGTTTTATGAAGGCAACCCGGATGGGGATGAAACTTGGCATGGACCAGTTTGAGATTGCTTTTTCAAAAGAGGACAGGCCATATTTGAAAGACAAGCCGGCAGTATTTCCAGAAGATTATTATTTTCAAGAATATGTAATAGAGGAGATGCCATACCGGATAGCGGTGTGTTCAGATTGTGATACATTTGCACCGCAGATTCAAAAGGTAAAATTATAAAAAAGAATTTGGAAAAAATAAGGGGAAAACAAATGAAATTTCGAAGAATAATGATGCGCTTGATGAAACGAATCCGGAGAATCAATACGCGTATAAATAGAGAAACAAAAAGAGTATTAATAGTAGGATTTGCAGCGTTGCTTGTGGGTTCGTTTCTGGGTGGAAAGGTTGCAGGAGCTTCTGAAAAAAAGAAAGCAGCGAAAGAATTGGAAGAAGTTACTACACAATTAAAGGAAGAGAGTCAGAATAAGGTGGATGAAATCCAAGGGAAACTGGATGAAGCTTTGAGTACAGAGGTACAGGAACTTCCGTGGTATCTGACACTTGTGAATAAAGATCATCCAATGGAAGAAGATTATGATTTGGAACTTACAGAATTAGAAGAAGGGTACAGTGTGGATTCTAGAATTGCTGATGCGGCGAAGCAGATGCTCGCTGATGCGAAAGCAGCAGGGATGAAAGTTGTGATTTGTTCTGCATATCGCTCTGTGACAAGACAGGAACAGGTATTCAATGACTCTGTGAAGGAACGCTTGAATCAAGGGATGAATTATTGGGATGCATTTGAGGATACGCGACTTAGTGTGGCAGAGCCGGGAACCAGCGAGCACGCTATGGGACTGGCATTGGACTTGGTTTCCAATCAATATACAGAATTGGATGAAAGACAGGAGACGACCAAGGAAGCGCAGTGGCTTACAGCGAATTGTCATAAATATGGGTTTATTTTAAGGTATCCTCCATCAAAAACGGATGTTACGGGAATTATTTATGAGCCGTGGCATTATCGATATGTAGGAGTGGAAGATGCCACAAAGATTATGGAACTTGACATTACTTTGGAAGAATATTTAGAAGAATATTACGGAAAATAGGAGGGATTTGGATGGTAAATTTGACGTTCGGTGAACAGGTGAAACTCATTTTGGGACGAAAGGGAATGACCATCAAACAGTTGGCGGAATTAGTGGAAGAACGCACGGGGAAGCCGATGTCCAGACAGAATATGACGCAGCGCCTGGGAAGAGATAATTTTCAGGAGCAGGATATGCGTTTGATTGCGGATATTCTGGGATGTAAGTTCCAGTTGAGTATCATGGAGACAGCGGAGGATGCATCTCCAGCTGCTGAAGTGGTATGTAAAGCAGAAGAATTACATCCGCTAGAAAGAGAAATTACGATTGGTGAACTTGCAGATATGGCAGACGAGGTTGCTGGACTGGAAGCGGCAGAAGGGTTGGAAGCTGCGGCGGAGACCGTTACAGAAAATGAAGGTGTTGAAGCTACAGTTGTAGAAAATCAAGGTGTCGAAACCTCAGTTATAGAAACAAAACACGAAGATAAAGCGGAGCAGAAAAAAAGCCAGGAATCGGACGAAAGAAACATTTTAAGAAAAGGTATCAAGGGATATTTCAAAAAATCAACGACAGAAAAAGCAGCAGAAACTCAAATTGTTGGGGATGTCAACCCATACACTGGAAAAGAATACAAGACAAACAGTGTACGTATGCACCCAAAACGAATCGGCTATGTACAAGTATATGATCAAGAGCAGCATAAATGGACAGACATGACTGAATGGGCTTTCCTTGGATATCAAGAGCGCAAGAAAGTGTTACTTGGTAAGGATTATGAGCCGCCGATTTATTTAGATTAGAGGAATCAATATGAAATGGCAACAATTATTATCGACAGAAAGAAGCAGGGAAGTAAAAAGCGTAAGTACAGTTTCAGCCGATCTACGCAGTGAGTTTGAGAAAGATTATCACCGCATTATTGGAAGTGCTTCGTTCCGGAGATTGCAGGATAAGACGCAGGTATTTCCTTTGGATAAGAGCGATTTTATCCGGACAAGGCTGACTCATTCTTTAGAAGTTTCTTCTTTTGGAAAGTCACTTGGGCAGAATATTGGAGAATATATTTTAACCTACAAAAAGGACCCGGACTTTACTGAGAAGCGAAAAGAAGAGATATGCAGTATTCTTCAATGCGCGGGCTTAATCCACGATATCGGGAATCCGCCGTTTGGACACTTTGGGGAATGTGTGATTCGAAATTGGTTTAAACGCAATCTGCCGAAACTCCAGTTTAAGGGACGTATGGTAGAGGAGTTATTGACATCGCAGATGCGAGAAGATTTCTATCATTTTGAAGGGAATGCGCAGGCGCTCAGACTTGTGACGAAGCTCCATTATCTGGTGGATGAACATGGCATGAATCTCACGTATGCGCTTTTGAATACGATTGTAAAATATCCGGTGACTTCTACTGGAATCAATAAAAAGTCTGGAAATATCAAAGATAAGAAGATGGGATATTATTATGCTGACAGAGAAATCTATGAGGCGGTTGCGGCGTCCACAGGGACCAATGGCAAACGCCATCCATTGACTTATATTTTGGAAGCGGCAGATGATATAGCGTACAAGACAGCAGATATCGAGGATGCCTTCGTAAAAGGATTTATTTCTTATCAGCAGCTCAAGGAAGAATTAGCGTCATTGCCGGAAGGCAGCACAGGAGATTCTTTTGATCCATTGGAAAGATTGGAAAGAAAATATCAAAGCGGTATTAAACGAAACGTAAATAATCCGGAAGAATATGCAGTGAAAAATTGGATTGTGCAGTTACAAGGATTCTTAATTAACTGTGCGACGTATGGTTTTACGTCCAATTATGAGGCGATTATGGACGGGACCTATCAATATGATATTTTCCATGGCACTTACGGAGAAGCTTTGATGCATTTGCTTGGAGATATGGCCTATCGAAGAGTGTTTGCAACACCGGAAATCTACAAGATGGAAGTGGCAGAGTCAGTTATCATGGATTTCTTGCTGACAAAATTTGTAGATGCGGTGATTTATTATGATACGGAAGTAGAATTAGGGGAACTTGAAAAGCGTGTGCTGACGTTTATCTCGGAAAATTACAAGAGCGCATATTTATGCCAGGCAGAAGGCAAGAGTGAGAAAGAGAAACTTTACTTACGTTTGCTCCTTGTAACGGATTACATCTGTGGTATGACAGACAGTTATGCGAAGCGGTTGTATCAAGAATTAAATGGAATTATATAAAATTTTCCATTTTACCCATTGACAAAGTAGGAAAAAGGAATTATAATGCAACCAACCTACCAAAAAAGTTGGTATATGAAAGAGAGGAGAATGCATCATGAAAAAGCTTAACTCAGTTGTGAATACGATGATGGAGATGTGCATGTGTACTTGTTGTATGTGCATGGCTTTTTGTAAACTTTTTTCGATATGTTCTCCATCAAAGAGATAGATTATAGTACCGTATAAATTAGAAGCGGAATGATGTTGCTTTGAGCCGGAAAACTTTATCGGAGTTTTCCGGTTTATTATTTATCATTTAAGGAAGGTGACCCTATGGAATTCTATTTTGAAGAACTCGTGAGAAAAAATTATCGTTTTGGACGAATGCGATGTTGTACAGAATTTGAGTAGAGATTTGACAGACAAAAATACGATAAAAACATAAATGCAAACGAAAAGGAGTATAACATTATGAAAAAGATTAGTTCACTTTTATTAATTACAATTTTAACAATTACAGCAGCATTTTCACTGACGGCTTGCGGTAGTGATTCAGAAAAGATTACAATTGCAGTACCAAATGATACCACCAATGAGGCAAGAGCATTGCTTCTGTTAGAAGAATTAGGATATATCACATTAAAAGATGGTGCTGGAATCACAGCAACTATTCTTGATGTAGAAGAGAATCCTTACAACATTGAATTCAAAGAAGTAGAAGCTGCACAGCTTCCAAATGTACTGAAGGATGTCGATTATGCAGTTATCAATTCTAACTATGCAATCGAAGCTGACTTAAATCCTACAAAAGATGCACTTGGTCTGGAAGGTTCTTCTTCAGCATATGGCAATATTCTTGCTGTAAAAGAAGGCAATGAAGATTCCGACATCATCAAAGTACTTGCGGCAGCACTGGAAAGTAAAAAGGTAGCAGATTTCATCGCTTCTGAATATGATGGTGCAGTAGTATCCGTTGTAGACGATCAAACAGATGGATATGATTCCTCTGTTGATTATGAGGCACTTGCAGGAACAACCGTTACTGTTGCAGCTTCGCCAACTCCACACGCTGAAATCCTTGAAGTTGCTAAGAAGATTTTAGCTGAGAAAAATATTACTCTTGAGATTAAGGAATTTACGGACTATGTTCAGCCAAACAATGTTGTTGAAAGTGGCGAAATTGATGCCAACTACTTCCAACACACTCCTTACTTAGATGATTTTAATAAGGAAAATGACACACATATTGTTTCGGTTTCCGCAATTCATGTTGAACCTATTGGTATTTACGGCGGAAAGCAGACAACATTGGATGCGATTAAAAAATAAACACCGGAGTAAATTATGATAGAAATAAAAAATGTATCGAAGACATTCCGTGCAGCCGATGGCTCCGTAGAGGCATTAAAAAATGTATCTATAACGATTCCTGACGGTGACATCTTTGGAATTATCGGTATGAGCGGTGCAGGAAAAAGCACCCTCGTGCGATGTATCAATATGCTGGAAAGACCGAGCAGCGGCAGTGTAGAGATAGACGGCTGCGATATCGGGAAACTATCTGACGCAAAGCTCAGAGAGGTTCGGCGGGACATCACAATGATTTTTCAGGGATTTAATTTGTTGATGCAGAGAAATTGCTTGAAAAATGTATGTTTCCCATTGGAACTTGCCGGGAAAAGCAAAGCGGAGGCGAAAAAAAGAGCACTTGAGCTGTTAGAGGTTGTTGGGCTGAGTGACAAAGCGAAAGCATATCCTGCACAATTGTCCGGAGGACAGCAGCAGAGGGTTGCAATTGCAAGAGCACTTGCGACAAATCCAAAAGTCTTGCTTTGTGATGAAGCAACCAGTGCACTGGACCCGACTACGACGAATTCGATTTTAGAATTGATACGTGGTATCAATGAAAAACTTGGTATTACGGTAGTCATTATCACGCATCAGATGAGCGTCGTGGAAAGCGTTTGCAAGCATGTTGCCATTCTGGATCATGGAGAGGTTGTTGAGCAAGGTGAGGTGGCAGAAGTATTTTCAAATCCGAAATCTTTAGCTGCGCGGCGGCTGGTGTTTCCAGAAAGGGATTCCGATTGGCTGAATGCGAAGGAGGTGACGGTACATGTTTAGTAATATTCTTTCATCAGAAACACTCAATGAAACATGGCAGATTATCGAAACGCAATTTCCTATTGCAACATGGGAAACGATATATGTAACGATTTTGGCAACCATATTCGCGATTGTGATTGGTTTGCCCCTCGGTGTTCTGTTAGTGGTAGGTGAAAAAGATGGCGTCTTGCCTCTGCCTTCGTGGCTTCTACAAACACTGAATGTAATTATCAATTTGCTGCGTTCGATACCATTTTTGATTTTGATGATATTAGTTTTTCCACTGACGCGTGCCATTATCGGAACCGTCGTAGGAACAGCTGCTTCGATTGTTCCTCTTGTGATTGCTGCATTTCCATTTATAGCAAGGCTGGCAGAGAGCAGCTTGCGGGAAATCAATCCTAATATCATTGAAATGGCACAAAGTATGGGAGCATCTCCTATACAAATTATTGTGAAGGTAATGATACCGGAAAGCATACCTTCTCTAATCTCCAACGCAACGATTGCCATTACCACCATTCTTGGTTACTCAGCGATGAGCGGCATCATCGGCGGAGGCGGACTTGGAAAGATTGCAATCAATTACGGTTATTACCGATATAAATACTTAGTTATGCTGGCGGCAGTTGTTTTGCTAATCCTGCTTGTACAGATATTCCAAAGCATAGGAACGCATCTGGCCACTAGATCAGATAAACGACTAAAAAAGAAATCTTAATGAAAACAAAAAAATTATTTTTAAGGAGGCAATTATTATGTCTAATATTTTTACATCAGCTGATCAATTGATCGGAAAAACACCACTTTTGGAACTCACACATATTGAGGAAGCATTAGGTTTGAAGGCGAAAGTCCTTGCAAAACTGGAATACTTTAATCCAGCAGGCTCAGTCAAGGATCGTATTGCAAAAGCGATGATTGACGAGGCAGAAGCATCTGGCAAATTAAAACCAGGTTCTGTCATTATCGAACCTACTTCTGGAAACACAGGTATTGGTCTTGCCGCTGTAGCAGCTGCAAGGGGATATCGAATCATTATCGTTATGCCTGAGACCATGTCTGTGGAACGTCGTCAGCTTATGAAAGCTTACGGTGCAGAACTCGTATTAACTGAGGGAGCAAAAGGTATGAAAGGTGCAATCGCGAAAGCAAATGAACTTGCTGAAGAGACACCAAACAGCTTTATTCCTGGACAGTTTGTAAACCCAGCTAATCCAAAGGCGCACAGAGAAACAACTGGTCCAGAAATCTACGAAGATACAGACGGAAATGTAGATATTTTCGTTGCTGGTGTAGGAACCGGCGGAACAGTAACAGGAGTTGGAGAATATCTGAAGGCTCAAAATCCAGCTGTTAAAGTTGTTGCAGTAGAACCTGCTTCCTCTGCAGTACTTTCTACTGGTGTTGCTGGTCCACATAAGATTCAAGGTATTGGTGCTGGATTTGTGCCAGATGTTTTGAATACGGGAGTTTATGATGAAATTATTCCAGTAAGCAATGAAGATGCTTTTGCAACTGGAAAACTGATTGGAAAGAGCGAAGGTGTTCTTGTAGGTATTTCTTCAGGAGCGGCTGCGTGGGCTGCAATTGAGTTGGCAAAACGTCCTGAGAACGAAGGAAAGACGATTGTTGTGCTGTTACCAGATACAGGTGATAGATACTTGTCTACTCCACTTTTTGCAGATTAGTATTTGAATAATGTTGTTAAGTTGAGCCTGGCACGACTGTGTCAGGCTTTTTGCTTGGGAGTGGATTTGCATGTGAGGAATTTGAGAGTGGGGAGTGGCTGGATTCTTGGAAATTTCTATATGGCTTAAAAATATCTTGTTTTTTTCGTATATACCCTTAAGCAATAAAATATTTCCTGCATAACTCTTATAGCATTGGTTCTTTTTTGAAGATTTACAGAATAAATTGGGTTGTAAAGACAAGATCATAAAGGATGGGAATATGGCACAATTTATTCAATATTTGTACGAGTATGAAAATGGGAAAAAGGTCCGGAATCTGGGATTCATGAAAGTGGAAAAACAAATGGATAAGAGTGTAATCCAGATCTATGCAAAACAACTGGATGAAATTATGGGGATTTTGTTTCAACGGGAAGATGGAAGCAAGTATCTGGCGGCATGGGAGGCATGCAAGGAAGATGAGTCAATGTGCGCAGAGGAGTCACGACGTAATGGAGGAATGATGCAGGCAAGAGAGCCACAATGCGATGGAGGGATGATGCAGGAAGAAATATCGCAGCGTGAAGAAGAGCGGGGGCATACAGAAAAATCGCAGTGTAAAGAGCAAACCTGCGGAGTAGAGCAAAGTCGGGAGATGCTATCACAAGAGAAAGAGAGGGAGCCGGTAAATGTACGGCAGGAGAGACCAGTGCGTGAAATGCAGAGAAGCGAGATGCAGAGGGACGAAATGCAGAGGGACGAAATGCAGAGAGGTGGTACGCATAGAGGTGACACGCAGGAAGAAGAGGAAGTTACCTCGTACATTCCTCCAACCTCGTGTCGCTGTGAAAAAATCCAAAGGCAGGATTTGTCCAGACTTCCGCGGCGAGAATGGCGCCTTGCAAACAATAGTTTCTTACTGCACGGATTTTATAATTACCACCATTTGCTTTACATAGAAGAGGGAGACCAGACATGGATTGGTGTGCCCGGCATCTTTCATGAAAAAGAGAAGATGGCAGCGAATGCATTTGGATTTACCAAATTTATAAGGCCAACGGATATGGACATTGATTTGTCGGAGGATGAGAAAAATACTTATGAGGACTTCGGGTATTGGTGTCGGCAGGTGGCTCGGTAAAAGAAATATGTCATTTTGCTTCGATATATTTCCAAAAGAAAATGACATATTTCCGCAATACGTTGACATTCTGCGCTAATTTAGACATAATATAAAAGTATTTTCAACTGTAAAGAGGTTGAAATTGTGCATAAAAGATATTTGTTAAGGTGAGCAAATGAAAAGTCAAGATGAAAAATATATGAAAGAAGCCATTCGGCAGGCAAAAAAAGCATACGCTCTTGGAGAAGTCCCGATAGGCTGCGTCATTGTCTATGAAGGCAAAATTATCGGAAGAGGCTACAACCGCCGAACTATTGATAAAAACACAATCGCGCACGCGGAAATGATTGCTATCAAAAAGGCAAGTAAGAAAATGGACGACTGGCGTTTGGAAGATTGCACCATGTATGTGACGTTGGAACCATGTCAGATGTGTTCCGGGGCGATTGTGCAGTCCCGCATGAAAAAAGTAGTCATCGGATGTATGAATCCAAAGGCAGGATGCGCCGGCTCCATTTTGAATTTGCTGCAGATGGAGGAGTTCAATCATCAGGTGGAATTGGAGATTGGTGTGCTTGGCGAAGAATGCAGTGCGATGATGAAACAATTTTTTAAAGAATTGCGAGAGAAAAAGCAACAAGGGCATTGACATTTGAAAGAAAGTAATAGTATAATAAATAACCGTGCAGCCGGGGCGTTAGCGGTGCCTTGTACCTACAATCCGCTATAGTAGGGGTGATGTTGCATGGAGGGCTCTTGTCTGTGGAGCTGCCCTCTGTAAGTGGCGTAGATGTTTGGGTCTCACGCGACGGAAATCTATGAACCGTGTCAGGTCGGGAACGAAGCAGCACTAAGTAGAACCTTCCGGGTGCCGTGAGGGTGCCTGGGCTGAGTTAACTGCAGAGGTAACGTCCATGGAGGGAGTTCGAAATGCAACGCACGTAAAAAAGAAAAGGTGTTATTGCATTACTAGTTAAGAAACTAATGATACAATAGCACCTTTTTTGTAAATGCATTTACAGGTAAGAAAATCTGAAAGAAAAACAAAGCAGAAAAGAGAGAGGTGCGATATGAAGGTTGTTTTAACCGCGATTAACGCAAAATACATTCATTCGAATCTGGCAGTATACAGCCTTCGTGCGTATGCGAAGCAATATAAGGATGAGATTGAGATTGCAGAATATACGATTAACCAGCAATTGGATGACATTTTGATGGATTTATATAAGCGAAAGCCGGATGTTTTGTGTTTTTCCTGCTATATTTGGAATCTGACTCAGGTAGAGGAATTGATTCGGGAGATTAGGAAGATTTTTCCGAGTCTGCCAATCTGGGTCGGAGGTCCGGAAGTGTCTTATGATGCCAAGGATGTGCTTAAGCGTTTGCCGGAAGTGACGGGGGTTATGTTCGGTGAAGGTGAGGAGACGTTCTTGGAGCTGCTTAGGTATTATCATAAGGGAGAAAAAATGCTGACAGGGCCGAAGGACGATTTGACGAAGCAAGCGAACGGCAGTGCAATGACGCAGATAGATGACGATTCATCGAAAGAAGTGGAAAGCGATACAATCTCAACGGTGCAAGACAGTGCGCTGGCTTCGATTGCAGGAATCGCATATCGAAACAAAGATGGAAATATTTGCCAGAATGAATGGCGCAAGACGATTGACCTGAGTACCGTACCATTTGTCTATCATGACATGGCAGATTTCAAAAACAAGATTGTTTACTACGAGAGCAGCCGAGGATGTCCATTTTCTTGTAGTTACTGTCTGTCCTCGGTAGATAAATGCCTGCGTTTCCGAGATGTGGAACTGGTAAAAAAGGAATTACAATTTTTTATTGATGCAGAAGTACCCCAAGTAAAATTTGTAGATAGGACATTTAACTGTAATCATAAACATGCGATGGAGATTTGGACCTATCTCATGGAACATGATAAAGGCATTACTAACTTTCACTTTGAAGTGGCTGCAGATTTATTAAACGAGGAAGAGATTCAGCTCATTGGAAAAATGAGACCGGGATTGATTCAGTTGGAAATCGGCGTGCAGTCTACGAATGAAGAGACGATTCGTGAGATTCGAAGAACCATGAAGTTTCCAGAAGTGGCAAGAATCGTGAACCGTATCAACCAAGGAGGAAATGTGCATCAGCATCTGGATTTGATTGCAGGACTTCCTTATGAGGACCTTGCAAGTTTCCAAAAATCATTTGATGATGTATATGGGCTGCATCCTGAACAATTACAGTTGGGATTTCTAAAGGTACTAAAAGGCTCGTACATGGAGGAAAAGAAACAGGATTACGGTCTTGTATATAAGAGTAACCCGCCATATGAAGTGCTCTATACGAATTGGTTATCTTACGCGGACGTGCTGGTCCTCAAAATGGTGGAAGAGATGGTAGAAGTCTATTACAATAGTGGACAATTTTCTTATACGCTGCGCCAGTTGGAACAGGAATTCGATTCGGCATTTGCACTGTACATGGCACTTGGAAACTATTATGAAAAACATGAACTGCATTTGATGAGTCATTCGCGAATTACAAGATACGAGATTTTGTTAGATTTTATCCGGAGTCTGGAGACAGGAAAAGAGGATTTGTACCGCGAACTTTTGACATTTGATCTGTATTTGCGGGAAAATGTGAAGAATCGTCCGGAATTTGCTGGGGAATATAAAGTATCAAAGGAAGAAATGAATCAATTTTATGAGGTAGAGACTGAGCAGCATCAGTATTTGAAAAACTATGAGCAGTATGATAAGCGGCAGCTACGCAAGATGACACATATAGAGAAGTTTCAGTATGATGTGCTCGGGGATGGCTCTGAGAAGGAGATCAAAATTCTGTTTGACTATGAGAATCGCAGTAAGTTGACCCATCAGGCGTCAATTTTCCAGATATAGAATCTTGCAAAAATGATACAAAACGTTTACAATGAAAAGATAAAACTTACATTCAAGAGAGAAAGGTGAAAAAAATGAACTTTAACAACAAAAAAACAAGAAGAATTATGGCAATCGTGATTATTGTACTTGTTGTAGCAATGGTTGCAACATCTGTAATTCCATATTTAGTATAACCTGAATTAAAAAGGTGGGGAAAGTATGAAGAAAAAAAGGAAGCCGATAAGCAAAAGAAAGCGAGCAAGACAACGGAATCTGATGATTAAGTTTGGTCTGGTGGCTGGCTTGATTCTTGTGATAGGCTTAGCCGGGTATCTCGCTTTAAGGTCGAGTGTGAACAAAGTGGCGAAGGACACGATTTGCGACAATGTTTATATTGAGGATGTCGATGTGTCTGGCATGAAGGCCGATGAAGCGAAAGCGGCGGTGGAAGCGAAGATTGCAGAGTATCAGACAGTAGCTGTTACTTTAACTGCAGAGGAAGCAAGTGCAGAGGTGCTTTTAAGTGACCTTGGATTTGGAGTAAAAAGCGTAGATAAATTAGTGGAAAAAGCTGTTTCTTATGGAAAAGAGGGCAGCCTTTGGAGTCGTTATTCCCAAATGAAAGATCTGGAAGACCAGAAAAAGGTATTCCATGCAACCTATAAGATTGATGCAGAGGCCGTGGCAGCGACCATTGCGGAAAAGATTCCACATCTGGAAAATGAAGCGAAGGATGCGACAATTACGCGTCAAAATGGTGCATTTGTTATTACAGATGAGGTAGAAGGGGTTGCAATTGATGCGCAGGAGTCTGCCAAAGTGATTGAAACCTATTTTAACGAAGAATGGGAAAAAGACGGCGGAAGCATTACACTTGTGACAAAAGTTGAAAATCCGAAGGTGACGAGAGAGCAATTGGAGACGATTCAGGATGTACTTGGAACGTTTACGACAAATTGCGGAACTGGCGGCGGCAGAGTGCAGAACATTAAGACTGGTGCAGCGCATATTAACGGGAAAGTTCTAATGCCAGGCGAGGAATATTCGGCAAATGCAGCGATGGAGCCGTATACGACGGAGAATGGTTATGCAGAAGCCGGCTCTTATGAAAATGGAAAAGTTGTGCAGAGTATGGGCGGCGGTATCTGTCAGGTATCGAGTACGCTTTATAATGCAGTGATTTTAGCAGAACTGGAAATCGTGGAGCGAGCAGCTCATTCTATGTTGGTAAGTTATGTGGAACCATCTATGGATGCAGCGATTGCCGGCGATTTTAAGGATTTGAAGTTTAAGAATAATCAGGACACACCGGTTTATATTGAAGGATATGTGTCTGGTGCATATATTACGTTTAATATTTATGGAAAAGACACGAGATCGGCAGACAGGAAGGTTGAGTTCGTCAGCGAGGTTGTAAGTTCAACCCCGGCGGGCAAGAAATTTGTGGCTTCCGGTGATGCGATTGGAACCATTAAGAAGGCTTCTTCTGGTTACACTGGAATGAAAGCGAAGCTTTGGAAAGTAGTTTATGAAAATGGTGTAGAAGTGAGCCGTAAGGTGGTAAATAATAGCACTTACAGTGCTTCTGCAGCAGTTTATAATGTGGGAACTGCCACGGACAATGCGGAAGCGGCGGCAATTGTGAATAATGCGATTGCGACGCAGGATGAGGCGACGATTAATGCAGCGATAGCGCAGGCGAAGGCCTTGATAGATGCGGCGAGCGTACCTGCGGCGGATGCGGCGGCGCAGACGCCGGCGGAGGCTGGAGCGGGGACGACTCAGTAGGCAACGCAGTAGCGACGCCATTGGGTTAAGCCCGGCAAGTAGTGCTGGGTTTTCTGGGGCTCAAACCAGAGAAATTTCGATATGGATCAAAATTATCTTGTTATACCCGCTGTTTTAGAATAATTAAGGGTATTACAGAGTAAGTTTTTTGTATATCGAAAAAAATCGAAAAAACAGCCTCTAAGATCATCAATTTTACTGCTTTTGAGGGTATGAAGTGTTAATTTTTGTGTATATACCCTTGGAAGAATAGAAAGAAATGATAGGGGTAAGGTTGATGACTTGGTCAGTAGTGAAAGCGATAGCAGGAGAAGCAGGGATACCTGCGTGATTGAGAGAATATGAAAATAGGGAAAGTATCACAGACCGTGCTGAAACGGTCGATATTGAAACCACTACAATTTCATAGGGACGAAGCGATTGTGGAGCCTTCGATAGAGGAGATGTGCTACGGGATAGAGGTGCAAGCCGATGAACAATGTATTGCGTCCAGTGCGGTGCTCTACGGCGATGAAAAGGATTTGGCCGTGTTTGCACTGGCGCAGGTTGTGAATGACCTTGCGACGCGAGGGGCGAAAGCGGTAGGCGCGAGCGTACACGTCATGCTCCCGCCGCATGCGTATGAATCGCGGCTGAAGGCGATGGTGGAGCATGCGGAGCGAGCGGCGAGCGCGCACGCCGTTCAGATTCTGTGCGCGAAGGCAGAAGTAAGCCCGGTTATCAGTAAAGCGGTTGTTTACGTGAACGGTATGGGCGTATTGAAAAAAGGAGAGCTTCTTCAAAGCAACATGGGGAAACCGAACCAGGACATTGTCTTATTGAAATGGATTGGATTAGAGGGAACATTTCGTGCCATGCGTGAAAAGGAAGAAGCACTTTCCAAAAGGTTTGTACCAACATTTTTGAATCAGATAAAGAATCTGGAACCACAGTTATTTTCCGAAAGGGAACTTTTTATCGCGAAAGAATTTGGGGTATCAGCGATGCACCAGATTACGAGCGGCGGTATTTTAGCAGCTCTTTGGGAGATGGCGGAAAGTTCGAATGTGGGACTGGAAGTGGATTTAAAAAAGATGGCGATTAAGCAGGAAACTGTGGAGGTTTGTGAGTTCTGCCATTTGAATCCGTATCAGCTTACTTCGGCGGGAAGTGTACTTATTTTCACGGACCGAGGCGAAGAGTTAGTTTCCAGATTTGAAGAAGAAGGAATTCAAGCTGCCGTTTTGGGAAGAACAACAATGGATACAGCGAGAGTCATTCTCGGCGGGGAAGAGAAGCGATTTTTGGACAGACCCGCGCCGGACGAGCTTCTACAGTTGTATAGCGCAGAGTAAAGCACACATCATGCATTAAACATATAAGGGAGGAGAGAATCCTATGAGAACTCAAATTTTAAAGTATATCGAAAAGAAAAGTAAAGTAGATTTAGGTGAACTTGCCGTATTACTTGGCACAGATGAAGTAACTGTCGCAAATGAAATCGCAGAAATGGAAAAAGAAAAAATTATCTGCGGCTACCACACCTTAATCGACTGGGACAAAGCAGGCGTAGAATCCGTAACCGCACTCATCGAAGTACGTGTGACACCTCAAAGAAATCAAGGCTTTGACAAAATCGCAGAACGCATTTACAACTACCCAGAAGTAAGCGCCGTGTACTTGATTTCAGGAGCTTACGATTTGCTTGTCACATTAGAAGGAAAGACCTTGAAAGAAGTGTCACAGTTCGTATCGGACAAATTATCTCCGGTAGATTCTGTTCTTAGCACAGCTACACACTTTATTTTAAAGAAATACAAAGACCATGGAACCATCTTAGTAAAGAAATCTAAACCAGAAAGGATGCCGGTGACATTATAATGAGAAATCCATTATCACAAAAAGTGACCAGCATTGCACCATCAGGCATTCGTAAATTTTTCGACGTAGTAAGCGAGATGCCAGATGCAATTTCTCTTGGAGTAGGGGAACCTGATTTTGATACACCATGGCGTATTCGTGAAGAAGGAATCTACACTCTGGAAAAAGGGAAGACATTCTACACATCGAATGCTGGTTTGAAAGAATTAAAAATTGAAATCTGCAAATACTTAGATAGAAAAGTAAATGTACAGTATAATTATCAGAATGAAGTGATTGTGACAGTCGGCGGAAGTGAGGGTATTGATATCGCACTTCGTGCCATGTTGGACCCAGGCGATGAAGTCCTGATTCCACAGCCAAGTTACGTTTCTTATCTGCCATGTACTGTTTTGGCAGACGGAGTACCGGTTGTGATTCCACTTCAGGAAAAGAATGAATTTAAACTGACAGCAGAAGAATTAGAAGCTGCAATTACTCCAAAAACAAAGATTCTGGTAATGCCATTCCCGAATAATCCGACTGGCTCTATTATGACAAAAGAAGACTTGGAACCAATCGTAGAAGTAGTGAAGAAACATGATTTATTTGTGATCTCAGATGAGATTTATTCAGAATTGAGCTACAAAGGAGAACACGTTTCCATCGCAAGCTTTGAAGGAATGAAGGAACGCACGATTTTAATCAATGGTTTTTCAAAAGGATTTGCCATGACAGGATGGAGACTTGGCTACGCATGTGGACCAGCAGAAATCATTTCTCAAATGGTAAAAATCCATCAGTATGCAATCATGTGTGCTCCTACAAACAGCCAGTATGCAGCGGTGGAAGCACTTAGAAGCTGCGAAGCAGAAGTAGAGGAAATGCGCGAGGCATATAACCAGAGAAGACGTTTCTTAGTACATGAGTTTAAGAGAATCGGCTTAGATTGCTTCGAACCATTTGGAGCATTTTACATATTCCCAAGCATCAAGGAATTTGGCATGACTTCGGAAGAATTTGCGACACGCTTACTGGAAGAAGAAAAGGTTGCTATCGTTCCAGGAACTGCGTTTGGTGATTGTGGAGAAGGATTCCTTCGAATTTCTTATGCATATTCGATTGAGGATTTGAAAGAGGCAATCGGCCGTCTGGAGAGATTTATTACTCGTTTAAGAAACGAAAAATAGAGGAAAAAAGATGTTAAACATTGTATTATTTGAGCCGGAGATTCCGGCAAATACAGGGAATATTGGAAGGACTTGTGTGGCGACAGGTACAAGATTACACTTGATTGAGCCGCTGGGTTTCCGTTTGGATGAGAAATCATTGAAACGTGCGGGGATGGATTACTGGAAAGATTTAGATGTGACAACGTACATCGATTTTAATGATTTTCTAGAGAAAAATCCGGGAGCTAAAATCTATATGGCGACCACAAAAGCACCGAATGTCTACACCGATGTGTCTTACGAGCCAGACTGCTATATCATGTTTGGTAAGGAAAGTGCGGGCATTCCGGAAGAAATTTTAGTGCATCATAAGGAAGATAGTATTCGAATTCCGATGGTGGGCGATATCCGTTCGCTCAATCTTGGAAATTCGGTGGCGATTGTCCTGTATGAGGCACTGCGACAGAACAATTTTAAGGATATGACGAAAGAGGGGCATTTACACCGATTAGAGTGGGACTAATGTCCCTCTTCGTAATTTAAAATGGCTAAGATTTGGTAAAGAAAAATCATCAAAAACGCTAGACACAGGCAAGCAGATATTGTAAGATGAAGAAAGGGTTTGAGAGGAAAACAAGAAAGAAATTATGAAAAATAAAAAAAGCGTATATACTACATTTGCATTGATTTCGCAGTTGGGTATCAGCATGGTAGCCCCAATCCTCTTGTGCACCTACGCAGGAGTGTGGCTGGAAGGGAAATTTTCGATTCCTCTTACGATACCGCTGATGATTTTAGGAGTATTTTCTGGCGCCCGCAATGTTTATGCGATGGTACGCCGTGCAATCGAAGAAGCAAAGGAAGAGGAAGATGAAGAAGAATAGCACGTTAGCAGAACTTCTTGCGGGAATTCTTCTCGTAGGAGTCATAGAGCAGATAGTATGTCTGATTTTTTTTGAAAACCATGTATATAATGCCGTGGGGTTATGGAGCGGTGTGCTGCTCAGTGGGGGACTAGCCATTCATATGCAGCGTTCCGTGGAAGATGCGTTGGATTTTGATGCAGATTCTGCAGATAGATATATGCGCAAGTCATACATGACGCGTGCTTTGGTGGTGTGTGTTGTGATTGGTGTGGTTATCTACTATGAGTGGGGCAATCCGCTGACCGTATTGGCAGGGATTTTTGCATTGAAAGTGGCAGCTTATATGCAGCCGCTTATGCACAGAGTGTTTTCTAAACACTTATTGAAATCGCAGAAATGAGATTAAAACATTGAAACCAAAAGTAAAGAAAACTGAGTAAAGGAGGGTGATAATGTGGGAAACAGCTTAGGAGTTGTGGCAGCAAAAGAAGCAGACTTTATGATTCATAACCTGTTAAAGTTGAAAATTCTAGGACAGGAAGTATATCTGACAACGACCCATGTCAGTCTGCTCATTATCTGTGTCGCACTTATTTTAATTGCTCTCGTCGCAAGAATTAAGCTGAAAGACACAAACGAAAAGCCGAGTCGTTTTCAAAATGCGATGGAGCTCGTGGTCGAGATGCTGGATGGCATGGTAGCAAGTTCCATGGGGAAAAAGGGCGCACCATTCCGCAATTATATTGGAGTGTTGTTCCTGTTTATTTTGTTCAGTAATCTTTCCGGATTATTGGGCCTCAGGCCGCCGACAGCAGATTATGGTGTCACGCTTGGTTTGGGATTGATCACATTTTTCCTGGTTCAGGTGAACAACATCCGGTACAACAAATTCGGCGCATTTACAGAATTGTTCCAGCCGATACCGCTTTTGTTCCCGATTAACCTGATTGGAGAAATCGCAACCCCATTTTCTTTGTCACTGCGTTTATTTGGAAACGTGCTGGCAGGAACCGTTATTATGGCGCTGGTTTATGGACTGCTATATAAAATTGCATTCTTTTGGCCGGGAATCTTACATGTATATTTCGATGTATTTTCCGGGGCAATCCAGACGTATGTATTCTGTATGTTGACGATGGTATTTATCGGCAACAAGATACCAGACAAAAATTAAATAATAAAATAAAAATCAAAAATTAGGAGGATTTAATTATGAGTAATATTACAAATGAAGGTTTAGTTTTAGCATTTTCAGCACTTGGAGCAGGTATTGCAATGATCGCAGGTTTGGGACCTGGTATTGGACAAGGTCACGCAGCAGCAGCCGGTGCAGAAGCAGTAGGAAGAAATCCTGGTGCAAAAGGGGATATCATGTCAACCATGTTACTTGGACAAGCCGTTGCAGAAACAACAGGTCTTTACAGCTTGGTTGTTGCATTGATCTTGATCTTTGCTAACCCATTGGTTGGAAAATTATAAAAAACAGGATAAAAAGAAAGAATAGAGGGAAGGAGGCTGGACCTTGGAACGTTTATTTTCACTTGATGCGCAGTTTTTGTTTGATGTCGCAGTCATGGCGCTGAGTATGCTTGTATTATTCACGTTGCTTTCTTATCTGCTGTTTAATCCGGTAAGAGACATGCTGGAAAAGAGAAGACAGCGTGTTGTGGATGATCAGGAGTCTGCAAAGCGTGAAAAAGCAGAAGCGATTGCTTATAGAGAAGAATATGAGCAAAAACTGAAAGAAGTGGACAAGGAAGTGCAGGTCATTCTCAGTGATGCGCGCAAAAGAGCACTTCAAAATGAAGCAAAAATTGTCGCTGAGGCAAAAGAAGAGGCAGCCCGTATTATCGCTCGTGCAAATGCCGAGATTGAATTAGAAAAGAAACATGCACTTAACGATATGAAACAAGAGATGATTACGATTGCATCTATGATGGCTGAAAAAGTCGTAGCGGCTTCTATTGATACGAATGTACAGGAAAGTCTGATTGACGAAACATTGAAAGAAATGGGTGAAGGTACATGGCTAAGTTAGTTTCAAAAACATATGGGGATGCATTATTTGCAGTCGCTTTGGAAGAGAACCGTATGGATGAATTTTTTGAAGCAGTGAAGGTCGTGGCTGAGATTTTGCGCACGAACGATGAGTTTGGCAAATTAATGAATCATCCAAAGATTATGAAAGAAGATAAAGTGAAAATCGTGGAAGACACCTTCAGCGGCAGAATCCCGAAAGAAATCGTGGGGATGATGACCATCCTCGTGACAAAGGGTCGTGCAGAAGAGATGCTTTCCGTGTTTGATTATTTTATCGACCTTGTAAAAGAAGAAAAGAAAATTGGAATTGCCAGTGTCACAACAGCAGTCCAGCTGAGCGACAAACAAAAAGCAAAGGTGGAACAAAGATTATTGGATACTACAAAATATGAAACATTTGAAATGAACTATTCTGTAGATGCATCCTTAATTGGCGGCATGGTAATCCGAATCGGTGACCGCGTGGTGGACAGCAGTATTAAGACGAAATTGTATGAATTGTCGCGCGAGTTAAGAAATGTGCAGGTGTAAGGCACGTACAAAATATGTACAAGTGCAGAAATATGTATGAGTGCCAAATTATGTACAAGCACAAAACATGTGCAACCATAAAATATAGAAAGAAGGTGGATTCGTTCCATGAACTTAAGACCAGAAGAAATCAGCTCTGTGATTAAAGAACAGATTAAAAGATATGCGTCAGAGTTAGAAGTGGCTGACGTTGGTACGGTGATTCAAGTAGCCGATGGTATTGCTCGTATCCACGGC
Organism: Tyzzerella sp.; assembly: GCA_017472665.1. GTDB lineage: Bacteria > Bacillota > Clostridia > Lachnospirales > Lachnospiraceae > Faecalimonas. Next base: position 52,770 of record JAFUOS010000003.1, on the reverse strand, counting down.
CTTCTTAATGCGATGCAAGGCGAATTGTTAGAGTTCCCTGGCGAAGTTTACGGTATGGTCCTCAACTTGGAAGAGGACAACGTTGGTGCGGTTCTCCTTGGAGAACAGAAAAGTATCAGCGAAGGCGATACGGTAAAGACAACAGGAAGAGTTGTAGAAGTCCCAGTTGGTGACGGCATGCTCGGACGTGTTGTAAATGCATTAGGCCAGCCAATCGACGGCAAAGGACCAATCGAAGCAACAAAATTCAGACCAATTGAAAGAGTTGCTTCCGGAGTTATCTCACGTAAATCCGTAGATACTCCACTGCAGACAGGTATCAAAGCGATTGACTCCATGGTTCCAATCGGAAGAGGTCAGCGTGAGTTGATTATCGGAGACAGACAGACCGGTAAAACAGCGATCGCAATCGATACTATTATTAATCAAAAAGGACAAGGCGTAAAATGTATTTACGTTGCAATCGGACAGAAAGCATCTACCGTTGCAAATATCGTAAAAACATTAGAAGAATTTGGCGCAATGGATTACACAACAGTCGTTTCTTCGACTGCAAGTGAACTTGCTCCACTTCAATATATTGCTCCATACGCAGGATGTGCAATCGGAGAAGAATGGATGGAAAACGGAGAAGACGTTCTCATTGTATATGATGATTTGTCAAAACATGCGACAGCTTACCGTACACTTTCCTTACTTCTTAGAAGACCACCAGGACGTGAAGCTTACCCGGGTGACGTTTTCTATTTGCACTCAAGATTATTGGAAAGAGCAGCGAGACTTTCAGATGAATTGGGCGGCGGTTCTTTAACAGCACTTCCAATCATTGAAACACAGGCTGGTGACGTATCAGCTTACATTCCTACCAACGTAATTTCCATTACAGACGGACAGATTTACTTGGAAACAGAAATGTTCAACGCTGGTTTCAGACCTGCTGTAAACCCTGGTATCTCTGTATCACGTGTAGGTGGTTCCGCTCAGATTAAAGCGATGAAGAAGATTGCCGGACCAATCCGTATCGAGCTTGCTCAATACCGTGAGCTTGCATCGTTCGCACAATTTGGTTCTGAATTAGACGCAGATACTGCAGAACGTCTGGCACAGGGTGTTCGTATCAAGGAAATGTTAAAACAGCCTCAATACAAACCAATGCCGGTTGAGTATCAGGTTATCATTATCTATGCAGCAACAAGAAAGCATTTGCTTGACATTGCAGTAGAAGATATTCTTCGTTTTGAAAAAGGATTATTTGAATTTATTGCTACCAAATATGCAGAGATTCCAGAATCTATCAAGGCAGAAAAAGTCATTACTGAGGAAATCGAAGAGAAACTCGTAAAAGCAATTACAGAGTACAAAGAAGAATTCAAGAAAGAATTCTAAAAAACTCGAAGATGTTTTCCTTAAGTAAGAGAGGAGAGCTATTATCATGGCATCAATGAGAGAAATTAAAAGACGCCGCGGCAGTATTCAAAGCACGCAGCAGATTACAAAAGCCATGAAACTTGTTTCTACTGTAAAACTACAAAAAGCGAGACAACGTGCAGAAAACTCAAAACCATATTTTCAGTATATGTATAAGACGATGACGTCTATGCTTGCACAAGCGGGAGAGATTAACCATCCTTATCTGAAAAGCGGCAATTCTGACAAAGTAGGGATTGTTGCGATTACTTCAAACAGAGGTCTTGCAGGCGGTTACAATGCCAACATTGCCAGACTGATTCAGTCGAGCGGATTTGAAAAAGAAAAGGTTCGTCTGTACACAGTCGGAAATAAAGGAGCAGAAACCCTTGCGAGAAAAGGTTACGAGATTGCAGTCGATTATCCGGAAGTGATTGAGGACCCGACGTTTGAAGACGCAAGACAGATTGGAACAAGATTACTTTCTGATTTTTCCAATGGAGAAATCGGGGAAATCTATATTGCATATACCGAATTTAAGAATACAGTGAGTCATGTACCGAAATTGATGAAGCTTCTTCCGATAGATCCTGCGGAAATGCAGACGGAGGAAGGCGAAGCAGGCCAGCTTACGCTCATGAATTTCGAGCCAAGCGAAGAGGAAGCAATCGGCCTTCTGATCCCAAAGTATGTGACCAGTATTTTATATGGTGCTTTTGTAGAGGCAGTTGCAAGTGAAAATGGCGCGCGTATGCAGGCGATGGATTCCGCGACGAATAATGCAGAAGAAATCATAAATGATTTGGAATTGAAATACAATAGAGCCCGTCAGGGTGCTATTACACAAGAATTAACAGAAATTATAGCCGGAGCGGATGCTATCGGATAAAGGAGTGAAAAAATGGCAACTAAAAATATTGGGAAAATCACTCAGGTTGTCGGTGCGGTTTTAGACGTAAAATACGCAGAAAGCAAACTTCCAGAAATTAACGAAGCCATCGAAGTTACAAGAAAAGATGGCAGCAAGTTAGTGGTGGAGGTTGCGCAGCACTTGGGTGATGATATAGTTAGATGTATCGCCATGGGACCGACTGACGGACTTGTCCGTGGTATGGATGCGGTTGCGACAGGTGCACCGATTTCTGTACCAGTTGGGGAAAATACATTGGGACGTATTTTCAATGTACTTGGCGAACCAATCGACGAAAAACCAGCTCCAACAAATGTAGAATATGAGCCGATTCACAGAAAGGCTCCTGCATTTGAAGAACAATCGACAGAATCTGAATTACTGGAAACTGGTATCAAGGTTATTGACTTACTTTGCCCATACCAGAAGGGTGGTAAAATCGGTCTGTTCGGTGGTGCCGGAGTAGGAAAAACCGTATTAATTCAAGAATTGATTACAAATATTGCAACCGAGCACGGTGGATACTCTGTATTTACAGGTGTAGGTGAAAGAACGAGAGAAGGAAATGACCTTTACCATGAGATGCAGGAATCAGGCGTTATCAACAAAACCGCCATGGTATTTGGTCAGATGAATGAGCCGCCTGGAGCTCGTATGCGTGTAGGTCTGACTGGACTTACCATGGCAGAGTATTTCCGTGATAAAGGCGGAAAAGACGTACTTTTATTCATCGATAATATTTTCCGTTTCACACAGGCAGGTTCGGAGGTTTCTGCGTTACTTGGACGTATGCCTTCCGCCGTAGGTTACCAGCCTACACTGCAGACAGAAATGGGTGCACTGCAGGAACGTATCACATCGACAAAGAATGGTTCTATTACATCCGTACAGGCTGTATATGTGCCGGCCGATGACCTCACTGACCCTGCACCAGCTACTACATTCGCTCACTTGGATGCGAAGGTCGTACTTTCCCGTGCGATTACAGAGCTTGGTATCTACCCGGCGGTAGACCCACTGGATTCTTCTTCACGTATGTTAGACCCTAACATCGTTGGTGTGGAACACTACAACGTGGCTCGTGGTGTGCAGGAAGTATTGCAGAAATACAAAGAATTACAGGATATTATCGCTATGCTTGGTATGGACGAGCTTTCAGAAGAGGATAAACTGACTGTTTCTCGTGCGAGAAAGATTCAGAGATTCTTATCGCAGCCATTCTTTGTAGCGACACAGTTTACTGGTTTTGAAGGACGTTATGTGCCAATCAATGAAACGATTCAGGGCTTCAAGGAAATTCTGGAAGGAAAACATGATGATATTCCGGAAGGTTATTTCTTGAATGCAGGAAATATTGATGATGTACTTGCCCGTGTAAAGTAGAGGTGGGTGCGTATGGCAGAGAATAACAGATTTGAGTTAAAGATTATTGAGCCGGACGGAGTTTTCTTTGAAGGCGGGAGCGACTTTTTGGAATTTACTTCCGTGGAAGGCGAGATGGGAGTTTATAAGAATCATATTCCGCTCACGACGATTCTCGAGCCGTGTGTGATGAAAATCCACGATGGCGGCGAGAGAAAGAAAGCGGCGATTTTAGGTGGGTTTATCGAAATCCAGAAGGAGCGCATTACGGTGCTGGCTGAGGATGCGAACTGGCCGGAAGAAATCGACGTGACGCGTGCCGAGGCAGCGAGGCAGCGGGCCAAGGACCGCCTTGCCCGGAAGGAAGCCGGGCTGGATGTGGTGCGGGCCGAGGCGGCGCTGAAGAGGGCCGTGGCGCGGATTCAGACGGCGAAGTAAAAATGGTATTTATGTCGAGTAGGTTATGCAAAATGTGCATAACCTACTTTTTTAAAGTTTTTCTATGCATGTGTTCCGAAGCTTTCGCTGTCATATCGATAGTTTCATCATTATCTAATTGCCTTCTAGTTCTTTGATGATTGCAAGAACAGTATCGACAGTTTCTTCTACTTCATCGGCAATCACTTCTACGGACTTGCCTTTTGCTAACTTACTTTTTACTTGACGTTTGAGGAGATTCTTTTCACCACGTTCCTCTGCTTCTTTTGAGGCCTCTCTTGCGCCTTCCTCTCTCAATCCTTGTTCGTATAATTCGCGATTAAATGTCGTTAATACCAATTCTAACACCTCGGCTTTCTGACTACTTAGAATATCAGCAAGGATTCCTTTTTCGATACACTCATCTAATGCCTGCGTAATTGCTCTTGAGGGGTTTTTAGGATTTTCAGCAGTATATTGACGTACTTTCGATACAAAGATTGCATATTCTTCCAACCTTTTGCACTTTTCCATTAATTCACGGTTATGCCCGTAATTAATATTCAACATATGTGCTTGACATTCCAAACAACCTTCAACATACTTATGCATATTGTTTTTCTGAAAAGCCTCAGATAATAGCAAAATCTGTTCATCTGGCTGCTCCTTCGTACCATTGTAAAATACGACATACTGTGGTATTGGGACTTCTTGTAATGTGCTGCTAAAAACGTTTATGTTATGCTGCGCAATATACTTGTTGTACAGTTGTGCAAAATATAGCAGCCCTCGCAATGGCATATTTGGATTGTATGTACTTTGGTGTTCGTATAGATTCATGTTACAGTCTATCAAAAACGAGGTGTCATTCTTCATGGAGATGTAAACGACATTTTCTAATGTGTTCACTTCTAAATCGTCCTCGTTTTGATAATTCGTTCCATTCACACTGTTGTACAAATCCAGTAAATGTTTTTTCTCTTCGAATACTTTGCAAAATAAAGTGCTTTTGTATTCACGGTTTCCTTGTGGAATTTCTTGATATTCAGTTGTGTAATTCATATTCTTTCTCCTTATTTTAGCATACAATTTTATCTAGTAACAGACCCAAATAAGGAATTTTACAATCATAGGCCTCAGCCCCTTCCTCAATATTTTGTTGTTCAAACATTAAAATATTGGCGAATTGCCATACGATGTTTAGAAATGTTATTTGAATGTTTGAAGTACGATGGTTACTTTTTATGATGCCATCGTCTGTGTGGGCTTTCATTGTAGTATGGGCGGTGGTAAAAGTCAAGGAGAAAATCATATTTTAGTCTCAAAAATAAAAAGGACCCTATTGACACAAAAAAGGAATGCGAATTATAATACGAGTACTATTAAAAGTGCTTCTATAGGATGATGTACAAAGAAAGATATGAAAAAATACTTGTAGATGCACATAAAAAATTGGAAAGATAAGGAGGAAAGACATGCGAACAACCGAATATACCACAGCGCTCCAAGGCACACCATATTTCCGCAGTGTAGGAATAATCAAAGTAGCAGATAAAAAAGACAATCAATATAATGTTGCAGAGATTGCCTTTGAGCGATTTGATGATCAAAATTATCAATATGTGTTTTCCCCATATTGGGGGCAGATTGAGACGCTTCCGTCCAATATATTTTCAGGCATTCCAGGAATTGACATGGATATTCAGAAGGAACATTATTATCGTGTAAACATGACCCCTTCTTTTATCAGTAAGAGAACGCCAAGTCAGTCCAGAGAAGATGTGTGGGAATTATTGAAGGAAGTTGGACTTGATTATTATGATCGATTTGAATGGTTACTACGCACAGATATGCGCTGTGGAGATGACAATTTTATTGTTGTAAGAAAACACGATAAAGCTGTAACCTATGAGGAGCCGAGCGCAGAGAAAATTAATCTTTTCCAACCTGGAGATAGGGTGGTGTTGAACCAATTATGCGATATATCTACCAATCGAAATGACCTTTCAGAGTCTATGTTCCGTCTTTTTCAAAGCGGAGTGACGATTTTCGTGAAAGAAGATAATATGGTGCTGACAGTGGAAGAATGTAGAAGGAATCTCTATTCTTTAGGACGTATGATGGAATATGAGAAAGCGTTTCAGACGTTGAGACAAAAGGCGGGGATTGAAAAAGCAAAGGCAGAGGGGAAGTATAAAGGGAGAAAACGCATTTCTTTGGATCCATTGCTTTTTAAGGAAACAGTAAATCAGTTCCAAGAGGGGTTAATTACAGAAGAAGAGGCTCTTAAAATTTTGCAACTGAGCCGTTCTACTTTTTATCGTCGAATGAGAGAAAAAATATAAACCAAATTCTTTACATCTGCATATCTTATATTATAATGTTTATAGATTGGATGTGTGGATGATGGATTCAAAATTGCCATACTACATGGCCTATCCAATGCCATTACTATATGATGACGAAAAAATAGAAAAACGGGATTTCGAATACATGAAAAGCATGTACCCCATGACTGCAAAAAGAATATTACCATACGTGGAAGAAGAATGTGACCGTATGGAATATACGGGCAGCGTCATCTATGATGAATATCCGGATCAGCTGCAGATTCGCATGATGTGCAATCGCGTTTATGATAAAGTGAAGGATATGGCAGATTCTGAAGAAGAACTATGGGGAGATCCGCAAGAAGGAGCTATGTGGGGAGAGATGCGAGGAGAAATGCAAGGTGATCCACCAGGAGACCCACAGAGGAATCCACGTAGAAATCCGCAGAGAGACCGACTCAGGGATTTGATTCAGGTTCTACTGTTTCAGGAATTGTTTCGGCGAAGAAACGATCATCGAAGACGCAGAAGAAGATTTTATTAGGATGAATGAAAGGCGAGATACATATGAAAAACATTATTTTTATCGGCATGCCGGCATCAGGAAAAAGTACAGTAGGAGTTGTCGTTGCAAAACGCCTGGGATATGATTTCATAGACACAGATTTATTAATACAAAAACAAGAAAAACGTTTGCTGAAAGAGATTATAGCAGATGTGGGAAATGATGGATTTCTTGCAATTGAGAATCAGGTGAATCGAGAAGTAGAAGCAGAACATGCGGTGATTTCGCCGGGTGGAAGTGTGGTCTACTGCAAAGATGCGATGGAACATTTTAAAGAAATCGGAAAGATTGTATATTTAAAAGTATCTTATGAGACAATCAATCGAAGAATCAGCAGTGCGAAAAACCGTGGCGTGGTGTTGAAAGAAGGTCAGACACTGCGCGACCTGTACGAGGAAAGAACAAAATTGTTCGAAAAATATGCAGACTATATTGTTTCAGAAGAGGGATTAAGTCTGGAAGAGACAATTGATGAAGTGTTGGAATTGTTTGATAAATAGGAGGTGGCATGCCTCCTATTTACTTTTCAAAGAAATACTTTTACAAAAGTGTATTTTGTGATATAATACCAAGGTAGTGTAAATTACACTTGGGTGAGTAGGACTAATTTTTAATAAAGATAGATTATGAAACCATATTAGAGGTGCGAAATGGAACAATATATTATTAAGGGTGGAAATCCGCTAGTAGGAGAAGTTGAAATCGGTGGAGCAAAGAATGCTGCGCTTGCTATTTTATCAGCAGCGATTATGACAGACGAAACCGTTACGATAGATAATTTGCCGGATGTAAACGATATCAATGTGCTCTTGGAAGCCATTAGTGGTATCGGCGCATCGGTGCAACGTGTAGACCGCCACACAGTCCGTATCAATGGTGCCGGCGTGGGCGATTTAAGTATTGAATATGAATATATTAAGAAAATCAGAGCTTCTTACTATTTGTTAGGAGCATTACTTGGGAAATATCATAAAGCAGAGGTTGCACTCCCTGGAGGATGCAACATCGGAAGCAGACCAATTGACCAACATTTGAAAGGCTTCCGTGCTTTGGGCGCAGAAGTAGAGATTGAATGTGGAAAGATTGTAGCAGAAGCAGAGCATTTAAGAGGAACACACTTATACTTTGACGTGGTTTCTGTAGGTGCGACAATCAACGTTATGATGGCCGCTGCCATGGCAGAAGGTACTACTATCTTAGAAAACGTTGCCAAGGAACCTCATGTTGTAGACGTTGCAAACTTCCTGAATAGTATGGGCGCTAATATCAAGGGCGCTGGTACAGACGTCATCAAGATTAAAGGAGTACCAAAGCTTCATAAGACAGAGTATTCGATTATTCCAGACCAGATTGAAGCGGGGACATTTATGTTCGCAGCAGCAGCTACAAGAGGTGATGTTACGGTACTCAACGTCATTCCAAAGCATTTAGAGGCTACGATTGCAAAATTAGTAGAAATCGGGTGCGAAGTAGAGGAATTTGACGATGCAGTTCGCGTAGTCGCTAAGAAACGTTTGAGAAGCACGCATGTAAAGACGCTTCCATATCCTGGATATCCGACAGATATGCAGCCGCAGATTGGTGTGGCCTTGGCATTGGCACAGGGAACCAGTATTATTACGGAAAGTATTTTTGAAAATCGTTTTAAATATTTGGATGAACTTGCTCGTATGGGCGCAGTCGCAAAGATTGAAGGCAATTCTGCTACGATTGAAGGTGTAGAAAAATTATCGGGCGCAAGAGTAAGTGCACCGGACCTGCGAGCAGGAGCAGCACTTTGTATTGCAGGTCTGGCAACGGAAGGTATTACTATTGTAGATGATATCGTATATATCCAAAGAGGATATGAACGATTTGAAGAAAAACTTCGCTCGCTCGGCGGATTGATTGAAAGAGTTGCCAGCGAGAAAGAGATTCAGAAATTTAAATTAAAAGTTGGTTAATGGAAGTTAATGGGTGGGTGCAATCGTGCCCACCTTTTTCTAAATATATGGTTTGTGTCGGGAATTGAGTTACAGGCTGCCCGTGCACGAGGATTGTGTAGTTGAAACAGGAGGCTGAGATGGAAGATAAGACAAAACAGCATAAGGGGACGAAACATCACAGAGGAAGACGTAAGAAAAAGTCGGTAGGGCAAATCGTTAGTAATGTTGTGCTTATAATTGCAATTGGTGTATTTTTGTTTTCTGCATTTAAATTGTGGGGGATTTTCTCTGAGTACGGAAAAGGAGAAGAGGAATACGCTTCCCTCGAAGACATTGCAATCACGTATACAAAGCCAGAGGAGGGGGAAGAAGAGGAAGAAACTTTTATGGTAGACTTTGCAAAACTGGAAGAAATCAATCCAGATGTAGTGGCGTGGATTCGATTCGACGAGCCATCACAGATTAGTTATCCGGTGGTCAAAGGCAAGGATAATGACAAATACTTGAAGACCACATTTGAAGGCAAGAAAAACTCGGCGGGTACGCTTTTTGTAGATATGTATAATGCAGGTGATTTTAGTGATAGAAACACATTTATTTATGGACATAACATGAAAAATGGTTCTATGTTCGGAATGCTGAGAAAATATAAGACGAAGTCTTTTGGCACAGAACACCCGTACTTTTATATTTATACGCCGGATGGAAAGGTGTCTACATATCAAGTATTTGCTGTGAGTGTTGTGAAAGATACTTCGGAAAGCTATACGAAATGGTACAATTCAGATGCGGAGTTCCAGAACTATATCAATTACATCAGAAGCATTTCCGGATATCAGACAGATGTGGAAGTGGGAACGGATTCAAAAATCGTCAGTCTGTCTACTTGCACAAATGTTAGTGATGACGAGCGATTGTTGGTACATGGCGTGAAAATCAACGAAGAGACGGTTGGTGGCGAGGCGGCAACGGAAAAAGGCGGAAGCGCCGAGTCTGCAAACTAAGGAACCATAGATGCAGAAAGGGAAAATTTAATAGAGGAGTGTAGAAATGGCAGACATTTATGAGATTGGGGATATTGTAAAAATGAAGAAAAAGCATCCATGCGGCAGTTTTGAATGGGAAATCCTGCGCGTGGGAGCAGACTTTCGTTTAAAATGTGTCGGCTGCGGCCACCAGATTATGATTGCACGGAAATTAGTGGAAAAAAACACGAAAGAATTGAGAAAAAAGGCTTGAAACCGTGCTTTAAATATGTTATCATACCAAATTGTGATATATTATTTTATTCCTTGTTCCTAACAAAGATTTAGGGACCAGAGACCATAAGGAGGTGCAAACGACATGAACAAATATGAATTAGCAGTTGTTGTCAATGCAAAAATCGAAGACGACGCTAGAGCAGCTGTAATCGAAAAAGTGCAAGGCTATATTACACGTTTCGGTGGTACAGTTACTAACGTTGATGAATGGGGTAAGAAAAGATTAGCTTACGAAATTCAAAAGATGAGAGAAGGATATTACTACTTCATCAACTTCGAATCTGAAGCTACAGCTCCAGCTGAAATCGAAGCAAGACTTCGTATCATGGACAATGTAATCAGATTTTTATGCGTTAGACAAGAAGCATAAGAGAAGAGAGGAAATCGTATGAATAAAGTAATTTTAATGGGACGTTTGACAAGAGATCCAGAAGTTAGATATTCACAAGGTGAGAATGCAAGCGCAGTTGCAAGATATACATTGGCTGTTGACCGCCGTTTCAAACGTGACGGAGAACAATCAGCAGATTTTATTAACTGTGTGGCATTTGGCAGAGCAGCAGAATTTGCTGAAAGATATTTACGTCAAGGTGTGAAGATTGCAGTAACTGGACGTATTCAGACTGGAAGCTATACAAACAGAGATGGCGTAAAAGTTTACACAACAGACGTTGTGATCGAAGAACAAGAATTTGCAGAAAGCAAAGCAGCAAGTGGTGCATCTAACAGTAATTATCAGACAAGCCCAGCACCATCACCAAGCGTAGACATCGGCGATGGATTCATGAACATTCCAGACGGAATTGATGAAGAATTACCATTCAGCTAAAACGATTGATTGTGTAGTAGTAAGAACGCGTGTGTTCGAGAAATATTATAGGAGGTATTGACAAATGGCTTTTGATAAAGGTAACAAAGCTGATTCTCCAATGAAGAGAAGAGGCGGACGCAGAAGAAAAAAAGTATGTGTATTCTGTGGTAAAGAAAACAACCAGATCGATTACAAAGATGTGGCTAAATTGAGAAAATATGTTTCTGAAAGAGGAAAAATCCTTCCAAGAAGAATCACAGGAAACTGTGCAAAACATCAAAGAGCTCTTACAGTAGCTATCAAGAGAGCAAGACATATCGCACTTATGCCATATGTACAAGATTAATTAGTATGAATGAAACCTGTCGCAAAGTTGCGGCAGGTTTTTTTATATATCAGGAACTTGACTTGCATTGATTTTTAAAGCGATATGTACTATAATAGTTAAATACAGTGTGCGAACTAAAAATAAAAGCACACCGTCTGGAGGAATAAGAGATGAAAAAACCAGTGTTAGTCATTATGGCGGCAGGCATGGGGAGCCGCTATGGCGGGTTAAAACAGATTGACCCAATCGATGAACAGGGTCACATTATCATGGATTTCTCTATCTTTGATGCCAAAAGAGCAGGATTTGAGAAAGTCGTATTTATCATTAAAAAAGATAATGAAGACACATTCAAAGAAGCAATTGGAAAACGTGTAGAAAGTGTCATGGAAGTAGCATATGTATATCAAGACCTGCATAATATTCCAGAGGGCTTTGAAGTTCCGGAGGGCAGAGTGAAGCCTTGGGGAACAGCACATGCGGTACTTAGCTGTATCGATGAGGTAGATGGACCATTTGCAGTAATTAATGCAGATGACTACTACGGAAGAGATGCATTCCAAAAGATTTACGATTATCTGTCAACCCATGAAGATGACGACAAATATCGTTATACCATGGTTGGATATCAATTGGAAAACACATTGACAGAAAATGGTCATGTATCACGTGGTGTATGTACTCTGAATGCACAAAGCGAACTCGTGAGTGTTGTAGAAAGAACGCGCATTGAGAAAAAGGAAAATGGCGCAGCTTATACGGAAGATGATGGAGCAACATGGATTTCGCTTCCAAAAGGCAGCATCGTGTCCATGAATATGTGGGGATTTACTGCAAGTTTTTTGCAGGAAATTAAAAAAGGATTTCCAACATTTTTGAAAGAAGGGTTAAAGACCAACCCTATGAAATGTGAGTATTATCTTCCATCAGTCGTAAGTGATTTGTTAGCAAAAGACAAAGCCACAGTCGTAGTACTTACATCGGAAGATAAATGGTATGGTGTTACATACAAAGAAGACAAACCAGTTGTGGTTGCAGCAATTAAAAATATGAAAGAAACAGGCTTATATCCAGAAAGATTATGGAAAGCAGAATAAGGAGGAAAAAATTATGACAATTTTAGTAACAGGTGGAGCAGGCTATATTGGTAGCCATACATGTATCGAATTAGTGAATGCAGGTTATGATGTAGTAGTTGTAGATAACTTATGCAATGCAAGCAAGGAATCTTTAAAAAGAGTAGAAAAGATCGTTGGAAAAGAAATTAAATTTTACGAAGCAGACATTCGTGATGCCGAGGCTATGAAGAATGTATTTGCCAATGAAAAAATTGATGCAGTCATTCATTTCGCAGGCTTAAAAGCTGTAGGAGAATCTGTAGCTAAACCATTAGAATATTATGATAACAACATCAACGGAACATTAGTATTATGTAATGCTATGAGAAATGCCGGTGTGAAAAACATCATTTTCAGTTCATCAGCAACTGTATATGGAGACCCAGCATTTATTCCGATTACAGAAGAATGCCCAAAAGGACAATGTACAAATCCATACGGCTGGACAAAATCTATGTTAGAACAGATTTTAACAGATTTCCACACAGCAGACCCAGAATGGAACGTGGTATTACTTCGTTACTTCAATCCGGTTGGAGCTCATAAGAGCGGTACAATCGGAGAAGATCCAAAGGGTATTCCAAACAACTTGATGCCATACATTACACAAGTGGCAGTTGGAAAACGTGAATTCCTTGGCGTATTTGGTGACGATTATGATACACCAGATGGTACAGGCGTGCGTGACTATATCCATGTTGTAGACCTTGCAGAGGGTCATGTAAAAGCACTTAAGAAGATTAAAGAAAAAGCAGGAGTTTGTGTATACAACCTTGGTACAGGAAACGGTTATTCTGTATTAGATATGGTAAAAGCATTCAGCAAAGCTTGTGGAAAAGACCTTCCATATAAGATCCAGGATAGAAGACCTGGTGACATTGCTACCTGTTATGCAGATCCTGCAAAGGCAAAAGCAGAGCTTGGCTGGGAAGCCAAGAGAGGTTTGGATGAAATGTGTGAAGACTCTTGGAGATGGCAGTCAACAAATCCAAACGGATATGAAGGTTAGTGAATGATTTCCCGGATTGGGAGGGCAAGGTAATGAAAAATGATGTGCGTTTGAAAGGACGACTGAAATTGTATATGCTATGGCCGGCGATTATGGTTATTTTATTGCTTGCCATGAACATATGGATTTTTACGATTGACATACATGCGGGACTCGTTATGAGTCTTCTTGTGTTAATTTATATTGTTGCTGTAGCGCTTTTATATTTTTACAACAAATCACTGATTATGACAGGATTGATTGATTTCGCAGCACAGTATGGTCTTGTTCAAAATGTATTATTAAAAGAATTATCAATTCCATATGCGATCATGCTGGATGATGGTAAGGTGCTCTGGGTGAATGACAGTTTTTCAAAACTGTTTGAAGGAGAACAAGTTGTTGAGTGTTATTTAAGCAATTATATTCCTGAACTGAATCGAAGTGTTTTCCCAAAAGAAGAAAGCGAAAAGGCTGAGATGGAAGTGACTTTCCGGGAACGGAACTATCGCGCAAAACTTTCGAGAATTGCGGTACAGGAATTCCGTGATGCAGATAAAATGTTTCACCTTCCGAAAGGAAGAGAATGTTTTGTGGCGGTATCGCTTAGTGACATCACAGACTTAAAGCGTTTCATGCGGGAAAATGAGGACCAGAGGCTGGTTTCCGGTTTGATTTATATCGATAACTATGAAGAAGTTATGGAAAGTGTTGAGGAAGTACGCCAGTCTTTACTTGTTGCATTGATTGACCGAAAGATCAACCAGTATTTGGCCAGCTGCGATGGTCTTGTCAAGAAGATGGAAAAAGATAAGTATTTCTTTGTTGTCAAGAAACATTACTTTAAAGAAATGCTGAAGAATAAGTTTTCAATTTTAGAAGACGCAAAAAGTGTGAATATCGGAAATACCATGCCGGTTACGCTCAGTATCGGTATGGGTATGGCTGCGGATACTTATGCACAAAGTTACAATTATGCACGTGTTGCTATCGATTTGGCGCTTGCTCGCGGTGGCGACCAGGCTGTTGTAAAGGATGGAAAAAATATTTCTTACTATGGTGGTAAGAGAGAACAGACATCCAAAAATACACGAGTAAAGGCTCGTGTAAAAGCAGAGGCATTGCGAGAGTTTATTATGGCAAAGGATCAGGTTATTGTCATGGGACATCGCATTGCAGATGTGGACTCTTTTGGTGCGGCGATTGGTATTTGGCGCGCGGCAAGGACGATGGAGAAAAAGGCTTATATTGTACTGAATGATATTACAGCATCGGTGCGCCCGCTTTACAATTCATTTTGTGGAAAAAAAGCTTATCCGGAGGATATGTTTATTAAGTCTTCAGATGTAAATGAACTTATGAACGATAACACGATGGTGGTTGTAGTTGATACAAATAAACCAGAGATGACGGATTGTCCCGAATTACTCAAGAAGGCAAAGACAATAGTAGTATTTGACCATCACAGACAAAGTAGTGACATGATTGAAAATACGACTTTATCTTATATAGAACCTTATGCATCTTCTGCTTGCGAAATGGTAGCAGAGGTATTGCAGTATATTGCAGATAATATTAGAATTTCAAACGTTGAGGCAAACAGTATGTATGCCGGAATTATGATTGATACGAACAATTTTATGAATCGTACAGGGGTCAGAACGTTTGAAGCGGCAGCATTCTTAAGACGCTGCGGTGCAGATATTACGCATGTAAGAAAGATGTTCCGGGATGATTTGGAAAGCTATCGTGTAAAAGCGGAAATTATCAGCAGTGCAGAAGTATTCCATGATGAATATGCGATTGCTCAATGCACAAATCAAGATATCGAGAGCCCAACGATTATTGGTGCACAGGCAGCGAATGAATTGCTGAACATCAGTGGAATTAAAGCTTCGTTTGTTTTAACGGAGTATTATGGCAAGATTTATGTCAGCGCAAGGGCGATTGACGAAGTCAATGTACAGGTGATTATGGAAAAACTTGGTGGCGGCGGTCATATTAATACTGCCGGTGCACAGTTCCAACATACGGACATGGAGGAAGCAATCGCAAGCTTAAAAGATGTGATTGACATTATGATTTCAGAAGGGGATCTTTAATTATGAAGGTTATTTTATTAGAAGACGTAAAGACACTTGGTAAAAAGGGCGAAATCGTAAATGTAAACGATGGATATGCAAGAAACTTTATTTTACCAAAGAAGCTTGGTTTAGAAGCAACTAGTAAGAATTTGAATGATTTAAAATTAAAAAAAGCAAATGAAGCTAGGCTCGCCCAGGAACAATTAGAAGAAGCACAGGCACTCGGAAAGAAGATCGAAGCCGGAAAAGTGGAGCTTGCGATTAAGGTTGGAGAAGGGGGAAGAGCATTTGGCTCTGTCTCTTCCAAAGAAATCGCGGCAGCTGTGAAAGAACAGATGGGATATGACATCGATAAGAAGAAGATTCAGCTGAAGGATGCGATTAAAGCGTTGGGAACGCATACTGTTCCAGTAAAATTACATCCAAAGGTGACAGCGGAATTAAAAGTAATTGTAACAGGAGCTTAGGAGGCTATAAACGATGGATGAAGCTCTCATTAAAAGAGTATTGCCACATAGTATTGAAGCGGAGCAGGCAGTTGTAGGTGCCATGCTTATGGACCGAGATGCGATTCTGACCTCTTCAGAGATTATCAGTGGGGAAGATTTTTATCAAACTGCATATGGAGTGATTTTTGAGGCTGTCGTGGAGATTTATAACGAAGGCAAACCGGTGGATTTGATTACTCTGCAGGAACGCTTGAAAGAGAAGGATGTACCGGCGGAGATCAGCAGCCTGGAGTTTGTCAGGGATTTGGTGACAGCCGTCCCTACTTCTGCGAATGTGAAATACTACGCAGAGATTGTAGCGGAAAAGTCGATGCTGCGCCGATTGATTAAATTAAATGATGAGATTTCTAATATGTGCTACCTTGGCAAAGAACCGATGGAGGCCGTACTGGAAACGACAGAGAAAAAAGTATTTGAACTTGTCCAGAAGAGAAATACAGGGGACTTTGTTCCAATCAAAGATGTGGTGTTAAATACTCTGGAAAAAATTGAAATCGCATCTAAGACAAGTGGCAATGTAACAGGTATTCCGACCGGATTCCTGGATTTGGATTATAAGATGGCGGGACTTCAGCCGTCGGATTTGATTCTGGTTGCGGCCAGACCTTCTATGGGTAAGACGGCGTTTGTACTTAACATTGCGCAGCATGTGGCGTTTAAGGCGGACAAGGCCGTTGCGATTTTTAGTTTGGAAATGTCAAAGGAACAGTTGGTAAACCGTCTTTTTGCATTGGAGGCACAAGTAGATTCTCAGTCCCTTCGTACCGGTAACTTGAAGGATGAGGATTGGGAGAAATTGATTGAAAGTGCCGGTATCATCGGAAAGTCAAAACTGATTATCGACGATACACCAGGTATTTCGATTTCTGAATTGCGTTCGAAATGCCGTAAGTTTAAGTTAGAACATGGCCTCGATTTAATTATCATCGACTACCTGCAGCTTATGACAGGACGTGTCGGCGGCAGAAGTGAATCGAGACAGCAGGAAATTTCAGATATTTCAAGATCACTGAAAGGTCTTGCGAGAGAGCTGAATGTACCGGTTATCGCATTGTCGCAGCTCAGCCGTGCGGTAGAGCAGAGACCGGACCACAGACCGATGCTTTCAGACCTGCGTGAATCGGGTGCGATTGAGCAGGATGCCGACGTGGTTATGTTTATTTATCGTGATGATTATTATAATAAAGATACGGAACTGAAGAATGTGGCGGAGATTATCATAGCGAAACAGAGAAATGGTTCGATTGGAACTGTGAATCTGACATGGCTGCCAAATTACACGAAGTTCGCGAATTATTTGAAGCAGTAAAAAAGAATTTTATAAAGGAAGCGCAACGCTTTTGGAGTGCATATTATGGTATGCTCCATCAGCGATGCGCTTCTTTTTATATCTGTCTGCAGCTATTGCGTTCCACAATAAAATGCGGAACAATAATCTTTGTGGCCAAAAGATTCGGATTTTCAATGTGATTGATAATCTGCGAAGCGGCTTCAATTCCTAATTGCGCTGTATTGATATCAATGGTTGTCAATTGAGGAGAAGTCAATTTTGCAAACAAGGAATTGTTGAATGAAATAATGGACAAATCATCTGGGATAGAAAGTCCAATCTCATTGCAAATGCGTTCTAGTGCCACAGCAAGAATGTCATCACATACAACCATCGCGCTCGGGCGATTTTCTGAAGTTAAAAGCTCTCGTACGGAAGAATAGTCATCGCCAAACACAGAAGGCATATTGACGTTGTATTCTACAGGAGCGTCCAGCCGCAATCTTGATGCGGCTAACTGGTATCCAGCTTTTCTATCTGAAGAAAAGATTAAATCATCTCCACATCCTAAGTATGCAATCTTTCTATGCCCTAAACGATATAAATATTCGGTGGCTGCCTGCCCTGCAAGGATATTGTCGTTGTCAATGTAAATCGTCTGATTTGCAAGCTGATAGGCTTTCCCAATCAACACGTAAAGAAGTCCCTCTTCATCTAAGTAATCAATAATAGGGTCTTGGTGTCTTGAATAAAGCACAATAAACCCATCTACTTGTCCACTGCGGGTCATAGTGCGGATTACCTGCAGAATCTCATTCTCGTCTTGTCCTGTAATGATCGTATTTGCATATTGTCGTTGATTACAGAACTGACTGATTCCGCGGATTACTTCCAAATAAAATGAATTTTCATAGGCCTCTTTTGCTGAGACAGGAAGAATGATTCCAATCGTTCTAGAGTTATTGTTTGCAAGGTTGCTTGCCTGGAAATTTGGCTCATAACCAAGTTCTGTCATGGCGCGTCTTACTTTTTCCTTTGTCTCCTTGCTGATAGAAGGGTTGTTTTTGCAGGTTCTGGAAACCGTGGAAGGTGAGACTCCGGCAAGAGCTGCAACATCTTTAATTGTAACAGGCATGGAAAGGCCTCCTTTGTTTGTAAACTAATTTTATTTTAGTAAATGCATGCATAAAAGTCAATTGTGCTGTGCAAATTCATGCAAAATTTGCATAAAAAGAAGTGGAAAATGCACAAAGCATGGCATAAATAGTTATGCAAAATGCAGAAAACTGCAAAAAAATAAAAAAACGGCTTGCAAACGCTATGCAAATATTGTAAATTTAGTGCAAACGGTTGCGATAACAGCGCAACATCAGAATCTGATATCAACAATATTTTATAGACGCATTTTATGGATTGAAAGGAGATTTTAAAAATGAACTTACAACAAGTATTAGAACAAAAATTAGGTAAGACAATCGCCGACGCAACAAATGAACAAGTATATTATGCTTTGTTATCCGTAGTAAAGGAAATGAGCAAAGGAAAAGAGAGAAAAGCGGGTAATAAAAAAGTATACTATATTTCAGCAGAATTCTTAATTGGAAAATTGCTTTCAAATAACTTGATTAATTTGGGAATTTATGATGATGTGAAAGCATTGTTGGCTGAAAATCAGAAAGATATAACAGAAATTGAAGAAGTGGAACCAGAACCATCACTTGGAAATGGCGGGCTTGGAAGACTCGCTGCATGTTTCTTGGATTCCATTGCAACATTAGGATTAAACGGCGCAGGCGTTGGACTCAACTATCACTATGGTTTATTCCAACAGGTATTTGAAAACCGCAAGCAAAAAGAAGTAAAAAATCCATGGATGGAAAAAGAAAGCTGGTTAACAAAAACAAATACAAGTTTTCAGGTTACATTCAAAGATTTCACATTAACATCAGAATTGTATGACATCGATGTAACAGGATATGAAAACGCTACAAACAAACTTCACTTGTTTGATGTGGCTACCATTGACGAAAGCTTGGTAGGTGAAGGAATCAATTTCGATAAGAAAGACATCGCAAAGAACTTAACATTATTCTTATATCCGGATGACAGTGACAGAGAAGGCCAGCTGCTTCGAATTTACCAACAATACTTCATGGTAAGCAATGCGGCTCAGTTAATCTTGAAAGAAATGGATGAAAATGGATTTGACGTAAAGAAACTTCATGAACATGTGGTAGTGCAAATCAATGATACACACCCATCTATGGTTATTCCAGAATTAATCCGTTTATTAATGGGACGTGGAATCTCTATGGATGAAGCAGTTGAAATTGTAACAAAGACATGCGCATATACAAACCACACAATCTTGGCAGAAGCATTGGAAAAATGGCCAATTTCATTCTTAGAAGAAGTAGTGCCGCACTTGCTTCCAATCATCCGCGAATTGGATAAACGTGTAAAAGAAAAATATGATGATAAAAGAGTTGCAATTATTGATGAATCAGACCGTGTACACATGGCTCATATGGACATTCACTACGGATTTAGCGTAAATGGGGTAGCAGCACTCCATACAGATATATTAAAAGAATCTGAACTTAAAGTGTTCTACGACATTTATCCGGAAAAATTCAATAATAAGACAAACGGAATTACATTCCGTAGATGGTTAATGCACTGTAATCCAAAGCTTGCAGCATATATTACAGAGTTAATCGGAAATGGATGGAAGAAGGATGCAAAAGAACTGGAAAAACTTTTGAAATTCATCGATGATGAAACTGTATTAGAAAAATTAGTTGCAATTAAAACAGAAAATAAAGTGGCGCTTAAGAAATATCTTGCAGAAACAGAGCAGATTGAAGTAGACGAAAACTCTATTTTTGATATCCAAATCAAACGTCTTCACGAGTATAAACGTCAACAAATGAACGCACTTTATGTGATTTACAAATATTTGGAAATCAAGGCAGGAAAACGTCCTGAAACACCGATTACCATGATTTTCGGTGCAAAAGCAGCTCCTGCATATATCCTTGCAAAAGATATCATTCATTTAATTCTTTGTTTACAAGAATTAATTGCAAATGATCCAGAAGTAAGTCCATACTTAAAAGTGGTTATGGTAGAAAACTACAACGTAACAAAAGCTTCTAAATTAATTCCGGCATGTGATGTTTCAGAACAAATCTCACTTGCTTCGAAAGAAGCTTCTGGTACAGGTAATATGAAATTCATGTTAAATGGTGCTGTTACACTTGGAACAATGGACGGTGCTAACGTGGAAATCCATGATTTGGTTGGAGAAGATAACATTTACATCTTCGGTAAGAAGAGTGAAGAAGTCATCAAACTTTATGAAACAGGAAGCTACAGTTCATGGGATATTTACAACAATGATGTAGAAATCAAGAAGATAGTAGATTTCATTGTTGGAGAAGAATTATTGGCAATCGGTGATGCTGAAAATCTTGGACGCGTGCATGGCGATTTGATTCACAAAGACTGGTTCATGGCATTACTTGATGTGAAAGAATATATTGCAACAAAAGAGAAAATGTTTGCTGACTATGCTGACAGAGAATTATGGGCTAAGAAAATGCTTGTAAATACAGCAAAAGCGGGATATTTCTCATCAGACAGAACCATTGAAGACTACAACCGTGATATTTGGAAACTGAACTAATAAATATGAAAAAGCGCATTGCTTTTGGTAGCATATTGTGGTATGCCGCCATCAGCGGTGCGCTTCTTTTATAAGTATGTACATTTACGCCTCAAATAATCTGCGAAAATTTTTGAATGGTGCAGGGCGCGCAGATTCGCGTCTTAAGGTTTGCTGCTGACGAATCAGGCAGTCTAGCTTCTTGTAGCGTTCTTCTTCCTGACGCTCTTTGGCTTGTAGTAGAAAATCCATCTCTGTAATGACTGCTTTTGAGACAGCTTGACTGATGGAGGTTTCTAGAAGTTTGTTGTTCGCTAAAAGTGCTTCTTGAAGGTCAGTCAGTTTTTTTGTGTTTTCAGCGACGATAGGAGCGTTTGGCTCATTATGTGTCTCTGTTGTTGGTTCCTTTATCGCAGCGTTTGTCGCAGCTTCCAATCTGCGAAGTCTCAGTTTGTTTCTCGTACGCAACATGTCCGGAATCAGATTTTTCAAATCTTTCAATAACATGCCTTGTTCTTTTAGTTCTTTAATGCAGTTAAATAACTGTACATCTTCTTCTGTATAGTATCGATGTCCCATTTCCGTGCGGCCAATCGTCAAATCTAACTCTTCTTCCCAGTATCTTAAAACGTGGGTTTCAACACTTACGCGTTTGGCGGCTTCGGAAATCATGTAGTGAACTTCGCCCATACAAAATGCCCCCTATGTCATGTTTATTTAATTCATGTATATCATAGCACAGGTTTGTCCTGTTTTTTACAAAAATCAATCGTAAAATTTCGACAGGATATTCTAATACAACATCTTCTTAATTTCCGCCTCTTTCATATTATCCTTAGTAACCCAAGTATAACCACTGTCCACAAAAGCCTCATTTCCAAGTTCCAGCACCGCTCTCGCAGCCGAAACCACAGCAGCATATCCCATACCATATGGGTTCTGAATCACAAGTCCGTCTACGACATCATCTTTAAGCAGTTCTAATTGTTCCTCACCACCATCAAATCCCACAAAATATAAATCGTCACGTTCAAGAGAAGCGAGCACATCCGCAACTAACTGTGTCGTATCTAAATTTGTTGCATAGATTCCTTTTAAGTTTGGATTCTTTTCTAAAATATATTTCACTACATCTTCCTGTGTAATAGAAGCAGGGTCAATGCCCTCCTCGCCTTCTGCAAGTGCAGCATTTTTTTCGGCTGCAATATTTGCTGCCATCGTTTCCAATTCATCCAGATGATAGACACTCACTACTGAAACATCTGGAAAGCTGGCCGCAAGTTCTGCCACAAACCCTTGTTCACGTTCTTTTGCTGTCATCGAAAGAGAGTCCTGTACAAAAACAGCGACTTCGCCGCTTCTCTCCATAAGAGTGGCTAATTTGTCGGCTGCCGTTTTTGATGCTTCTAAATTATTAGTAGAAACATGTGATGCAATATCTGCATAATCACTACCAGAATCGAAAGTTACAACTGGAATACCATTGTCGGCAGCAGCTTCAAACTGCACCTGGCATGCTGTGGTATCAACGGCTGCGATAGCAATGGCAACAGGATATCGTGCCAATTCTTCATCTAAAATATTAACCTGTTCATCTACATTATCACGTTCGCTTGGAGCACTAAATGTGAGCTTAATCTTATCGTCTCCTTTATAACCAAGCAGAGTATTGATGTCAGCAACTGCCTGCTTTGCGCCTGCTTCCACTTCTTTCCAGTAGCTGTCCCCTGAGAATCTTCCTATAATAGAAATGTAAGAGCCTGGTTCCAAAGTTAAACCGTCTACGTTACTGTAGGCATCTGGACTAAGTGCATCCAGTTTACTTTGGTTTGCGTTTTCTGTCTTAGTAGTATTGTTAACGTTTGTGTTTGTCGATTCTCCGCCGTTTGCCGGAGCCCTGGAACACCCGCTGCCAAGGAGTGCAAGGCTGAGAACGAGTGCTATTACACGAAATCTTTTTTTCATAAATTACATCCTCCATAAACTTACTAAAGACACTATACACCAAAACTTTGAAAAAAGGGTGAAAATAATTCTTAATTTTTTAGAAATATAAGAAAGTGTATCGAATTTAGAACAATCTAAGTGCAACATTAGCATTGCGTTAAAATTTTCACTGGAGTATAATAAAGTCAAATCGGTAAAGTAATAATAATTATATTATTTTAATAAAAGGAGGAGATATCCATGGAAAAAAATTGGCACTCAAATTGGGACGGCTTCAAACCAGGTCGCTGGAGCCGTACAGGAGTAAATGTTCGCGACTTTATTCAAGAAAACTACACACCATATGAAGGTGATGATTCGTTCTTGGCAGGACCTACAGAAGCTACTACAAAGCTCTGGGCACAGGTAATGGAACTTTCAAAACAAGAACGTGAAGCAGGCGGAGTTCTTGATATGGATACCAAGATCGTTTCAGGTATTACATCTCATGGACCTGGATACTTAGATAAAGATTTAGAAACGATCGTAGGTTTCCAGACAGACAAGCCTTTCAAACGTTCTCTTCAACCATTTGGTGGTATCCGTATGGCGCAAAACGCTTGCAAAGAAAACGGATACGAAGTAGATCCAGAAGTTGTAGAAATCTTTACAAAATATAGAAAAACACACAACCAAGGTGTATTCGATGCTTACACACCAGAGATGAGAGCAGCTAGAAAATCTGGTATTATCACAGGTCTTCCAGATGCTTACGGACGTGGACGTATCATCGGTGACTACCGTCGTGTAGCTTTATACGGTGTAGACAAATTAATCGAAGACAAGAAAGAACAGCTTGCTACTTCATTAAAGAGAATGACAGGTGAAAATATCCGTCTTCGTGAAGAATTATCAGAACAAATCCGTGCACTTGGCGAATTAGCTGAATTAGGTCAGATCTACGGATACGATATTTCACAACCAGCTGCAAATGCAAAAGAAGCTATCCAATGGGTATACTTCGGATACTTAGCAGCAGTTAAGGAACAAAACGGGGCAGCAATGAGCCTTGGCCGTACTTCTACATTTATTGATATCTATATCCAACGTGACTTGGAAAGAGGATTAATCACAGAAGAACAAGCTCAGGAATACATTGACCACTTCATTATGAAGTTACGTCTTGTAAAATTTGCTCGTACACCAGAATATAACGCATTATTCTCAGGTGACCCAACATGGGTAACAGAATCAATCGGTGGTGTTGGTATTGACGGACGTCCATTGGTAACAAAGACATCCTTCCGTTATTTACACACATTAGACAACCTTGGTACAGCTCCAGAACCAAACTTAACAGTACTTTGGTCAACACGCTTACCAAAAGCATTCAAAGAATTCTGTGCTAAGATGTCAATCAAATCATCATCTATCCAATACGAAAATGATGATTTAATGCGTGAAACACACGGTGATGACTACGCTATTGCTTGCTGTGTATCTTCCATGAGAGTTGGTAAGGAAATGCAGTTCTTCGGAGCTCGTGCAAACCTTGCAAAATGTTTATTATACGCTATCAACGGTGGTGTGGATGAAAAATCAAAAGTGCAAGTTGGACCAAAATATCGTGCAGTGGAAGGCGAATACCTTGACTTTGACGATGTAATGGATAAATTTGACGCTATGATGGAATGGTTAGCAGAACTTTATGTAAACACATTGAATATCATTCACTACATGCATGATAAATACTGCTACGAAAAAATCCAGATGGCTCTTCACGACAGAGAAGTAAAACGTTACTTCGCAACAGGTATTGCCGGACTCTCAGTAGTAGCTGACTCATTAAGTGCTATTAAATATGCAAAAGTGAAAGCAGTCCGCGATGAAGATGGTTTAGTAGTAGACTACGCAGTAGAAGGCGAATTCCCTAAATATGGTAATGATGATGACCGTGTAGACGATTTAGCAGTTATGGTTGTACGTTCATTCATGGACAAGATCAGAAAACACCACACATATCGTCACGGTGTTCCAACAATGTCAATCCTTACAATTACTTCAAACGTTGTATATGGTAAGAAGACAGGTAACACACCAGATGGTAGAAAATTAGGAGAACCATTAGCACCAGGTGCTAACCCAATGCACAGACGTGATACACATGGAGCATTAGCTTCACTTGCATCTGTAGCTAAGATTCCATTCAGACACGCTCAGGATGGTATTTCAAACACATTCTCTATCATTCCGGGAGCACTTGGAAAAGAAGATCAAATCTTCGCTGGAGATTTAGACCTTGACAGAATCGGAGGAGAATGTGCAACATGCGCTGATATTCCAAATATCATGGACAGCATTGATGCAGAATAAGATTTATAAAGCTATTGTTTAAAATAATAAGGAGGTATGAAACATGGCAGCAGTAAACCAACAACAAATTGACAACTTAGTGAACATGTTAGATGGATACGTAGAACAAGGTGGACATCACTTAAATGTTAACGTATTTACAAGAGAAACATTATTAGATGCACAACAACATCCAGAAAATTATCCACAATTAACAGTGCGTGTTTCTGGTTATGCAGTAAACTTTATCAAACTTACAAAGGAACAACAAGATGACGTAATTTCACGTACATTCCACGAAGCAATGTAATTGAAAAGTTGAAATGATTTATGACAGGAGATGGATATTTTTCATCTCCTGTTTTATACTAATAAGAAATGGAGGTGACGACATGACAAAAGGTCATATACATTCAATAGAAACTTGTGGGACAGTAGACGGTCCAGGCTTAAGATATGTAATTTTTTTACAAGGCTGTCCAATGCGATGCCAATATTGCCACAATCCAGACACCTGGGAGCCGGGAATTGGCGATGAGATGACAGTGGATGAGGTCCTGAAGAGTTTTTATAGTAACCTTGCATTTTACAAACATGGCGGCGTTACCGTGACGGGTGGAGAACCGATGATGCAGATGGATTTCCTAATTGAGTTATTTACCAAACTGCACGAGGATGGAGTGCACACCTGCATCGATACATCGGGCATTATGTTCCAGCCAAAAAGCGAAGAGTTTATGAAGAAGATGGAGACGCTGGCGGCCGTGACAGATTTGGTGATGCTGGATATCAAGCATATTGATAATGAAAAGCACAAGATATTGACTTCTCATTCTAATGAAAGAATTCTTGCATTTGCCAGATATTTGGATGAAAAGAATATTCCTATCTGGATTCGCCATGTGGTTGTGCCGGGCATTACGCTGTATCAGGAGTATCTGGAAAAACTCGGAGAATTCATGGGTACGCTCAATAACGTGCAGGCTTTGGACGTGCTTCCATATCATACGATGGGAAAAGTGAAGTATGAGAATATGAATATGGATTATCCTTTGAAGGATACGAGAGAGGCAACGAAGCAGGAAGCGGTTGCGGCGAAGCAGATTATATTGAATGCGTATAAGAAAGCAAAGAGCTTTAAGGAAAGATAATATGTATCCAATCCAAAACACGAAAATGGCTTGTATATTTTGCAAAATTGTATTAGAATGAATAAAAGGGTCAGGCGATGAAGCCTGACAAATCAAAAAGGAGGTACATATTATGGCACACGTAATTAGTGATGAATGTGTAAGCTGTGGATCTTGCGAAGCTGAATGCCCAGTAGGCGCTATTTCTGAAGGCGCAGAACACTACGAAATCGATGCAGATTCTTGTGTAGATTGTGGTGCATGTGCAGCTCAATGTCCAGTAGGAGCTATCTCAGCTGAATAATATCAATAAAAAAGAGAGCTATTACAAAAGTAGATATCTAGTCTACTGAGTAATAGCTTTTTTTTGCGTATTCGCTTGGCGCCACACCAATTCCTAATCTTCCCTACTGGAATCTACAACAAGATTACTCCGCGACCTTCGATACTCACTCGGTGTCATATTTGTCTTCTTCCGAAAAACATTGGAAAAATAATGTTCATCCGCAAATCCCAGGTGATTCGATATGGACTTGATGGAATGGTTGGTATTTTGCAGAAGCATTTTGGAAAATGCAATCTTCCGGTCCATTAGGTAAGCGTGGGGTGTTATGTTGTAGTGCTTTTTGAACTCGCGTATTAGCTTCGAACGCGAAATAAAAAGCTTATTGCATATTTCATCGATGGAAATCGAGGAGTCGATTGCAAGGTCTAGTTCTGCCAGTATCTGTTGGGCGATTACGGAACTTTCTTCTTTTATCTGGTTCTTGGCAGCCAATTTCATAAAAATAGAAAACAAATAGGCACTTGCTTCTCTATAAATATGGTCATTGTAAAGAGAAATTTCTTCTAATTTGAATAGATTCTCCATTTCCTCAGAAATATCCGTATCGGGGAAAACATAAATCTGCTTTAAGTCATATTCATTAAAAATGTTGAAAAAAATCTCACTATTAAAATTAATCCAGTATTTCTTAAAAGGATCATCTTTGTCCGAATAATATTCATGCGAAGACCCGGGCTCTAACAAATAGACATCGTTCGCACTCAAGGCGAATTTTTTTCCATCTACTTTTAAGTATCCTTTCCCGGAAACGATATATTCCAAAATAAAATAGCGGGAGCCAGTTCTCTGAATATGATAGTCTGGGCTGGGAAAAGTAATGCCAAAGCTTTCGATGGATAACGGGACTTTTCCCTGACTGTGATAAATGTAAGTCAGTACTTCATTCTCTAACCCTGTAAAACCAGAAATATCTTTTTTTCTAATATGATCAAATGTTATATATTTATCCATAATGAAATTTTACCTCACCTTCATGCGTCGTTTCAAATTTAACGCATAAGATAAGAGAAGTCAAGTTAAAAATCTTAATTTTAGCAAATTTTACCATGAAATTTCAAATTACTTTATACGGGCATGATTGTACTAAATGAAATTTTTCCTCACTTATATGACACATTTATATATTGTTTTATAGGGTAAAGATTGTATAAAATAAAAATGAAATAAAAGTAAAAAGAAAGGAGGGTTTATGATGATCAGAACAAATGTGACAAATATTGGAGATCCATTCGTGGTCAATGCTGGCGAACACTATTATATGTACGCCACTAGTTTTGATGTGGATGGCTTCAAAGTTTGGAAGTCGGATGACCTCACCAACTGGGACAATCTGGGCGTTTGTCTGGACTTGAGTGATTCATGGGCTTGTCAAGACTATTGGGCACCGGAAGTAATTTACTATCAAGGCAAGTACATTATGCACTATACAGCCAGACGCAAAGCCGACAATTCTTTAAGAATTGGTGTTGCTGTGAGCGATAGTCCAGAAGGACCATTCACGGATGTTCACAACGGTCCAATGTTTGACTTTGGCTATGCGGCAATTGACGGACATGTGTTTATCGATGAAGACCAAAAAACGTATTTCTATTATTCGAAGGATTGCTCGGAGAACTATGTGGACGGAAAAGGACGAATTTCGGAAATATGTGTATGTGAATTGAGTGATGACCTTCTGTCTCTCGTGGGGGAACCAATCACATTGTTTGGACCAAGCGAAGATTACGATTCGATGATGGTCGGGGATCAGTCGTGGAATGAAGCACCATATGTGTTGAAAAAAGACGGAATTTATTATCTTGCTTATTCAGCCAATTTCTATGCCTCAAAAGATTACTGTATCTGCCTGGCTAAATCGGAGAATCCACTTGGACCTTTTGTGAAACACGATGAGCCAATCCTGACACACAAAGATGTGGATGGAGACTTTTCAGGTCCAGGACACAATGCATTCTTTAAAGATGGAGAAGGAAATTTGATGACATCTTTCCATATTCATACATATGAGAATGAGCCTTCGCAAAACAGAAAAGCTTGTATTTGTAACGCAGAAATCAAAAATGGAACCATTGTGTTCGAGTTGTAACAAGGAGGGAAAAAATGAAAAAGAAAAGTTTGGTAGCTATGGGAATGGCGCTTGTTTTAGGACTTAGCGCTTGTGGAACAGCTAGTGATGGAAAACCGACCAACGATACGGTTACTCTTCAGTTCTGGGGCTGGGGAGATGATGTAGAAGCATCTGTTTTCCAGGAAATTACAGACCAGTTTAATGAGACTGTAGGAAAAGAAAAAAATATTTCTGTAAAATATGTGCAGAAAGCATCTTCTTCTTATTCAAGTGATGCCGCACTGGCACTCTCCGGAAATAATACACCGGATATTGTCTATGTGGAAGAAACTTATGTGAAGTCATGGTCAGACGCAGGATACTTAACTCAGTTAGATTCCGGAGAATTTTCAGGATTTGATTTTACAAATGAGAAGGATGAGATGTGGGAAAGCGGACTCTATAGATACCGTTTTGATCCGGAGACAGCAACGACCAGTGAAGATGCACCTCTGTGGGCTCTGCCAAAGGATATTGGTCCAACTGTTATCTATTATAATACTACATATTTAAAAGAATTAGGAATCACAGAAATTTCCGTTACAGAAGAAGAGCTGGCTGCCTATAATACAGCAAACGGAACAAACTATCTGGCAAAAGGCTACGATTCTGATGCGAAAGTGTTTAATAACCGCATTGCAATGTCTTGGGAAGAGACAATCGAACTTGCAAAAGAAATGGAAAAAATTGATGGCTGTGACTACGGCTATTACAATGAATGGTGGTTTAATTACGGATGGTCTGTAGGCGGCGACAACGTTGAGTACATGGACGAAGGTTACTATAAATTCACATTGAACGACGAGACACCAAATTACATTGTAAAAGATGATGTAGCGTCTGTGGAAATCAATGGAACAACCTATAAAGCAGGTGAGCTCATTTCTTATAAAGACAAAGCAACTCTTACAGATGCAGATAAGCAGAGTTTAAATGAACTTCCTAGCATGTTTGATGCTTTCTTAGAATTTGTTGCATTGACAGCAAAAGAAGGAAGTGTTGTGGGAACTGCTACAGATGGTTCAGAAAAACTTGGCTATGGCGTTTCTATGGGAGCGAACTCACTTGGAACTGCAGATGCAGAGGATTATTTCATTTCCGGTAAATTCGGTATGTTTGTAGATGGAAGATGGGAAGTACCTACTTTGCGTAAGGAAATGTCAGAATCAGAAAAATGGGGCAAAGGCTCTTGGAACGTAGCTCCACTTCCTGTTTATAAAGAATATGATGCCAGCGGCAACGTAACAGTTCACGGTGTGGCAGCAGGACATTCCGGTTCTGTAGGACTTGCAATTGCAGATGGTTCTAAGAACAAGGAAGCAGCATTCGAGTTTTTAAAATTCGTAGCTGGTGAAGAAGGACAGAAATCACAAGCGGAAGCTGGTTTTGCAATTCCAAACCAGAAAGCACTTGCAAATGATGAAGT
The DNA here is from genome assembly GCA_017472665.1 of Tyzzerella sp. Classification (GTDB taxonomy): domain Bacteria; phylum Bacillota; class Clostridia; order Lachnospirales; family Lachnospiraceae; genus Faecalimonas. The sequence goes on along the minus strand of JAFUOS010000003.1, from coordinate 22,530 downwards.
GTTCTTACAAACTTCACAAGACCCTGCGAACGCGATTGCTTTCGTGGAAGCGGCAGCTGTACAGCGTCCGGGTGACTGGTGGAGCCTTACTGACTCAACATGGATTGATGACTGGGCAAACTACTTGAACTACACAGTCAGAGAAAATAAGGCTACCGTAAATGATTTGTTTGACAAGTATTATGAACCAACGCAGGAAAAGTTGTATAAATATACGGGGTATTCTAATGAATAAAAACATGCAAAAAACCAAGAAAAAAATAAAGGGAGAAGAAATTCAGGGAATTGTGTTCGCTAATATTCCGCTGCTTGGTTTTACGATCTTTGGGCTGATTCCCCTGCTTTTATCTGTTTACTTATGTTTTCATACATTCAAAGGCCTGCGTTTAGACAGTGCAGCCTTTATTGGACTTGAGAACTTTAAGGCCATATTGGAGGATGAATTATTTTATAAGGCTTTGGGCAATACGGTCTATGTTCTGTTTGCCTCTATCGTTTCGCTAGTGCTCTCTTTGGTCATCAGCGGACTGATTGCGACAGGTGTAAAGGGAGCGAAGGGATTTAAAACAGTATATTTCGTTCCATATGTGTGTTCCATGGTAGCAGTTACCTTCATGTGGAAGTGGATTTACGACTACAATTATGGAGTTTTGAATTCCACGTTAATGGAATGGGGCTGGATTAAAGAACCTATCGACTGGCTCGGCTCGGCAGATTATTATAGAGTGGCAATGTTTGTACTGCTGGTATGGGGCGGCATGGGATACAATATTATCCTGCTCACGTCAGCTCTCACGAATGTGTCAAGGGATCTGTATGAAGCAGCAGATATTGACGGTGCAAGTGGACTGAGGAAGTTTTTCAAAATCACGATTCCAATCATATCGCCTACTATATTCTTCCTGTTAGTTACGGGAGTCAATGGGGCGCTTCAGGCATTTGCCCAATTCCAGGTTATGACCCCGGATGGAGGACCGGATTATCAGGGCCTCACCGTTGTATTTTACCTGTACAGGAAGCTGTTTAATGCTTCCGGCGGTTCGGATTTAGGTGTGGCTACAGCTACCGGCTGGCTGATTGCAGTGCTGATTGGTGCTGTCACCATTGTGAATTTCAAACTGCAGAGAAAGTGGGTGAATTATGATTAAAAAGAATAAAAACGTAATCATTCGTAAATGCCTGACATATGTGGGCCTGATTCTGTATGCACTCTTTGTGCTGCTTCCTTTTGCAATCATGTTGATTTCTTCTTTAAAACAGAAAGAAGAAACCATTGGTACGTTTACATGGTTGCCAAAACTGGGAGTGACCCTTCGCGGTTACATGAATGCATTTGAAAAGGTTGCTTCATCCACATCGATTGTGGAAGGATTTTTCAACACTCTGTGGATTATTATTCCACCTACGCTGATAGGTCTCTTTGTGTCTTCTCTTTCTGCATTTGCATTTGCAAAAATGCGATTCAGAGGAAAGGATATTATGTTTGGGCTTCTCATTGCTACCATGATGGTTCCGGGTATTGTGACACTCGTGCCTTCTTATGTTATTTGGGATGCTCTTGGAGTGACGGCAAATGCACCGTTTCTTCCACTTATGATTCCTGGAATGTTTGGTGCGGCGGCTTGTGTGTTCTTCATGAGACAGTCGTTCTATGCGATTCCGGACTCCATTATCGAGGCGGCAAAAATAGATGGACTTGGTCCATTCCAGTGCTTTTTGCGTATCGTTCTGCCGCTTTCGAAACCTGCTCTTTTGTCGCAGGGAATTTTAGGATTTGTAGGCGGATACAATGACTACTTTGGACCATTGATTTACCTGAAATCTGATTATCAGACACTGCAGATTGCAGTATCTATCTTTTCCGATCGGTACTCGGGCGACTGGCCAAGCATCTTGGCGGCCAATGTAGTTGCGATTGTTCCGACGGTATTAATTTATATTTTTGCGCAGAAATACTTTATTGAGGGTATTACAGCAGGAGGTGAAAAAGGATAATGAAAAACAAAAAAATATTGCTTCCAATAGCAGCTGTAGTAGTTGTCGTGGCAGCACTGTCTGCAGGGATCTTCTTGTTCGGCAAGAAAGAGAAAAAAGTGGATTCAGTGGATGCAGGGAGTGAGCTCTTTTACCAAAATGACCTGACGACAGTTGGGGCCGACCCGGATGTGATTTACATCACCGAGGGAGAGGACGCCGGATATTACTATATGTATATTACTTCGGACGAACTCGGCGGAGCAGGATATTTTGCGTACAAATCCAAGGACTTAGTAAACTGGGAGTGTGCAGGAGTTGCATTAAATCCGGATGGGAAATATGACGAGGCAACCGGATATACGACAATTTCGTATGCGTTTTCAAATTACTGGGCACCGGAAGTGATTTATGATGAAGAAACAAAACTTTATTATATGTTCTACACAGCGAATCGATACGACACTAGTTTTGAAAATTCTCTTAACTTCTATGGCGATATAGCAGTTTCAGAATCGCCAGCCGGTCCATTTGTTCAGTATAACGAATACTTGGGCAAGGAGCCGGTTGTAGTTGATGCAGAAAAGAAAATCGTGTGTTATGAGCCGGTATTTGATTTTTCGAAAATGTCACCGGACCATCCATTGTATGAAACCCAAACCAATGGATATATGAAGATCATTGACTTGAATCCTTTTGAGGATCCTAAGACGGGTAAAAAGTATGTATATTTTTGTCATGATTTATGGAAAGACCAGGGTATAACGGAATCCAATATTTATGCAATAGCGCTAAATGATGATTATACTGTAAATTATGATGAGGTATATCGTCTGACAACCCCAAATCAATACACATTAGATTCTGAAATTTCTTACGATATGAATGAAGGAAGCGTAAACGAAGCTCCTTACATGCTCTACAACGAAGAATCGGATTTGTATTATCTGCTGTATTCTGCGAACTCTTTTAATCAGAAAACGTATTCTGTAAGAGTGGCAGTTGGAGAGACACCTACAGGACCATTTACAAAGCTGTCTCAGGACGAAGGCGGATTCCTGCTGTTTGCAGAAAGCCATTGGAGCTGGGCATCCGGAACAGGACACTGTAGTGTCGTAAACAAAAATGGACAGGATTACATTGTTTATCATGCCCACTTAGACCGCGTAAACGGTAACTCTACCAGAGGAATCGCCGTAGACGAACTGAATTGGACAAAGAATGATGACGGAATGTTAGTGCCGGTAGCCAATGGACCATCTTATTCTTTCATGCCACTGACTACATATCAATATGAAAACGTGGCACCAAAGGCAAAGGTTCAGGCAAAGGGACTTGTGGATGATGCGGATGCTGCTTGTCTGAATGATAAGCTCATTGATTATCATAATGTTTCGTTTATCAAGGAAGCTGTTTTTGCTGGAAAGTCTTCCAAGATTACTCTGGATTTCGAGGAAGCACAGGCAGTTTCGGGCCTCGCAATCTACAATAGCCAGGACTATGACTATATGTTCAGTAACATCAGTTCTGTGAAATTGACTCTCGAAAATGGAGAGAAAGTTACTTATAAAGATTTGGCATTTGACTGGGATAAGTATTATACAGAGGATGGTTATGTAATACCAGGCGGCGCAGTTGCTTTCACATTTGATGAGATGAAAGTAAAATCCATTGAAATCAAAATGCCTGCGATGTCTACTGAGTATGCAATTTCCGAAATTGCGGTAATGGCAAAACGAGATAACCAAGAGGAATTAGAAGAAGCCGAAGGCGATGGTACATGGCAGATAGAGGTTCCTGAAGATGACACGGTAACGTTTGACGGGGAAGTAAAAGCAGAAGAATACACAGGCGAAAAAATAGAATTCGCTGATACAAACGGCGTTACTATGACGATGTATTCCAAGATGACAGAAGAAGGTATCTTCTTCGGTTTCCATTCAAACGATACCAATGTGTTCGTTAATCCAACCCAGAGTATTTACCAGAATACTTCTGTGGAGATTCAGCTTGCTGAGGGTGGAACAGACAAATTAAATGCCAATGTCATTCAGGTTCGATATGGCTTAGATGGAACAACAGAAGGATGGATTGGTGTTAATTCTGCAAAGGATTATGAATACATCCGCACCTATATTGATACCGTAAGCAAAGTTCATATCTATGGAGAGTTGAATTCTTCTAAATGTGAAGGATATGATGTGGAGGCATATATTCCATATAGTGCTTTGAATCTGGAGGAACAACCGGACAGCTTAATCTGTGCTCCTTCCTTTAATACGAGAAAAGCCTATGAGGCTTCAGGAAGAACGACATGGACATTGATGGTAGGTTCTTCGTTCTCAGATCCGACTTCATGGTATCGAATTAATGCCGATGGTCAGACAGTTATGACAGGCGGATTTGAAGTGGACGGCGATTCCCTTACCCAGACTGGAGGTTCAAACCAGTTCTACTACTTTGGAGATGAATTGTCAGATGCTTATTATATCAATGTTGATATCAAGGTTAGAGACATTTTAAATAATGACAAGTATCCGAAATTCGGTGTTGCATCCAAGTCGATGGATTCTCTGCTTGCATATTATTTTGATATTGCAGGGGCAAATTATAATTCGATAGGAAGAGTGACTGCCCATACCACGGAGTTTTCAGGTACAAACTGGGAGTGGGATACAAATTCCAGCAACACCTTTGATACATCGGGTCTAGGTTTATCTGCGGAAGAGTATGTAAATGTGGAACTCATCCGTTATGAGGATCAATTTGTGATGCTGGTTAACGGCAGATATGTTTTGGGCGACATCGACGTAGAGGGTCTTGATGAAGGCTCTATTCCAGGATTGTTCTTCTTTAATACAGAGGCAGAGATTACAGTAAACGCTTATGAGACAGAGAAGGAAAATGTAGAGGAATATATCTATCCTTATGTTTCTGAGATTGCATTGGATGCTGATTTGAGCGACTGGGATTTAGAGAATACACTTGTAGCAAGTCAGAAAGATAGTTCTAACGGAAATGAGATGTCTGTGTATGGCTATCGAAATGAAAAAGGTGTATATCTGGCGTACAAGGTGGCACACCAATATCAGACGAAACAGTATAAGTGGGGCGGAAGCTGGCATTATAACACAAATGCAGAATTCTATATCAATGATGACCAGTTTGCATGTACATCATTTGGTGACAGCGGATATCTTCTGAAAGCAATGAAGACAACAGAGGATAAGACGACTGGAGCCTATACAACCGTAGTAGAAATCTTTGTGCCAGACGAAGTGATCGGAAACAAAACGGCTGCTTTAGGTTTTGCGTTCAAGACCTGTGATCAAAGTTACAAGAGTGTGACTGAGATTACGGATAACGCTATGAAATTTAATGGAGATCCGTGGTGGTACTTCAAAGGACGTGTACCAAATGACCTTAACAGTAGATTTATTTTGAAATAGGAGGTGCAAAATGAACGAAGATAACAAAAAGAAAAAAGCGACGCTGGTGATTTTGTTACTTCTTTTGCTTTTGGGAATAGTGATAGGCCTCTTTTCCTGCATATCGAAAGATGAGAATACAGGAAATGATATTCCGGTAGAGAATGTTGATAAAGATACTTCAGAAGAAGATGATGAAGATGTTTCAGCAGAGCAGGATGACGGGATTTATGAGGTCCAGATTCTGAAAAGCGCACATGGCAGCGTAACGGCTAACAAAACGGAAGCTGCAGAAGGCGATGAGATTGTGCTGACCGTTAAACCGGATGACGGCTATGAACTCAAGTCATTGACTGTAAATAAGAAAAAAAGTGAAACAACTTTTAAAATGCCGGCAAAAGATGTCAAGGTTCTGGCAAAATTCTCGCTGATTGTAGGAAAGGGTAACTTTTTCGGAAAATCGGGAGATTATGAATCCAGTGATGTGATTAATTTCAAGACGGACAAAGGATTATTTCCATACTTGACATTAGATGCAACAAAGGGAACACCACTTTATGCGTACATCAATGATTTAAGCGCAAAGCAGTTCTACTTTGAAACCGAAGTAGAAGTGACAGACATCCTGAAATCAGAGAAATATCCAAAATTCGGTATTATGACAAATGATGGTACCGAAATGGTGAAGTTCTATCTGGATATGAGCACCAAAAAAGTGGTTTCTTCTGTAGGTGCGGTTCACCAGGTTTCAGGAGGAGATGATGATTGGGCAAATCAAGATTATTTCTCTTTGGATGAAAAACTGAATTTATCGAAAAAAACAGTGAAACTTGGATTGCTTCGAGATGGAAAAACCTATTATTTCTATGTAAATGGTGAATTGGCTGCAACAGGTTCCGACTTATCAAATAAGGCAGGCGCGGCAGGTGTATTCTCATTTGGTACATCCTTGAAGCTTACAAATTACAAACTGGTAACCAGTGGAACGAAATTTGACAAGCTACTGAATGAGGCAAAGGAAGATGTTGCTGAATTTAACAAGTTCAGCTTAACAACAAATTACTTTGCAGAATCAAGCGATGGAGTATATAAGCTTAAGACAAATTCCGCAGATGAAAGCAAAGTAGATGATGTGAAATATGCTGGACAAGTGTTAAAGACACCTTATTACAGCATCAAAGGAAAACTGACTTTAAAGAATTCCAAAGATTGGTCACAGGCAAGAATACTGATCTCTTCGGATCCTAAAAATGAGTATGTCATCGCATTGGAGCAGACTGCTAAGAATAAGTATCAGATTTTCACAATGTCAAAGAACAATGAAGAAATTTGGAATAACTGGACATCAATTGTGGGAGCTGAAATCAATGGTGATCGCAACAGTATTGACTTTGAAGTGATTGCAAATGGAAATAAAGTCTATTTCTTAATTGATGATATGATTTGTTATACAAGCGACAGTGTTTCTATGACAGAAAGTACTGTGAAATTCGCAGGTTACAAGAATGCAACTACAATCGTAGAAGATTTGGACGGACAGATTTTCTCGAAAGCAGAAGACGTGGAAAAATATCTGGCAACAAAGGATGCCGAGTCTTTCTGGGTATATGGATTAACTACAAATTACTTTGAAGAGAAAAAAGATGGAGTCTATACACTTACAACAAAATCGAAAGATGAAAGTAAGGTTGACGACGTAATCTACGGCGGAACAATATTAAAAGAATCTCATTACAGTATCAAAGGTAAATTAACCTTAACAGATGCTGAGGATTGGTCACAGGCAAGAATTCTCATTTCTTCTGATCCTAAGAATGAGCATGTGATTGCATTGGAACAGACTGCTGAGAATAAATATCAGATTTTCACGATGTCAAAAGATAACGAGCAAGTTTGGAACGAGTGGAAATTGATTGCTCATGCGGAAGCAAGCAGCAGCAAAAACAGTGTTGATTTTGAAGTGGTTGCAGATGGAAACAAGATTTATTTCTTGGTCGACGATGAAATCTGTTATACAAGTGACAGAGTTTCTATGAAAGAAAGTACAGTGAAGTTTGCAAGCTATAACAATGGAACTACAACAGTAGAAAATCTCGATGGACAACTCTTTAAGAGTTCAGAAGCTGTACAGTTTTATCTGGCAACAAAGAGTGAAAAAGCATACGAATCTCCATTCCAAGATAGAATTGATGCAATGTATCAAGAATACTTTGTAGATAATAATTGCACTGGCAAGGGAGGAACTCTTCTTTTAGGACACTCTCATATGGATCGTGCATTCTGGAATGAATGGGAATCACAAACGGGCTTAACGAACTATGTAAATGGTTACAATGTAGGTATCGGCGGAACGACTACTATGGATTGGTTATATGCTTATGACACACTTGTGAAACCATTTGGTGCAGATAGATTTGTAATCTCTCTTGGTGAAAATGACGTCACAGGATGGGGTGCTACAGGAGAAGAGGTTGTTGGAAGACTTGCAGAGTTATTTGAAAAAATCCACAATGACCATTCAGAAGCAGAAATCTATTATATTTATTCGCTTCCTGCACAAACAAAATATAAAGATGGAAAATGGTTAAATTCAAAATACGCTGCATTAGTGAAAGGCGAAAAAGAATTAGTTGACTCTTTGAGATATGTAGAAGGCATCAGCATGTTTGATTTGCTGGTAGACGCCGATACAGACGAAGTAAAGACAGAGTTATATCGTCCAAACAAAGATATTCATTTAAATGCAGATGGTTACAAAGTATGGTCAGATCATTTGTATGACTTGCTTTTCAAGGGCGAGAACTTTGGTGTGACTAAGGTAGGCGATACTTATTACAAAACAACAAATGGTATCGAATTAAGAAACGATAAGGGTGAAACCCCAACTGTCGATATCTTTGGTGGCGCACCAAGATATGCTTATTTGAATGACACATTTACTGATAAACTTTATTTTGAAACAGAAATTACTGTAAGTGAAGTTTTGAATGGGGATAAATATCCTAAGTTTGGTTTAATCTTAAACGGAGAAACTGAAAGCTTGAAATTCTATGTGGACATGACAGCAGAAATGACAGCTACAAAAGTAGGTGTGGTACATCAGCCAACAAATGGTGCAGATGACTGGGCTAATTCGGTATCTGCAAATGTGGATAACATGAAGTTCACAAATGAAGATAAGATTAAATTAGCAGTTGCTCGTGATGGAAAAGCATACTATTTCTACGTAAATGATGAACTCGTACTTGTAGAAGATTATGCATTTACTGACGAAAAGAGCGCTGTTGGTATCTTCTCATTTAATACTGTATTAACAGCAAGCAATTATACAGTATACACAGGCACTGAAGCTGAAAGTTATATTGCAACAGCAAAAGAAGATGCGAAATTTAGATTAACTACAAATTATTTCAAGGAAACATCAGAAGATGTATATACACTTACTGCTGAGTCTAAAAATGAGGGTAAAGTGGACGACGTAATACGTGGGAAACAAGTCGTGAAAGCACCTTATTATAGCATGAAAGGTACAATATCACTAAGTGCTAATACAAACTGGTCACAGGCAAGAATTTTAGTTTCATCAGACCCTCAAAATGAATATGTAGTTGCGTTAGAACGATATAGTGAAAATATGTATCATATATTCAGCATGTCGAAAAATGACGAAAACATATGGAATGACTGGCAAATGGTTTCCCCTGTGGAAATTAATGGTTCTAAAGATTACATGGACTTTGAAGTTATTGTAATTGGGAATGAGATGTATTTCTTAATGGATGATCAGATTTGTTACTCAAATGACAGAGTGGAATCTATGACAGAAAGTACGGTGAAATTCTCATGCTTCATCAATAATGAAGGTTCCAATATGAGTGCTACTACAACAGTGAAGAACTTAGATGGTCAAATCTTTGAAACGCAAAAAGAGATAGAGGAATATCTGGCAACAAAGAGTGAAAAACCTTATGAGTCAATATTCCAGGCACAAATAGATGCAAGATACCAAGAATATTTTGTAGACCGTGATTGCACTGCTCAAGGAGGAACTCTAATTTTAGGACATTCCCATATGGATCCTTATGTATTCTGGCTCGATTGGGAGAATCAAACTGGATTAACAAAATATGTAAATGGTTATAACGTAGGTATTGGTGGAACAACCACAGCAGACTGGTTATATGCTTATGACACACTTGTAAAACCATTTGAAGCAGACAGATTTGTGATTTCGGTTGGTGAAAATGATGTAAGAGCATGGGGACGCGATGGCGATGAAGTTGTAGAGAATTTGAAAGAATTATTTGAAAAAATTCACACTGACCGTCCAGATGCAGAAATTTATTATATCTATTCACTTCCTGCAGCAGTGAAGTATGTAGATGGACAATGGTTAGACCCTGAATATGAAGCATTAGTACAAGGCGAAAAAGCATTGTGCGAATCTTTGGATTATGTACAGGGAATAGATACATTCGACTTGTTAGTGGATTCTAATACAAAGAATGTAAAGACAGAGTTGTTTGGCGCAAACAATGATATTCACTTGAATCAGGAAGGCTACAAAGTATGGTCCGCTTATCTGTATGACAAGATTTTCAAAGGTGAGAATTTTGGTGTGACAGTAGGTGATGGTGTTACTTATAAGACTACAAATGGTATTGAATTAATCAAAGATGAAGGTAAGAACGCAACCATTGAAATGTTTGGCGGAGTACCAAGATATGCTTATTTAAATGACACATTTACTAATAAGTTCTATTTCGAGACAGAAATCAATGTGAGTGAAGTTTTGAACAATGACGGTTATCCAAAATTTGGACTAATGCTTAATGGTAAGACTGAAATGGTGAAATTCTATGTAGATATGACACCACAAATGACAGCGAACACAGTAGGTGTAGTATATCAGCCAACAGGACAAAGCGATGACTGGGGTAATGCGGTTTCTGCTAATGTGAATGGCATGAAATTTACAGGCAGTGACAAAGTGAAACTAGCAGTTGTACGAGATGGCATGGATTACTATTTCTACGTAAATGGCGAGTTAGTACTTTGGGAGACATGCGGACTTGAAGATGAAAAGAGTGCAGTAGGTATCTTCTCGTTTAACACGGTTCTGACAGCAAGCGATTATAAAATACTCAAAGGGAAAAATGCAAATGATAAGATTGAGCAGGCTAAAGAAGATGTAGCAGAGAAGGTAAAAATTGGTTTAACAACCAACAACTTCAAAGAAACATCAAGTGGTGTATATCAATTAACAAACAGTGGAAACACTGATATGTTAGATTCTGTAACATATAACGGAAGCGAAATGAGAGCTTCTAATTATAGCGTGAAGGGAACGCTCACGTTAGAATCAACAGCGGACTGGGCTCAAGCAAGATTTTATATCTCTTCTGACAGTACGCATGAACATATGCTTTTCTTTGAACGCACCAATCCAGAGCTGAAAACATTCAGATTAAACGGTTGGTGGAATAATGGTGCTGGATGGGCGCCATGGGATCCATGGAGTGGAGCAGCCGGAGTCTTGATTCAAAGTTATAGCGTAAGTGCAGACACATATGCGAAAAGTATAGATTTTGAAATTATTGTGACAGAAAGTAAGTTATATTTTGTGCTTGATGGAAAGATTTGTTACGTAAGTGATGATGTTGCTATGGCAGACAGTACGGTTAAGTTTTCATGTCTTAATAGTGCCACTACAACTGTGGAGAACCTGAATGGACAAATCTTTAAGAGCGCAGAAAATGCCCAAAAGTATGTGGAGCAATTTAAACATGAATTTAAGACGAACTTAGACAAATTAACTGGTATTAATGGTGTTTGGAATGAGACAGCAAGAGGATTGTATTCAATTGGTCGAGGAGATAATTTTGCAATGTCTCAAACTATAGCAAGTGACTTTGTCTATGAAACAGACGTGACATTTGAAAAGCCTTGGTGGTGTGCTGCTTTAGTGTTCCGTTCACAGGACAATCCAAAAGACGGTTCTTATGTTGTAAATATTGCTAGACATGACGGGTCTGTTCGACTATTCAAATTTCCAGAAGGATTGGATGTTGGTACAGCCACAAAAACAGTAACGCCTAAAGATAACTACCATTTGCGTGTAGAGGCGATAGGAAATAATTTAAAACTTTACGTGGATGGTGAATTGATAATTGATGCAACCGACAATACGTATGCATCAGGAAAGCTTGGCTTGTTGACATGTGAGACAGCAGCAACCTATCAGAATGTAATGTATGAAGAAGTCGGAACAAGATTAACTGAAAACCATTTTGCTCAAACACAACATGGAGCATATACATTTACAAATGATGGCAATGTAGATGCTGAACGTAAAGTAGATTCTGTAGTATACGAAGGCAATGTATTGAAAGAGTCTAACTACAGTGTGAAAGGTAAATTAACCTTAAACGCACAAGCAGATTGGGCACAAACGAGACTTTATGTATCTTCGGATAGTAGCAATGAACATTTGATTTATCTCGAACGATGTGGTGATAACCAATATCAGTTAATAGCTGCGTTGAAAGATGGTTCAAATACATGGTCGAACTTCGTTACATTGGACAAAACTAGCGTGCAAAATAATACGTACAGTGTTGATTTTGAAGTAATTGCAATTGGAAACAAAGTTTACTTCTTGCTTGATGATAAGATTTGTTATATGAGCGATACAGTGTCTATGACAGAAAGTTCTATCCTGTTCTCAAGTCATGGTGGTGCAACCACAACTGTAGAGAGCCTAGATGCACAGATTTTTGAAAACGCAACAGAGGCTGAGGCATATGTAGCAAAATTTGAATCTGCATTTAATACAAATTTGGTTGAATTAAATGGTTTGCAAGGAACTTGGGTAGAGACAGCAAAAGGTTTATATTCAAACGGTGCTTTTGATAATTTTGCACTGTCTCAGACAATGGCGAGTGATTTTGTTTATGAAACAGACATTACCTTTGGCCAAGCACAGGGTGCAGCTTCCGTAGTGTTCCGTTCAACCGATAATCCTTCACAAGGCTCTTATGTAGCGAATATTGATAGAGGAACTGGTCAGGTTCGTCTCTTCAGATTCCCAGGAGGAGTTGATGTAGGAACTGCATATACAGAGATTAAAGATACTTATCATTTACGTGTGGAAGCAATAGGAAATTCTTTGAAATGCTACGTGGATGGAAAATTGATGGTAGCTGGTACAGATGATACCTTTACCTCTGGTAAATTAGGATTGTTGACTTTTAATACAACAGTTACATATCAGGATGTTATGTACAAAGAGGTAACAATAGATGACATTCCTACACTGAATAATTTGAAAGTATCAGGAACAGATATTATATTTGCTCCTAAATATGATAAGAGTGTGCCAGTGTATGATGTATATATGCCAAGTAACACAAGTAAAATGAATGTTTCAGCTACAGCGGATGAAGAAATAAGTATCACATATGCACTTAAAGCAGCTAATGGGGTAATCTATGACAAAGGAACATTGACGAGTGGAGAAAACAAAGAACTTACACCAGCATATGGTGAAAGCCAGATGATTATCAATATGACAAAAGATGATGATATGTCGTCTATTGTTCTTGTAATCACAAATAAAGCGGATGCAAAATACATGTCAACCGAAGAATATCGTCCACAGTTACATTTTACAGCTGAAAACAATTGGCTGAATGACCCGAATGGTCTGGTTTATGATACAAGTAATGAAACATGGCATATGTTTTATCAATACTTACCACAGTTAACAAATGGTTATGCTAAGATATGGGGACATGCTGTAAGTGATGACTTAGTGAATTGGGTAGAATTACCAGTGGCAATCGATGTGGATGAATTTGGTGCAATATGGTCAGGATCTTGTGCTGTGGATGAGAATAACACAAGTGGTTTCTTCACAGATAATAAAGAGGGCGAATCAAAACTCGTGGCAATGTATACATATTGTAACGATCCTTTCATGCAAGGTGTAGCTTATTCAAAAGACCATGGAGTAACTTGGGTGAAACATAGAGATGCAAATGGATTACCAGCAATTTCAACTGACTATGGTGAAGCCGGTCTTCGAGATCCAAAGATATTTAAGGTTCCAGGCGATGAGAAAGATTTATGGTATATGGTAGTTGCAGGTGGAAGAGGACGTATCTTTGTATCTGAAAACTTAAGAGAATGGACCTTGATTCAGGAATTAACTTATGCAGATGGAAGTGAATTACATTCAGAATGTCCTGATTTATATCCATTAGAAGTATTAGACAAAGATGGAAATGAAACAGGAGAAACAAAATGGGTATATGCTGCAGCAAGTAAATTCTATGTTATCGGAGATATGGTAAAGGGTAGTGATGGTTACTACAGATTCAAAGCAGAAAAGAGAATAGAGGCACCAATAGCAGCAGGTAATATGGATGCCTATGCAACTGCCTATGCAGCACAATCATTTTACAATGACCCGAGTGGAAGAAGAATCTCTGTACATTGGCTTTGGGATGAAACAGCTCCTAATGTAATACCAACGAAGAGATGGAACGGTATTTTGTCATTACCACTTGAGACTACTTTGAAGAAAACTGATAGTGGTTATATGATTGTTCAAAACCCAGTAGACGAAGTAAAATCGTTACGTGGCGAGGCATTACTCACAAAGAGCAATGTAACGGTAGCGGAAGATTCTGCCAATATCTTAAACGGTCTCACAGGACAGATTTACGAAATTGAAGCAATCTTCTCTAACTTTGCTGAGGCTAGCGAGTTTGGATTTGAACTTAGAACTGGCAATGGTCAAAAGACTATTTATAAGTACGATGTGCAAAAAAAGAAGGTAATCTTGGATAAGAGATTATCAGGTATTTGGGACAATGATATCTCGAGTTGGTCACTAGAACCAAGAAGTGATGGAACTGTAAAACTTCGTGTGATTGTAGATAAGGGAGCAATTGAAACATTTGGAAATGATGGAGATGCACATTTAGTTGATTTATTATTTGCAGACGAATCAAGTGTTGGTATGTCATTCTATACAAAAGGTGGAAGTGTTACTATTGATGAATTGACAGTATATGATATGAAGTCTATCTATACGCAAGAAAGTGTAACCAAATACGTAGAAACATACATCTCTTTACAAACGAAAGAAAATGTAGAAGTAGGTACTGAATTCACAATATCAGCTGAGATATATCCAATGACAGGGGCAGCATTGTTTGAATGGACGATTCCAGAAGGATTGGAAGTTGTCGGTGAAAAAACTAGAAATTCTGTAACTTTAAAGGGAACTAAAAAAGGCAGCTATACAGTATCTTATACGGTGAATGGTAAAACAGAGGAAACAACTATAAATATTTTCACAGAAAAGTTTAGTACAAATCTCACGGGTTGGTCTGCAGTAAGTGGAAATTGGGCTATTACAGACGACGGATTAAAAACATCGAACCTTGAAAGAGGGGATGATTGGTATGTGTCAGAGGTGAGTGTACCATCAAACAAATCATGGATATACGAGGCGGACTTGAACGTAACTTCTGTGGGTGCAGGTGGTTTGGTAGTAGGCATCAAGGACCCAGCAAATGTCAGTGCGCATTGGATCTGTTTGAATACCCAGCCTGAGCTGAATCAATTTAAGCTGTTCAAAGTTGGCTCGGATGCATGGAGTGAGGTCACAATGCCGTATACTAATTATCCAACTCTTACAAATCCAGGGAAGTGCCACATAAGATTCGAGTATGATGCAAATAGCTCGACTCTTACATATAAGGTTGCTCCTCATGGAACAGAGGATTATGTAATTGTAGAAACTCAACATGATGCGTCGTTAGCAGCATATGATGGAAGTTTTTACTTTGGATTAAATACATTCTGGTCAGAGACTATATTTAACAATGTGGAATTACAAGTACTAGAATAAAAAGATAGATTAACCACATATACCGAAAGTATATGTGGTTAATCTAATTATAAGAAAGAAGATTAAAGGGAAGAAAAATGATATTGTCTAATGAATCTATTTTAGGAATTGATATTGGAACAACTAATATTAGTGTTGTTGTTATCGATATAGAAGAAAATACAGTTATTAAAACCTGTACTGTTGCAAATGATTCGAAACTACTTACAGATAGTGATCTGAGTGAATGTGATGCAAAGGTGATAACAGATAAAGCAAGACAGATTATTGATTGTTTTATTGAGGATTGTCCTAATATTAAAAGTATTGGAATTACGGGTCAAATGCATGGAGTTGTATATGTGGATGAAAATGGACAGCTTGTTTCTCCGCTATACACATGGCAAGATGGTCGCAGTAATAGATTGTTTGCTCAGAACAAAACTTATCGTGAAGAAATTTATGCGCGCACAGGATATGCTGTTTCCCCTGGATATGCATTTTCGACATTATTTTATAATCAAATTAATAATTTGGAACCTAAAAGAGCGAAAACATTTTGCACAATAATGGATTATATTGCTATGAACTTGACAGGAAATATAACTCCGTTAATACATCCGACAAATGCAGCAAGTTTTGGTTTGTACAATCTACAGAAGAACTGTTTTGAAAGTAAGGCCGTAGAACAATTAGAACTGTCGCACCTTACTATGCCAAGGATTGCAAAAGAGGGTGAAATTGTAGGTTTTTATCATAATATCCCTGTAAGTGTCGCCATAGGAGATAACCAGGCAAGTTTTTATGGAAGTGTTAAGGATGAAAAGACAAGTGCGCTTGTGAATTTTGGAACAGGAAGTCAAATCTCGGTGGTTTTGGATTCTGTTAAAAAAGTTGATGAAGACTTGGAAATAAGACCATATTTGTTTGGGAAATATTTGCTTTGTGGCTCTGCATTATGTGGTGGGAAGGCTTATGCTGTTCTTGAAAAATTCTTTTTTAAGTACGCAGAGGCGGTTATGGAAAATCCAAAATCACAATATGAAGTCATGAATGAGTTGGCGCTAAAATATTATTCCAAAGAGCGAACACTAAAAGTGTCAACACAGTTTTCAGGTACAAGGGAGGAACCTGCTTTGCGAGGAACAATAACACAGATTGATTGTGAAAATCTCACACCAGAGAATTTAATTCTAGGTACACTTCAAGGTATGGTTGAAGAGTTAAAAAAATATTTTGATTGCATGAAATTGGATCGTATTAGGGGACTTGTTGCTTCGGGTAATGCTGTACAAAAAAATAAGGTTTTAAGAATGTTACTCGCAGATACATTCCATTTGAATGTTGACTTGACGAGTAATAATGAAGAAGCGGCAATAGGAGCAGCATTATATGCAAGTGTTTGTAACAATGTTATTGAGGCGACGCAGGCAAAAAAAATAATTACTTACAGGGAGGACCACAAAAATGAATTGGGATAATTTTTGTATTGTTTTTGATATTAGCAAAAAGGACAAACTATTTGAAGGCAGATATAATAGCGAAGAAGTGCTGCAGTGTGTTTTTGAAAATGGAATGTTGGATTTTTCTATTAAATATGACTTTATGGACAAACCACTGCTTCATTTGTCATCATCAGCAAAACTTGGAGATAAAATCAAGGTACATATTTTGCCGTACAGAATAGAATTATATGTTAATGAAGTGCTTGCAGATGAAGAGTGGCCTTGTGGTGAACATTATTTAAGTAAATGTTCAATTATAGATAATGGATGTACGGTGCGTATACAGGAATCCCACATTATAAACGAAGTAGAGCCAAGTGTTATAGGAACATTTAGCAATGCCGAAGGGTGGAAACCAGAGGGAAATATTTTTGTTGGTGACTGCATGCCATATCACCATAATGGAGTATACCATGTGTTGTATCTGAAAGACCGTCATCATCATGGCAGCAAATGGGGGTATGGGGCACATCAATGGAATCACATCTCAACAGATGATTTCGAAACCTGGAATATTCATCCTATGGCTGTAGCAATTGATGATCCTGCCGAAGGTTCTATCTGTACAGGCTCTTGGATATACGATAATGGTATACATTATCTTTTTTATACAGTGAGAATGTGTGATGGAAGTCCGGCAAAAATCTGTCGTTCGATTTCACAAGATGGTTTTCATTTTGAAAAGGACAGAGAATTTTCTTTTACTTTAAGTAACAAATATACAGCACCATCTGCAAGGGATCCGAAAATTGTAAAAGATGAGAAAGGCGTGTTCCACATGATATTGACTACAAGTTTAAGTGACAGGGGGAGAGGTTGTCTTGCTCATTTGATATCCGAAAATCTCAAGGAATGGTGCGAAGTAGATGAACCACTTTATATTTCGGAAAAAGAAGCAGGGGAGCCGGAATGTCCAGACTATTTTTATAAGGATGGATTTTATTATCTGGTTTATAGTTTGGGCCTAAAAGGGTACTATCAATATTCAAAAAAACCTTTTAGTGATTGGATAATTCCGAAAAATCCAATTATTCCTTGCAAATCTGTGCCTAAAGCAGCTATATGGAATGATAGACTGATTTTTGCAGGATTTGATGGAAACGGTATTTATGGCGGAACATTAACTTTCTTAGAAGCTGTTGTTGGGGAAAACGGAGAATTCACATATAAAAGTCTTGGAAAGCGAATGCCCGGATATTTTTCCACTTGCAGTTGACGGTGATGAAAATAATATGAAGTGGGTCATTACTACTGGTGGCACGTCGTATATATTAGGCAACCTAGAACAAGTGGATGGTAAATTTGTTTTCACAGCGGAAGCAGAGAGTTGAAGTTTTTGTGAACAAAGGTGAACAAAGTTTCCACGGATTTGTGTTCCCATCTAAAGTTTCGACAAGAATGTCATTATCTGTTAAAGGAAATGTGTAATATCTCTCTTGGTACGAGTGGCATCGTGTTCATTTCACAAGGTAATCAAACTTTTTGAGGGGTTGATTTAAGGGTCTATTATGAGGGGCTGGCAAATATGCCGGCCCTATTAAAATTTAATTACATACAGGTGTTTACAAAATTAAAAAATATGATAAAATATAAACAGAAGGAAAGGAGATGGAGCTATGTTTGGAAAGAATTTGAAATATTACAGATTAAAAAACAATATGTCAATGAAAGAACTTGCAGATTTAGTCCAGATCTCACCTATGGCAATAAGTCATTATGAAAAAGAAGAGCGTAAACCGGATATGCAGACTATAAAAGCTCTTGCAAAAGCGTTGCAAGTAAGAGTGACGGATTTCTTGGCTAATAGGGATGAGTCTCTTGTGTTCTGCCATGAGCAATTTAGAAAAAATAGTAAATTATCTGGGAAGCAACAGGAATTTGTTAGAGAGGAAGTAGAAGAGTATTTTGGAAGATTCTACCAGACTGTTAATATTCTTGGTGGAGAAGTGCTTCCTGCATCACCCAAGATTTATGAGCTTCCGTTGTCAAGTTCACCAGAGGAGAATGCTTTGAGGATGAGAACACATTTAGAATTACCAAAGGAAGGTCCAATTGGTGATCTGATTGAAATTCTTGAGAATAAAGGTATCTTGGTATACTTGTGTGATATTGAGAATGATGATTTTTCTGGTATGAATGGAACTGTGAATGGACGCCCATATATTATCGTTAATAAGAATATGACTGCTGAAAGAATTCGGTCAACGATTGCGCATGAAATGGCTCATTTTATGTTTATGTGGCCAGAAGATATGGCAGATAAAGAAGTTGAGCAGATGGCAAATGCAATTAGTGGTTCATTCCTATTTCCAGCGAATGATGTGAAACGTGAGTTGGGGGTTAAAAGGAGTGCCATTACTAATGATATGATAGGTGTATGTAAAGAATATGGTATTTCAATGTATATGTTAGTAATGAGAGCTAATAAAAGCGGAATTATTAATGAGTATGTTGCCAAGAATTTCTACATCAATGCGAATAAAGCAGGTTGGAGAAAAAATGAACCTACTCGAATCAAAAGAGAGTCTCCAAGATTATTTTATCAACTAGTGTATCGTGCTGTGACCGAAAACGAAATCACTGTACAGAAAGGGGCAGAACTGTTACGCGCATCATATGAAGAGGTTGTGGAAAACTGCTCTGCTATGGAGGTGTAGTGGATGGAGTATATTAGCAGTGATACAAATGTCTGGTTAGACTTTGCAATAATTAAGAGGTTAGAAATACCCTTTAAACTGCCATATACTTATATCATGAATGAGGATGCGATAGAAAACGAATTGCTTTCGCCGAAAGAACTCAGAGAAAATCTTGTTGAGTTAGGGTTGCAAGCAGTTGAATTATCGGAAGAGGAGTTCTATTTGGCGGGAGAATATAATGCCAAATATCAGAAACCATCACTTTATGATTGTGTGGCATTAGCTGTTGCAAAAGTAAGGGGTATAACATTGATGACGGGTGATGGACCATTAAGAAGAGCAGCAGAGCAAGAGGGTGTAGCTGTCATTGGAACTATAGGTGTTCTTGATCAATTATATGAAGGGAAACATATTGAAAAAGAAGAATACGTGTACTGCATGAAAGAGTTGCTTAGCAATAATGGACAAAAGGTGAGATTGCCTGAAAAAGAATTACAAAAGAGAATAGATAACGCGTAGAAATTATAAATAGAGGAGGGAGCAACATGCAGGGAATAGAAACCAAAAGAATGCCAGAATATGATGTAATCGTTGTTGGCGGTGGAGTTGCAGGCGTGGCAGCAGCAGTTGCAGCATCAAGAAATGGCGCAAAAACATTACTTATGGAAAAGACAGTGATCCTAGGCGGTCTTGCAACAATAGGACTTATTAACTGGTATGAGCCACTCTGTGATGGTGAAGGAAATCAGATGGTCACCGGCATTGCAGAAGAACTGATTAAGCTTTCTGTAAAATATGGTTTTGAAAGTCTGCCTGAGAAATGGGGCGGCGAAGGAAAATATCCACCTCGCGGAGAACGATATGCAACATTCTTTTCGCCAAATATTTTTGCTCTGGCCTTGATTGAATATTTAGGAGAAAATGGAGTTTCCTTGAGACTAGATACGCTTGCAACCTATCCGGATGTGGAAGATGGCATTTGCAAAGGAATCTTGGTGGAAACGATAGGTGGAAGAGAATATTTCCCTACAAAGATGGTAGTAGATGCAACTGGTGATGCGTGTATCTGCCATCGTGCGGGGATTCCAACGGAACTTGGTGATAACTATTTCTCTTATATTACACACGAAATGGATGATAAAGATGCGGAGAAGCTTGCCGAGACGGGCGACTTTCGCATAGCAAGAAAGTGGAAGAGTGCTGGAAGCGACATGTTTGGCAATGGCCAGCCGGAAGGAAAGAAAGCGATGCAGGTTTCTACAGCAGATGATGTGACAGAATACATAGTTTGGGGCGGTAAGAAAGTGCTGAATCGTCTGAAATTAGAAGATAAAAACAGCAGAGAGGTGGTGAGCATTCCGGCGATGCCGCAATTTCGCAAAATCCGCAGAATTATCGGTGAGGTGGAATTCGATGGCAGTGAAGACGGCATTGCGATTGCGGATTCCGTTGGAACATTTGGAGACTTTAGAAAAGCTGGAAGATATTTTCAATTGCCATACGCTTCTTTATATAATAAGAAAGTCGGCAATCTGTTTGCGGCCGGACGTGTCATTAGTGCAAAGGATGACGGTTGGGAGTTGACTCGTGTGATTCCAGTGGCGGCTCTTTCGGGAGAAGCGGCGGGAACGGCAGCTGCGCTCTGTGTGAAAGAAACATGTGGAAATCATGAGTTGGATGTAAAGATACTTCAGAAGAGTTTGAAAGAAGCAGGTGTGAAATTTCAATTGAATTTGGAGGAATAAGTATGGAATTATTAGACATTATACTGAAACGTCGTAGTGTGCGTAAGTACACTACAGAGCCCGTCTCAGAAGATAAACTAGAAAAGATTCTTCAAGCCGGACTTCTTGCTCCGACCAGCCAAAACAGAAAGCCGTGTGAGTTCTATGTCATCCGCGATAAAGCTGTTTTGAAAGAACTTTCCAAAGCTAAAAAAATGGGAGCAGGAATGCTTTCAGAATGTAATGTGGCGATTGTTGTTTCAGGAGATAGTAATAAAGCTGATACGTGGGTGGAGGACTGTTCGATTGCCATGTCCTATATGAATTTGATGGCGGTAGAACAAGGTGTTGGATGCTGTTGGTGTCAAATGCACTTGCGTTCCTCCGTGCATGGAAAAGATGCAGAAATGAATGTAAGGGAAATTTTATCTGTGCCCGGGAATTATCGCATTGTAGGAATACTTGCGCTGGGTATGCCAGAGAAAGAAATCAAGTCACATAGGTTGGATGAGGTGGATTTTTCAAAAGTGCATAGACAGTTCTGAAATGAGGGGACGATGTAGTTTGTATGGACTACATCGTCCCCTCGATTTGTGCATTTACTTATTGCAATGGCATTTCCTTTGTGCTAAGATGAAGTTACATCAAATTTCGGACAAGTTTAATTCAAACAATGTGTGTCCGTTGCGTTTCTAAACGCATCTGAATTTCATGGCGAATCAGCCACAGATTTCAAGTTGATGAAATTGAATATGAGGAAGTGGTATTTATGATTGTATAAAGCTCTGATTTTATGTTGTTATATGGCAATTGATTATGATAAAATGAGGAGGAAGGATACAAAAGTGCAAGAGTTACAAAAAGTACAAGAGATTGTACAACAATTGAATATTATTGATGATGGAACGGATATTGCAGAATTGATGCATATCTTTACGGATATAAATGTGTATGATTTTGAAAAATTTCCGAAGGTGTCAAAACGTAAGAAACAGTTCAAAACAAATGAAGGAGGTAAGAACGAAGTGTGTGATTTGGTTGAAAATTATGCAAGGGAGCGTGCGAAGAAAGAAGCAGCGGATAGTGCAAAAAAATTTTTTGAAAACGGAGTGAGTTATGAAGTGGTCAGAGCCTCCATTACACTGCTGAGCGATGAAGAACTGCAGAAGATTTATAAAAAAGTCAATAATATAAAGTAAAATAATAGGCTTCCAGGTCTTTGAACTGCACCCCGTCAAGTAGACAATTGAAAAAATATAAAATTTTCCTGCCAGTAGAGATTATCTGCTGGCAGTTTTTATGCGGCTTCCAAATAAATTTCGTGTTTTTCCATAGGAGTTAAAACTCCGAGATTTCTTT
>JAFUOS010000002.1 GCA_017472665.1 Tyzzerella sp. | reverse complement strand
TTCAGAAAGAATGTCTGCCCATGATAAGACGAGGTAAGTGGAGCGTTCCGAAGATACATCCCGAAGATGTTAGGCTGCGAGGGACGAGCCCCACACGGCGACTCCCTCGGAGTCTTACATATTCGTGGATGAGCTAAGGTAGAGCGGAACTTCGAGGCTTGTCATGGGCAGACATTCTTTCGTGAACTTTTAAAAGACCCCAACAAATCCAAATTTATTTAAATTATATTAACACATCCTCACAATTCCGAAAAGGGATATGTAAAAAAAGAACATCTTCTCAGATGTTCTTTAGTAGCGGGAACTGGATTCGAACCAGCGACACCACGGGTATGAACCGTGTGCTCTAGCCAACTGAGCTATCCCGCCATATGAAATTTTGTATCACTTTTCAGTGACAATGGGACCAATAGGGCTCGAACCTATGACCCTCTGCTTGTAAGGCAGATGCTCTCCCAGCTGAGCTATGATCCCATATGAAGTCGGTCGCTCTCGCAACCGACTTCGTTATATTAACATTATTTTCTGAGCCTGTCAACACTTTTTTTAAAGTTTTTTCGATTTTTTTCGAACAATTTATACAATTCCTTGTGCTGTCATAGCGTCAACTACTTTTTCGAAACCAGCGATGTTTGCACCTACTACATAGTTTCCTGCAAAGCCGTATTTCTTAGCTGCAGCATCTGCATTATGGCAAATGTTAACCATGATGTTTTTCAATTTTGCATCTACTTCTTCGAATGTCCAGCTTAAACGTTCGCTGTTTTGTGACATTTCAAGAGCGGATGTAGCAACACCACCTGCGTTAGCAGCTTTACCTGGTGCAAAGATAACACCATTTTCTTGTAAGTAGTGTGTTGCTTCTAATGTTGTTGGCATGTTAGCACCTTCTGCGACTGCGATAACACCGTTTGCTACTAATGCTTTTGCATCTTCAAGGTGTAATTCGTTTTGTGTTGCACATGGAAGAGCAATGTCAACTTTTACAGTCCATACGCCGCGTCCTTCATGATATTCAGAATTTGGACGGTATTTCTTGTATTCTGTTAAACGAGCACGTTGTACTTCTTTGATTTCTTTAAGTGCTGCAATATCGATTCCGTCTGGATCGTATACCCAGCCTGTTGAATCACTTACTGTAACAACTTTTGCACCCAATTGAGTTGCTTTTTCTGCTGCGTAGATAGCTACGTTACCTGAACCAGAGATTGCCACTGTTTTACCAGCTAATTCAATTCCGTTTAATCTCAATAATTCATCTGTGAAGTATAATAAACCATATCCTGTAGCTTCTGTTCTAGCTAATGATCCGCCGTAGCTTAATCCTTTACCTGTAAGTACTCCTTCGTATACGTTGCGGATACGTTTGTATTGTCCAAACATATAACCGATTTCTCTAGCGCCTGTTCCGATATCACCTGCTGGAACGTCTGTGTCAGCTCCGATATGTTTGCATAATTCTGTCATAAAACTTTGGCAGAATGCCATAATTTCTCTGTCTGATTTTCCTTTTGGATCAAAGTCAGAACCACCTTTACCACCACCGATTGGAAGTCCTGTTAATGAGTTTTTGAAAACTTGTTCGAAACCTAAGAATTTGATAATACTTAAGTTTACAGATGGATGTAAACGAATTCCTCCCTTGTATGGTCCGATCGCACTATTGAACTGTACACGGTATCCTCTGTTTACTTGTACTTGTCCCTTGTCATCTACCCATGGTACACGGAACATAAATTGTCTTTCTGGTTCTGTAATTCTTTCGAGCAGCGCATCTTTTCTGAATTTTTCTTCGTTTGCTTCTACTACAACACGAAGAGATTCTAATACTTCTTTGACAGCCTGATGGAATTCAGGTTCTCCTGGATTTTTTGCTACTACCTTTTCAATGACTTCATCAACGTATGACATTTTTAATTTCCTCCTAAAATATGTAATTACGTCTCAACGCATAAAGATTAAGAGTTTGCTGGCAAACTCTTACGCGAGGCGCGATTGCGAAGCAATAATTACCTTGTCCGCGACTCTGCGATCATATTGGTCAATTTTATATTGAACGAGTTCAATATAAAATTGGCCGCACAGAACACACCTCTGCGCGGCCCCTTTGCCTCTTTGCACGTTGATAGTATACCGCATTATCACGTTAAAGTCAAACATTATTTTTAAAACTTTTTCAATTCTGATGGTTTTTATTTCATGTTTATATTTTTATTTGAAATATTGTACTCCAGACTCGAAAATCTTCAGGTCTTGTTCTCCATAGATATTGATTGCAACAGAATCACCGCGGCGTTCTGAGTGAGCCATCTTACCAAGTACACGTCCGTCCGGACTTGTGATACCTTCAATTGCTCTATAAGAACCATTTGGATTCCATTCTTCATCCATCGTAATATTTCCTTCCAGATCACAGTATTGTGTAGCAACTTGTCCATTTGCAAACAATTCATCAAGAACTGCTTCCGGAGCTACAAAGCGTCCTTCTCCGTGTGATGCAGGGTTTGTGTATACACCACCGAGCTGCGCCTGTTGTAACCATGGCGATTTGTTTGTTACTACTTTTGTGTAAACCATCTTTGAAATGTGGCGTCCAATTGTATTGTATGTAAGTGTTGGTGAACCTTCTTTCTGTCCACAAATCTTACCATATGGAACCAATCCTAATTTGATCAATGCCTGGAATCCGTTACAGATACCGATTGCAAGACCATCTCTTTCATTTAAGAGTTTTTCTACTGCTTCTTTTAATTTCGCATTCTGGAATGCTGTTGCGAAGAATTTAGCAGAACCGTCCGGTTCGTCACCTGCACTGAATCCGCCTGGGAACATAATCATCTGAGACTGTGCGATGGCTTTTTCAAACTCTGCAACAGAATCACGGATATCACTTGCATCTAAGTTCTTAAATACTTTTGTGATCACATTTGCTCCAGCGCGTTCGAATGCTTTTCTACTGTCGTATTCACAGTTGGTTCCTGGGAATACCGGAATAAATACAGTTGGTTTTGCAACTTTATTTTTGCATACATAAATGCTGTCTGCTTTATATAATTCTTCTTTTACAGGTGTTGGTTCACATGCACCAGCTGTTGTTGCAAATACTTTTTCTAATGGTGCTTTCCATGTATTCACTGCATCTGCTAACGAGATAGTCATATTACCATATGAGATTGTTTCATCTGCTGTCACTTCACCGAGCACTGTGTATGTGATTGCAAGTTTTGAAACTTTCTCTGCTGGAACTTCGGCAATGATATCACCAAATGCAGGAGTAAATAAATCTCTCTTATCTACATTGTGTTCAATCTTAACACCCATGCCATTACCAAATGCCATCTTACTTACTGCTGCTGCAATACCATGTCTATCCAATGCATATGCAGATACGATGTTTCCATTTTGGATATCTTCTCTGAACTTGCCGTATTGATCCATTACACTTTCGTATACAGGCAAGTCGTATTCATTTCTTTCTGTACGAAGCCATACTAATTTATTTCCAGCTGCTTTTAATTCTGGTGTGATAATGTCTTTTTGTGTAGCAACGTCTACTGCAAATGATACTAATGTAGGAGGTACATCAATGTCTTGGAATGTACCAGACATACTATCTTTTCCTCCGATAGATGGCAAACCTAATCCTAATTGCACATCGTAAGCACCAAGGAGTGCTGCGAATGGCTGGCTCCATCTTGATGGTTCTTCTGTCATACGTCTGAAGTATTCTTGGAACGTCAGACGAATCTTGCTGTAGTCACCACCGTTTGCTACAATTTTAGCCACTGATTCTAAAACTGCGTAAACTGCTCCATGGTATGGGCTCCAGCTTGACAAGTATGGGTCAAATCCATAGCTCATCATGGTTACGGTATCACATTTTCCTGTTAATACAGGGAGTTTTGCTACCATTGCCTGTGTCTCTGTCATCTGATATTTTCCACCGTGTGGCATGAATACAGAGCCAGCACCGATAGAACCATCAAACATTTCCACAAGACCCTTTTGTGAGCAGACATTGAGATCGCTAAGTGTTGCAAGCCATTTTTCTTTTACGTCATCTACTTCTGCTCTTACTAAAATGCTGTCTGCTTTATTTGGAACATCCACAGAAACAGCAGCCTCTTGATGTGCACCGTTTGTGTCAAGGAATGCGCGTGAGATATTCACGATTTCTTTTCCTCTCCAAGATAATACTAATCTTGGTTCTTCCGTTACAACAGCCACTTCCACTGCTTCTAAGTTTTCTTCTTTTGCATATACAAGGAACTGTGCTACGTCTTTTGGATCTACGACAACAGCCATACGTTCCTGAGATTCAGAAATTGCGATTTCTGTTCCGTCAAGACCAGCATATTTCTTAGGTACTTTATCAAGGTCTATGCGAAGACCGTCTGCCAACTCACCAATAGCTACGGATACCCCGCCGGCACCGAAATCGTTACATTTTTTGATTAATTTACTTACTTCTTCTCTTCTGAATAAACGTTGAATCTTACGTTCTGTTGGTGGATTACCTTTTTGTACTTCTGCGCCACAGGTTTCGATAGATTCTTCTGTATGTACTTTTGAAGAACCTGTTGCACCACCGCAACCGTCACGACCTGTACGTCCACCTAATAAAATGATGATATCACCTGGGTCTGAAGTTTCACGGATAACGGCTCTTCTTGGAGCTGCACCTAAAACGGCACCTATTTCCATACGTTTTGCAACATAGTTTGGATGGTAAATTTCTTTAACAGCACCTGTTGCCAAACCAATTTGGTTACCATATGAACTATAACCATGAGCTGCTTCACGAACTAATTTCTTTTGAGGAAGTTTTCCCTTTAATGTATCTTTTACAGATACTGTTGGGTCAGCTGCACCTGTTACGCGCATAGCTTGGTATACATAAGTACGTCCTGACAATGGGTCACGGATACAACCTCCGAGACAAGTAGCTGCACCACCGAATGGTTCGATTTCGGTAGGATGGTTGTGTGTTTCATTTTTGAAGTTTACTAACCATTCTTCTTCCACGCCATCTACAACAATTGGAACCACAATACTACAAGCATTGATTTCGTCTGACTTTTCTTGGTCTTCCAATTTTCCTTCCAATTTTAATCTACGCATAGCCATAAGAGCTAAATCCATAAGGCATACGAACTTGTCTTCTCTGCCTGCAAAGATTTCGCTGTGGTCTTTTAAATATTGTTTGTATGCATTTTCAATAGGTTCTTTGTAATCGCCTTCACCGAATGTCACATCTTTTAATTCTGTTGAGAATGTTGTGTGACGGCAGTGGTCTGACCAGTATGTATCAAGCACGCGAATTTCTGTCATGCTTGGGTCCCTGTCTTCTTCTCCTTTAAAATAGTTTTGGATATGAAGAAAGTCTTTGAATGTCATAGCAAGTCCTAAAGAATCGTATAATTCTTTTAAGTCTGCTTCTGCCATATCTTTGAAGCCATCGAAAATTTTCACGTCTGCTGGTTCATCAAATTTTGTAATCAGTGTTTCTGGTTTTTCCAGGCTTGTCTCTCTTGAGTCAACTGGATTGATACAGTGTGCTTTGATTGCAGCAAAT
This sequence comes from Tyzzerella sp., assembly GCA_017472665.1. Lineage (GTDB taxonomy): Bacteria > Bacillota > Clostridia > Lachnospirales > Lachnospiraceae > Faecalimonas. Next base: position 4,947 of record JAFUOS010000002.1, on the reverse strand, counting down.
TCTTCATCTGTGATATTGCCTTCGATAACATAAGTTGTGGCAGACTTGATTACTGGTAATTCATCCTCATTAATAAACTGCACGCATTGAACAGCAGAATCTGCCCTTTGGTCAAACTGACCTGGCAAGTATTCTACAGAAAATACTTTTTCTCCTTCTTTTATTGGGAATGTTTCTTTATATAAAATATCTACTGGTGGTTCTGAAAAAATACCATTGCATGCCTTTTCGAATGTTGCATCAGACAGATTTTCCACATCGTATCGAATGAGTACACGGACATTTTCTACTGTCTTGATTCCTAAATAACTCTTCACTTCGTGCTTCAGAGCTTTTGCCTGTACTGCATATTCCGGTCTTTTTTCCACATATACACGTTTTACACTATTCATATTAGCCTCCATTTGATCTTGTTTCTTTGTCATTATCTTAATGTATACTACTTAATTTAATAGTAACACAATTTTCTTCATTAGTGTAATTAATATAACTTAAATTACTTATAAGTGTTTCTTATTTTATTCGTTTTTCCATTTTCTTTTCACGTCTTTGCCTCCACAATGCAAATACGCTGGTTCCGGCAGAGACAATCAACAATGCGATAAAAATACTTCCGATTCGCATTACCATATCAAAGAAAAATCCTTCTGGCAGCATCCGAATCATCAAGTCTGTGTCTGGGTCCAGAATCCACAAATCATTATCAAAAAAGAGTTCATGAAAAAGCAAAAAATACTTATTAAAATTCGTTACAACCAGGGCTCCAAATGCCCCCGCCAGCACGATAAACCCACCAAGTCCAATCAAAAAAGACTGCGGGAGTATCTTTTTCCACTCTGCTTTCGAAAATGCCAAAATCAGTAACGCTGTAATTGCGATCACAAACGCAGCCAATTGCAAATCTAAACCTCCAAGAAATAACCTCTGCACATCTACCATGTGAGCTTTTTCCCTGTCATTGAAAAATTCTCGTTCCTCGCCGCCTACTACAGTGTCTATAACAAGATTTTCCCTGTCCCCTCGCAAATATGACATCATTTCGTGAGTGACATCCATGACATCATCCATCTCCATTTGCAAATCTGTGAGTACATTATATTTTTCGTATTCTTTTTCATACCAGTCGAAATCACTGTAAATTCCAATTTCAAAGCTAGTGATCAAAAGAATGATGATAAATGCCAAGCTGACTATGATTCCTGCTGTGCGGTGAACTATTTTCACGACCGATTCCTCCAAATATTTTCTGTGCACTCTTTTCCTCAGTTTCGTCTGTATTCTCTTCTAAATTTTATCCAATCTGCTTCTACAAATTTTAGGGTTGTAATCTTTTCCAATCCACCTTATAATAAGATTAGCATTTATAAGGAGGACTAATAATGGACATTAATTATGAATTGTATAAAGTATTTTACTACGTTGCTACGACTCTCAGCTTTTCAGAAGCCTCTAAACAATTATTTATCTCACAATCAGCTGTAAGTCAAGCCATAAAAGCATTAGAAAAAAAATTAGATCAAACTTTATTTATCCGCAGCACCAAACGCGTGCAACTGACCCCAGAGGGGGAAATCCTTTTGCGCCACGTAGAACCTGCTATGAATCTGATCAAACGCGGCGAATCGCAGCTCGTTGATTCGGCCTCTTCCGGCGGTCAAATCCGTATCGGCGCAAGTGATACCATCTGCAGGTATTTCTTGGTTCCATACCTGAAGCGGTTTCACGAAGAGTTTCCAAATGCACACATTAAGGTAACCAACCAGACTTCTTTAAAATGTGTGGAATTATTGGAAACCGGACAGGTTGACTTAATTGTAATCAACTATCCAAACTCAAATTTAAGCAACTTATATTCTTTAAAGAAAATTGCTAAATTCCAAGATGTATTTGTGGCTAACAGTGCATTCTCGGAGCTCAAGGACCAAAAGGTATCATTGAAAGATTTGTTAAACTATCCAATCTTAATGTTGGATAAGCATAGTACTACCAGCGAATTTCTGCATAACCTGTTTCAGCAGTATCAGCTTGATTTGGTTCCGGAAATCGAGCTCAGCAGTAACGACTTATTACTTGACCTTGCGAAAATCGGCCTGGGAATTGCTTTTGTCCCGGATTACTGTATTCCTGCAAGAGCAGATGATTTGTTTTACGTAGAAACAGAAGAAGATCTTCCTACCAGAGAGCTTGCGATCGTGTATAACAACCACATTCCTGTTTCTAAAGCAACTATGGAATTTTTAAACTATTTTGAATAATTCAAAAATTTCTATCACATGTAAACAACAAACGAAGTGGTTCTATTATACAAGGCAGAACCACTTCTATTTTTTCCAAAATTCTTTCATCCTGTCCTCGATATTTTTCACGTTACAATTTATAATAGTATTCCACTCTCTCGGAAATGTACTCCTATATTGTGTTCCTGAAAACCGCTCGTCCAGAAGTGCAATCACCCCTCTGTCGTTTTCTGTACGAATCACACGACCTGCCGCTTGTAATACTTTATTCATTCCTGGATAAAGATACGCATAATCAAATCCGTTTTCATTTTTGGAATCAAAATATTGTTTTAGCAGTTCTCTCTCATTACATACTTGCGGGAGCCCCGTTCCTACGATAATTGCGCCAATAAGGCTCTCTTCTGTCAAATCAATTCCTTCCGAGAACACGCCTCCAAGAACACAAAATCCCACAAGACTTCCATCGCGTTTTTCTTCAAACAGGTTCAGAAATTCTTCTCTTTTTTTCTCATTCATGCTCTGTTCTTGAATAGTCCACTCCATGCCGCTCATTTCATAGGTCTCAAACACTGCAAGTACATCTTCCATAAATCGGTAAGATGGGAAAAACACCAGATAATTTCCTTGCTTTGCTTTTATAATACGCATGATATACTCTGCATATTTTTGATACATTCCTTTGCCACGCATCGTGTATCTCGTGCTGACATCGTTTCCTAGCAACAATAATCTGTTGCTCTCATCAAATGGTGATTCTGCATAAACTGCATAATCATCTTTTTCTACACTCAGCAATTTCTTATAATAATTAATTGGAAGTAACGTTGCCGAGAAAAAGATTGTACTGTTCCCCTGACTGATAAATTTTTCCAGATTTGCTGCCGGATTCACGCAAAATAGTTTGACCTTAAAATTACCCTCTGGCTCCATCTCACTGTAAACCACATAATTCTCGTCAATTTCTTCATACACGGTCAAAAAACTTCTTACATGAAAATAAAACTCCAAAAACTCATCATCTTTTGGCTGATCATCTTCCATAATTTCTTCCATCGCACTCAGCACATTCATCAACTTTAAGATAAAGTGCGATAGGTTTTGGTGAATCTGATATGTTTCACACTCTCTTTTGAATTCCAGTAAAATTTTGTTGCAAGAATCCAAATGTCCAGCCAGTTTCGGATGCACCAATTTTATCTTCTTTTTCAGGCTTAAAAACTCTTCTTTGTAGAGTGTGGCGCTATACATCTCACGTCCGCGTTCCACCAAATTATGTGCTTCGTCGATTAAAAATAAATATTCGCCTTTCTTTCCTTCCGAAAAGAACCTCCGCAAATGTGCATTTGGATCAAACACATAATTATAATCGCAAATCACAGCATCTACCCATAAGGATACGTCCAATGCAAATTCAAAGGGGCATACTTCATGTTTCTTTGCATATGCTTCTATATTTTCACGGCTCATATCGCTGGTCGTTGTAATCATATCATAAACCGCATCATTTACTCTATCATAGTGTCCTTTTGCATAAGGACAGTAATCCGGATTACATTCTGTCTGTTCGCAGAAACAAATCTTTTCCTTTGCAGTCAAGGTAACTGTCTTCATCTGCAATCCATTTTGTTTTAAAATTTGAAATGCCTGCTCAGCCACAGTTCTTGTAATCGTTTTTGCGGTCAAATAAAATATCTTATCTCCCAACTCCTCACCCACAGCTTTCACTGCTGGGAAAACGGTTGCCATAGTTTTTCCAACTCCTGTAGGTGCCTGGATGAATAATTTCTTTTTTCGCAAAATGGTCCGATAAACAGATGTGACTAATTCTCTCTGACCATCGCGGTATTCATATGGAAAATCAACCTCTTTTATGGACGCGTTTCGTATTTCTTTCCATTCGATTTGGAATCTCGCCCATTTTTCGTATTGTTTTATAACGTCTAAAAACCATTTTTCCAGTTCTTCAAAATCATAAATCTGCTGAAAACGTTTGATGACTTCTGTTTCCATTTGACAGTATGTCATCTGTACTCCAATTTTATTCAATCCTTGTTCTTTTGCATAAATGTATGCGTAACACTTTGCCTGTGCTAAATGTACACCGACTGGTTTTTCCATCCGTTCCACACTTCGAAGTATGCCTTTGATTTCGTCGATACAAGCCAAGTCTTCTGCTTCAGAATTTTCATCCGCCCCAAAGTTCCTGTCTACCTGAAAAATCCCGTCTGCTCTTCCTTCCACTTGCAAAACAAACCCATCGCACGGAATCTGTATTTTAAGCGGAACTTCGGCATGATAATTAGAACCCATCTGTCTTTGAATTTTCCGATGGATTCGGCTGCCAAGCTGCATAGCTTCCTTATCTGGTGCTGATGCAATTCGATTATCTATATCTCCTTCGCACAAGATAAATTCCACTAGGTTGCGCACAGAGATTCGGATAAGTTTTGGTTCCATAAGTATGTGTCCATTTCTTGTTAGTAAATTTGGATTTGTTGAGAATTTTGCTTGTTCGAGATTATCTTGAACCCTGCACAACTAGCGAAGTTTTTGGATTCATAGATTAACAGAAGAAATTAAGATATATCCTGAAGCGGAAGTTAAGTGGAATTGACGGAGAATCCGTCGTGTAGCCGTTAGGTTGTGAGGTAGGAGTCCCTCACGACGACTAGCTCAGAGCCTTACGGATACTAGACTAGTCGGAGTC
>JAFUOS010000026.1 GCA_017472665.1 Tyzzerella sp. | reverse complement strand
TCGTTCTGTGCGATTATCTGTCGTATTTGGTCTTTTGCTACTGCCATAAAAATACTCCTTCTTGATAAGAATTGTCATATCTTAATTCTTACCAAAAAGGAGTAAAATTTTACCAAAAACACAAATTAAGTTACACTACCTCGTACGGGTATGAAATCAACAAATTCAAATTTATTATATACTACAACCTCACAATATAGCAAACCCTATTCTTTCTGAAACTCTACCACATGTGTCCGATAACGCAGTGGCAAATGCTGTCTCTGCCTTTCATAACTTTCTCGCTCTTTAATAGTAATACTCTCAAAAAAGCATTTCCACAATTTCACATACAGCGCTTCCGTAGCCGAAAACCATTTAATCGCATCTCTATCAAGTTCCTCATCCTGTACCAATATCCACCGCTTTCCTTTTTCATGTACCAAGAACATACGATGTATTTTGTCATATATCATCCAATCTTCCAAGGGAAACCGATTCGCAAAATGGTCTCCTAAACATGATAGAATCTGATTCCGAGGCTCAATCTCGGAAAATAAAATCCCACTTTGCAGTTCAGAAAAACGCACAATCTCCTGATAATAGTGTGCCTCATTTGAAACCTTTCTGCTAAGTTCAAATACCCTCTGCACTTTCGGATGAGATAAATGCTCCATAATACGCCTGCTATCCGGAATCTTTCTGGACTCTAACATAGCCCCAAGAATCGCATCCCCTTTGTCACGTTCACTCGATAATACTGCATGATATATACACCAGTATGCCTGACTCCCCAAATGACGTTTAATTAAATTTTCCACTGCAATCGCTTTCTTCTGACTTTCTTCTACCTCGATATATTCACAAAACAGCTCCTGGTCAACCATTCCTTTCAAAGCAATCCCCAACTGTTCTTCTCGCAGTCTCGTTTTCCATGCATCATAAATTGCCGAAAAAATCCCTGTAATATTATCATTGCATATATATTTTTTCCTCATTGCATCCTCCTAACCGATCCATTGTTCTATCGGTGCACTTTTTCCTGGCTGTACTACAAATTGTTCCTGTCTGAAATTCATATCATCAAACAAAGATAACTGCTTATAACTCATCTCTCTCACAGATATCGGCACCTTATCCCCCACACTCAACAAGTTCCGCAAGATATAATCCTGCTCGATTTTCGTCGGGTACATCATCTTTCCACTACAGGTAATAAAATAAAGCGCCCGCTTCAAAACAACACCCATCTTCTTCAAATCATGAAAATCCAGCACACCCATCCTTCTTGCCTTCACTATTCTGGAGGCAGATTTATATCCAATGCCGGGCACACGAAGTAAAGTGTAGTAATCCGCACGATTCACTTCCACCGGAAATACTTCGAGATGTTCCAAGGCCCAATTACACTTTGGATCAATGAGTACGTTAAAGTTCGGATTCTTTTCCGAAAGTAATTCTTTCGCTTCAAATCCATAATACCGAAGTAACCAGTCTGCCTGATAAAGTCGGTGCTCCCTAAGGAGCGGCGGGCCTGCATCTGTTCTTGCCGGCAGATTCGAATCTTCATTTACATGGATAAACGCAGAGTAGAACACTCTTTTCAACTCAAATTTTTTATACAAAGCTTCAGCCACATTTAAAATCTGAAAATCATTCTCTGGAGTCGCACCAATAATCATCTGTGTACTCTGCCCTGCCGGCACAAAACGTGGCGCATTCCGATACGCAACGATTTCCTGTTTATTCTCAGCCATGCCATTCTGCACTAGCCGCATCGGAGTCAGAATATTCTTCCGATTCTTATGCGGAGCCAATTTTTTTAAGCCATCCGCTGTTGGAAGTTCCAGATTAATGCTCATCCTGTCTGCCAGAAAACCAACTTTCTGAATCAGTTCCGGAGAAGCACCAGGAATCGCCTTCACATGAATGTATCCTTGAAAACGATACTCTGTCCGCAATTTAAAAAGTGTCTGATATAGCATCTCCATTGTAAAATTGGGACTCTTCCATACGCCAGAGCTCAAAAACAAGCCTTCAATATAGTTCCGACGATAAAACTCTATCGTCAGATTGCAGACCTCATCTGGTGTGAACGAGGCACGCTGTACATCATTGGAGGAACGGTTAATACAATATTTGCAGTCATAAATACACTCGTTTGTAAACAAAATCTTCAGCAACGAAATGCATCTGCCATCTGCGGAAAAACTATGACAAATTCCTGCTTTCACACAGTTTCCAATTCCAGTTCCGTCATTCTGCCTATCTGTCCCACTAGATGTACATGCAACATCATACTTGGCTGCATCCGATAAAATATTCAGTTTTTGCGCAATACTCATACTCTCTGTAATTCTCATGCAAACCTCACGAAACGAACCTCTTTTCGAATGTATGTTCGTTTTTTCTTATTTTACCACGCAGAACATATGTTTGCAACCATAATTTTATTCCTTATATTCCCATTCCAAATTCAAGAATTTATTTTCTTAATTATAGTTTTCAATTTTGAAATTTCATTTTTTATTCAAGTATTCTATTCGCCAGAACGCAGAAAAAGGCAGGAGCCTCATGCCCTTGCCTTAACTTAATGACATTTCCTTAGCCCTGCCAGTTTCATTACAACTACTTCTTCATTCGCGTTCCATTCTTACCACTATCATTTTTCTTCAGCTCATACACCACGTCCGCTTTTTCCGTAACCTCTGGAGAGTGTGTTACGATAATGACACATTTATTTTCATCCTTTGCAAGCTTTCTAAATATTTCCATAATGTCATCCTGTGTTTCTCCATCTAAGTTTCCGGTAGGTTCATCTGCCAGAATAATCTCCGGTCCATAAGATAACGCTCTTGCAATTGCCACTCTCTGCTGTTGTCCACCAGACAATTTTAGGATTCTGCGCTTTGCCTCGTCTTCGTCCAATCCAACCTTATTTAGCAGCTCCATCGCAATTTCTTTTTTATTTCCAAATTTTCTCCCCGAAACATCCATTGACAAAATTACATTTTCCACTGCCGTCAATTTAGGCAAGAGATTAAAACTTTGGAAAACAACTCCCACATCCTGACTACGGTAAGAATACATGTCTTTATTCTTTGTATCTTCTTCGTCTAAAAAGATTTTTCCTGATGTAGGCTTTGTCAATCCCGAGAGCAAAGATAACAAAGTCGTTTTGCCCGCACCAGACTTTCCAATAATCGCATAGATATTTCCCTTTTCAAACTCAAAGGAGATATCTTTCAAAACAAAATTTTTACTCTTTTCGTATTTATAACTGACATTTTCTAATCTTAATTTGCTCATATCTTGTTCCTCCTTATTCCCTATTTGCCATAATCTTCAGTGGGTCATAACGAAGCACGAAAATAATTGCAAATAAACTTGAAATCAATGTCAACAAGATACCTACGCCAATGAGTTCAATCACTACCGTTAAGTTTGTAGCTGAGTCAATCTGATCCACATAATCTGTCACTGTGCTGCCCATTGTATTAAAGAAATTGCCCATTCCTTTTCCACCTTTTCCTTTGGCGTCACTTGATGCATCGCTCGGCATATCACTTGGTACATTTTCTCCCATGTCACTCGGCATTTCACCTCTGCCAAAGTTCGCCATCTGATTCTCTTTGGTCGAAGTTTGGCTTTCAATCTGTTTTTCCAGTAACGCATTTGTAATTGGCACCGAACCAGCCGCACCAATTCCAGTTCCGATAATAATGGCAATAAATGTAACGCATAACAATTCTGTAGTATATTGCACTGCAATCTTCCATTTTTTCATTCCAATAGCAGCCAAAACGCCGATTTCATATTTACGTTCACGGATATTAAAAATATTCAGAACCGCAAGAATAATTCCACCAATAATTAAAATCACAACAAAGAAGTACATGGCATACTCACTCAAATTATTAAGTGGTTCCATGCTTTGTTCATAAGAATTTAAGTCACTGGAAGAAATCGAATAATTCTCGGATAATCCAAGTTCTCTTGCTTCCTCTTCAAACTTCTCATAATCTTCTACTGTGCTGAACAAATAAGTCCCACTCACTTGATTCTTAAGTGCAGTACTTGATGTTCTGCCTGTCTTTTCGTCTGTGGTTGTCTCTGCACTTCCTTCAGATGTGGTCAAAATAGCACTCAGAGCTTCATAACTCATGTAAATCTGGTTTGCCGAATCAGAAGATGCGGAAAATCCACCCATCATTCCAGCCTGTGTCTGTCCAGATTGTTCGTTATGATAGATACCGACAATTGTCAATTGATAGGTTTCCTCTTCGTTGTTCGGATTTGCAACCGTGATAACGTCTCCGACAGCAAATTCGTTGTATGTAGCAAGTTCATCACTAATCACACACTCGTACTCAGAAGTACCTTCTTCAAACATCTCTCCATCGGTAATACTTGATGTTCCGGCAAGAAACTCGGTCATTGCATCATCTGAGCTGTATCCTACGATAGTACAGTCTCCCTGTACGCCCATTCTTCCCATCTGTGACATATCCGGTTTATTTCCACCCACGATTTGACCACCCCTGCCTTGGTCACCCATAGATGTAATTCCTTGTGCATCACTTTCGCCTTCACTCTCTGACTCGTCCTCCGTGATACCCGTTGTGTCAATTGCTTCCCAATTACCATCTGTATCTACGGAAGTCGTTCCTGTATAATAAAAATCTTTAACACTTTCAGCCTCTGCGTAAACTAGCATTTCCTCCAACGATAAATCTTCCTGATTCGTCATCATTTCTTTCATCGAATTCCTGCCAAATCCACCAGATTCACTAGAAAATCCCTGCATCATAGACTGACGATCTATCGAAATCTGTGCTGTAACTTCCAGTTCTTCTAAATATTGCTCTTTAGCCGAATCCGCTGCTTCACGAATTGACAGAGCTACACAGGAAGAAATCGCAATTACAAGTACAATGACTCCAATTAAAATATTTCTCACCTTTGCACGGCTAATGCTTCTCCATGCATTTTTTAATATGTACATGATAATACCTCCTTAAAATTTGTCTCTTATTTTACGAGGAAGGAATGTCGTTTTTTTGTAAATTCTGTGAAATTTCTGTGTTTAACTAAATTCTACATATAAATTAAATTTACTCTGCAATCCGATAAATCATACAAGGTCGTCCGCCTGTCTCGTAATTCATCTCCCCGATCACCTTACCTGATTCTGCCAAATAATTCATATACCTTCTCACCGTAACCCCGGTAAGCCCAACCTTCTCGGCGATTGCATCCCCAGTCAGCCAAGAATTCCTATTTTCTTTCAAATGCTCCATAATCAAATGAAGCGTCTTTTCCTGAATTCCCTTCGGATGCATATCTTCGCTTTTCTTCCTTGCATTGTCAATAATAAAATCAATGCTTTTCTGGCTGAGCGTTCCAAGCTCCTTCAGTGCGTTTGTCTGTGCAATAAACTTATCCAGTGCCATTGAAAATCTATCGAACGTAAACGGCTTCACCAGGTAATCCACGATTCCAAGATGGAGCGCTTCCTCCAGAGATTCGCGGTCATTCGCCGCCGTCACCATGATGACATCTACAGAGATTTGTTTTTTTCGAATTTGCCGCAATGTTTCAAACCCATCCATGTATGGCATAAACACGTCGAGAATAAGCAAGTCAACCATATTATTTTCCAAAAATTCTAATGCACTCTTGCCGTCTTTGCATTTTCCAGACACACAAAATTTTTTATTCCGACCTATATATTGCTCATTTATCATCGCAACCATCGGATCATCTTCTACAATCAACACTTTGTACATACTACATTCTCCACATTTCTTTTATTATTTCTTTGTAAAGCTGACAGAGAAAGAAGTTCCGATTCCTACCTGTGACTCTACTGTAATGGTTCCTCCAAGCCCTTCCACCATCGTTTTCACTTGATACAGGCCTGTTCCTCTGCCTTCCCCCTTCGTTGAGTATCCATTTTCAAAGACATGTTCTAAATCCTTCTCCGATATTCCCATACCTGTATCATCCGTCGTAATCAGCACCGCTCCAGGACGAGAGTAAATTCCAAACAGTAATTCTTTCTGCACGTCATAGGAATCATTCTTTTCATTCATGGCTTCAAACGCATTGTCTATCAAATTTCCAATCACTGTCACAAGCACTTGTGACGGTAAATTCATATCTGTATTGGAATAATAACAGCCTTCCCGCAAAACAAATTTGACATTCAGCTCCGATGCCCTTGCGGTTTTTCCAATTAACAGTGCTGCAATTGCAGGCTCATTTACTGCATTCATGATTTTACTTATTGTCGCTCTCTGAACAATGGTGATGTTTTCTATATATGATGTTGCTTCATCATACATTTCCATTTGAATCAATCCTAGGATAACATGAAGCTTGTTGGTAAAATCATGATTGTTTGCACGCATAGAATCCACAAGATAACGGGTTCCTGTTAGATCTTCCATCAACTTGGTATATTCTGCTCTATCGTGCAGGATAGCTACTTCTCCAATCGTCGTATCATTCTCCTTAATCGGAGCAAGGTCTATCCAAATGGTTTCACTCTCTATTTGAATACTGTCAAACGGCTCTCCGACAATCTTGCTTCCTAATCCTTTCTCCATATGATTCAGCATTGTATCGGCAGCCTGATTGACAAATTGAACCACACCTTCACTGTCAACCGCAATGATTCCTTCGTCCAGTGACTCCAAAATATTGTCTCTCACCTTATACATGGCAGAAAACACATCCGGTTCATATCCAAGCAGACTCTTCTTAATCGTCCCAGACAATTCTGCAGAAATCAAAAGTTCCATTAAAATTGCCGCAATCATAATCAAAATAAAGATAAATGCTGTCTGCAGTGATTCCCGATAAATATTTTGCATCAACATAATTGCAATAACAAATCCAATATAATTTCCTTCTTCATCATAAATAGCAGCATAAGCTCTTCTCTGGGTACCAGAAGGTCCAGTGTCATATGTAGCATAATATTCTTTTGAATCCTGTTCAAATTCTGGAATAGTTCCATCATACACCGTTCCAATCAATTCATGATTAGAATGATAGAGCCGGACATCATCGCTCCCTATCACCGAAATAACATCTATGTCCGCCAAAGAATCTTTCAGCGAATCCAAATATTCCATTAACATTGCAGAATCTGATTGTTCTTCTAGTCGAACTGCCAAGCCAATCTGCTTTTCTGTCAGAATTGGTGAATGTGCAATCGTTTCCGCAACGTTTTGCAGGTTCTGGTCACGCTTCTGCGTTTCAAAATGAAGATTGATTAAAATACCCACTCCACCCAAAAAAACAGCAAGTGTGATAATCAAAGTTAACTGCGTACGAAAAATCTTCTGTTGTATGCTGTTTAATGTAATTCTGCTTTTTCCATTTGTCTCATTATTTTTTCTCTGAATCATAAGCACGAGCAACTTCTTTCCTCTTTATTATCTCACACTGACTTTATCATATTTTTTTACTTTTGAAAAACCTTTTGTAAGTAAAATAAATGATTTTCCTGTCGAATTTACATTTGTATTTTTCATAAAATTGTCATTCCTTGCAATCAGTAATATCCTATGTTCAAACAAAAAAACACGAAGGAGTTTATTATTATGGGATCTATTTTTGAATCAATCATGTTAGTTTGCTTTGGTCTTTCTTGGCCACTCAACGTAATCAAGGCTTACAAAGCCAGAACTGCAAAAGGAACAAGCTTGCCATTTATTCTTCTTATTATTACAGGATACATAGCTGGTATTACCGCGAAATTAATTACTGGTCAGATCAACTATGTGCTTATTGTATATCTGCTTAACCTTGCGATTGTCTCAATGAACGTTGTGGTATATTTCAGAAATATCGCACTGGACAGAAAATGTGCAGCTTAGTGTAACTTAGAAAATGTTGCACGAAATAGAAAATGTGCAACTCAGAAAATTTGAATTGGAGTGACGTGATTATGTTTGAAAATGAAACAAAAAAATATCAGGCATTAAACAAGCTTGCTGAGCAAAATGGAATTGTCATCTTCGGCGAAGCTGAGGATTTAGAAATACCTCTCTGCGAATTGAAGCAGGCATTTGAACTGAATTCAAACCTGTATAACAGAAGTATACCTGACATTTCGATCAATGCAGCTTCCGAAATTTATGATACCTGCATCGCACCACTTGACCCTGAGACCATTTTATTACATATTGGTGCAGCAGATTTGGAATTTTTTAAAGAAAATACTTCGGACTTTATACAAAAATATCTGGAACTGATTCAGCACATAAAATTAGCTAATAAGAAATGTAATATAGTAATTATTTCGCTTAAGAACTACAAGGAAGATACAACGATTTTCGAATTGAATAAGTGTCTTAAATACATCGCTGAATCGGAACAGTGTGAATATATCGATATTTCAGCCAAGCGAGTATGGAATCCACAGCAAACCAAAGATGTAGTTTCATTTGTATACTCAACAGGTTTCGTGCGTCCATTAAAAAAGAGACGTCCAACCTATGATTTGGTGAAAATTTTGTTCTGCTACGAGCCTTCATGCATTGCCCAATACTCATGAATGTTCGAAACCATATATATACCCATTTATAGCAGAAAAAGCGGCAGGGAACATCTCCCTGCCGCTTTACCATGTTTTCTTATTTCTTTGCTAAATAAGCTGCTCTTCCTTCTTCGTAAAGGTTATTACCTTCGCTGTCAATGATAACAACTAATGGCATATCTTCTACATATAATTTACGAAGTGCTTCTGCTCCCAAATCTTCAAAAGCAATTAACTCTGCTTTTTTGATACATTTTGCAAGTAATGCACCAGCTCCACCGATTGCTCCAAAGTAAACACCTGAATATTTCTTCATAGCATCTACTACTTCTGGAAGACGAGCACCTTTCCCAATCATACCTCTTGCTCCAACGCTCATCATTGTTGGTGCATAAGCATCCATACGACCGCTTGTTGTTGGTCCTGCTGAACCGATTACCTGACCTGGTTTTGCAGGCGTTGGACCAACATAGTAGATTGTTGCATCCTTTGGATCGATTGGAAGTTCTTCTCCTCTTGCAAGAGCCTCACACATACGTTTGTGACCTGCGTCACGTGATGTGTAAATTGTTCCTGTTACTAAAACAGAATCCCCTGCTTTTAATGTTTTTGCTAATTCTTCTGTTAATGGTAATGTGATACGTCTTTCCATATTAAATTACCTCCGATTTATGACGAGTTACATGGCAGTTAATGTTGATTGCACATGGCATACCTGCAATGTGTGTTGGAAGAGTCTCAATGTTAAGACCGATTGCTGTTGTCTTTCCACCAAAACCTTGTGGTCCAATACCTAACTCGTTAATTTTTTCAAGCATCTCTTTTTCCAAATCTGCGTAGAATGGATCTGGATTTTCTGAATCGATTGGTCTCATCAATGCTTTCTTTGCAAGAAGTGCTGCTTTATCGAATGTTCCACCGATACCTACACCAACTACCATTGGAGGGCATGGATTTGGACCAGCTGTTTCTACTGCTTCAATGATGAAATCTTTGATTCCCTGAAGACCTGCAGATGGTTTGAACATACGAATCTGGCTCATATTTTCGCTACCGAAACCTTTTGGTCCAACAGTAACTTTAATTTCTTCCCCTGGTACGATTTCTGTGTAAAGCATTGCAGGTGTGTTATCACCTGTATTTCCACGACGTACAGGGTCAGCTACTACTGATTTACGAAGATATCCGTTTGTGTAACCACGACGAACACCTTCATCAACAGCTTCTGACAGACTACCCCCTACCAAGTGAACATCCTGACCAATTTCAAGAAATACACATGCCATACCTGTATCTTGGCAAATTGGCACGTTTTCTGAGTCTGCGATTTCATAGTTTGTAATGATGTTATCTAATACACCTTTTGCAATATCCCAGTCTTCACATGCTCTGCAACTTTTGATTGCACATTTTACATCTTCTGGAAGATGTGTATTAGCTTCAATACATAATCTTTCTACAACGTCAGTAATCTGACTTACGTTAATCTCACGCATTTCACTTTACCTCCATAAAATTTTAATTATAATAAAATACCAATAAACTGACTCGCTAATACTACCATTACCAATGCAACTGGATAAGTTGCTGCGTATGCAGATGCGACGTCATCTGTTCCTGCTACACGTATTAATGTTCCAAGAGCTGGTGTACTTGTCATACCTCCGCAAATAGAGCCAAGTGAATTGAGTACGCTTAATTTCAGTACTTTCGCTGCAAAGAAATAGCCTACGAACATTGGAAGGATTGTCATAAGTGCTCCGTAAAGGAACAACATTACACCTTGTTCTTTCAAGATTTCTACAAACCCTGCTCCTGCTCCACATCCTGCTCCTAAAAGGAAAAGTGCAAGACCAAATTCACGCATCGTTTCTAAGATACGTTTTTCCACTTTCAAATTCACAGGACCAATGTTTCCAAAATGACCTAATACAAGACCTGCAAGAAGCGGACCACCTGATGTGCCAAGAGAAAATTCTCCGCCGCCTGGAAGTGGAATTACAATTTTAGCTAAGATGATACCTAAAACAACTGCTAATGCAAATGGGAAAAATCCCATGTCATCAATATCAATCAGTTTTTTCTTGCTTTCTTTTACTTTCACCTCAGTTACTGCTGTAAATTGTGCACGTTCCGCTGCCATATCTGTTTTTAAGATGCGTGGCATTAATTGCACAAAAAGTACGACACCAATTACACCAAATGGATAAGCAATTCCATATCCAACAGACGCTGTATCTGAAGTTGCTTCAATTGCTGCTGCAAGACCTGGTGTGCTTGTAAGCGCTCCTGTCATCATACCAACACCGATATCCGTTGGAATATCAAATAATTTAATAATTGCCACACAAGTAAGTGCACCCGTAATGATAACCAACAAACCTAATAGTACATAAGATTTTGCATTTGCTGCAAAGTTACGGAAAAACTTAGGTCCTGCAATGAAACCTACCGATGTAACGAAGCAAATTAATCCTAAATCTTGAATTTCTTTTGGAATTTCAACACCAAAGTGGCCAAATACAAGGGCTACAAGCAAAATACCAGCTGTTCCCAAATCTAAGCCACAAATTCTAATACGTCCTACCGCATATCCAATTACCGCAATCAAGAACACCATCATCATGGTACTTGATAATACGCTTTCTTGAAACCATGTAAGAATACCCATTTTATTTTCCTCCAAACTACAGTATTATTTCCAACACTAAGAATTGCCCCTTCCTAGTGTTGGAAATCTAATACTTGTTATCTCATTCCTAGTTTAATCTTGTTACGCCTTCTGGTCTGTAGTCTGGTAATAACTTAGGAGACACTACCTTAGGCTCAATACCAGCATCTGAAAGCATCTTAGAGAAGTCGTCTACGTGAGAAAGAGTTAATTCTTTTAATTCTACTTCTTTGCATTTAGCGCCTGCCTGTTGACCAGCATTACGTCCAAATACGATGATGTCTAATAAAGAGTTACCCATAAGTCTGTTTCTTCCGTGGATTCCTCCGATTGCTTCCCCTGCTACGTAAAGGTTTTCAACTTCTGACATACCGTTTACACCAACTTTGATACCACCGTTTTGGTAGTGAAGTGTTGGATAGATTACGATAGGTACTTTTCTCATATCGATACCGCATCTTAAGTACATACGGAGCATACCTGGCAATCTCTTTTCCAGAGTTCCTTCTCCGTGAATCATATCGATCATTGGAGTGTCAAGCCAAATACCATCAGCTACTGGTGTAGGAACGCCTTTTCCTCTTTCTTTACATTCACGAATGATTCCTGATGCAGCAACGTCACGTGTTTCCAATGGATGCATGAATACTTCACCATCAACATTTACAAACATAGCGCCCATAGAACGAACCTTTTCAGTTACGAGTGCACCGTAAATTTGTGAAGGGAATGCAACACCTGTTGGGTGATATTGTAATGTATCCTGGTATAACAATGGAGCACCTGCACGGTACGCAAGAACAAGACCGTCAGCTGTAGCACCATAGTGGTTTGATGTAGGGAAACCTTGGTAATGCATACGTCCTGCACCACCTGTTGCAATAATAACTGTTTTTGCTCTTGCAACTAAGATTTCATTTGTTTCCATGTTCATAAGAACAGCACCTGCTGCCTTACCATCTGTATCTTTGATAATTTCGATAGCTGCTGTAAAGTCAACAACAGGAATACCTCTGTTGAATACTTCATCACGAAGTGTTCTCATGATTTCAGCACCTGAGTAGTCAGCTGCAGCATGCATTCTCTTACGAGATGTTCCACCACCATGAGTTGTGATCATGTTACCGTTTTCGTCTTTATCAAATAATACACCTAACTTATCAAGCCAGTTAATAGCGATTGGTCCATCGCAAACAAGTTTTTCAACAAGTTCTGGCACGTTTGCAAAGTGTCCACCACCCATTACGTCTAAGTAATGTTGAGCTGGTGAATCGTTTTCTTTATCAGCAGCCTGGATACCACCTTCTGCCATCATTGTATTAGCATCGCCGATACGAAGTTTTGTAACGATCATAACGTTAGCACCTGCTTCGTTTGCTTCAATCGCTGCTGAAGAACCAGCACCGCCACCACCGATAACTAATACGTCTACATCATAGTCAGGATTTGTTAAATCAATATCCATTCCTTTGATTCTGCTTTCGCCCTGAAGAATTTCAACTAATTCTTTTGGAGCCTTTTGTCCAGCGTTTGGACCTACTTTAATTTCATCAAAACTATCGAGATTATAATCTGGATGGAAAGCTTCAAGGAGAGCTGTTTTTTCATCAGCTGTCATACGTCTTGGTTCGAAACCGATACGTGCTGCTCTACCTGCTTCAACCTTTTTAATGGATTCCATCATCTCGGCTGTATATGGTAAACTCATGTTTTTCTCCTCCTTATTTCTCAATCTCTCTATTGTTGTAAAGTTCTTTTAATTCTTCAAGAGGTTTTTGCATGATTGCTTCCATCATTGCTTTGCAATCTCCTCTTTCGATTTCGTCCACCCTTGCTGTCAAGTGTTTTGCCTCTGGTTTGATGTATTTACCAGTAAGTCTTCTTGCAAGAAGAGCAACTTGTGGATGAGAAATACCTGCTGGACAACGTGAAGAACAAATACCACACATTACACAGTCAAATGAAAGTTCTGCACATTTCTCAAATTCACCTCTTTGAGCATGAGCAATGTATTGCATTACGTTAAGGTCTTGTGAACAAGCCTTTGTACAAGCGTTACATCCAACACATGCATAGATTTCAGGATATAACTGCATCATAACCTGTTGTGTTGGTTTGATTTCTGTAATATCATAAATCTTCTTTTCTAATGGGAAGAATGGTAATGTAGCTACACACATGTCATTTTCTACTTTTGTAGAACATGCCAAACATCCTGTTAACTCATTTTTCCCTTTGATTCTATAGATTGTAGCACAAGCGCCGCAGAAACCATTTCTACAGCCACAGCCACGAACCAATTGGTAACCAGCATATTCGAAAGCTTCCATAATTGTTAAGTTAGATGGAACTTCATACTTTTTACCGTATAAATATACGTTAATCATATCTGCCATTTTTCTTTTTTCCTTTCTCTCGTAATCCTAATACTCTGGTGGTAATTCGCCGATTTCATCGTAACGGAATACAGGACCATCTTTACATACGTATTTTGATCCAATGTTACAACGGCCACATTTACCGATACCACATTTCATACGAAGTTCAAATGTAGTGTAAATCTGTTCATCTGTAAATCCTAATTCCTTGAGTCCTGCGAGTACAAACTTAATCATAATCGGAGGTCCGCAGATTAAGGCAACTTTATTTGTGTCAAGATTTAACTCTTTTACATAAGCAGGTACGAATCCTACGTGTCCATCCCATCCTTCTTGTGGACGGTCGATTGTAAGATGTACGTTAATGCCTTCTGTATTCATCCAAACTTCCTGGATTTCTTTTAACTGGACCAAATCGTCTGCTGAACGAGAACCGTAAACAATATCTACTGTTCCGTAGTCAGCACGGTTATCAATTACATAATTGATAACAGAACGAAGTGGTGCAAGACCAATACCACCGGCAATGAACAGCAGGTTTTTTCCTTTTAATTCTGTTTCAACCGGGAAATGATTTCCGTATGGTCCACGTACTGTGATTTCATCTCCTACTTCTAAGCTGTGAAGATAATCTGTGAGCTGACCACATTTCTTAATGCTGAATTCTTGGAATTCTTTATTTGTAGGTGAAGAAGTAATAGAGAACATTGCTTCACTAACTCCAGGTGCACAAAGCATTGCACACTGGCCTGGCATATGTTCGAACAACTTACCACCTTCCGGAGCGTTTACACGAAATGTTTTTACGTCCGGTGTTTCTTGACGGATATCTGTAATGATACCAACTTTTGGAATCAAAGTATCCAATGCATAACCATCATGACAATGACATTCTCCCATTAGTTTTCACCTCCCTGATTTTGAAAAGCCTTAATGACTTTCACGATATTTAATGATGCAGGGCATTTTTCTACACAACGTCCACATCCAACGCAAGAATACATTCCATCGTTGTTTGCTGGGAAGTATACTAATTTGTGCATAAATCTTTGACGGAAACGCTGCATCTGGCTTGTACGGTTGTTGCCGTGAGCCATCATTGTAAAGTCAGAGTACATGCAGGAATCCCAACAACGATAACGTTTTACGCCGTGTCCTGTATCGTAATCTTTAATATCGTAACATTGGCAGGTTGGACATACGAATGTACATGTTCCACATGCCAAACATGGTTTGTACAACTCTTCCCAGATTGGTGAGTTAAATTTATCTAACAGCACATCACCATTCCAGCCTTCTAAAGAAAGGTCTGAATATGGAAGTTTTTCAACGATAGCACGGATTGCGCATCTTTCAGCTTCTACTTTTGCTTCGTCGCTTCCATCTGCTGCTACAAGTAAGCTTTCTACTGATTTTGTAAGGGCTTCTCCCTTTTCAGTTAAAGCTTTCCAGAATAATTCTCCCTCTACCATCCATGTAGCAACGTCAGCTACTGGCTCTGCGCAGTCAACGCCAAATACCTTACAGAAACATGTTTCTTCTGGTTCATGACAAGCCATAACTACGATGGTGCCGTGTGCGCGTCTTGCTGCATAGAAAGTGTCTACTGGGTCAGCTAAAAATACTTTATCAAGTACTTCTACCCCTTTTACATCACAAGCTTTCATACCAAATACAACAAAGTTCTGGTTTTTCAAAGCTTCTGGTTCAATTTTTGTTTTCTTATCTTCTTTTGTAACAGTATATAAGTTTTCGCTTTGTGGGAAGAATGCATCTTTTGGAGATTTTACACTCTTTAAAGTATCTAAATCTACGTTTGCATCTTCTGTCCATGCTGCGAAATTTACCTGTCCGCTGATATTTACAGGCAGATATAATTCTTGTTCTCCGGCAATCTTTTGGAATAATGCCGAAAGATTTTCTTTTGCGATCTTATACATAACATTATCCCCTTTCTGTCACGATGCTTGGTTCCACATCTTCGAATGTATAGTTTGTAAGCGGAGCTCTTGAATCTGTGTCTTCCCCTGCTTGATATTCACCGTAGAATTCATTGATATCTTTGATGAATTTACGGTTAAATAAGTGAAGTGGAATGCCCTGTGGACATACTCTGCTGCACTCACCACAGTCTGTACATCTTCCAGCTACGTGGAATGCACGGATTACGTGGAACATCTTTTCTTCAAAGGAATCTACGTTTGCTTTTTGTGCACTGTCGAATTTTGTACTGTCAAATACACATTTGCGGCAGCTACATGCTGGACATACGTTACGGCATGCATTACAACGGATACATTTGCTAAGTTCGCTCTGGAAGTATGCGAATTTTTCTTCTGGGCTCATAGCCTCGATTTTCTCTACTTCTGCAAAACGTTCTGCGTCTTTTGTATCTTTTGATTCTCCGATGATTTCATCGTAAACCTGATGCTCTTTGCCTTTACATACGTGACATCTTTCAAGCATCACATCCGCATAAGCAACTGATTTTTCGCCATAAATAGTTTGGAATGTAAGTGTATCGCAATCATCTGTCATCTCTGCGCCAGAAACACTTTCAATACCTTTGATTCCTAATTTTTTCGCTTTTTCAATGTCCAGTTTACCTTTACATCCAACACCTACGATGTAAGCTTTTTCTCTGTCTACGCGGTGTTCTTTGATTAACTGATTAAAGCTGTATGTATCGCATGGTTTTAAGCAAACCATTGTTTTGCCTTCTAATTTAGAAGCTTCAATCATATATTTGCTTAAGTTTGCGCCACAGAATCCGTTATAAACGAAATCTTTTAAATCTTCTGCTTTCTCGAAGTAAGCTGGTTCTGGATTGTATGGAAGATCTCCTGCTTTCCAGCCAAGAACACGTGCTACTTCGCCACTTTCAAGAAGTTCTTTTGCACGATTGATTAATTCTTGCATCTCAAATCCCCCAATCTTACGTTTTTACCAAGAGAATGAATCTTTTCTACAAACTCGTTCATCGTTTGAGAGAATTTCACACCCTCAGCAGCAGATACCCATTCTACACGGGTACGTCCGTTTTCTACACCGATGTAATCCAGCATAGAGAACAGAAGTGTCATACGTCTTCTTGCATAGAAGTTACCAGTGCTGTAGTGACAGTCTCCTGGATGGCATCCACATAAAATAACGCCGTCTGCTCCTTTTTCAAATGCTCTTAAGATAAACATAGGGTTTACACGGCAAGAACATGGAACACGTATGATTTTTACATCAGCAGGGTATGCCAAACGGCTGCTTCCTGCAAGGTCAGCTCCTGCATAACTACACCAGTTACAGCAGAACGCTACAATTTTCGGTCTGAATTCTTCATTTGTTTCTATCGACATATTGCATCTACCTCCGCTATAATCTGTCTATTTGAGAATCCTTGTAAGTCCATAGCTCCTGAAGGACATGCTACTGTACAAGCACCACAACCTTGACACAATGCACTGTTTACAACAGCGATACGGCGTGTCTCACGGATACCATGATCATTTACTTCTTTCTCTTCGTATGAAATAGCTCCATAAGGACAAACATTTGCACATGTTGAACATCCGTTACACAACAGTTCGTCAGCTTTTGCTGTACATGGGTTTGTTAAAAGTTTATCTTTTGCAAGGAGGCCGATTGCTTTTACAGCGGCTGCTCCAGCCTGAGCTACTGTTTCAGGGATATCTTTTGGTCCCTGGCAAACACCTGATAAGAATACACCTGCTGTTGGTGATTCTACCGGACGAAGTTTTGCGTGTGATTCTGTTAAGAAGTTGTTTGTATCGATACTTGCTGTGAGCATTGTAGCGATCTTTCTAACATCTGGATTTGGTTCAATCGCAGTTGCTAAAACTACCATGTCAGCTTCTTTCAAAATCTGTTTGTTGTCTAAAAGGTCAACACCCTGTACTAATAATTTTCCGTCTGGTTGAGGAATAACTTTACCAACCTGACCTTTGATGTAATTTACGCCGTAATCTTCTACTGCTCTTCTGTAGAATTCATCGAAGTTCTTACCTGGTGTACGAACATCAATGTAGAATACAGTTACGTTTACATCTGGATATTTATCACGGATTAACATTGCGTGTTTTGCTGTGTACATACAACAAATCTTAGAGCAGTAGCTCTTTCCTCTGTTATCTGCACAACGGCTTCCTACACATTGGATGAATACCATTTCCTTTGGATGTTTTCCATCAGAAAGGCGTTCTAAGTGTCCTTTTGTAGGACCTGCTGCATTCATAACACGTTCCAATTCAAGAGATGTGATAACATCCTTACTTTGGTTGTATGCATATTCATCATAGTTGTCAAGTTTGATTGTATCGAAACCTGTTGCAACTACGATTGCACCATACTTCTCTGTAATGATTTCATCCTTTTGTTCGTAATCAACAGCACCTGCCTGACATACTTTTGAACAGATACCACATTTTCCAGTTTTCATCTTGATACAAGCTTCTGTATCGATAACTGGTACGTTTGGAATTGCCTGTGCAAATGGTGTGTAGATTGCGCTTCTTGTGTTCAGTCCACGGTTGAATTCGCTTAATGATTTCTTAGATGGACATTTTTCTTGACAGACGCCACAACCCGTACATTTGTTAGCATCTACGTATCTTGCTTTCTTTTTGATATCAACTGTGAAATCTCCTACGAAACCAGATACTTTTTCTACTTCACTATATGTATAAATCGTAATCTTTTCGTGTGCTGCAGCCTCTACCATCTTTGGTGTAAGGATACATGCAGAACAGTCAAGTGTTGGGAATGTCTTGTCTAACTGAGACATTCTACCACCGATACTTGGTGTTTTTTCTACGATATCTACTTCGTATCCTGCGTCTGCAATATCAAGTGCAGTCTGGATACCTGCAATACCACCACCGATTACTAACGCACGTTTTGTTACGCGGCTTTCACCTGGTTTTAATGGTGTATTTAAGTTTACTTTTGCAATCGCTGCTCTTGCAAGGATAACGGCTTTCTTTGTAGCTTCTTCTACATCCTTGTGAATCCATGAACAGTGTTCACGAATGTTTGCGATTTCTACCATGTATGGGTTTAAGCCTGCTCTTTCAGCTGCTCCTCTGAATGTGTTTTCATGCATACGTGGTGAACAAGAACATACTACGATTCCAGTCAAATTCTTTTCTTTGATTGCTGCTGCGATTTTTGCCTGTCCTGCTTCAGAACACATATATTGGTAATCTTCTGCATGAACAACGCCTGGCTCTTTAGCAGCCATCTCTACTACTTTTTTCACGTCTACCGTTGCGGCAATGTTACTACCACAATGACAGACAAATACGCCTATTCTCTGCATGCGGCTTACCTCCTGTATCTTCTGAATGCACTAACTAAAAGTTGTTGTGGAGTTTCAGGATCAAGTAATTCTGGAACTTCATCTGGCGACAAATATGTTTGTCCCTTTTCACGCACAACAAGTTGTCTTGCTGCATCGATTAATTTTCCTGGTTTTACATCTCTTGGACAACGTTCAACACATGCAAAGCATGAAAGACATTTCCAAAGTGATTTTGAGTTAACCAAACTTTCGATATCTCCGTTTTGAACGTAAGATACGAATTGGTGTGGTTTAATGTCCATTTCATTGAAAGATGGACAGGAAGCAGAACATTTTCCACATTTCATACATTTGAGTGGATTCACGCCGCTAATCTCTTTGATCTGATCAACTTTATTTACGTGACTCATTAGATTTCTACCTCCTCTTTTACTCCGAGTGCTTCAGCTAAGAGTTCTGTGAAATAAACAACAGGAATCTTGCCTTCTGTACTCTTATTCAAGTTGTACATGCAAAGTGGACATGCTGTGATAAGCATTTCTGCTCCAAATCCTTCTGCACTGTCAACGATCTTGTCGCACATATTCTTTGCCATTTCTTTCTCTTTTAACGATATGTAACCGCCACAGCATTCATTACGGTATGGGTAAACAACCGGAGTTGCCCCGATGGCGCGAATAAAATCTTCAATAATCGTTGGATTTTCCGGGTTGTCAAATCCTAAGATTTTTCCAGGACGAAGAAGCAGACATCCATAATATGCACCGATTTTCTTGCCTGTCAGTGGGTTAACCACTTTTTCTTTCAACTTGTCGAAACCAACTTTGTCACGAAGTACTTCTAAAAAATGCAATACATTCGTTTCCCCTGCATATGGTTCATCAAGTTCCATATAATTGTTTGCTCTGGTACGGATATCTTCTACGTTCTTCATATCATCATTGACACGTTTGATTACGTGATGACATGCAGAACAGAGTGTTACCAGATCCTGGCCTTTTTCTTTGGCCTCGTTAAGAGCACGAACGGAAGAAAGCTTTGTTGCAATCTCATCAGAGCCGAGTGGATAAACTCCACCACAGCACTGCCAATCTTCAATCTCTTCCAGTTCAAATCCCAGTGCTCTCGCAGAAGCTCTGGCATAAGCATCCAGATCTTTTGCTTTGTTCTTCAGAGTACACCCTGGATAATAACTGTACTTCATATCGAATCATTCTCCTCTTTTATTTTAGATTTCAATTTGTGAAACAACTGATCTTAAAGCTTCTGCGCTTGCTTGCATTTTGGCAACTTCTTCATCTGTTAATTCAACGAGAACTTTTCCTTTGTATCCATCAGGACCAACAAGTGCTAATGTGCTCATGCATACATCTTCAACACCGTATTCTCCGTGCATCATTGTAGAAACTGTTGCCATAGAATCAGATGCTGCAAGAAGGATGTTACATAATTGAACAACAGATGCAGATACTGCGTAGAATGTTGCTCCTTTGTTTGCAATAATCTTTCCGCCTGATTTACGAACGTATTCAATCATACCTTCTTTATCAACTGGTGCAAATTCTACCCCAGTCTTGCTCATAACTTCTGGATAATCGTCTACTGGTACTGAACCAATTGTTGCACAGCTCCATGGAATGAAAGATGAATCACCATGTTCACCATAGATGTAAGCGTGTACGTTTTTCTGAGCCACGTTAAAGTGTTCTGAAAGTCCGCAACGAAGTCTTGCTGTATCAAGGATTGTACCTGAACCGATAATTTGGTTTTCAGGAAGTCCTGAGAATTTGTGGAATGCATATGTCATAACATCAACTGGATTACTTACGATAATGTATTTAGCATTTGGAGCTGCTTTTACGATTTCTGAAGTAATGCTCTTTAAGATGTTTACGTTTGTTTGTGCTAACTCAAGTCTAGTCTGGCCTGGTTTACGCGCGATACCTGATGTAATGATTACGATATCAGAATCTTTTGCATCTTCGTATTCTCCTGCCACGATTGAAATTGGGTTTCTGAAGTAAGTACCTTGGATAATATCCATTACTTCACCTTCAACTTTGTTTTTGTTGATATCGATCATCACGATT
The DNA here is from genome assembly GCA_017472665.1 of Tyzzerella sp. Classification (GTDB taxonomy): domain Bacteria; phylum Bacillota; class Clostridia; order Lachnospirales; family Lachnospiraceae; genus Faecalimonas. The sequence goes on along the minus strand of JAFUOS010000026.1, from coordinate 97,872 downwards.
TCAGATGCGATATCTTGGTTTGCTAAAGTATAAGCAATTGTTGAACCTACACTTCCTGCACCGATAATAGTAATTTTGCTGCTCATAAGTGCTCCTTTCATTCTCTCATTGTCTAATTTTTAACAATCTCGTTTTTTAAAAAATGAGCTCACGCCCATCATTACTTCGACATAATACCACATTCAGCCTCATGATTCAAGCGAATTTGGAAAAGAAAATACCAAAATTTTGAATTGGCGCAGAACGAACAAAAGAACGCCGAATTCACTCCGGCGTTCTATCTTTACGCTCTATTCTTTTTCACAGCTTTCTTTCATTCATATACGATATCTGCTGTTTTCGTAATGTATGACGAATGTGTTACGCTAATCACACACTTTTCATGTAACCAAGTTGTTTATTATACACATAAGAAGTCAAATATATGTCCTTTCGGAGTATTCAGAAAATGCATGAGCATATACGCACACATAATCGCAACCTTTTCTTCCCGCAAAATTCTCCTCACTTCTGCTCTGTCCGCAAGCACAATCTCAATATCCTCATTCTCTTCCTGTCCTTCCTTGGAAACCGTACCGCTTGCATACCCGTATACGGTGCCGCAAGATTCGTCTGTCATGCCGATAGTCGTAAAATATGGTTTTGTAAACATGTCCTCTGCATCAATTGGTTCAAAATCAAGTCCTGTTTCTTCTTTTAATTCACGTCTTCCTGCTGTCTTAAAGTCTTCCCCTGCGTCTACAAGACCCGCTGGAAACTCATAGATATAGTCGTCGATTGGACAACGGTATTGACGAATCAGCACTAATTTTTCTTCCTTCGTTTTTTCATCACGATATACACTGTAGATGATGACGCCATCGGCTTTGTTTTTCCGCGTGGTAATTTTCAAGTCTTCGATTTTTTCTGCTCGGGAAGCAACAAAATATCTGCTGTGTTTGCCAGTGTCGCTTTGCATGTCGAGTTCATACATGTTTAGAAAACGGTTGTTTGTGGTTTTGGTTATGTTATTTACTCGTCTCATGACTTGAATAAAACCTCCTGATATTTTCTTTAATCTTCAAATGTCTCTTTGATCTTATCCATGAAGCCCTTTTTCTTTCCATGCTTCTTTTCCGCAGCCCCTGCTTTTGCCTGATTCAGCGAATCTCCGGTCAGTTCATCAAACTTACGGAGTGCTTCTTTTGCATCGGCACTCAAGTGCTCTGGAGTCTGGATAACTAATGTTACATAGTGGTCTCCACGTACATTTTTGTTGCGGAGTGATGGTACTCCTTTTCCTTTCAAACGAACTTTTGTATCCGTCTTTGTTCCCGGTGCCACTGTATATAATACGTCTCCATCTACAGTTTTAATACGCACATCGCCTCCAAGTGCTGCCTGCGCAAAAGATATCGGTGCTGTCGAGAAGATATGCATATCCTGACGTCCAAATACTGGGTGTCTTGACACCGTTACTTCTACGAGTAAATCTCCTCTTGGGCCGCCGTTGATACCTGGTTCACCTTTTTCACGAATACGAATGCTCTGTCCGTTGTCGATACCTGCCGGAATCGTCACAGAGATTTTCTTTCTCGTGGAAACATAACCTGTTCCGCCACAATCTGAACATTTTTCTTTAATAATCTTACCTGTTCCATGACAATCCGGACAAGTCTGTACGTTTTGTACAGTTCCAAAGAAAGATTGGGATGTATATGTTACCTGACCTCTACCGCCACATTTTGGACAAGTCTCTGGTGATGTACCTGGTTTTGCTCCAGAACCATTACATGTTTTACATGGTTCTTTTAATACCACATCTAATTCTTTTTCGCATCCGAATACAGCTTCCTCAAACGTGATACGGACTCCTTTACGGACATTTGCGCCCTGTCTTGGACCATTGTTTGCACGTCCGCGACGAGAACCACCGCCAAAGAAATCTCCAAAAATATCACCAAAGATATCGCTGAAATCTGCGCCACTGAAATCAAAGCCGCCAAAGCCGCCTGCTCCGCCTGCGCCGCCTTCAAATGCTGCGTGTCCAAACTGGTCGTATTGACGACGTTTCTCTGGGTCACTAAGTACGGCATATGCTTCGGAAGCCTCTTTGAATTTCTTTTCTGCTTCTGCATCTCCTGGATTTACGTCTGGATGGTATTTTTTTGCCAAGGCTCTATATGCTTTTTTCAGTGCTGCGTCATCTGCATTTTTCTCAACGCCAAGCACTTCGTAGTAGTCTCTTTTTGTCTCAGCCATAATAATCTGCCTTTCTATCTGTTTTATATACTGCAATACAAGGAAATTCTGCGAAGCCTGGATTTCACCAGGTTCCGCAGAATATTCTACTTATTATTTATTAGATTCTAAATTAGATTTCTTTGTAGTCTCCGTCTACGACGTCATCTCCTGCGAATCCTTCTGGAGCTGGACCTGCTTCTGGTCCTGGACCAGCCTGTGCTCCTGCTGCTGCACCTGCTTGTTCATACATCTTTGTGAACAATGCCTGTGCGCTAGTCATTAATTTTTCTTTTCCAGCTTTGATTTCTTCTACCTGAGCGTCTGTTACGTTTTCTGGAGTAGATTGTGCTAAGATATCTTTTAATGCCTGAATGTCAGCTTCTACTGCTGCTTTTTCTGTTGCATCAATTTTATCCCCAACTTCGCTTAATGCTTTTTCTGTTTGGAAAATCATAGCGTCTGCATCGTTTCTAGCATCTACAGCTTCTTTACGTTTCTTGTCTTGTGCTTCGAATTCAGCAGCTTCTTTTACTGCCTTTTCGATATCAGCATCTGACATGTTAGAACCAGCTGTGATTGTAATGTGTTGTTCTTTACCTGTTCCTAAGTCTTTAGCAGATACGTTTACGATACCATTTGCATCAATATCGAATGTTACTTCGATTTGAGGGATTCCACGTGGTGCTGGAGCAATTCCGTCAAGTCTGAATTGACCGAGAGATTTGTTATCTCTTGCGAATTGTCTTTCACCCTGTACTACGTTGATATCTACTGCTGATTGGTTATCTGCTGCTGTAGAGAAGATTTGGCTCTTCTTTGTAGGGATTGTTGTATTTCTTTCAATTAATCTTGTAGCGATACCACCCATTGTTTCAATTGATAATGAAAGTGGAGTTACATCAAGTAAAAGAATATCGCCTGCACCAGCATCTCCAGCTAATTTACCACCTTGAACAGATGCACCTAACGCAACACATTCATCTGGGTTAAGAGATTTGCTTGGTTCTTTTCCTGTTAATTGTTTTACTTTGTCCTGTACAGCTGGGATACGTGTTGAACCACCAACTAATAATACCTGACCAAGTTCAGCTGCTGTAAGGCCTGCATCTGAAAGTGCTCTTGTTACAGGCTCTGCTGTCTTTTCTACTAAATCGTGTGTTAATTCATCAAATTTTGCTCTTGTAAGGTTCATATCTAAGTGAAGCGGACCTGAAGCATTCATGCTGATGAATGGTAAGTTAATGTTTGTTGTTGTAGCAGATGAAAGTTCTTTTTTCGCTTTTTCTGCTGCTTCTTTTACTCTCTGAAGAGCCATCTTATCTGCTGATAAATCAACACCGTTTGCTGCTTTGAAGTCTGCTACAATGTAGTCTACGATTTTCTGGTCGAAGTCATCTCCACCAAGTCTGTTGTTACCTGCTGTAGATAATACTTCGATAACGCCGTCACCGATTTCAATGATTGATACGTCGAATGTACCACCACCTAAGTCGTATACCATGATTTTTTGTTCTTTTTCGTTATCAAGACCGTAAGCAAGAGCTGCTGCTGTTGGTTCGTTGATAATACGTTTTACATCAAGGCCGGCGATTTTACCAGCGTCTTTTGTAGCCTGGCGCTGCGCATCGTTGAAGTAAGCAGGTACTGTGATAACAGCTTCTGTTACTTTTTCTCCTAAGTATCCTTCAGCATCTGCTTTCAATTTTTGAAGAATCATAGCTGAGATTTCTTGTGGAGAGTATTTTTTGTCATCGATTGTTACTTTGTAATCTGAACCCATTTCTCTCTTGATAGAAGAGATTGTTTTTTCAGCGTTTGTTACTGCCTGACGTTTTGCTGGTTCACCAACTAAACGTTCTCCTGTTTTTGTGAATGCTACTACAGATGGTGTAGTTCTTGCTCCTTCTGTATTTGCGATAACTGTTGGCTGTCCACCTTCCATAACGGCTACACAGCTGTTTGTTGTTCCTAAGTCAATACCAATAATTTTTCCCATGATAAATTTCTCCTTCTATACTAATTATTTTATTTTTTCAAGGAAGTTCTTCTCGCTAAGTGAAAGCTGCGTCCTTTAGACTTGTTTCACTAATCTCCAAGAACGACCTCGCACTAACCTCATTCATCGCCTTTGGCTCGAATTCGCTAAGTTGCTTTCGGTCTAATTTGCTACCTTAACCATGCTATGTCTTACGACTGAATCGCGGTAAGTATATCCCTTTTGGAATTCTTCCACGACAATATTCTCTCCAACTTCTTCATCATCCACGTGCATCACTGCATTGTGTAAGTCTGGATTGAATTCCTGTCCTACAGCTTCGATTGGTTTTACACCAATTGTTTCAAATGTAGTTAGGATTTGTTTGTAAACCATTTCCATTCCTTTTACAAAAGAATCTTCTTTGTCTTCTTCTGCAACTGTTGAAAATCCTCTTTCAAAGTTGTCTACAATTGGAAGCAATTTTTCGATAACACTCTTTGCTCCCACCTCATACATCGCTGCTTTTTCCTTTTCGGTACGTTTACGGAAGTTATCAAACTCTGCCATCTGTCTTGTGACACGGTCGGTAAGTTCTTCGATTTTTTCATCTTTTGGATCTTTCTTTGGTTTACGACCGAATAATTTTTTCTTTTCTTTTGTTTCTCCTGCTTCAGATTCTTCTGCAGGCTCTTCCTCGCCTTCTTCCACTTCTTCTACCGTTTCAGATACAGCTTTTTGTGCTTCTTGTGCTGCTTCCATGTTTTCTGTGTCTTCCGCTGTTTCCGATGTTACTTCTTTTTCCATATCTTCCACAACTTCAGAGGTTGCTTCTTGATTCATTTCTTTTTCCAATGGGCCTTCCACCTTTCTAATGTTCTCTATGGAATATCTCATCCAACTCGTTCATTAAAGTTTTCAGAGTCTTCATTACATTTTCATAGTCCATTCGTTTCGGTCCGATAATACCTATCGTTCCCTGCATGCCTTCGCCTAATTCATAAGTGGCGGTAACCATGCTGCAATCTTTCATGGACTGACCCGGTGCTTCATTACCGATGTATACCTGAATGCCTTTATTTTCTTCTTTGGAAAGAGTTTCTGTTACAATTTCCTGAAGAAGCTGTTTTTCTTCAAAAGCATTGATGATTTCCTGAGCACTCTGGCTGTCGCTGAGTTCCGGATACTTGAATACGTTCGTCGCACCGCTTGTGTAAATTTCCATATCATTTTCTACTTGAATCGTAGCTGCTACCGCATCAAGTACATCACCAATCACTTCACTATGGATGCCTGCCTGTTCTTTTAATTTGGCAATCATGCCGAGGTTAATTTCCTCGATGGACATTCCTGTTAAAGTGGTGTTGAGTAACATGTTGAGTTTTAATAGTGTTTCATTATTTAATGATTCCTCAACGGTTACAATTTTATTTTTGATGATGTTGCCTTCCATTACGATTACTGCAATGATTTGGTTTTCATCTACTTGAGACAGTTGAATAAATTTCAACTTGTTTCTGTTATAAGTCGGAGCCGAAATCATCGTTGCGTAATTGGTGCTGGATGCCAGAACTTTTGCAGCCTGTTTTAAGATTTGATCCATCTTATCTGCTTTCTGAAGCATCTGCTCGCGCATCTCTGTGACTTCCTGCTCTTTTTCCTCCAGCAGCATATCAACATACCAGCGATATCCTTTATCGGAAGGAATGCGACCTGCGGATGTATGAGGCTGAATGATGTAACCTAAATCTTCTAGATCTGCCATCTCATTTCGAATGGTAGCGGAACTTAGATTTAAATCCGTGTATTTCGAAATGGTTCTTGAGCCTACTGGTTCGCCGGTCTCTAAATAGGTTTTGATAATCGTCTGCAAAATCGTTTTCTTACGATCATCTAACTCGTGATTTAGTTCCATATAAAGCCTCCTTTTAATTTTATTAGCACTCTTTTGTTTTGAGTGCTAACACCTTACGGTTATTAAGATAACACCATGTTTTTCATTTGTCAACCATGTTTATATATTTTTTAGATTTCTTAGGTTTTATTCATAAAGAGGGGCATGAGGTCATCAATTTGGATTTATTGAGTTCATAGACGGACGAAGAAATTAAGATATATCCTTCGCTCCAACGCTCCATTGACTCCGACTAATCTAGTATCCGTAAGAGTCTGGCATAGTCGTCGTGAGGGACTCCTATCCCACACTCTAACGGCTACACGATGGATTCTCCGTCAATTCCACTTAACTTCCGCTTCAGGATATATCTTAATTTCTTCTGTTCGTATATGAATTCTACATCTAATAGTTGTTTCCTTATTTTTCTTACCATGATTTTATAAAAAGACTTCATGGTAAGAAAATTCATCCGAAACAGGTGATTTGTTCTACCCATAGGTTAGTGAAATGTCTTGAATGGGAAGAATTTGTTCCTTTAATTAGATGTTTTTTCTTACCATAGAGCGCATTTTTAACTTTTGTGGTAAGAATCATACAACTTAGCTTTCGTGAACTTTTAAAAGAACTCGTCAAATCCAAATTTGCCAACTAGCATCGCCCCTTTTAATGCAAAAACAAGGGATATCACACTGCCATGATACCCCTCTTACCCTAATATCTCCGCAAATACATAATTACTCACATCAATACCTCTTTTTGTAAGCCTAAAAAATCCGTCTTCCATAACAATCAAACCCGATTTCTGCATCCGCTCTATGTTTTCTCCATAGCACTCATTTAGAGTCCTTCCAAAAACATCTTGAAATTCTTTCATTGAAATCCCCTGCATTTTCCGTAGACCAAGGAAAATAAATTCTTCCATTTGGTCCACAACAGATAATTGTTCCATGTCCTCTTGAATTTTGTCAGGCTCACCCGCATGTTTCATATAAAAATCCAAATCATCTGTATTTTTATATCTGATATTATCTACCAAACTTGAAGCTCCAAGTCCGATGCCCAGATAATTTTTTCGTTCCCAGTATCCCTGATTGTGCCTGCACTCTCTTCCTGGTTTCGCATAGTTTGATATTTCATATCGGTGATAACCAGCTTCTTCCAGAAGTTCTTCTGTCCGCTGATACATCATCCGTTCGTCTTCTTCTGCTGGAAGTTCTTTTTCACCCTCAGTACCTTCACCATAGCGTTTTGCAAAGGGAGTTCCTTCTTCTACAATTAAGCTATATGCCGAAACATGTTCCGGATTTAATTCTATGATTCGTTTCAAACTTGCTTCCCAGCTCTCTACAGTCTGCCTTGGAACTGCTGAAATCAAATCTACATTAATATTGTCGAATCCACAGCTTCTGGCCAAGTGAAAACTTTCCAGAAAGTCTTTAAATGTATGAATACGACCAAGCAGTTTGAGTTCTTCGTTATTAGTTGACTGCAGCCCAAAACTGATACGGTTGATACCTGCACATCTATATGCTTTTAGTTTTTCACGAGTTACCGTACCAGGATTGGCTTCTATGGTAATTTCCGCATTTTTCTCTATCTCAAATGTTTCGCGCAAAATCCCCATGATTCTTTCTATTTGAGCTGGTGATAGAATCGATGGTGTACCGCCACCCAAGAAAACCGTGGTCACAGTTTCTGATGTACTCTTCCTTTTTTTTGAATTGCACTGACTGATTTCCTGAATCAACGCTTCTACGTAGTGTTCTATCGTCACCTCATCCCCCGGCCCTGACAAAAAATCACAGTATGCACATTTTTTCACGCAAAACGGAACATGTATATAAATTTCTATCTCCTTCTCCACGCCACATCCTCCTTTTACTCTCAGTATCCTCACATATCCGATACCTTTTGGGTATATACCAAAAAATTATTATTATATACCCGCACAAATCAAAAAAACCATGAATTTCGCGGTGTTTTTTCATGGTTTTTTCAATATGCAAAAAATTCACTCCAGATACCCTCGATTTACGCAAAAGTGTGGGTATAATGAGATATTTTTAACCTATATAGAAATTCTACACTTTAACTTTTGAAAACGCAAGGTTTCCATGTATTCCAGAAGTGCAAAGTTTCCATACTTTCCAGAAATGTAACCCTTCCATGCATTCCCAAAGTGCAAAGTTTCCATGCCATCCAGAATCCCAAAGCCCCACTACTTTTCATCTAACTTCAACACACTCATAAACGCCTTCTGTGGAATCTCCACATTACCAATCTGGCGCATTCTCTTCTTACCTTCTTTTTGTTTCTCCAGAAGCTTTCTCTTACGCGTAATATCACCGCCGTAACATTTCGCCAATACATCCTTGCGCATCGCTTTTACAGTCTCTCTGGCAATAATCTTGCTGCCGACTGCAGCCTGAATCGGAATCTCAAACAAATGTCTTGGAATCTCGTCTTTGAGTTTTTCACACATCTTACGTCCGCGTTCATAAGCATTTCCACTAAATACAATAAATGACAGCGCATCGACTTCTTCTTTATTAATCAAGATATCCAATTTCACAAGTTCTGATTTTTCATATCCTAACATTTCGTAATCGAAAGATGCATAGCCGCGGGAACGAGATTTCAACGCATCAAAGAAATCGTAAATAATTTCATTCAGTGGTAAGTGATAGCGAAGTACCGCTCTGGTTTCTTCGATATACTCCATGCCCTGATAAACACCACGGCGTTCCTGGCATAAATCCATGATAGCTCCAATAAACTCGGATGTTACCATAATTTCTGCTTTTACCATTGGCTCTTCCATATAATCAATCTCTGTCTGTTCTGGAAGGTTTGATGGATTGGTAAGTTCGATGACTTCGCCGTTTGTCTTATGCACTTTGTAAACAACGCCTGGCGCTGTCGTTACAAGGTCTAAGTTATATTCTCTTTCCAAACGTTCTTGAATGATTTCCAAATGTAATAATCCTAAGAAACCGCAACGGAAACCGAATCCCAGCGCAATTGATGTCTCTGGTTCAAACTGCAAAGCTGCATCGTTGAGCTGCAGTTTTTCCAATGCATCACGCAAATCCTGATATTTTGAACCATCTGCAGGGTACATACCGCAATAAACCATCGGCTGCACTTTTTTATATCCCGGAAGTGGTTCGTCACATGGTTTATCGGCATCTGTAACCGTGTCGCCCACACGTGTGTCTTTTACATTCTTAAGACTGGCTGTAATGTAACCAACCATACCTGCGCTAAGTTCATCACATGGAATAAACTGTCCTGCTCCAAAATATCCAACTTCTACAACTTCTGCTGTCGCACCAGTTGCCATCATCTTGATGTTCGTACCTTTTTTTACTGTACCTTCTTTGATTCGGCAGAACACGATAACTCCCTTATATGAATCATATACAGAGTCAAAAATAAGTGCCTGAAGCGGTGCATTTGCATCCCCGGTTGGTGCCGGTATCTTCTCCACGATTTGCTCTAGAACTTCTTCGATATTCAGTCCGATTTTTGCTGAAATACGAGGTGCATCCTGTGCCTCAATCCCAATCACATCTTCAATTTCTTCAATAACACGTTCCGGTTCTGCACTTGGCAAGTCAATCTTATTGATAACTGGCATAACATCCAAATCATGGTCCAATGCCAGATACACATTTGCCAATGTCTGAGCTTCCACACCTTGCGCTGCATCCACTACAAGAATCGCCCCATCACATGCTGCAAGACTTCGTGAAACTTCATAGTTAAAGTCTACGTGTCCCGGTGTATCAATTAAATTGAAAATATATTCTTCTCCATCATTTGCCTTGTACACAATACGCACTGCCTGCGCTTTAATCGTAATACCACGCTCGCGCTCCAAATCCATGTTATCCAGCACCTGCGCCTGCATTTCACGGCTTGTTAAAAGCCCTGTCTTTTCAATAATACGGTCTGCCAGGGTTGATTTCCCATGGTCAATATGCGCTATAATACAAAAATTTCGTATTTTACTTTGATCTATTCCTGCCACTTCATTTCCTCCATATTTATCATCCACGATGCTCTATGATTTTTTGCACCGATTCTTTTTTACATACATCTTACTTATCTCTGAATCGACTTCAGTTCTCACTTCGCCGAATACTTCATAATAAATAATTCCACACCCAGCGTATCCGTAAGACTTCCTGTCTTCACACTCTCTTCAATCTCTGCGCTCTCTTCCATAATAGCACGCAGTTCCTTCCGCGAAAATACTTTCGCCTGCTCCTGATATTTTCCAACCACAAACGGATGCAACCCCGTCTTGGAAGCAATCTCTTTTCTTGCATACCCTTGCTTATCCAGGGTCTTTACTTCCAAAAGCAGTTTGAACTGTCTTGCAAGCAAAAACAAAATGCGCATCGGCGGTTCTTTTAATGCCAACAAATCATAATAATAATCCAGTGCTTTTCTCTGCTGCTTGTCCGCAACTGCATTTACCATATCAAAAATCTGATTCGTAATCTGAGTCGTGCAAATCGTCTCAACATCTTCTACCGTAATCATATCCTTTTCCATGGTATAGCAAAACAGCTTTTCCAGCTCTTTCTGAATGTTTTCCATATCTGTTCCGACTTTTGTCAAAAAATGTCGAACTGTGCTCTCTGAAATCTGCTTTCCTTCGCGCTTGACACTTCCTGCAATCCAGCGGAGCAACGTGGCTTCATCCTGCCTTCCCAGTTCCACAACTCGCCCTTTGTTTTGTACTGCCTTGTAAAGTTTACCACGTTTGTCCACTTCACTCTCAATGAAAATCATGGACGTACTCTCTGGCAACTCCTTGATATAATCAGCCAACTCTGGTGTTGCATTTTTGAAGAAACCTGTGTTTTCCATGATGATAAGTCTTCGCTCTGCAAAGAACGGGAGCGTTTCTGCCAAATCGATGATTTCTTTGACGTTAACACCTTTTCCTTCGTAATATGCGTAGTTCATGGTGTCATCTGGCGCAACCATCGCATTTCGCAATTTATCTTTGTATTGCTTTTTCAAATATGCTTCTTCGCCATACAGAAGATATACATTATTAAATTGTCCTGTCTTTAAATCTTCATTCAGGCTCTTCATGCGAGGTACACCTTTCTACTGTTTTATACATTTTCCTGTACATTCTATATCTCTTCTAGTCTAAATGGAACTTGGGAAAATGTCAATGGAATCTCCGTCAGTTTCCATCATAATTGCCCCATAATCTATTGTCTGATAAATTTCACTTCCAACCTTTTGAAGCCGTTCTAATGTTTCTGTATGTGGATGCCCATAAGAATTATCTTCTCCCGCTGAAATCAATGATATTTTCGGTTTCACCAGTTTTAGAAATGCTTCGCTTGTGGAATTTTTCGAGCCATGGTGTGCGACCTTCAAAACATCATAAGACTTACCAGTCAGGCATTTCAGCAAGAGTTCTTCTCCGTCACCTTCCACATCGCCCGTGCAAAGCATTTCGAAATTCCCATAGTCCACTTCCAGCACCATAGAACCTGCATTGCCTTCTAAACTCTGCATATTCTTACCCTTCGCATCTCCGTCTGGTTGCAAACATGTAATGGTATATTTCCCTTCCTCCAGTTTTTGCCCTGACCGCATCACTGCAACAGCAACATTATTATCTTTTGCCAGACCGACAAGTTCCAAGAGTTCCTTGTCAGCCGCATAATTGGCTGGAAATACGAGCGTCTTTATCTTTACGCCTACTTCCTGTCTTTCCAGCATCTCTTGGATTCCACTGTAATGGTCGGAGTCTCCATGGGAGAGAAATACATAATCCAAAGTTCCGACGCCTTGTGACTTTAGAAATGGTTCGATTCGGTATTTTCCTACTTTGTCCACGTCACTGCTTCCGCCGTCGATGAGATAGGTGGTTCCCTTTGGACCTTTCATGAAGATGCAATCGCCTTGTCCAACATCCAACATCGCAATTTGTAGTTCGCCATTTGGAAATTTCACAAACAAGCAAAGAGAAATGATAACAAAAACAATTATGCTAATATGGTGTATTTTCACCATACAAAATCTCCGCACACGTTGTTTTGACATGCGTCTCTGTGGCGCAGATTGCTCTGACATCGGACCGAATTTGTGCAGCAACACAATTCCCATCACCAGCATCACATAATAAATCACAAACTCCCACCATTCCGGCTTTCCAAACACAACCCTTGAAAACGGCAACTTGTACCCCACATTTCCAAGCATCTCAAACAGCATTAAAATCCAATCACAGATTTTCAGAAATGCTCTTCCGAGTGGTTTCCACAAAAGATAACTTCCACTGCCAAGCATTCCTAATCCAAGTACCCACGACATCAGTGGTATCACTATCATATTGAGTACAACTGAATAGACCGGAAATTCAAAGTAAAACCACAGCAGAATCGGAAATAATGCAATATTAATCGCTACACTTGCCAAACTGCCTCCCACAAGACTCTTGCACCAGGACATCCATTTCCCATACAACCCTGACTTTTTCTGCAACGTCATGTTCCCCTGTAACGTTGCTCTTTCCTGCAACGCCTTCTTCTGTGGCATCATCTTCTGCAGTTCTGGCAACACCAGCAATATCCCCAATATCGCCCCATGCGACATCCAGAATCCCGCATCTGCAAGATACAACGGCTGATACCACACAATGATTGCCGCCGCAAACACCAGCGCCGTCAGCATATCATAAACTCTTCCCACGATGTCCGCCCCAATTCGCAAAAACAACATCACATATGCCCGAATCACAGACACTGAAAATCCAATCATCATCACATAAAGACTCAATATCAAAATCGATAAAATTCCTGCACTTCCATAAGAGCCTCCTGCTTTTCGCAGCAAATGATAAATCCCCAATCCAATAAAAGAAATGTGCAGGCCCGATATGGCAAGTGCGTGGGAAATTCCATTTTTCTGATACATTTCCTTGATTTCTTCATCCATCTCGCCTTTTTCGCTGAGCAACATAGCACTCAAAACCGCGCCATTTTTCTCACTCATATTTTCAACCAAAATACCTTTCCACGACTGCCTCAGTTGATATAGACCTTCCAACAATGGCTGTTTTTCGCCCGTAACAGACACGATTTTCTCACACCACACAGATCCATAGATGTTCTGTTTTGCATAATACTGCTTCTGGTCAAAATTTCCAGGATTTCTTGCTGCTTCAAAGCATTCTGCTTTCCCACTAATGCAAACCGACTTTCCAATTGGAACTTCTTCGCCGATATCCATATAAATTATAAGATTGGATTCATAAAAAGATTGTTTTTGATAAATAATCGAATTGTTTTTTAGATATAGAATCTGAACTTTTGATGTGTTTCCTTTTTTATATACCTGGCCCTGCACCAGCACACTTTTTTCTTGCCCTTCTTCAAAAAAGATAGAAGAGGCGGGCACGTTCACCAAAAACTGCCCGCCTGCAAAGATCATCATCACACCTTTTATAGCCAGGAATATGAGACACATCATACATAATGGTCTTTTCTTCATCCTTTACTCCTCTATTACCTCTGCTTTCCATCCCAATGGTTCGCTCAAATCAACCGTTCCCATAAACATAACATCTCCGGAACCGTCTACGAGAATCTGCACCTTTGTCGCATTTCCATTCGCAATGATGGAATTGACGATGGAATAAACGGCGACTTCCGGTTTTATATTGTATCCATCATTTAAAAAAGCAGAATCAAAATTCACATAACAAATTCCATCTTTCACCGATACCCCAAGCAGTTTTACGGAACTGGGGATTGTTCCACTGCGTTTTTCAGCACTGGTTCCTTTCATCAGTTGCTCCACCACCAGTTTTTCAATAGAGGTATTGATATTATAATGTACACTAGTACGTTTTTCTGTACTAAGTTTTGTCCCATCTTTATTCGAGAAATATAATTTCAAATCCTTTTCCTGATATGACTTCAAAGAATATCCTGTATTTTGTATAAAATCTTCTGCACACATCAATCCGATAATATCGCCAGAAAGATCTCGCAAAGGCTCATCTTCTACATAAAATGCGACAAAGGTTACATCTGGAAGCTGTACCAACGTCTGCACGACAGCTGCACGAAGCAGCACCTCCGCACTTTTACTTATTTTAGAATATTCTTCATTGAAAACCAATTCCAATTGTTTGTCCTCTAGGTGGCACTTTTCAATCTCTACCTTTTTAGGAATAGCCGATTGAAATTTTTTCTCATCTGTAGGGCTTTGCAACGCCTTTAATACTTCTTTTACGCTTTCTTCACCTGATGTCTCTTTCCTATAATATTCTTCCTGAATGAGCGCATTACCATCTGGATTCACGTAAAAAATATTCGTTTCCGTTCCTTTTTCTGCATTGGAACACCCAACTAAACTGAGGATCCATACCAGGCAGAGGATTATACATATTTTCTTCTTCATGTTTCTCCTCCTTATGAAATGTAATTCAAAGGAACTCTGACAGTAAATGTGGTCCCTTCTCCTTCTTCACTGTGTACTTTAATCGCTCCACGATGCGTAATAATTGCATTTCTTGCAATTGCAAGTCCTAGGCCTGTTCCACTGATTTCTTTGGAATGTGACTTATCTACCCGATAAAATCTTTCAAAAATGTGATCCAACGATTCCTGTGGAATACCCATGCCGGAATCCGCAACTTTAACATAGAAATATTTGTGGTCCGCATTGAGTGACACCTGAACCCAGCCATTTTCTTTGTTATATTTAATAGCATTTTCCACAAGATTTGAAATAGCCAGCGATAACTTCACTTCGTCTACCTCGGCATTTACCGGACGAAAGCTTTCAAATACCAGCTCAATATTGCGGAGCGCAGCGATCGGTCTTAACCGTTTCAGAATACGCTCTACTAATTCATTGATATTCTCTGATTTGACATTCAAATCAGCAGAGGTTCTATCCATTTTTACCAATGATAATAAATCGTTGATAATATTGTTTTCCCGCTCGATTTCCTCCGTAATATCACCCATGAATTCTTTATAGAGTTCTACTGGTACGTCTTCCTGGGCAAGCAGGGAATCAGCAAGCACTTTCATGGAAGTAAGCGGTGTCTTAAGCTCATGCGACACATTAGAGACAAATTCTTGCCGCGAATCATCCAGTACTTTCATACGGTCCCTCATTTTGTTGAATGCTTCTGAAATTGCTAAGGTTTCTGTATAATCACTTACATTCAGCTTATCACTGTCATATCCTTCCGTAATATCCTCGATGGAATGCGCTATTTTTTCAAACGGTTTTACCATCAGGTTTGCAACAAATAGGCCCGCTACTATGACAACCAGCATCAACGCACTAAACACCAGATTTGCTTTCGTTTCCAATTCGCTCAGTGTTTCATGGATAACATCCGTGGAAATGCTAAAGAGTACCACGCCTTTCACATGATTTTTTCCGTCTATTTTCTCCACAATTGGTGTTGTGAATTCCATGTAGCGGTTTTGCGCATCATAATAATTCGTTGCAGTACCAGAAAAACAGGTGATAACATCCGGCGCAATAATAGTCTTTCCCGTTTCGATTCCGAATGTGTCTTTTACAATGTGGTACTCTTCATCAATTACCATGATCCTGCCATCATAAACACTTGATAACTGTGAAAGTTCTGCATTGAGCACTTCTGAAATCGGTTCTTTTAAATAATTAGAACTACCCAACTGGTTGCACAGAATCGTGCACTGGTTCTGAATCTCCGCAGTCCTCCACGAAACTGCCCGGTCCTCATATTTTTGCAGAATCATCTCTTTCACCACAAAACAAGGGATGCTGCTTACCAAAATAAGCAGCACGACAATTTGAAAACGAAGACTCTTCAATACTTTATCTTTGAATTTAAATTTACCCTTTAAAATAGTAACCCACTCCCCACTTTGTAAATACATACTTTGGATTGCTAGGTGTTTTTTCTATCTTTTCTCTCAAACGTCTGATATGTACGTCAACCGTTCTTGCATCACCAGCGTATTCGTATTTCCACACAAGATTTAATAGTTGTTCACGACTGTATACTTTATCGGGATTGGTCGCAAGGATTTCTAACAGGTCAAATTCTTTGGCAGTCAGATTAATCTCTTCATCCTCGATAAACACACGTCTGCTTTCGCGGTCGATTTTCATATCGTGTTTGATGAGAATGTTGCTTTCATCCACTTTTTCTTCTTTCTTTCCGGTGCGCCGCATGATTGCTTTGATTCTTGCCTTTACCTCTAAGATGTTGAATGGCTTTGTAATATAGTCGTCTGCACCGTATTCCAAACCTAAAATTTTATCCATATCCTCGCCTTTTGCAGTGAGCATCACAATCGGCACATCTGAAAATTCTCGAATCTGCTGGCATACGTCAAATCCGTCAATCTTTGGAAGCATGACATCCAGCAAAATTAAATCATATGCATTATTTTTTGCCAGTTCCAGTGCTTCTTCCCCATCGTATGCACAATCCACTTCCATGCCATCTTGCATCAGGCTGAATTTGATTCCTTTTACAATGAGCTTTTCATCGTCTACAACCAATACCTTTTTTCCCATATACTTTTCCCCACTTTACACTTTAATATAATCTTTTATCTTTCCAAAAAGCCCTTCTTTAATGCCTGAAATATTCATCACATCTTCTATCGTCTGAAACTTTCCATTCGTTTCCCGATATTCAATAATGAGATTTGCTTTCGATTCTCCGACACCTGGCAGTGTCATCAGTTCCTCACGGGTGGCAGTGTTTAAGTTCACCTTTCCATCGTCTTGAGTTTGACTCTCTGTAATTTCCTCTATCGTTGGTATATAGAGTTGGGTTTCATCTTCTAGTATCTCTGCCTGATTAATCTGTGTGACTGCTGCATTTTCACAGAAACCTCCTGCCATCTCAATAGCCTCGTATACTCTGCTGCCTTCAGGCAATTCATAAATGCCCTCATATAAAACAGCGCCACATACATTCACAAAAATACTGTCTGTCTCTTTCTGCGCTTCTGCTTCCGTTTGCTCTGTCTCGATCTCATCTAACAGAACCTGCTCTGCCTCATCTTTGGAACATGCTGCGAGGCCAAGGAGCAAAAGCGAAATTGCTATCATCTTTAATTTTCTATGCATACTTTCCTCCATAGTAATACTACAGAGATACCCCTCTATGCTTAGATAAACCTATTTTAGCGAATTTTGTTTTAAATATCAAGACTCCCATTGAAAAATTACGATACCGACAAGTGCAACTGCTACACCGATGATTTTCCTCCATGTAAATGGCTGTTTGTCGACGCCGAACAGGCCCAATAGTTCAATGAGATAAGCCACCAATATTTGCGCAATAATGATAAATAAGGTCGCTTTTGCAGGTCCAAGCTGCTCCATACTTTTAATCACAGTCCATGTGATGCACGCGCCTATTGCACCGCCTAACAGCACATACTTTGGCTCTACTTTTCCAAGTGTTGCAATACTGTCTCTTCCGGCAACCAACCATGCCACTACGCAGACTGCAAATGCGGATAATTGTACCCAGCCATTGGATACCCACATACCAGTTGTCTTGGTTACTTGTGTATTAAATACGCCTTGCACAGCCATGCATGCGCCTGAAATAATTGCAATGAAAAACCCAATCATTGGAACACCTCCTAAAATTTTCTATTTTCAAGTATATCCAGATGACTGAGTTTTCATACTATATCTATTTTTAGTTGTTGTGGATTTTATGCGTCTATAAATGTCATGTTGTTACGCATCTTACGCCTCTGCAAATTCAGTAAGCGCTTTTTCTAACTTTTCTACAAATTCATCCACGTGTGCTTCTGTGATTGTAAGCGGTGGAACGAGACGGAGCACATTTCCTCCTGCGGAAATGACAATGAGTCCATGTTTCATTGCCTTTTGAACGACTTCGCCTACAGGTTTGTTAAGTACTAACCCCTGCATCAAACCTTTTCCGCGTCTTGCATCGATAAATTCATTTTTATCCACAAGTGCACCCAGTTTTTCTTCTAAATATGTGGACACTTTCTGTACATGTTCTATGATGTTTTCTTCTTCGAATATTTCAAGTACTGTTTTTACAGCTGCACATACCAGTGGATTACCGCCGTATGTTGTTCCATGGTCGCCAGGTGCGAGTGATTTTTCTGCTACTTTTTCTGTCATAGCAAATGCACCGACTGGCACACCATTTCCGATTGCTTTTGCCATCGCCATAATGTCTGGTTTTACACCATATCCCTGCCATGCAAACATGGAACCAGTTCTTCCCATACCGCATTGAATTTCGTCGAAAATAAGGAGAATGTCCTGCTCGTCGCAGAGTTTTCTAACACCCTTTAAGAATGCCTCATCCGCTGGGTAAATACCTCCTTCACCTTGTACAGGTTCCATAATAATCGCACAAGTTTTGTCTGTTACAAGTGCTTTTACACTCTCCAAATCGTTGAAATCTGCAAATTTCACACCGCCAATCAGTGGTTCGAATGGAGTTCTGTAATGTTCATTTCCTGTCACAGAAACTGCGCCCATACTTCTTCCGTGGAAGGAATGGTTCATGGCGATAAATTCATATTTTCCACTTTGCTTTGTGTATGCATATTTTCTGGCCGCTTTGAGGGCACCTTCGATGGCTTCTGTTCCGCTGTTGGTAAAGAATACGCGGTCCATCTGAGTTGCCTGTTTTAATTTTTCTGCTGCTTCTGCCACTGGTTTTGAATAAAACAGGTTAGAAGTATGCATCAGATTGTCAATTTGATTTTTTAATGCTTCTTTGTACTTTGGATGTCCGTATCCTAGAGAGCACACAGCGATACCTGCTGCAAAATCGAGGTATTTCTTTCCTTCATTATCGTACAAATAAACACCATCGCCTTTTTCCAGCACGATTTGATAACGGTTATAGGTATGTAAAAGCGCTGCTTCTGCTGTGTCTATCCATTGTTTCGTATTATTCATGATAAAACCTGCTCCCATCGTCTTTTAAAATAGCTGTCCCAATTCCTTTGTTTGTGAAGATTTCAAGCAATAGGCAATGCGGAATTCTTCCATCTAAAATGTGGACTCTTGATACTCCATTTTCAATAGCATCAATGCAGTTATGAAGCTTCGGCAGCATACCGCCTCCGATGTAACCTTCTTCCATCAATTTTTCTGCTTCTGATACTAAAAGTTCTGAAATCAAAGTATCTGGGTCTTTTGGATCCTTGTATACGCCCTCGATATCTGTTAAGAACGCTAATTTTTCTGCTTTCATTGCTCTTGCAATCGCACAAGCCGCATCATCCGCATTAATGTTGTACGTCTGGAAATCTTTATCCAAACCGATTGGGCATATGATTGGAAGAAAATCTTTTTCTAACAAATCATATAAAATATCGGTGTTTACATCTGTAATCTCACCGACGAATCCTATATCTTCTCCATTTGAGTATTTCTTTTCTACGGTAAGAAGTCCGCCGTCTTTTCCGCTGATTCCAATCGCACGGACCCCTAAAGATTCTACCAATTGTACAAGGCTCTTATTTACTTTTCCAAGAACCATCTCGGCAACTTCCATCGTTTCTGCGTCTGTTACGCGAAGTCCGTTGATGAACTTTGGTTCCATGCCTAAGCGTTTTACCATGTTGCTGATTTCTTTTCCGCCGCCATGAACGATGATTGGTTTGAAACCAACTAATTTCAGTAATGTAACATCTTCGATGACGCGTCTTTTCAATTCTTCATCTACCATGGCACTTCCGCCGTATTTTACAACGATAATTTTACGGTTGAATCGTTGGATGTATGGGAGTGCTTCGATGAGTACTTCTGCTTTACTTAAATATTTTTCCATGTTTGAATTCATAATACTCTCTCCTGTTTTGCTAATTAACTTCTGTAATCTGCATTGATATCAATATATCCATGTGTCAAATCGCATCCCCAAGCTGTCGCTTTTGCATCTCCCATCTTGATATCTGCTGTTGCGATAACTACTGGCTGAGATAAGATTTCTGTTGCTTTTTCTTCACTGTATTGGGCGGCTGTTCCATTTTCTACGATTTGGAGTTTTCCTGCTGCACTTTCAAAGAATAAATCTACTTTTTCCGGGTCAAACTGTGCTCCGGAATATCCCATTGCACAAAGAATTCGTCCCCAGTTTGCATCGTGTCCTGCAATCGCTGTCTTTGTGAGGTTTGAGCATGCGATTGATTTACTCAATAATACAGCCTGTTCTTTTGTCTCTGCTCCTACAATATTTACTTCAAATAATGCGGTAGCGCCTTCGCCGTCGCCTGCGATTTTCTTTGCCATGGTTTCATTGACCAAATGCAATGCCTCCACAAATTTGTCATAGTCTGCTGTACCTTCTACGATTTCTTCATTTCCTGCCATACCATTAGCCAAAAGAAGAACGGTATCGTTTGTAGATGTGTCTCCGTCTACGGAAACCATATTATATGTATCATTCACATCATCGCTTAAGGCTTTTTGCAATGCTGATTTTGAAATCGCAGCATCTGTTGTAATAAATCCTAACATGGTGCACATGTTTGGGTGAATCATGCCAGAGCCTTTTGCCATACCGCCGATGGTAACTGTTTTTCCACCGATTTCGACTTGTACTGCTAATTCTTTTTCTACAGTATCTGTTGTCATAATAGCTTTTGCTGCAACTGTACCAGCCTCGATGGAACCGTCTTTTGCTGCCGCCAATTTTTCCACACCTGCTTGAATGCGGTCGATTGGAAGCTGCATTCCAATAACGCCTGTAGAACCAACTAGTACGGATTCTGCTGGAATTCCAAATACTTCTGCGGCCTTATCTGCTGTAGCCTGGCAATAGCCGTATCCTTCTGCACCTGTACATGCATTTGCGATTCCGGAATTGATAATAACAGCCTGTGCATATTCACTTTCTTTTACAATCTTTTGGTCCCATTTTACAGGGGCTGCTTTTACCACATTTGTTGTAAATGTGCCGGCTGCCCTGCATGGTACCTGGCTGTACACAAGTGCCATATCGTTGCGGCCTTTGTATTTAATTTCGGCTGCGACTCCTGCTGCCTCAAATCCTTTTGCAGCGGTAATTCCACCTTTGATTTCTTTCACTTTCCTGTCCTCCTCTTGCATTCGCAAACGTGGCAAAATCATTTTTCACTACGTCTCCATTTTTTACTTATTGAATGCCGTAATATTTGCTTCGTTCAATGTAAAGTCGTAATAATTCAAATCTTCGCGTTTTGTCCATCCAATTTCTTTCCAAAACGCATTTCCTATATCATTCTGTGTAAATGCGATAAGTGACACCTTATTGATATTTTCTGCCTTCAGTGCCTCCATCGCTTTCACTACCATGCTTTTTCCAATTCCACGCATGCGGTATTCTTCATCGACGCACACGTGATACATGCATCCTCGTCGTCCATCGTGACCGCAAAGAATGCTTCCCACAATTTTCCCGTCTTCCACAGCTACCACGCTTGTCGTTGGATTTCTTTTTAAAAACTGCTCCACGCCTTCTCTGGAATCATCAATGCTTCGAATTCCAAAGCCTTTGATTTTCATCCATAAATCACGAACGCCGTCATAGTCATCTATTTTCATTATTCTTATCATATACTCTCTCCTACATTGCATCAAGCATCTGATGCAATTCATCAGATAAATCCTATGGGAACATTGGAACTAATTCCAACCCTTCCGTCTCCTTGAATCCAAACATCAGATTCATGTTCTGTACTGCCTGACCCGCTGCTCCTTTTACCAGGTTATCCAGCGCACCCATCATAATGATACGGTTTGTACGTGGGTCAATCTTGAAATTCACATCCACATAGTTGCTGCCTTCCACCCATTTGGTCTGTGGGCAAACATCCTTATCTAATACGCGGACAAATTTTTCTTCCTTATAATATTTATCATAAGCTGCTCGAACTGTTTCGTATGTAACGCCTTCTTTTAAATTAGCATATGCTGTCACTAAAATTCCTCGGTTCATTGGTACCAAATGAGGTGTGAAGTTCAATAACACGTTTTCACCAGAAGCATAGCCTAATTGTTCTTCAATCTCTGGTGTATGTCTGTGCGTTGCTACACCGTATGCCTTCATATTTTCATTAACTTCACAGAAAAGGTTATCGACTTTTGCTCCTCTTCCTGCTCCCGAAGTTCCTGACTTCGCATCAATGATAATGCTGCTCATATCAATAAGGCCTTCTTTTGCAAGCGGATAAATCGTCAAAATGGAGCATGTCGTGTAGCATCCTGGGTTTGCAACCAATCTTGCTTTCTTCACATCTTCGCGGTTTATTTCACACAATCCATAAACTGCTTCTTCGATAAATTCTGGACTCTTGTGTTCGATGCCGTACCATTTTTCATATGTAGCAACATCTTTAATACGGAAGTCCGCGCTCAAATCCACAATCTTTACTTTTGATAAAATCTCTTCATTTACTAAGGAAGCACATAATCCTTGCGGTGTCGCTGTGAAAATTACATCGACTTCATTCGCCAACACTTCCATATTATCATCCATGCACACATCATCTACGATTTGAAACATGTTCTGATACACTTCGTAATACTTCTTATCTATATAGCTTCGTGAGCCATACCATTTAATCTCTACTTCTTTATGTCCTGTCAAAATTCGAACCAGTTCATTCCCTGCGTAACCGGTTGAACCGATAATTCCTGCTTTAATCATACACTCTCGTCCTTTGTCATTTTTCTATATCGCATAATTATACACATAAATTGCATAATATTCAATAGGAAAGTTTCCTTTTTTTACCCTTTTTGCATTTTACACAGTTTTTATGCATCTTGCAACCCTTTTTACATCACTTTTTACATATTCTTACATATCAAAAATGGATAAATGAATTTTTATGCATAATTTTTCATTTTTCTATTGATTTTATGCAAGAATGGTAGTATAGTATGCATATTGAAAAAAACCGAACAATTTTAGGAGGATATATATTATGAAAGAAAAAGTAGTTTTAGCTTATTCAGGCGGACTTGACACAACAGCCATCATTCCTTGGTTAAAGGAAAATTTTGATTACGATGTAATCTGCTGCTGTATCGACTGCGGACAGGGAGAAGAATTAGACGGCTTAGAAGAAAGAGCAAAATTATCTGGTGCTTCTAAATTATACATAGAAAACATTGTCGACGAATTTTGTGATGATTTCATCATGCCATGCGTACAGGCCAATGCAGTTTACGAGTACAAATACTTATTAGGAACATCTATGGCTCGTCCTGTAATCGCGAAAAGATTAGTAGAAATCGCAAGAAAAGAAGGCGCTGTTGCTATCTGCCACGGTGCTACAGGTAAAGGAAATGACCAGATTCGTTTCGAACTTGGTATCAAAGCCCTTGCTCCAGACATTAAAATCATTGCTCCTTGGAGAATGACAGACATCTGGACAATGCAATCT
Organism: Tyzzerella sp.; assembly: GCA_017472665.1. Classification (GTDB taxonomy): domain Bacteria; phylum Bacillota; class Clostridia; order Lachnospirales; family Lachnospiraceae; genus Faecalimonas. The sequence continues at coordinate 74,327 of JAFUOS010000026.1, read as the reverse complement.
CGTGAAGATGAAATCGAATATTGTAAGGCGCACGGCATTGATTTACCATTCGATGCAAACCACAGCTACAGCCGTGACCGTAACTTATGGCACATCAGCCACGAAGGTCTTGAATTAGAAGATCCTGCAAAAGAACCAAACTACGATAACCTATTAGTACTTGGCGTTTCTCCAGAAAATGCTCCAGATGAAGGCGAATACGTAACAATGAAATTTGAAAAAGGTATTCCAACAAGTCTCAACGGCGAAGCAATGAAAGTATCTGACATCATCAAGAAATTAAATGAACTTGGTGGAAAACATGGTATTGGTATCGTTGATATCGTAGAAAACCGTGTTGTTGGTATGAAATCTCGTGGTGTATATGAAACTCCAGGTGGAACAATCCTTATGGAGGCTCACCAACAATTGGAAGAATTAATTTTAGACCGTGCAACTCTTGAAACAAAGAAAGATATGGGTAATAAATTTGCTCAGATCGTTTACGAAGGAAAATGGTTCACACCACTTCGTGAAGCAATTCAAGCATTTGTACAATCTACACAGGAATATGTAACAGGTGAAGTGAAATTCAAACTTTACAAAGGTAATATCATCAAAGCTGGTACTACTTCTCCATATTCATTGTATAATGAATCGTTGGCAAGCTTTACAACTGGTGATATGTATGACCATCATGATGCAGACGGATTCATCACATTGTTCGGACTTCCATTGAAAGTTCGTGCGATGAAACTGGCTGAAGTAAAAGCTAATAAAAATGAAAACTAATTCATGAGATGACAAGGTCCTGACAATTTGATTTGCCAGGACCTAATTTTATTCGCATATGGAAATTTGCCGTTCAATCACAACACTTCGCGAATCACTCGCAGCGCATTTCCCGACCAAAACTTCTCTATCTGACTATCGTTAAATTTGCGCTTCTTTAATGCTTCATATAGACCATTCATTTCCCCTATATTTTTAAATTCCAACTCCCCGTCATCAAATCCGTCAAAATCGGTTCCAAGCGCCACAAACTCTTCGCCACCTACATAATACATATGCTCGATATGACGAACCATATCATCTATACCCGCTTTTCCACTTTCATTCAAGAAATATGGGTAAAGATTAAGTCCTGCGATACCACCTTTTTCTGCAAGCGCACGAATCATCTCATCCGTCAGATTTCTCGGATGCGGACACAATACTCTCGCATTTGAATGAGATGCGACCACCGGCTTCTCACTGTGTTTGACTACATCCCAGAAACCTCCATCCGACAAATGAGACACATCAACAATCATGCCAAGCTCATTCATACGTTCTACCGTTTCAAATCCAAATTTTTTCAAACCGTTGTTCATAATCTGTGCATCACGACTGTTGGGATATCCAATGCCATTTTCTCCATTCCACAAGAGTGTCATGAGGCGCACACCTTTCTCGTACAGATGGTCAAGTCGGTTTCTATTTCCATCCAAAATACCACCTTCCTCTACTGTAAGAAATGCAGACATTTTTCCATTTTCAGCATTCCGTATCAATTCCTCGTAATTTGTAGTAAGTGATATCAGGTCTGCATTTTCTGCGAACTCTTTTTGGGCACGGTCAATCATATGTAAAGCAGATTTGTAAGCCTGCGTACATACCTCTGATTTCATCCGCAAGCAGTCATCTCCTACCAGCCTCGAGCAATCATTCGCTTCCATGAATTTTTTCATATTGATGAAGCACGCAAAGAATTGCGCCATACTGCCCGCCTTTTTCATCTTCTCCAAATCCACACAAAAAGGATTCTGTCTCAAATTCACGCCAAAAGGATTCTTTTCCAAATTCACATCATCTTCCTGCACCAGCAATGAAATCGTATCACAATGCATATCTATTAATCTCATATTTTTCCAGCTCCCTGCATAAATTCTATTATTCTAGTCTACCCTATTCTAGAAAGGATGTATATATGAAAACAAAAATTGGAATTATAATTTGTGGTCTTTTAGACAATAAACAATATGTAAGCGATGCCTATATTCAAGCTGTCAAATCAGCCGGAGGACTTCCAATCGTTCTCCCTATGGTAAAATCAAAAACCGTCATCCAAGAGTATGTATCTCTGTGCGATGGATTTCTTTTTTGTGGCGGCGGAGACATTACACCGCTTCTTTTCGGACAGGAACCCGATTTCGGAATCGGAACAACCGATATCACTTTGGATTTGTTCCAAATCCGCCTTATGAAAGTAATTTTGGAAAGTCAGAAGCCTGTGCTTGCCATCTGCCGTGGCATGCAGGTCCTTAACGTTGCCTGTGGAGGTACTATTTATCAGGACTTAAATCAAGTTGATTTTGAGACAATCAATCATATGCAGACCAGTGTCTCCCGCAAAGACATCAGCCATAAGGTTTTCTTTGCTCCAAAGACCAGAATGCAGCGTCTGCTTGGCGATTTTGCATATACAAACAGTTTTCATCATCAGGCGGTGGACTGCCTCGGTTCAGGGTTAATTGCGTCTGGGACTACAGGTGACGATATTGTCGAGGCAATAGAAATGCCATCGCAGACCTTTGTGGTTGGTGTGCAATGGCATCCGGAAAGCATGCTGGATTCTGCTCCCAATATGAAGCAGTTATTTCACGCTTTGATTCATTATGCAGAGAATTGAAAAATGTAACTTAACTTCTGTTCCAAAGAAGATGCTGGTCTTACGGCCAGCCCATTCTTTCACATCCGTTCTATCTCTAAATCACCTTCGTTGTCCATTTCGCGCAATCCCAAACCTCATTTACCACATCACGGTAAAACTCTGGTTCATGACAAATCAAAAGCACACTGCCCTTATATTCCAGAAGTGCACGTTTCAATTCTTCTTTCGCATCCACATCGAGATGATTCGTTGGTTCGTCCAAAAGCAAAATGTTCGTCTCACGATTTATCAGCTTACAAAGTCGAACCTTTGCCTGTTCTCCACCGCTCAGCACCCGCACCTGACTTTCAATATGCTTTGTAGTAAGACCACATTTCGCAAGCGCAGAACGCACCTCATATTGAGTAAATGACGGAAATTCTTTCCAAATCTCATCAATACAGGTAGTAGCATTGTCTGGCGCTGCCTCCTGCTCGAAATATCCAATCAGCAGATTTTCGCCCAGTTCCACAGAGCCTTTCAGTGGCTCAATGATACCTAAGATACTTTTGAGAAGCGTTGTTTTTCCGATACCATTGGCTCCAACAAGCGCAATCTTCTGTCCTCTTTCCATCGAAAGGGTAAGCGGTTTGGAAAGAGGTTCGCTATATCCAATCACCAAATCTTTCGTTTCGAAAATATATTTTCCTGGTGTTCTTCCTACTTTGAAGTTGAATTCTGGCTTTGGTTTCTCTGCCGCAAGTTCAATCACATCCATCTTATCCAATTTCTTTTGACGTGACATCGCCATATTTCTTGTAGAAACACGAGCTTTGTTTCTTGCCACGAAGTCTTTCAACTCGCTAATTTCCTGCTGCTGACGCTTGTAAGCAGCTTCCAATTGCGATTTTTTCACGGCATACACTTCTTGGAAATGGTCGTAATCGCCAACGTAACGATTTAGCTCCTGATTTTCCATGTGGTAAATGATATTGATTACCTCATTTAAAAATGGAATATCATGGGAAATGAGCACAAATGCATTTTCATACTCAATCAAATATCGTTTGAGCCATGCAATATGTTCTTCATCCAAGTAGTTGGTTGGCTCGTCCAATAATAAGATATCTGGTTTTTCCAGCAAGAGCTTCGCAAGCAATACTTTCGTTCTCTGGCCTCCGCTGAGGTCTGTTACATCGCGGTCAAGGCCAATATCCAAAAGGCCAAGTGCACGTGCCACTTCTTCTACTTTTGAATCAATTACATAGAAATCATGAAGAGTCAGGGTATCCTGAATCGTACCTAGTTCTTCCATCATTTCCATCATTTCGTCTTCACTTACCTCTCCCAGCCTTTCGCAAATCTGATTCATCTTTTCTTCTAATTCAAAAAGATAAGCGAATGCAGACTTTAGGACGTCACGGATTGTCATGCCTTTTTCTAACACGGTGTGCTGGTCAAGATAACCAACACGGACATTTTTCGCCCACTCAATTTTTCCTTCATCTGGTTGCAATTTGCCAGTTACAATATTTAAAAATGTAGATTTTCCTTCTCCGTTTGCACCCACAAGACCGATGTGCTCGCCTTTTAATAAACGGAAGGAAACATCTCCGAAGATTGCACGGTCTCCAAAACCGTGCGACAAATGTTCAACATTTAATATACTCATATCTTATTCTTCCACCAATTCATTCTCTTCGATTTGCTCCACTGTCTCTTCTGAAGCATTTCCTTCATTCTGCTCCGCGAGAATTTTCTCTTCCATCTGTGTAAAAACTTTGTCATACAGCATCGCGCAAAGATAAATCGGAAGTGCAAGGCCAACCATCAGCGGAATCCAATAAAATTGAAAACTCAAGCAAATCCACAATGCCACACCAGCCACTGTCACTGCCAGCATTCCCAGTGTGCGGAAAATATATCTACACGAAAACAAAAACGCATTCCTGATTGTATCACCAATCTTATTGGAAAATCTTGCCTGCATCGGGAACAGCCACATCGTGGTCATCGCAATGAAAATCAACATGGAACACATCACAATCTTAAGTATGGTGCCGATTCCCCCCTCTGGATAAAACATATAGGCATACACACTCAGAGCAACTGCCACAACCCAAATAATCCAAATGATGGTACTTTGCAGAAAATTCGTTTTAAATGATCTGAAAAAGTTTCTTACTACGTAATTATCCGTATCACGCTTCATCTTCAGGGCTGTATAGTGGGCCGCCGTGAGGGATGCACCTATGGTTACAATCGGGATACAGCATATTAAAGTGAGTAGATTTAAAATCACAATATCTGCTACTTTCCCTAAAAAAGTCATAATTCCGCTGTCGTATTTAAACATTCTCTCTTATTTCCTCCGTTGTCTAAAATATCCAAATTACACTGCTTTTATTTTACAATTGAATACCGTACTTTGCAACTTGTTTATAAATAATTCATAAATGAGGGTGACAAAAATGCGCGTCACACTTAAGTGATGCGCATTTTCCATCTACATGTTTATTTTTGAACAATATTGATAATTCTTCCTGGCACGTAAATTTCTTTTACAATCGTTCCAGTCAACTTATCAGCGATTGCTGCCTTACCAGCTGCAATTGCATCTTCCTTCGAAACATCAGCAGGTACTGTCACAACTGCTCTGGTCTTACCATTGATTTGAACAGCAACTTCGATTTCATCATCTTTCATAGCTGCTTCATCATATGTTGGCCATCCTGCATTAAATACTGTTCCTTCATGTCCTAACTGCTGCCACAATTCTTCTGCGATATGTGGTGCAAATGGAGCAAGAAGTACAGACAATGTGCTCAATGTTTCTTTGTCGATTCCGCCTGCTTTCTTAGCGATTTCAATCAGCTTATTATTATATTCCATGAATCCAGAAATAACCGTATTCAAGCTGAAGCTTTCCAGACGATTTGTGATATCATAAACCATCTTGTTGCGAATCTTAATCATTTCTTTCGTTGGCTGGATATCTTTATCCTTGCTGTCCATAACCAGATTCCATACACGATTCAGGAAACGGTAAACACCGTCGATACCACGGTCATCCCATTCTGCGTCTAATTCTGGTGGACCTACAAATAATTCGTACATTCTGAGTGAATCACATCCGTAATCTCTTACCAAATCATCTGGGGAAACTACGTTTCCTTTTGACTTACTCATCTTGATACCATTTTTACCAGTGATCATACCTTGGTTGAATAATTTTGTAAATGGTTCGTCAAAGTCTACTGCTCCGATATCATACAAGAATTTTGTATAGAAACGAGAGTATAACAAGTGAAGAACGGCATGTTCTACACCACCAATGTACATATCTACTGGAAGCATCTCGTGTGCTTTTTCTTTTGATACTAATTCTTCTGAGTTATGGTTATCTACGTAACGTAAGAAATACCATGAAGAACCTGCCCATTGAGGCATGGTGTTTGTCTCACGTTTTGCTGGTTTTCCACAAACTGGACAAGTTGTATTTACCCAGCTTTCGATACCTGCGAGTGGTGATTCTCCTGTTCCTGTTGGTTCGTAAGATTCTACTTCTGGCAATTTCAATGGAAGCTGATCTTCTGGAACTGGCACTGCGCCACAATCTGGACAGTGTACAATCGGGATTGGTTCTCCCCAGTAACGTTGACGTGAGAATACCCAGTCACGTAATTTATAGTTTACAGTTGCTCTACCGATTCCACGTTCTTCGATAATGTGTGGAGCTTCTTTTTTAAGCACTGCAGATTCCATTCCATTCCATTCACCAGAGTTAATCATGGTTCCGGCTGCTTCTGTGTAAGCTTCTGTCATGTTTTCGATTTCTTTGCCGTCTTTTGCGATTACCTGGATAATTGGGATATTGAATTTTGTTGCAAATTCAAAGTCACGGTCATCGTGAGCAGGTACACACATGATAGCTCCTGTACCGTAGTCAGCTAATACGTAATCTGATAACCAGATAGGTGTTTTTTCACCGTTTAATGGGTTGATTGCATAAGAACCTGTGAATACACCTGTTTTTTCTTTGTCTTGAAGTCTGTCTACGTTTGATTTCATAGAAGAATCTAAGATGTATTTTTCTACTGCTTCTCTGGTCTCATCGGTAGCAAGGTTTGCTGCAAGTGGATGTTCTGGAGCAAGTACCATAAATGTTGCACCATGCAGTGTATCTGGTCTTGTTGTGTAAACAGTGATTTTTTCGTCTCTTCCTTCTACTGGGAAATCAACTTCTGCACCGTATGATTTTCCAATCCATTCAGCCTGCATTTTCTTAACTTTTTCAGGCCAGTCTAATTTATCAAGGTCGTTCAATAAACGGTCTGCGTATTTTGTGATGCGGAGCATCCATTGACGAAGGTTTTTCTTTGTTACTTCTGTGCCGCAGCGTTCACATTTACCATTTACTACTTCTTCGTTTGCAAGACCTGTCTTACATGATGGGCACCAGTTGATTGGGAATTCTTTTTCGTAAGCTAGTCCTTCTTTGAACATTTTTACGAAAATCCATTGTGTCCATTTGTAGAATTCTGGGTCTGTTGTGTTTACTTCCATATCCCAGTCGTAAAGAGCTGCGATATCGTTGATTTGTTTTTTGATGTTCTTTACGTTTTCTGCTGTAGAAATCGCTGGATGAACACCCATTTTGATTGCGTAGTTTTCTGCCGGAAGACCGAACGCATCCCATCCCATTGGATGAATGATATAGTATTTTTGTAATAATTTGTATCTGCTCCACACGTCAGAGATTACGTAACCTCTCCAGTGTCCTACATGAAGACCATTTCCTGATGGGTATGGGAACATATCCAAGCAGTAGTATTTTTGTCTTTTTCCATTTTCATCTTCTTTGACGTTGACCGGATTCTTTTCCCAGTTTTCACGCCATTTTTTTTCAATTGCCTTATGATTGTAAGGTGTTGTTGCCATGACTTATTTCTCCTTTATTTTTTAATTAGATTTATTGTATTTCCTTATGCGTTTCTGTGCATATCACGGCTTTTTGTTTTATAAAACAAAAAAGCCTTCTCATCTCACAAGAGACGAAAAGGCTGACATTCCGTGGTACCACTCTCATTCATCTGATGCAAATCAGATGCACTCATTTTTTCTATAACGGGAAATCCCGCTTTCATCTACTTTATTTCAATGAAAGAACTCCGAGGCGAGTTGGGAGATTACGCTGCTGCCTCGCACCATCCGGCAGTTCTCTGAAAACGATAGGCTCTTAATACTCCTCATCTATGTCTTTTGGTATTTAATTTTTAAACAACCTCTTGTATTGTAACATATCATAAAGATTTGTCAAGAATTCTTATTTTTTATCTATTTCCCGACGCACTTTCGATTCGATTGAAAATAAACTCCATAAGTTCCTCTCTTCGAATCTTGAGTACATATTGGAACTCGTCGTACAAAATACGCTCTGCTTCTTTAAAAAAGCGTTCATCCGACAGATACAAGTGCTTTCCATCCGCCTCCCGCTCCTTTTTGTGGAAATAGAGTGCTTTTATCATTCTAATTAATTCTGTGCGGTCACCGCCTGCAATAATCTTTTTATATTGTTCCTTACGTTCGTTTTCATTATGAATCCATTTTCCTTCTTCGTAAGGCATCGTCTCGATTAACTCGTAAATCTCCTCCTCGGATAAAATACGGCGCATCTTCGACTCAATTTTTTCATTGTTCACGGGTGCAAAAAGGGTAGCCCCTTCATCATTGATTGGCTTTAATACATAATACTCTTTTTTTGTGCCCATGAAATCTTTTTCTGTAATCTCTACTATTTTGCAAATTCCCTGTGTTCCATACATGATTGTATCGTTCACTTCAAACATTTTTTCACCGTCTTTCTTAAGATAAAACAAAGAAACTGGTCTTACGTTTCGCAAAGCAAACAGCACGTTTCTAGAGTAATTATAACATAATTTAAAGTCCAAATGTAAGGGGATTTTTCCAGTTTCAAGAGCTTCCAGTCCATTTCCTCCGACATCTTTTCTTACTCGTCTTTCACGTTGCCGAGTTCGATATTCTTAGCTACAACTTCCTGCATCTTCTCCCAAATCACTCGAGAAGTTTCCTCGATTCGTTCATTGCGCTTATATATCTGAGATTTTTTCACCTCATGTTCTCTCCAACTAATACCATCCGAAGCATCATTGAGCAGCATCGGTTGAAAATTATCCAGCAAATGAGCGTATTTTGCATCTGCCGTCTCATACGCTTCAAATTCATCCCAGAGTGCACGGAAATATGAACCCTGGTCTTCTGGTAATAATCCAAATATACGGTCAGCAGCCTTCACTTCTCTTTGCCGCTTACTCTGCATCCCGACTGAGTCATAAGCATATGTATCGCCCGCATCAATTTCCACCAAATCGTGAAGAAGCACCATCGTCATCACTTTTAATACATCCACCTCTTCCTCTGCGTACTCCTTAAGCAATATCGCCATCAACGCAATATGCCAGGAATGCTCCGCATCATTTTCCTTTCGATTCCCATCGGAAAGAGGGGTCTGGCGGAAAATGTTTTTCACTTTATCAATTTCTACAATGAATGCGATTTGCTGTTCTAATCTCGTCATTTTTCAATCCCCATTTCAAATTTCTGAATTTTCAAATTTTTTCTCATTTTAACACATTTTTTCTGATTTGTTTATCTATTTTTATTGCCCAAATCTGGTTAATGTTGTATAATTGATTTCATAAAAGGCCGAAAGCTAAATACATTTAAAAGGAGTGATTCCCATGGTAAATTTATTAACAGGACAAAAAGGCAGCGGTAAGACTCAACAGATGATTGAGTTAGCGAATCAAAAAGTAAAGGAATGCGACGGAAACGTTATCTTTATTAAAAATAGTCACAACGATACATATAGTTTATCTTTTGACATTAGAGCGATTTGCATGGACGATTATCCTTCTATTCGTAACGTGGATGATTACACAGGATTTATTTATGGTATGCTCAGTGCAAACAGCGATATTCAGGTAATCCTTATTGATGGTATTTTAAAACAATCTGACATCGCAGTAGACAATATTCCAAGACTGGTAGAACGTTTAAACAATATTTCAAACAAACACAATGTAGAATTCTACATGAGTATTAGTGCTAACAAAGAAGAATTAAAAGATGTCAACCCAGAAAGTTGCAGCTTTATCTAAATGAATATAGAAAGTTCAAGGGAATCGCAGTCGCGATTCCCTTTTTATATGCCAATTCTACTTTATAGACAGCACCGTATTCACTTCTTCTCCTGCTTTGTATTCCACCGTAATCTCCTGACCGATTTCATATTTAATAATCTGAATCATGTCCACTACCGGAATATCAAAGATTTCCTCAGAACCCTCTATCATGATATAGTAATGGGAATTTCCATCCACGACACCTTGTGCGATCTTCGTAATCTTGCCGGTAAGAGTCTGAACCTTTCTGGTGTCCTCCTCTACTTTCTGAATGCCTTCTTTTAATAAAAGCTTATTATACTCTTCCTCACACTCACTGACTGTATCGCCAATTCCTACAATTTGGTACTTCTGTACATTTACCATAGCGTACTTCTTCACCAAACCTGCATTGTCTTTTAAAGCGATAAAATAGGTCGGCTCTCCGTTGATGTTTAGAAGAAGCGGGAATGTTGCGATATATTTCAGGTTCTGTACCTGCCCCTCTGCGGAATCCATTGCAGAATATTCGGTAGCGCCTTCCACTTCATAAAACTTCGTCTCCATCGTACGCTGATTTATAAGAACAAATCCAACATTTGACTGGTCACCGCTCACAGAAGTGACACCTGTGTACACCCAGACGTCATCGTCAATTGCAAGGTAATTATATCCTTCCGTTGTCATCAGACAATCTTTTTGTCCAAGTACACTGTTGATAAATCCATGTTTCAATGTTCCGTAATAATCATAAAGTTCTACTAATAAATCAGCAGAATATGCACGGTCTACCCATTGTGGTACATCTTCGATTGCATAATCCACAGTTTCTCCAGTAATCGCATTACATAAGACCACTCTGCCTACAGTTGCACCACCAAATAGACCGATGTTAAATTTCTTTACCGGGCAAACCCAAAATGGTACGCCTTCTTCATCAATTTCAAAACTCAGCTCGTTAAAGATGTAAGTCGGATATTTAAATCTCAAATGGCGATAAATGTTACGGTTAAAATATTCAGAAGTCGAGTATTTAATTCCATCTTCCAGTTTCACGAGTTCCGTGGTCTGTGTCGCCATATCAATGCGAATGTAAGCTGGAATTCCTTCCGACTGATTTGTCAGCCACTTAATCGGGCTCGCATAACGGAGCGGTGAAACACGGACTGGTTTGTCCTGATAATTAATCTGACTATAGATCTCATCCACCTCAAACTGAGAAACCATATCAACCATACTTCCCATCTTACGATTTCCCAAAAGCGTTGCCGACTCTCTATCCAAAAGTGGAATCTGGTCAAAGGACAATTCCTCAATATCTTTTGTGAACTCTCCGGTTTCCACTGTGAGAAGTTTCTGGTATTTCTTCGCGTTGATGATTGGCGAAGATAAAAGTGAGCCAATCAGATACACAACTACCAAAAGAAGCAATGCCCCCACAAGTCCTTTCACCATCTTCGACTCTTTGAGTTCATATCTGTTCATACGTTTTTTCAAGATGTAACCAACCAAAATGATTCCGATAATCAACATCAGATAAAACCAAAAATCTGCTGAATGGATATTAATCGCCGGCAAAGTCACATAATAATAAATTGCAGCGAGAAGCAAAGCAACAACTGCCCCGATTATTTTAATACTCGTTTTCTTCATAAACATCTCCTTTTAGAATTTCTTTCTCCACAACTCTGGTGAGAACAATACTAAGAATGGAATAATCTCCAATCTTCCTACTAACATATCAAAGCAAAATACAATCTTTGATAAGTTTGAAAATGCTGAGAAATTCTCAACCGGGCCCACTGCGGAAATACCTGGCCCTACATTATTTATCGTAGTGAGTACACTACTAAAGGTTGTTGCAAAATCAAAATTATTGATTGCAATCAGAAGAACTGAACCAATAAAAATTGCAATATATGCAACGAAATAAACATATGCATTGTGCAGCGTTTCTTCTCCAACTTTTTTGCCATTCACCTTCACAATATTGACTGACTTCGGATGGACAATGCGCTTTAATTCCTGTTTTACACTTTTCAACAGAATCAAAACACGGGAAACCTTCATACCTCCGCCGGTCGATCCTGCACAGGCACCGATTACCATAATAGTCAAAAGAATACATTTCGATAATTCTGGCCATAGATTGTAATCAGCCGTTGCAAAACCAGTTGTGGTAATCACAGAAGCCACTTGAAATGCCGCATAACGGAACGCTTTTAATGGCGTTTTGTAAATATGCAGGATGTTCACTGTAATCGCTATGGTAGCTGCTGCAATCACTCCCAAATAAGTCCTAACTTCCTCATTCTTAAATACTATTTTCACCTTTTTCAAAAGCAATAAATAGTACATATTAAAGTTGATTCCAAACAGAATCATAAATACGGTAATCACACCGTCAATATAAGCGCTGTCATAGTATGCAACACTATTATTTCGGTTATTGAATCCACCTGTTCCTGCAGTACTGAAGGAATGAATAATACTGTCATACAAATTCATTCCACCAAGGCACAGCAAAATAACCTCTACTATCGTTAACAAAAGATACATTCCGTATAAGATTCTTGCAGATTCTCTCGCTTTTGGCACCAGTTTATCTTTTTCCGGTCCAGGTACTTCCGCGCGCATCAAATGCATGGAGTTTTTATCTTCCAGAGAAACAACCACCATGACAAACACGAGCACACCCATGCCGCCTATCCAGTGGGTCAGACATCTCCAGAAATTCATTCCCTTTGGAAGTGACGCAATATCGGTCAAAATCGTAGAACCTGTTGTGGTAAATCCGGAAACCGTCTCAAAAAACGCATCCACATACGACGGAATCGCACCGGAAATATAAAATGGCAATGCTCCAAAAATGGACCATAAAATCCACGCACAGGCAATAATCACAAATCCTTCTTTTCCGTAAATCGTCGAATTCTCAGGTTTTTTTCTTCCGAAAATCAGATAAGGAATCATGAGAATCACGCTGGTTACTAAAAATGGAAACACATTTTCCCCATAGATTCCCGCAACCGCTGCAGGAATAAGGAGTACCAAAGCTTCTACTCCCAACATTCTACCTAGTATATAAGCTGTCATTTTTCGATTCATAACATTTCACCTCTATACTAGAATATCCTGAATATCCTGGACTTTTTTATCTCTGGTTACAACTACTACACTATCTCCAACCTGTAAGAAATCATTACCGCTTGGAATGATAATCTGACGGTTTCTTGCAATGCACGCAATCAGATTGTTTGGTTTCGTCCGCAAATCTTTCAATGGAACATGGGTATAAGACGTTTCTTCTTTGATAATAAATTCCAATGCCTCTACTCTGTCATCTACCAGACGATACATGGTTTCTACATTTGCACTGGAATATGAATTCTGTCTTGCACGTACATAGCTGATAATCGCGTCTGCGGTCGCACTTTTTGCAGATACCAGACTATCTATTCCAAGTCCTTCGACCATCTGCGCTCTGGAATCTTCATTGACCTTTGCAACAATCTTGTGCACGCCTTGTCCCTTGGCAAATAGGCCTGTAATAATATTTTCTTCATCTAATCCCGTAAGAGCAACGTATGCATCTGCTTCGTTAATTCCTTCTTCTAACAGAAGTTCATGGTCTGTGGCATCTCCATAAATAATCGTTGCCTTTGGCAGCTGCTCGCATAAGTCTTCACATTTTTTACGGTTGTGCTCAATGATTTTCACTTCCATGCCCATCGTCGTAAGCTGTTTTGCCAGATAAAAGCTGGCTCTTCCGCCACCGCCAATCATAACTTTTCGAATCAATTTCTTTTTGTTTCCAAGTGCCGTAAACAATGCTTCCAATTGTTTGTGCGATGCAGCAACATGAAGCTTATCACCTATTTGTGGAACAAAAGAGCCATCTGGTATATATACTTCTTTTCCACGCTGTACAGCACACACCAGAATCTTAATTTGGAATTTTTTGTATACTTCAGCCAGACTCATTCCGATAATCGGATTGCCTTCACGAAGTGGAAATTCCACTAATTCAACTTTCCCTTTTACAAATGTTTCTACCTTGCTGGCAGAAGGGAAAATTAAAACTCTTACAATTTCATTTGCAACGGTGAGCTCAGGATTGATCACCATGCTCAGGTGTAAATCTTCTTTTAAGATATGAATCTGTTGAAAATAAAGTGGATTACGCACTCTGGCAATGGTATGCTTTGCCCCCAGACGCTTTGCAATCAAACAACTAAGCATATTTAATTCGTCGGTAGAGGCACACGCAATCACCAAATCTGAGTTTGGTACGCCCGCTTCTTCTTGCACTTCAACGCTGACTCCATCCCCTGTGACACAGTTGATATCCAACTTGTTAATTGTCTCTTTTAGTTTCTCCTCGTTATTATCGATTAATACTACATCATAATTTTCTTCGGAGAGTTGTTTTGCGAGCTTGTAGCCTACTTTTCCATCTCCAATAATTACAATTTTCATCTCTAATCCCTCTGTTTTCTCATTAATAAATTGCTTTATAGCACTCCGAATTATAGCACCATTGTATCGAAAGCACAAGCATTCTGTGGTTCATATGTAGTAAAGAAAATGTAACTCATTCGCGGCGAAGAAAAGGGCACGGCCAAAATGCCATGCCCTGTAAGTGTCAAAAATTCGAACACCTTTGCTGTTTTCTAGTCTTCACTTGCGCGTTTTGCAATTTCTTTTTCTTGTATATCAGATGGTGCCTGTTCGTAACGTACGAATTCGTATTCATAAGTTCCACGTCCACCTGTCATAGAACGAAGTACGGTACAATATCCAAACACACCTGTCATTGGAATATCTGCTTCGATAATCTGTTTTCCACCTTGAATTGGTGTCATACCAAGTACACGTCCGCGACGCTTATTCAAATCACCCATAACGTCACCTGTGTATTCATCAGGTACTGTTACTTTAATGTTTGCGATAGGTTCAAGGAGTACTGGACTTGCTTCCATAACACCTTTCTTGAATGCCTGAATTGTAGCAGTCTTGAATGCCATTTCCGAAGAGTCAACCGGATGGTAAGAGCCATCATATAATACGGCTTTTACTCCAACTACCGGATATCCTGCCAAAGGTCCTTTCACGACGGATTCTTGTAAACCTTTTTCTACTGCTGGGAAGTAGTTCTTTGGAACTGCTCCACCGACTACGATTTGTTCAAATACGTATGGTGTTTCCAAATCGCCAGATGGTTCGAATTTCATCTTAACGTGACCATATTGTCCGTGACCACCGGATTGTTTCTTATATTTTGTATCCACATCAGATGTTTTGCGGATTGTTTCGCGGAATGCAACCTTTGGTGTCTCTAAATCAACGGCTACTTTGTAACGAGCTGCTAATTTGCTCACCACTACTTCCAGGTGTTGGTCTCCCATACCATAAATTAATGACTGACGATTTTCGTTGTCGTTGACAACTTTCAGTGTGACGTCTTCTGCCATCATTCTTGCAAGGGCTTGGGACACTTTATCTTCATCACCTTTTGTTTTTACAACATATTTCATATATGTATATGGTTTTGAGTATTCTGTTTTTGCATACATCACCTGTGTATTCTTTGTAGAAAGAGTATCACCTGTTTTTACTGCATTTAATTTTGCAACTGCACCAATATCTCCGGCATGAAGTTCTGGTACTTCTACTGGTTTGTTACCAACCATAGTGTAGAGTTTACCAATTTTTTCTTCTGTATCTGTGCTTGTATTGTAAAGCGTGTCATCACTCTTTAATACGCCTGAGCAAACTTTAAGAAATGAGTATTTACCAATGAATGGGTCAACCATGGTCTTAAATACGTATGCACTCTTTGATTTTGCAAAATCATAGTTTGCTTCGAAGATTTCATTTGTCTTGCGGTTGATACCTGCACAAGATTTTTTGTCCGGGCTTGGGAAGAAACGAACGATATCAGATAATAAGTTCGCAACGCCCTGTGCTTCTGTGTTAGAGCCCATCGCTACTGGTACGATGCTGCTGTCTGTTACAGATGTACGCATTGCTGCACGGATTTCTTCTACTGAGAATTCTTCGCCGGCAAAATATCTGTCCATGAAATCTTCACTTGTCTCTGCTACGGCTTCCATCAAAGCATCACGGCAGATTTGTAGATTTGGAAGACAGTAATCCGGGATTTCACATTCTTCACGTTGTCCGACACCTGTGTATCTTCTACCTGCGTTTTTGATAACGTTGACATAACCAACTAATTTTTCATTTTCGCGAATTGGTTGGAAATGTGGAGCGATTTTCTTTCCGTATTTTGCTGTTAAATCTTCCACAACCTGACGGAAACTGGCGTCATCCACGTCCATCTCTGTTACATATACCATTCTTGGAAGTTTGTATTTTTCACATAATTCCCAAGCTTTTTCGGTACCAACTTCAACGCCTGCTTTTCCGGAAACAACAATCACAGCTGCATCCGCTGAGCTCACTGCTTCTTCTACTTCACCAACAAAGTCGAAATAACCAGGAGTATCTAAAATGTTAATCTTTGCTTTTTCCCATTCAATCGGGATTAAGCTTGTGCTGAGAGAGAATTTACGTTTTTGTTCTTCTTTATCGAAATCGCTGATTGTATTTCCGTCAGCTACTTTTCCCATTCTATTAGTTGCGCCTGATACGTATGCCATTGCTTCAACTAAGCTAGTTTTTCCGCTGCCTCCATGCCCTAATAATACTACGTTTCTTACTTCGTCCGTTCTGTACACTTTCATATTTCGTGATGCCTCCTTGTTTGTAGTTTCGCATGTAAACATTGTACTAAATTTTTTTGATTTTAGCAACTCTATTATGTAATTTGTACAAATTTTTTATGGAGTTTTTTAATTTGTTTGAATTTTCAAACACTTTCACGCATTAAAGTGTGGGAGTATTGACTTTCAATTGGGGACGTAGTAAAATTAAATTTAACTACGTCCCCAATTGGATTTAGTGGTGTCCCTTTTTTAAGATACCCCTGTCCCTTTTCGGAACGATGAAAGGATGAACAACTATGAACCCAACAAAGAAAATTGGTTTTGTAGGCCTAGGATTAATCGGCGGTTCCATCGCAAAAGCCATCCGCCAATACTACCCAGACTACGAAATCATCGCATTTGATAAAAATAAAGAGACTTTGGCACTTGCTACACAGGAATCCGTAATCAACGTAGCCTGCACCAGCATCGACGACAACTTTGCCAACTGTGATTACATCTTTTTATGTACCCCAGTTGGATACAACGTCGCATATTTAAAACAATTGAAGAACTATTTACACGACGATTGTATTTTAACAGACGTCGGCAGCGTAAAAACTTCTATTCATAAAGAAGTAACCGCATTAGGTTTGGAAGAATATTTTATCGGCGGACATCCTATGGCAGGCTCTGAAAAATCAGGCTTTGTCAATGCAAAACCCGTACTAATCGAAAACGCGTATTTTATCCTGACACCAACTTCAAAAGTGCCACAAGAAAAAGTGAATGCATATGCCAAATTTGTAGAAACACTGAAATCTTTGCCAGTTGTATTATCTTACGAAGAACACGATTACATAACCGGTGTTATCAGCCACCTGCCACACATTATTGCGGCAACGCTGGTAAATTTCGTAAAAGAATCAGACTCTAAAGAAGAACTGATGAAACACTTGGCAGCTGGCGGATTTAAGGATATTACACGTATCGCCTCTTCTTCGCCGACTATGTGGCAACACGTATGCTTAAAGAATAGAGACAATATTGTTGACATCTTGGACAAATATATTGATATGTTGGAAGATGCAAAAGAGCGCGTAAAAGAAAGTTCGGAGCAAAAACTATATGATATGTTCGAAACTTCCAGAAACTACCGCAATTCGATTCCTGGAGCTTCTTCCGGGCCGATTAAACGTGTATTTGCGGTATATTGCGATATTATTGATGAGGCTGGTGGCATCGCTACTATCGCGACGATTCTTGCTGCAAATAATATTAACTTGAAAAATATTGGAATTATCCATAATCGAGAATTTGAGGAAGGGGTTCTTCGGATTGAGTTTTATGATGAGGATTCTTCTCATAAGGCAGCAGAAGTGTTGCAAAAGTATCGATATATTGTATATGAGCGATAGATTTTTCCAAATATAAATAAATTATGCTTCACTACCTAGCATTTCAAACAAATTGTAGGTAATGAAGCATTTTTTCATCTATGAAAAATCCCTTCCAATTTCACAGTGAATCGAAAGAACATCACTTTTTCAACTCTGTAATCATCATGGCGTCTCCAAATGAGAAGAATCTATAACATTCATCAATCGCCTGCTGATATGCGTTAAGCACATGCTCTCTTCCAGCCAATGCCGATACCAGCATCACAAGCGTCGACTCTGGCAAATGGAAGTTCGTGATCAGGTTGTCCAATATTTTGAACTTGTATCCCGGATAGATAAAGATATCTGTCCATCCACTTGTCGGCTTTAATCTTCCATTTTCATCTGCTGCAGATTCAATCGTTCTGCAGCTTGTAGTTCCTACGCAAATCACTCGTTTCCCATTTTCTTTGGTGCTATTAATCTTCTCCGCCGCTTCTTCGCTAATTTGATAGAACTCCGAATGCATGTGATGTTCTAAAATATTATCCACTTTGACTGGTCTAAAAGTACCAAGTCCCACGTGCAGAGTGACTCTTGCAATCTTCACACCTTTCTCTTCAATTTGCTTCAACAATTCCGGTGTAAAATGGAGTCCTGCCGTCGGTGCGGCCGCCGAACCGGTATGTTTCGCATACACTGTCTGGTAACGGTTCTTGTCCTGCAATTGATGTGTAATATATGGCGGCAATGGCATCTGACCGAGCTGGTCTAAGATTTCCTCAAAAATGCCCTGATATTCAAATCGAATCAGACGATTTCCTTCTTCGACAACATCCACTACTTCTCCAACCAGTAATCCATCACCAAAGGTGATTCTAGTTCCGACTTTCGCCTTTTTCCCTGGTTTCACCAATGTCTCCCAAGTATCATTTTCCATGCGTTTTAGAAGCAGCACTTCGATTTTTGCTTCTGTCCCTATTTTTGCTCCAATGAGTCTTGCCGGTATTACTTTTGTGTCATTGATCACAAGGCAGTCGCCTTCCTCTAAATAATCTATTACTTCACGGAACACGTGGTGCTCCACTTCTCCTGTATTCTTATCTAACACTAACAATCTTGAACTTGAACGGTCCTCTAATGGATCCTGTGCGATCAGTTCTTCTGGTAAATCAAAATAAAAATCTTCTTTTCTCATTTCTAAAAGCCCTTTCCGTATCTATACCAAACCTATTATATATGGTTTTCTTCAAAAAAGAAAGTCCCCGTTTTTCCATTTTGGGACTTTCTAATTTCATTCTTAGATTTTCTAATTCCAGCCTTCATTACCCAATTATAAGATTATGCCTTCCAACCTTCATTGTCAAATTCTGGAATAAAACTTTCTTCCGCCGTCTCACCTTCTTGAATAAATCCATTTTCTACACCTAACTCAATCGCATAATCCACTAGTTCATCATACTCTTCTTCTGTCACTCTGCGATTCAGCTCCGGCCACTTCTCTACATGTGGAAGCGGCGTGTATTGGTTCATTAAGCTCAGAAATACGCTGTCTCCATAAGTATCATAGACATATTTCACTACTGCCTTTGCATTTTCCAAATAGCCTGGCAGAAGCAAATGGCGTACAATCACGCCGCGCTTCATCATTCCGTCTTCGCCAAATTCAGCAGCACCGCACTGGCGTACCATTTCTGTTAATGCAAGTTTCACAACGAATGGATAATCAGCTGCATTGGAATAGCGTTTAGCAATTTCCGTATCTTCATATTTATAATCAACAAGATAGATATCCACAATTCCATCTAACAATTGCAAAGTTTCCACCTTTTCATAACCGCTGCAGTTATAAACAATTGGGATGCGCATTCCCTTTGCTTTAGCAAGTTCTATCGCCCAAATAATCTCTAACGTATAATGTGTCGGTGTCACCAGATTAATATTCGCTGCGTTCTTTTCTTGCAATTCCAAGAAGATTTCAGACAATCTTTCTACTGTAATCTCTGTCCCGCGTTCAGCACGCGCAATCTGGTAATTTTGGCAATACACACAGCGCAGAGGGCAGCCACTGAAGAAGACTGCACCTGAACCATTTGCACCTGAAATGCAAGGTTCTTCCCACATGTGGAGTGCTGCTCTCGCGCCGTAAATGCTTGTTCCGGTCACTCCGCAGACACCTTTTTGGCCATTTTGTCTGTCCACATCACATTGTCTTGGACACAAATTACACTTTCTGCTTTTACTGTCCATCACTTTCCATTTCTAATTCGCAATTGCATTTCCTGTATACAATTGATAATATCTACCTTTTTCCTCAATCAACTGATCGTGTGTGCCACGCTCAATAATTCTTCCTTGCTCCAGTACCATAATGCAGTCCGAATTTCGAACCGTTGACAATCTATGCGCGATAACAAACGTCGTCCTTCCCTTCATCAACTTATCCATGCCATCCTGCACAATACGCTCCGTTCTTGTATCAATAGAACTCGTCGCCTCATCCAGAATGAGCACCGGAGGGTCGGCAATCGCTGCACGAGCAATCGCAAGGAGCTGTCTCTGACCTTGGCTAAGGTTCGCACCATCGCCCGTCAGCATTGTATCATACCCTTGTGGCAGACGTCTGATGAATCCGTCCGCATTCGCAAGCTTTGCAGCTGCGATAACTTCTTCATCTGTCGCATCCAACTTACCATAGCGGATATTCTCTTTTACTGTTCCTGTAAATAAATGTGTATCTTGAAGTACGATTCCAAGGGAACGTCTCAGGTCATCTTTTTTAATCTTATTGATGTTAATGCCGTCGTAACGAATCTTACCATCCTGAATATCATAGAATCGATTGATTAAGTTTGTAATCGTCGTCTTACCTGCACCAGTGGAACCGACGAACGCAATCTTCTGTCCCGGTGTCGCGTACATTTTTATGTCGTGCAAAACAATCTTGTCATCGGTATAACCAAAGTCCACACCATCAAATACCACATCACCTTTTACTTCTACATAGTCAATACTTCCATCTGCCTGATGTGTATGCTTCCAAGCCCAGCGGCCTGTTCGCTCAGTGCATTCGGTCAGTTCGCCATTTACTTCTTTTGCATTTACCAAAGTAACGTAACCGTCATCTACTTCTACTTTTTCATCCAGTAATTCAAAAATACGTTCTGCTCCAGCAAGTGCCATAACAACGGAGTTGAGCTGCTGACTGATCTGGTTGATTGGCATGCTGAAACTCTTGTTAAATGTAAGGAAACTTGCCAGGCTTCCAAGTGTAAATCCACCTACATTTCCAAGTGCTAAGAATCCACCTACAATCGCACATATCACATAACTGATGTTACCAAGCTGTGCATTGATTGGTCCGAGGATATTTGCAAATGTATTTGCACGGTCAGCGCTTGTGCAAAGTGCATCGTTTAATTCTTTGAATCTGGATTTATTTTCTTCTTCATGGCAGAATACTTTTACGACTTTCTGACCATTCATCATTTCTTCGATAAAACCGTTTGCTTTACCAAGATTTTTCTGTTGTTCCACAAAGTATTTGCCACTCTTGCCAGCAGCGGTTTTGGTCGCCCAAAGCATGACTGCTATCATAATAAGCGTCACCAGTGTCAATGGAACACTTAAGATTACCATACTCACAAATACGCTGACAATCGTCATTCCGCTATTTACCACCTGTGGAATACTCTGGCTTACTACCTGACGCAAGGTATCAATATCGTTTGTATAAACAGACATAATATCGCCGTGTGAGTGTGTGTCAAAATATTTGATTGGGAGCCTCTGCATGTGTTCGAAAAGGTCATTTCTCATATCACGCAATACGCCCTGTGTCACATTAACCATAATGCGGTTGTAAGCATAAGTTGAAACAACACCCACCAGATAAAATCCGGCAACCCTTGCCATCGCTCCCAATAGCGGGCTGAAATCTGGATGGTCTGCTAAGAGCATTGGCTTGATATAATCATCAATCAAACTCTTTTGGAACATGGTTCCCTGTACGCTTGCCAATACGCCGACACAAATCAAGGCAATTACGATGATGTAGTGCCATTTATATTTGCGAAAGATATAGCTCATCAGGCGTTTAAAAGTCTTGCCCGGATTTTTCACATTTGGCTTTACACCTCTTGGTGCTTTTCCCATTGGTCCTTTTCCTGCCATACTTACTCACCTGCCTTTTCATCGAAGTCTCCGCCGCCCTTGGTCTGGGACTCGTAAACTTCATGATAGATTTCATTATTTTCAAGCAGTTCTTCATGGGTTCCAAATCCATGAATCTCTCCATTTTCCATTACAATGATGCGGTCTGCATTCTGTACGCTGGAAATGCGCTGCGCGATGATAAACTTGGTTGTATTTGGAATTTCTTCTGCAAATGCCTTGCGGATTTTTGCATCTGTGGCTGTATCCACGGCACTTGTACTATCATCCAAAATCAGAATCTTAGGATTCTTAAGGAGTGCACGTGCAATACAAAGTCTCTGCTTTTGTCCGCCGGAAACGTTGGTTCCGCCCTGTTCTATGCGGGTTTCATATCCATCTGGAAATCTTTGGATAAATTCATCTGCACAGGCCAACTGACATGCCCTCACACATTCCTCATAAGTAGCATCTTTGTTTCCCCAGCGAAGATTGTCTAAAATCGTTCCGGAGAATAAAACGTTATTTTGCAGTACTACGGATACTTGGTTTCTCAAGGTTTCCATATCATAATCTTTTACGTTATGTCCACCAACCAGCACTTCTCCTTCTGACACGTCATAAAGACGGCTGATTAAGTTGACCAAACTGGTCTTTGCACTTCCGGTTCCACCCATAACACCAATCGTCTCACCAGATTTGATGGACAGATTAATGTCTTTCAGCACAAATTCATTGGAATCTTTTTTGTAAGAAAAATTCACATGTCTAAATTCCACGCTTCCATCTGGAACCTCATAAATCGGATTCTGCGGGTTATTGATATCACTCTTTTCACTCAGTACTTCGTAGATACGTCTTACAGCTGCTGAACTCATGGAAATCATAACAAATACCATAGAGAGCATCATCAGGTTCATGAGAATATTCATACAGTATGTAAGAAGACTCATGAGTTCCCCTGTAGTAAGAGAATCTGCTACAATCATCTTAGCGCCCAGCCAGCTGATTAAAAGGATACAGCTGTATACTGTCAATTGCATCACTGGAGCATTATAGATGACAATCTTTTCTGCTTTCACAAAAATCTTATAAATATTTTCGCTGGTTCTTTTAAATTTTGCTGTCTCTTCTTTCTCACGCACGTATGCCTTCACCACGCGGATTGCGGATACATTTTCCTGTACAGCCGCGTTCATTTCATCGTATTTTGGAAAGGCTTCGCGGAAATGTTTTGTTGCCTTACTCATCATAATGCATAGAATAATGCCTAAGAAAAAAACGGCAACCAGATAAACTGTGGCAAGCCTCTTATTAATATAAAATGACATTGCCATGGCACAAATTAAACTGATTGGTGCTCTTACAAACATACGCAGCATCATCTGGTATGCATTTTGAATGTTGGTAACGTCTGTGGTCAGACGTGTTACCAGTCCTGCTGTACTAAATTTGTCGATGTTTGCAAATGAGAATGTCTGAATATGATTAAACATCTTTTCTCTTAAATTCTTTGCAAATCCGGTAGAGGCTTGTGCTCCAAAACGACCGCCTGCCATACCTGCCAAGAGGCCAATCGCAGCAGCTACTATCATGATTGCACCGACTTTAAAAATATGGTTCATGTCACCCACTTCTACACCTTTGTCGATGATGGAGGCCATCAGAAATGGAATCATCATTTCCATGGCGACTTCCAGAATCATGCAGCATGGTGTGATAAAGGATGGTTTCTTGTATTCTTTTACTTCTTTTAGTAAAGTCTTTAACATGTTGTCTCTCCCTCCTGTTGTTATTCAATACTTTTTATCATAACATATTTGGGGGGAATAAAAAGTGTTCTGAGCTACATTTTTTCTTAAAATTTTGTAAAAAGTTGTTATTATAAGTTTTTAAGAAAAAAACCGCTTTGATGGTGTTTAAAAATTCAAACACCACCAACACGGCCTCTCAATTATACTTTATCTTCCCCAAACAAACTAGCCTTTAGCTTCCTCAATAAACAGAACCCCGAGTGTTCCAGGTCCACAGTGACTAGAAATCACGCCTCCAGCTCTCGTAATCAAAATCTCATCAAACTTGTTCAAGCTTTCCAGATACTGATAAACTTCATCGATTACTTCCTGCTCACATCCGGAATGTGTAATAAACACTCTATCTTTTCTTGCATTCAAAAGCTGTGGTTCCAACTCTTTTGCATAATCCATAATCACTCGCGCAATCTTGCCACGATACTTTTTATCCGGTTTCATCGCGCCGTCTACAACCACAATCTTCGGATGCAGTTTTAACGCACCTCCTGCCAATGCTGCCACACCACTGCATCTTCCTCCTCTATGTAAATAAGTCAGGGTATCCACCACAAAACTTGCTCTTACATAAGGTTTCAACATTTCAATGTGTTCTACAATCTCTTTTGCAGATTTTCCTGCCTGTGCCATGCCTGCTGCTTCAACCACTAAAAGTCCGCCTCCGGTCGACAGACTCGCAGAATCAATAACAAATACTCTGTCTTCCATGTCTACTTCTTCTGCTGCCATCCTCATGACATTAACTGTAGTTGACATTTGTCCAGAAATAGAGAAACAAACTATTTCGTCATACTCCACTTTATATTTTTCATATACTTCCATTGCATCTGCAATCGCTGCTGCTGATGTCTTTGGAGTCGTTTTATTTTCATCCGACCATTTATAAAGTTCTTCCGGACCGATTTCGACACCATCTAAATATTCTTTTTCTCCAAGCACGATGTGCAATGGTATGATTTCTATATTATATTTTTCTACTAATTCTGCTGACAAATCGCAGGTACTGTCTGCTATAATTTTTACGCTCATGGTTGCCTCCTTAGTTGACGTTTCCTCTCTTGAATGATACCTTCGTTGCAATAATACAAGTTTATCACCATTCGTTTTTTAAGTCAAACTTATAGAAACATTTTAGAAACATTTCATTTATAAGTTTTTATGAATGTCACTTAGTTAAACATTTATGCCATCGCAGATTTACAAGAATTTTAGGGTATGTTAAAATAGAAAACACGAAAAACAAATATCGAATAGGAGCTAAACTATGATTATAAAAAATGGTTTTCTGATAAACCCTCACACAAACACATCCGAAATCGCCGACATCCGTGTAGAAAACGGCATCATCCGCGAAATCGGACAACTGACTGCAAATGAAAATGAAGAAATTTTAGATATCTCCGGACTCACCATCGCACCGGGCTTAATCGACACACACATCCATTTCCGTGATCCAGGATTCACATATAAAGAAGATTTGCACACCGGTTCTCTGGCTGCTGCAAAAGGTGGATTTACTTCTGTTATCTGTATGGCAAATACAAAGCCAGTTGTTGATTCGGTAGCCACTTTGACTGACATTTTAGAACGTGCAAAAGCAGAAAACATTCGTATTTACCAGACGGGCTCTATCACACAAGGACTCCAAGGAAAAGAAATGAATGACTTGGATGCGCTTGCTAAAGCTGGTGCTTGCGGTTTCACAGATGACGGAATTCCGATTATGGACGCTTCCCTCTGCTATAAAGCGATGCAAAAAGCTGCAGAACTTGATATGCCTGTCAGCCTTCACGAAGAAGACCCTGTATTTATTTCTGAAAATGGAATTAATCAGGGAGTTGCTTCTAAGCATCTAGGAATCGGTGGCTCTCCTGCTCTCGCAGAAGATGTGATGGTTTCCAGAGACTGTATGCTTGCGCTTCATTCAGGTGCAAAAACGGTAATCCAACATATTAGTTCTGGAAATTCAGTTGCATTGGTTCGCAACGCAAAAGCGCTTGGTGCGAATGTACACGCAGAAGCAACACCTCATCATTTCACTTTAACTGAGGATGCTGTTGCAATTCATGGTAGCCTTGCAAAGATGAATCCGCCGCTTCGTACTGAAAAAGACCGTTTGGCTATCATCGAAGGTTTGAAAGATGGAACGATTGATTTGATTGCAACTGACCACGCACCACACAGCGCGGAAGAAAAGGCGAAAGAACCTATGTGGACTGCTCCAAGTGGTATCACCGGACTTGAAACTTCACTGGGACTTGGTATTACTTCTCTTGTAAAACCTGGGCATCTGACATTGATGCAGTTGTTGGAAAAGATGACTTGCAATCCTGCGGAATTATATAAACTTCCAGGAGGCAGCATTGAAGTGAATGCGCCGGCAGATTTCGTGATTTTCAACCCTGATGAAGAATGGACAGTTGATAATTTTGCTTCAAAATCTTCCAACTCTCCTTTCAAGGGTGCGACACTTTATGGGAAAATTTATTATACGATTTGCGATGGAAAAATCGTGTATTCGGCTGAGTAGAATTTGTTGCAAGTAAATATGTACAAGAACATTTCATAGCCGCATATAATTTCAAGTATATAAGGAGCTCTAAGTTCGTTCATCATCCTGAACTTAGGACTCCTTACTTTTATATCTTATAAAACTCGAATCTCAAACGCCGTAGTCTGCGGCGGAATACTTGCAGTCATAAATGCCGCATGTCGTACCCGCACCCGCATCCCCTGCATCAGCCTTGAAAAATCCATCGGTCTTCCCGCTCTATCAAAAATCGGCGTATTCATAGGCACATTAAATCTTATAATCGAAGTTCGGTTTCCATCACTTATGGTTGTGAAATTTCTGTTTCGCCTGTCAATTTCTAAAATCACACCTGTTACACTTTGCTCGGAAGCAGGTCTTCTTAGGATTCGTATCAGGAAAGCAGTCGCTTGTGGTGGAATGCTTCTTGTCATTGCAGAAGAAAAGCTAGCATTTACAGTCATGCCGACGGTTAGGGTTCTCACTGGAACAATGTTGCCATTTTCATCTAAGATAGTGGTATGGCGGCCGACTACAAGTCTTACGGTCTGCTCTCTTCTTCTGTTGTTTACACGGTCTGTATAAGAAATGGTGACAAGAGTGTTGTTATTGTCACGAGTAATCTCATCAATGATTCCGTTGGAGATATGGATTACGGAATCGTCTGGGAAAAAATTAACCATTGAGGAGCCTTTCTATTTTTTTAATAGTATATTCAGGAAAGGAAGGGTTGGCTACTTATTTCTTGTTTTTAAACCAAAAGTGTGCTATCATACCACCAGAAATCAGTCTATTTAACTGAAACTTCACCCCTTAGGAGGTTAGATTTATGGCAATCATAATTCTTATAATTATTATAATTTTTGTTACTTTCGCAATTTCTTTCTACGCATATCGCATCGCATTTTATTCACCGAAACGCAGTGACGAGGAGACCTACAAACTCCCTCAAGGCGAACAGTACGATAAAGAACATGCTAACATCCAAAAATGGATTGAGGAAATTTTGCTTTTTCCTCATGAAGAAATATATATCACCGCTCATGATGGCAAAAAGTTGTTCGGACGCTATTACCACGCCGCAGATGGTGCTCCTGTGCAAATCATGCTTCACGGTTACAAGAGCAGCGCATACCTGGATTTCTGTGGCGGCATCAAATTTGCAAAAAGATTGAAACACAATGCACTTGTCATCGACCAGCGTTCACACGGAAAAAGCGAAGGTTCTACGATTACATTTGGCATTCAAGAACGAAAGGACTGCTTAGACTGGATCCACTATCTAAATGAAAGAATCGGAACAGATATTCCGATTATCCTTTCCGGCCTTTCTATGGGAGCTGCAACGGTACTGATGATGGCCGATTTAGATCTTCCTAAAAACGTCGTTGGAATAATTGCAGATTGTCCTTACTCTTCACCCAAAGCAATCATTCAAAAAGTTTGTAAGGATATGCATTTTCCTCCAAAACTCATGTACCCGTTTATCAAGCTAGGAGCCCGCATCTTCGGACATTTTGATTTGGAAGAAACCGATGCAATCACTGCTATTAAGCAGGCAAAAGTGCCAGTTTTGATTTTCCATGGGGATGATGACAGATTTGTGCCATGCGATATGAGCCGGGAGTTACAGAAAATTTGTCCGGACAAAGTCTCTTTGGAAATAGTTCCTGGGGCGGGACATGGCCTTTGTTACCTTGTAGGACCGAAACAGTATGAGGAGGCTACTAGTAATTTTCTTAATGCTATCCTCAGTTAACCCCCTCTCGCATACCTGAACAATCGAGTAGGAGAAATTTCTCATAGTTAAGAAATTTCGACCTCTCACACCACCGTGCGTACCGTTCGGTACACGGCGGTTCAATCAACTTAACAAGTAACACACTTTTCTGTGTAGTAATCTAACATAGAGATTAGTCCGTATGCGGCTAATCTCTTATTACTTATGGCTTGGCTTACATCTGAGCCTCTGCACACTCGTGCATACCCCTTTGCATATGAAGTTCTTTTGGCTGCCCACTTTGGAACTCCTAACTTCATTAAGTTTTTCGCTCTGTTCTGCGGGGTTTTCCATTGTTTCCATATGCACATTCGCAATCGGTATCGGATATTTCCGTCAAGTTCTCTGCACAACTTTTTCATACTTCCAATCTTGAAGTAGTTTATCCATCCTCTGATTAGTTCGTTGAGTTTCTGTATCTTGTAGTAATTACTTACGCCCCAACTTCGGCAGGTTAACTTTTTCATTTTTGCTTTGAACTTCGCTACTGATTTTGCGTGTGGCTTTGCTTTGTACTGTCTCGCATGCATGTCAAAGTAAAATCCAAAACCTAAGTATTTTAGTCCTCTTGGTCTGTCAATCTTACTTTTTGTCATGTTCACTTTCAATCCCAGTTTCTCTTCAATATATCTTGTGAGATTCCTCATTACTCGCCTTGCTGACATTTCACTTCCCACCATGATGATGCAATCATCTGCATATCTCACAAAGTTCAATCCTCTTTGTTCCATTTCTTTGTCCAGTTCATTGAGCATGATGTTCGCTAAAAGTGGAGATAGATTTCCTCCTTGTGGTGTTCCCACTATTGATTCTTCATACTCATTGTCAATCATGATTCCACTAACTAGGAACTTCCTAATAATAGAGATTACGTCTCCATCTTTGATTGTTCGTCCAACCAGTGTCATTAACTTGTCATGATTTACTGTATCAAAGAACTTCGCCAAGTCTATGTCCACAATCCAATCATATCCGTCATTCATCATATCTAATGCTTTCAGTATGGCTTGCTGTGCACATCTGTTAGGACGAAATCCATAACTATGGTCATGGAATTGTTCTTCGTAGATAGGGGTTAAAACTTGTGCAATGGCTTGTTGGATGAATCTGTCTGTTACCGTTGGTACTCCTAGATTTCTGACACCGCCATCTGGTTTTGGTATTTCTACCCTACGTACTGGTTGAGGCTTGTATTTTCTTGTCCTCAACTGCTCCTTGATGAGTTCGCCGTTTTGCTCAAGGTGTGCCTTGAGTTCCGTGTACTCCATTCCGTCCACTCCCTCTGCACCTTTATTCTTTACGACTTGCTGATATGCTTTCAGAAAATTTTCTTCCGATAGTATCTGCTCCATTAGATTACTTGTGTTCATGCGTTGTTTCCTTTCTGTCTCGCTAGATTTAACCACCCTTTACCCGATTGGTTACGGCAGATGTTTGTTTCTTCTGCAATACGAGACTCTACTTCAACTTATTGATTGTTCAGCCCTTCACTCCATCTCCATTACAGAGACTTCTTCGCTACTATGGCTTCTGCTGACTTCTCACAATTCGTTGTTACTATGGCTAATGAAACCACTTGTGAGACCTCCACGCTTAAGGTGCACGCTCTTTCCCCTCATCTATCCGCCACATTTACCCGTACTTCCAGCAACTTTTGGACTTCATCTTCTTTTGCAGACTTATCCGCATTTCCGAGCCTTATATGTGGTTCCTGTCCGTCGGACCAAGGGTTTGCCTACAACTTCCTTCAGATTCCACCTCGCGACGGACACCCTTGTTGTTCAGCTATATACTTCCTCGTTGCCTAGGCGTATTCGGGACTTTCACCCGTTAGAGCGCGCCCATGGCGCGCAAACAAAAAGACTATGACTTCGAACACACTGAAATCATAGTCTTTTTTTACATATTATTCTCTATTCGCTTTCTTAAGCGCTGTCCGAAGTTTAATCGGATTTCCATAATGCAGTGTTCCAAACCGGAAAATCTTCGCCGCCAGCACACCTGCAAGCACGCAGCTTGCAACCAATATAACCGCAGATAATAACACTTCCCAAATTTCAACACTTCCCATAGATACTCGAATAAACATCGCATTTCCAGACGTGAATGGAATATAAGAGGCAACCTTCATCAGCATACTGTTGCTATCACTTGTCATACCAAATATTGCTATCATAAAGGAAGCAATATAAATCATCAATACTGGAGATGAGCTCTTGCTAATATCCTCCGTCTTTGACACCAATGCACCAAGCATTCCAAAGATAAATGCATATAAAAGGTAACTCAATACTGCAAATACTGCATATACAATCAAGACATTTGCAGGTATATCGAACAAGAAGTCTAAAAGGCCTCCCCAAGCTTCTTTTACTAGACCATAAGAAGCAAATCCGCTTCCAAGAATGATGCCCGCCTGCAAAACTCCAGCAATGGCTCCCGCCAATACCTTACCGCAAATCAGACTGTTAGAATTTACGCTGGTTACCAGAATCTCTATCGCACGGTTGCTCTTTTCTGTTGTTACAGAAGTTGCAATCATCTGTCCGTAGAAAATAATCAGGAAATATACCACGAACACTAATACATAAGTGTACCAATAATTTTGCCCGCTGTCTTTTCCGAGCACTTCCTCTGTCACATTCACATAAAAGCTTTCTGACTCAAGGATTTCCTCGGCTGTCAATCCTTTTTCTAAGAGGTATTGCTGTTTGTAGCATTCTGCCAAAGTCTCACTAAACATTTCTCCAAGATAATCATACATAGAGAGGTCATTTACCACATATGTAACATCGGTTGGACTCTCCATCACAAAGCCTGCTTCAATATCTCCAGTTTCTACAGCTTCTTTTATTTCCTTTTCAGATTCATAGGTTTTCCATTCTGCTGGGAATGCTGCACATATCATGTCTAAATTGACATCCTCTGCATCAGTTACAACACAAATGCCGTAAGATGACTCTTCTTCGTCTGAAGCTTCCGCGTCTGTCTCTTCATCTATCACGAGTTCTTCTGAAGTATCCGGCTCTGCCGTCTCTGATTCGTCATCCAAAAGCCCTGGAATCAGGGTTGGAACTATGACTACTGCAGCAATCACAAGTGCCAACAAAAACGTCGTAATTACAAAACTTTTATTCTTAAAATAATTGTTAAGCTCAAATTTTAATACCGTCAGAAATTGTTTCATGCCTCGTCACCTGCCCTTTCCACAAAGATGTCATTTAAGGATGGCTCATAAAGTCCAAAGAACTCAAGGTCCACTCCCTGCTCTAAAAGCCGCTGCATAATAAGAGGCTTATTCTCTTCTGCCTTTTTGCGGATAATCACTCTGTCTTTCTGCACTTTTTCCACATCCAGCAAATCAGAAAATTCATTTTTCAACATTTCTGCCAATTCTTCTGGTGTTTCACCAAGACTTGACAATACTAAGCGATCACGCCCAAAGTCGCGCTTAATATCGCGAAGATTTCCGCCAAGCACCACATCTCCATGATTCAAAATTGCAATCTTTTCACAGAATTCTTCCACATAGCTCATCTGGTGACTTGAGAAAATCACAAGTTTTCCTGCTTGAATCTGCTCTTTGATGACGTCTTTCAAAATCTGTGCATTGACTGGGTCTAACCCTGAAAATGGTTCATCTAATATGACAATATCTGGGTCACAAAGTAAAGTCTGCGCAAGCTGAACTTTCTGTTGATTTCCTTTTGACAAAGTCTCTAACTTACGATTCTCGTATTCAGAAACACCCATACGCTCCAGCCACTTTTTCGTCTGCTCTTTCGCCTTCTTCGCACTCAATCCACGAAGCATTGCAAGATAAATAAGCTGCTCTCCTACCGTTTTCTTCGGATACAAACCTCTTTCTTCCGGCAGATATCCAATCTGGTATTCTTTTGGGATAAATGGTTTTCCATCCATCGAAATCGTACCGCTATTTGCTTTAAATACATCCATTAAGATACGAATCGTTGTTGTCTTTCCTGCTCCATTTCGCCCTAAAAGTCCAAGCGCGCTTCCACTTTCTACGGAGAAGGAAACTCCGTGAAGGACTTCCACTTCACCGAAGGACTTTTTGAGTTCATTTACTTCTAGTTTCATTCGTGTCCCACCTCATTTTCTAAATATAAGATAGTTTAAGGATACTACAGGGGGATATTGCTAATCAAGTAAAATTTTGGTCTTCCGAAAATCTTAAGTATTGCAGGCTGTTATTGTTGGTCTCTTTTTACGCTAATTGCAACAATGGCATTTGAAACAATTCCTCAATCATGGTATGATAAGCGGCTCTCTCTCGTATCTCCACAATAGAACCAATTTTCTTACCACCATCCTTTGACGATGGCCCACAATGAAGAATTTTCTCCTGCTCTGTACCATAATCTATGATGACGTAACGATCGTGATATTTTTTTCCTGTTTGTCGCAGTTCAATCTTACAGTCTGGATATTGTTTGCAAAAGTCATGAAACTCTGCACTATGTAATCCCTTTCCTACATTATCACTAAAAAGAATAATCTTTACATTTGGGTCGCTATTCTTTAGAAGTGCCAATGTCTTAACTCCAATGTAGTTATCTATCACATACAACGTTTTTTTTGCGCTCTTATAAATAGCTGTATATGCCAAATCTGCCTCGAATGGTTCGCCATTCCAGATGACATATTCATTGCGAAATTTAGGCTCGCCACTTCATTGTCGATTCTATTTAAAGATGACTTGATTTCCCTGATGTCTCTAGTGTGTTCCGCCGTTACGAGGGTCAGTTGCAAAAAATCCCTTTGGTTGAGCAGCCCTTGATTCTCAACAATGTAATCTTTCATTTGTTTAAAGGTACGAATTAGTGCACGACTTTGTTTTGTTGCCAATTCTCCACGTAAAACTGTCATTAACATATAGATGCCTTGTTCTGTGAATACATATGGATTATATTTTACATGTTTTCCTTGACCGGCACCTCTGTTTAAGGTGCAATTTTTGCACCTTAAAAGTTCACTCAATTCTTCATTCGTAAGTTGGAACATAAAATCATCACCCTCAAATTTCGCTTGATTATTCTTTACCTGCCTATTGAAATTCTTTGTTTCATACCCATATATTTCTGCCAAATCAACATCCAGCATTACCTTCTGTCCCCGAACCATGTAGATTTTATTTTGAATTGTCTCTTCATTAATCAGAATAATCTCCTTTTTTTCTTTCTTCTCGTCAATCACTTCTAATTCAACCTTTGCTTTTGTATTCTCCGTGCTCATCTTTCTCTCTCTCTTATTTATCGTGTATACGATATTATATCGTAAAAATAAGAGTGTGTCAATACTATACACACTCTCACTTCACATCCTTATTTCATATCACACAAAGCTCTCATATACCCTTCTAATCGTTCTTGCGCTCCCATATCAAGATTTTGATAAGCTTCAATTAATCTATATTCTTTCGATTGCTTGTCTATTACAACGCAATCTGTC
Organism: Tyzzerella sp.; assembly: GCA_017472665.1. Classification (GTDB taxonomy): domain Bacteria; phylum Bacillota; class Clostridia; order Lachnospirales; family Lachnospiraceae; genus Faecalimonas. Next base: position 40,698 of record JAFUOS010000026.1, on the reverse strand, counting down.
TGTTTGTATTCTTTATGCTTTTTATTTTCTGTATCCAACAGCAACTCATATGGGGAAATATCAAGCACTTCACATATAATCATAATTTTATCGGCAGAAGGATTTGTACCCTTTCTTCTCCAATCGCTTATTGTGCTTTGGGAAATTCCAGTTCTATTTGCGAACTCTATTTGTGACATTTTTTTCTCTTCAAGATATTTGTAGATACGTTCACTTATTAGCATATTTTATGATTCTCCTTTTACTAGAAAGTTCCTATCGATTTCAAAATCTGTTTAGGTTAATCATATCACAAAATATTCAAAAATGCTTCATAAATCCCCAATTAAACTCAGAAAGGGACAGGGGTAAATGCAATTGGGGACGTAGTAAAATTAAATTTTACTACGTCCCCAATTGACTAATTGAACTACTTTAAAGCTTCATATACTCCAATGATATTTTTTAGAAATTCTATTAATTTTCACAGGAGGAACTTCTATATGGACACAAACCTTCCGATTATACTTCGTGCCGGACTATTTCAGTCGAAAGACTTTTTTGCAGACTCAACCAAATACCCCGATGATGCCGTTACAAAACTGCGTACAGCAAAACGTTATGAACTGGAATTCTTTATCAAAGACGGCGGGATTTCGCACCTCAATGGGAACAGCTATCCAATCAAAAAAGGATGCATATTGATTGCACAGCCTGGCGACGAAAGACAGAGCACATTGCATTTTTCTGCTGTCTGTGTTCATTTTAAAACCAATGATGAAGTGCTTAAAAGACTGATTTACTCCATCTCTGGTTTCCATCCTGTGGCAGATTACAGCAAGCTTTTGCCGCTTCTAAATGATATTTGTGAAACCACCCTTACTTTTGAGCCAGACAGTGATATCTCTGCCGCCGCAAAACTGATCTCTTTCCTTTGCGATATCAAGAAGGAACTCTTCAAAGCTCCTTCCTCTGGCAAAGGCCCTGCCACCTACCCTGTGGCTAGTATGGCGATCGAATATATGAAACAAAATTATATGGAACCTTTGACAGTACAGCAAATCGCTGATTATTGCTGTCTGAGTGCTTCTCATTTTCATAAGCTTTTTTTAGAAACCGTACATACTACTCCAAATAACTATCTATGTCAAATCAGGCTGGCAGCCGCGAAGTCCCTTTTGCAGGCAACGTCTATGCCTATTTCAGAAATTGCGTTTAAGTGCGGTTTTAACTCTCAGGCATATTTTAGTGATTGTTTTAAACGGCACTTTTCCATTAGTCCTAAGGAGTTCCGTCATTCATTTGCATATCCTGATATCAAGTAAGGTTTTAAGTCGGCAAATATTTTTTCATATTGAGGTGAACACATGGAAAACCTACAGAGACAACAGCAAATTTTGAATTATTTACTCCATAGCCATTTCGCATCCATTGATTAGATTGCAAAAAGCATTTATGTCAGCGGTGCTACCGTTCGAAGAGATGTGCAGAACCTGGAGCAGAAAGGGTTTGTAAAAAGAGTTTACGACGGCGTAGTACTATCTGAGTATTCCAACGAAGTAGTTCCTGTCTCATTACGTGACCGCGAAAATGCAGAACTGAAAGAAAGGATTGCAGCTGAGGCAGCGAAGTTAATTAAAGACAATGATACCGTTATTTTCGATGCTTCCTCTACTGTCAGACGAATTTGCCGGCACATTAAGAATCGAAAAAATCTTACTATCATTACAAACAATCTTCGTATCTGTGAAGAATTGAAAGACAGTGACATCTCTGTATATTGTACCGGCGGTGCGCTTACGAGAAAACGGGATTGCTTTTTAGGACATTTTCTTTCCGATTTTTTCTAATTTTTCTTGCAGGGAAGGCTAAAGCTGAACCCATCATACCTGCTCCAATAATTGTTACTACTGCCATTTTCTTTGACTCCTTTCTGAAAAAGTTTTTGCAAAAACTTTTTCATTTTTAATTTAAAAATAACGGAGCCTTATATACAAAGCTCCGCCATGTTTTTAATCTGCCTCGATTTCTGCCGAAGAAGAACCCACCGTAATCGTATAAGTCTCCCCTGACTCAATTTCTGGACTACTTATAATCACTAACGAAAAAGACAACTCTGGTTCATAAGAAACCAACATATTACCTTTCGCATCTTGTACCGTAATCTTCGTTCCTGCAGATTGATTTCCTGCATTCACTGCTATCACACCCTGCTTAGAAGAACTAAATGTCTGCGCCATCTGAGTCGCACCAGTTCCAATAAAGGTGCCTCCGGTAATGGTTCCACTGCTATCATAATCCAATACTGCGGTATCTCCGCTGGTAGGTCCACAAACTGTCGTCGCTCCACCAGATATCGTCAAAGTACCATTCGAATCAAGTCCATCGCCTGAAGCCTGAACATATAGGGTTCCACCAGAAATTTCGATACTTCCACTTGAGGAAGAACTTCCGCCGCCAAACTGGTCACCTCCACGAGGACCGCCCATTCCGCTGGAATCGGTGCCGCCTGCTGCATTGAGTCCATCGTCACTGGCAACCAGCTTGATATCTCCGCCAGACATTTTCACCTGAAGTCCCTCTAATCCTTCATAACTTTCGGTAATGTTGATTGTACCGGAAGCCACTGTCAGTGTTTCATCTGCATGAACTCCATCGTCTCCAGAAGCAATTTCAAATGTTCCTCCGTTGATGGTAACGGAGGCGTTGGAATGAACTGCGTCGTCCGCAGAGTTGATATGAAAGGCGCCTCCATTTATAGTTAAATTTCCAGAAGCTTTTATGCCTTTTATGCTGGTGCTGCTGTCATCACTTGTGGTCGTCGCAGCCGCTGTAGCTGCATAAGAGCTGTTCGTGATTCCGCTGCTCAGTTCTGTGACGCTATATGTGCCACTTGCATTTTCAATGTTCAGACTTCCAGCACTGGTTCCTTCATTGTTCATGCGACTGCCACCTGTGGTGCCGCCGATGTTCATCTGACTACCACCACGGCCACTGCCCATATTTCCACGGTCACCGCCCATGCCGCCACGTCCGCCGCCGAAGTCACCCCAGGAATCTGAGCTTTGTTTCGTCGCATTTTCACTGCCGCCACCTGACACAATTGCAAAGCTGCCGTCGTCAAGCTGCATCACAGTTCCCGCACTAATACCATCTCCCTCTGCCGCAATATCAAACGTACCGTTTGCAACATACACAAATCCAAGGGAAGTATCATCCGAATTTTCCGCATGAATTCCATCTTTTCCAGAACTGATAGTCAGAGTCGCATTTGTCAATCTCACACTATCATTTGCATCCAATCCATGAGAGGCTGAATCCACAATATAAGTTCCACTTGTAAAAACAAGGTCATCCTTTGACACAATTCCGTGTCCTGCTGGAGAACTAACCGTAAGACTTCCATTTCCATTGAGTGTCAAATCCTGTTTTGAAAAAATAGCAGCATCAATATTATTATCATCAATCGCTGTAAATGTACCGCTATTAGAAAGCGTATTTGTGCTGCCTTCCGCCAATGTAATAAACACCTTATCCGCTTCTAAAATATAGATAGGTGCCGACGTCTCACTATTAATAGAAACATTGTCCAAAACGATCTGTGGCTTATCCTTTTCATCGGCATTCACAATCACCATGCCGTCATCCAGCGTTCCCCTGAGGATGTATGTCCCCTCATCCTTAATCGTGACTGTAGTTCCTGAAATCTGCACCGCATCGCTATCACAGGCAGCAGAGTCTCCATTTAACTGAATAATTGCACTTTTACTCTCATCATAAGTCACTTCATAATCGCGGTCTGTAAACATATCTGCAACATTGATTTCACCAGTTCCACCTGAAGTTGACGTTCCAGATTCTCCAGACTGTCCCGCATTATCATCAGTAGTGTCTGTGCCATCCTTTTTACCGCAGCCAGAAAGCACCAACATCAAAACACAAAATATTGCAATTATTTTTTTCTTCATCGCTTCATTTGCTCCCTTCTTAAAGTTCGGCAACAGTTGTTTCCTGTTTCGAAACAGTAATCTCAAGATTTCCATTTCTGCAGCGAAGCTTATCAATCATTTCCTTCTCAAGTGCCGCGTCACGCAAAGTCAAATCATAAGTAAGCCGGAACATGCTTCCCATGTTCGTCGTTTTCACCCGCACCAATTCACATGAAGTAGTATATGCAGAAAGAATTTCTTCAAACACACCAGTATAATCCAAATCTTCCGGGATGGTAATGTGCAAGGTCTTGTAAAGCGCAGCATTCTTTTTCGTCCCCAAATCCAAATGATTATATAAGATACTGAACACACACATAATGACTGTAAAAAGGAGTGCAAATCCCAGATATCCCATACCTGCAATCAGGCCTGCTCCCATGCCTAGAAACAGCATCGTAATTTCCTTCGCAGTCCCCGGTACTGAACGGAATCGAACCAGGCTAAATGCACCTGCGACTGCAACCCCTGCGCCAACATTTCCATTTACCATCATAATCACAACGCAGACCACTGCGGGCAAGAGTGCCAGAGTCAAAACAAAACTTTTCGTATAGCGGCTGCGATACATGTGGCTAAATGCCAGAATCACTCCAATCAGCAGGGCACACCCTACGCAGAGTAAAAAATCTGACACGGTAATGACGCTCGTCATGTCCGTATCAAAAAGTCCTCGAAACAATGTATTCATCTTATATCTTATCCCCTTTCAACGTTGGAAAAATAATAGTTTGGTATGCCGTTCCATATTTGGAATACGACGTTTTATAAATATGTTCTTCGGATAACACATGGGTCATCCACAGCGGAATGCCTCCAGAGCATTTAATTTCCATAAGTACCATGCCCTCGTCCAAGATTGGGGTGCCATAAGGCTCCGACTCCAGAGACAAATCCTCCTGCCTGCAGAGAATGTGGTCATCAAACGTGACACGGAAGTCATCGCCCTTTTTGGAATAATAGGCTTCTCTCTCATAGGAAAGGAACACTGTCGGATGCAGGTTTTCGTAGTAAGAAAGAAAGTAATCAATCTCTTCCGAAATCTGCGTGTTTTTCTGGCAATGTGTATCACCACAAGGATGTTTGCATTCCACTCCGCTCACCCACTCCAGCGCCTTCTCTTCTGGAAGTGCAAGTCTCCGTTTATAAACGATAGAATCATATTTCTTTTTCAATTCCACAAAAACCGGACTTTCCGGCTCTGCTTTTCGGTAACTGCGAATACGCAATTTTTCCTTATATGCCGGTTTTTCTATCGAGTGACGAACCAGCCGATAATTGTCCGTATCATAGTAAATATTGCGAATGGTCGTGCGCCCATATTGATCTAATTCCATATACGGTTCCATCGCTTTTAACACTTTTTCTTTTTGTTCCTGCGTAAGCAGATATTTCAGTTCGTAACGCTTAAAAACGGTTTGATATGCCACGAAAAACAGCCTCCTCCTCCATATCATTATAACCTCAAAACTTGAATAAAGCTGAAAAGACACAGAAAGTTCAAAGTTTTTTTGAGAATATTTCACAGAAAAGGTAAGTTTTGTTCTTATTTACTTAAACTAATATTTATGGTACGATTTTATACAAGGTTATTTATGAAAGATGACCGCTTCACAAATCTAAAAGAATTTTTTAGGAGGCACAAAATGAACAACACAACAAAAGAAGGTATCTACAACGTGAAAGAATTAGGTACCGGCAAAACGGTTGTGCTCGGACTTCAACACATGTTTGCGATGTTCGGCTCAACGGTTCTCGTCCCACTTCTTACAGGTCTGGACGTTTCTACAACACTTTTATTTGCGGGGATTGGAACATTACTCTTCCACCTTTTAACCAAAGGAAAAGTTCCTGCATTTTTAGGCTCATCATTCGCTTTCTTAGGCGGATATATGACCATTGCTCCGATGCTTGAAGATGGCAGCAGCAATGTGGAGATGATTCCGTATGCATGCTTCGGCGTAGCTTGTGCAGGTTTACTCTATCTGCTCCTTGCAGCATTAATTAAACTATTCTCGGCGGGCAGAATTATGAAATTCTTCCCACCAATCGTAACTGGACCAATCATTATCGCAATCGGACTTACACTCTCACAGTCAGCGATTGACAGCTGTTCAACAAACTGGTGGATTGCTCTGGTTGCAATCATTGTAGTTATCATATGTAACATTTTTGGAAAAGGTATGATTAAGATTATTCCGATTCTCATCGGTGTCGTTGCATCTTATGTTGTAGGCATCTGCATGGGCGCAGTTGATTTCTCTGGGGTAAGAGAGGCAGCATGGATTGGACTTCCAATTTCAAAAGACATGACTGTACTTGCTTTATTTGGTGAAAACTTTGACGCTTCAAAATTAATCACTGCAATTATTACCATTATGCCGATTGCTCTTGCAACGATTGTAGAACATATTGGAGATATTTCTGCCATTTCTTCTACAACAGGCATAAATTATATTAAAGATCCTGGACTTCACAGAACACTGCTTGGTGATGGTCTTGCAACCATTGTTGCGTCATTATTTGGAGGGCCTGCAAACACAACTTACGGTGAGAACACAGGTGTGTTAAACCTTTCTAAGGTTTACGACCCATTTGTAGTAAGACTTGCAGCATGTTTTGCAATCTTCTTCTCATTCTGTCCGAAGTTTTCTGCGATAATTCAGGCAATGCCAACCGCAACTGTAGGTGGGATTTCACTTGTCCTTTACGGTATGATTTCGGCGGTTGGGGTTCGCAATGTGGTAGAAAATCAAGTTGACTTTACAAAATCACGTAACGTTATTATCGCCGCATTGATTTTGGTACTTTCTATCGGGATCAACTACAGTGCCACTGGTGCGATTGCATTCCAGATCGGCCAGATTACGATCAGCCTTTCAGGTCTTGCTGTTGGTGCATTGACGGGTATTATTTTGAATGCGATTCTTCCGGGAAAAGATTATGTTTTTGATGAAGAAGAGCCGGGTGATACTGGGGTGGATTTTGAAGTTGGCGGACGCAACTAATTTTAATACGACTGTTACTTAAGTAACGAGAATGAATTTATCGGGCTCATCGATGGTTGACCCGAAAAAAAGCCTTCCGATTTTGTTTGAAACGGAAGGCTTTCTTTCTGTCTGTATGACTGTATATTATACAACATATTTCTATATAATTGTATTTCCTTTGAGTTTACTTTGTTCCGAAAATTCTGTCTCCGGCATCTCCAAGTCCCGGGCAGATATACGCTGCTTCGTTCAGCTCTCTATCCAGATTACCCACAAAAATCTTCACATCCGGATGTGCTTTCTGAAGCTTGTCCAGACCTTCTGGTGCAGCAATCACGCACATAAATGTGATATCTTTTCCACCATGCTGTTTGATGAAATCAATCGCTGCTACTGCGGAGCCGCCTGTTGCGAGCATTGGGTCAACTACGAAAATCTTACGAAGTTCGATTGGTGCTGGGAGTTTACAATAGTATTCATGAGGTTCGTGTGTTTCCTCATCTCTGTAAAGTCCAATATGCCCTACTTTCGCTGCCGGCATCAGTTTTAAAAGACCGCCAACCATACCAAGGCCAGCTCTTAAAATCGGAACTACGGCAGGTTTCTTTCCTGCGATGACTGGGCAGTTTGCTTTTTCAAGTGGCGTCTCAACTTCGACTTCTTCTAATTCCAAATCTCTTAGTGCCTCATATCCCATCAGCATCGCTATCTCTTCTACGATTGCTCGGAATTCGTTGGTTCCTGTTTCTTTATTTCTCAGCATTGTAATTTTATGCTTGATCAGCGGGTGATCGCAAATTGTGATGTTTTTATTTCCATTGTACATGTTTTTTGATTCCTTTCATGCAGTCTTGCTGTCTTTCATTCTATCGTGCTTGGATGTTTTTTTCAAGCCTGACTGATCACTTTTAGAAATTTATCTTCTTATTCATAGAACAATGTGTTAACATCCAGTTTTTTTTCAATCATACCAGATTCAAACATAAAATCGGCTGTTCTCTGAAAGCCCTGTTTATCTTTCTCTGTGATTTCTGTGGAGAAATTGTAGTATTCATACATTTCCTCTACGGCAGATACTTCCAGTTCAAGAGCAGTTGCTGTGATTTCCAATGCTTCTGCCTCTTTTTCACTAATGAATTCTGCTATTTTCTCCTGTGCCTGTGCCAGTTTTTCAATTACTTCAGGATATTTATTGTAGAATTCATCTGTAACCGCCACAGCAATGATTGCATCAATAAGACCTTCTCCGTCAGTAATCAAATGGTATCCCTGCTGCCCAGCCTGGTACGCTGCCCCTCCTGCAACCAAAGCAACATCAATACTGCCGCCATCCAAAGCCGCTTTTGCTTCAGGAATAGTCATATTTACATAATTGACATCGTCGATAGTCATGTCTGCTGTTGAAAGGTATGAAACCAAGAGTTCATGCAAGTTCGTGCCTGCCGGGCCAGCAATTGTTTTGCCCCGCAAATCTTCAGGAGAAGTAATGCTTTCATCCTGAGAATACAGACAAAATGCCTTTGGAGAACGACTGTACATATTGAGCACTTTGATATCCGCACCATTTGCTGCAGATAGAATCACGGATGATGCACCTACGGCATAGAGCACCTGTACGTCACCAGATGCCAGCGCCTGTGTCTGGTCAGCACCTGATGTCAGTTCTGCATATTCTACCGGGATACCCATATCTTCAAATGCACTTGCAAAGATACCTTTTTCTTTTTCAATAATCGTTGGTACATTGAGTGGGGCTGTTACATAGGTAAATGTAAGCTTCTCCGGAAGTGCTTCTGTCTCAGAACCACCACATCCTGTTAAAGTCACCGCAGCCATACATGCTGCCATTATTAAACTAATAATTTTCTTTTTCATAATACTCTCCTAAACAAATTTTTTATAAATCTAGTCGTTCAATAATATTTTTCTTTAGTTCAATAAACTCGGGTTCAAGAAGATTGCGTTCTTTGTTATCTGCCTTTAGCATAAATTCTGCTTTAATCTGACCACCTTCAATAACAACTATTTTGTGTCCAAGAAGTAATGCTTCATCAATGCTGTGAGTTACAAAAAGAATGCTTACACCCCGGTCGCGTTGCAACCGAATCAATTCCTTCTGCATCTGCTCGCGGGTAAAATAATCCAGCGCAGCAAAAGGTTCGTCCATCATAATGAAAGACGGATTATATGCCAGAGCTCTTGCAATTGCTGTTCTCTGCTGCATGCCACCGGAAAGCTGGTTTGGATATGCTTTTTCGAAACCATGTAGGCCTACAGTATCAATGATACTTTGGATGACCATTTTGTCACATTCTTGTTTCTTCAAACCGAATTTCACATTATCCCAGACATTCAGCCATGGCATCAGGCGTGATTCCTGAAAAACAAAAGTAGTTTTATGCTCCACATCGCATTCCATCTCACCTGCATCAGCGTCTTCCAGACCACCTACTATTCGCAGAAGAGTAGTCTTTCCGCAACCGCTTCTCCCAAGAATAACTGTAATACTCTCCCTTGGAATCTGTAGATTGATACCATTCAGAACGTTGATTACTCGATTCTCTACGCTATATTTTTTCTGTATGTTTTTTAATTCAATTCCAGCCATTTTCACCAGTTCCTTTAAATAGTTTTTTGATGACAATCCCGAAAAGTTTGTCGGTCACAAGACCAACAATACCAATGACAAAAATACCTACAATCACCTTGTCGGTACGAGACATTTGCTGCGCCAATAAAATCATGTGACCAAGACCTGTTGAGGCCGCGACCATCTCAGCACCGATAATCGCTCTCCAGCTATAACCCATGCCGATACGCATACCAACAAGAATATCTGCCAAGGCGTAGGGAAGGACAATATGTGTGAATTTTTCAAACTGGGTATAGCCGAAGGCATCCCCCACTTCCAACAGACACTTATCACAGCCTGTGAAACCTTTTACGATGTTCAAATACATTGGAAAAAAGGACGCCAGCACTATGATAACAGTCTTTGTCACCTCACCAATACCACACCACAAAATAAGAAGCGGTATCATGCTCAGCGGAGGTACATTTCTAAAAAACTGCAAAATATATTCATAATATTTTTCAGCAGCCGGCACAAGAATGCGGAAGGTTCCCAGAGCAAAAGCCAATACAAAAGCAATTAAGAATCCCTTCAGCACACGACCAAAGCTAATTGCGATGTCCACAAAAATCTCACCGGATTGCAACATTTTCGAAAAACTACTTAATACCTTTTCGGGAGTTGGCAAGACATAAGGACTGAATATTTCAATCCTGCTTACCACAAACCATGTACCAAAAACAATTAATATACCGATGAAGGGGCTTATCCTGCTTATCGTTCTCTTCATGATTCACATTTCCTTATGCCATCGCCGTTATGACATCCTTCCCTGCAAAATAACATTTCAACAAGCTGTACTTCATCAGGCACATAATTCTCGAAATAATTTCGTATTTCTTTTTCTCCCGTGATAGAAACTGTTTTTAGTCCCAATTCATCAAAGAACCCTGGGGGAATAGGACTTTCTTTCGGCGGAATACCCGGCGGCTTGTCGCCGATTGATTTGAGCAGCTGGTTCCATGGCACAAACCAGGTATTTTTAAGTCCAAGTGCATTTCCCATGTCTGCAAGAGCCTGGCAGGGCGTCGTGATGATTTTCTCTTCATCCCACAAATCTTCCCGCTCACTGCCTTCCTGTCCACAATGGATCAGAATAGGGTTGATTTCGGGAATGGTAACCTCGGAAGTAATCCCCAATTCATCGAGCAATTCCCTGGTTTTCGGACATCTCATATCCATAACCGTATGTGCTGCCTGCTTAGCAGCTAGTCGATATTTTTCTTTTACTATAGTAAGCCAGTCGGTGGATGTATGAAAACGTTTATAACCATGATGACGAAGAAATTCGTTTAGTACATCAGGCTCGTACATGCCATCTGTCACTGGATTAATCCATATATATGCCATAGAATTTTCCTTTCTGGTATTATTAGCATCGCTGCAGGAATGCTAATCTTTATGCAAAGTTAGAAGAGGCTAACTTCACTCGACAAAGAGTATCATACATATATAAAGATGTCAACCGCTATGGGTCTTCCTATTTTTGGCAATAAAGCATGATTCAAAGAATCACACCCCAACACTTGACATAAAACCATAGAAAAAAAGCGGGACACGCCCGCTTTTCCATGACTACTTTCTTGTAATATTATATGATAAGCTTCCTCTGCTTATTTTACTTTTAATTAATTAAAAATGTTTGTTGCTGAAAATACAAGCCATTTAGCGTTTGTAACTGCTGTAATGCTAATGTACAAAGTAATTGTTTGTGATTTTTTTGCCTTTCCTAAAAAGCAGTTACCGAGAAATCCTCGGTAACTGCTTTTTAGGAAAATATGTATGATTACATTAATTTTCGGAACATTGCCTCAAACTCTTCAAGAGAAGCTGGTTTTGGATTGCCTGGTGCACAAGCATCTGCTGCAGCTGATTCACAAAGGAAAGGAAGATCTTCTTCGCTGAGTTTTTCCAACTTAGTAGGAATTCCAACATCAACAGATAACTGCTGTACTGCATCAATTGCTGCTTTTCTGTACGAATCTTGATCCATACCAGTTGTATCAATACCAAATGCCTCTGCAATCGCTTTGTACTTTTCGCCCGTATTTTCTTTATTGAAATCCATAACGATTGGAAGCATCATCGCACATGCAACACCGTGAGGAGTATCATATACCGCACCAAGTGTGTGTGCCATAGAGTGAGCAATTCCAAGACCTACGTTAGAGTATGCCATAGCTGTTACGTACTGAGCAAGCGCCATTCCTTCACGTCCATCAGGGTCATTGTCAACTGCTGCGCGAAGGTTCTTAGCAATAAGTTTAATTGCTTCTAAGTTCAAGCAGTCAGAAAGTGTCCATGCAGCGGCTGTTGTGTAGCCTTCGATTGCATGCGTAAGAGCATCCATACCTGTAGAAGCAGTAAGTCCTTTTGGCATAGAAGACATCATATCAGGGTCTACGACTGCGATATCAGGAATATCATTAGGATCTACACATACAAATTTACGTTTCTTTTCAACGTCCGTGATAACGTAATTGATTGTAGATTCAGCACCTGTACCACCTGTTGTAGGAACAGCGATAGTAAATACAGTACGATTTTGGGTTGGAGCAACGCCTTCCAGAGAACGAACATCATAGTATTCTGGATTGTTTACGATAATACCAATGCCTTTTCCTGTATCCATGGAAGAACCGCCGCCGATAGTAATCATAAAGTCAGCTCCGCATGCTTTGTAAGCATCTACACCATGTTGTACATTTTCGATTGTTGGGTTCGGCTTAATGTCCGTATAAAGTTCATAAGCGATGCCATTTTCTTCGAGAAGATTTGTAACTTTAGCTGTAACACCAAATTTTACAAGATCAGGGTCAGAAGCAACAAATGCTTTCTGAAATCCTTTTGATTTAACGATGCCTGGAATTTCTTTGATAGCACCATGACCATGATAAGAAATACCGTTTAATACAAATCGATTTACGCCCATAATAATGCCTCCTTTTTTAGCAATATAATGCTTTTTCTTTTATTTTATCTCACATGTAAGTGATTGTCAATTTTCAATTGAGTTATGCTACTTACTGAATACACTGTATGTATGAGCATAGTCTTTCCCTTTTCATGCACGGTGTGCTCTGCCATATATCTACGACTATATCAATTTGACTCTCCTGCAATTCTTTCATGGTATAACCCACTTCTTCTACCTTCTTTCTGCAACTTTATTTTACTTTTTCTGCAACAATGCTATAGTCTCAACATGGGGTGAAGAGACAAAAAAGATGTATATTTGTTTATACCAACGTATATAATAACATTGCCACTTTTGAAAATTTCATTTGACTTCTATCGGTTCATAATGTATATTATCTTTAGTGGTTGTGCTGTGGATGCTCGAGGGGCCCACAGCCGGAGGAGTCCATGCGTGGGCTCCTTTTTTTACCCTATAACCAAAGAAAGCGAGGTCTCTAAATGGCACAGAAATTTATGACATACGACCAACAACTACATAAACTGCAAGCTGAGAAGGGTCTAAATATTCCTGATGTTGACTTCGCTCGAAAAACGCTGGAAGAAATCAGTTACTACTCTTTAATCGGTGGATACAAAGGATTATTTTTACACCCAGCATCCAAGAAATATAAATACGGCGTTACCTTTGATGAAATAGTCGCATTCTATCATTTTGACGAACAACTCCGTAGTCTATTTCTAAAATATATCTTACAAGTGGAACGTCATTTGAAATCAATGATTTCTTACTACTTCTCTGAAAAATATGGTGAGGATCAAACCGAATACTTAAATCCTCAAAATTTTGATTATAGCAATCATCAGAAACCAGTTAACCGCCTCATTAACTCTTTAAAACAGACAATTGCCCTTCCAAGTCATTATCGTTACATTGCCCATCACGCTCGCAAATATCATAACGTTCCGTTATGGGTAGCGACAAATGCAATGACAATGGGACAAACCTCTGCATTCTATCAATATATGCCAAATGATATTCAAGCAAAAGTTAGTAAGGCATATCCACAATATACAGAGAAGCAATTACACCAATTTATTACAATCATTGCTAAATGCCGAAATGTCTGTGCTCACGGAGAACGCTTATTTGATTTCCGAACAACCGATATGATTCCGGACACCCTATTACATAATAAACTTGGCATTCCTTGCAAGAAGGGATTATATCAGAATGGTAAAAAAGATTTGTTCTCTGTTGTGATTTCACTCAGATACTTAATTTCTAACGAGGAATTTAAAACATTTCGTAGAAATTTAGCATCTCTAATTAAAGATGTTCTCAATAAATGCCCTCATCTTACAGAAGACCAACTGCTAAAGGAAATGGGGTTCCCGAAAAACTGGAATAAAATTACTCGCTATAAAAAATAAGCTGACTTTCGCATTGTTCAATGAGAGTCAGCTTATTTTTATATTTGTCTTGAAAGGAATTAAGCGAGAGCATTATTTTTTAAATTACCTATGCACCCTTTCTTTATTGTTGATTCAGCATCTCTGCTATCTGCTGATGCGACGGATTACCGCCTTTTTGTAGCAAAATCACTGTCTCAATATGAACCCCTTGGCAAAATTGGTCTATACAAACCGCTTTCACCACTTTATACCCTCTCGCCTGAATCATCTCTAAATCCCTCGCAAGGCTCGTCACCTTACAAGAAATATAAACAATTCGCTCCACACCATAATCCAAAATCTTCGGAAGTGCCTTCGGATGAATCCCATCTCTTGGTGGGTCGAGCACAATCACATCAGGCTTCTCTTCAATCTCATCCAACACCTTAAACACATCGCCCGCGATGAATTTGCAATTGTCAAGTCCATTATGCGCCGCATTTTCCTTTGCAGCCTCCACCGCTTCTTCGATAATCTCCACACCGATAACTTCTTTCGCAACTGGCGCAAGTACTTGCCCAATCGTACCAGTACCGCTAAACAAATCGTATACCGTCATATTATCAATGTCGCCAATATATTCTCGCACAGTACTATACAGCACTTCCGCTGCACGTGAGTTTGGCTGGAAGAACGAAAATGGCGTAATCTTAAATTCCATTCCTAGCAATTTCTCATAGAAGAAATCCTGTCCGTACAAGATTCTCGTTCCGTCGCTCTGTACCACATCGGATAAAGAGTCGTTCAAAATATGAAGAATTCCTACAATCTTCCCTTCTAATTGCAATGCCAATAATGCTTCCACAAGTGGCTGTAAGTCATACTCTTCCTGCGTAGTAGTAACCAAATTCACAAGGATTTCGCCAGTCACATCACCGCGTCTCAGCAGCAAATGACGCAAATATCCTACATGCTGCATCTTTTTGTAATAACTTACATTTTTCTCTTTGAAATATTCTAGCACGCAGTTTAAAATCTTCGTCATATCTTCATGCACCAATTTGCAATCCGACGCAGTCAGCACATCATATGTACTTCCTTTTTTATGAAGCCCCAATGAAAGTGGTCCATCCTTATATTCATCTCCGAACGAGAATTCCATCTTGTTACGGTAAGCAAATTCTTTGGGACTTGCCTTTACGCCTTCGAAACCATAATCCCCATCGATTGCAGCATCCAAAATCTCTTTTACCTGCTGCCCTTTCATCTTCATCTGCTCCTCGTATGGCATCGTCTGATACATACAGCCGCCACAGTCAGGGAAAATACTGCATACTGGGTCGCGCTGCTCCAATGGTGACTTTTCCAGCACCTCTAAAAGACGCCCCTCTGCTTTTCCTTTTCTCATTTTATTGATCACGAACTTAATTTTCTGTCCTGAAATCCCATTTTTTACAATCACTTTTTTCTCTTCGCCTTCTACAGACACGATTCCTTTATTTGGAAATTCCACTTTCTCAATTAAGCCTTCGTATACTTGTCCTTTTTTCATCTATGTTAATTCCTCCTAAATCTTTCGCAAACCACAATCACGCACAAGAACCATTCTGTTCCTCTCGCGTATCACAATCGTTTTCACTTAACATTAAAAAACTGTCGCGACCATATTCAAATCCACGACAGTTTTCCACTTTCATCATGTAATGACTCTATCTTAGAGTTCGTCTTCCTCAAAGAAATCATCCTCGAAATCGTCATCGAAATCTTCTTCAAAATCTTCCAGATAATCCGGTGTCAAGAAACGATATACAGCATATGCAATCCCTGCAACTGCAACAACAGCACCAACGATTGCCAAGATGCAAAGCAATGTTTTCTTTACTTTGTCCTGATCTCTCTTGCGTAACATTTCATATAATTTTGTTTCAGTAATCATATCCTCGATTTTGTTCATAAAGCCACGTCCTTTCTGCTTCATAATAAGACTCCTTTACCACATGTACTATCCCGCTTCGGCAAAAGTGTCTACTTTTGCACATATTATACCATTTCCACGGTAATATTACCATATGTAGATTTTTATTTTTTATACTTATTTAAGCTTATTTTTCGCGCAAAAAATCCATCTAAAGAGCAATAAATCCTAGATTTTCTGTAGCTGCGCAAATTGCGCAAACATTTTTCTTACATTACCGGAATCAAACGCTACCGTAATCTCATAATCACGGCCACCCTCTGTAATTCCTGTTACCAAACCTTCGCCATACTTCATGCTTCTGACTCGGTCACCCACTTCGTAATCGAGTCCTCCTCCAGCTTTCACCCCAAAGGATTTCACTGGTTTCGGCTTATCAAAAATTCCTGACTGCAATGCCTTGTTTTGATATCCTCCGACCTGATATCCCCCAGTTTGGTATCCACCCGCCTGAAATGGTTTCGTCTGAAATGCCTGCTTTGCCCGGAAATAAGCTTCTTGCTTTGGCATCTCGAAAGAATCTCTTTCTACCGTTCTTCCAGAAGATAGCAGCTGCACCGGCACCTCTCTTAAAAACCTTGACATCTTACTATACTGCGTCTCTCCCCGCACCATACGTCTTCTTGCGCAAGTCAGCGTCAAATTCTCCTGTGCCCGCGTAATTCCAACATAGCAAAGTCGTCTCTCTTCCTCGATTTCCGTTGGGTCATCCGAAGTAATCGTCATATAACTTGGAAATACACCATCTTCCATTCCGGTCAGATACACTTCCGGAAATTCCAACCCTTTCGCACTATGCAATGTCATCAGAACCACATAATCACTATTTTCATCCAAACTATCAATATCAGCCACCAACGCAACTTCCTCTAAGAAGCCGCTCAATGTCGGATAATCCTCGCAAGATTCTTCATAAGAAACAATCTTGCTCATCAATTCATCGATATTTTCTTTTCGCTTCTCGAATTCTTCCTGCCCTTCTTCTTTCAGTTCCTCTTCGTAGCCAGTCATATCAATCACCAGCTGCATCAAATCCGAAATCGACAGTTTCTTCGCCTGCTCTTTAAAATGCTCCATCAAAGCCATAAATGACTCTAATTTGCTCACACCTCTTCCAATTCCCGGTATCATATCTGCCGTGCGAAGTGCTTCATAAAATCCCACGCCTCGCTCCTGCGCATTTTCCTGCACACGGTTAATGGTAGTCAATCCAATGCCTCGTTTTGGCACGTTGATAATACGTCGCACCGCCAAATCATCTTTTCCATTGTCAATCGTCTTTAAATAAGCAAGCAAGTCTTTCACTTCACGTCTTGCATAGAAATTCACGCCGCCAACTACCTTATAAGGAATATTTGCCACAATGAATTTTTCTTCAAACATACGTGACTGCGCATTCGTACGATATAAAATCGCATGATCCTTGTAAGTGCGCGTTCCTTCATCTACATGTTTCTGAATATCACGGGCAACAAAATTGGCCTCCTCAAATGCGTCGTCAAACTGTTGGAATTGAATCTTATCCCCCTCACCATTTTCAGTCCAGAGACGTTTTTGCTTTCGTCCAATATTATTGGCAATTACCGCATTCGCCGCATTCAAAATCGTCTCTGTCGAACGGTAATTCTGCTCCAGTTTAATCACATGTGCATCCTCAAATACACTTTCAAAGTCCAAAATATTCTTGATATTCGCGCCACGGAATTTATAAATCGACTGGTCATCATCCCCGACCACACAAAGATTCTTATACTTCCGCGCCAAAATGCTAATCAACTTAAACTGTACCGTATTGGTATCCTGATACTCGTCCACCATGATGTAACGGAATCGTTCCTGATAATATTCCAAAACATCTGGCTGCGTCTGCAACAGTTGCACCGTCTTCACTAGCAAATCATCAAAATCCAGCGCATTGTTTGCCCGCATCTGCTTTTCATATTCCCAATACACCTTGGCAATCTTTTGCTTATTATAATCTCCGGCCGCATTTAGTTCATACTCCTGTGGCGAAATAAACTCGTTCTTCGCAGAAGAAATCGCTGCCAGAAGATTTCTCTCTTTGTATGTCTTTGTATCAATCTGGAGCAGCTTGCAGACATCCTTCATCATAGTTTTCTGGTCATCTGTATCATAAATCGTAAAATTCGTATCATATCCAAGCCGGTCAATGTGACGTCTCAAAATTCTCACACAAGTTGAGTGAAAAGTGCTTACCCAGATACTTTCTGAGCCAAATCCTACGATGCGGTCCACTCTCTCCCTCATCTCTCCTGCTGCCTTATTCGTAAATGTAATCGCAAGGATATTCCAAGGATTCACTCCCATCTCATCAATCAAATAGGCAATGCGATGCGTAAGCACCCTCGTCTTTCCCGAACCTGCCCCTGCAAGAATCAGAAGCGGCCCTTCTGTATGTAAAACAGCTTCTTTCTGTTCTTTATTTAATGTATCATAAATACTCATTCTGACTGCTCCTTTTCTTCTCGTTTCGGTGCTTTCCATTATAGTATAAAATGCTTCTCTTGTCACCTGAAATTCACTTGAAATCTCATTTCACCTTATTCACAAAATCCAAAACATTTTTCACAAAATGCTTGTTATGTAGTTTTGATTACTTTATAATGAATATATTGAGGTGATAATATGACAATAGATAAAGACGACTTATTAAACAGTATACTAGCAAGCATTTCGAGAATTGATTATATAAAATCCGAAGACATTCCAAACATTGACTTATATATGGATCAGGTGACCTCTTTCATGGAGAAAGCATTAAAATCCACCAAACGTTATCCGGATGATAAGATTTTAACCAAAACCATGATTAATAATTATGCAAAAAATGATTTATTACCGCCACCGGTAAAGAAAAAATATTCCAAAGAACACCTTTTGGTTTTGAACTTTATTTATTATTTCAAGAGCCTTTTATCCATTGGTGACATTGAAAAATTACTCGCCCCAATCACGGAGAAATACTTCCAGGCAGAAGGAAATATAAATACAACACACATTTATGACGAAGTGTGTGCTTTTGATAAAGAGAGAGCCACTGTACTTCAGGATGATATCAAATCCGCTTTTGAAGCTTCTAAGAATTCTTTTGCAGACGCATCCGAAGAAGACAAAGATTTATTACAGTTCTTCTCTTTTATCTGTATGCTAAGCTTGGATGTGTATGTTAAAAAGCTGCTCATTGAGAAGTTAATTGATACGGTAGCAGAGGATTCATCCGAAGAAAACCAAAAAGAAAAAGCAAAGAAGAAAAAATAACAGGGAGTGCTTTCATGGCACTCCCTATCGTATGCTGTCGCTATTCTATTTTTTATCCAAACGTTTGAATACCATATCGTACCCATCATTCCCATAATTCAAGGAACGATTCACACGGCTGATGGTCGCTGTAGAGGCTCCCGTCTTTTCTGCAATTTCAAGATATGTTTTCTGTTCACGGAGCATCCTTGCAACTTCAAAACGTTGTGACAAAGATAATAACTCATTAATCGTACATATATCTTCAAAGAAAGTATAACACTCTTCCTTATTCTCTAAACACATGATAGCATCAAACAAACTATCCACTGCTTCTGTTCTAATCGTTTTACCCATGCCAAATCTCCCCTTGCAGTAATCATTTTACTTGTACATTTTAACACAGTAAATTCTTAAAGTCCACCCCTATTTATCACGATTCTGTATATCTTTTTTTCATTTGAGTATGTTAGTATTATACCCATTTTTTTTAAGGAGGAACATTTTCGTGAAATCTGAAAGTAAGAACTTTGAGAAAGAAAATTTTGAAAGGAAAAATCTCGACAAAGAAAATGAACGAATCATCGATTCCTATGACTACCTGGCCAATGCGGCCTCCACACAGGATTGCACAGGTCTGATTCCTGCTATTCCAGATTCTGACGAGGAACTGGAATCTTACAAAGACATCTACCATTTTGAACCACCTAAAGTCAAATTAAAATAATTCCTGTTAAAAGTAGCACCCGTTTTGTCCTTGAATCATATGCTATAGGAGAAATCATAGTAATGATTAGGAGGAATTATGAAAAAGCGTCTATTTACTTTTTTTACGATTGCAGCACTGGCACTTAGCAGTCTGTGTGCCTGCTCTCCAGCCGAAGAAACAACGGCAGACGTAAATACCAAAGTGGTGCTGAATGAAGTGGCTCACTCAATCTTCTACGCACCGATGTACGTTGCTATTGAAGAAGGATATTTTGCAGAGGAAGGCATTGATATTACTCTGGTGACTGGATTTGGAGCCGACAAAACCATGACCGCCGTTCTCTCTGGCGAAGCAGATATCGGTTTTATGGGTTCTGAAGCTTCCATTTACACCTACAATGAAGGGGCAACCGATTACGTTGTAAACTTCGCCCAATTAACTCAGCGTGCCGGCAACTTCCTTGTAGCACGTGAAGAAATGGCTGATTTCTCGTGGGAAGATTTGAAGGGTTCCTACGTGCTTGGCGGTCGAAAAGGTGGTATGCCTGAAATGGTATTCGAATACATTTTAAAGCAAAATGGAATCGACCCGGAAACAGATTTGGAAATCAATCAAAGCATTGACTTTGGTTCTACTGCAGCTGCTTTTGCTGACAGCGAAGCTGACTTTACCGTCGAATTTGAACCTCATGCAACCTCATTGGAAACAGAAGGAAAAGGCTACGTTGTGGCATCTCTTGGCGAAGACAGCGGATACGTTCCATATACTGCATTCTGTGCAAAACAAAGCTACATTGAAAAGAACAAAGATACCATCCAAGGCTTCACAAATGCATTGCAAAAAGGTATGGATTATGTACAATCCCACACCCCGAAAGAAATCGCTGAAATTATAAAACCTCAATTCAAAGAAACAGATTTGGAAACCATCACTACGATTGTAACCCGTTATTATGAACAGGATACTTGGAAAGCCGATTTAATTTTTGAAGAAGAAAGTTTCGATTTATTACAGGATATCTTGGAATCTGCTGGAGAATTGGAAAAACGTGCGCCTTATAAAGACCTTGTAACGACAGAATTTGCAGAAAAGGCCGCGAAGTAAGTTTCGATTTATATCTAACATCTGTGGCAGCAACTCTCTACTTTCTTGATAACTATGACTAACAATAAAGGGACAGCTTAGCGGCATAACCGCTTCACTGTCCCTAAACCACTTTATGAAATCTATTTTGCTTCTCTTACCTTTTTACGTAAAGGAAGAATCATAGATGGGGATACAGATAACTCATCAATTCCCATTTCGAGGAACGTCTCTGTTAATTCTAAATCTGCACCCAATTCACCACAGATGCCAATCCATTTTCCTTCTGCATGTGCATTGTCTGCTGCCATCTTAATCATAGCAAGCACTGCTGGATGGTGAGCATCGTAGAACACATCCAATTTTGGATTCTGCCTGTCGATTGCCAATGTGTATTGTGTCAAATCGTTTGTACCAACGCTGAAGAAGTCTACTTCTTTTGCAAGCTCTCTACTCATCATAACAGCTGCCGGTGTCTCAATCATAATACCGATTTCGATATCTTCTTTGAATGGAACACCTGCTTCTCTGAGCTCTGCTTTTACTTCTTCCAAGATTGCTTTGATCTGTTTTACTTCGCCTACGGAAATAATCATAGGGAACATAATGGCAATCTGGCCAAATGCAGATGCACGTAAAAGTGCACGCAATTGTGTCTTGAAGATTTCTGGCTGTGTCAGACAGATACGAATCGCACGGTATCCAAGTGCTGGATTTTCTTCTTTATCAAGATTAAAGTAATCTACTTGTTTATCTGCACCGATATCCAATGTTCTGATGATAACTCTCTTACCAGCCATATTTTCTGCAACCAGTTTATAAACAGCAAATTGCTGATCTTCGGTTGGGAAAGTATCATTTTCTAAATACAAGAACTCACTTCTGAATAAGCCGATTCCGCCTGCATCGTTTTGGAGTACTAAGCCCACATCTGAGCTATTTCCAATGTTTGCATATAAGTTAATCTTCTGACCGCTGAGTGTCACATTTTCTTTTCCTTTTAATTCTTGTAACAAGGCTTTCTTCGCACGGTCATCTGCCTGCTTTTTCTTCATCGCCTCTAATGTCTCATCATCTGGATCAATGTAAATCTTTCCATCAAAACCATCGATAACTGCAAACGCACCATCGTATTCTGGCTTTAATGCTTCTCCGAGACCAATAATAGCCGGAATGTTCATCGTTCTAGCTAAAATAGCTGTGTGCGAATTGGAAGAACCATACATCGTTGCAAATCCAAGCACCAGTTTCTTATCAAGTTGAACTGTCTCACTTGGCACCAAATCGTCTGCCGCAACAATTACTGGCACGTCCGTATCAATTCCTGATTGTCCGGCTCCTGACAAGATATTTAACACACGTTCTGAAATATCTTTTACGTCAGCCGCACGTCCCTGCATATATGCATCATCCATAGACGAAAACATCATCGCAAAGTTATCCGCTGTTGTGCTAACTGCGTACTCTGCATTTACTTCTTGCCCTGTAATAATATGAATGATAGAATCAAGATAATCTAAATCTTCCAGCATCATCTGATGCATCTCAAAAATCATGGCATTTTCTTCGCCAACATCTCTCATCGCTTTTTCATACAAAGCTTGTAACTGGCTAATTGCAGTCGCTTTCGCTTCTTCGAAACGCTTTACTTCAGCGTCTGTATCCTCTACACGCCATCTCTTAATCTGACGTTCGTTTCTTTTGTAGAAAGCGATCTTGCCGATTTCGACTCCACCAAATACGCTTTTACCTGTTAATGTAATCATTTCTTTTTCCATTCCTTAATATGAATTTTATTCTTTCATAATAATTCTTATAAGTTTGCATTGAAGAATGCTTCTAATGCTGCGATAGCTTCTGCCTCGTCAGCTCCGTCAACTGATACTGTAATTTCATCTGCGCATTTTACAGCTAATCCCATTACACCAAAGATTCTCTTTGCATCAGCTTCTTTGTCGCCTTTTTTAATTTTGATTGCAGATTGAAATTTTCCTGCTTCTTTTACTAATAATCCTGCTGGTCTTGCATGGATTCCTAATTCATCTTTAATTACATAATTAAATTCTTTCATTTTCGTTCTCCTTTACTCATAAATATGGTTATTTCCCATTAAAACCATTATCTAATACTTTTCATTGTTTTTCAATAGTTTTTAAAATTTTTTAACCAAAAGATTGACATCAAAACATTGCTATGCTAATCTGATGAAGTATTATTTTTTAATAAGGCATAAATTATATGGGAGGGCAAACCATGAACAAAGGTACTGTTAAATGGTTCAACAACCAAAAGGGCTATGGATTCATCTCTGATGAAGCTGGTAATGACGTTTTCGTTCACTACACAGGCTT
Source organism: Tyzzerella sp. (assembly GCA_017472665.1). Taxonomy (GTDB): domain Bacteria; phylum Bacillota; class Clostridia; order Lachnospirales; family Lachnospiraceae; genus Faecalimonas. Next base: position 17,421 of record JAFUOS010000026.1, on the reverse strand, counting down.
AAACATGGAAGGATTCAAGACTTTGGAAGAAGGTCAAGCAGTTGAATATGAAGTAACTGAAGGCGCTAAAGGACCACAAGCTATCAACGTAGTAAGACTTTAATCAAAATTTTATGTGGCCTTTTACTTATATGCAGTATACATAATTAAAAAGCAACTATGGAATGAGATTAGAAAAAGGAACCGGTTTCGGTTCCTTTTTTCTTGGCTTCTTTCTTCATTAGTTCCACACAGTATACTATGCGTGTAACTACTTTGCCTATCAGATGCCTTTATAGCAAATGTTCATATCCACGTTTCCTGTGATACCAGGAAGAGAACCGGTCGATGTATACTGCCACATGTCATATTTCCCATCGTAAGTACACTCTGTGTTATACTGTGCAACCCAGATGAAGTAATCTTCTAATTGTGACGCATACAAATTGTCCCTAAGCCAATATTTATTAGCATATACTCCTGGCTTATAGCCTGCATTCTTTACAGTTTCACAAAAAGCCTTTACAATTTTCGTTCTTTCTGATCTGCTAAGACTATTTGCACGTCCATTTTTGCCTTCTTCTGTATCAATGAAAATTGGATAATCGAGATGATATCCTCTTACTAATGTTATAGCGGCACTGGCTTCTTCTATTGCTTCCGCTTCCGTAATCGCCTGTGAGTAAAAATACACCCCTACTTTTATGCCTGCCTTTGTTGCTTCTGAAATATTCGTTTTAAAGCACTCGTCTTCTACCATTGTGCCATAAACCAGGCCACGATATCCCACACGGATAATCGCAAAATCAATGCCGGCATTGGCAACCGCATTCCAATCTATTTTCCCCTGATGTTTTGAAACATCGATTCCTCTTGTTTCCCGTGTTTCAATCAGACTTCCGTCCTCACCAAATGTGTATTTGAGGCCTCCGATTACCTGTTCTCCTGTTACTGGCTGATAATTTGCATCAAAATAGTACACTTTTCCGTCGAGAGTCTGCCAGCCCGTATATTTTGGGGCTCCATAGAAAGTTTCTCTTGTGCTGTAATCTTTTAGGGTTGCGATCTGTTTCGCCTCACTGTCAAGAAATAATGCATTACCTTTTAAATCTTGAAGTTGTGTTTTATCATCAGTGAAGTTTCCCACATTCACTGACATTTGCAACCTTTTCACTTCATTGCCTGCCACATCAGAAATTGTTGCAGTAATACTCGCTGTGCCATTTTGCAAAGCCACCACCGTTACTGCCGTATCAGTACTATTACTCAAGGTTGCAATAGCCGCATTATCAATACTCCACTGTGTACTCCAGGTAAGACTCTGTGCTGACAATTCACTGGTTTCTATCGCACTAAGATTTACCGTGTAATTTTTTGAAGCATCACTTCCACAACTATATAGTGTAACCGATTGTGGAATTAGTATTTTCGTTGTCCCAATCGCAACCTCATTTTGTGATGCACTCACAGAAGCCGGTGTGAAATTGGAAGTAGAAACATTCTGCTTTTCAACGACAGTCTCAATCATTTTACTCTCATAAAGCGGTACAGTATTGACGATTTCACTCTCCACAGGCACGTTATTTTTCGCAGTGTCCTCCACCTTCGTATTGACTTGCGACTCTTTCTTAATCTCGTCTGCTACGTTTACTTTGACATATTCTATTTTTGCCTTTACTTCTACCAAAATTGGATTCTCTGCAATGGTGAAATTTTCCATCTCATGCAGCTTCACGGTATATTTTCCGGCATCCATATTTTCGATGTGAATAATACCATCCATATCCTCATCGGTGTAGTCTTTGCCTTTATCTTCTGCTCCTTCTGGGAAGACAGTGATTTTAAAGGCCACACCCGATACTAATTGGGCACTTTCATCTACAATTTTGATTTTCAAATCTTTTTCAATCGATGTTCCCGAGAAAGAAATATTCCTCATTTGCTGGATTACCTCAACAACTTCTGGTTCTTCTTCCGAAGTATCGATGACAATTTCCTGTTCAAGTGCACTCTCTTCCTGCTCTTCTAATGCTCTCTGCATCTCCATCTGATAATCGTAATAAATAATACCACCAGCGATGCTTACAACTACAGCTGCCAGCACCGAGATGCCGATTAAAATCTGTTTCTTCGTTAAATTCTGTATAAAATACTTTAGTTTCTCCATAGCCCCTTAATTCCTCTTGTGTTTCCTTATCTGCTTTCTAACTTGATATTAAGGTTCATCCCCAACGCTTCTGCAATTCGCACCATCATTTCAAGAGACGGATTATAATTACCACTTTCAAACCGGCTGATATTTGGACGAGAGATTCCTGTTCTTTGCGACAATTGCTCCTGCGTCATCTTTTTTTCTTTTCTGCATTTTACATACTGCTCAATCACATGATTTCTAGTATCTTTTTGCTGTGCCTCAATTAAAATCTCTGTTCCATCCAGTTCGAAAATATAATCCATGTCTTTCGTTGTTCTCATACTCAACCCTCTACTATTCTATTTATTTCGAATACCCATATTCTTCCTTCAATTTTTTCACATGATGACCAATTACACCTTACTTTTTTTCATCACAGCCTCTATTCCCAATTCTCTATGAAAATATTTTAGTGGCGAATACCTATATCTCCTCTTAAATTCTTGTGTTTGCAAAACCTTTATTCCTTCCATATGCGCCACATAATCTTCTACATATTCTAACGCCTCTCTCTTTATTCGTTTGAGATTCATCATTGTTTCATTATATTCATCTTGATCCACTAAGGCATCTTTATTATCAATATATTTCCCCTTATTTATAATTATAATCTTTGTATAATCTAACCCCGACCTATGTTTTTTTGATCGTGCCGAGTTTCTAAAACGATACGCATATGTATGGGAAATCTCAGACCTATAAGGGACGCATATATAATAATCATAATGAGTCTGGAACAAAATACAATTATATGCCCGCTGCTCCTTTTTCAAGATTTCTAAATAAGGCGGATTGGGATATGCATTATAAAAATCATCTGTCAATCTGAGTATTTGAAAATCATTAACTGGTAAATTCATATTTTCTCCCTATATTTCTCTAAAAATTTTTCTGGAGTTCTTCACATATACCTAATGACAGAAAAACGAGAGGCCGAAACCTCTCGTCGAAGTTCTTCATCATTCGGTCAGTTTTTATTTTACCGTCCTGTCAGAACCGTCACAGGACTCATCGCTCGGTCAGTTTTTATTTTACCGTCCTGTCAGAACCGTCACAGGACTCATCATTGATGAAGAAAAACTATTCTGTTTTCACTTTTATTATATACAACTAAAATAGTTTTTACAACATTTTTTTAATTTTCTTTTATGATACTTATTATTGTATCATAAAAGGCACCTTTGTCAAGTGCCTTTTTGATATTATACTCTCTATTTTAAAAATCAAACAGCGACAACTGATTCGACTCCGGCATATCTCCAAACAGCCCCAAATCATCCATCAAATCAATCACCGTCTTACTCACCTTTGTCCGCTGCCTAAAATCATCCTTCGACAAAAACGGTCCATCCTTTGCAGCCATTTCCACCGCATCCGCCGCTTTATCGCCCATCCCGTCAATGCTGCTGAACGGCGGCAACAATTTTCCATCCACAATCTGGAATTTCGTCGCCTGAGAGTGATAAAGGTCAATTGGCAGGAACTCATATCCTCTCGCATACATTTCTTGCACAAGTCTCATATCTTTCAGCGTGTCTTGTTCTTTGTTCGTGAGACTGTCGCTACGCTTCTTATAATCACGAATATAGAATTCTAATCTTTCTTTTCCCTGACACATCAGTTCGTAAGAAAATGCATTTGCACGGATACTAAAGTATGCCGCATAATAAGCAAGTGGATAATATACTTTACAGTATGCGATACGGTACGCCATCATAACGTAAGCCGCAGCATGCGCCTTCGGGAACATGTACTTAATCTGCTCACAGGACCAGACATACCAATCTGGTATACCGTGTGCCAGCATATCTTTCTTCCACTCCGGCCATTTGTCACATTTTCCTTTTGCCACAGTTCCTTTTCGAACTGCTTCCATAATTTTAAATGACGTCTCACTTTCCATTCCGTTATTAATGAGGAACGTCATGATATCATCACGGGTACAAATCGCTGTGGAAATGGTCGCCTTGCCTTCTTGAATCAAGGTCTGGGCATTATTTAACCACACGTCGGTACCATGGGAGAGTCCTGAAATTCGAATCAAATCCGACAGCGTCTTTGGCTTTGTATCCACTACCATCTGGATAACGAAGTCCGTACCAAACTCTGGGATTCCAAGGCATCCAACCGGACATCCGCCGATATCATCCGGTGTAATTCCAAGGGAGCTGGTATCCGCAAATAACTGCATAACTCCCGGGTCATCCAATTTAATCTTTGTCGCAATAAATTGTTCTCCTGTCAGTTGAGTCACTAATTCTTCCAACATTTTAATCATCGTAGGATCATCATGACCGAGAATATCGAGTTTCAGCAAGTTATGGTCAATCGAGTGGTAATCAAAGTGCGTCGTTACAATATCCGTCGTCATATCATTCGCCGGATGCTGTACCGGAGTGAACGAGTTAATGTCCTGCCCGATTGGCAACACGATAATACCACCCGGATGCTGTCCTGTGCTTCGACGTATACCCGTGCAGCCAACTGACAATCGTTCGATTTCACATCTACGCTTGCCTTTACCCCGTTCTTCGTAATAATTCTTCACATAACCATAAGCGGTCTTATCTGCCAATGTGCCAATGGTTCCTGCACGGAAGGTTTGTCCGTCGCCGAAAATAACTTCCGTATATTTATGCGCATTACTCTGGTAGTCTCCAGAAAAGTTAAGGTCGATATCGGGCTCTTTGTTTCCTTTGAACCCAAGGAATGTTTCAAATGGAATATCAAATCCATCTTTTACAAGCGGCTGTCCACAAACTGGACAATTTTTATCCGGCATATCCCAGCCACAGCCACCAGCGTATTTTCGCACTTCTGGTGATTCGAAATCGCTGTAGTGACAATTGGTACAATAATAATGTGGACTGAGCGGATTTACCTCTGTAATTCCGGCCATCGTCGCTACGAACGAAGAACCAACGGAACCACGGGAACCAACTAAATATCCATCCTCCACCGATTTCCATACCAACTTCTGCGCAATGATATACATCACGGCAAAACCATTGGAAATAATGGAGTTCAGTTCTCTTTCCAAACGCTCTACTACGATTGGCGGCAGTTCTTCCCCGTACATGCTATGTGCCGTGTTATAGCAAATATTTCGCAGTGTTTTATCCGAATCTTCGATAACTGGCGGACATTTATCCGGTCTTACCGGAGAAATCTTTTCAATCATATCCGCAATCTTATTCGTGTTGCCGATGACAACCTCATACGCCTTCTTGGAGCCAAGGTATGAGAACTCTTCCAACATTTCTTCTGTTGTCCGCAAATATAACGGTGCTTGATTGTCTGCATCTGCAAACCCTTTTCCTGCCATAATAATCCGGCGGTATACTTCATCCTCCGGATTTAGGAAATGCACATCACAGGTTCCAACGACCGGCTTATGGAACTCTTCCCCCAGCTTCACAATCTTTCGATTGATGTCTTTCAAATCTTCGTCACTGCGAATTTCTTCATGCTTCGTACTTTCTATCATAAATCGGTTGTTGCCAAGAGGCTGAATTTCCAAATAGTCATAAAAATTCACCAATCTGGCAATCGTTTCTTCTGGTTTGTGGTCCAGCAAAGCCTGATACAGTTCCCCTGCTTCGCAGGCACTACCGATAATCAAGCCTTCTCTATGACGCAAAAACTCACTCTTTGGAATCCTTGGTCTTCTCGCATAATATGTGAGATGTGACATGGAAATCAAGCGATACAGATTCACGCGTCCTACGTCATTTTTCGCAAGAATAATCGCATGGTAAGTCGGCATCTTTTTAATCGCATCTGGGTTGGTTTCCCCAAAATCATTTACTTCTTTTAAGGTAAAAATTTCACGCTCTTTTAGCATCTGAACGAATTTCACAAAAATCTCTGCCGTCGCACCTGCATCATCTACCGCGCGGTGATGATTTTCCAGGGAAATACCAAGTGTTTTTGCCACGATGTTCAATTTATATTTTGCTAGCGTCGGCAATAACACACGCGCCAATGCCACAGTGTCCAAATATGTATATTTGTGATTCAATCCTAAATTTTTGCAGTTATGTTCAATGAATCCCACATCAAATCCGGCATTATGTGCCACGAGCACCGCATCACCCACAAATTCCAGAAACTGTGGGAGAATCATGTCGATTTTTGGTGAATCCATCACCATTTCGTCTGTGATGCTGGTCAGATTCGTAATTTCAAATGGAATCGGAACGCCCGGATTTACAAACGTGCTGTAGCTGTCCACAATCTCTCCGTTTTGTACTTTCACCGCGCCAATCTCAATGATGCGGTCTGTGACTGCACTAAATCCAGTCGTTTCAATATCAAACACCACATAAGTGTCATCCAATGTCTGGTCCTTTGCACGCACAGCAATCTCTGTCAAATCGTCAACCAGATATGCTTCCACCCCATAAATAATCTTAAATGGGTCCTCTTTGTCCAATCTCTCAATATAATGGTTCGCATCTGGGAAAGCCTGCACCACACCATGGTCTGTAATCGCAATCGCCTTGTGTCCCCAATCATGGGCACATTTTACGATATCCGTGACGTCAGAGACGCCATCCATATCACTCATTTTCGTATGACAATGAAGCTCCACACGTTTTTCCGGACTCGTATCCTTACGTTTGACCGTGAAATCTGGAATCTTCTTCACTCCGGCCACGGATGCAATCGTAAGCTCATTATCAAATTTATCAATATTGGTAACGCCTTTGATTTTCAAGAAAGCACCTGGTTTAATCTCTCCCAAAATCTCTGGCAGCTGTTCGTTTCGCAGAAACATTTTTACCATGATACTGTCTGTAAAGTCAGTGACTGCAAACGAGTAAATCGTCTTTTCGTTTCGTATTTCTCTTGTATCCGCACTGATGACTTTGCCTCGGAAAATGATTTCTCCCATCTCGCCCATTACCCCCGAAAGTTCGATGGCATCTCCCTCGAAATCTCGTCCGTAAACCAGACTCGGATCATCCGATTTTTTAACTGGCCGGTAAAATTCTGCTTTCTTTGCTGCAAATTGTTTCGCTTTTTCTTCTTTTGCGGCTTTCCGTTCTGCTTTCTGCGCCTCTTTTTCTTCGCGGACTTCTTTGTGCTTTGCAGCGTTTTCATCTACAATCGCATTGATTTCCTGCTGCAGACGGATTGCATTGTGTTCCTGCATCTTGCTCTTCTTCGCTTTTTGGTACTCGACTTCTATGCGAATTGGCACATGACAGCGTTCTTCGAAAATTTCCTTGAGGAGCGTTATGATGGTATCTGATTTCAGTTCCGCTATAATGGAGTCTTCAAACTGCAAAAACATCGTGTTTTCATTTTCAAAACGGTATTTTGCATTTAAAAACAGGTTGTGTTCCACAACGCTTTTGTTTTTCATTTCCAGTAAAATACTTTCGTAGTATTCTTTCATCAGGTTTTCCGGAGTGTATTGCTCGGAAAGCTGATAAGATTCTATGATTTTTAATTGAATCGGAGTCATGCCAAATAGTTGTTCTTTGATGGCGGTTTCCAACTGCATCACCATTTTCTTTTGGAGCAGGTGAGTACTGAACATATGGACATGCAAATAATCCCTGTCTGCGTTGGTTGCGACTTTCGTCACTTCCACGTCTGCTAACAGAGCGCGCATATTTTCATTTACTTTTAATGTTGGAAATACATCAAAGAATTTCTTTGCCATTTTGTTACTCCTACTTCTGCTACTTTCAAATCACTTTCACATGCTTGCCGTAAATGCTAAGCGCAATTATTTTCATTACTTCTCCCAATTCAGCAGTTCATGTCTGAGTGTTTCGAGCAGTTCTTCTTCTTTTACTTTTTTAATAATCTTGCCCTTTTTAATCAAAAGGCCTTCGCCGATGCCGCCAGCGATTCCGATGTCCGCTTCTTTTGCTTCACCTGGTCCATTTACCACGCAGCCCATAACCGCCACTTTAATATCAAGCGGAATGTCTACTACCATATTTTCAACTTGATTTGCTAGTCCAATCAAATCAATCTTGGTTCGTCCACAGGTCGGACATGATACGACTTCAATGCCGCCTTTGCGGAGTCCAAGTGTCTTTAAAATCAATTTTGCAGATTTGATTTCTTCCAATGGATCACCTGTCAAAGATACACGAATTGTATCTCCGATTCCTTGATATAGCATAATGCCAAGTCCTACAGAAGACTTGATATTTCCTGAAAGAATCGTACCCGACTCGGTGATACCGATGTGCAGCGGATAATCACATTGCTCCGAAATCAATTCATGCGCCTTTACACACATCAAAACATCGGAAGATTTAATGCTTACTACAATATTCTCATATCCCATGTTCTCAATTAGGTGCACCTTATCTAAAGCACTCTCTACGATGCCTTCTGCCGTTACGCCACCATATTTTTCAACCAATTCTTTTTCTAACGAGCCGCTGTTTACGCCCACGCGAATCGGTACATTGTATTCTTTTGCTTTGTCCACGACTGCTTTCACTCTGGAAACATCTCCGATATTTCCCGGATTGATCCTAATCTTGTCTGCACCGTGCTCAATAGCAGCAATCGCAAGTCTGTAATCAAAATGAATGTCTGCTACCAGTGGAATGTGAATGCGTTTCTTAATCTCCGTCAGTGCCTCTGCCGCTTCCATCGTCGGAACTGCACAGCGGATAATCTCACAGCCGGCTGCTTCCAATGCGAGAATCTGTGCTACAGTTGCTTCTACATCTTCTGTTTTTGTATTTGTCATCGATTGAATCGCGATTGGGTTGCCGCCGCCTATTTTGCGGGTGCCAATCTGGATTACTCTGGTATGTTCTCTTTTCATATGATACACCTCCGATAAAAACCTCATTGGATATATTGTACCAAACTTGCACTTGATTGTGAAGATGATTTTGTCTTTCAATGCTCTCCCAATATTTGTTACTTAAGTGTCGTTTCTCAACTTTTATTCCATTTCAGTTGATATTCGCCACTTTTCCGCATTTTCACACATACTATTGTTAAAATGATTGAAGTTATCACAATCAGGAGGTGTGACATGAATTTTGCAAATACTTTGAAAAATTTAAGAGAATCAAATAATGTTACTCAAGACGAACTAGCAAAATATCTAAAAGTATCACGCCCAACGATTGCAGGTTATGAGACGAAGAATCATCAGCCTGATTTTGAACGTTTGATTAAGTTATCGGAGTACTTTCAGGTTTCGATTGATTATTTGATAAAGGGTAAAGAGGCGGACAAATCGGCTTCAAAAAGTTCATTGGACCAGGAGGTACAAAGATCGTATCAAAGACTGTCGATTGAATCGAAACAGGATGTATTAAAATATATTCGCTTGTTAGAACTTCGTGATAAAAACAAAAGATAAACAGAGACTGTATGTTTATATATGCACAAAAAATCGCTATACATTCCACCCAAAGGAATATATAGCGATTTCTTCGTCTACAACCTTACTCTTCACCTAATTTACTAGCCACAATCCATCCAACAATAAACGCTCCCGCACTAATCAGCGCCGTCGGAATCGAAATGCTGCTCCAATCCGTCTGAATCAAAATGGCAATCGGAGATGCTACAATCAAACCAATAATTGCATAATAAGCGTGAATCTCCGCTCTCGCAAAAATGAATTCAATAATCTTCGCAATCAGAAAAATTCCAACTACAACTCCGATACCAAATGGAGCCAGAATTCCAACTGCTTTCATAATTCCCGCAAAGTCAAGTGCAACTAACGCATCAATGCAGTCATTGATTGTCGCAAGAATCGTATCATAGTAACCCAAAAGCATCAGCATCATAGAACCGCTCACTCCTGGTACAACCATCGTAGCAGCTGCAATCACGCCAACAGCAAATAATTTGATTACGTTTACAAGCGTGAAACTAACATCTGCTGCCGCACCGCTACTCTCACCCATCAATGCCATCACAATTACAACAGCAAAAAACACTAAAAATGGAATGATTTTTCCGATTGTTACAGAATGTCCTTTGACTTTCTTCACAATAAATGGAAGGCTTCCTGCAATCAATCCACAGAATGCAAAATTCGTTGGAATCGGATGCACTTCTAACAAATATTCAAAAAGTCTCGACAACACTATAATTGCAAGCCCTGCACCAGCAAAAATTGGGATCAACAACTTCAAACTCTTCTTAAATTCACTTTTCAAATGCGTAATGCAATGAATCAGCTTATCATACAGCCCCATCGCTACCATCATGGTTCCTCCGCTAACGCCCGGAATAATGTTTGCAATACCAACTGCCATACCTTGTAAAATCAGTTTTAACATATCTTTCTTATTTTTCTCCCTTATTTTCTTTCATATATTCTTTCAAGAAGGAAATGAGCATTTCCATCTCTTCTCTCGTGCCAACAGAAATTCGCAAATATTCCTGAATACGAGCACCGCCTAAGAATCTAACATAAATATTTGCTTTTTTCAATGCTTCGAACAATTTCTTAGCCGAAAATTTAGGATGTGTCACGAAAATGAAGTTGGATTTGGAATCTGGAAATTCAAATCCGAGGGCACGAAGTTCTTCTTTCGCCCATTCTCGCGTATCCACAATCTTCTGTACCTGTTCTTCGAAATACGCTTTATCTTTCACTGCTTCTACACCACAAATCAAAGAAGTCTGGTTCATTGTGTAGGAGTTAAAAGAGTATTTTGCATCATTTAAATACTTGATGAGTATTGGGTTACTGATTGCATAGCCAATTCTCATACCTGCCATAGAGCGGGCCTTTGAAAACGTCTGAACTACAATTAGATTTTCATATTTATCAATCAATTCGATTGCAGATTTTCCTGCAAAATCAATATATGCCTCATCGACAATGACTATGACATCCTGATTGTGCTTTAAAATATCTTCTATAAAATCTAAATCTTCATAAATTGAAGTCGGTGCATTTGGATTTGGGAAAATCACGCCGCCATTTTCTTTATAATAATCCTCTTTTACGATGCGGAAGTTGTCATCAAGTGCAGGGCATTCATACGGAATGCGGTACAATTCTGCCCATACTTTGTAGAATGAGTATGTAATATCTGGGAACAGAATCGGCTTGTCCGAATTAAAGAATGTTAAAAAGCACATCGCAAGGACATCATCGGAACCGACGCCCACAAAAACCTGCTCGTCTTTTACACCGTAGTATTCAGCTAAAGTATGCACGAGATTTCCTGCTGTCGGGTCTGGATAAAGTCTCATGCGGTCCACATCCATATTCATCAGTGCTTCTTTTACGCCTGGTGCTGGTGGATATGGATTCTCATTTGTGTTTAATTTGATCACCTTGTGCTGCGGTTGTTCCCCTGGCACATAAGGTTCTACTTTTCGAATATTTTTTTCAAATGCTTTCATCTTGTCGGCCTTCCTTATGTTAGTCTTCTTTGTAATCTGTTTTGTACCAATTTTTCTTAGTATCAGTCTGCTTTATCTCAACTTTGTTTATGTAAAAATTCACTTGCAAGTTCTTTGAATTTCGGCAGCGAATTTACAATCGTTTCATAAGATACGCAGTATGCCATACGCACAAATCCCGGACATCCAAATGAACTTCCCGGAACAATTAAAATATTGTATTTCTTTGCCGCTGCACAGAATTCTTTTTCATCTGCAACCGGTGATTTTACAAATAAATAGAATGCGCCTTCTGGCTTAATACAATCGAAACCACATTCACGTAGTCCATTATATAAAGCCTCCCTATTTCTATCATAATAAGAAATGTCTGTCTTTGCATTTAAACATTTGGCAACCATTTTCTGCTGCAATGTTGGAGCATTTACAAATCCCAAAATACGTGTCGCAACACTTGCTGCTGACTGAAGGTCTGCGCTGTCCGAAGCTTCATCTGGAATTACCAGATATCCGATACGCTCTCCTGGAAGGGAGAGTGATTTGCTAAATGAATATCCGACAATCGTATTCGCATAATATTTTGTCAGATATGGAACTTCTACTCCGTCGTATGCCAATTCACGGTATGGTTCATCGGAAATCAGATAGATGTCGGTGCCAAATTCTTTTTGCTTTGCTTCCATGATTGCTGCCATCTTTTTGATGGTTTCTTCTGAATAAACAACACCCGTTGGATTGTTTGGTGTGTTTACAATGACCGCTTTTGTCTTTTCTGTAATCTTTGCTTCAAATTCGTCCAGTTTCGGCTGGAAAGTCTCTGTATCTGGTGAAATCTCAACCAAAACACCATCAAAGTTTGCTGTATAGCTTCTATATTCTCCGAAATATGGAGCAAATGTAATCACTTCATCCCCTGGGTTTAACAGGATCTTGAGCGCAACGTTAAGTCCTCCTGCTGCCCCTACGGTCATGATAATATTTTTCCCTTCAAACTTTGTATCAAAACGTTCATTCAGGGAATCCGCAACTGCCTGTCTGACATCTGCGTATCCTGCATTACTATTCGTATACCCATGAAGCACAACCGGATCTTCTTCCTCTAAAATTTCTAAAATGGCATCTTTTACTTCCTGTGGTGCTGCCACGTTTGGGTTACCAAGGCTAAAATCAAATACATTCTCTCTGCCATAAATCTGCGCCAAACGATTTCCTTCTTCAAACATTGCCCTGATAGCTGAGCTGTTTGCTACCATACTTTGCATTTTTTTTGCAATCACTGTACTCTCTCCTTTACGATTCCTTTTTCTACTAAGAAGGCCGGGCGGTAAGACAATTTTGCCTTGCGAAGTCCCTCTGCTCCCGTATCTTCTTCTCGGTTAATATATTTATAATCCATACATTCATGCTCTACAAACTGTTGATTAATCATAGGATAGGCTCCCTGAATATCTGCATATGCTTTCTCAATATGCACCACAAATGTATCTTCGCTGACTGGTTCTCCAATCGTAAATGCAATCACCTCACCATTGACTCTAAGAACTCCGCCAGTCAATTCTAACTCTTCTAATAAACGAAGGGAATTGAGTGTAACACACATTTCTGCATTTTTTTCTTCATCATCGTCGCACCCATTTTGTCTACGCCATTTGAGTGCCATCTGGAAACAGTCCTCTGCATTGTCTTTTGTGAGAGTTTCGTAGCTCCAATCCTCAAATGTTGCCTTAAATTTATTAATATGGTTTCGTTTTGCATGTAATTTTTTTCCAGACAATGTGGCTAGTTTTTCTGACTCATACACATAATCCGCATCATCACGGTTATACTCAATTTCAAATCTGCCTGGATACCATTGTTCCAATTGTGCAAATTGATCCTCGGTTACCAGGTAAAGCACAAACGGAACTCCTTTATCTTCTGTGTATTGTTTCAAAAATTCGAGTGCACGTTTCGCATCTTCTGATTCTCCCACAGGATATGTGAACGCCAAACCTTGAGCTTCCGATTTAAATATCAATGTATTTTCTACTATAGCAAATTGTACCTGATAGAATCTGGACCATAGGTAAGAATTTACGAATGTTTTTTCACAGCTTCTGCTTGGATATTGTTTAAAGTACGAATGTATCAATTCTCGGTCTTCAAATTCTGGCCGTTTAAACTGAATCTCTTTCATTCTTTCCTCTCCTGTTTCTATTTCTAATCGTAATTTTGCATCAAAGTAAATGTTTTGCATTCGAGTAGTATATCACACTTTTTCAAATTTTTTACTTCTTCTTGAAAATTTTATAATTTATTTAGCGAAATTGTAAGTTGTAAAGCGCCTCATAGGCTCCCTTCTTAGCAATCAGTTCTTCATGAGAACCTTCCTCCTCAATTCCATTTTCCGTAAGCACTAAAATGCGCTGCGCATTTCGAATAGTAGAAAGTCTGTGTGCAATGACGAATGTGGTTCTATTCTTTGCCAATTCTTCCAATGACTGCTGCACCACCTGCTCGCTTTCGTTATCAAGTGCTGACGTTGCCTCATCAAAAATGAGAATCGGCGGATTCTTGAGGAAAACACGCGCAATCGACAGTCTTTGTTTCTGACCACCAGATAATTTTGCTCCGCGTTGTCCAATATCAGTGTCATACCCATCTGGAAAACTCATAATAAAATCATGTGCATTTGCACGTTTTGCAGCACGAATAACATCTTCGTCTGTCGCACCTGGATTTCCATAGCGAATATTTTCCATAATCGTTCCTGCAAACAAATACACATCCTGCTGTACGATTCCGATTTGATTACGCAAATCGGCCAGCTTCATTTTACGAATATCCATTCCATCAATTTTAATTGTACCGGCTGTCACATCATAAAATCTAGGAATTAAGCTGCAAAGTGTAGTCTTTCCAACACCAGAAGCGCCAACTAACGCCATGTATTCACCGGCTTTTACATTTAACTGAATATTGTTGAGCACTTTTTCGTGGTTGCTTTCATAATAGAAAGAAACATTTTCAAACTCGATATCCCCTTTGAGGTCGCTTACTGAAATCGCATCTTCATCATCTTTGATATCTGGAGCAATTTCCATAATTTCCATAAACCGTTCAAAGCCGGAATATCCATTTTGGAACATTTCAGTAAAGTTAATTAACTTCTTTACAGGTTCAATGAAGTTATTTACATAAAGAAGAAACGTAATCAAATCTGCCACAACAATGGTTCCTGTCGTCATAAGATTTACGCCTGCAAGAATTACAACAACAGTTACCAGCGTTGTAAGTGCGCCGAGCCCTGAATGGTATCCTGCCATATATAAATAACTGAGTTTCTTTGCCGCTACGAAATTTTTATTACCATGGTTGAATTTTTTCATCTCAATTTCTTCATTTGCAAAGGATTTCACCACACGGATCCCAGAAAGGCTGTCTTCAATCTGGCTGTTGATATCTGCAATTTTCTCACGATTGCGCTTAAATGCGCGCTTCATCTTGCGATTAAAATAATATGCATAAATTGCCATAATCGGTACAAACGCAAACGTAATAAGCGTAAGCGGCGCGTTAATGTGAAGCAAAATAATGAAAGCACCAACAATTTTAATAAAGGAAATAATCAAATCTTCCGGACCATGATGTAAAAGTTCGGTAATATCAAACAAGTCGCTGGTCACACGGGATAAAAGCGCACCAACTTTTTGATTGTCGTAAAATGCAAAAGACAACTTCTGATAATGTCCGAAAATGTCACTTCGCATATTTGCTTCCATGCGGGCACCCATCATATGTCCGTAATATACCATAAAATAGTTACATCCAAACTCGACTAGGACTAGCAAAGTCATTACAATTCTGAGAAACAAAATACTTTCTTTTACTTTTTCAATTTCGAAATATACGACTTCATTCGTTATATAACGCACAATCAAAGGAATAATTAATGTTACAATTGCCCCGATAATTGCAAAAAACAAATCACTAAAAAACAATAATCTATATGGTCTGTAGTAACTCAAAAGTTTCTTTAGATTCTTTTTCATTTTCTCCACTCCTTATTTTTCTTGATACATGACCACAGTATCATTTTCTAGTATCACTGTTTTCCCATCTGGAATAATCGTCTCGTCTCCGCGTATCACCATCGCAATCAATTCGTTCTTAGATAGCTGCAGTTCCCCTATGGCCTTATTGCACCACACATCATTTTTCGAAATATATTTTTCCTGTAAATCTTCTTTCTCATTCGTATTATAAGGCGGCACGCTGAGAATCAAGTTGTCTCCCGCATGTATTTTCGTGTTGCCTTTCGTGATAATCGTCTCTTTTCCTCGTTTAATCATAAGTGCCAATGAGCCTGTAGGCAAGTTTACGTCTTTAATTCTCTGATTAGCCCACTCATGCCCTTCTGATATATGCATTCTCATAAGCTGCAGGGACGTTTCCTCTTGATAGTCATTGAATGTCTTTCTAACATCGGAATTGTCATCCACCATCAAAAGTTTATTTGCAACTGCTGGCAAAAGCGTTCCCTGAATCGCCACTGAAAAGAGCGACACCATAAATACAATATGGAACAAATCCTGTTTCATTGAAACGCCAGCTGCAACTGCCATAATTGCAAACACAGAGGAAGACGCTCCACGAAGTCCAGCCCAGGCAATTAATAAACATTGTCTCACACTACATTTCATAGGCAGCATTAGTAAAAATACTGCTAATGGTCTTGCCACTAAGGTTAAAAAGATCACGATTGCAAGTGCGGTTGGAATAATTGCCGGCATTTGATGCGGGAACGTCAGCAGCCCTATCAAAAAGAAAATTAAAATCTGTGCCAGGCTGGTCACGCCGTCAAAAAAAGGAATCAAGGTCTGTTTGTTTTTGATTCTGCTATTGCCCATAAAAATACCGAAAAGATAGACGCTGAGGTACGCATTTCCTCCAAGGAATGCCGTCACCCCATAACATGCTAATACCATAGCAATTACAAAAATCATATCTAAGCCTTCTGAAATGATCTTTGTTTTTGTCATGATAAATCCAGACAATATCGCTAAAGCAATTCCAAGTGTAACACCAAGCACGATTTGCAAAACAATCGTCACAAAAATATTCCCCGAATCACTGTTATTAATCATGCCTATCGCTATCACAGTCAGCAGATATGACACTGGATCATTACTACCACTTTCCACCTCAAGGATGGAAGCTGTTCCGTCTTTTAAGTTCAGTTTTTTCTTTCTTAAAATTGCAAACACGCTGGCGGCGTCAGTAGAAGATAATACTGCGCCAATTAAAAAACTTTCCTCAAATGGTAATTTCAAAAATACATTGCACAACAGTGCTGTTACCCCGGCCGTAATCAATACGCCAAGAGTTGATAATGTAACGGCTTTTCCGGCAACACTCTTTGCCACTTCCCATTTTGTGTTAAATCCACCGTAAAACATGATAAATACCAGTGCTACTGCACAGATATTTTCGGCTAACTCAAAATTCTCAAATGGTATTTTTAAAATGCCGTCACTTCCAAACAGCATTCCTATAAACATGAATAAAATCAGCGCTGGCATTCCGAACTTATCTGAAAATTTTTCAGCAAGGACACAAAGTAGGATGACAAGCGCGACGATTAGTATAATGATGCTCATTTTGTGCCTCCAATCTTTTTAGTCTTTTTTTATTATACATCACTGTTTGGATAGTTGCAAATTTGGATTTGTTGAACTCTTTTAAAAGTTCACGAAAGACTGTCTGAATCTTGTAAAATCTTCAACGGCTAAATTTGCTGCTTCCACGTTATCTTGAGCCTAATAAAACTAGCATTGTTTCAGAATTCATATACGAACAGAAGAAATTAAGATATATCCTGAAACGGAATTTAAGTGGAATTG
>JAFUOS010000025.1 GCA_017472665.1 Tyzzerella sp. | reverse complement strand
TTTCGATTGTAAATTGAATGTGATTTTCAAGCAGGAATTTTTGATTTGTAATCGATTCATAGAACGGCTATTTTGCCGAGATAATAGAACTTCTGCTTGTTTTGTTACGATAACATAAGCGAGAAAGTTAGTCAATAAAAACTTGCAAACAACAGAAAAAATATCCCCATCAGAAATCTGGTACATGTAAACCACTGATTCCTATGGGGATATTTTCATTACAAAAGAGATGCCGGAAAATTTCCGACATCTCCTTCCTTTTAGTAAAATGGACTCCAACCCTCTTCTTCCTCGTAGCTGTCATCTTCTTCATCTTTGTCTGTATCTACGTTGTTGTCCTTGTCCTGTTCCTCTGTAGCACCATTGTTGTTGCTATCGTTGGTTGTTCCTGCACTAGCGTCACTTCCGCTTGTGTTGTTTCCACCAGTACTACTTGCACCGTTTTCACTTTTATTATTTCCGCTTGTGTTGTTTCCGCCAGTACTACTTGCACCGTTTTCGCTTTTATTATTTTCGCTTGTGTTGCTTTCACTGGCATTCGCTCCACTATTTTCACTATCTTTACTTTCGCCGTCATCTGTCGACGCGTCATCCTCTTCCGGTGTGTCCTCAAACTTATCAGAAGTTCCTGTAATATAATCTGAATTGGTCAGTTCGTCTTCGTCTGGTCCTTGCAACCAATTCTTAATACCACACATCGTAAGTCCAAGGCATAATACTGCGATTAAAACAATGATCCCAATAATGTACTTTCTTTTCATTCTAATCTACCCTCTTTGATTTAAATAATTTTACTCTTCAACAGCAATAACACTTTCTCCTGTATAAATATCTTTTTCATTAAATCATCCTCTTACTCTTTGATTGTAAGTATAGCAGTTTTTGTTATTGTTTCATAATCTTGATGGTTAAAATAAACTGTCACTTCTTGCGAACCTACATTCTTTCTACCATTGTTGACATACTCAATTGTCCAACCTTTTGGGGCTTCAGCAACTACGTACTGTCTTTCGCCATTATATGTATACTCTGCATCTTCTACAATCAGTTCGTTTCCATTGTATGCCTCTGCAGAAGCTGGCATAATAGTCAATTTCACATCTTTTCTGATTGTTTTATAATTATCATGAACAAAACGTACTGCTACATCATAAATTCCGGCATCTGTATAATTACCTTTTCCATAATGATATACGATTTTCCAACCATCATCTGGTGCAGTAGCAACTACTTCGGCTCTTCTGTCTTTACCATTGTATACCAAAACATAGTCTTCTACTTCAAGTTGATCTACATTTTCAAATGTTGCCTTTTGAACGTCAATAGTATATGGCAACGAATACAAATAATTGTTTTTGTCATTCATTTGAATTTGGTGATAAACGGTAGTTTTTCCACCTTTCAACGGAACAAGAGTGCCATTTTCAAACTTAACAATACCATCTTCTCCCGCATCCATAACTGCATCACCCACGTTGTAAGTGTCATCCATATATAGCAATAGCTTGCCGTCTTGCAATTCTTCCCCAATCGCAGATTTAGTAATGTAGAACCAGTCTAAATCAATGTATGCCGATGTGTCTTTTTTAATTACTAAGGTGTGTTCACCTTTCGTCAAATAAATTCGATAAGAATTATCAAGATGCGTTGTTGTCGCTGGATTAGTCAACCATCCCGTTTTCTTAACTTGATATGCATTAAAGTCTCCATCATCCACTTTCATAAGGAATTTTGCACCATTTGTCCCGGTGTAACCCCTTGCATACAAATCATAATATCCGTCTTCCTCAACAACAACTGGTATTGTAATGCTTCCTGCTCTATTACCTGAAAACTCTGTCACATAACCGTCAATGAACGAACGAACTGTACCACTCACAAAACCATTATAAATTTCTACCGACTCATCTATCTTACCAGTAGTTTTTACTGCACCTATTGCATAATCTTCTGCCTGAATAATTGTGTCAACATTGTCACCTTTTTTCGTAAATTTAAACCAGTCCATAGCGACAGTTCCTGTATTTTTCGTAACCACAATTGTATTTATGCCCTGATTCAAATTTACTTCAAAAACATGTTTTGTTTGCATTATGTCGCCCGTACCAGTTGCATCATATTGAAATGCTAAAACCTTAGATTCACCATTAATTTCCCAATTTTGGTTACAACCTTCTGATTGATCTCCTGAGTTTGCAATCTGCAAATAGTATTCTCCAGCCTCTTCTGCATATACGGTATAGTTTAAATAAGTATTACTGTTAGTCAAGGCAACATGGCATCCACTTACGTTAGAGTTACCATCATACCTTGATAGCGTTAAGTTGGCATAATATGTAACATATCCCCACTCTGCCTCTATTCGTTCACCAACAGTTTGCATCCCCATTTGTTGACGTTCAATTGGATAATAATACACGCTGTCTGCCTTATAAAATTCCACAAAATCTACATCGGTATAATTTGCTTTATTTTGAATTACAACGGTATTGGTTCCTTCTTTCAATTGAATTTGATAATTCTGGAAGAATACCAAGAATTTACCGGTAGTAGCCCATGCATTAAGACGCATTGCTCCCATATCCTGTGCTGTACCATCATTAACTGTGACTGTCATTCTTGCATCAGTACTACCAGTATAATAACCAAATTTCATAACATAATCACCAGCAGTCTCTGCATTTACTGTAAAAGTCAACTTGCAAGAGCCACCCATTTGCACAACTTTACCCGACGCATATGCGCTAGCCGTATTTGTATTAGCACTGCTTGTATTGTGGTCTTCTGCTTCTAGTCTATCTGCACGTTGCGTTGAACTTCCAAAATTATAAGTGTCTTCTGCAAAAACATTCATGATTGTAAGCGTTGCAAATAAAACAGCAACCAATAAAGCCAATAAAAACTTTTTATTCCTTATTTTTTTCATTTCATAATCCTCCTTTCTAATCCGAAGATTATTCTTCTGTTACACGAAGATGGCTAGACACATCAAACCAATCAAATGTGCACTTCCAATTTCTTGTAACCAAGCTCTCGCTGTTTCTATACGCCGGACAAACAAGAATATTTCCTTTGGCTTCTTCATAGGTAGTTCCTAAAAGCTCATATGGTATACTCATTTTTACTTCATATCCACTATAACCATCTTTATTCTCTATTTGCTTTTCTGTTACACTGTAAGAAAAAGTATCTTTCACACCATAGATTCGTCCAAATCCCAACTCACTTATTGCCGTTTGTTGGTAAGCTTCGCCTCCTACGGTCACTGTGTATTTCACAGTCTTACCTTTTGTCCAAGAAGATACCCCATCTTGATACATGTTTATCATACACTCTACGTAATCTTGATATTTTGGTTCTCCTGTAGTAATTAGAGTCTCGTCAATCACTTTCGCTGTAATACAGAACGCAGATGGTGTATATTCAAAATACCAATAAGAAGTTCCATCGCTATTTGCATTGTTTATTTTGATAGAGACATCTGTAGGTTCAATAGCCTTCTTAAAAGATGCACTAACAACCACATTTTCTCCCGGCATAGTAAACGCATTACGATCATCTAATTCAGTTTTCTCCCCATTTAACATTACTGAATCCAGCACATATCCCGTCAATGCATAATATTCCAAAACTATTTTATCCCCGGCACATGCTGACGTTTCAGTAATCAAAAGTCTTGCATAAGGAGATGGTTCTACTGAGATAGAATAAGTTGAATCTCCTTTAGCAAAAAGTGGGGTGATTACAACATCTTCTCCCGGCATTGTAAACGATGTATAGTCTTCTAATTTTTCATCATTCACGTAAACAGCCTGGACAACATATCCTTTATTCGCTTCCACATTTAACGCTACAGTCATTCCTGCCTCCGCCTCAGTACAATTAGCCACCACTGTACCATGGTCACTTGCTTCAATCTCAATTGAATATTTATCACTTGCATATACATTTTGAGCATTAATCGCAAAAACAACAGACGCCATAGTAAGAACAATTGCTAAAATCCTCTTTTTCACTACAATCACCTACTTTCATAATACGACTTTGTCAGCTTTGTAAATCCGCTATAATCAATCGTCCTCTGGTTTTGAATATTGTATAATTTATTTTTGTCTATCGAGAAATAATTCAGATACAACTTGCTTTCACTCTCATTTATGGTAAATAGTGCCGTAATTGTATCTAATCCTCTTTGTGCTACGATATTTGACGGATCGATTCGGAACGTCATGACTGTGTTGCCATTTTCGCCCTTTAATTCTTTATAGGCAATAGTCTCCATAATGCTGTGACCACAGAGAATCATAAATAAATTTTCATGTTTGCAAAGGTATTTCTCCCACATTTCCGTAGGAATAGTGTTTTCTGCCTCATTAAAATAAGAACTTTCTGACGTTATTTCTCCCGCATTGTTCAAAAAGTTATGTGTAATTAAAATAACTCTTTTATCTGAATTTTCACTCATAATATCGCATGCCCACTCCAGTACCTTCGAATCTGCCTCAAACTCCAAGGCAATTACTACATATTCGATATTACCAAATTCCATAAAATAATATGTATTCTGTGTTTTTCCTTTCTCATATGAACCACCGAAATATGAAAGTGATTCAAATTCTTCAGCCGGGAAATATTCATTAAATTTATCTAAATTTCTGATTGTCAGCGAGTTGTTTGGGTAGTCATGATTTCCAGGCACACATACAAATGGTACCTGTGTACGCAATTCCTTCATTGGATTTGCAATTGCTTCCCACTGAGCATTCCAAGTTTCTTCTGGCACTTCAGGATTGCCATACGTAAGGTCACCCATGTGGAATACAGCAGAAATCTTTTTCTCATCTTTCTGTGCAGTAATCCAATCCGTGTATCTTGGAATCGCCGCCTGATTTGCTCTTGCAAGACCTTGTGTGTCTCCTATCACAACAAACGAATAATCCTGTGTTTCGTAAAGATCACCATTGTAAAAATAATCATTAGTGATTAATCGTGCATGATTTGCATTTATAGAACTATCGCTCACAACTTCATCTCCAATTTGGAGCATTGTATTGAATAGCAAACTCTCATCTCTTGTACTATACGAAATAGTGTCATATTCTTGGTAATCTTGTTTGATTTGTTCTGCAGTCCTTGCTGTAGAATAACAAGTAATTTGACCAATCTCGCCTAAAAACGGATACTTTCTGTTACTTTCCGTATTATCTCCTCCGATACGATGACGATAAGCACTATCACTCACATCAGTATCCACATAGTTTGTCGATGTTGCTTGATGTTCTCCGTTTACATACAAAAGAAATTGTTTCTGTTCTGTGTCACGCACTACAGATAAATGTGTCCATTCTGAATTTCTAACATCATATCCTTCAAATGTCACTGTAGTACCTGCCCAATAAACTTGAACATTTCCGTCTTTCGAGATCTGCCAATTGGTGGATCTTTGCACACCATCGATTATGTTATAATAGCAATAATCTCCAAAAATAACCCCTTTTGTATCTGCGCTTTCATCCAATCGAATCCAACATTCAAACGTATTGATGTTGTCTTTGATTGATGAATCTAAACTATAAGCAATCTCTCTTCCAGAAAAATCTGCTCCTATATAGTTTTCGTCTAACTTCTCATACTGGGCCGTATAATCTTTCAATTGATTTTGTTTTTGTGCATCAACTACTTTCCAAATTCCAGCGACCCCTATGCAACCACATATTAATAACCCTAATAAAAAACAATATTTCTTTTTCATAATCGTTCTCCTAATCATACATCTTAGTGTCAATTTTACTGTGTACTGCAAAAGATTTTTCATCTCCTGAAATCAGTGTTCGTTCATTAATTGTGTATATAGTAGAATTTAATCCCTCTGTATTTACACCTGGAAGGAATTGATATTGTTTTACATAAGCATATGATGGATCAAGGCTCATTGTACTATTATCAAATTCCAGATGGAAATAGTACTCGATTACTGTTTTATTTTCATCTGACTGATCAACAACCACATGAGAAGCAGCACTTCTCACATTTGTAAGATTGTCAATAGATACCGTTTCGTCAGAGAACAATGCAATATTTGTTCCATACCATCCATTACCAACATCTCCATTCCACAATACCATCTCCACATGTGGATTTTGCCATGGATCACTATTTGACAAATCCGTTTTTGGTAAGGTTTGTATAAAGTAAGTATATAATCCACTATCAGTTGTCCACATTTGGAAATTGTATAAGTCTGGATCTACTGACTGTAAATCACTATTTATATTTGCAAAATCTTCTACTGTTGGGAAATCAAATGGTAATTCTCCCATGTCATCAACATCAATTCTTGGCACTTTTGCAACAATACCTCTTTTACGGAATTCATATGAACTACAATCATCCTGATACAGATAACGATTGCTGTCTCTGTGTTCTTTATACGAATTCTCGAAACCTCCCTCTGTTTCACCAGGCATATGATGTTTAAAATGTACAAATGCATAAGGTCCATCTTGTGGATTGCTTAAATTGTTTTCAAACTCAATAAAGATTTCGTAGCGTATCTCATAACGATAGCCTTGCTCATAATCTTCACCTCTATCGTTAATAGTAACGATATTGGTTACCCCTTTAACATTGGTTTCATTGTTAATTGATGCAGTTCCATCTAAGAAGAATGCACAATATGTATCGACATTCAAACCATTTTCCACACCATATCCCATATTGTGTTGCCAAATCTGTGCTTCCATATGTGTCTGTTCAGTCCAAGAATCTCCTGTTGTCACAAGGGTGTCTGCATATTGTACTGCATTAATGTGTAATCCATTATCTGCCGCATATCCACGAACCTGATAACGAGTAGGCGCATCTTCTATAATATCGGACGATTTCAAAAAGTCGATATAATTTAGTAATAGTTGCTTCTCTGTATCAGAATATGTATATGTCTTGTCAGCATGTACCAAAAGTGCAACCTGTGCCGCACCTCTCGTAGTATTTGCTATTTTACTTGTATCAGCCCATACGGTATTGCCATTCACCTCATAATAAGCAATACCCACAAACTCACGCGCCATATTCTTGTCTTTGATATCAACGATTGCACCATTGCCATACCAATAACCATCTTTTTTATAAAGCTTGCGCGTCAAATCAAGTTTGATTCTATGATCGGATACTGTCGTTGCTGCAAGTGCTTCTACACTTTCATAATGAATGTCGCCTTCCGTGCCATTATCTACAAGATAGTCTGCTGGGAAGATTAACATTCCCACTTCGTCAGCAGCAGCCTTTACATCGGCACTCATTTTTACTTGAAATCTCAACCCATAAGATTCCGTAAGACGAATAGAACCACCTGGCGTCATTTCAAATACATTTTCTGATGCCAGCGCAGTGCATTCCTGTCCTGTGTTCAATGCAAACACGCTGCAAAGAACTGTCAATATTCCCATAAATAAAGTCCTAAATTTTCTTTTTCTCATATAAAAGTCCTCCTTTGACCTTTACAAAACGAAACGGTAACTGCCATCCTCATACACCACATCCGCAATACAAGCCCTGCGGTCATCACTTGGCTTATTTACGTCCGTATGAATATGAAATGCTGTTTTTAAGTTACCTTCTTTATCTGTAAAGAAACTGTTGTGTCCCGGACCGGAAAAATCCACCTCTTGCATATCTGCATGTAAGATAGGATTATCTTCCTCCAATTTCACAAAATCACCATCTGGCTTGTCCGAAGTCGCCACACACACGCAATACTTTCTACTTGCATAATAATTTGCCGAATAGAATAGATGATATGTTCCATCTTTTTTCAGCACTGCCGGACCTTCATTCCAAAGCCATGAGCCATCACCGTCGTGTTCAAACGGATAGGTTGGTGTCGTCAAAAGTTTCGGCTCCCCTACTACTTCTGTCAGGTCATCGTTCAATTTCACAACATAAATCTGACTTGCATGGCCATCGCCCACAACATTTTCCGCACAATCTCGTGAATAATAGAAATAAACTTGTCCATCATCATCAATAAATACATGTCCATCGATTGTTGCGTATCCAAAATCAAACATGGGCTCATTTTTCACCTGCTTAAACGGGCCTTGTGGTTTATCTGCAACCGCCACTCCAAGACGAAGACTTTTGTACTTTTCGTGACGTGCTGTGAAATGCATCACATATTTGTTGTCTTTTGGTCTACGGATAACCTCCGGTGCCCAAAAGTCCTCATTCGCCCAACTATCTGACAGGTCAAGGGCCACTCCACCATCCGACCAATCTTGGAGATTGTCGGAACGGTAATAACGGAACCCCTTTGTGTCAAACGTCGTAGCATACATAATATATTCGTTTCCATCGGAGACCACAAATGGGTCTCCGATATTTGTAATATTTGTTCTGTAAAGCATATACTTCTTCCTTTATTTTTAATTGTACATCTTTGCATCTATGGCACTGTGTACCTGGAATGACACCTCATCTCCTGTGGTAAGATATCGTTCATCAGACCCACCTTGAGCAGTGATAGATGTTATTGAATCTAAATTGCTCACATCTACACCTGGAAGGCATTGATATTGTTTCACATAAGCGTAAGGACCATCAGCCGGATTCTCTAAATTGTTATCAAATCCCAAATAGAAATAATACTCGATAACCTTAGTGCCACTCTTTAATGAATTAACATTCACTTTTAACGATTTGCTTGTTATCCTATTATCGTCGCTGTTAATATAGTAAGTTCCATCTGGGAATAATCCAATGTAAGTTCCATCCATGCCGTATCCCACACAGTGATTCGACAATTTCATTTCCACATGAGTATTTAACCAGTTATTCTCATTATCCAAAGTTACACTAGGTACTTTCTGAATAAAATATGCATAGAAACCATCGTCTTTGGTCCACATCTGGAAGTTGTATAAATTTGGATCTACTGACTGCAAATCTCTGTTAATCGTTGAAAAATCAGCTACCGTTGGGAAATCCTCTGGCACCGAACCAACACTTGTTGCATTATCAATCCTTCTTGAAACAATACCGTTTTCGCCGAATTCATAAGAGTCACAGATATCTGTCCAAAGATTTCCACTTCCATCTTTATTAATCGTAATTACATTTTCATATCCCGCATCAGATTCTCCCGGAGTATGACTCATCATCTGAACAAATGCATAAGGTCCATCATCACTTCCTACATTATTCTCAAAGCCCAGATAGATTTCATAAGAAAGCATATAACGATAGCCTTCCGTATAGCCTTCGCCTCGGTCTGTAATCGTACATATGTATTTTACATTCAGTGGTTGATTCGTATCTTTAGAATTATCATAATAGCTTCCATCAGGGAAAAATGCTAAATATGTGCCACCCCAGCCATATCCGGCAAATTCATTCCATAACTCCATTTCAATGTGGGTGATGTCATTCCATACTCCACCTGTACCTCCAGATACAATTTGATTTACATATTGCACCATGTTGATATACAATCCATCATCTGCTGCATAACCTCGATAATCATATCTGGTTGGTGCCTGAGAACGGATGGTACATTCCTCCCACTCTGGGTATTTTGATTGAATTTCAATATCGGTCTTCGCCAATTCTTCCACGAAAATCTCGTATGCATTACACTCATCATCTTCTCTTGGGTGAACGTTATCTCTTAACATATCGCTGGTTAAGCGTTCTACAGTACCTCCTATGAAAGTGATGTAATCTTTCTCTGAACACCACTGCTGCATAGCTGCATTTACTTCGTTTACAATCGCAATTTTTGCATCATCGTAAGTACGCTGTGTAATTCCAAAATAATAGATTTTCGTTTCTGGCAATGTTTCATGCATATAAGCAAACAGTCTCTGCAATGCTTGCACTGTTACATCTGCATCTTTCTTGTCATCATAAATATTGTTCGTACCAATATGCATTACAATATTTTTCGGTTTAGTATATTGTAAGAACTCTGTCGTAAAGACTTCCCAATCATAT
Source organism: Tyzzerella sp. (assembly GCA_017472665.1). Lineage (GTDB taxonomy): Bacteria > Bacillota > Clostridia > Lachnospirales > Lachnospiraceae > Faecalimonas. Next base: position 61,274 of record JAFUOS010000025.1, on the reverse strand, counting down.
GAAGTCGAAGAACTTACTCCACAACGAAGTACATCTTTATTCCAGTACAAATCGTAGAAGGTAGACCAGAACTCTCCATCGAAGAAGGAATCACCGATGAATACGGTTGTTTTTCCATCATTACCTTTTTCTTTCCAGTCTTGCTTGTACTGTGCAATCTTCGCTTCATAGGCTGAAGTATCATATACACTGTCTTTTCCAACTGCTCCGCTTTCACGGAATTCTACGGATTTGGATTCTTCCGTCCAGAGTTTTCTATCTCCGTCTTTTGTGATGGTCTCTGCTTTTTCATAGCCATCCTCTGTTTCACCTGGAGTATGGCTCATAAACTGGATGAATGCATATGGACCATCTTCTGGATATGCTTTATTATTTTCAAATCCAAGATAGATTTCATATGAGAGTTCGTAGCGATAGCCGTCTGCATAATTTGCTCCTCGGTCTGTAACTGTGCACTTATATTCCAGTGCAGTTACATTCAAATCACTATTGATGTAGTGGCTTCCATCTGGGAAGAACGCCAAATAGGTTCCATCCCAACCATATCCTACATCGCCATTCCACAATTCCATTTCGATATGAGTAATGTCTTTCCAAGAATCTGCCACTCCACCTTGTTTTACGTTGTCTACGTATTGCACTACATTCAAGTAGAGTCCGTCATCCGCTGCAAATCCTCGGTAATCGTATCTGCCTGGTACATCAGAGCGTACTGCCAAGTCCTCCCATGCTGTCCATGTAGGGAATTCATACGCTGGTCCTTCCGGTTCTTTGTTGTCCTCGCCTGTATCCTTTGCTACAATACCAGCTGCGCGGAATTCATATGACTTACAATCGTCTGCCCAGAGTTTTCTGTCCCCATCTTTCACAACTTGGATAGAGTTTTCATATCCTTCGCTGGTTTCGCCCGGAGTACAACTCATCATCTGTACATATGCATAAGGTCCGTCTTCACTGTCTACGTTATTTGCAAATCCAATATAGATTTCGTAAGAAAGCTTATAACGATATCCCTTCGTGTAATCGGCACCACGGTCTGTGATTGTGCAGTTATATCCTAATGCTGTTACATTCGTTTCATTATTAATATAATAGCTTCCATCTGGGAAGAATGCCAAATAGGTTCCATCCCAGCCATATCCCACATCTCCATTCCACAATTCCATTTCAATATGGGTGATATCTTTCCAAGTTCCGTTTGTGCCTCCATGTGCGATATTATCTACATATTGCACCATGTTGAGGTATAATCCTTCATCGGCTGCTCTTCCTCGGTAATCATATCTAGTCTTCGCATCGGAGCGTACTTTACAATTGTTCCATGCTGTCCATGCTGGGAATTTGTAAGGGTCCTTTTCTTTATCCATGGCAACAATACCCTCTTCACGGAATTCGTATGACTTACAGTTATCTGCCCAAAGTTTTCTGTCTCCATCTTTCGTAACTCGAATTGAGTTTTCATATCCCACTTTCGACTCACCTGGTGTGCAGCTCATCATCTGTACATATGCGTATGGTCCGTCTTCCGGGTTTTCTTTGTTGTTTTCAAAACCTAAATAGATTTCATATGAAAGTTCGTAGCGGAAACCATCCTTATAACCTTCACCACGGTCTGTAATCGTACATTTGTATTCCAAGCCGGTTACATTTACCTGACTGTTAATGTAATGGCTTCCATCCGGGAAGAATGCTAAATATGTTCCATCCCAGCCATACCCTACATCGCCATTCCACAATTCCATTTCAATGTGGGTAATATTTTTCCATGTACCGCTGACCCCGCCAAATTTAATCTTATCTACATATTGCACCATGTTGATATATAGACCATCATCGGCCGCATATCCTCGATAATCATATCTAGTCGGTGCCTGAGAACGCACTTTACATTTATCCCATGCGATCCATGTTGGGAAAGTATAATCTCCTTCTAAGCCTTTCGATGTAAGAAGATAATATTCGCCTGGATTTAATGGGTAATGTCTGTTCGACCACAGCCAATCCTGGCCTTCCATTTTTCCTTCACCATTTCTTCTGTTTTGTATGTAAGTCGTCTCATTCGGTGATTTCACTGCCCATGCAAATGATAATTTAGAAGGTTTTTCTGTCAGTCCCATAGATGAATATGGCACCATAACTTCATACACAAGGGTATTTTTGTATCCATAAGAGCTCTTGCCTGTATAATCACTAATCGCTGTCTTACAGAATACAGCTCGTCTCGTAGAAACATAATCTCCATACCCATCCATACAAATGTCTGTTTCAATACCTTCGTCAATATCGACTGCCAATCGGAAAACCCCATCTCGGAAGCAAGAGTCGTCACCTTTCACAGCCGTATCGATTACAATTTCAATTCCATCATTGCTCCAGATGCTATCCGAACCACTTGATAGAACCTTATCATGTACTGCTGCAATGAAATATACTCCGTCCTCGCCGAGAAATGCTTTCAGTTCTCCTCGCGTTTCCGGATTTTGGTTCGTCTCTGACACCTCTGTCAATGCAATAGTTTCACTGCCATAAGCTTTGTCCTTCCAGTTTGCTGTAAGTTCCTTTTGAGGCGTAAGCCCTGCTCCAATTTGGACAAATCCATCTTTATCTACTCTTGCATAGCTGGTTGGTGCCGCATGATTCATTCCCTTTACCGTAAACCAAGTACGCGCGGTATCTTCCCTGTTGTCTACATTATTAAAGGCTGGCATGACACCGATTTCCTCCGGTGTAGTTTCAAGTCCCATGGCTTCCCATGGAATGAATGTTTCCACTCCATATCCTTTAGCACCGTCTTTTTTATTAGACTTGCCATCTATAACTGACGCAGTAAGGACATCAAAATCTCCTGCTACCCATGGATAGCCAGACTCTGTCTTACGCCCAAACCATGTAGACGATCTGCCTTCCGTGTCTACACGCACCTGGATATTATCGGTACGTACTTTTACGTCTGACTTTAGTGCATCGAGCTGCATAGAATACTCTGGTCTTGGGTCTATGTAGTACTCCACAGAATCATTTTCAAAAAACTGCTTTTCCTTGGACCAATATACGCTTGTATCATCTGTTTCTGTAAACAGATACAATCCGTTTTCTCCCAGATGAGCCCAAGTTGTAACCTCTATGCCACTCTTTGTTTCCGTAAACACTAAGGTGTTATCGTTCCAGAATTTTTCATCTCTTTTTCCGTCGATTGCTGTATTTTCATCTATTGCAATATCGGAATCGTGAACCGGAGTTTCTACTTCATAGCCAAAATGAAATACATTTGACTTTTGAAGCATAACCCATGCAATGATTCCTACTACAGACAAGGCAAGCACTACGGTCAAGATGAAAATATGGTGTTTGTTAATTTTCTTCTTCATACACTATCCTCCTGCCTATTTTCCTAAAATCACAATTTCATTGATATTGATTTCATCTTTGAATGTAAATGTGATTTCATCTGCCTCGAGTTCATCAAATTCTAAAATCGCTGCGCTTCCCGGAATCTTCATCTCAAATCCGTATTCATCCACATCACAGTAATCGGAATTGAATTTCAGTTCGAAAGAATGTCCTCCCACCTTCACTGAAGCTTCCTTTCCTGCAAACAGGTAATCAGCGCTGTCATAAACCATGATGGCTTTGATTTTCTTGGCTTCCTCATAGGAGAATTTAATTTTATTTGTTCCCTCTGAAACATATTCATAAATTTCCACATCGTTATAAAGGTAATTCACGATATCATCTGTGAGAAGTTCCACACCTTCTGCTATCGTTGCAGATACCGTTGCTTCATCTGCGATATTCTTATACTCAGACACTCCTGATGGCAGCACCTGTGGGCTAATGGAAGGTCCCTGTACAAGGAGTCTTCCTTCTTCGTCGAAAGTGATTTTGTCGAAATTAATTTTTCGCTCGTCACCGCCATTTGTAGTGTCAATGTGACTGTGGTATGCCATCCAAAGTTCGGTTCCGTCCGGAGATGGGAAGATACAGTTATGACCTGTACCGGAAATATGTGACCAGTCCGGATTGGCTTCTAATATCGGATTGTAATCTACTTTTTGAAATCCGGTTAACGGATTATCACTGATTGCAAGTCCTACAGAATATGTACTGTTCTTGTAATAATTTGCAGAATAGGTCAAATAATATTTTCCATCTTTCTTAAACATATATGGTGCTTCGTTCCACGTATTTCCAGCCGTAGGGTTTTCCCATTCCTGAGAAGGTTTCACCAACGGTTCTTCTGTAACGCTTAGCAGTGTAACCATATCTTTGTCTAATTCTAATCCGAAAATAGAAGACTCCTTATCTACCTGATCTCGTGAAACATAGAGATACACTCTTCCGTCGTCATCTATGAACGGATTGGCATCGATAATAGGAAATCCCGGATTGATTGGCTGTTCTGTTCTTGAATAGGTCTTGTCACCAAAGGTTCCTTCGATCTCATGGAACGGTCCCGCCGGTGAATCTGAAACTGCCACACCAACACCCATCTTACTGGTAGAAATATTATATCCGGAATAATACATATAGTAGGTTCCTTCTACCTCGATGACTTCCGGAGCCCAAAGCGAGCTTACTGCCCATGCATCTCTGGCTGGTATAAATGCTTTTCCTTCCCACTTCCAATCAGTGAGATTTTTGCTGGACCACGCACAGATATAATTGGTATTTCCACTTGCTTCCGCATTGGTGGCGTACATATAAAATGTATCTCCCACAGTGATAATTTGTGGGTCTGCTGCCTGAACCGTGCCAAGGTTCTGATAAAACAACTCTTTGTCATAGCCTGCATCCGCATCCAGATAGTTGTTTTGTGCCACTTCTTTCGTGCAGCCAACCGATGTTATCACCATGGCTGCAACCGAGAGAAATAAAACGATTTTCTTGATTTTTTTCATTCTTTCCCTCCTTTAACCTTTCAATCCTGTCATTGTGATTCCTTCTACAAATTTCTTCTGTGCTGCAAAATACATGATAAGCAACGGAACCATGGTCACGATACAGCATGCCATTACCTTTGGCCAGTTGCTTTCTGAGCTTCCTGCCATCAATTTCAATACAAGCTGCAACGTATATTTATCTTCACTGCTCAGATATAACATTGGTCCGAAGTAATCATTGTATCCGGATATGAACCACAAAATCATCTGTGCTGTCAAAGCCGGTTTTGATAATGGCAACAAGATTCTGGTGAATATACCAAATTTTCCCAGTCCATCCATTTCCCCTGCTTCCATCAGTTCATTTGGAATCCCCGCAAAAAATTGACGAAGATAGAAGACACATGCCGCTGTACCAAATGCATTTGGAATCATCAATGGATAGTATGTATCTGTCCATCCCAGCATGTCGTATATAACGTAAGCCGGTGTCATAGTAATAACGCCCGGAAGCATCATCGAGAACATGAGGATTGCAAACATAACCCCTTTTGCCTTGAAGTTGATTTTTGCAAATGAGTACGCTGACAATGCTGACGTAAACACGCCTATGACCATAATTGGCAATACAACAAAAAGTGTATTTACAAGGCCCTTCCACACTGCTTCTGATTGAAGAACGGCAACATAGGAACTAAAATCCACGTATCCTGGATTAAAAGTAAAAGGTACTTTTACGGAATCTGCATATGTTTTCAGTGAGGTAGAAATTACAATTGCAAAAGGGAAAAGCACCGCCAGACACATTAAAATCAGGACAAGATACATAATGATTTTCCCTAAATTTTTCTTTAGCTTTTTGCCAGTTCCTTTAGACGTCATAATTTACCCACCTCCTGCTCAAACTAAACATAATGGCGGTAAAGATCATAACGATACCACCTACAATCCAGCTCATGGCACTCGCATAACCCATTCCATACAGGGTAGAATCTTCTACGAATCCTACGTACCATACACGAAGTACCATGGTCCATGTGGTTCCGTCCGGACCACCGGATGGTGTCATCACCTGGAAGTTTGCAAAACTCTGCAGGGCACCGACAAATCCCATAACCATTATAAAAAACGTTGTTGGCGAAATCATCGGCAATGTAATGGAGAAAAATTTCTTTATACTGCCAGCTCCATCCAGTTCTGCTGCTTCATAATAGCTGCGGCTCACTGCATTTAATGCGGCAGAATAAAGAATCATATTGTATCCCAGACCGCCCCAGATACTCATCAATATCATAATCGGCATGGCCGTTGATGCTTCACCCAGCCAGTTGATGCGAGTCATGCCAAAGAATTCCACCACATCATTTAAAACTCCATAGTTGTAATCAAATAGCCACTTCCACATGGTTGAAATAGCAACCACAGAACAAACATATGGAATAAAAAGTATGATGCGAATCGCTTTGCCGCCACGTTTAATATTATTCAAAAACACAGACGCAATCAGAGAAATTACTACAGTTCCCACAACTGAAATAATTGCATAGAAAAATGTATTTCCAATCGACTGCCAAAACTCTGTATCTTCTGTAAATATTCTGATATAGTTTTCCAATCCACAAAACTCTATGTCCAAAAGATCGTAGGTTGGAAGATTTCCAAAAGAAAGTACAATCGAAAATATCAATGGCAAAATTCCGAATAATGCAAATCCCACTAAGGGAGATGCTGCAAACAGAACGCCTATAATATTGTCCCTTTTCTTAGATTTCATTATTCTCCTCCGTAATAAGCGTCAACAATTACCTGTGTGCTCTCCTGTGTTTTGTCGCGAAGTTCTGTCAGCGACATGTTGCCCATCAATACATCGTTATTCAAATCGGTAGACCACTCATTGATCCATGCTTTGCTTGGAAGATATCCCCAGTCTCCTGTTGTGTGATAGTATGCTGCATCTACAAAGACTTGTGCATTTGCAGGTTTTTGAGAGGATTGTAAAAATACTTCGCTATTAGCAAGTTCCATTGTATTTGGAATGATAAATCCTTTTTCTGTATATTTTGTCTGTCCGTATTCTCCTGCCATGAATTCGATGAATTTCCATGCAGCATCTTTCTTTGTACTCTTTTCCGGGATACAGTATGCCAACGAACCACTATGTCCTGCTGCAACACCATCTTTATAAACCGGAAGTGGAGCTACGTCCCAATCGAAACTGTCGCCGATTGTCTCTCTGAAAATACCTACTGCATATCGAGTGTCAATTAACATTGCACATTGCTGGCTTGAGAATAAACCATATGTAGAGTTTGAAGCAGAAACTTCAGGTTTTGGTGATACACCATGTTTTACAGATAAATCAACGAAGTATTGCATTGCTTCCATTTGTGAAGGAAGTTCCACGCAAAGAGCTTTTTGATCTGCTGTCAAAGCTGCCTTATCTGAGTAAGAAACAATTTGACCTGCTTCATAGGTATTATCGTTTACAGTGACCGTATTTCCTTCTGTCACTTTGTAATTCTTTGTTTCATCAAAAAGTGTAAATTTATATTTTCCACCAGTAGCAAGAGAAGGATCTTCTACCCACTCTAAGCAGTCTCCTCCAACTGACCATCCAAAGCAGAACCAATAAATATCGTAAAGTCCATATTTGGTAATACTTTGGTCGTTACGAACAGGAGCCGCCGTATTTGATGTAAGCTTCTGTGAAAGCGCAAGGAAAGAATCCCAGTTTAATGCAATCTTGTTATTAAAGTAGAGTTGTCCTCCTTGTTCAAAGTAAGCTTCTGTTGTTCCATACTGTGCCATGGATTCTTCTTCCGAAAGAGAGATACAATTAATTCCTACTGCTTTCATTGCATCCACGTTATAAAACAATGCGGATGGAGAGTAGTCACGCACGATACCATATAAACTTCCTGTACCACCTTTACGAGAAGATACATCATAACGATAACGATTCACTGCGTCTGACCACATGGCATCCAAATCAAGTTCTTTACTTTCAGCAACATAATCGTCTAACTTAGAAATTCCACCCTTCTCAATCCAGCCTTTAATTTCACCGTCACCTGCAACAATTACATCTGGAACATTGCGTCCACGCAACGCATTCGTTACTTTTGTCTCATAATCCCCTGACGGAATCGGAGTGAATTCAACTGTAATACCGTCTGTATTTGTCTCATTGAATTCTTTTACCAATTCTCTTGTTACTTCTACTTCCGTTTCATTTCCCCAGCTGTAAAATTGAATCGTCGTGTTGTCTGATGATTCGGAATTCGTCTTTCCACATCCGGAAAGCCCAACTGCGCAGCAAAGTGTAAATGCTGCAATTTTTGCCAAAGTTTGTTTTTTCATAAAAATCCCTCCTATTCTATTTTATAATCAATGGCATTTCTGTCATACGTAACTTTGAACACCCATAAGGATGCAATGCCATAGTTACCAATTCACCTTCTCTTTCTTTTCCTGAAGGACAAAGTGCAGCAACACTGTCATATCCGTCTTCATATTCCCACTCTATCGGCTTCATTTCTGCTTGAAGTGTTACCCTCGGGTGCTGTGAAGAAAACGGAATAGCATCTCCCTCATGTTCACACACAGAAAACATTTCACTGTGGTATCCAAATCTCCATTCCGAAGTTGGAATTAATTCATAGTCACAATAAGGGAATTTACGTTCCACTCCATCTCTTTCATATTCATGCATTTCGTATTTTGTCTCGATCGGCAATGAAAAGACAAGCGGTCCATATTCTGCAACTTTAAGTCCCATTGGTCTATTTACAAGATGTGGTTCATCAAATAGTTTCAAGGTAAACTCTTGTTTTTTATTCCATAATTGTTTTAATACTAAATAGCCCTCATTTTCCTTTACTTCTCCATTGCATTCGTACTGCTTAGACCATTTTGGAATTCTGATTTTCAACTGGAATTCCACAGGTGCTTCTGCTTCTACAATGTATTTACAAGAATGACGGAATGGATATTCTGTGATTAATGTGATCTTTACATTTGTTCCAGAAACTTCAGTTTCATATGTAGCAGGCAGCATCAAATCACATTCAATTCCTTCATTCTCTGAAAAAGCGCTCCACAATAGCTTTGGCCAGCCCTGATGGAAATTGGATGTACAGCATCCAAAATGTGGTTCCAATCCAAAAAGGTGCGATTCCGGACCATTGGTACGGAAGTGTGACTTTCCTGGGAATGCCATACATGCAATCTGATTCACCTGTTGATCATATTGATGGCTCCACATATCATCACTTATTGTAGCTGGCAATGCATTGAATGCCACTTTTTCAAGTCGTTCTGCCCATACAGGATCTTTTGTGATGCTATAAAGAACCTCAAAAGAATACATCAGCTCCACTACTGAGCAAAGCTCGGTTCCCTGATTATTCTTGAGTCCCGAAAGACATTCATCACCAGTAAGAGTGCCAACTGCAGTTCCGTTATACTCTACTAGCGTACTCCATAATTCCTCAGCAACATTTTCGTAAGGTTCTCCGAAAAATTTACTGCACAGCGCTTCATACTTTAACATCATAACCAGATTGACTACGTGTGTTTCAAGAGTCCATTTATTTAAAGGTCTTTTCCAGACGTCTATGTAATCTGTAAATTTCACACCTTGTTCTCTTAAAATCTCTCCTAGCTCTATAATCCATGGTTCATGATATTCATCATAGAGAAACTGCAGTGGAATCAGGCACTCATACCATCTGAATTTGCCCCACTCAAACAAAGCAACTTTCTTTTCTTTCATCATATGGAACAGACATTTCATAGCTTTATACAGACTCTGCTTGACTTTTTCACTTCCAGTAAAATCCCAATAGACTGTAAAAACCTTTCCAATTAAAAATACTGCCCAAACGTCGTATTGTGCTCTGTCTTCATCATTGCCAGGACAAATCCATCCATCCTCTTTTTGACGTTCCACAATGGCATTAATGTACTTATCAGCACGATTTTTCAGGTCTTCATCCTCTAAAAACCAAGCCAATGGAATAAATCCATCTAACCAATATGGGACTCGTTCCCATCCTTCTCTATCGCCTCCAATCCAAGCACTATCTCTTACATCTGGCCAAATTTTGTCCAAATTTCCGGATAGCCCTTTTGCCTGTACCTCCAGCTGTTGCCGCATCCAGCCTTGAGGTTTAATTTTGTGTGTTTTGAAATAATACATGCTAGCGTTCCCTCCCTTTAACTACTAATACTTTACTACAATTTTTTTGCAAAAATATTGCCACTTTTTGCCAGGCGCGTTGTAAACGCTTACACGTCTGGCTTATATTAAATTTGCGTTAATTTTATATTAGCAAATTGGCATTTAAACTTCTCGACAAATATCCATCAAAACATTGCAAATATCACACTTGTTTCCAGAATAAAAATGATAAATGGCTCTGGTGCACTATGCATCAGAGCCATTTATCCTATACCTTCTTATATTATTACATCCTTGTTACTTATCCGCATCTCTGCGAGTCCACTTTCCTATAAAGAAAAAAGCGCTGAAACCTAATGATTTCAACGCTAGTGCGCGATCAGGGGTTCGAACCCTGGACACCCTGATTAAGAGTCAGGTGCTCTACCAACTGAGCTAATCGCGCATCTGTTACTTCGTAACGCAAGACTTATTATATAACGCTTTCCACACAATTGCAAGCATTTTTTTATTTTTTCCCAAAGCATTTTTTCTCAAAGCCAGCGAAAAGAAAAAGAAAAGCAAGCCAACCGGCTTGCCTATACGATATCCTTATTTTGCATTTTCATTCAAAAGCATCGAATTGATTCGTGCATATACTGTCTTTTCACCAAGCATTCCAGCCATCCTTCCAACCTCGTGCTCTTCCCAAAAAAGAATAAATGTCGGTACAATCTCCGCCTCATATTCTTCCATTTTCCCCGGTTCCTTCTCTACATCAATCCGTACCACCTGCAGTTTTTCTCCATAGTATGCTTCCACCTCATCCACAATCGGCATCATCATATTGCATTTTGGACACCAGTGGGCAAACAGCACAATCATTTTCGCTTTCATACTGCACCTCCTCATCGCGCTATGTACATTTCCTTCTGTGTCTTCTGTTCAAAATACGACAGACCTCGCGAAAGGATCTCTTCATTCTGCGCATGCAGCATTTACACCAGTGGCTGCACGATGCACCATGAAAACTTCGTCCCATAAATTTGCCCCATATCCCTTTTCTATAGAATATGCAGATTACTTCCTTGTTGCTATTAATTTGTGAATCGGATTTCCCATACTGGAAAATTTCTGCTCATATTCTGTCATAACATTTCCTGCGTTCATCGTCTCATCATGATGCAGGTCAAATGTATGCGCCAAAAGTTTCCATCCGGCCTCTTCCACCTGTTCCAATGAAAACTCGAATAACAGACGATTATCTGTCTTAAACTCTACAGCGCCTCCCTTCGCCAGCACTTTATCGTACTGGGCAAAAAATCTCGTAGAAGTAAGTCGTCTGTTCGCATGTCTTGCCTTCGGCCAAGGGTCCGAGAAATTCAGATATATTTTATCCACTTCTCCAAGTTCGAACACCTCTGGCAGCGTAAATGCATCCATACAGATAAATCGGATATTGGTAAGTTCACAAAATTCCTCTGTATCAAATTTTTCCAGAGCACGAAGTAATACACTGGAATACCGCTCAATTCCAATGTAATTGATTTCCGGATTCTGTTTTGCAAGTGTCAATAAAAACTGACCTTTCCCCATCCCGATCTCGATATGAATCGGATGGTCATTGCCAAACACTTCAGCCCATTTTCCTCGCTGCTCTGTCTCATTTTTTATCGCAACCGGGTGCTTTTGAATCACATCATCAGCACCCGGAATATTTCGTAATCTCATCCTTTTTCCTCTCTTTTTCTCTTCTCAAAGAATCTGAGGCAGGAGAATCCCACCTCAGATTTTCAAAACTTCTACTCTTTTAGATCATGATTAAAATTCAAAGACTGCAACACCATATGCTGGCAAATCATATCCAAACGAATACTTTCTGCCGTCACACTCTTCTTTCACTGGCTTATACACTAACGGGCGTTCCGCACCTTGTCCGCCATATTTGACATCGTCACTGTTGATAATCAGTTTGTATTGTTTTCTTCTCGATACACCCACACGGTAATCCGGTCTCGCCACTGGCGTGAAGTTACATACAAATAACAAATTCTTCTTACCATCTTTCGAATGTCTCATAAAGCTGTAAATACTTCTATCCCTGTCATCCGCATTAATCCATTCAAATCCCGCAGGGTCGCAATCACAATCATACATTGCCTTATTCTTCTTATATAAATGCAATAGATCTTTTGTGAATTCCTGAATCTGTCTGTGAGAATCCTCTGCAAGCAGATACCAGTCTAACTCGCGTGCCTCGCTCCATTCCTGAAGCTGTGCAAAATCCTGTCCCATAAACAATAATTTCTTACCAGAATGTCCCATCATAAATGCATAGCCGGCTTTCAGGTTTGCAAATTTATCAAAGCCAAGTCCTGGCATCTTGTTGAGCATAGAACATTTCAAATGAACTACTTCATCATGCGACAATACCAAAATATAATTTTCACTATAAGCATAGCTCATAGCAAATGTCATATTATAATGTGCACCTTTTCTGAAATATGGGTCCAGCTTCATATATTCTGTAAAATCATGCATCCAGCCCATGTTCCATTTCAAGCTGAAACCAAGTCCATCATCCTCCGGTTTTCCAGTTACTTTTGGCCATGCAGTCGATTCCTCTGCAATCATCATAACACCTGGATGTCTTCCAAGAATCACAGAGTTCATATGTTTAAAGAATTCGATTGCTTCTAAATTCTGATTGCCGCCGTATTCGTTTGCTACCCATTGTCCATCTTTCTTTCCATAATCCAGATACAACATAGAAGCAACTGCGTCCACACGAAGACCATCCACATGGAAATGTTCAATCCAGAACAATGCATTTGCAATCAGGAAGTTCTTTACCTCTGCCTTGCCGTAATCAAAAATCTTGGTTCCCCAGTCTGGGTGCTCTCCCTTGCGAGGATCTGCATATTCATAAGTAGCTGTCCCATCAAAATCAGCCAAACCATGACCATCCCTTGGGAAATGGGCCGGTACCCAGTCAAGAATGACACCAATTTTATTCTTATGGAAATAGTTGATCATATATGCAAAATCTTCTGGTGTTCCGTAGCGCGATGTTGGTGCATAATAACCTGTCACCTGATATCCCCACGAGCCGTCAAATGGATGCTCTGCGATACCCATCAATTCCACGTGAGTATATCCCATCTCTTTCACATATTTTGTTGCTTCTTCTGCAAATTCACGGTAGCTGTAAAAAGCTCCTGCATCTTCTCGATCCGGATGTTTTTTCCATGAACCGATATGTACCTCATAGACAGAAACTGGGTTTTCCTTATGATTCCACTGCTCGCGAGCTTCCATCCATTTACTGTCCGTCCATTTTAAATCACTAATGTCCGTCACTCTGGATGCATTTCCCGGTCTTAATTCCGCATAGTTTGCGAACGGGTCTGCTTTGTAAATCAAATCCCCTCTGTATGTTTCAATGCAATATTTATACAGACTTCCTTTTTCTGCTTCCGGTACAAAACTCGTATAAATACCAAGAGGTTCCTCCCTCGTCATTACATTTGCTTTTGGATCCCAGTTATTAAAATCTCCGACCACCGACACTGACTTCGCATGTGGAGCCCAAACTGCAAAATACACTCCTTGCTGTTTTCCTTTTGTTACGAGATGCGCACCGAGCTTTTTATAAATCTCATAATGATTCCCCTGTCCAAAATAGTATTGGTCAAGCTCCCCAACCTCGTAAGCTTCTTTCTTTACATTTGACATATTTTCACCTTCCCAGCGTAAATTACTTAGTAGTTCTATTATACTTTAGTTTGTAGTAAAAAGAAAGAGTTTTGGAAAGGATTTCTCTCCCAAAACTCTTATACTTTTGTGCTTTAAATCTTTTATTTAAAATCTTCTTCTCTTAAGAGGATTCTATCAGACTCGTCTTTGTTTTTACCCAAGACCTTCTTCACAATCTTTTTGAAGCTTGCTTTCTGCGAATTATCAATCGCTTCATCCAAAATATCTTTTACATCTGCAACCGTTACAACATGCTCATTTCTCTGCAGCATATCAATGCGGCTATAGAGTGCCAAAATACCCATTTCGTCAATCTTGTAACCATTTTCCTTTGCATAGGTTTGTCCAAATGTTACAAGTTCATCATTGATAAATACTGGCAATTCCAAACGAGAAGTAAACTTCTTGCCAAATTGTGGATATGCCGCAAGCATTTTTTCCAATGGTTTTCTTTCATCTTCAAGAACCACAAGCAGTTCACCGGTCTGACCTTCCATGACCTCACACATATCATCAATCGTCTTGCGGTTTAATCTGGAAGCCTTCTCGATAATAATTGCTCCACCATGCAGTTTGCCAAGAATGTCTGCCACATCTTTTTTATTCAAAGACTCGGCTTTTACAATTCCTACTTTGCCTTGTTTTAATTTTCTTGCTTTCTGAATCGCTTTTACAATATCAACTGCAAGTACCGTTTTTCCAGAACCTTTACGGCCGATAATCAATAAGTTTCCAATTCTGGATGTTCCATATCTGGATTTGCATTTCTTATCGTTTTGTAATACTTCTACGATTTGTTCACTCATGCCATGAACAGGTACGAAGTAGGAGAATAATTTCTTCTGTTCTTCTGTAAGTCCTGCCTTCAATCCAATTGCACTCTGTGCTTCTAAGTCGTAACGTCCCTGTACGATAAATCCTGTGTCATACTGGCTTCGCTCTTCCTCGGCCTCTTCTTCCACTTCTTCCGGAATTTCCACTTCTACATTATTCTTCAAAGCCTTTGCAACTGCTGCCATCGACTGTGTATCACCCAATTTGATTCCAGGTGCTTCTTCTTTCACTTCTCCTGCTTCAAATGCATGTGAAACAACTTGTTCAAAACCTTCTTCTTCGAAGAATGCTTTTTCTGTAACTTCTGACGCTGCTCCTGCAACTCCCGCACTCACTGCTGCGCCTACACCGCCTACTGCACCATCACCTACGGCTGCTCCCGCACTTGCTGCTGTTTCCGCTTTTACTGCCGCTGCCGGAATCACATCCAATGCTGCCAACTGCTCTGCCACCTTCTGAATCAATGGTTTATCTTCCTGTGGCTGTTCTGTCTGCGACTTCACATGCACACTTTCCTGTGGTCTTTGTTCTTGAATTTCTTCTTCCGATTTAATTTTTTGTGCTTCAATATCAGCAGACTCTGATTCCAGTTCTTCCATCAACTGCCTGATGTCATCTGGAAGAATGCTTTCTTCTTCCACGTCAACCTGTTCAGCAGCTACTGCCTCTTCCTGTGCTTTTTCTGATTCAACTTCCTCCACTTTGGCGCGAATCATCTCGGCATTCTCTTTTTGCTTTTCTTCCCATTCCTGAAGCATTTCTTCAATACTGAGTGTTGGGGCTTCTTTCTTTTCTTCTGTGACTGCTTCCTCGACTACTTTTTCTTCCACGGCTGACTCCCCTGCTGTCATTTCTTCCATTATTTTTTCTTCTACTACTGGCGCTTCCACTGCTAGTGCTTCCGCAACCACTTCTTCATTTACTGGCACTTCCACAGCAACCTCTTCGGCTACTGGTGCTTCCACGGCCACTGCCTCGGCTATTGGTTCATCTGCTGCTTCTTCCGCTGCTGGAACTTCCGCAACCGTTTCCTCCGCTGCCGGAATTTCTGCAACTGCTTCTTCCACTGCTGGTGCTGCATTGCGCAGATTATATTTTTCCTGCTGCAATGGTGTAAGTGGCTTGTACTGCATCTTCAATTCCATCGCTTTGTAAACGTATTTTCCTTCACTAAACCATAAAATCAAGTCGTCGCATTCGTCAATACATTCCGCTGTCATACCAGCATCCTGATATAATTTTGCCAGCTCAAATGCCCACTTTTCTACATATTCAACCTTTTTAAATTCCTCTAACGCCTCGATTTGTTCTTCCAAAGATGCATTTCTGCTCTTTAAAATCTTATATTTTAAGACATATTGATTTGGATCCTTTGGTGCCAATGCAACAAACTCTTCGTAGCAGTCCGCCGCTTCCTTCACTTCCCCCAGTTTCAACGCCAAAGTACCCAGTCGATAAATAATCTTTCTACTATCCGGTGAACGATCATATGCCAAGAATAAAATATCACGGCTCTTTTGATATTCCCCGTTATATTCATAAATTTCACTCACCGCACAAAGCATCGATATATTTTTTACTTTCCGCCAATCAATCGCATCTGCAATGTCCATCGCTTGCTTGTAGGATTTTTGACGCATATATTCAAGCATCTGTTCTGTTTTTACACGATATTCATGTTTATCCACCGTTCTTCACCCCTATATTTTATCGAATTAATAACTTACGTTCTATCTTTTTATCTTTTTTTATTCTATCACACGAGTGTATTAATGTCAAAAAAATGTAACAAATGTGTAACAAAAAACTCCTTAAGATTTTGTGACGATATATTGATTCGGGCACCTTTTTTTGCCATGCATCTATGAAACATCCATGTGCAAAAATCCCACCCCAACTATTGACTCAGAATCCCCAAAAAAGGTAGCCACTATTCTTTCAATAATGACTACCTCTTTACATCTCTTCTTTATTCATTTTTAACCTTTTTCTCTTTCTATTTGGAGGATATTTATGAATTAAAACCCGCTGCCTCTTTTTCTTCCTTTTCTTCAGACTGATTAAAGTTATGTCGATAATTATCTGATCTTCTAATGTTTCTTTACACATCTTTTTTATAACTTTAATCCTTGTGGTATTATTTCAATATGTTTGCAAATATATCATCTTTTCCTTTTCATCCAGATTCTTTTTATACTCTCCAAATTATCTTTTCCCTTTTCATATCTGTCTGGATTATAATCTATGGTAAAGGCTTTCGTCGCAGGTTTCTTCATTTGCCATACCACTAACATATTGAATTGTAGATTCGAAGTTGTCCATTGGATCCTAGCCTCTCTTTCTTTTTTATTCTTAATGGAAATTCTTTTTCTTCAAGATTTCTTACTTTGAAATTTGCCGTCCCCATTTCGGATGATTTCTGAATTTATATTACTTCCTTTCTCGTCAGAAATAATGGATTCGAAATGCTTTCTTACTTGAGTCTGGAAAATTTATTTTTCAGAAATTGTCTTTTGGAAAATTCCTCTTTCCTTAAGTTCTTTTGTTGATATTATAATAACACTGGGATTCTGTTTTGTCAATACTATTTTCTAATTTTGTTTAAATTATTTTTCTACTTTATTTTTGTTTTGCAATTGTCAGAATATTCTGTCACTTTGCCCTGTTAGAAATATTGCTGCAAGACCCAGCCGTATCATCATATGCGTCCATTTCCCTTCTCATGGGTATATACCAAAAAATTGTTACTCTATACCCGTAAAACTACTAAAATTCCTATATTTTGGCCGTTTTGGGAGTCTATTTTTCGATATAGAACGAAAATAGTCCATAATACCCTTGCTTTACATGAAAACAAGGGTATTGTAACATAATTTTGTGCTATATAGAAATTTACCCATTAAACCTGGAGTACCCTTTACAAAAAAGCCTGGCACACCGGAGCAAACTCTCAAAAGCAAAATTATCCTCTATAATAGTTGATCAAGCAACCCTTCAAAATAATCTCTCTCTCATTATCCGTCAGGTCACCAAGTTTCAATGTAATCTCCTTCAACTCATCACCAACCACAAATGCCTTGATTGTATCCACCTTTTCTTCCACGGCTTTTCTAACATCCGGAACAAAGATATAATCTCCATTCTTGAAGCTAAGAGCTTCATGGTTCTCTTCCGTAATGAATGGAAGCATACCCCAGTTAATCAGGTTCGAACGATAACGTTTTGTCGCATATTCATTCGCAATATTTGCCCATCCGCCTAATACCTTCTGGCAAGAAGCAGCCTGCTCACGAGCAGAACCATCACCTGGTTTCACAGCGAAAATCGTACTTCCAACACCAATATTGCCTTCTCCAACTTCTGGATAAGATGCACGGATAGTTGCCATCACTGGTTTCAACTCTTCCAACGCTTCCAATGGACATGTATTTGCTTCAATTGCTTTCTGTGCCTTTTGCACTTCTTTCGCACGACCTACATAAGCAGGGTCTTTTCTTGACAATGCAAACTCTGCAAGTCCAAGTGGATTTGAGCGGTATGAAGAAGTTTCTCCAGAAGGAATCAATTCGTCTGTTGTAGTAACAGGGTCATGAATCTCAGAAACCACTTTCAAAATCAAGTTTTCAGGAAGTGCTGACATCGCCGGCCAGTCCTTGATGTTTGGACCAAACTGGATTTCCACACTTGGGTCAGCTACGCCCTTGCTGTCAAATACGCGGTTTGCGTAAATGCTGCTGTCAAAGTGATATTTTGGCGCTTTATATTCCACATCCATTACGTCAGCTGCTGAAGTTAAGAAACCTTTGTTTGCTGCTGTTGCTGCGATAGAACGAGCATCCATAAGTGCAACAGAAGAAATCTGTCCGCTTTGCAGCTTAGAACCTTCACGGTTCGGGAAGTTTCTTGTAGAGTGACGAATACTAAATGCGTTGTTTGCAGGTGTATCTCCAGCACCGAAACATGGTCCGCAGAACGCGGTCTTAACAATTGTGCCTGCTGCCATAAGGTCAGCAACTGCACCGTTTCTTACAAGTTCCATGTAAACTGGTGTACTTGCAGGATATACGCTAAGTGTAAATGCATCAGAACCGATGCTCTTTCCACGGATAATGTCTGCTGCTGCACAGATATTTTCAAATCCACCACCAGCACATCCAGCGATAATACCTTGTTCTACGTAAAGTTTTCCATCGCGGATTTTATCTTGTAATGAATATTCTACAGCACCGTCAAGGCTTACTAATGCGCGTTGTTCCACATCGTGTAAGATATCTTTGAGGTTTGCATTTACTTCGTCGATTGTATATGCGTTGCTTGGATGGAATGGCATCGCAATCATTGGTTTGATTTTGCTAAGGTCAACATATACCACGCCGTCATAGTAAGCAACTGCACCAGGATTCAATTCCTTGTAATCCTCGCTTCTTCCATGGATGTCATAGAATTCTTTGATTGTCTCATCTGTCTTCCAAATAGAAGAAAGGCAGGTTGTCTCTGTTGTCATAACGTCAATTCCGATACGGAAATCTGCGCTCAATTTAGAAACACCAGGTCCAACAAATTCCATGACTTTATTATTTACATAGCCATTTCCAAATGTAGCTCCGATAATTGCAAGTGCAACGTCCTGTGGACCTACGCCGATAGATGGTTCACCATCTAAATAGATTGCCACAACGCCTGGCATCTTAATATCGTAAGTTTTATTAAGTAATTGTTTTACAAGCTCCGGTCCACCTTCGCCCATTGCCATCGTACCAAGAGCACCATAACGTGTGTGACTGTCTGAACCAAGAATCATCTTTCCGCTGCCTGCAAGCATTTCTCTTGCAAACTGATGGATAACTGCTTGATGAGGTGGCACGTAAACTCCACCATATTTCTTTGCGCATGTAAGTCCAAACATGTGGTCATCTTCGTTGATCGTTCCACCAACTGCACATAAACTGTTGTGGCAGTTTGTTAAAACATACGGAATTGGGAACTTTTCCAGTCCAGAAGCTCTCGCTGTCTGAATAATCCCAACAAATGTAATATCGTGAGATGTTAATTTATCAAATTTAATCTTCAAACGTTCCATATCTGAAGATGTATTGTGCTCTTTTAAAATATTGTAAGCAATCGTTTCTTTTGCTGCTTCTTCTTTATTTACAGTTTTTCCTGTCTTTGCAGCAATAATCGCTTGTGCATCTTTTGTATCTTCCACAAGTTCTGTGCCATTCAACAAATATGCACCTTGATTATATAATTGAATCATGTCTCGTTTTCCTCCTGTTTGTTGTCATATATATGTAATGCCCGCTTTCGCATGCATCCATTTTCAATCAGCATTGCACCATCATCGTTTTCTTACTGCACCGATTTCATGTGCTTTGACACCATAAGTGCAATCTTAAATGTAAGTGCATCATCAAACACACGCACATCCAGCCCCGTAATCTTCTGAATCTTCTCCAATCGATAAACCAGCGTATTACGATGCACGTACATTTTTCTCGCCGTCTCAGAGATATTCAGGCTATTCTTAAAGAATAAATCCACCGTACCTAATGTTTCTTCATCCAACATTTCCAGTGCATTCCCTGTAAATACTTCCTTCAGGAACATATCACAGAGTGACAACGGCAATTGATGAATCAGCCGTCCGATTCCAAGCTCATTGTACGCAAGCACTTTTCTTTCTGCATAAAAACTTCTTCCTACATCCAGTGCCATCGTCGCTTCCTTGTACGACCTTGACACCTCCTGAATCCCATCTACAATGGTTCCATATGCAACACGGACATTGATCATGACTTCCGTGTTCAGCATATCCACAATCGTTCTCGCAACGTGAGCCAATTCCGGATATCCTTCTGTTGTTTCCACGCTTTTAATCAGAACAATATGGCTCTCATCCACTGACGTAACAAAATCTTTCGTTCCAGTCGCGTACAAACCTTTCACCGTCTCCAAAACCAAGTTGTCACTTTCCTGTTTTGGTTCGATAACAAATACCGTTCTTTTGGCATCTACTTCCACATTCATTTTCTTTGCCTGATTGTAAATGTCCACCAAAAGCAGATTGTCTAGGAGCAGATTCTGGAAGAAACGATTCTTATCTAATCGCGCTTTGTATGCCTGCAGCAAATGTTCAAACTGGCACACACAAAGCCTTCCCATCATGCTCATATTTTCCAAACTATCATGAATCGCAAGAACGTAAATTGGTTCCTCATTGTCACGAATCAAAAAGAACGCACTCTGCTTCGTAATCTTTTCTTCTTTCAATTCGATATCCATTAACACTACGGATAACTTTTTTTCAATTTTCCCAATTTCGACACAAGTGCTGGCAAGGCATTTCCCCTCCATACTCCAGATAGAGCAGTCCACTTCAATAATTTTATGTATATCTGTAAGAATTCTATTTAATACTTGATTCGATAACAATGTGTCACTTCCTTCTTTTGAATACTTCGTAATGCGAAAGCCAAAGCTGCCGCTTTCTGACAGCTCTGGCTTTGGTTTCTATCATCTTTTATAATCTCTGTAATAATGCTTCTCTTTCTTTTTCAAATCCTGGTTTTCCAAGCAATGCAAACATGTTTTTCTTGTAGCTTTCTACGCCTGGTTGGTCAAATGGATTTACTCCTAAGATGTATCCACTTACACCACAAGCAAATTCGAAGAAGTAGAAAAGTTGTCCAAGGTAGAATTCATTTTGTTCTGGAATGTTTACGATTAAGTTTGGTACATTTCCATCTGTGTGTGCAAGGATAGTTCCATTCATCGCACTCTTGTTAACGAAATCTACTGTCTTTCCAGCCAGATAGTTTAATCCGTCTAAGTCAACTGGTTCTTCATTCAGGATAATTTCTTCTGAAGATTTCTCTACGTTCAGTACTGTTTCGTACATGATACGTGCACCATCTTGGATAAATTGTCCCATAGAGTGAAGGTCTGTTGTCAAATCAACTGATGCTGGGAAAATACCTTTCTGGTCTTTTCCTTCGCTTTCGCCGTATAATTGTTTCCACCATTCAGATACGAAGTGAAGTGATGGCTCATAGTTTGCCAATACTTCCGTAGATTTTCCTTTGCGGTGTAAAATGTTACGAACTGCTGCGTATTTAAGTGCATCGTTTTCTTCAAATGGTGCTTCTAATGCCATCTTTCTTCCAGATGCAGCACCTTCCATTAATTTGTCAATATCAGCACCGCTTACTGCGATTGGAAGAAGACCAACTGCTGTAAGTACTGAGAAACGTCCTCCAACATCATCAGGAACAACGAATGTTTCGTATCCTTCTTCTGTAGCAAGGTTCTTAAGTGCTCCTCTTGCTTTATCTGTTGTTGCGTAGATTCTCTTAGCTGCTGCTTCTTTTCCGTATTTCTTTTCCAAAATTTCTTTAAATACACGGAACGCGATCGCTGGTTCTGTTGTTGTACCAGATTTTGAAATCATGTTAATTGAGAAATCGCGGTCTCCGATAACGTCAATCAAGTGTTTGATATATGTACTGCTGATGCTGTTTCCTACGAAGTAGATTTCTGGAGTTTTTCTAACTTCTTTTGAAACAATGTTGTAGAAGCTATGTCTTAAGAATTCGATCGCAGCTCTTGCTCCAAGGTAAGAACCACCGATACCAATTACTAACAGCACTTCAGAATCATTTTTAATCTTTTCTGCTGCTTCTTTGATGCGTGCGAATTCTTCTTTATCATAATCTACTGGTAAATCGATCCAGCCAAGGAAATCATTTCCTGGTCCTTTTCTGCTTACAAGTAAGTCTTTTGCGTCTGCCGCAATCTTACTCATGTTCTTTACTTCATTTTCTGCCACAAAGCTATTTGCTTTTGAATAGTCAAATGTAACTTTAGTTCCCATTTTTTATCCTTCCCTTCTGTAATAGGTCTCATAGTCAAGTTCATTTTATCAAATGTATCTGGTTTTATCAAGTTTTATCAGACTAAAATGTCAAGCTAAAAATTCTTCCAGTATTGCACGGATGCGCATTTCCTGTTCTTCGCGCTCTTTGGAGAGCTCCGGCTGAGGTGTTTCTGAAAATGGGGTGCCTGCGGATGCGTTGTTTGGAAGCGGGCTGCCTGAGGTTGCATTTTCCATGGTTTGGGCTCCTGCACGTTCGTTTCCTATGGTTTGGGCTCCTGCAAGGCTGCTTCCTGTGGTTTGGTTTCCTGTGAGTTCGTTTCCTATGGTCTCATTTTCTGCGCCCTCGACTGTATGAAGTATCTGCTCTCCCTGATTTGCCTTTTCATATCTATGTATGCAAACATTCTCCAGATAATCAACCATATAATTCTTCGCCGCTTCCAGCTTTGACTTTTCATCACTCAAAATAGAGATACTAAAAACCAGCACCGCACAAATGCCGGTAAAGGCACCATATTGAAAGGTCTGTTCCTTCATTCCATAAATCTGATAACTCCCCAGCACACCAAATGCTCCAAATACTACAATCAGCCAAATCATCTTCTTTGGCAAACTTCTCCAACCATCCAGTCGGACTCCCAACACCTTGTACTCGTACAGGTATTTCTTCACGAAAGCTTCCACGTTCTGAACCTTATCACTCACCATACTCGCATGCTCAAATTTTGCTTTCACCAAACGCATCAGTCTATGGTTGCTCCTTTGTATTTCACTGGCTGCTTTCACCATTTTTCTCGCTGTAATATGAGAAATCACTTTCGCCAACACGCCGATTGCCATTGCGACTCCCATTGCATAAAAAATAATTCCATACTTTATTACTGTCTCTAACATAAAAGAGTCCTCCTTTTTTTATTTACTGCAATTATACAGGAAAAAAATCGGGAGGACCGAAAAATCGTGTTACATGTTTTTACATGATTTGGGCTCTGGTTGTGCCGTTTTTGTCGATTCAAACTTTTTTATTTTTTAAATTCTTGGCAATAAATTTTGGACAAGCCTTACAGAATGCTCGATTGCTTTCTTTTCGAAGGTTGGATAGTCCATCGTTGCGCTGTTGTCGGCTTTGTCCGAAATTGCTCGGATGATGACGCACGAAATTTTATTTAAGTATGCAGCATGGGCAATGGCTGCACCTTCCATTTCTGTACATTTCGCTGCAAAATTGCTTACCAGTTTTTCTTTTACTTCAGATGACGATACGAACTGGTCACCGCTTACGATGCGGCCTGTAAATGTTTTGATATCTGGATTCGCCTCTGCATTTGCAGCTTTTGCTTTTTCTACAAGCGCTGGGTCTGCAGGGAATGAAAATGTGTCCATTCTCGGAATCTGTCCGATTGGGTCGCCGAAAATCGATGCGTCCATGTCGTGCTCTACTAAGTCGGTAGAAATCACCATGTCGCCGATATCGATTGCTGCGTCCAACGAGCCTGCGATGCCTGTGTTAATCAAAACTTCTACGTTGAATTTGTCTACTAAGATTTGTGCGCAGATGCCGGCATTTACTTTTCCGATGCCGCTTTTTACGATGACTACTTGCTTGCCGCATAAGATGCCTTTGCAGAAGGTCATGGAGGCGTATTCCACGGTTTCTTCCACTTGCATCGCTGATTTTAGTTGGGTTACTTCTTCTTCCATTGCGCCTATAATTCCTATTGTCATGATTAAATTCCTCTCTTTATCTCATAGTTTTTGATTATTTTATTTCCAGAATTTTTTTACATTGTGTTCGACTGCAACACTTCTTTTTTATTTTAACATGCCGAATATTTATTGTAAATCCGTTTGAAACTGATAAACTCCCAGATTTCAAACCTTACCTAATAGTTTATATAACAGCCCCTCTTCTTTCTCATCAGGATTTGCATGAAATATATCGATTATGAACTGCTATCCATCATGTTAACGATACTTCATATCACAAATTTAAAGTTATCTGTAAGTACTTTCAAGCTCATGCTGCACTTCCTCAGCACATCTGATTTGTTCTTTTAAGTTCCATTTTCCAATATTTTTTCCATCCTTCACCCCAGTCTGATGGAACACAAGCTGCAATTCTTTCTGGTCTTTTCGTTGTCATAACAAAAATACAGTCTTTTCTTCTCCTAATAAAATCCCAGCAGCCTTCCCTCCACTCATCTGCCTCTTCAATAAAGAAGTCAGAAGAAAAACATAACTTAACCAATGAATTAGGCGGGCAATCTTTATCTTTTAGTTCATAAGTAGTTTTACCTTTTGCTATTATTGTGGTATCTCTTCCGTATCTTTTATCCATTTTGTATACAAAACAATTTTTACAACCAGGGCTTATCTTTTTACATCCGTGCCATGGATTCCATGGTATTGCTTTTTCAACTTCTACATTTTGCATAGTTTCACCTCTTCACATTATCATTTAACAATCTTTTAAATACTCTTTTGCTTCATCAAGAATTGAAATTAATTTACCAAATTTTTTTGAACCCAATTTCTTTTCTAAATGAATTAGTTTTTCGTTTAATTTGGACTCTGTATCCGCAACTAATATTTTTGCTTTATCAGTCGGAATTACGTAAAAGCTTCTTTTATCAGTCTTTGAATACTCTCTGGTAATATATCCTTTTTCTTCTAAAACCGATATGTGATTAGCAACCATCGGCTTAGTCACTTCCAAAAGTTCTGCTATCATTACTGGAGTAAATAAGCCTTCTCTTTTAGTTATAATATTTAGAACACCCATTTCACTTGGCCTTATTGGTAAGTCTTTTTTTAGTGCCATATAATCTCGACTAAATTTTGAAAACACTATGTTTGCCTTTAAATACTTTTCCATATTCCCTCCTAAATATAGTTAATGTAGGTTAACTATATTTAAGATAATCCTTTTTTAAGCATAAGTCAATCAAAATAACGCAAAAATCCCCTTACGAATCATTGTGTAAGGAGACTTTTCATTAGCAGAATTGTTTGTCAAGGTTTTCAATGTACCTTTTTCAATATATCGTTCAGCATTTACTGTACTTAATAAATGTAAGGTTCTAGCAACTGCAATTCCATTTGTTGTTACCCTAACAGCTACACGTATATATTCCCCATTGTTGACGACAAATTTTTTTCATTATAATATACACAAAAAGCATACATAAAATCCTTTAAATAATTTTGCATCCTTTTTGTGTATACAAAAAAAGGATAGTTTGTTTCTCACATTAATTTTATAATAAACTCGGAGGTGATAAAATGTTTAAATTAGCAAAAAGCGAGGAAATTGGTCAGCACTTATCTTATTTAATTAACAAGAAATATAAGTCTGTCAGACAATTTGGAAAGGCATATATAGAAGAAGACAGAGGAACTGCAGATAATGAAGAAATACGGAAAATGTCCAACCGTTTATCTCAAATTTTAGGTGGCAAAAAATCTGTGCAAATCTATGATCTTCCTATTTTTACAAAACTTTTGGATGTTTCATGTGAAGAAATTCTAAGTGCTGGAACATGTTTTGCAACAACTTCAAACCATTTAACAAACTATGCAATTGCAACGTCAAAAGACAAGAAGTTATGGGAAAGTTATGTCAAACGAGAGGATCAGCTTATCCTAAACGCCGACGAATACGGGAAGACAGTTATTGATTACGCATTGGACTCTGAAAACTATGAATTTGTAAAATTTCTGATGGATAACGGGTATATTTGGTTTGTTGGGACTGACGAGTTAGATTTATTTCATTATGCCTTTGGCGCAGGAACAAGCATTGAACGGAATCCACTTCTATTAAACAACCTAAATGTTTTGGGCCTCAAAATGCAAGAACGTTATGAACTGCGAATGAAAATGATTGTTCTCGCAATCAAGCGTAATGATATTCAAATGCTGACAGAACTTCACGCCAGGGAAATACCACCACTTTATCAGGCTTGTTTGTATTCGGGCGCACCGAAAGATTTTGATGACTTTTTTGATGAAGAGTTAATAAAAGCTCTTGCAGGTGCAAGTGATGAAATACTGGAATATTTTTCGAAAGAGTTTGAAATCACTAACCAATTTAACAAAACAAATCGACTTATATTTCCTTTTTTAAGCGAACTTATTAATGCTTTACTCGAAAGCAACAATGATTATATTGAATGGGTCTTGAAAGATGCAATCTTTCACAACCAATACGCCTATGATAAATTGTCCGAACTTTTAGCGTTGGCCGTTGACGATCGAAAAAAATACTATTTGAACTGTGATCATGAATTAATCAAAAAAGAGATGCAACAGGGCATCTTAAGAGATGTGCTCTTTTTTGATCATGGCAATCTCGTGAAATATATTGATATACATACCGGTAGAAATATCGTTACTAATCTGATCCAGGTAACCAAAACCTCGAACGATACCAAAATCAAGCGTTTAATTCAGGAACTAAATGATTTGTACAACAAAATACAAAATATAACGCCGATAATTTAACAGGAAGTTGAGAAATGTGAGGAAATCTATCTTTAATATGAATGACGGCGACTAACAAAAAATACCCTCCTTACTGGGTGTCCAGTAAAGAGGGTACATATCAGATTTATTTCATTCTAGTTAATCACCGTGACTGACAACCTTAGCCCCAAAGCATTTAACAATCTAATCAACGTATCTAAGTTCGGTGTTGTTTTATGTGATTCCATTCTCGCAATAGAAGATTGTGGCATACCACACATATCGGCCAATTCGCGTTGTGTAAGGCCCAAATTATTACGACGTTTAACCATCGCACTGATTATGACAGCCACTTCCTCTACTTCTTCAAAATCTTTTTGGATCTGAGAATCAATACTCTTTGCATGTTTTTTATAATCTTCCCATGTCTTCATAATTTCCCTTGCTCCTTTCTAGAAAGGTAGTCCTCGCGTTCATTCTTCGCCTTTTCGATTTCGCGGCGCGGTGTTTTCTGCGTCTTTTTACGAAATGCATGTAAGAGGACAAATATATCATCCTCATAAAAAAAGTAAAAAACACGATTATTTCCTGGTCGCAATTCCCATATTCCGTCCTCAATGTGCTTTGTTACATTCGAGGGCAAATATGTACCATTCTCTTGGAGAAGTTGAATGAATAGACTAATTTATTTATACTGTATGCGAGCATCTTTGCTTGTTGCAGCCTTACTTCGTAGACATTCAAGATACTCCCAAATCTCAGATTCCCCGTTTGATTTTTCATAAAATTCAACTGTGTACATTCGTAATCTTCAACTCATTACTAATAGCACATCACTTTTTTAGTATTCCCACAACAGCATGATATCATTTATGCTATCAATTTTCAATACTTTATGTGAATATCCCTAGTTTTTTTGAAAATGGTCTGTTATAATGGTTAAAATAATGAAATAATACAAATTTGGGAGGACTTTAATATGGAATATAGAACTCGCGGCGTATGCTCGCAGGCAATTAAATTTGATATCGTAGATAATAAAGTAACAGGAGTTCAATTTATCGGAGGATGTTCTGGAAATACCCAAGGTGTTGCCCGCCTCGTGGAAGGAATGGATGTAAATGAAGCCATCGCCCGCATGGAAGGCATCCACTGTGGTCCACGTCCTACATCCTGTCCGGACCAATTAGCCCGTGCTTTGAAACAAGCGATTGGAAAACAATAGAATTTTTCTCTATAAAATACTTTAGCAGGGAATTTTAGAATTCCCTGCCCTTCAGAAAAAGTGAAGAGGATGGGTGACAAGTCCACCTCTTCAGAAAAAGTGAAGGGAACGGGTGATGAAGCCATCCCTTCGTATAATGAATATGAATACATGCAAGACTATTTTAATCACTGCAGAACAGATTTATACTCTCTCGAGTAGGGTTTAGGGTTATCTCAATGTAAGGTTCACTTTCTTCTTATTTTTTATTTTTATAATTTTATGTGTTCCTTATATTCAATTGTAAGATCTGCAGTGATTAAAATAGCCTTGCATGTAGACAGCTAAATAAATTAGGCCTATGGTTTGGATTACATCCAAAGGCCATCTGTACAAGAACTGCTTACATCGGTAGATGCGGAATGCGTACATCTTACACGATAGTAATAACCGGTTCCTACAGTGATACTTTTACTTGCCATCGCTGAATAGCCACTAGCTGTTGTTACCGTCCATGAAGTTACATAATTCCAAGTGCCATTTGATAGTCTCTCTACAACAGGAACAACCTGCACTTTACACTTTACAGCCGCAGTCGTAGTTCCACCAGCACCAATCTTAGTGGTAGAAATTTTGTTAATGATAGAATTACCACTCGCTAAATATACACCCCATGTTTGCATCTCTGCATATCCAACCAATGCATCATCTGTTTGAAGATAAGAAAAATCAATATCTTCACCTATATCTTCTGCTCTTGTTTCAACATCTTGATAAAATGCCCCAGACAAACAAACTGTAATTGCCATTAATAATGCTAGTATTTTTTTCTTCATGAGATTCCCTCTTTTCATGCCTTTATACTATATAGACACACAAGTCGGCAAAATCTGACGCATTTTTTAATAAAAATTCAAATTTTTTATAATTTTTTCAAATTCTTCCTGTTTTATGTCCATTGCTAAAATGAAATAGTGTACATCTTGGTATACAAATTCACCTGACCATCGATTATTATTTACTTCTTCTACAGAATATTGTTTGATTTCTATAGCCACATTTCCATTTTGAACAGTATATTGACGAATAACATCATCTTCTATATCCGTTCCGTATGAACTGTTTCTGTAATTCGGTCTTATAAAATATGAGAAAACTATCTCCTCATCTTTTCCATAAATCAGATTACTGCCCTGTATCTCTTCACCCATATCTATCTCTAAAATTTCTACTCCATCAGGTTTATATATTGGCTTAACTGGATAAAAACCAAATTCATCCTCTATCTGCTGATATGCTTCCTCTTCTTCCACACCACTAGCCTCTAAAATATCGTCACCCTCAGAATGTATATTCGTCTGCTCTCTACCTGCAAGCGTCCAGTTGGCCTTCTCATATAATTTCTTCGGGCCACCCATACTCGTAACCCCAAACGCCATCGCACACACCACAGCCGCCGCAAGCACAAAATACTTCCGCATCTTCCGTTTCTTCTTATAAATCTTCCCGAGTCGCATAAGTTCTCGCTCTTCCGCAGAAAACCGCTCTCCCTCAGCAGCCTGTTCCACCACATTTTCTTCAATTGCGGCTTCCTCTCTTGCTGCAGTTGTCGTTTCCACTTTCTCTTCCGTTTCGACTTCCGCCTTCTCTCCCTGCACCTTAAGAGCAAGGATTCTATTATCTATTTTTTCACGCAGTTTTACCGGAAGTGGTCTATCTACAACCCTCAGATCGCCATTCACTTCTTCCATTATGCGTTTCGCTTCCTCTAATAATTCTTCCTTTGAAAGTTCCACTTCCTCATCCAGAAATTCCATTTCCTCATTTGAAAGTTTCTTCGTTTCTTCGCTCATGGACTGACCTCCTTATTTTTTATTTTTCACATTTTCATTCCACTTGACCTTTCGAGGAATACTGTTTAATATAATTAAATATAATCCTACAAAATCTCGGAGGAACGTTATATGAAACGTATTATCTTAACTGGCGGCGGTACTGCCGGCCATGTTACACCAAATATTGCACTCTTGCCTCGTCTCAAAGAACTCGGCTACGATATTCACTATATCGGTTCTTATACAGGCATTGAGAAAGAACTTATTGAACAATTTGGCATCCCTTACCACGGAATCTCCTCTGGAAAACTGCGCCGCTATTTCAGCGTACAGAACTTTACTGACCCATTCCGTGTACTAAAAGGATTTGGCGAAGCCAACAAATTGATTAAATCCCTTAAGCCTGATGTTATTTTTTCAAAGGGCGGATTTGTATCCGTCCCTGTTGTCATGGCAGGAAAAAAATGCCATGTGCCAACGATTATCCACGAGTCCGATATGACTCCTGGGCTGGCAAATAAACTATCGATTCCATCTGCTACCAAAGTGTGCTGCAACTTTCCTGAAACATTGGAACACCTTCCAAAAGAGAAGGCAGTGCTCACTGGTTCTCCGATTCGTCAGGAGTTACTGTCCGGCAGCAAAGAAGCCGCACTTGCATTTTGCGGTCTGACACCAGACAAACCGGTCATCCTCATTGTGGGAGGAAGCCTTGGCTCTGTCGCAGTGAACAATGCTGTCCGCGCCATTCTCCCAGAATTATTAAAGGAATTCCAGGTCATCCACTTATGCGGAAAAGGAAAAACAGATGAATCCTTAAAAAATCTAAAAGGTTATGTACAGTTTGAATATATCAAACAGGAATTAAAAGACCTGTTCGCACTTTGTGATATTGTCATCTCAAGAGCTGGTGCAAATGCAATCTGTGAGTTACTTGCACTCCACAAGCCAAATCTCTTGATTCCACTGTCTGCAAATGCAAGCCGTGGGGACCAGATTTTAAATGCCCGTTCCTTCGAACGTCAAGGTTTCAGCGTCGTTTTAGAGGAAGAGGAATTAAACAATCAGGTTCTTTTAGATGCAATCCACAAACTCTACGACAAGAGGGATGCTTACATATCTGCTATGAAGCAATCCTCTCAACAGGATTCCATCAATACCATTGTCGGTTTGATAGAAAATGCAGCAAAATCATAAAGTTTACAAATATTACAAAAAGGTGTCAGTTCGGCACCTTTTTCTTTGCATTAAACCGAGCCCGTGGTATCATCAAATTCCTCTTTATAATTCTTGTGTATCCATCGTTTGGCTCTATGTAATCTGCTATATAACACGTCTTTGGTAATTCCCAATTCTTCTGAAATCTCATCATGCGTTTTGTCTGAATAGTACATCATATGAAATACTTCATACCAACTTTCGTGACTCTCTTTCAAGTCTGCCAGAATATCGTCACTCAGCTTTTTCGCCAAAGCTCTCTCCCTCTCGCGGAAATAAGAATCTTCTGCGCTTTCCACAATTTCCTCCGGTCTCGCTAGTCTTGGAGAATCTTCTGTTTCATCTTCGTCAACCTCCGCCACCTCACGTTTTGCAGAGCGATAATAATTGCAAGCCAGATTCTTTGCAGCATGGATTATGTATGCTCTTAAATGTTCTGGCTCCCAATCGGAGCCCATTTTATCGAGACGTTCATAAAAATTTACAAAAGCCTGTTGCGTCACTTCTTCTGCAAGATTGTCATCGTTAGTAAAATGTAGACATGCGTGATAAACATCAAGTGCACAAGACCGATAGATACTGTCAAATCTTTCATCTTTTGTTGATTTACATTTCACAATAAATATCCTCTTTGTTTCTTTTTATTTTTCGCAGATCTTATTTAAAATTTCTTCTTTCACGTTGTCAGTCAGTTTTCCTAACTTCCAGCCGATTTTTACGTTGTCATTTTTGTAACGTGGAACCAGATGCATATGGAAATGGAATACTGTCTGTCCTGCCGCCGGACCATTATTCTGTAAAACATTGTATCCGTCACATTCGAGGATGTCTGTCAACTTTGTAATCATTTTCTTCGCAAGCACCATTGCCTTTGCTGCCAGCTCATCATCCAATTCGTAAAGATTTGCATAATGCTCTTTTGGAATAATGAGTGCATGTCCCTTTGATGCTGGTTCAATATCCAGAATGACTCTGAAATCATCATCCTCATAGAGTGTTGCTGATGGGATCTCTCCCGCTGCGATTTTACAAAAAATGCAATTGTCGTCTCTCATAGTCTTTTTCCTCTTTCCTAAAAATTACTATATAATGTTTTGAAAAATATATTTGAATCCTATCCCAAGCAATGCTAAACTCTTGTTGAAAGGTGGTATTAAGAATGACATTTAATCAAGACATCGAATTTATGCTCAGTAAATTTTCGCATGAAATACGCAACCCGCTTACAACTTTATATAGCACAGTTCAACTAATTGAAATGAAACACCCGGAAGTGAAAGAATTCAACCATTGGTCAAGCCTGTCTTACGACATTGAATACATGAATCAGTTGTTAGACGAGCTGTCTAACTTTGCCAAATCCGAACGTTTAAACCCGGAAACCTTTGATTTCCGCTCATTCCTTGAACATTTGTCGCTCTCCTTTGCTGCGTCTATCGCACAGTCGGAGGTGGAATATACTTCCAAAATCGATTCCTCTATTACACAGATTACAGGAGATAAAACAAAATTACAAGAAGTTTTTTTCAATCTTTTGAAAAATGCATTTGATGCCGCGAAGTCAAATGGCACTATTTACTTGAGTGCCACATTGGAAAATGACGATATTGTCGTTATAGTACAGGATACGGGATGTGGTATTTCTGAGGAACAGTTACCGACGATTTTTGATCCTTTTGTTACATATAAAAAGCAAGGCACTGGACTTGGGCTTGCCATCTGCGACCATATTGTGAAGGCGCATGGCGGTACGATTACCGTCGAATCAACGGAAGGTGTTGGCACGACGTTTCGCGTAACGTTGAAAGCAGAGTACAAATGTTACGAGGAATCCGCAGATTAGACCCCCGACGTGGGCAAGATTGTCCACACCTTCGGTCACAAAGCCGTTGTATAAACTGAGAGCAATCATAATCACTATGCCTCGTTTTGTGAGTTCTGCAATTCTTCCACGATTCAAAATAGCCAGACTTAAAAGAGCACCGGTTAGACCGAAGATGGCGCCAGACGCACCTGCGGATACGGCATAATCGCCAGTGTAATATTCTGCAACCAACGATAGAGCACTGCCACCAAGTCCGCTAATCAAGTATATAATGATAAACCGCACTTTTCCGATCAACGGTTCTAAGTATCTTCCCACGATGACCAATGTAACCATGTTATTCATCAGGTGTTCGAAGCCAAAATGCAGAAACATGCAAGTGACGATTCGATAATATTCTTTGTTGTAAAGGAAGTACGGCACGTACATGGCACCGTGTTCTGCCATATATAAAGCGTTTTCTGTCATTCCGCCGAAGGACAGGATGAGGAAAACTGCAACGTTAATTATTACAAGTGCGATTGTGCATAGTGGAGTTCTGCGATTTCCCATAAATAATCCTCTTTCTAGTGCTAAGTAGTTCTAAATATATGAACCATTATAGGGAATTTTAAATAGAAATACAAGTCAGATGCTTTTCTTATATCATCTGCCTTGCAGCCTATATTTTTTCTTCATTCATTCTAATTTCCATTTTCATCCCACTGTCCCCACTTATCACGTTTCCTACGTTCCAAAAGCTTACGAACCGGCTCCCAAAGCCCCTTCTCTTCCGCAATCGCAATGCTTTCCTCCATCTGCCCTTCCACACGTTCTTCCATACGTTTATCATAACGCACAATCGGCTCTGTCTCCTCCTCGAACGCTTCATTCATAATCTTCTCAACGCTATAATGTTCCTCCATCGTAGCCTTATGAAGTGTATACGCCAGATGCACGCCTTCCTTATCTTTGTAATCTACTTCTCTTACAAAGAATTCCGTTAATTTGTGAAATGCTTCTTTCAACTCCTGGTCACACGGAGGATAATAGCAAAACCAATACTCGTCCCGCTCAAAATAAATATACTCCGGGTCAAGCAGAATTCCCTTCTCCCCTAACATATATTTCTGAGCTTGTTGAACCACTTGAAGCAATGCATTGACCAGCCTCTTAATATCTTCACACTTTAGTTTTTCCTTTTCATGCAAGGATTTTAATGAGGTCTTACCGCTAATGTCATAGTAATACTCGCTTGTATTATTAATGTATTTGATACTTGTTCTTAATAATCCCGGAATATGGTTTTCCTTTAACATTGCATTTTGAAAATCATCTTCCAAATTTTCCTCACATTTTATGACGAGGTATGCCCTTTTTAAATTATTTCTATAACATACTTTCACTTTGATTCTCCTAACCCTTCTTCTATTCTTTCAATACTTTTTAGTTTTCTAACAAATTTCTCTGGTTCTGTTTTTTTCACCTGCATTTGGACCCGCATGGACATGCCGCTCTTTCTGCCTTTGCAAATGATTTGAATTTCTTCCTCTTCCACGGCAACTTCTGGGGTAATAGAGGAAAACAATATTAGTTTTTTACGAATACGCTGCCTGAAATAACTTTCTAATTCTTCCGCACTGTTTTCCTCTTTTCCGCTGCCCATCACTACTGTTTCATGTGCAACACTTGCCACCACATTCTTATCGTGATAGTAAAATAAAGCAGTGATAACAAGTGAGAAAACCATAAAAATCACGGGAACGATTACAGATGCTTCTATCGTAATACTGCCTCGCATTGCCTTTTTGGCACGAATACCAGCTCTCCGTTTTTGTTTTATAAAAATGTATGCTCTCCCTGCTGCTTTCATAAAAACACCACCCCTAAATATGCCACTGCGAGAAACGGAACAAACGGAATTGTATATTTTCGATTCCATCCTTTTTTCAAACATAACAACAGCGAAAATAAACCTGCATAGACGCATGCGCCCAACACAACTACCAGAAGTATCTTTCCTCCGAGATAAATACCGAGCAATATAATAAGCCAACTATCACCATACCCTATGGATTCTCCTGTGATTTTACTAATTCCCAGAAGGAGTATTCCAATCAGAACGCCGCCCAGCGTTGACACTATCGTATCCTCCACCACCGCAATCCGCAAAATGACAACAGCTATGCCAAGGAGCAGCAGCATTCGCAGTGAAATCTGTTTTGTTTTCCAATCCTTATATCCCGCCGCAATCAAAATTACGGCTATAATGCAATCTGCTATTTTACACATTTTGAACAACCTCCTAATCCATGTGCATCTGTCAGAGATATCGTATAAATATTACGCTTCAACCCACTGCACTCTAAGCTTTTATGATAACGGTCCCCATAATCAGTGATATAAACATTCCCCTGCACTCCAATCGACTTTGCGCACAATTCACATGCCTTATAGATTCCTCCCGATAGATTTCGCAGGTCAGAAACCATGTCCAAATTGACAGCCTTTATGGAAAGTTCCAGATAGGTACAATTTCTGTCCTTGTGATAGACGATACCATAATCCGTCACAAACACCATCTCGTTATTAATGGCATCAGTTAGCTTTACTTCATGACCTGTCCATCCTTTGATGCGAATGACTTCCTCCTTGGAAATGAGCGGAATCCGAAACATCAAAACAGGAACTTCTATCTGATAAGAGGCGGACAAATCCATAATTGTGGTATTCCAGTATTTTTTAGAATTGCTACAATCAATCCCTTCACTTCCGCCCACAATCATGCTGTGGTCCAGCCTTTCCTTTCCGATAATTTCTACGATTTCCCGCTCCATTTGGCTTGTGGGAATCATAGGACTTACGCAGACCTCTACCGCCACTTTTTTTCCCACCGCACAAAGTGCACTTTTTATTGTTGTCTGTATGGTCATAATCTCTAGTAAACATACCAGACACAGCGCTCCAAAAAAGAAGAAACTTATCG
The DNA here is from genome assembly GCA_017472665.1 of Tyzzerella sp. Classification (GTDB taxonomy): domain Bacteria; phylum Bacillota; class Clostridia; order Lachnospirales; family Lachnospiraceae; genus Faecalimonas. The sequence continues at coordinate 25,259 of JAFUOS010000025.1, read as the reverse complement.
CTAATGCAGCCTCTAACGTGATACTTCCTTTCGAGGTGAATGCAGACACCCTTTCTATAGGAATGTGGGAGTTTTTTAGGTGATGTGCCAAAAAAGAGTCGTTCTCCTTTCTATGCAAAATTATCTTTCGTTTGTGGTATCTGTGGTTCGTTTTCTTTGTCTCAATTATTAGAAAGGGCATCTGTATTCACCTCGTATTTCTGTATTATTTGTTTTTAAAATTAGTATTTTAAATTTATTTATGTTTGAAATTCATTTGTACTCGAAATCAGTCACAAATGTATCTTTGATTCCCCTCTGCATTTCACAAGTGCTTTTGATTTCCAATGCTGTTACGCATTCATCCACGCAAATTCCAAGATTTAATTCTAATAAGTCCAATGTCCTCATACATAAAGCCTCTTCATTTTCAGCAAATAAAAGTGTTTTTATATAATCGCTATAATCCAATCCCTCTGAAAACTCCTTTTGTTCTGAGACTTCCTCAGTCGTCCCTAGTTTAACTAAATTTGTCAGTTGGCTCTGCCATGTCTCATCTGCTTTTACAAGCGGAACCTTTTTTCCATCAAACAGGGAACGCATATCCAAAACACTTTCTCCATATGCCCATGCCAGCAAAATGGCCTGCTTCACCACAACCGAAGCTCCCGGCACAGTCATGAGACTGCAAAGTCCAACTGCCATTGCCTCTGCTTCCGCCTGCCTCGTCTCGTCCGTCAGTAAATATGTATAATTTGCTGCCATACGGATTGCCAGAATTTTTTTCGCCACGGCCTCCAGATTTTCCATATCACTGCTGCATCCTCCCAAAAGATACTCCTGCTGGTATAAAAGAGCTTCTCCCTCTTCCTGCTTTGCATGATTTGGGAAATGTTCCACGATATATGCTGCCAGTAACGCTTTCTGCGTCACTCCGCTTTCCAATGACTCGTTATCATACCCTGTTCCTTTCTGCAAACTTCTCTGAGATGCAAGGTCTTCCATTTGCACGGCGCGGTTAGATATGGACTCTGGATTTGGATGTATCAATGACAATAAACTTGATTTTTTGAGTTGATTGACGGTTTCAATAGGATTGTCTTCTACAGAAAGAGTCTGTCCCTCCTGTTGAAGGATTGTCTGCAGCTCTCCACTTACTTGCTCCTGCGTTCCGTCCAAATCCATTTCCATATTCGCTCCAAAATCCGTTCCCATATTTTCACTCTTATCTGCTCCCGAATTAGTTTCACCAGACAAGGAATCAGACGTGGCCTTGCCACCCATTGCCAGGATAATCTGCCCGTACAATACTTGTCCGTTTCCATCTGAAAGCAACTGAATTTTTTGAATTTTATGCTCCATATTCTTTGCACCATAGAACCATAAACGCCTTGAAATTGTAGTCTCATCAGTGCCTATTTTCACAAATAAATCATATTCCTCGAACATATCCTGGTCGTATTCTGCAAACACACTCTCTAATGCAAGCTCCGTGTCAGCTCGTTTCATACTTTTCGTAATATGAATGGAAGCGCTCTGTATCAACGCTCCCGCAAGAGAAAGCAACAACACAAAAATCAAACTCAGGAACGCCGTGATTTCCCCTTTAAATTCCTGTCGCTTCATTTGTTATCTTCTCGAAAATCTTAGTCACCAAGCTAGTTAACTGACTTTTAAAAATGACTACTAACGCAATCAATACCACAAGTACCAAAATCGCCTCGACCATGACCGATCCTTTTGTCTGTTTTGCTTTAAAACGCATCCATAAATATCTCATTTGATTCATTCGTTTTTCCTCCTTTGTCTTTATAACTGTATTGATAAGAATGCTGGAATAATCACAATTACCATTACAACTGCCAGCATCCCAACCATTGGCACCAGCAGCTTTGTACTCGCTTCTTCTCCCTTTTGTTTTGCAATACTTTTTCGATTTTCAAAAGCCTGCATAGATTCCATTCTTAATAAATCTGTTAATCCCCTGCTGCCTTTTCTTAAATTCTGAGAGAGCAACGCTCCAAACTTCATGTATGTTACAACACCACAGCGGCTCCCAAAACGTTCATAGGCCACTGTTTCCGGAACACCGCTTTGCATTTCACGATACGTCATGCACATTTCTTCGTAAGCTGCCCGCTTTCCTGTCTGTTCTTTTTGTTCCTCATACCCTTTGACAACTTTTGTCCAAACATTTTTCACGGTCATGCCCGTACTAAGAAGTAATGTGAATTTACTAATAATATCCGGATAATCGCGAAGCATCTGCTCTCTCCTTTTCTGCTCTGCTTCCTTTTTGTCCTGCTTTTCTTTCCATACAAGAAGAACGCATCCAATTATGCCTAACAGCAAAATGTAATACCCGCGGTAATCCGCTTTTTTCTTCCACTCCACCTGCTTTCCATCGATGGTTTCCGGTAGAAAAAATTGAATCTGCTCCCTCGTAGAACTTTCCACCTTTTCAATGCTTTCTTCCACCTTATCTAACCACTTTTCTTTCTCCGTTTTGGTTCTTGGATAAACCATAACATTCGTGACATAAACCGCCTCTTTACTTCCATAGGTTAGTATGCCTCTCACTTCTACCAACGTTCCTTCCTCATTCGTCTTTTTTTCCAGAATCTTTCCGTCTGCATCCATCACGTCATATCGGTCCAGCTCCCACTCGATTTCAACCGGATAATCCTCCAAGTGACTTACGAGATTTAAATCCTGGTCTACGCGGTTCCGGCTTTCATTTTCTCCCAGCATTACTTCGTCCAATTTCTGCATCATTTCCTCAAAAATCTCTTGAATCTCAGCGCTGGTATATTGTTGCTCTTCGATTTCAATCATCAGGGGCTCATCTTCTATCTCGCCATCAATGGTCACTTCATACGCCTCTGTTTTGCTGCCTCCTCCGTAAGTATTTCGAGTTAATTCATTTTCCCCAGCCACACCAAGCAAATCTGCTGCAAACAAAGCGAACGCAATCGAATTACTCACGAAAAGCAACAGCATCAAAACTTTTCTCATTCCTTTCCTTTTCCAAATTATCAAAAGAAAAAGGTATACCACGACACAAACAACCATATCACACCTCAACTTCCACGATTCTCTTCCCAAGTTCAAAGGCCCCTACATATACCACAAGGCACACACTCATGACAATCACCCCTATTACATTTCCATACAAAACATCCAAAAATTCTGGAAAACTGATTTTTATATAGCAGATCATTGCAAAAGGGACGGCGCTCATAATCTTAAACTCCAGTTTCTTCGAGGCCATCATCGTGTGAATTTCCCGCTTCACATCAATTTTCTCGCCAATCTGATAAACAGCATCTCGAATAATAGCAATCATATCTCCCCCGCTCCGTTTTGCCATAGAAAAAACGGTCACAAACATCAAAGCCTCCTCATCGCCGGTCCTGATGGCAAATTCTTTTAAAATAACCTCCACCGTGAGATTCATCTCCAACTGGCGTATCATATAGCGAAATTCTCCAAGAATCCGCTCATCATTTTTATACAAAAGCTGCAAATCCTTCCATGTTTCCCGCATTGCATTTTCAACCGAGTAACCAACATTCAATGCCGCCGACAAGGACTGGATTGCCTCTTTAAACTGCATTTGAAACGCCTGCTTTTTCCTCTGTATCATCTGTCTCTCCCAGGATTTTACATACCAGATTAAGTACGGTGATAATAGAATTGCATATAAAACTGTGCCATAGAACAAATAAGAAACGATAGTGATTAATAAAATTCCCTGCAAAATTGCTCTTGCATATTCATGCTTTGCGATATCCTGCTGCCAATAATTTTTCCGTATTTTGTATTTCATGTAATTTTGCCCATTCTCCTTGAATTCTCCCACTCACTACTTCCCGCTCTTGAAATTCAAACAAGGTCTGAAGCTTCACTTCCCCTTCCTCATATCCAAGAACTTCTACCATTTTTAGCACCTTCCTGCTTTTGTCGCGAAGCCTTCCCAGATGCACGATTATGTCAATCCCCGATGCAATTTGCCTTCGTATCGCAGCAAGCGGAATGTCCATTCCCATTAAGACCATCGTCTCCAGTCTGCTTAGCATGTCCTCTGGACTATTCGAATGTCCGCTGCTCGCCCCGCAATGACCAGTATTCAGACTTTGCAGCATATCAATTGCCTCACTTCCACGAACCTCGCCGACTATAATGCGGCTCGGTCTCATACGCAGAGACGACTTCAACAGATCTCGAATCGTAATGGCCCCTGTCCCTTCCACATTTGCATTACGCGCTTCTAAGCGAACCAGATTAGGAACGCCAGATATTTTCAGCTCCGCAGAATCCTCAATTGTAATAATCCTTTCATCTTTTGGAATGTAGTCCGAAAGTGCATTTAAAAATGTTGTTTTACCCAGAACCCGTACCTCCACTTACGAAAATATTGTGCCTGGAAATAACCAGTTTTTCGAGAAATTCTGCCATTTCCTTACTGATAGATTCGCGATGAATCAACTCCTCCATCGTAATCATCTCCTTTGGAAATTTTCGAATCGTAACAATCGGTCCATTCAGTGCAACTGGAAAAAGTACAATATTCACTCTCGAACCATCTTCCAGTCGTGCATCTACAATCGGAGATGCCTCGTTGACAATTCGATTTGCTCCCGCCACAATCTGTTGAATCACATCTTCCAGCTTTGTCCTTGAGACAAACCTCTTCTGCAATTGATACAATCGCCCATTTTTCTCAATAAAGATATTATCCGTGCCATTGATCATAATCTCCGTGATGTCATCATCCTCGATTAGTTCCTGCAAAATGTCCAGTTTCCGAAAAGCATTAAAGAGTTCTTTTCCAAGCACTGCCTTTTCCTTTAACGGAATGTGCCTCTCTCTGCCTCTTGTTTCTAAAACATTATGAATCAGCTCCAACAATTGATCATCGTCCACCTCTTGTGACAAGTCCAGTTTTTCTAAAATTTCCTCGTGTAATTCCTCTGCATGTATCATTCTTTCTTTTCCTCCTTCGTAATCTTTCTTGCATACGTCTCCATATCCTCCACCGCTGTAAACTGATGCGTTTTTTGCATCAAATTCTGCATTTGAAGGCATCTCAATTCCTCTTCAAATTGATTTAATTTTCGTTTGGAAATGGTGTTGTCCAGTACAGGCATATAAATCCTGTCGCATAATTGCAGAATGTGAAATAGCCCTTGTACTCCTTCACCCAAGTCTAAAACCACATTCTCATAGGCACTGTTTTCTAAAATTGTTTCTAATAATTGTTTCCATTCCTCTAATTTGATTTCTTTCAAGTCTGTGCTAATGAGAATTGGTGGTATATAATCCAGCTCACCCAGCTTTCCAACCATTGTGGATAACCGAAGCGGCGTATTGCCATTTTCCTGCCGCATATAATACAACAAATCCCCTAGGTTTCTGCCCTCCGCCTTCATGAACTGACCCTCCACACCTGCGTATTCCTCCATGTTTAAGTACAGCGTTTTTTCTTTCCTTGCCAGTTCTTTTCCCAGCGCAACCGCAAATGTTGTCTTCCCAATACGATGAATCGGCGAATACACGGCAATCATCTTGCATGTTGATTTTTTTACACTTTTTAGGATGTTTTGATTCGTTGTTTCAAAGTAAGTCTCAAAAATTTCAGCCAAAATTTGATCGGAGGACTGAAATTTGGACACCTCTTTTTCTCCACTTCTCAAATCTTTGCAAGCTTCTTTTGTTAACACAAAGACCTGTTCCGCTTGAATCTTCGCCCTCTCTTCCTGTGTAAAGACTTCATCAATAATTAAAATGTGAATTTCTCTATCGTTTAAAAGCTCCATGACGTGTTCCAGATCAGTGCAGGTATAAATTTTTAATGCCAATTCGCTGCGTCCAGAAATATTTTCACTCAATCTCTCTGCATATCGAAATTCTTCATCACATATCACTAGATTTTTTTCATTCAAACAAATCCTCCTCGTTCTTTATAAAATTTTGCTTTTGGAATGTATGCCGGAATGCGGCATCGATTTTAGAAATTTTAGAATAACTAACTTGTACGTCGTATTATAAACACGACTTTTTTTCTTGTCCAGTGGTTTGGAACAATTTTTTTATTTTTGTGCAATTTCTATAAAATTTCAAGCGCCAAAACACCATAAAGCAGTGCAACCCCAGGTAAACCAAGGGTTCCAGATGTCAAAAAGGATATTACATTCAGCCCTACGTTTAACGAAATTCCTTTATATGTAAGATATTGATTGATGCAAAAAATTAAGAACATTCCTAAAATCGCGCGTGTTAAAAATTTTTTCATAGAGAATTCCTTTTTTTATAAATCTATGTGTATTTCCTTAGAAAAAGAATGCAAATATGGTATTTTATTGTATTCCCTTGTCTATACTATAAAACAAAGAAAATTGTAAAGTGACAGGAGGTGCTTTATGAATTTGTTTAAAAAAACACCCCAGAGATCGAATCTGGATTATGAACTTCTGCAGGAAATTGAACGCGTAAAAACACAGATGGATAACGCTTACACGAACTTTCAAAACGCAATGGACCCGGATTTAATTGATTGTTACATTTTCGAGAGCAATGCAGCGTGGAAAAGGTACCGATTCTTGATCAGACAGGCGAAAGAACTGCGGACTTGAAGGCATTTTTTGCAAAAAAAGACAGGGATAAAGTCAATCGGGGACGGGAGTAAATTGAATTTTACTACGTCCCCAATTGACTTTATCCCTGTCCCTAATTGAATCTACCCCGCCAGCCACACACTTGCCGCTATCCCTGCAAGCGTCGCCACCAGCGCCCCCGCCAGTGTATATCTCGTCTTCTTAACCTTCGCCGTCATAAAATACACACTCATCGTATAAAAAATCGTCTCCGTGCAGCTCATCATAATAGACGCAATCAGCCCAATCCGTGAGTCCGTTCCATATTCCTTATACAAATCGAGTAGTAACCCCGTTGCCGCCGACGAAGAAAACATTTTTACGATTGTAAGCGGTACAAGCTGCGATGGGAACCCTATGTATGACGTTAATTTTCCAATCAAATCAGCCAGAAAATCCAAAAAACCAGACGCTCTCAAAATTCCAACCGCCACCATGAGTCCAATCAAAGTCGGCATAATCTTAATTACCGTAAAAAAACCTTTTTTCGCTCCCTTTATGAATTCGTCATATACATTCACCTTCATCAGCATTCCATATACGACGATTCCAAATATCACAAGCGGCACGATCAAATCACTGATATAAAGCAAAAAAGACATAGCATTCCTCTTTTCAAAGAGTATTGCTACATCTTATGCTTTGCTTTTCACAAGTATGTACTTTAAACTGTAAATTTAATCTCTCTTCCAGTATGTTGATACTGACGGTACTTTACACCTGCTGCGTCCATCATCTTTTTAGACGCAATCGTAGCCGGAGTATCTGCATACTTATCACTATCATAGATAACTTCTTTTATACCTGACTGAATAATTGCTTTTGCACATTCGTTACAAGGGAATAAGCACACATATAATTTCGCCCCATGAAGGCTTCCACCGCTGTAGTTCAAAATCGCGTTGAGCTCACTATGGGCGACGTAAAGATACTTGGTTTCAAGCGGATTCTCTCCCTCTCTGGACCACGGAAATTCATCATCTGAGCATCCCATCGGAAGTCCATTGTATCCCATAGAAAGAATCTTATTATCCTGACTCACAATACAACATCCAACCTGTGTGCTCGGGTCTTTGGACCGCATGCCGGAAAGCACTGCAACTCCCATAAAATACTCGTCCCACGAAATGTAATCTTTTCTCTTTCCAGTCATATATTTTTCTCCTTATTCAATCATACCAATGCGACGTATGTGACGTTCATCACCTGAAAATGGTGTTTTCAAGAAAGTATCTACAATCTTTACTGCCAACTCAGGACCAATCACACGGCCACCTAATGCTACAATATTGGTATCATTGTGAAGTCTCGTTGCCTCTGCTGAAAAACAATCGGAACAAAGTGCACAGCGGATACCTTTCATCTTATTTGCCGCAATGGAAATGCCAATTCCAGTTCCACAAATCAGAATACCTTTTTCACATTCTCCATCTAAAATAGCCTGTCCTACTTTTCTTGCATATACCGGATAATCTACTGACTCTCCATCGCATCCAAAATCCTTGTACTCAAAACCTTCTTTTTCTAAATATTTGATAATCTCCAATTTCAACTGATAACCACCATGGTCACATCCAATTCCTATCATTTGCGTTTTGCCTCCTCATTCAATTTGTCCGCCAATTTTCCAAGCAGTTCTCTAAGCAGTTCAAAATTCTCTCCATAAACAACCAATGGTTGTCCATGTGCTGAGTAAATGGTTCTCTCATCTTCTATATACTCACTTAAAGTATACACGTTTTTTACATGTTGATACTCAGAAATAATCTTCCATTTCTGGGGCTCCTCAAACGTAAGCACAAGCGTCTCGTCATCCAAATCGGACTCCTCAAGTGCTCTTGCTTCGTGGTCTTCCAAAGTCATCTGGTGACTCCGCATAATTGCTTCTGCCTTCTGATTCGCTGGCTCCGGAAAAAGTACTACCATTCCGCGGGAACCAATCTGATATTCCTGCAAAAGTGACTGATGTCGTAAGATTTCTGCTGCCATCGGTCCTCTGCAGTTATCACTGTTACTTACAAACAAGACCCTCCTATACTTTTGCAGTCTCGTGATATCCTTCGCCTGTATCGTATGGTGTCCTGCCGCTTTATCCAGACGGTTCATAATCGCATTTCCAATGCCCTCTTCTGCAAATGCCTCACTATAAATATAGCTTACTTCTTCGTCGTCAAATTCACGCAGCACTTTATACAGGTTTTTGGCAATTGAATTTTCATTATTCCTTGTGCCAATGTTTTTTACAACTCCATTTGTATAAAAATCTGCTGTTTCATTTGTTGCAATAATTCCAACACGATATCCCAGCCTGGTCTGTTCATAAGCAATCTGCTTGATGGCTTTCACAGCCTCGACCGTATCACCTTCCACAATCATAAGCTGCGCTTTCGGCGCATAATGTCGATACTTCATGCCTGGTGCTTTTGGAGCTTCTCCACTCGTATCTGAGAGTAAAGTTTTGTCAACGGCAACCTCGCCAATCACTTCTTCCAACATCTCTTTCGTGATTGCCCCTGGTCTGAGAATCATCGGTGGATCGACGGTCATGTCAAGAATGGACGACTCTACTCCAATGTCCACACTTCCTCCATCCAGAATCATCTCAATCTTACCATCCAGGTCATCTGCAACATGCGCGGCAGTCGTTGGGCTTGGTCTGCCAGAGGTATTCGCACTCGGAGCTGACACATAGCCCCCTCCTGCACGGATTAACGCAAGCGCAATCTCATCTACCGGCATCCTGACTGCTACTGTCTGCAGTCCGCCTGTCGTACCAAAAGGTACCAGATCCGTCTTCTCAAAAATCAATGTCAATGGTCCTGGCCAGAACTTTTCTATCACTCGCCTTGCCTTCTCCGAAACATGCTTTGCTATCGCATCCAGTGCCTCCACATCTGCAATATGAACAATCAACGGATTATCAGATGGACGGCCCTTCGCTGCATAGGTCTTTTTTGCGGCTTCCTCGTCAAGTGCATTGGCTCCTAATCCATACACGGTTTCTGTCGGGAATGCCACAAGACCGCCTTTTTTCAGTATCTCGCCAGCCTTCTCCATGATTTGTATATCAATATGATGTTTGTCGATTTTTTCTATTATCGTTTTCATAACTTTCATTATAACATTATTCCTGTTATTATTCAAGAACGGCTCGCATTCTTGTGCAAGATGTACATACTCACTGCTGCTCCAGCCACTTTATAATACCGGAACAAATCGTTGCCGCCATCTCGTCCTGGTAGGACTCTGTCACCAATTTTTCCGCTTCCTCCGGATTGCTAAGAAAACCACACTCCACAATAATCGTTGGCACCTCTGTCTTTTTCAACATATAAAATGTATTATTTGCCTTAATTTCTCTCTTATTCGTTTCATCAATCGTTCGAAGCTCCTCCTGCATGATGGACGCCGCTTCTTTACTCACTTCCGAGTCCGTATAATAAAAAACCTGCGCTCCTTTTATACTCACATCGGAATAGCTATTCTGATGAATGCTGACCGCAATCGCTGGTTTCACCTCATTAATCAGCTCCACCCTCTTTTTCATATCTCCAAGTTTTGATTCCTCCGCCACATCATCCTCTCTCGTCATCACCACTTGAATGCCTTTTTCCTCCAAACAAGCCTTTACTTTCAATGCAATTTGAAGGTTAATATCTTTTTCCAAAGCATCATTTACGCCCACTTTTCCCGGGTCATCCTGTCCATGTCCGGCATCGATTATTACAATCGGATTCCCCTTCTCGTCTGTATCCACCTTTTCACTAGTCACCAGCTGACTTAATTTTCTACTGACCACAATCATTCCCAAAAGCAGCAGCAATGTCATAAAAAGTTCTATTTTTCGCTTCACTAGAGATACCTCTTTATACCTATTTATAAGAGATATATGAAAAAGAAGGACTGAATATTCAGTCCTTCCCACGTAAACTTAATTAACATATTTCAAAATCAGTTCCCATGTGTCCGATTTTTCAAATCCAAGTCTCCAAGCGGCAGTTCCCGCCAGGTCATTTTCCTTCATCAATTGTAATTTTGCTTCTAATGCAGTCTCATCTTCCAGCCAGATCTTGTATGTGGCGCCGTCGGCTTCCCACTGTGCATAATTTTGACCAGTCGCCTCATCCACAATAATCTCTGCTCCTGCATTTGCAATCACTCGTTCTGCCTCGCTCATTCCATAAGCAACACTCGTTACTTTCACCGCGTATTCGCCTGCTTCTGTACCTGCCTGCTCTGCAAGTTCTCCTTCTGTCTTCGGCACTTCCTTCCACAATCTCGTGAAGAAAGGAACTGCATTGATGGTCTTTTCTTTCGGTACAACCTTTAAAGTTTCTTCGATTCCGAATTTTACAAATTCATATGATGCCACAGGACCACTTTCATAAGAACCACTATAATGTTCATCATATCCCATGATGATAACGTAGTCGGCTACTTTTCCTTGTTCTTTCAAGTGATAATGTGCATTGTATCCTTTTGGAACATAATTATCTACTGATAAAATAATTCCATTTTGTCTACATTTTACAGACAACTCACGAATAAACTGAATGTAATGCTCTCCGCACTCTGTTGAGATTTTTTCAAAATCAACATTGATTCCATCAACACCTGTCTTTAATGCTTCTGCAATCAATTGATTAATCAGGTTTTCACGGCTTGAAGTACGACTTAACAGTTCATAAGATTCCTCATAAGAATCAATACCTCCGTCAAAGTCTCTTACCAATGCCCAAACCTCGATATTTGATTGATGTGCATAGTTCACGTACTGCGAGCTTGCTAACGAATTAATATTACCGCTTGTATCGGCTACAGTGAACCAAGTTGGCGAAATGGTCGTTAACCCTTTTGTATCGGCAATCATCGACAGCACGCTATCATTTGCTGTCTTGTTTGTTACCACATGCCATGCTAAATTGATTGTGTAGTCTTTTGAAATATTAGAATATACCTGCTCTTCAAAATCTCTGTCAGTCACTTTGACCTGCTCATTTTTCAGGCAGTTTGTTTTTACGTATCCAATGTATCCGTCTTCGGTACGGACTTTTTTCCAATCATCTTCATCCTCAATGACGGTCACTTCGTCTTTTTTAGATACATCCGTTAAAATCGGGCTCTTCACACCGCCACGGTATCTAACCTGAGTATCTCGTTTAATTGTAGCAACCGTAGTCTCGCCCCAATCACTTACAATCATGACGCGGCTTGGCTCTTCATATGTTTGAAACTCAATATCCGTATATTCTTGTACAAAGTCAAGCGCAACGTATGCCGTATTTCCCTCCATCTTCAAGATAGTGTATCCGGCACTTTTCTTTTCTTTCTGAAGTGTATAATCTGCACTTCCTACATCAGCCCTGATGGTTCCTTCCGGCAACGTGTACAATAAAATATTTTCATTAAAGTCTACATAAACCCGATCATTCAGATAATCGCGTACCACCGAATACTCGACATACGCTTTTCCATCTAATAAGATTCCTTTCGCTCCAAGGACCTCGTTATCTATAATAACCGCAAGCTGATTTTCGTTTTCTATACCATAATACTCATTCAAATCTGCTCTTTCTTTTGTTGGGCCATATTTCTTAATTAAAAATGCTCCTCCAATAACACCTACTATTATTATAAAAAAGAGTATCACTTTGAGCGCCAGATTTCTTTTTCGACGCTTTCTGGCACGAGCTCTTCTTGCATTTCGACTTCTATTGGAACGTTCCGTTCCTGGTCTCTCTCTTTCTTCCATAGTGCACCTCCTGCTCGACCTTATTATATCAACATTTTTTGTACTCGTCATTAATTATTTCGACAATTTTCACAATCCTAAGAAATTTTTAAATATCTATGCCAGAGGGGTATCTCTAGTAATATTAACTGTTTTGAATATTGTGAAAAGACAATTCTTTTACGTGCCCTTTTTCATCCCATACATAATCCCGCATGTAGGACTGGTCCTCTCTTACCATGTGTGCAGTTACAATCTGCAACGGACTTGCTCGATAGTTGTTCAGTCTTATACTTACTCCTGATTGTTCATACGTTTCTAACTCTGCAAAAAACATTTTAAATTTTTCTTCTCCCATATGCTCCTCCTTTTTAGTAACTATGGCTTCGATAATTCTTCCTTGACATGAAATGTGTGATATATTACTGAATTACCTTTGCTTACAAGAAGATAGATCTCTCATTCTAATTTCTGGATATTCCGATTCGATTAAATCTGTTGAATTAAACTTCGATATGTAAATGAAACGCCCCACATTTACATAAATAAACCTTTCAATTTGATTTCGAGAAATGAATTTTTACATTGAGAATAATAAAAGTTTGTTTCTGATAATACGTCCCTCCTTACGCGTTAAACATAGTTACCTGACATACTATCTTCTTGTATCTAGATTATAAGCATGTGTATCTTCATTTTTCAAGTTCGTTTTTGTTCATTAAACTATCCACATTACAATGCCTTTATTTATCATAGTTTCTAAACTTATCCACACTGTTTTCCACAATATTTTGGAAGTTATCCACATGTTGTCAACATTTTTCACGCCCATTTGTTTATAACCTCTTCTCTTTTGTCATAGAAACTTTACAGAAATTTTCTTTACATATTTTTTATTTTTGTTTATACTAATACAAATAAAAGAAATATAATAGGATAGGAAGTGATGATATGAAGATTGAAAAACTCAATGACAATCAAATACGCTGTACACTAACACACGCAGACTTAGCTGACCGTCAATTAAAACTCAGCGAATTAGTTTGTGGAACTGAAAAAGCGAAATCACTTTTCCAAGATATGATGAGGCAAGCCGCTTCCGAATTTGGCTTTGAAGCAGAAGATATGCCACTTATGATTGAGGCTGTTCCTACATCTTCAGATTCCATCGTTCTTATTATTACCAAAGTAGATGATCCTGAAGAACTGGATTCCAAATTTTCAAGATTTGGCTCCGCGCTCAATGCTTTAGAAAATAGAAGACATAATGTTCTGGATAAATTGGAAGGAGCAGAAGAGATTCTTGATTTGATTAATAAAGTCAAAGAAGCTGTTTCCGAACCGCCAAAGGCGATTGAAAAGGAAGAAGCAGACACAAAGCTTCCGAAGATTCGTCTATTCTCCTTTGCAAATATGGATGGCGTAATTCAAGCCAGTCACTTATTAAAAAATATGTACCACGGTTCGAATACACTTTATAAGGACAGTACTGATGATGTTTATGTCTTAGCACTTAGTCAATCAGAGCATACTGCAAGTGAATTTAATAAAATTTGCAATATGCTGTCAGAATATGGCTCATCAGAAAAAGCATCCAGCGCAGTACTTGCTTTCTTGGAAGAACATTGCGAAGTGATTGTACCTGCAGATGCTGTGCAGCAATTAGGAAATATTTAGAGAATGGGACAGTTCGTTCATTCTTTGTACAAAAAAAGAATCTCGTGTGAGATTCTTTTTTTATGCATTAATAGATGCGTTAATCTTTTCAACTAACAAATCTGCATCAAGGCCATGTACCATTGCAGCTTCTTCCAATGTTTCAGCCTGTGCTGATGGGCATCCTAAACAGTGCATTCCAGCTTCCATTAAAACTGGTGCTACCATTGGAGCTGCTCCAAGAAGTTGACCAATTGTCATGTCTTTTGTTACTTTAACAGCCATCTTGATTCCTCCTTTTGTTTCTAACGTTGTTATTATAATACTATTTTTTTATTTTATCAACATTTGTGCGCGAAAATTCCAGTTTATCTATGCTAGTTCCATGACTAAAATAGAAATCCAAATTTTCAGAATTGTTTATACAATTTAAACTGTATTTTGACTACTTAAAAGTCAACATTTTTCTCGTTTTTTTTCGACAAAATCAGATTTTTATCATTTCTCCACAAAACGCTTGTTCTTTTTTTCGCAAAAACAATCCACATTTTCCACACGATTTTATGTGGATAATGTGGATAACTTTGTGCAAAACTCGGTTTTATCACGTTTTTTTCTATTTTTTATGTGGATAACTTTATCTTCCCGTTTCTACACATTTTGACAAAAAAAATCATTTTTGTTAAATTTGTACAAGATTCAAAAATTGTCGTATTTCATCCCAAATATAAATTTCTGAAAACAAAAGAGAGTTCTCACAGAACTCCCTCTCCTATCAGTACATTCTTCGAATAGTAATAATCTTTGTATAGTTTACATTTGACATTCCGATTCCACGGCTCTCGTCAATTGCATTTACAATCTTACCATTTCCTGCATAGATACCAACATGGCCTGAGTAGCAAACCACATCCCCTGGCATCATCTCGCTATAACTTACCTCGTATCCCGAGTTTCTCATATAATAAGAAGAACGAGGCATTGAAATACCGAAGTGTGCATATATCGCTCTGACAAATCCGGAACAGTCTGTTCCATTCGTCAAACTCGTACCGCCATACACATATGGGTTTCCAAGAAACTGTTTTGCATAATCAACAACTGCTTGTCCCCTTGCCTGAAGTTCAGCTTGTCTTGCTGCTTCTTCTGCTGCGATTCTTGCCTGCTCTGCTGCAATTCTTGCTTCTTCCTCCGCAATTCTCTGTGCTTCTTCTTCAGCAAGTCTTGTAACTTCTTCTTGATTTGTCTCTCCTACTGAGAAACTACTATCAATTACTTCTTTATTTAATGTAGTAAGATCTGTCTCAGGATACATCCCTGTCAATAAAGCTTTTGCTTTTTCAATTGCCGCTTTTCCAGAAATCAGATTTTCTGTTTTAATAAATCCTTCCACATTTCCAGAGGAAATCTTTGTCCATGCATCGTTTCTTCCTATTACTTTAATAACAGAGTCTTCATAAACTTTTCCAATTGATTCACTATTTTCATCGGCTGTGCTTCTTACAATTAAATAACCTTCTCCGCCGACTGCTGCAAATGCTTTTCCTGAAAGCATGTCGCTTAACTTAATTTCATCGGCACTTTCAATCTTAATTGTCTTTGCTGTATTTGTATTATCATTAATCTCTGCAACTGCATTGATTAACGCATTCTGGTCTACTTCCTTACTTTGTTTTGTCAGGTTCAAAAACGAACTTGCATCCGCTGCTAAAGCCTGGCCAGTTGGAATTAAAATAGTACTTGCTATTGCTGCTATGATAATTCCTTTTTTTATGAATTTGGAATTCATAAATACCTCCGTTACAACTTTTCGAATAAATGTTACATAAATGTTAAATTTGTTACGTTGCTATTCTATCAATATTTCTAAAGGATGTCAATAAAATTATTCTTTTTTATTTATTTTTTTAATAACATATTGACAGCAATGATATTATAGGTTAATATAATTACAGTAACTATTATCATTATTGATTTGAAAGGGGGATTCTATTGGCAACGTTAAAATACAGCAGACAAAGAGAATCTATCAAAGAGTATCTTAATAGTACATGCGAACACCCAACAGCCGATGCTGTTTACTTACATGTAAAGCAAGAGTATCCAAATATTAGTTTAGGAACGGTTTATCGCAACTTAAACTTATTAGCTGATATTGGTGAAGCGCTCAAAATTACTACTCCGTATGGCGGTGATCGTTTCGACGGACACACACATCCGCACTATCACTTCTGCTGCACCACATGTGGCCGGGTAATTGATTTGGATTTAGAACAGTTACAATGTGTAAATAAGGAAGCAGGAAGAAACTTTGATGGAATCATTGAAAGCCACTCCATGATGTTTTATGGAACTTGTGGCGAATGTATGAGAAAACATTCATAAAATAATTTAAAAACTTATATAAAAGTAGTTGACAGAGAAAATATTATATGGTAATTTAAAATCAGTAATAATTACTATTATTAAAAACAAAAAAATTAAAATATAAAGGAGATTAAAACTATGAAAAAATTTGTATGTTCAGTATGTGGTTATGTTCATGAAGGAGATGCTGCACCAGCTCAATGTCCAGTATGTAAGGTTCCAGCAGAAAAATTTGTGGAACAAAAAGGTGAAAGAGAATGGGCTGCAGAACACGTTGTAGGTATTGCAAAAGGTGTTAGCGAAGATATCATCAAAGACCTTAGAGCAAACTTTGAAGGGGAATGTTCAGAAGTAGGTATGTACCTTGCAATGGCTAGAGTTGCTCACAGAGAAGGTTATCCGGAAATCGGTTTGTATTGGGAAAAAGCTGCTTGGGAAGAAGCAGAACACGCTGCTAAATTCGCTGAATTATTAGGCGAAGTTGTAACAGACAGCACAAAGAAGAATCTTGAAATGAGAATCGATGCTGAAAACGGTGCTACAGCAGGTAAATTTGACCTTGCAAAACGTGCGAAAGAACAAAACCTTGATGCTATTCACGATACTGTGCATGAAATGGCTAGGGATGAGGCAAGACACGGTAAGGCATTCGAAGGCTTGTTAAAGAGATACTTTGCGTAAGCTACAAGCCATGCCAGGATGGAATTTAGAAAACGAAGGAGCGGACGCTGGCGTACGAAACTGCGTTTGCTAAATTTCAGACTGATAGGGCGACAGCCCGACAGCGAAATGAAGTTTACGGAATTGAGCTGCATGGCTTACTCATACATATATCAAAAATAAACATATAATAAAGGAGGACTACACTATGTCTAAATATACAGGAACAAAAACAGAACAAAACTTAATGGAAGCTTTCGCTGGGGAATCCCAAGCACGTAACAAATATACTTATTTCGCATCTGTAGCCAAAAAGGCTGGTTTTGAACAAATCGCAGCTCTTTTCCTCGAAACAGCTGATCAGGAAAAAGAACACGCTAAAATGTGGTTCAAAGAATTCCACGGACTTGGCGACACAGCTCAAAACTTAATCTGGGCTGCGGAAGGCGAAAACGATGAATGGACAAATATGTACGCTCGTATGGCGAAAGAAGCTGACGAAGAAGGCTTCCCAGAATTAGCTGCAAAATTCCGTCTTGTAGCTGCCGTTGAAAAATCTCACGAAGAACGTTACAACAGACTTCTCAAACATTTACAAGAAGGAAATACATTCAAAGGGGAATCTCCATTAGGATGGAAATGCCGCAACTGTGGTTACATCCACTTGGGAGAAGAAGCTCCTGAAGTTTGCCCAACATGTGCTCATCCACAGGCATACTTCGAAAGAAAAGCTGAAAATTACTAGAATATAATCTTATTATAAACATTATGTTTAACCCACCCAAAAAGGATTCGCTTTACCGCGAATCCTTTTACTGTATAATCTACTTCATTTATTTATGTCTCACATAATACACAACTGGGTATGTGCCCCAACACTGAATCACACAACTTTCACTTTATATTTGTGTTTCAAAGCCTTTGATAATTCACTATTATTAAAAGTAACCTTTCCATCATTTTGCAATCGTCCTAATACAATCCCTGGATCTCTTTCTATCTCATTTGCAAACAGACGTATTGATTGCTCATCAAATTTGCCTTTCATCACAAACTTCTCATACTCTTCCGTCGGAATCAATGCATTCTGTGCATACAAATCGGCAGCATCTTCTTTTCCTTTTACTTGATGTGAAAATGTGATGCCGTAATCCCCATTAATAATATGGCCTATTTCATGAAACAATGTAAACCAAAAAGTATCCGAATATGCCCGTCTATCATTTACCATCAACATTACATTGCTTCCAACTTTTTTTGTTGCACCATTAATCCCAGAATTTTTCAAGTTCGGTAATATTACAAAAATAACACCTGCATCTAAAAAGGCCTTTCTAATCAGAGGAAAGAATTCATTATGCCTCGTAGTCAAAGTTAAAGCATATTCCACGGCCTCTAAAAACTTCTTTTTATCATATTTAGGCGCATTGATTTTAAGTGCACTATTAATTGCAATCTGAACCATAGCATTTGCATTAACAATATTTGAAACGCTGAGATCATCCGAAGCACTTCTAAAACTAACCGCTAAATTTTTATCTTTGAGCACGTTTAATGTTGCAACATTCAAGAATTCTCTAACGCACTTAATTTGCTCATCTACCTTGCGTGGTAGATCTGGTAATCCAAAATTATCCCTAAAATAATGATAATCAATGTACTCAAATGTTTTCTTCTCTGACGCCAGCTCTTCATCCGATTTAAACTCTGCAACCAAGGAGTCATAGGTTTTCTGCAAGTTCAGCCAATAACTAACACTAACCCCCAACATTCTGGACAGTTTCATTGCGATATCAATAGAAAGACTCTGTTCTCCTCTTACCAAATAACTTAAATTCTTAGGGGTTGTATCCAACCTTTTTGCGAAATCTTCCTGTGTAAGACCACTATCTTCGATAATCTCTTTAATATAATATCCAGGATGAAAAGCTATCGTATCCTTATATTCTATATAATTACTCATAATGTTTACTTACCTCCATTATTCCAACAATCTGCACAGTTCCTGCTATCTCATCTATATTGCATGGTTCGTACGGTTCCTTATTCTCATTAAGAGGTTGCAAAATGATTCTCCACGGATCTCTTCTGCTTTTGACATCAATAGCAAAATAGCCCTCCTTATCTCCCTCTAATTTGTGAAAATGAAATGGCGGCATTAAAATAATATCTTTAATAACTTCTGCGTTTTTTAATGAATTTATTCGAGAAAGAAGACTTCTGGCTAAGCTGTCATTACCACCAAATAGTTTACGCGCTTCTTTTAAACTTGTGCATTGTTTTTCAACTTTTGATTCCTTGTAGACTAACTCCACTTTCTTCCTCCTCTCATTTTAAATTACCTATCGGGTAATTTAATTCTAATTTATATAAGTACATATGTCAAGATAATATCCCCAATAAAACAAAAAAGATTGTGCAATGAAAACAAGAGGAAACCCCTTCATTTCTATGTACAATCTCTTTCATTTCATACTTTTCAACTCTTTATTCTTACGCTGTTTTCTGGCTCTTAATCTTCAACAATCCGCTCTTTATAAGCACTGGTCTCACTGCATTATATATCACAGCTACCAAAATCACCGATACCACTGCATTTACAAACGTAGTTGCCGTACTCCATTTTGCAAGAATGGAAGCTACTTCCTGTGGCTGACCTAGAATATACTGTTTATAAAAATATCCGACAAGCGGATCTGCCACAACATTGAATGCCAACCCCGCAATCGAAGCAAGCACGCTCCATTTAAACACGTATTTCTTATCAGTATTTTCATTAATTTTTGCAACACGGTGTGCAAACAGACCTACGATTAAACCGATACAAAGCTTCAACACAAATGTCTTTGGAGCTACTGTAATGTAAACTGGGTCCATAATATCGGCAATTCCCATACCAATCGCTCCTGCAAGACCGCCATACCATCCTCCAAGTAACAATGCTCCAAGTACGCACACTGCATTTCCAATATGTAACGATGTTGCATCTCCGCCAGGAAGTGGAATCTTTATCTGTAAAAATGTGAAACATACGTAACATAACGCTGCTATCAATGCTGTCTGTGCCAATTTTACTACTGTTTCGTTTTTCTTTTGCATAATTTATTGCCCCTTTCTTTTTAGGTAATGATCATTTACTTTCACTACCTCTCTTCCTTGAAAGTATATTAGCACCAAACTGTCTTGTTGAAAAATGCCAATTTTAAAAATTTTAGCCATGACAGTTTCGGCAAAAATAGATTTAGGCATAGAAAATAAAATAATATAAATTTAATAATTTTCTTCTTGCATTCCACGAATACTTGTTGTAGTATATGCATATACTTAATGTAGTTTTAAAAACTACTTGTCGAGTTTTTGCAAATTTTGTATATTTTATCAGGAGGATTTACACATGAATAAAAAACATATCAAAGACCCAGGAAGCGCAATTACACATTTTATCGGCATGCTAATGGCAATATTTGCAGGCATTCCTCTTATTATAAAAGCAGCACAAGAACCAAGCAGAGTTTATCTCTTTTCGGCGATTGTTTATATGACAAGCATGATTTTATTATATGCAGCAAGTACGATATACCATACATTTGATATTTCTGAAAAAGTAAACAAACGTTTGAAAAAATTTGATCATATGATGATTTCAGTATTGATTGCCGGAAGTTATACACCAATCTGCCTACTTGTTTTAGAAAAATCGTTGGGATATATTTTGCTTACAATTGTTTGGAGTTTTGCAATTCTCGGAATTCTGATTAAGGCATTCTGGGTAACCTGTCCGAAATGGTTTTCTTCTGTATTGTATATCGGAATGGGATGGACTTGCGTGCTGGCATTCACACAGATTTTAAATGCCATGTCACCAGCAGCCTTTGGATGGCTTTTGGCAGGCGGTATTATCTACACGATCGGCGGTGTGATTTATGCTTTAAAACTTCCTATTTTCAATGGGAAACACAAGTATTTTGGCTCACATGAGATTTTCCATTTATTTGTGATGGGCGGAAGCGCATGCCACTTTATCGTAATGTATGGATTTGTAATATAAATGAACCCGGGGAGATCCCGGGTTCGCATGTTTATTTCTATTCATTTTCCAAATCTTCAGTTGTTTCATCTGTCTCCAAAGCATCCTCAGTCTCTTCTTCTACTTCCTTCAATTCCTCAACGTCAAACTTCATAGCACTTACCACGCTGCTGCTAACCGTGTAAACAACTTCCTTGTCCCCCACCGTCGCATAATAATAACTGTCAACCTGATTACCCACATAAATCGCCGTCACATTTCCATCGCTGTCCTGTAACTCAATCGTATATGCCGGTTCTTCCAAACCATAATCCGCCAGCGCATCCGGCTCCTCAATCACACGCTCTGCTGCAATCGTGCCAAATGTACTTGCCATAGATTCAATCGTGCTCTGTTCCAAAGCAATCGTCGCATCCGCATCATAAGTCCATGTATCATCTGCTTTTGTAAATGCCATCGTAGAACTTCCATCAGAATATGTCATCGAAACAATATCATCCACCTCTACCGCATAAACTGTCTCTTCGGCAGGTTCATTATCCTTCTGATTCTCCTGTATCTTTCCAATCACGAAATAACAAAGGAGTAACACCACCAAAATAATCAAAAGTGTCAGCATCGTATTTTTTCTCTTCTTCATGCTATCCCTCCTATGCCTTTCTACGTTTCAACCATTTTACAAATCCATAGATTAAGATAATAACCGGAATACCAAAGATAAACAATAATCCAAACAATCCAGCATACTGTACTGTATTATAAGTAATCTCCAGACTCCTTGCATCAATTGAAATATTTTCTACATCCTCAAAATGATTTGTAACCGCATTCATAAATAATGTTGTATTTTCCAGTGTGCCGAAGGAATCTGTAATAGAAGCATCAATCATGCTCTCGCTTGTAATTACCGTAAACTGACCTTCATCCTCTGTTGCAACTGCGCCAAGAATATATTCCCCTTGGACTGCATTACTTTCATCAGTTACAGCATATCCACCTGCGCTAGAGGTTGCCATGAAACTTTCCAGCGTAATCGTATCTCTCTCAGGTGTCGTCTCTGTCACACCAAGCGCCTGCACCAGAAGCACCATTTCTGTGGAAATATTGTTTGCCAAATCATCAGAAACGGAGAGTTCTGGGAAGATATAATATGGATTTCCCTGATAGCATCTCTGTGTGTCAGCAATATATCCTTCCGCTTTTTGCATACCATATTCTGCTAACAATGCATCTAAGTTTGGTGTTTCATTTGATGTAATTCCAAGAATGTAGAACACATCTCCGCCGCCTTGAATGTACTCAGAAACCATCGTCTTTTCATCTTCCGTAAAATCAGTTGTCGGTGCATAAAGGAATAACAAATCGCAATCTTCCGGCACCTCTGCAGTCATCAAAGTATTCAGTTCCTCTGTTTCAAAATTTGATTTATCCATCAAGCTGGAAATTGTATCAGAGAAAGTCGCTTCCCCATGTCCTGATGTGTAATAAATTTTCTTTGAAACTTCACTTGTTACCGAATAAATAGCACTGGTAATCTGACCTTCTGCATCAAACTCGCTTTCTGCCGCATATCCAGTCGTATAATATGAGGAATAATCATACACAATCATATCAGACAGCGCAACAATTTCCTGCTTATCCGTCTCTTCGCAGCGCACTACAACCGTATCTGAGCTTGCACCATATTCTGTAAGTGCCGATGGATGAGCTACTGGGTCAATCCACTCTACACTAACCTTTTTGAAAAGTGCATCATATTTTGAAATGAAAGTTTTGATTCTTTCATCGGCAGTACTCTTGTCTGCCAACACATAAAGTTTGACTTCCTTATCTAAATCATCCAGAAAATCTTTACTTGTATCTGTAATCTCATAAATCTTGCTATCACTTAAGTCAATGTTGTCGATTGCTTCCGAAAATTGAGATGCAATCATATTTACAATAACCACAATGACAATCGCCACAACAGTCACTGCCGTACTATATGTACCGTATCGAAGCTGTGGACTTTTCAATATTTCTTTTATCTTTTTCATATTCTCTTTCTCCTAACTCCAACGACGTTTTTGAATTGACTGCACCGTCAAAAAGATAAATAACACAATCAATGAAATATAATAAATCAATCCACTTACGCTTAATAAATTATTTGTAAATATATCTGTGAAAACGTGTGTCAGTTCCATTTTTTCCATAATTCCAGAGAGGAACGTGCCCACCGTGTTGCTTGGCAAGAAGGAAATCAGTCCATCCCACAGATACAATACCAACAGTACCGCAAATGTACTAACTGCCGCAATAATCTGGCTTTCTGTCAATGCAGATAAAAACATTCCAATTGCGATGTACACGCAGCCCAAGAGGAAATATGCAAATATAGCCGTATAATCCACTTTCAAATATGCTGTTCCGTTCAGTTTAATCACGAGTGGATAAAAGCAGAACAGGAGCATTGGAATCAAAAATACAGAAATCATTGCCAGATATTTTCCCACTACAATATCCACAATACGTACTGGTGCTGTCAAAAGCAGCTGATCTGTTTTACTCTTACGCTCTTCAGCAAAACATTTCATGGTTAAAATTGGAACGGCAACCAAGAAAATAAACATGGAACCATATAAACAATATGAAAAATATGGATAACCACCGTTTAAGTTATATGCCATAAAATAAATTCCCACAAACAATGCCAGGAAAGCAATAAATATGTAGCCAATCATCGATTGAAAGTAGGATTTGAATTCTCTTTTATAAATCGCTAGCATCGTCTTCGCCTCCTTCTGCCTCATCCTCTTCTTCCACATCTCCCTCAAGCAGCATCTCGTCTGACAGCGACATTTCTTCTTCGTCTGTATCTTCTTCGGAATCTTCCGCTCCATTTCCTTCTGTCAATTCGAGGAATACTTGTTCCAAAGAAGCCTGATTCTTCTTCATTGTAAGAATTGCACATCTTTCTTCTGCAAATGCCAAAGACAATTCTTCACGAATATCTTCTGTTCCATTTACCTTGACCTCTACAGCCAGATTACCCTCAGCATTCTCCTTATAACTCCATTCAGCAACAGATTCCAACTTATCCAGAACTTGTAGCGCTTCCTTGTCTTTTGCACGAATTTCCAATTCAATCGTAACGGAACCAGCCCACAATTTCTCCAGATTTTCCGGCGTATCGCTGGCAACCATTTTTCCTTTTGAAATAATCAGTATGTAGTCGCACACTTCTCTTACTTCCGCCAAAATATGTGAACTTAAGATGACCGTATGCTGTTTTGACAGATTCCGAATCAATTCACGGATTTCAATAATCTGTTTTGGGTCAAGACCAACGGTAGGCTCATCCAGAATAATAATTTCTGGCATGCCGAGCACTGCCTGTGCCAGTCCTACACGCTGTTTATATCCTTTTGACAGATTTTTAATCAGACGATTTTCTACATCTTCCAATT
Source organism: Tyzzerella sp. (assembly GCA_017472665.1). Classification (GTDB taxonomy): domain Bacteria; phylum Bacillota; class Clostridia; order Lachnospirales; family Lachnospiraceae; genus Faecalimonas. The sequence continues at coordinate 734 of JAFUOS010000025.1, read as the reverse complement.
TTGCCAATTCAATTACTTGCCCGATTGCTTCTTCTCTTTCGTATTTTGGAATCTTCTTAAGTTCCGCCGCAAACTGCAGATATTCCATTACTGTCATATCTGTGTACAATGGCGGTATTTCTGGCAGGTAACCAACGCTTCTCTTTGCAGTTTCTGGCTCTTCTAAAATGTCATGGCCATCAATGAGAACCTTTCCTGCTGTTGCACCTAAATATCCTGTCATAATGTTCATTGTCGTGGATTTTCCTGCTCCGTTCGGGCCAAGAAATCCGTAGATTTTCCCTTTTTCTACGGTAAAACTCAAATGGTCTACTGCCATGTGATTGCCGTATTTTTTCACTAAATCAATTACTTCTATCAAGTGAGTCCCTCCTTGCTTGTTTGCACTATTTCTTTATTCTATGAACAAAAAGCGAAAACTTTATGTTTAATTTGTGTAGATTCTGTGAAACATCAATACCACTGGTTCTCTTGGTTTGGGGTGTTTTTCCATATTCTTTTCGATTTCCAACTTTTATTTCACGAATTTGGATTTGTTGAGTTCATACACGCACGAAGAAATTAAGATATATCCTTCGCTCCAACGCTCCATTGACTCCGACTAGTCTAGTATCCGTAAGGCTCTGAGCTAGTCGTCGTGAGGGACTCCTACCTCACAACCTAACGGCTACACGACGGATTCTCCGTCAATTCCACTTAACTTCCGCTTCAGGATATATCTTAATTTCTTCTGT
>JAFUOS010000024.1 GCA_017472665.1 Tyzzerella sp. | reverse complement strand
GAAATAGGTTATTTATTCTACCCATAGGTTAGTGAAATGCCTTGAATGGGAAGAATTTGTTCCTTTAATTAGATGTTTTTTCTTACCATAGAGCGCATTTTTAACTTTTGTGGTAAGAATTATGCCACTTAGCTGTCGAGAATTTTTACAAGATTCAGAAAGAATGTCTATCTATGATAAGGCGAGGTAAGTGGAGCGTTCCGAAGATACATCCCGAAGATGTTAGTCTGTGAGATAGGAGCCTCACACGGCGACTCTCTCAGAGGCTTACATATTCGTGGATGAGCTAAGGTAGAGCGGAGCTTCGAGGCTTATCATAGATAGACATTCTTTCGTGAACTTTTAAAAGAACTCAACAAATCCAAAGTTATAGCGAACAATCCATAAATCAATTTTACATTGTATCCTCTATTTTGCTGTGTTAAAATGGCTACAGGAAAGGTGGAAAACACATGAACATGAGAGAAACATTACGACAAAAACTAGAAGAACTAGCAGACGAAAAATATAAAGAATTCCACAAATCATTAGTACCCGGACTTACGAACATCCTTGGTGTACGTATGCCAAAAATACGAGAGGTCGCCAAGTGGGCAGCAAAACAAGATTGGCAGCCCGAGTGGGACGAACTCGGTAAAAGCAACAATGATAACCCCGATGCTTGCTACGAAGAATTAATGATAAAAGGCCTCTTAATCGGATATGGAAAATTAACGCAGGAAGAGCAAACAGAATACCTGAAAAAATACGTGCCGCTCATCAACAACTGGGGCATTTGCGACTGCTGTTGCAACACTTGGAAATTCATGAAAAAAGACCAAGCATACTGGTTCTCATTTTTACAACCATATGTGAAAAGTGAAAATGAATTCGAAGTGCGCTTCGCAGTGGTATCCATGCTGGCCCATTTTGTCAATGACACCTATTTGGAAAGATTGTTTCAGGCATTTGACAGCATCAAGCATGAAGGTTATTATGTAAAAATGGCAGTTGCATGGGCAGTTTCCATCTGTTATATCAAATATCCGGAAGCAACATGGGCATACTTAGAAAAGAAGTCACTGGATGATTTTACCCATAACAAGGCCATTCAGAAAATCCGAGAATCCTACCGCATTTCCAAAGAGGAAAAAGAACGACTTTTGAAATTAAAAGTGAACACAAAATAAACATAAATCTCTGATAGTATGAAACAAGAGAAACCAGGCGAGGTGATTGATAATGGAAAAAATAAAGATATTAGTAGTAGACGATGAGAGCAGAATGCGAAAACTAATCAAAGACTTCCTGGAGAGAGAAGGCTATCAGATTTTAGAAGCCGGCGATGGAGTGGAAGCTCTCGATATTTTCTATGAGAATAAAGATATCGCGCTGATGATTCTGGATGTCATGATGCCGCGTATGGACGGCTGGGCTGTGTGCAGAGAAGTGAGGCAGACGTCTACGATGCCGATTATGATGCTGACGGCAAGAAGCGAGGAGCGAGATGAACTTCGTGGATTTGAACTGGGTGTGGATGAGTATATTGCGAAGCCATTTAGCCCAAAGATTCTCGTGGCCAGAGTGACAGCACTTCTGAAACGTGCAAAATGTGCGATGCCGGAAGACAATATAGACGCAGGCGGCATCGAGATTGATAAGGCAGCGCATATTGTCCGTATTGATGGACAGGAAATAGATTTGAGCGTGAAAGAATTTGAACTTTTGGTTTATTTTTTGGAGAATCAAAAAATTGCATTGACGAGAGAAAAGATTTTGAACAGTGTCTGGAACTATGACTATTTTGGCGATGCAAGAACCATTGACACACACGTAAAAAAATTGAGAAGCAAACTAGGAGAAAAAGGAAACTACATCAAAACCATTTGGGGAATGGGATACAAATTTGAAGTAGAATAATGGTGGGCATCATGAATAGATCGATTAAAAGGCAGATTGCCACGATTTTCATTGGCCTGGTAGTTGCTATTATGTTGATTTCCACATTTATTAACAGTCAGTTTTTGGAACGTTATTATGTGTATAATAAGCAGGAAACGTTGATTAATGTGTATAAGAAAATGGAAAAGGCTGTGAAAGATACTGGCTCTTCTTATGAGGACATGGGAGAGGAACTGAGCAAAGTGATTGAAGTCAGCAACATTATGTACGTGGTTATGGGAAATAATCAGCAGGTGCTTTATTCCACGTCAAGTGAGCGCCAGGTTAAGGAGATGTGTTCTCAGTTGGTGGGCTATCTTCTTAATATAAATCAGGCAAAAGGTAAATTATTAAAAGAAAATGATAATTATGAAATACGCAGTACGAAAGACATTATAGGCGGCGGTGAATATATAGAAATGTGGGGGACTCTGAGCGATGGCAGTAATTTCTTGATTCGAAGTCCTTTGGAAAGTATCCGGGAGAGCGTGGTGCTGTCCAATCAATTTATGATTTTCATTATGCTTATTATGGCAGTTGTCGGCTGTGTTTTCGTTTGGTATTTTTCAAGACGGATTGCCAACCCGATTTTGGAACTGGCGGCAATTTCGGAACGCATGGCGGATTTGGATTTTGAGGCCAAATATACCAGCGGCGGAGAAAATGAGATTGGTGTTCTGGGTGAGAACTTTAATGTCATGTCAGAGAAGCTGGAGCAGACGGTGTCTGAACTGAAGAGTGCAAACTACGAACTGCAAAAGGATATCGAGAAAAAAGAAAAGATGGAGACCATGCGAACCGAATTTATCGGAAATGTTTCCCATGAGCTGAAGACTCCGATTGCGCTCATCCAAGGTTATGCAGAAGGATTAAAAGAAGGAATTTCAGACGACCCGGAAAGCAGGGCATTTTACTGTGATGTCATTATGGACGAAGCAGCCAAGATGAATAAAATGGTGAGGAATCTTCTCACCTTGAATCAACTGGAACTTGGACAGGAAGAAGTGTCGTTCGAGCGGTTTGATGTGATGCAGCTGATACAGGGGATTGTCCAGAGCTGCGATATTTTAATCCAGCAGAAAGAAGCGGATGTCAGAATGGATACCAGCCAATCCGTTTATGTATGGGCAGACGAATGGAAGGTGGAGCAGGTGTTCCGCAACTATTTCAGCAATGCGCTCAATCATTTGGAAGGGGAAAATGTGATCGATATCCGCGTGGTTGTGAACGAGGAAAAAGGCACGGCACGTATTTCAGTATTCAATACTGGAAAACAAATTCCGCAAGAAGATATTGACCAAATCTGGAATAAGTTTTATAAAGTAGATAAGGCACGTACAAGAGAGTATGGAGGAAATGGCATTGGCCTTTCGATTGTGAAAGCGATTATGGATTCCTTCCAGAAAGAGTACGGCGTGAAAAATTATAATAATGGCGTGGAATTCTGGTTTGAACTCGACGTCAGGTAAAGTGAGGAAGATGCATATGATAGCAATCATAGATTATGATGCGGGGAATATCAAAAGTGTAGAAAAGGCATTACAAAAGTTGGGACAGGAAGTTGTGATTACCCGAGATGCAGAAACAATCTTACAGGCAGACAAGGTGATTCTCCCGGGAGTTGGAGCTTTTGGAGATGCGATGGCAAATTTGAAAAAATATGGCTTAGACCAGGTGATTTATCAGGTGGTGGAGAGAAATATCCCATTTTTAGGGATTTGCCTTGGCCTGCAGTTATTATTTGAAAAGAGTGATGAGTCGAAGGGCGTAGCAGGACTTGGAATTTTGGAAGGTGAGATTTGCAAGATTCCAGATCACGAGGGCCTTAAGATTCCACATATGGGATGGAATTCGCTGCATTTGCAGAATGGAGGAAGATTGTTCCATAATATAGAAGAAAATGCGTATGTTTATTTTGTACATTCTTATTATTTGAAAGCGAAAGACGAAGAGATTGTAAAGGCGACCACAGGGTATAGCACTCATATTCATGCTTCGGTGGAGAAGGGCAATGTATTTGCGTGCCAGTTCCATCCGGAAAAGAGTAGTGATGTGGGATTGCAGATTTTGAAAAATTTTGTGGAACTGTAAGATTGTGAGACTGCAATTTCGCAGAAGAATGATTTTGCAGAATGATAATTTTAAAAGATTGAATGTTTGAGACCTGAGGAGGAGACAGGATGTTTACGAAAAGAATTATCCCTTGTTTGGATGTACATAATGGACGCGTGGTAAAGGGTGTCAATTTTGTGGATTTAGTAGATGCAGGAGACCCAGTTGCGATTGCGAAAGCCTATGATGAAGCGGGGGCAGATGAGGTTGTATTTTTGGATATTACAGCATCTTCGGATGCGAGAGAAACTGTGGTAGACATGGTCCGCAAGGTGGCGGCAAATGTATTTATCCCATTTACGGTAGGCGGAGGAATCCGTACGGTAGATGATTTCAAAGCGTTATTGAGAGAAGGAGCAGACAAGATTTCCATTAACTCGTCTGCAATTAATCGTCCAGAATTGATTCGCGAAGCAGCGGACAAATTTGGCAGTCAGTGCGTAGTTGTTGCGATTGATGCAAAGAGGCGTGAAGATGGTACTGGCTGGAACATTTATAAAAATGGCGGACGTATTGATGTTGGAATTGATGCAGTAGAATGGGCAAAGAAAGTGGAATCTCTCGGTGCGGGCGAAATTCTTCTTACCAGCATGGATGGAGATGGCACTAAGGCAGGTTATGATTTGGAGCTGACGAGAGCGATTTCGGAAGCAGTTTCCATTCCGGTGATTGCATCTGGCGGTGCAGGAACATTAGAACATTTTTATGAAGCATTGACAGAAGGAAAAGCGGATGCGGCTTTGGCGGCGTCGTTATTCCATTTTAAAGAACTGGAAATCAAAGAAGTAAAACAATATTTGAGAGACAAAGGTGTGTCTGTCAGATTGTAAGGAGGACGAAAGATGGCGGCGATTTGCGGCGAATGGTTAAATGCCCTGCAAGGGGAATTTAAGAAGGAGTATTATAAGAATTTATTTGCGAAGGTGAGTGAAGAATATAAGACGAATACAATTTTTCCACCTGCAAATGATATTTTTAATGCGTTTCATTATGCGCCTTTAAATGAAGTAAAGGTTGTCATTTTAGGACAGGATCCATACCATGGGGAGAATCAGGCGCATGGGCTATGTTTTTCTGTGAAACCGGGCGTGGATATTCCGCCGTCGTTGGTGAATATTTATCAAGAATTGCATGATGATTTGGGATGCAAGATTCCGAATCATGGGTATCTTACAAAATGGGCGAAGCAGGGAGTGCTCATGCTCAATACGGTGCTGACGGTGCGGGCACATCAGGCAAATTCCCATCGCGGAATTGGCTGGGAAGAGTTCACAGATGCAGCGATTCGTGTGCTCAATGAACAGGATAGACCGATTGTGTTTATTTTGTGGGGAAGACCGGCGCAGATGAAGAAGTCGATGCTTACGAATCCGAAGCATTTGATTTTGGAGGCGCCGCATCCGAGTCCGCTGTCGGCGTATCGGGGATTCTTTGGAAGTAAGCCGTTTAGTCAGACGAATGAGTTTTTGGTGAAGCATGGGGCAACGCCGATAGACTGGGAGATTGAATAATTTTGTATAAAAATGAGAGCTATTGCGAAAAGTAGATTGAACTGCACCCCGTCAAGTAGACAATTGAAAAAATATAAAATTTTCCTGCCAGTAGAGATTATCTGCTGGCAGTTTTTATGCGGCTTCCAAATAAATTTCGTGTTTTTCCATAGGAGTTAAAACTCCGAGATTTCTTTG
>JAFUOS010000023.1 GCA_017472665.1 Tyzzerella sp. | reverse complement strand
TCGTTCTGTGCGATTATCTGTCGTATTTGGTCTTTTGCTACTGCCATAAAAATACTCCTTCTTGATAAGAATTGTCATATCTTAATTCTTACCAAAAAGGAGTAAAATTTTACCAAAAACACAAATTAAGTTACACTACCCCTAGGAATAGAAAAATAGACTGTGTCCAACGACAGCCTATTTTTTTGCCTTCTCCTCATTTTCCGCCTCAATTGCATTAAAACAACAATTCAAATGAATCATATGCGACACAGCAATAATCACCCCGCGCAGCATCCTCTTCAAATCCGAAACAGTTACCCCCACGTGCTCAACTTCTTCGCGCAAACCAAAACTGTAAAGCAGCATATTTTCCAACTCGGAGCAAAAATAATCATATGCGGTTTGATTTGTATAGACCTCCTTCTGCATATGAAATAGTTTGCAAATATTCTCCAAGGAAAGTACGCTTTTCACAATTGCAATCACCATCAGGTGAGCCAGCTGTTCAGCATAATACTGTTTTTTGACCGGACCGGGAATCACATTCTTTTTCACATAGTTACTTACCATGGAATTGGTGATTGGAGCACAGCCAAGCGGCGCAATGCACTGGTTAATGTATTTCACGGTCTGTTCTAAATATAATCCAACGTCAGGCAGCTCATTATATCGCGGCAATCGAAAATCGCGAATGGAGTCTACCATTTCTTTTCTAATAATTTCTCTCATGCGCTTATTTTACAACTCATTTTTAAAAACGTCAACACGGCAGCAAAAATACCCAATAATAAATAAGAGGATACGTGAAACTACTTGACAGGTTTCTGAAAAATTGATAAAGTGTAGAAAACAGAGGTTTTTGAAAAACCGATGATAAAGTATTAAAAACAAACATATCTTAAAATGAGGGTATTCCCACGGCAAAATTATTTTCAGAACGAAAGTATCTGGGAGCTTTAATAATAAAGGAGAAGAAACATATGAGTATCAAGATTGTTACAGATTCAGGAGCAGATCTATTGGCATTGGAAGGTGTTGCATTTGCATCGGCACCATTAACGATTATCACAGATGCAAAACAGTATCTGGATGACGCGGATCTTGATGTAGAAGAGATGGCAGAAGAACTGAAAAACTACAAAGGGCGCTCTTCAACAGCGTGTCCAGGTGTGGGAGACTGGCTCACGGCCTTTGACGATGCAGAGTTTGTAATTGCATTGACGATTACAGGCACACTTTCTGGCAGCTACAATGCGGCTCGCCTTGCAAAACGCGATTATGAAGAAGCTCATCCAGAAAGAAAAGTATTCGTAATTGACACGTTGTCTGCTGGTCCGGAAATCAAGTTAATTGTAGAAAAAATTGCAGAGTGTATAAAAGAAGGAAAATCATTCGAGGAAATTTGTGAGGCAGCGACTAAATACCAGCAAAAAACGAAACTCTTATTTATGCTGGAATCTATGGCAAATCTTGCAAATAATGGACGTGTGAGCCCAGTTGTGGCAAAAGCAGCGGGATTACTCGGAATCCGTGTTGTTGGACAGGCGAGTGCAAAAGGAGACCTTGAAATGTTGGACAAATGCCGAGGCCAAAAGCGTGCACTTTCAGCAATTGTTGGTCACATGAAAGAGTATGGCTACAAAGGCGGAAAGGTTCGAATTGCGCATTGCTCCAATGAAGAAGCGGCTCTGAAATTAAAGGAACTGATTGAAGCAGAGTATCAAGATACGGAAATCGAATGTTATAAAACACGCGGACTTTGCAGCTTTTACGCAGAGCAGGGCGGCATGTTAATTGGATATGAATGTTAACTTTAGGACTGGGGACGTAGTAATACGTCCTCATTTGATTTTAGAAAATTCGCTTTTTAGGTTGAATTTTCGGCACAAGAATGGTAAGATATTCTAAATTATACAACTGACGGAAGTGGAATAGACCACAGGGAGTATAGTTGAAACAGGAGTCGACCGTCTGGGCTATTGAAAAGGTCCGGCAATTTTGGCTTCTTTTTTTAATACGTTAACGGGCAAAAGTGCTGGATGGAAAATGCAAATAGATTTTTGCAAAAGAAGAAAGGATGAACGCAATGTTAACAGATGTACAGATCGCACAGAGTGCACAAATGAAACCAATTAAAGAAATCGCAGCGGGGTTAGGTCTTGCCGAAGATGACTTGGAACTCTATGGAAAGTACAAAGCAAAGATTTCATTAGAAGCAATCTCAAAAGTAAAAGAGAATAAAGATGGAAAATTAGTATTAGTAACAGCAATCAATCCAACTCCGGCAGGAGAAGGAAAGACAACCACTATGATTGGATTGTCTCAGGCACTTAACAAACTCGGTAAAAAATCAATTGTAGCAATGCGTGAACCAAGCCTTGGACCATGCTTTGGTGTTAAAGGCGGCGCAGCAGGCGGTGGTTACGCGCAAGTCGTACCAATGGAAGATATCAATCTTCATTTCACAGGTGATATCCACGCGATCACAACAGCAAACAACTTAATCGCAGCAATGCTTGACAACTCTATTCAACAAGGAAATCCACTCGATATTGACACAAGACAAATCGTTTGGAAACGTGTTGTAGACTTAAATGATAGAGCATTAAGGCACATCGTAGTTGGTCTCGGTGGAAAAGTAAACGGCGTACCTAGGGAAGACGGATTCGATATTTCCGTTGCAAGTGAAGTTATGGCAATCCTTTGCCTTGCAACTTCTTTAGAAGATTTAAAACAAAGAGCGGGCCGCATGATTGTCGCTTACAATCACGCAGGCGAACCTGTTACAGTTGATGATATCAAAGCAACAGGTGCAGTTACATTATTGTTAAAAGACGCAATCAAACCAAACCTTGTACAGACTTTGGATCACACACCAGTATTTGTACACGGCGGTCCATTTGCCAATATCGCACATGGCTGTAACTCAGTTATGGCAACGCAGCTTGCATTAAAACTTGGCGATTATGCCATCACAGAGGCAGGTTTCGGCGCTGACCTCGGTGCAGAAAAATTCTTAGACATCAAATGTCGTCAGGCTGGCTTAAAACCAGACGCAGTTGTAATCGTAGCAACAGTTCGTGCCCTTAAGATGCACGGAGGCGTTGCAAAGAAAGACCTTGGAGAAGAAAATTTAGAAGCTCTTAGGAAAGGTATCGAGAACTTAGAAAAACACATTGAAAATATTGCAAAATATGGACTTCCTAGCGTGGTTGCAATCAATGCATTCCCAACGGATACAGAAGCAGAACTGGAGTTGTTGAATGAAATCTGCCAGAGCAAAGGTGTAGACGTTGCAATCAGCAAAGTTTGGGCACAAGGCGCAGACGGCGGTATCGAATTAGCCGAAAAACTTTTGGAAATCTTAGAAACAAAAGAAGCTGATTTCAAACCATTATATGATGTGGAACTTCCAATTGCAGACAAGATTAAGACAATCGCAAAAGAAATCTACGGTGCAGATGATGTTGTATTTACAAAGAAAGTTGTAAATAAGATAAAGAAATACACAGAACAAGGATTGGCAAATCTTCCAATCTGTGTGGCAAAAACACAATATTCATTGTCTGACGATCCATCTTTGCTTGGAAGACCAGAAGGATTTACCGTTGCGATCAACGATTTGATTCCTAATACAGGTGCAGGCTTCCTTGTGGCTATCAGTGGTGATATCATGAGAATGCCGGGACTTCCAAAGGTTCCAGCGGCAGTCAACATGGATATTGACGAAGATGGCACCATTGTAGGGCTGTTCTAAGGTGTATTTTAAGACATCGCTAAATGTATGCAGAAATAAAAAGTGACTAAATGAAAAAAGAGGTGTAAAATGAGAGTAGCAATTATTATGGGTTCTACCAGCGATTTGCCAAAACTAGAACCAGCAATTGACATCTTAAAAAGTTACGGTGTTGCAGTCGATGTAAGATGCTTATCCGCACATCGCGCACACGCAGGACTTTCATCATTTATTGAAGAAACAAAAACAAATGGCACAGAAGTAATTATCGCAGCAGCAGGTATGGCAGCAGCACTTCCGGGAGTAGTTGCTTCTCAGACCGTATTACCTGTTATTGGCGTTCCGATTTCTGGCTCAACATTAGACGGAATGGACGCATTATTATCTATCGTACAGATGCCGCCTGGAATTCCAGTGGCAACTGTTGCAATCAACGGTGGAAAAAATGCGGCATATCTTGCATTGCAAATCATGGCAGTGAAACATGATGAAATCAAAGAAGGCTTATTAAAACACAGAGCCGAAATGGAAGAAGCAGCAATGAAAACAAATGACGAAGTCATTCAAAAATATCAATAATACAATAAGGGAGATAAAAACATGGCATATTATTACAGTGAACCATCACACACATTTAGCGAATATTTATTAGTACCAGGATATTCTAGCGCAGAGCATCAACCACAAAATGTTAGCTTAAAGACACCATTAGTAAAGTTTAAAAAAGGGGAAGAACCAGCGATTACATTAAACATTCCTATGGTCTCAGCTATCATGCAATCCGTATCCAATGATACAATGGCGATTGCATTGGCAAAAGAAGGCGGCATTTCCTTCATTTACGGTTCTCAGTCAATCGAATCACAGGCTGAGATGGTTCGTAAGGTAAAAGCATACAAAGCAGGGTTTGTAACCAGCGATTCCAACCTGATTCCAGACAATACGCTGCAGGATGTGTTAGATTTAAAAGAAAAGACAGGTCATTCTACCATGGCTGTTACCGCTGACGGAACACCACATGGTAAATTACTTGGTGTAGTTACAGAAAGAGATTATCGTGTATCACGTATGTCTCTGGACACAAAAGTGGAAACATTCATGACACCACTTGAAAAATTAGTGACAGCTCCAGCTGGTACATCATTAAAAGAAGCAAATGATGTGATTTGGGAAAATAAATTAAATTCACTTCCTATCGTAGATGCAGAAGGCAATTTGGATTCTTTCGTATTCAGAAAAGACTACGAATCAAAGAAAACAAACGTAAATGAATTGTTAGACTCTGAAAAGAGATATGTAGTAGGTGCAGGTATCAATACAAGAGACTATGCAGAGCGTGTTCCAGCCTTGATTGAAGCAGGTGCTGACGTATTATGCATCGATTCCAGTGAAGGTTTTAGTGAATGGCAAAAACTCACAATCGAATGGATTCGTGAAAACTACGGCGATACAGTAAAAGTAGGTGCCGGCAACGTAGTAGATGCAGAAGGTTTCCGTTTTCTTGCAGAATGTGGTGCCGACTTTATCAAAGTAGGTATCGGCGGTGGTTCTATCTGTATCACTCGTGAAACAAAGGGTATCGGACGTGGACAAGCTACAGCTACGATTGAAGTTGCAAAAGCAAGAGACGAATACTATAAAGAAACAGGCATCTATGTACCAATCTGTTCTGACGGTGGTATTGTACACGATTACCATATGACACTTGCATTGGCAATGGGCAGCGATTTCATCATGTTAGGAAGATACTTCTCACGTTTTGAAGAATCTCCAACAAATAAGGTATCTATCAATGGTCAATACATGAAAGAATACTGGGGCGAAGGAAGTGCACGTGCTAGAAACTGGCAGCGTTATGACCTTGGCGGAGATGCAAAACTCAAATTTGAGGAAGGTGTAGACTCATACGTTCCATACGCAGGAAACTTGAAGGATGGAGTGGCACTTAGTTTGATGAAAGTAAAATCTACCATGTGTAACTGCGGAGCACTTTCTATTCCAGAATTACAGGAAAAGGCGAAGATTACTTTGGTTTCTTCTGTAAGTATTGTGGAAGGCGGCGCTCACGACGTTGTATTGAAAGAAAATACAGTAAAGAAATAGGAATATAGTAAGAACCATTTGGAGACTTTGTAAAATTTTTATTTACGAAGTCTCTTTTTTTTTGCGTAAAAAACTGATTTTCATGCGTAATAATCGGACGATTACGTTGACAAAAATAGCTATATTTTGTAAAATTTAATCAAATATTGTCGAAATTTACAGAAATTTTATTTTTAAATTTATTATTTATGAGTTTACAAATGGGAGGTGTAATGAATGGACGAAAAAGATAAATTTTGTCCAAATTGCAGAGCAGAATTAGTAGGAAATGCAACGTTTTGTGTCGAATGTGGTTCGAGAATTGATTACACTCTTACAAGAAACGAATTACGATGTGGTGCAAAAGAAGAAAAAGGGCTTGTTCTATCTCAGAATAAAGAAAAATTGGTTAATCCATTCCTTGTTTCTGTAGATGATATTCAAAAGAAAATTATGGAGCAAGAGGTGAAGCCGTTAGATGAAAAGAAACATAAAGTCTACTTTAGAGAATTGTACGTGACACCGACTACGGATGAACAGCCTGCAGAAGAGTTTCAGGCGGAAGTAATTCCGCAACCAGAGGCTAAGGTGGAAGTTGAGGCGGAGCCGGAAGTTGAGGCAGAGCCGGAAGTTGAGGCAGAGCCGGAAGTTGAGGCGGAGCCAGAAGTTGAGGCAGAGCCAGAAGTTGAGGCGGGGCCAGAAGTTGAGGCGAAGCCAGAAGTTGAGGCAGAGCCGGAAGTTGAGGCAGAGCCGGAAGTTGAGGCGGAGCCAGAAGTTGAGGCAGAGCCAGAAGTTGAGGCGGGGCCAGAAGTTGAGGCGAAGCCAGAAGTTGAGGCAGAGCCGG
>JAFUOS010000028.1 GCA_017472665.1 Tyzzerella sp. | reverse complement strand
GTCTTCGCACCAATCGAATATCCCGGAACCTGCGCATTTTTTCCAGTTCCTTCTGTCATGGTCTGCTTCATATAACTACGAAGCATTTTACTGCTTTCCTCAGAAACCGTTTTTTTCAGAAGCATCGGATCTTTATTTTCAATGACATTTCCATTCTCATCTAAAATCTGCTTTACCACACGAGGCTGATAATAATTTCCTCCATTGATAAGGGAAGAAAATGCCGCAACCATCTGCGTCATTGTTACGTTAAAGTTCTGTCCAAACGAGTTGGTCGCAAGCGAAGAAGCATCCATGGACTCGATGTCATAAAGCAATCCAATCGCCTCACCTGGCAAATCGATTCCCGTTTCCTGTCCGAATCCGAAAATACTCTGATACTTACAGAACTCTTCCACACCGATTGCCGAAACAACTTTCATCATAACAACGTTACATGAATTTGCAATCCCATCACTTAATGTCTGGATGCCATGCCCTTCTCTCTTGTGACAGTCAATCGTCCATCCCCCTACTTCCACAGAGCCTGTACAATTATAAGTTTCCCCACCAGCCAGCGTACCATTTTCAAGCCCTGTCGCAATCGTAAACGGTTTTACGGTAGAACCTGGCTCAAAAATATCACTCACACAAAAATTACGCCACAACTGATTCAATGCATTCAATTTTTCTTCGCTCGACATTGCTTCAATTGCTTCTTCTGAATAGTATGCAGACAAATCCCTTGGATTATTCAAATCATAATTCGGATAAGAAGCCTCCGCCAGAATCTCCCCTGTATTCGGATTCATGATGATGACGGCTGTGTTCGTACTTCCTTCGCCATCTCTCGCTTCATTCTTGTGCGCTTCGTTGAACGCCAGAATATGCTTTTCCACAATACTCTGCAGCGAAATATCAATCGTCGACATCACGGTCTTTCCGTTAATCGCTTCTTTCACGGTTCTTTCCAAAGAAGAGTCCGTATCCAAATATCCGTATTCTCTTCCGTCTGTGCCATTTAAAATATCATTGTAAGAAGCTTCAATCCCCGCATTTCCTACATTTCCGGCAACGGTAAATCCAATCACATCCGATGCCAGTGTACTGTATGGATAGCTTCGAATATAATCTTCTTCCAGCCAGATACTAGAAACATATGGATATTTTTTATGTTCCTTTCCATCTTCATCCACATATGTTTCCTTTATCAATGCTTCAAACTCCCGCGCATTTGCATAAGAAACTTTCTTTTTCAAAATGTTATAACGGCCCTCCGGATTATCCTCGATAATCTCATCTACTACTGAACTTTCGATTTCAAATGCAATCTCAAGTACTTCTTTTACCTGCGAAATGGTAGTTGTTTTCGTCTCCTCTTTATCGCTTGAAAGCATCACTTTTGCATCCAGAATTACATTGTAAACACGTTCGCTGGTTGCAATCGTCGTGCCGTTCCGGTCGACAATATCTCCGCGCTTGAACGGAATCGTACGGCTGTTGTACTGCTGTTGGTCTAATACAATCTTTGTATATTTTTCTCCATTTGTCGCATTGATATGCGTCACTTTCCCAATTAAGCCAACAAAAGCTAGTACGATTGCCACAAACAACATTACTAGCTTTTTTTGCATCCTTTTGGGAAATTTTTGTCTAATATATTGAAATCTTCTGCGCTTTCTTCTTGACATATTTCCACCTATTTTTATTTTACTTTATCTGAACTTGCCACGATTCCGCTTTCTGGAATGCTTTCATATTGCGTTACCAGATTGCTCGTAGGGCTTTGATACTCAATTACTTGTTCTGTTGTTGCATAAACCATCCCAAGTTCATTCATTGCTTTGTCACGAATTTCTTCTAAATTCATGGAGTTCACAATGGAATTGTATCTTGTCGTATTTTCTTCTTTTGCATCTGAAAGTTCTTGTTGTAACGAAGTGATATTTTTTGAGCGATTTGTAATTTCTGACTGTAATTGCAAGTATTGTACACACACAAATAATGCCACAACCGCAGCAACTGCAAGGAATAAAACATATCCCTTACTCATATGTAGCGCTTTGCTTCTATTCTTCTGCACGCGCTGACTTACTTTTTTTGGTTTTTTCGCCGGTCTTTGAACTACAGGCTGCAGTTCTTTCCGCACCGTGTTCCCATAAACATATGATGCCATTATTTACACTCCCCTAACTGAATCTTTAACTCCTTTCAAAAATGCGAAGCTTCGCACTCTTTGAACGGCTATTTTCTTCCAACTCTTCTTCCCCAGGAAGAATCGGCTTTCTCGTAATTACTCTTCCCTTTGAAACATTTCCGCAGACACAGACTGGGAAATGACTAGGGCATGTACAAGGATTCTCGTTCTTCTTGAAAATGCCCTTCACAATTCTATCTTCTAAAGAATGGAATGTAATAATACAAATCCTTCCATCTTTATTTAATATCTCAATCATGTCATCCAGACTATCTCTAAGAACTTCCAGCTCCCTATTCAATTCGATGCGAATTGCCTGAAAGGTTCTTTTAGCAGGATGACCTGCTGTCTTTTGAAATTTCATCGGTATTGCCCGTTTGATGATTTCAATCAATTGACCTGTAGTTTCGATAGGACCTTTTTCGCGCTCCATTACAATGTGCTTTGCAATATTCTTCGCGAATTTATCTTCCCCATAATCGCGAATGATGCGAAAAAGATCCATCTCACTATAGTCATTGACGATGTCCTTTGCTGTCATCTTCTGACGTCTATCCATCCTCATATCCAAAGGAGCATCTACCCGATAGGAGAATCCCCGCTCTGCCGTATCTAACTGATAAGATGATACGCCCAGATCGAGCACGATCCCATCCACCTTGTCAATGCCAAGTTTTTGAAGCTGCAACTTCATATCACAGTAGTTGCTTCGGACTATTGTGACTCTCTCCCCGAAGTCGCTTAGGCGGGCGCTGGCAGCCTCGATTGCCGCCTCGTCCTGATCTATACCTATAAATCTCCCCTTGTTACTTAAACGCTTACACACTTCGTAAGCATGTCCGCCTCCACCAAGCGTTCCGTCCACATAAATTCCGTCCGGCTTGATGTTAAGGCCATCAATTGTCTCTTCTAATAATACTGACTTGTGCTTAAATACCATTATTTCCCTCCAAATGTAGCCAAAGAATTAAATACGAAGTCCAAGGTCTTCCATCTGACTGGCAATTTCATCCATGTCGGCTTCTACCACAGCATTATTTTCATCCCATTTTGCTTTATCCCAGATTTCAACCCGGTCCAGTACCCCTACTAGAACCACGTCTTTTTCCAGTCCTGCAAACTCTCTAAGGGCTGAAGAGATTAAAACTCTGCCTTGTTTGTCAAGGCCGCCATCCACTGCGCTTCCTAAGAAGAAACGTGTAAATGTTCTGGCGCTTTTGTTAGTGAGTGGTAAGGTTCTTAGCTTTTCTTCGAAGATTTTCCATTCATTGTTTGGGTACAGGAATAAGCAACCATCTAATCCTTTGGTGATGACGAAATCTTCGCCAAGGATTTCACGAAATTTAGAAGGGATGATTAGTCTCCCTTTCGTATCGATGCTATGATTAAATTCCCCCGTTAACAATGAACTCACCTTCTCTCAAATGGGTCTGCCACTTTCGCCCCATTTTCTACCACTATTCGCCACTTTCTACCACTTGAAACCATTGTAAAACACTTTTATGGGTATTTCAAGAACTTTTTTCAAATTCTTAGAAGATTTTTTTCACTCTGTAGAATTGTCAAGACGCAACATGGCAAAAAAAGAAAGGCTGTACCTTGAGATTTTTTGATTTCTCAAAGTACAGCCTTAGTATTCTTATTTTTTCCGCTTCTTATTCTGCTTCTACGCTTAAATTATTCAAATAATCTGTCACTGCTGTATAATCTACTTCCACAGATTCACGTGGTCTGCTTTCGATATATGTAATCACTCCCGAATAAGCAACCCAGCCTACAGCCGCCACGCAAATCAACCCTGCAACACTGTTGCGGATGAATTTCATTCTTTTTTCTTTTTTCATAATCTTTTTGCGATTGGCTTTTTCTTCTTTATATTTTGTTACTTTTTCCTGACTCATTTTTCTGTCCTCCAAAATTTATCCTACTAAGATAATACCACCATCGTTGGAATATGTCGAGCAAATTTCGTTTTTTCTTAATGACTCTCATATATCACTTTATATGTACAATCACTCGTCAAATTGAATTTTTCTGGATACGCCCAGGGCCAATCCCATTTCCACCATCAAGAAAATAATCGAAGTACCACCGTAACTGATAAACGGCAGCGTAATTCCGGTCGTTGGAATCAGATTCAATACAACGGCAACGTTAAGAATAACCTGAATTGCAATATGGGCAAAAATTCCGGTTACAATCAGGGAACCGTATAAATCCGGCGCATTCTGCGCAATAAACATCAGACGATATAAAAGCATACCAAAGAGCGTCAGCATAACAATAACGCCAAACACACCCAGTTCTTCACAGATAATCGATAAAATCATATCGTTCTGCGCCTCTGGGATAATCATCTTCTGTGCACTGTTGCCAAGACCTTTCCCCCAAAAGCCGCCAGAACCGATGGCATACAGACCTTGCATAACCTGATAGCCGCCGTCAGACGCATATTCTTCCGGATGAAGCCAGACCAAAATTCGGCGAAGGCGGAAATTACTGCTGGTATCCATAATTGAATCAAGTGCCTTCACTACCACAGCAATCAGCGCCACACCTCCTGCTGCCACTCCGATAAACGGCGCTGTCTTTGGATGGGCCACGAACAACATAATACAAACCATACCCATAACAATCACCGCAGTACTCAAGTTATCTGTCAAAAATAATACTCCAGCTGCAGCTATTGCGCCCCAAACGAAGATGACTCCAAACACTTTCCAATCTTTAATCCGTTTTCCCACTTTACATATTAAAAGCGGAATAAAGATAACAATGGCAAGTTTGGTTACTTCGGAAGGCTGCAGTGTTTGGTTAAATGGCAGTTGAATCCATCTTCTGGCCCCGTATGCTTCCACCCCCAGTGGAGTTAATACCAAAGCCATTAAAATAAATGCTACCCAATATGCCATTTTAGCAATTTTTGCATACCAATGATAATCAATCTTTGATACAACCAGCATCCCTACCAGACTTGCTGCACTGATAAACGCTTGCTTGCTAAAAAAGTACATACTGTTGCCGAATTTCACCTGTGCGCTATAAGAGCTTGTACTATATAACATCACCAGTCCAAAACACACAAGAAAAACCACAATTGCCAGCAAGCTATAATCAAAATATTGAATTTTCTTTTCCCCTTGTTTTTTTGGTTTTATTTGTTTGTCCAAAATTTGTTTTTCCACTATTTCACTCCCATCATACCATCACTTTATTTGCAAAGCGATGGATGCATCGGTTTGCCATTTGCAAAGAATCGGTCATACCAGATCAAGAAAATATATACGGTCCAAATCTTACGGCTGTTGTCATGCTTTTCAGCCTTGTGTTCTTCCAGTAATCGGTTCAGATAATCAAGGTTGAAGAACTGCTCTGCCTCTTTTGAATTGAACATCGCTTTTACGCGGTTATAATACTGCTCTTCACGCAGCCAGACGCGGATCGGAATCGGAAAACCAAGTTTCTTCTTCTCCGCTGTCTTTTTGCGAATCACTCTGTCCGCTGCAGCACGAAGTGCAATCTTTGTCTTTGGTGCATCTACTCTGTATTCCAGTGGAAGCGTCTGTGCAAGTTCCATTACTTTTTTGTCAAGGAATGGCACACGTACTTCCAAAGAATTTGCCATGCCCATCTTGTCTCCCTTCATCAAGATGTCATGTACTAGCCAAAGATGCATGTCCAGATATTGCATTTTTGTAACTGGGTCTTTGTCCTTCACTCTTTTATACAATGGTGCCGTTACCTTCATACAGCCTGGCTTACAGCCTTTTTTCAATAATTTATTTGCTTCTTTTTCTGAGAAAATATTTGCATTTCCAATGTAGCGTTCTTCCAAGGTCTTTCCATGGCGGATTAAGAATCCGCGGCCTTTCATTGAACGAGGCAGGCAAGTTTCTGCAAATTTGCCAAGGACTCTTCGGATGCACATCGGAATCTTATTGAACCCGGTGTATTGCAATGGCTCACAATAAATATTGTAACCGCCAAAGAGTTCATCGGAACCCTCTCCTGACAATACTACTTTGACTTTCTTTGCTGCTTCCTTACTTAAGAAATAAAGTGCAATCGCTGCCGGGTCTGCCACCGGCTCATCCATGTAATACATGGCATCAGAAAGGCAATCCCAATATTCTTCCGGCTCAATAATCTTGCTGTCATTCTGCATGTTGATGCTTTTTGCAAATTCCTTCGCATCATGTATCTCGCTATATTTTTCTTCACCAAATCCAACAGTAAATGTACGATCGACTTGTCCCAAATATGCCATGTAGCTGGAATCAACACCACTTGAGAGGTAAGACCCTACTTCTACGTCACTGATTTTATGAGCTGCAACAGACTCAATCATGGTCTTTTCCACTTCATCTACGATTTCGTCGAAAGTTTTGTCTGTATCACCTGTAAAATTTGGCTCAAAATATCTTGTAATCTCCATCTCCCCATTTTCATAGGTGAAATAATGTCCCGGTTGGAGGCAATATACGCCTTTGAAAAATGTTTCATTCGTTGGAACAAACTGGAATGATAAATAGTTTCCTAATGCTTCTTCATTGAATACTTTATCAAACTTTGGATGTTCCACAAAGGATTTAATCTCGGAGCCAAATATAAGGCAGCCATTCATCTGTGCATAGTAAAATGGCTTGATTCCAAAGATATCTCTGGCGCCAAATAATTTTTTCTTTTGTCTGTCCCAAATTACAAATGCATACATTCCGCGGAGGCGGTCCACTAGTTTTTCGCCCCATTC
>JAFUOS010000022.1 GCA_017472665.1 Tyzzerella sp. | reverse complement strand
TTGTTCATCAAATTGAAATTCATTGACAGAAATGTCTTGAAATCAGATGTGTCTTACGGGTTAGACACAAACGGATAACGTTTCAATGTGAATTGATGTATCTCTATACTAGCAAGGTTAGATTCAAAACAAAAGTTTTATTTTGTGGATAACTCAGAAAATTTGTTGATAGTGTGGATAACCAAAAAGGTCGATTACCCCCTAAAGTCCAAAAAATGCAAGGTCATAGTCTCAACAACCATACCTTGCATTTCTGATATTATTCAAATATTTTATTAAAGGGCTCATTATTAAAGGGCCTCAATTGCTGAGAACCCTCACTCTTTTCACACTATTTCACCAACATTTTCGCTGGAAGTTTGACTTTTGAAAACTTTATTTAAATACATTTACTCCAAAATGCTCAAAGAGAATCTTTTCTGCTTCTGCATTCCATAGTCCTCCTAACTACTTTTTGACTACTTAGAACTGCAATCAAAACCCTCTTTTCCTATGGCTTAATCGCACCGTCCGTCTCCACATAATCTGGTGAAAACTCTTGACAGACTGCGATGTAATCCTCTTCATTGGTGATAATCCATACACCCAAAGCAGCATATTTCTTTATCAATTCACACAGCTCCTTTGATGCAAAAGGAACCGTAACCCACGAAGTACGCTTACATTGAAATGGAATCCAGACCGTAAGCTTTTTCGTGATAGAGGCAAGTTCTTTTAAAATGTCCTCCTCTACAGGTCCATCGTAATGAATCGGGATATCAGGATTTTTCTCCATCACTTTGCGAATGGATTCCATCTTGCCGCAGGTGAGTCCAATCTGCGCCTTTGATTCCTGTATCATCTCAAAAAGTTTGTCTTTTATTTCATCCGGAAACTGTTCAAACTTATTATCAATTTTAAGTTCGATTCCCTTCTCTTCTGCAAAATCAAAGACTTTCTGAAGTAATGGCAAGGTCTCACCCTTATATTGAGGGGAGAAACGTATGCCATAATCATATCGGCACGCTTCCTCATAAGTAATCTCATGAATGTTGACAGGTTCCGCAAGTTCACCGCCAAATTCGTCCCTCGCAGTGCGGTTTATCGTATTATCGTGCAGGACAACCAGCTTGCCATCCTTCGTGTAGTTGGGATCCAGCTCAATCATCGGATATCCCTGTTCTGCCGCCCGCTCAAATGCTGCATATGTATTGCCAGGACATTCCGTAGCCACACCCATGTGCGCTTCAAGTATTACCATATTCTACCTCCTAATCTCTTTAGTATTTATTTGCAGTATAAATCATAAGAAATGAACAAACAACCACCGCCACATTTAATGATAAAATGTTCAAAAGATTGATTATTTTATGAATTAAATTGTATAAATTTCCCAAAAAAGAGGTTGCTTTCATTTTTACTTCCATATTAACTTACTTTACCTAAATATAACTTGACAACTTCCATCTCATATACTAAAATGAACTCAAAAATAATCATATCGTCAATTTTTGTCACAATTTTTTATAACTTAATCACGATTTTGAGCATTTCGAAAGGAGTTTTCTGAGCAAATGAGCAACGAAAGAGATAAGGCAATATTAGAATTGCTATTAAAAGAAAAAGAAGTTACCGTCAAACAATTAGCATCCCATCTATATATCAGCGAACCTTCTGTAAGACGCGATCTCGCAAGGCTGGAAAGGCAGCACCTTATAAAACGGATTCACGGTGGTGCAATGATCGAAAAAGATGCTCTTTCAAAAAGCAAAATTCCCTTTACAATCAGAGAATTAGAGCAAAGCGATGCAAAAATAGTGATTGCAACGAAAGCGATTGAACTCATACATGACAATGATGTAATCTTTTTAGACGCTTCAACCAGCGCTTACAATATAATACAGTTTTTACCATCCAAAAAAAATATTACGGTTGTAACAAACGGCGTTAGGGCTCTTGAAAAACTCGCTGAATATGATATTAATACGATTTCTACCGGGGGTAATTTGATTGCAAGCTGTAAGGCTCTCGTAGGGGATGACGCATATAGAACAATAGAATCTATCAATGCTAACATTGCTTTCTTTTCCTGCCGTGGATTATCTGATGATGGTTTTTTAACAGATATTGCCCCTGCGGAAAATCACATTAGAAAACGAATGATTGCAAATTCGAAACACTCCTATTTGCTTTGTACCAGTGATAAATTTGGCAAACAATATTTTCACAACTTATGCCACAAGGACGAAATTGATGGGATTATAACAGATATGCGGCAGGCAGAAATATAAGATTTCTGCCTGCCGCATTTATTGTTTTATTCTGATATATTTACTCCAAAATGTTCAAACAAAATGTTTTCTGCTTCCGCATTCCACAATCCTCTGTTTCTCTTACATGCTTCATCAAGTTTTTTGAATAATGGATCTGTTTCTCCTAATTTTTCAAAATCTTCGATTGCTGTAAGCGGCATATCAAATTGTGTATAGGTAAGTTTCTTTCCACCAGGAATCTTTGGTAAGTTCTTTGTTGCTTCTGCAATACTGTCAATTCCACCTATATGTGTAACCATAACTGCCGGTTCAATCTTTCCAGCGGCTGCTAATTCATTTGCTTCAATTAAGTCATCGTTGTTTCCACCAGTGGTACCTAAGATATGTGAGCTTGTATAATGTACATTGTACATATTGATTTCAGCCTTAAACTGATTATCTGTAGGTCCTGCGAAGAAATTCATACAGCCATCAAATGCCAGCAAACGGTCTGCCATTTCTACGACCTGTTTATTTGGCAGCATAACAAATATGTCATCAAAACCATGTCCTTCTGTGATGTCCATAAGGCCTTTCACAGGATCATCCATAGCAGCTGTATTAACATAACGAAGTTCTACTCCATTTTCAGCAGCCTTTGCTTCTGGAATCACTTCTCTGGCACGAGCAATCTTTTCATCACTAATATCTGTTACTACAACACGTTTTGGTTTGTTTTCAAACTGTATACCGTAGCTGACAGCGCCAAGTCCCATAGGACCGCAACCGCCAAGAATCAGAATATTGCCGTCTTCTTTGGTTCCTGACGACAAGTCGTGGTTCACCTTATTTGTATGATAGTTGCCATGATAACCGCCGATGATACAGCTCATCGGTTCGCCTAAAGAAGCTTCAAAGAAGCTTTCACCTTCATAAGGCATGAGACAGCCAAGTTCCATTACTTCATGTGGAATGATACAATATGTACATGCGCCTCCGAAATACTCATAAGAATAACCTGGGGATGCCAGACTTCCTTTGTAGTTTAATGCAGGCTGTTGTGCAAATTTCTGTCCTGGTTTGAACTGGTCTTTCCATTTCTCTCCCACTTTAACAATCACACCTGCAAATTCATGTCCTATGATAACTGGATTAGTATCAATATTTTGTGGTGCTCTTTTGTGCTTTTTCCCTTGTGCTGCCAGTTTATAAGTAGACATACAGATACTGTCGCTCATAACCTTTACTAAGATCTCGTCATCTTTGATCTCAGGCAATTCAAACTCTTCTAATCGCAAATCCATTGCTCCATACATTCTGACTGCTTTTGTTTTCATAATATTCTACTCTCCAATCTTCTTTACTGTTACTTGTTTTATTAAAGTATCTACTACCTCTCTAGAAGGTGGCTTCGTACCAATTGTAGTAACTGCACCTGCTGAAGTTGCCATACAAAGTTTCACCGTTTCCTCTTTTCCAAGCTGGTGGTCCCATGCATATGCGAGCGCAGCTACCATAGCATCCCCCGCTCCTACTGTTGAGTGTGCCTTTACAGACAGCCCTTGACATCTTACCTCATAATCTTCCATCAGGAATAATGCACCGTCTTTTCCCATAGAGACTACGATATTTTTTACGCCTTTTTCTTCTAGGCTTTTTGCCGCTCTGATAATTTCTGTGATGTCAGTACCTTCTGGGAGTCCAAAATACTCTTCAAGTTCTACCTGGTTCGGCTTAATGGTATCTGGTCCAGCCTCTACCGATTTGTAAAAAGCTTCTCCATCTGCATCCAACAAAACGCAAGCCCCTTTTTCTTTTACAAGATGGATCAGTTCTCCATAAATATCTTTTGGAACACCTGCTGGTATACTTCCCGCAAAAATAAACATCGTACTCTGATCTGCGTACCCCAGCAGTTTATTTTTCAATTCTTGTATGTCTTTCTCTGTGATCAAAGCACCTGGTTCATTTAATTCTGTTAGTGAACCATCGTCTTCTACCACTTTTGTATTCGTACGTGTTTCACCAGATACCCATACAAAATCACCGGTAATTCCCTTCTCTTTTAATACATTAGCAATAACCTGTCCATTGTTTCCTCCAAGGAATCCTGTTGCAACACTACTTCCACCTAACTCGTGAATGGTTTTTGAAACATTAATTCCTTTTCCGCCAGCATCATATTCCACTTTTCGAATTCTGTTCAGTCCTCTGCATACGAACTTATCGATTTCGACTGTTTTGTCTATTGCTGGATTCATCGTCACTGTAACAATCATTTTAATTCCTCAGCCTTTCATTCTATAATATTTATTTGTAATATAAATGATAAGAATCAAACAGACAACCACCGCCACGTTTAATGATAAAATGTTCAAAAGATTGATTATTTTTAAAGTAAATTTGTGTAAATCCCAAAAAAAATGCAAGGTACATAGTCGTAACAACTATACCTTGCATTTTCACTTCTAATATGATTCTAATCCAACAAATCAAGTGCAGCTAAACGAATCATTCCTTCCGCTTTTACTCCAAATCCGTGCCACGCCACAGCACATTTCTTTTCAGGTATTACGAGCAACATTTGTCCAAACATACCACCTTTTCCGTAAGACTCACCATACCCAGTCTTATGTAATTCATACCCACGAGTCAAAGCAGTTCGAACCCATTCTTCAGATATAATTTGCTTTCCCTTCCACTTTCCTGCATTCAGATACAAAGCCCCGAGTTTTACCATATCATCCGTACGTATATACAAGCCTGTTGCGCCCATTACATGTCCTTGCGGACAGCGGCTCCATGCCACCTCACGAAATGAGAGCGGGGCAAAAAGTCGTTTCCATAAGAAAGTGTCTAATGGCATATTTGCACGTTTTTCTACCACGCGCGCCAAAAGATAATACGCCGCATCTGTATAAACAGATTCTGTTCCCGGTTCAAAATGCAAAGGTTGCTGCAATGTATACGTTAAATAATCTTCACCAAATGTCAACGGATCTTTCGCATCAATATCAAGGAAGCCTGCTTGCAGACCAATCTTATGTGTCAGTGCCATTTCCACGGTCACATTATGCCAACGCTCATCCGCTACATTCACGTATTCTTCTGCGAGAATATTGGTAATTTTCTCGTCAACAGAAAGCAGATTATCATCCACTAAGAGTCCGATTGCTGTCATTGTAAAAACCTTGGCTACAGAGTAAGAATTCATACATGCATTCATATTACGTATGTTAATTTGTTCCGTTTCTTCATTCTCTCCATTTAATACCGCAATGCGGTAAATGGAATAATCATTTTCTTTGCAACATTTTGCGAGATTATCTAAGAGTCCTTTCATAATCTGTTTCCTTTCATTGTTATTATTGCGAAAAGTTTTATGAATCTTCAATCTGAGCCCCTACTCCTCTTTCGCCCATCCGTAAGCATATTTCACCGCTTTATTCCATCCTTTCACCCTAGCTGCCCTATTTTCTTCAGAAATAGATGGTTTAAACACTTTATCAATCGCCGAATTCCGAATCACATCCTCTTTGTTTACCCAGTATCCAACTGCCAACCCTGCGAGATATGCTGCACCCATAGCCGTCGTCTCTACACACTGCGGTCTGTTTACTGGTGCCCCTATAATATCCGCCTGCGTCTGCACTAAGAAATCATTCGAACTCGCTCCGCCATCCACTTTCAGGGAGGTAAGTTCCATTCCCGAATCCGCCTTCATCGCCTCCAGCACATCATTCACCTGATATGCAACGGATTCTAGCGTAGCACGGATGATGTGGTACTTATTTACTCCGCGCGTAATTCCTACAATTGTTCCGCGTGCATACTGATCCCAATGCGGCGCTCCCAGTCCTGTGAACGCAGGAACCACATAACATCCATTGGTATCTTTCACTTTTTTCGCCATATATTCGGAATCTTCTGCCGAATCTATGAGCCTCATTTCATCGCGCAGCCACTGCACTGCCGCGCCAGCCACAAAGATGGAACCTTCTAAAGCATAATTCACTTTTCCGTCTAATCCCCATGCAATCGTGGTGACCAAGCCGTTGTTTGAATATACTGGCTTTTCTCCAGTGTTCATCAACAAGAAGCATCCTGTTCCGTATGTGTTTTTTGCCTCTCCAGCTGTGAAACAGGTTTGTCCAAACAATGCTGCCTGCTGGTCTCCCGCCGCACCTGCAATCGGAATCTCTCCGCCTAAAAAGGATGGGTCCGCCATACCATACACATAGCTCGATGGCTTTGCTTCTGGGAGCATGCTCTTTGGAATGTCGAGTTCTGTGAGGATTTCATCGTCCCATTCTAATGTGTTGATATTGAATAACATCGTACGTGAAGCATTAGAATAATCGGTCACATGCACTGCTCCCTTTGTCAGTTTCCAAATGAGCCATGTTTCAACCGTACCAAATAGCAATTCACCTTTTTCTGCTTTTTCTCTTGCCCCAGGTACGTTATCCAAAATCCATTTTACTTTTGTTCCTGAAAAGTACGCGTCTATGACAAGTCCTGTCTTCTGGCAAAACATCTCAGTCAGTCCTTTTTCTTTCAAGGAATCGCAGTATTTTGAGGTTCTTCTGCATTGCCATACGATTGCATGATAAACAGGCTCTCCTGTATTCTTGTCCCAGACAATCGCTGTTTCTCTTTGATTGGTAATTCCAATTGCAGCGATATCGGATGCTGTTGCTCCAATCTTGTTCATAGCTTCTACTGCCACTCCGAGCTGACTTGCCCAGATTTCATCTGCATCGTGTTCAACCCAGCCTGGCTGTGGAAAGTACTGTGTGAATTCTCGCTGTGCCATGCTGCATATTTCGCCTTTTTCGTTGAATAGAATGCAACGGTTGCTTGTTGTTCCTGCATCCAGGGCCATAACATATTTTGCCATGTGAAGTTCCTCCCTTATATTTGCAATTATATTATTATTTTTACTGTTTTTTCTTACTCATTATTGTATCATGCTTTCTGTTTTTTTCCTATTCATTATTGTGTCATGCTTTCTGTTTTTTTCTATTCATTATTGTGTCATGCTTTCTGTTTTTTTCCTATTCATTATTGTGTCATGCTTTCTGTTTTTTTCTATTCATTATTGTGTCATGCTTTCTGTTTTTTTCCTATTCATTATTGTGTCAACTTTTTCATCTTTTCTCCTTCGAGGGTATATACAAAAAAATCAATTTCCTATACCCTAAAAGTGGTATAAAACTATAGAAAATCAGCATTTTTTCAAGCTTCTTTTCTATATACGTGGAAATCATTCTACAATACCCTCCATTCGACCTAAATCAAGGGTATAGCAACATGATTTTTGGCTATATAGAAAAATGCGCCACTTTAATCTCCACACAAAACCCGTCATAATAGTTCGGCACAAAAGGCCAACACTAAAGTTCAACACCAAAGCTCGACAAAAAAGCTCAACAAAAAGACCCGACACAATCGTGCCGGGCCCTCTTCATGACCTTACGTCATATCTATCATTTTATTACACCGGATAACTTCCGTTCTCCGTATCAGCCACTGTCTGATCTACTCCAGTCTGCTGTGCTTCTCTGTATTTAAAAAAGTCTGTAGCAACCTGTGGGAATAACGCATATGTCAATACGTCTTCATCCTGTTGTGACCATTGTGCCATTTCACCGCGAAGTGTATCTAACTCGTTAGGAATCAAATCTGCCGGACGGCATGTGATAATTTCTGGATTCTCTCCAAGAACTTTCTTCTTCACTTCTTCGTTAAATGGTTTTACAGTTGCTCCATATTTACCACTCAAAACATCTTTTGTTTCTTTTGTAGCCATTTTGTAACGTTCACCCATAAGTACGTTAAATACAGCCTGTGTACCAACGATCTGTGATGAAGGTGTTACAAGTGGTGGTTCCCCAAGGTCTTTACGTACTCTTGGTACTTCTTCCAATACTTCATAGTATTTGTCTTCTGCACCTTGTTCTTTCAATTGTGATGTTAAGTTTGATAACATACCACCTGGAACTTGGTATAACAATGTCTTGATGTTTACACCTAAGTTCTTTGGATTTAATAATCCTGATTCTAAAGCTTCGTCACGGATTGGTCTGAAGTAATCAGCGATTTCAGCTAATAAGTTCTGATCTAATCCTGTGTCGTATGGTGTACCCTTGAATGTTTCAACCATAACTTCTGTAGCTGGTTGAGAGGTACCTAATGCAAATGGTGACATTGCTGTATCGATTACGTCAACACCAGCTTCTACTGCTTTCAGGTATGTCATGGAAGCAACACCTGAGGTGTAGTGTGTATGAAGTTGAATTGGAAGGTCTGTAGCTTCTTTCAAAGCCTGAACTAATTCAGATGCTTTGTATGGCACTAAAAGACCAGCCATATCTTTGATACAGATAGAAGTTGCACCCATCTCTTCGATTCTCTTAGCAATATCCATCCAGTAATCCATTGTGTATGCATCACCCAATGTATAAGAAAGAGCAACTTGCGCATCTGCGCCTTCTTTTACTGCAGCTTTTACAGCTGTCTGAAGGTTACGCATATCATTCAAACAGTCGAAAATACGGATGATATCCATTCCGTTTGCAACTGATTTCTGTACAAAGTATTCTACTACGTCATCTGCGTATGGACGGTATCCTAAGATGTTCTGTCCACGGAATAACATTTGTAATTTTGTGTTTTTGAATCCATCACGGAATTTTCTTAATCTTTCCCATGGATCTTCTTTTAAGAAACGAAGTGATGCATCGAATGTAGCACCGCCCCAGCATTCTACTGAATGATATCCAACTTTATCCATTTTTTCAATAATTGGAAGCATTTGCTCTGTTGTCATTCTTGTAGCAATAAGGGACTGATGAGCATCACGTAAAATTGTTTCGGTAATTTTAATAGGTTTTTTTGTGATTTCCATTTTCTTGTCCTCCAATTCTATTTCACACCAAAGATTGCCATAAAGGTTCCGGCTGCTACTGCTGTACCAATTACACCTGCAACGTTTGGTCCCATAGCATGCATAAGTAAGAAGTTCGTTGGGTCAGCTTCCGCACCAACTTTTTGTGATACACGAGCTGCCATAGGTACAGCAGATACACCTGCTGAACCGATCAGTGGATTTACCTTTCCACCAGTCATCTTACACATCAACTTACCAAACAATACACCTGCTGCAGTACCAAATGCAAATGCAACCAAACCAAGAACTACAATTTTCAGTGTATCTGCATTAAGGAATGCTTCTGCACTTGTTGTAGCACCTACTGAAGTACCAAGTACGATAACAACGATATACATAAGTGCATTTGAAGCTGTTTCTGTTAATTGTCTTACTACGCCTGATTCTTTGAATAAGTTACCAAGCATCAACATACCAATGAGAGGTGCTGTTGTAGGAAGAATCAAAGAAACTACGATTGTAATGATAATTGGGAACAAGATTTTTTCCAATTTAGAAACTGGTCTTAATTGTTCCATCTTAATCTTACGTTCTTCTTCTGTTGTCAATAATTTCATAATTGGTGGCTGAATAATAGGTACCAATGACATATATGAATATGCCGCAACCGCGATAGGTCCCATGATTGCTGTCTGCTCCAGCTTACCTGCAAGGAAGATGGAAGTAGGACCATCAGCACCACCGATAATGGAAATAGCTGCAGCGGCTTTGTCTGAGAATCCCATAGCCATTGCACCTAAGTATGCAGCAAAAATACCAAATTGAGCTGCTGCACCTAAAAGGAAACTCTTTGGATTGGCAATCAGCGGACCGAAGTCTGTCATTGCCCCAACACCCATGAAGATTAAAGAAGGCCAAATTGCCCATTCATCAAGCAAATAGAAATAATAAAGTAAACCGCCTACTCCGTTTGATGATTCTTCAGGGGAAACCATAATATCTGGGTAAATATTAACCAAAAGCATACCAAATGCGATTGGAACAAGCAGCAATGGTTCAAAACCATGTCTGATTGCTAAATATAGGAACACGCAAGCAACACCGATCATAATGAAGTTACCCCATGTAAGGTTCATAAATGCTGTTTGCTCAACGAGGTTTCCTAATGTATTTGTAATATATTCCATTTTATAACCTCCTGTGTATCAACTACGATGTCATGATTAATTTAATGTAGCTAATACTGCTCCTGCTTCTACTGCATCACCTACTGCAACATCAATACTAGCAACTGTTCCATCTTGTGGAGCAACTACTGGGATTTCCATTTTCATTGCTTCAATGATAACCACTGCGTCACCAGCCTTCACTGCCTGGCCAACAGTTGTAGGAATCTGGAATACTTTACCTGCTGCACCTGCTGTTACTTTGATTCCACCTGCTGCGCCTGCTGCTTTTGGAGCTGCTGGAGCTGCTTTTGGTGCTACTGGAGCTGCTGCTTTTTTCACTGGAGCTGCTACTGGAGCTGCTGCTACTACACCTCCTACATTTTCTTCTACTGTTACATCATATACATTGCCATTTACTGTAATTGTATAGCTTTTCATGTTTATATCCTCCTAAATCGATTCTTTTTACCAATTATTTGATGGTCTACGTCTGATGGAACGTACTACAAATCCATCTGTGCTTGTACCTTCTTGTGCTGCAATTGCTGCTGTAATGACAGCGATTAATTCTAAATCGTCTGTTTCTTCTACTACGACAGTTTCAACAGCTGCTGGTTTCACTTCTTGCACTTGAGCTTTTTCTTTTTTACTGAATTTTTCCTGAATGACAGGAATGTATTTCATCAAGCTGATTAAGAATGCCAAGAAGATTAATACTGCGAATACAGTACCCATACCTAATACGGTATTCAATCCAGCTTTTGTTAAAATTTCACCAGTTGAATATTTTGCAGATACATCCATGGATTCCATAGACATATCATCATCAAATGTAAACGCGATTATCGCTTCTCTCTCTTCATATTCTGCTAATGTCGAAACAACAATCTCTTTCGTCTTCACTTCGATTTCATAATCACCATGGCTAACATATTCACCACATTCGTTTTCTGCCGCTTCCCATAAATTAATCATACCAAGAAAAGCCTCACCGGAAATTTTGACGCCCGTCTGCATCAACGTATAATCTAATTGGAAATCCGTCAGTTCTTCAAATTGTGCAAAATCTTCCTCTCCCATCTGTGAGAAGTTGCTGATGATAAATTCTGCTGATGATTCCAATGTATCTTTATCATATGTTTCAGCATCTTTCTTATCAGAACATCCTGC
This sequence comes from Tyzzerella sp., assembly GCA_017472665.1. Taxonomy (GTDB): domain Bacteria; phylum Bacillota; class Clostridia; order Lachnospirales; family Lachnospiraceae; genus Faecalimonas. The sequence goes on along the minus strand of JAFUOS010000022.1, from coordinate 60,749 downwards.
AAAACTGAGGGTCATGATAAGAACACATAGTAATAAACTAATTTTTTTCTTCACTTGCCTCACCTCACTAAACTGTTCCGTGTTTCTTTGATGGGCGTTCTTCCCTCTTTGTGAATAACATTTCAAAAGCACCAATCAAGTATTTTCTTGTGTCAGCTGGAGCAATGATGGTATCAACATATCCGCGTCTTGCTGCTGCCATTGGGCTTGATTGTAATTCTTTGTATTCTGCTGCTTTTTCATTGATTGTAGCAGCGTCTGAATCTGCATACATGATCTTTGCTGCCAATGCTGCGTCCATCATACCGATTTCTGCTGTTGGCCATGCGTATACCATATCTGCACCGATTGATTTGCTGTTCATTGTAACGTATGCGCTTCCATAAGCTTTTCCAATTACCACGTTTACTTTTGGAACTGTTGCATTTGCAAATGCGTATGTAAGTTTTGCTGTTTCTCTTGCTAATGCTTTTTCTGCACATTTGCAAGCTTTGAATCCTGTTACGTTTGTAAATGTAACTACTGGAATGCTGAATGCATCACAGAATTCTACAAAGTCAGCTGCTTTTCTAGCACCTTTTACAGAAAGTGTTGTATCAAATGTTTCTGCAACGTTGCCTTCTTCGTCGTAAACTTTTGAACGGTTTGCAACCACACCGACTGTCATGCCGTTTAAGCGGATGAAACCTGTTACCATGTCTTTTGCGTATTCTCTCTTTGTTTCGAAGAATACGTTGTCGTCAGAAACAAGTGCTGCAACGAGTGCTGTGTCTTCTGCTGCATTTTCGATACCTTCGCATACTCTGTTTAAATCATCTAAACATTCGTCGTAAGAAGCATCGTCTTCGTTGTTTGCTGGAAGTATAGATACTAATGTACGGATTTCTTCCAGGATTTCTTCTTCAGAAGCTGCAAGGTCAATCATACCTGACTCTTCGCTCTGGAATTTTGCAGATGCTGTGTCGCATTTTGAAACTTCGTTTCCTGCAATTGCATTTGGAGCGTTTAAGAAGAATTTTCCATTCTTGCTTTCCATAAATGTGAAGTCTGTCATAGCAGATGCAACTGCTAAGCCGCCGCCACATTGTCCAAATACTGCTGTGATTTGTGGAATCACGCCTGAAGCCATCGCCTGTTTGTAGTAAAGGCTTCCGAATGCATTGAGAGCGTCTGTAGCTTCCTGAAGTCTTAAGCCGGCACAGTCAACTAAACCGATGACTGGAGCTCCCATTTTCATTGCCATGTCATAAATATTAGCAATCTTTTTCGCATGCATCTCACCGATCGCACCTTTTAATACAGATGCATCCTGGCTATAAACATACACTAAGTTGCCATCAATCACTCCGTAACCTGTGATAACACCATCAGCTGGAGTTTCTTTTTGCTGCATGTTGAAATCTGTGGTTCTTGCTGTAATAGCGCCGCCAATTTCAACAAAACTACCTTCGTCAAGTAAAGCGGCAATTCTTGTACTTGCAAGGTTCTGAGATGTTGTTTTGCTCATAAATCTAGTCCTCCATTTATATAAAATTTATGTTAGCCAAATTCTCTGCCAATATATAATATATACCTTTTTTCAAGTGATTGCAACCAAATTTAACCATAGTTTGACATTAATTTCCTACATATTTTTTATGACTATTCATTATTTGTACTTATAACCGGGATATGCTATAATGTGAGCACTTAGTGAATCCGAGTTTGGCAATGGATGAACTTCGTGAGAACGATACCTTTGCGGTATAATATGTGGAATGAAAACGACCTGAAAAAGGAGAAAAAAACAATGAATATATCAGAACGAATAAGCGCACTTCGTCGTTTCATGAAAGAAAAACAGATTGATGTTTATATTATCCCATCCGCTGACAATCATCAGAGCGAATATGTAGGAGAACATTTTAAATCCCGTGCATTCATCACTGGATTTACCGGTTCTGCCGGTACTGCTGTTATCACGCAGGATGCTGCCGGACTTTGGACCGACGGAAGATATTTTATCCAGGCCGAGAAAGAGCTGGCTGGAAGCGGAATTACACTTTATAAAGCAGGAAATCCAGGAGTACCTACTGTGGATGAATATTTGGATTCTGCCCTGCCGCAAGATGGAGTGTTGGGATTTGACGGACGAGTCATTTCCATGTCGGCTGGGAAGAAATACGAAGAAAAATATGCATATAAAAACGTGCGTATTGAGGACAAATATGATTTAGTTGATTTGATTTGGACAGACAGACCAACCATGTCCGAGCATCCGGTATTTCTATTAGAGAAAAAATATTCTGGAGAATCTACTGCTTCCAAATTGAGCAGAGTTAGGGAAGCTATGAAAGAAACCGGCGCCACTGCTCATCTTTTAATTACATTAGATGACATTGCATGGCTTCTTAATTTCCGTGGAATGGATGTCATGTACACTCCAGTTGTACTCTCCTATGCGGTAGTTATGCTGGATTGTGTGCATTTGTTTATCAACGATGCAAAGCTTTCTGAAGAAGTGAAATCCGTTTTAACGAAAGACAATGTGATTCTGCATCCATACAATGATGTATATAGTTTTGTGAATGCGCTTTCTACGGATGAAGTTGTGCTGCTTGATCCTGCCAGACTAAATTACGCGTTGTATAACAGTATTCCAAGTAACGTAAAATGTGTAGAAAAAACAAATCCTTGCATTCTTATGAAAGCTATGAAGAATGAAGTAGAAATCGCGAATATTAAGAAGGCTCATGTGAAAGATGCTGTGGCACACACCAAATTTATGTATTGGATCAAGACAATGCTTGGCAAAGAAAGGATTACGGAATTAAGCGCGTCGGACAAATTAGAAAGTCTCCGCGCGGAGCAGGAAAACTTCTTATCGCCTAGCTTTGGTCCTATTTGTGCTTATGGTTCAAATGCAGCCATGTGCCACTATTCTTCTTCGGAGGAAACAAACTGTGAACTCAAAGAAGGGACTTTCTTCTTGACTGATACGGGTGGACACTATATGGAAGGTTCAACGGATATCACTCGCACACTTGCTTTAGGTGAAGTCAGCGATGCGCTGAAAAGGGATTTCACAAATGTACTTCGTGGCAATCTTGCTCTGTCAAAGGCAAAATTTCCATATGGTTGCACCGGCCAGAATCTTGATATTCTTGCGAGACAATTTTTGTGGAACGAAGGGTTAGACTATAACCATGGTACAGGGCACGGTGTTGGATATCTTCTCAGCATTCATGAACCTGCGCGTCGCCTTAATTGGAAACATTCGGAAGAAGCTGCACTTCCGCTGGAAAATGGGATGGTGATTACGGATGAGCCTGGGCTTTATGTTGAAGATTCTCATGGGATTCGTTTGGAAAACGAGTTGCTTGTTCGCAAAGGGATGGAAACTGAATATGGGCAGTTTATGCATTTTGAGGTGATTACTTATGTTCCGTTTGATTTGGATGCGATTGATGTTTCTCTGATGCAGGAGGAGGAAAAAGAGCAGTTAAATAATTATCATAAACAAGTGTATGATATTGTTTCGCCATATCTTACGGAAGAAGAACGAACATGGTTGAAAATTTATACTAGAACAATCTAGTTTCATAGGCAAAAGGGTATATTTTTTCTATATAGCAAGAAAACATGCCATAATACCCTTGATTTATCTACGCTCGCGGGTATAGCGGGATGATTTTCAGCTATATAGAAAAATTCAGTTTTTAAAATGTATCCTATAAAGTGTGAGATTAGCGTAAAGCATAAAGTTCCACAATCTTCTGAAATGTCCACGAGAAATCTTTCTCTTCCACAGATTCTTTGGTCACAATCGGATATACCGCAACCATCTCGCCGTTCAGCGTATAAACAATCTCTCCCACCTGCTGTCCCGCCGCAACCGGAGCTTCAAGCATCTCTTCTTGATTTACATACACCTCCAACGTTTCCTCCTGATGCATTAAAACCGAAAATTGTTCTTCAAGGTTATCTTTTGTCACACCCGATACCTCATCATTTCCTGCATCTCCCCCTGTATTTTCCTTTGCTTCGGCTTGCGTATCCACCTTCGTGGTAATGACTGCTTCCCCAAACAAATCCCCAGACTGCGGAATGCCATTCACAACCGTAATACTCTTCGTTTCCGGAAAACTATCCACCTCTTGATATTCATAATTCTCCATTCCATAGGCAACGATTTTCTTCATGTCTGCCCACTTATAATTCTTATTATTCGGCCAGCCAGAAGCAAGAAGTGCAACCACAAACGTTCTCCCTTCACTTTCCACAGCGCCAACATAACAATACCCCGCATCTGCCGTATATCCTGTCTTTCCACTGATAGCTTCGTCCATCATACTCAAAAAAGAGTTGTGATTTGTGCAAGAATAAGTGCGGCTTCCAGCTAAATTAGAAAAGCTATACTGAGAGGTCTGGGTAATCTCTAAAAACCGCTCTTTCTGAGGCGAATCCATGATGCAATAGCTCATGATTCTCGCCAAGTCCACGGCTGTCGTCGAATGAGTTCCATTTTCATCCGAAGCATCTAAACCATTCGGCGTAATGAAATATGTATTTTCGCACCCGATTTCTTTCGCTTTTTGATTCATCAGACCTGCAAATGATTTCACATCTCCAGAGATTGCTTCCGCGATAGCCACGGCGGAATCATTGTGGGATTCCAACATCAGAGAATGGAGCAAATCTTTCAAATAAAACTGTTCTCCGGCGGATGCGCCAAGATGCACTTGGGGCTGTTTCTGCGCATTCTCTGAAAATGTGACAACCGCATTCTCATCCCCATTTTCCAACGCAAGGATGCAAGTCATAATCTTCGTGGTACTTGCCATCGCCTTAACGTCTGTTCCATTTTTCTCAAACAAAACACGCCCACTATCTGCATCCATAAGGACTGCCGATTGGGCGTATAATTGTTTTGGTTCTTCTTTCGCCTGCACTGGCAAAGAAAGTGCAAGCACTAATATTAATATCATCCATTTTTTCACAGGAATTCACCGTAACACGTTGTTACTACCAGTCTATGTCCTTGGTAATCTTCCTATTCCTGCAATGTATCTTAATTTTCAAAAAATCTCAGCCTTTCAACCGCCAATTCACCTTCATCTGAATCTCAACACTACAGATTCAATTTCAACTGAATCTCATCTTCTGCTTCCGCCTTGAAATCCTCCACCTTTTCCGGAGTAATTCCTGGAAGTTCATCTACCGACTGCACACTGAATCGTCTTAAGAACTCTTCTGTCGTTCCAAATAAAATCGGACGGCCAGGCGTGTCCATTCTTCCCACTTCTGCAACCAAATTGTATTCCACAAGCTTGTTTACCGCATGGTCCGACTTTACACCACGAATACGTTCAATTTCCAACTTGGTAATCGGCTGCTTATACGCGATGATAGATAAGGTTTCCAAAACAACGTCAGTAAGCACATAGCGTTTTGGCTGTTTTGCAATCTGAATCAAATACTCATACATCTCTTTCTTGGTACACATCTGGAAAGAATCTTCCAATTCCAAAATCCGGATGCCCCTGTCCTCTTCTTCGTACTTGTCCATCAGATTATGTATGATTTTCTTTGTGGTATTCACATCCTGCTCAATGACCTTCGCAATCCTTCCCACTTCCACAGATTCTCCCATGGTAAATAAAATTGCTTCAATCACTGCTTCCATCTCTTTTACGTTCACTCTCTCACCTCATCTAAACCATCGATGTAATCATAATTTCATCAAAGGTATTTTCCTGTACTACTGAAATCTTACCCATCTTCATCATTTCCAGAATCGCCAAAAAAGTAACTACCGTCTGTATTTTTGACTTTTGATTTTTTAACAGTTCTTTAAAACTGAATTTTCTATGGGTGGTAATATAGGTATCCAAATATTCCATCTTTTCTTCGACGGTAATCTCTTCTTTTTCAATCTTACCAAATTTACTTCTTACCGGGTCGATTTTATCATTCTTCCGACGCATGATTTCTTGAAATACTTCATTCAGCCGGGCAAGTGTCAATCCATCCAGCAATGCATCCAAATCCACCGGTTCCTGATACTCTTTCACTTCCTCTGGAAGTGTTGCATCCTTGAACATCAATCGTTCGCCATCTAATTGTCTGTCTTTTAACTCATACGACATGTATTTATACATTTTGTATTGAAGGAGTTGTTCCACTAACTCTTGACGCGGATCCTCTTCTTCGCCTTCTTCATTCACTTCCACCGGAAGAAGCATTCTGCATTTGATATCAAGAAGTGTTGCCGCCATCAGAAGGAACTCACTCATGATATTCAAATCTTTTTTCTGCATTTCCCGAATGTATTCCATATACTGATTTGTAATCTCTACAATCGGGATATCATAAATATCTACTTTATTTTTGTCAATCAAGTGCAGCAAGAGGTCCAATGGCCCCTCGAACACTTCTAACTTTACTGGTATTCCCATTCTATTCCTCCGAACCTCCGACATGTAATACAACGAGCTCTGTCGGATTCAAAAACCGTATCTTAATCGTATGAATGCCAATTCCTTTACTCACAACAACTGACGCATCTCCTTCTTTCGTCAATTCCCCAGAGTATTTCGGAAACAAACCGCCCTGTGGTGTGATGACGCCTCTCCAAAACGGAATCCTTGCAATTCCGCCATGCAAATGGCCAGATACGATTAAATCTGCGCCCCATTTTAAATAATCGGACACGAAAACCGGATTATGTGCAATCAGAATCTGATATTTGGCTGCGTCTGCTTTCCCAAGACAATTTTCCAAACAATTTTCCGGGAGTGACACTCTTTGAAATTTTTTGTATGCTTCTCTAGGAATCTCAAGACCGTGAATTTCCACATCACAATCTTCCCACTTTATCGTCGCCTTTTCATTCTCCAGATAGTGAACGCCTGCATTGATTACACGAATTCTGTATTTCTGATACAAGGTATCAAAAGGCTCCCTTGCTTCTTTTCTCTTTTGCTCATGATTCCCATTGGCATAATAGGTGGCACATATTTGGGGAAGTTCTTCCATCAATTTTTGTGCAACCTCGGTTGGACTTCCTTTTTTCCCAACCAACATATCGCCTGCCACCAGAATCATATCTGGATGTTCTTTCCGAATCGCCTGCAGTAATTTTTCGTTTTCTTTTCCGTAACTGCAATTGTGAAGATCGCTCAGTAAAATGACTGTTCGTTTTTTTATGTTTTTCAGTTTTGGTGATTGTATCTCATAATGTGTTACCTGAAATGTAGAAATTTCTCTTATGCATTCTATGATAACAAGTATTCCGATTACAACCAATAATATCAGCCATTTTCCCATGCTTTGTTCTCCTAACAATTGACGCACTTTCACTTATGCATTATATAATTTTTTTGAGATAATTACAACCTCAAAATCTTACATGCTTTGGAAATGGGACGTCCAATAAACGCTCAATAAACTTGAGAATATAAAAAGGAGTGCTTTGGGGCACTCCTTTTAGCTTGCACATATTAGTTATATTTACGTTTTCTAGCAGCTTCTGATTTCTTTTTACGTCTTACGCTTGGTTTTTCGTAATGTTCTCTCTTACGAATTTCTTGTTGAATACCAGCTTTTGCACAGTTTCTTTTGAATCTGCGTAAAGCGCTATCTAACGTTTCGTTTTCTTTAACGATTACATTTGACATAGTCTCACACCTAACCTCCCTCCAGTCCTATATTGTGCATCATACGACTGTTCGGGTATTTTTTATTGCACTATGGATTATTATATCATAATTTTTCCATTCGTCAACTATAAATTTGCATTTTTACAATTTGATTTTCGTCGCACACTCCTTCTATGAGTGCTTCACAAAAATTACTTACTGCAATTGTCCTTCAAGTACTTCTGCTGCTTTTGCAATCGCATCTTTTATACCTGCCGGATTCTTTCCACCAGCCTGAGCCATGTTTGGACGGCCACCGCCGCCACCGCCAACAAGTGCTGCGATTCCTTTGATTAAGTTACCTGCATGGGCACCTTTTGCCATCGCTTCATCTGTTGCCATTGCGATTAAGTTTACTTTGTCATTTGCAGAAGATGCAATCACGACTACACCTTGTCCCAGTTTTTCTTTTAACTGGTCGCCAAGGTCGCGAAGTCCATTCATGTCAACGCCTTCTACAGATGTTGCAAGAAGTTTCACGCCTTTTACTTCGACTACTTGATTCATAACATCGCCAAGTGCGTCTTTTGCGGCTTTGCTCTTTAAGGATTCGATCTCACTCTGCATAGCTTTCATATCAGCTAACATGTGTTCAATCTTTTCTACCAGATTTGCTGGTGTTGCTTTTGCTGCTTTTGCTGCGTCTGCTAATGTTTTTTCAATGTCTTTATAGTATGCGAATACGCCTTCGCCAGTAAGTGCTTCGATACGACGAACACCTGCTGCCACACCTGCTTCAGATACAATCTTGAATGTTGTAATCTTTCCAGTATTGCTTACGTGTGTACCACCACAAAGCTCTTTTGAGAAATCTCCCATAGAAACTACGCGGACATCTTCTTCATATTTTTCACCGAATAATGCCATAGCGCCAGTTGCTTTGGCTGCTTCGATGTTCATAACTTCTGTGACAACTGGTTCGTTCTTTGCGATTTCTTCATTTACGATTGCTTCTACTTTTGCAAGTTCTTCTGCAGTCATTGCTGAGAAGTGAGCAAAGTCAAAACGAAGTCTGTCTGGAGTCACGAGAGAACCTTTTTGTTCTACGTGAGAACCGAGTACCATCTTGAGTGCTTTTTGTAATAAGTGAGTCGCACTGTGGTTGTTACATGTGTTTGCTCTTCCTTTTGCTGATACTTCTAATGTAACGGTATCGCCAACTTTGAACATACCTTTTGTTACTTTACCAACATGTCCAACTTTACCGCCTAATAATTTAATCGTATCTGATACAACAAATTCAGCGTCTGCTGTCCTCACAATACCTTTATCACCTTGTTGTCCACCCATCGTTGCGTAGAATGGTGTTTCATCCACAAAGATAGTTGCGTTTTCCCCTTCGGTAACGGCTTCCACGATTTCTTTATCAGTTGTCAAGACTGTAATCTTAGAGTCATGTACTAATTTATCATAACCAACAAATACAGATGTTACAGATGCATCAATGTCATCGTATACAGTTGCGTCTGCACCCATGTAGTTTGTTACTTCACGAGCATTACGCGCTTTCACTCTCTGTTCTTCCATCGCTGCTTTGAAACCTTCTTCGTCGATGGAATATCCTGCTTCTTCTAAGATTTCCTTTGTCAAATCAAGAGGGAATCCGTAAGTATCATAAAGTTTAAATGCATTCTCGCCTGAAAGTGTTGTTTCGCCAGATGCTTTTAATTCTTCTTCCATAGAAGCTAAGATGCTAAGTCCTTGGTCGATAGTCTTATTGAACTTATCTTCTTCCTGTGTCAATACTTTGAAAATAAAGTCTCTCTTTTCATCTAATTCTGGATAACCATCCTTAGAACCTTCGATGACTGTCACACTTAATTTTGCCAAGAATTTTCCATCAATTCCGAGTAAACGTCCGTGACGAGCTGCACGTCTAATCAAACGACGAAGTACATATCCTCTGCCTTCATTTGTAGGCATAATACCGTCTGAAATCATAAATGTTGCAGAACGGATATGGTCTGTAATCAAACGAATGGATACGTCTTTGTTTTCGTCTGTTTTGTATGTTACATTTGCAAATTCGCAGACTTTGTCACGAAGTGCTTTTACCGTATCTACATCGAAAATAGAATCTACATCTTGTACAACAGATGCAAGTCTTTCCAGGCCCATACCTGTATCGATGTTTTTCTGTGCTAATTCTTCGTAATGTCCATTTCCATCGTTATCAAACTGGGTAAATACGTTGTTCCAGATTTCCATGTAGCGGTCGCAATCGCAGCCAACTGTACAGTCTGGTTTGCCACAGCCGTATTTTTCACCACGGTCGTAATAGATTTCAGAACATGGACCACATGGACCTGAGCCGTGTTCCCAGAAGTTGTCTTCTTTTCCAAATTTGAAAATACGTTCTGGTGCGATGCCCATCTCTTTATTCCAGATATCGAATGCTTCCTGGTCGTCTACGTAAACAGATGGATATAATCTGTCTGGGTCTAATCCTACTACTTCTGTTAAGAATTCCCAAGACCAGTGGATTGCTTCTCTTTTAAAGTAATCACCAAAGGAGAAGTTTCCAAGCATCTCAAAGAATGTACCGTGGCGGGCTGTTTTACCTACGTTTTCAATATCGCCTGTACGGATACATTTCTGGCAGGTAGTTACTCTTTTTCTTGGTGGAATCTCTGCGCCTGTAAAGTATGGTTTTAACGGTGCCATACCTGAATTAATTAATAATAAACTTTTATCGTTATGTGGAACCAAGGAAAAACTCTTCATTGCTAAGTGTCCTTTACTTTCAAAGAACTCTAAGAACATTTTTCTCAGCTCGTTAACGCCATATTGCTTCATGATATTTTCATTCCTTTCGCTTCTAATTCGCTAATACCTTATTATAAATTGAATTCCATTCTTTGTCAATTCATGTCAACCAAATCGATTCATAAAAAAATAGAGTGGAAACTCCACCCTATTTTGATATTGCATTACATTTCTGCCTGTTTCGCATCATTCTGTTTCTCGGTATTCTGCTTCTCGTCATGTCTTTTACGAAGCTGCTTACCTAATAAAATGCCTCCAAATGCAACTGCTCCTATTATCACTAATTTAATAATCGCTTGTATGATAGCTCCTAAAAATGCCATTATATTACCTCCAAACATTAAATTTGCTTATCAACTTTATTATGATACCACAGAACTTATTTTAATTCAATTTCTTCTAATTCTTTTGCAGGTAATTGCTTTGAAGATTTCTTTACAAAATCTGCCAATTCTTTCTGTGCCTTTGCAATTGGAATATTCGTACCTGCCCCTGCGACACATCCGCCAGGACATCCCATACCTTCAATCAGGCAGCCATTCTTCTTTCCAATCTTCGCCAATGTAAGTATCTTTTTACAATCCGCGAGACCTTCCGCATGTTCAATCTTCACTTCAACATCCGGATAGTATTCTCTGACACATTTTTCGATTGCACTTGCCACACCGCCTGCTACAGCGTATCCACGTCCTGCACCGGTTGCATTATGGAATGAAGATTCTGCTTCATATTCTGTCAAATCGATTTCTTTCGCATCGAACATTCCTTGTAATTCTTCAAATGTAATAACAAAATCCACATCACTTCGCACGGTTCTGCGGGAAGCCTCTAATTTCTTAGATGCGCATGGTCCGATGAACACTACTTTTGCATCTGGATGTTCCTGCTTAATGGTACGTGCTGTCGCAACCATCGGTGTCAATTCCTGCGAAACTTGGTCTGCTAAATCTGGGAAATATTTCTTAGCAAGCACAGACCACGCCGGACAACAAGAGGTCAACAAGAATGGTAACTCTCCTGTCACAACTTTTTCTACATAATGGTGTGCTTCTGCAATTGCACCAATATCAGCACCAAGTGCTACTTCATACACTTCTGAGAAGCCAAGTTCCTGCAGAGCAGCCTTGATATTTCTAGGCGTAATGTTCGATCCGAACTGACCTACAAATGCCGGGGCAATCTCTGCGATAATCTCTCCACCTTCTTTTAATGCGCGGCATAACTGGAATACCTGTGACTTATCAGAAATTGCGCCAAATGGGCAGCTTACCATACACTGTCCGCATGATACACATTTGTCATTGTCAATCAATGCCCGTCCAAACTTGTCGGATTGAATGGCATTGACACCACATGCCTTCTGACAAGGTCTTTCTTTCTTTGAAATTGCATCATATGGGCAAACAGACTTACATTTTCCACATTTGATACATTTTGTTTGATCTATGTATGATTTTCCTTTTACTACGGAAATGGCGCCAACCGGACATACCTCTCTACATGGGTGAGCCACACATCCCATACACATGTTGCTGACTTCATACCCCTTTTCTTCGCACGCATTACACGCAGACGGAATGACCTGCATGAGCGGCGGCTCATAATATTTTTCAGAAATATTACTTTCTTCAATGCCGGCAGTCAAATGTACCATTCTGTCTTCTGGACGAAGAGACATTCCCATCGCCAGACGCACACGTTCTCTTACAATGGAACGTGAACGATACATATCTTCTCGATATCTTTCTGTTTCTTCGTTAACAATCTTGTATGGTACTGCTTCGATATCATCAATTAATGTCTCTGAAGTGGAATTGAATGCAATTTTTGCCACTTCTGAAAAAACCTGTCTTCTAATTTTTCGAATTGGAGTTTCTATCCCTCTCATTTACGTTCTCCTCCTAATCTTTCTTCCTTCTGCAAATTTATGAAAATACTTTCTGCGCATAATATACGGATTGCATTGCATCTTTTCCATAGAAATCTGCGCCGATCATATCTGCATATTCTTGATTTAACACTGCTCCGCCAACCATTACTTTACAATCTGGCGCTGCTTTTCTCAACTGTTTTATAGTCTCTTCCATACTTACCACAGTGGTCGTCATAAGGGCACTGAGTCCTACTAATTTTACATCTTCGCGGATCGCCGCTTCTACAATGATTTCTGGCGGCACGTCTTTGCCTAAATCAATCACTTCAAAGCTGTAGTTTTCCAGCAATACTTTTACAATATTTTTTCCAATGTCGTGGATATCGCCTTTTACTGTCGCAAGAATGATTTTGTCTTTTTTTACCTCTGCAACTTCTCCATCTGCGGCCATTACATCTTTCAAAACAGCAAACGCATTTTTGGCAGAATCCGCACTCATAAGTAACTGTGGTAAAAATACAGTTCCTGCTTCAAAACCTTTTCCTACAATATCCAGTGCTGGAATCAAGTACTCTTGAATGATGTCCAGTGGTTTTTTTTCTTTTACTAATTCTTTTGTAACAGAAAATGCTTCTTCTTTCAAGCCTTTTATAATCACAGTTTTTAAATCCATCTGTGTGGACGCTGCTGTGCTTTTTGAAGTCGCTTCTGTCACGCTATACTTTTCAATATAGTTGGCACAATTCGCATCATAACCCATCAACGCGCAATAAGAATAGTAAGAGCGCATCATATCTTCGGAAGATGGATTGATGATTCCTGCAGTCAGACCATTCTGCATTGCCATCGTATAGAAGTTTGCATTAATCACCGGTCTGCTCGGCAAACCAAACGAAATGTTGGATACGCCAAGTACCGTTCTGACACCATATTTTTCCCGCACCATTTTGAGTGCATCCAGTGTCACTTTTGCTCCATCTGGTTCGGAACTGATGGTCATCGTCAGCACATCAATGACGATATCTTTTCTGTCAATGCCGTATTTTGCGGCTTCATCGATAATCTTGCCTGCAATGGCGACTCTGCCTTCGGCTGTCTGTGGGATTCCATCTTCGTCTAAAGTAAGTCCTACCACAACACCGCCGTATTTGGCAATAAGCGGAAATACAGCATCCATAGATTCCTGCTTTCCACTCACGGAATTCACCATCGGTTTTCCGTTATAAATGCGCATTGCTGCGTCCAGCGCTTCTACATTGACCGTGTCAATCTGCAATGGAAGGCTCGTCACACTTTGCAGTTCGGTAACTACTTCCTTCATCATGGCAACTTCGTCAATATCCGGAAGTCCCACATTCACATCTAAAATGTGTGCTCCTTTATCTTGCTGTGTAATGCCCTCGCGAAGCACATAATCTAAATCATGTTCTTTTAATGCCTGTTTAAATCGTTTCTTTCCGGTCGGATTGATTCGTTCTCCGATAATCACCGGCATATCTCCCAACTCCACTGCTTTACCATAAGAAGAAACGATCGTATATGGTTTTCTGGTTGGCTGCACAATCTCCATACCAACACATTTTTCCGCCATTGCCTTGATATGAGAAGGCGTCGTTCCGCAGCATCCGCCGATGACACATGCACCATTTTCTACGATTTTTCTCAAAGAATCAGAAAAACTCTCTGGGGATACATCATAATAAGTTTCTCCATCTTTCTGTTTTGGCAGACCTGCATTTGGTTTTACAATAATCGGAAGGGAAGTATACTTTGCAATTTCCTGCAAAATCGGAAGCATCTGCTCTGGGCCCATGCCGCAGTTGATACCAAGTGCGTCCACCCGAAGACCTTCTAACAATGCAACTACCGATGGCACGTCTCCACCTGTTAATAATTTTCCTTTTTCATCAAAGATAAGTGTCACAAATACCGGCAGACTGGTATTTTCTTTTGCTGCCAATACCGCTGCTTTCACTTCGTATGTATCGCTCATCGTTTCTATATGAATCAAATCCACACCGGCTGCTTCTCCGTACTGTACTACTTCTTTAAATGCCTCATATGCATCCTCAAACGCCAAATCTCCCATCGGTTTTAAAAGCTTCCCAGTCGGTCCCACATCCAGTGCAACATAATATTCTTTTCCGATTGAAACTCCTGCTTTCGCAGCAATTCTTACATTTTCCACTGCTTTTTCTACCACATCACGAAGCACATACTTGTCGTTGTGAAATTTGATTTTATTTGCTCCGAATGTATTTGTAAGTACAATGTCACTGCCAGCTTCAAAATAGGACTTATGAATCTTTTGAATCACTTCGCTATGCTCTATATTCCAAACTTCAGGCAGTTCTCCCGGCAAAAGCCCTTCCTCTTGCAGCAAGGTTCCCATACCTCCATCAAAAAACAGTAGTTCTTTTCCTAATCTTTCCAGTAACATACACTAGCTCCTTCTGTAAGCACAATCTACTTTTTCGCATTCCTCACACCCTTTGATATGACAAAGCTGCTTCTCCCTGCTGATTCCAATGACAGCCGTCACAGACTTTGTCGGGGTAAGCATATAGCCCTCCGTAAGCGTCAGCCCAATCTTTTTCTGTGCCTCCAACATCTGTAACACGTCTTTTTGATGCAGAATTGAGAAATCGCCATATCCGGGACTAAATCTCGGTCTCAAGTATAACCCCTCACCGAGCCTTATTGCAATCTGTTTTTGCATTTCGTCGCAATATTCTTCCAATTCTGCCGCTGCACACGCTTGTAGAACGACCGTTTTCGACATATCTGTCACAGAATATTTTTTCATCAACATGTCCACTCTTGTCCCAAGTGTTGCGCCGAATAAAACTGCTTCCTGACAATTTTTCAAGTTCTTCGCTAAATTTTTACTTTTAATTTCTAAATTACCTATTGTAAGTCCGTTCTCATCTGCCTTGGAAATTTCAAAAATGCGATAGACGAAACGTGCATCGGATACTTGATCTAGTTCCTGAAAAGAATCCTGAATCAGCGTCAATGTACGTTCATCTATCGCATGTCTTCCATATCCTAAATATCGAACGGCTTCTCTCGTTCGTATATCCATATGAACCTCGCAAATGTATTTTACTAGTTCTGATTAGATATTGTAGTATAATTCTTCGTATTGTTTTGCGGAAGTCTTCCATGAGAAGTCTGCACTCATGGCTCTTTCTACAATCTTATTCCAATCACGTTTTTTATCATAATAGATTTGTTCTGCATAACGTACAGTGGCAAGCATTTCATGCGCATTGTAGTTTGTAAAACTAAATCCTGTACCTGTCTTTTCGAATTCATTATACGCTTGTACGGTATCCTTAAGACCACCTGTCTCACGAACAATCGGAATGGTTCCAAAACGTAAACTCATGAGCTGGCTAAGTCCGCATGGTTCAAATAAGGATGGCATCAAGAATGCATCGCAGGAACCATAAATTTTCTTTGACATTGGATCTGAATAGAAAATATTTGCAGAAACTTTGTTTGGATATTTCCATGCAAAGTGACGGAACATATTTTCATATTTTTCATCACCCGTTCCAAGAACTACGATTTGTACATGATCCTGACATAATTCATCCATAACATAGGCGATCAAATCAAACCCTTTTTGGTCTGTCAATCTTGATACGATACCAATCATCATCATCTTTGGATCTACTTCTAAACCAAGTTCTTGCTGAAGCGCTACTTTGTTCTTCACTTTTTCTTTTCTGAAGTTATTTACATCATAATTTGCAGTAAGCCAGATATCTGTCGCAGGGTTGTATTCATCGTAATCGATACCATTTACAATACCTGAAAGACAATTGCTTCTTGCATTCATAAGTCCATCTAAACGTTCTCCATAGAATGGTACTTTGATTTCCTCTGCATATGTATTACTTACAGTGGTAACTCTGTCAGCATATACGATACCACCTTTTAAAAGGTTCGCATCTTTGTATGCTTCTAGCTTATCTGGTGCAAAATAATAGTCTGGAAGACCGGTAATCTCCTGCACCTCTTTTGTTCCCCAAATACCTTGGAATTTTAAATTGTGAATCGTCATCATGGTTTTAATGCCACGATAATAATCTCCCTCAAAACGGAAATGATCTAAGTAAACAGGAACTAAACCTGTCTGCCAGTCATGACAGTGAATCACGTCCGGTCTAAAGTCAATCGATGGCAATGCACTTAAAACTGCTTTTGAGAAAAATGCAAATTTTTCAATATCCCAAATACCATCACTTGTATATGGTGTTGGGCCGCCGAAATAATCTTCGTTATCAATAAAGTAGAATGTAATTCCGTCCAATACTGTTTCCATAATACCTACGTAACGATTCTGCCAATAGAAGTCCATGTAGAAATGAGTTTTATAAACTAATCTTTCTTTCCACTCTTCTTTCATGCAGGCATACTTGGGTAAAATCACTCTCACATCAAATTCGTCTCTGTTGAAATTCTTTGGCAATGAACCAACAACGTCTGCCAATCCACCTGTTTTAATAAAAGGTACGGATTCTGATGATGCAAATAAAATTCTTTTCATAAAAGTTTCCTCCACTTGTTATTTGAACAATATATTTATATTATACTGTTAGAAAAGGCTTGGGTCAAGATTTTATCTGTGTTTCCGTGTGATTCGTTTTATACTTTTTGTTACCTGTATTGTGGTTTTGCCTATGCTTTTGGTCTACCTATGCTTCTGCTCTAGGCGAATCGTGTCGGCAACCAAGGCAATAAATTCCGAGTTGGTCGGTTTTCCTTTCCCATTGCTGACAGTGTAGCCAAATAATTCCTCTAGCGTGTCAAGCTTTCCTCTGCTCCATGCCACCTCTATTGCATGTCGGATTGCGCGTTCTACTCTGCTTGATGTTGTCTGGTGTCGTTTTGCGACTGTCGGATACAATATTTTGGTAATTGCATTGAGTACATCCATATCCTCAATTGCCATTAAAATTGCATCTCTCAGATAATGATATCCTTTGATATGTGCTGGAATTCCAATCTCATGAATCATATCTGTCACACGATTTTCCAAACTTACTTCTTTCGTATTTGCTGAATATTCGACTATATTCCCGCTTTCTTTCTTGGTACTGCACACTTCATTTTGTATATGTTTTATCCGATTTAAAACCGTTTCATTATGAAATGGTTTCATAATATAGTAACTTGCTCCTTTCTTGAAGGCATCTTCTGTAATGCGTTCCTGACCTACGGCTGTTATGATGATGAAATTTGGGCTTTTCTTTAAGGTTTTATCTTCGTTGACACGTTCCATTACACTTAAACCGTCCATTTTCGGCATAATCAGATCCAGCAAAACAACATCTGGCTCCTTATTTTTGATAATTTGATACATTTCTTCCCCATTATTTGCTTTTCCGACAAGTGTCAGTTCCTTGTCACTACTTATGATTTCCCCTAAAAGTTCCAAAATTCGGTCGTTATCATCTGCGATAGCTACGTTCAAACGCTCCATGTGTACCTCCTTAATTACCCCACAAAAGATAACCCATGAAATTTATTATAAGAGCGCTATTTAGTGGGTGCAAGAAAATGTATCCACAATATTTCGACAAAATTCACGTTTTCGTATTTTTTTGCGAAATTTGTCGCATCAAAAAAGGAATTCTGGATTTTTCCCAAAATTCCTTTTTTCTCGAACTCATTTGAAAATAATACTATATTTTGTCATATTGGATGGCTTTGTTATGTTTTGTCATAGTTTGTCATTTCCTGTCGAACATAATTCTAACTTTAAACAAATCGCCGTCGACATCAATTTCAAAAGTTCCTTTTTGTAATTCTACGAAGCTTTTTGCAATTGCTAATCCAAGACCGCTTCCTTCTGTATTTCTTGACGAATCCCCTCTGACAAAACGTTCGGTCAGACGGTCGGCATCGAAATCTAATTCCATTGCAGATACATTGCGGAATTGAATCTGTACTTGCGAATCTGTTGGATTGACATCTACGTAAACTCTGGAATGCGGCATCGCATATTTCAGAATATTGTTTAGTAAATTTTCAAATACCCGGTAGGTTCTCTGTCCATCCAGTGCTAAAATCACCTTTTCTTCTGGAAGATTCCAGCGGAACTGCAAATTGCTGTTTTCAATCTGTTCATCCATTTCGGAGCGCACTTGTTTTAACAGACTCACTACATCTACATCCATGAAATTCATTTTTACATTTCCGGAATGTGCTTTACTTACTTCGAATAAGTCTTCGATTAAGACTTTTAATCTCTGTGATTTTTGGTCTAAAGTTGCAATGTAAGATTTTCTTTCTTCCTCAGTAATGTCTTCTTTCTTGAGCAAATCAACATAGGTGATAATCGCGGTCAGCGGTGTCTTTAAGTCATGCGAAACATTGGTGATAAGCTCTGTCTTCATGTTTTGACTTTTTGCCTCTTCCACAACTGCTTTTTCAAAGCCCTGCTGCACTTTTTCTAAAGATTCGCCGATTGGTGTAAACACTCCTAAATCTTCTTCCAAAGAAATCTTTAAATCGCCGTCTGCCATCTGCTCTGTTGCATGCAGGATGCTGTGGTATTGTTTCTGTATCTTTTCTCCTTCTTTTCGGAGAATTACGTATAAGGCAATGGAATATACAATCAAAGCTGCCACTCCAAAGAACCACATACAGCATAGCAATGTTAAAATTACAAAGTTTGCAACCACGATCTTGATAATGCTCATGTTTAGTTTTTCGTTGATATCAATGGCTATTATATAGTCATATAGGCTCTTGCATTTTCGTTTCATCCATCTCAATAAACGAATGCACAAAACTTGATGTTTTAAGTAATATAATGGTCTTGTAATCATTTGTCTTATAGCGGAAGCCACAACATAAATCAAGAAGAAGCTTGCTGCCCAGCCAATGAAATTTACACATAACAGTAATTTGTATAGCAGGTCTATGCTTATTTCGTATCCTAAAAATTTAGGTAAATCATTTTCTAACTCAGAGGTCAGTTCCCACATCGTCGTGCACGACATAATGAGACTCATTCCAATTGTGAGAAAAACGGCTCCCATTCCCACAAAAGACATAATTTCAAATGGCAATGAAAAGATTTTTTCCCTTCCAGTATTCAACGGCTTGACAAATGGAAGTAGGAACGCTGCCAGTACAACGATAACTACGAGTGCAACTACAAGCCAATATGCTCCGATTACAAAATATAAGTTCTCAGCACTGGTATCATACCAGCCATGAACACCGAAGAATTCATCATAATCCCACACAAACTCGCTATCTTCATTTAAAGCAAATTCTACTTTGAAATTTTTAGGAATATATTGATTCTCATCAATCTCTTTCCCATAATCACTTTCGTATTGCGTTACATTGTCATGAAATTGTTGATTTGAACGTTCAGCTATTTCATATTTTGTTCTGTCGTTCTCATAAATTTCTACTGCACCGTCTAACTCTGCCTCTGTAATATTTCCATATGCGTCAAATGCCAGAGTTAATTTAGCAAGCTGCGGGTCCAATTCTTCTGCATTTTTCTGTACAATCGGCTCTGTAGCCCCTTCTGGCATATATGTCGCTATATAGGTTGTATTCTCGTTCACATACCAATAATCATTATCCCAACCATATTGTTTAAAAATGTCGTAATCTATGCTCGTTGATGTAGCAGATTCCATCATTTTCGTGTGTAAATAATAGCTTGCTTCCATTGCATAATTGACAAAATCATCTGTTATAACCCACTCGGGAGCTCCAGTCGCCTTTTCCCCTTCTAATTTAAGATAAGTTTCTCTTTTTTCCAGCATTGCTTTCTCCATTGTTGGATAGAGACTTACTAAGAGTAATGCCGGAATCATCACACACAGTGCGATAATCAATGTTGTTATTTTATGAGATTTTTTCAATTTTGTATCCAATACCCCACACCACCTTCAAATATTTTGGTTCTTTCGGGTTGATTTCAATCTTTTCCCGAATGTGTCTTACATGAACCATGACTGTATCCGTGTTAATCGCTTCTTCGTTCCAGACTCTCTCATAGATTTCATCTGCGGAAAAGACGCGACCTGGGGATTTCATCAGAAGCTGGAGAATCTTAAACTCCATCGGAGTTAATTTTACCAATTCGCCATCTACGCGGACTTCCACGGTGTCCTCATTGAGTTCCAGACCTCCTACTACTAGAACATTGCCGCTTGTTGTATTTTCCAACGTGTTCGCTGCGCCTGCGTATCTGGTATAGCGGCGAAGCTGTGAATTCACCCTTGCAAGGAGTTCCAGCGGCTGAAATGGTTTTGTGACATAATCGTCTGCACCCATATTGAGTCCCATGATTTTATCCACTTCTTCTGACTTTGCAGAAAGCATAATGACTGGGAAATCGTAGTCTTTGCGAAGCTCCATGACCATGCGGATTCCATCCATACGCGGCATCATGACGTCAATGATTGCCAGATGGATTTTGTGGTTTCGCACGATTTCCAAACCTTCGACGCCATCTTTTGCTTTGAACACTTCATAATCCTGTGTTTTTAAATAGATCTCGATTCCGTCTCGGATTTGGGCGTCGTCTTCTACAATTAAGACCTGGTATTTTTCTTTCATGTCATTTCTCCTTTTCTGCTACAGTTCTGTCATGTATGAGTATATCATAAAATCAGAATCTAAAAAGAACCTTCATGAAAATCGAAAGATTTTCTAAAGATTCTTTTGATAAATTATTTGCTTCTTTTATTTTGCATGTTCTTTTACATGTTGCAAAAATTCTGGTGTTTTAGACCAATATTTGATACCCCAATTTTCAAAATCCCATTCTTTCATGTAATCATTACACTCAAAATCAATGTAGTACAATTCTTCATTTTGGACTACAAAATTTGTAGGGAAGTAATCTATGTTGGTGTTTGCTGCATATAGCAATCGGCACATTTCGTGCACTTGTTCAAAATACTGTTCTTTCATCCCATCATTCAAAACTAAGTCATAAATTGTATCACCTTCAATATATTCTTTTAAAATGCGCTCGTTTTGTACATCTACATCCAACATTTCTGGTATTCTTATGCCAACATTTTTAAGTCTTTTATAATCATTCATTTCAGCTTCGATTTTATTTCCGAACTGGTAATAATCGCATGGCTCATGATGGATTTGTTTTAATACGTATTGTTTAGTACCATCTGTTGCAAGATAAGAATAACCGCCTTTCCCTTTACCAAGCAGTTTGATAATTGAAAATTCGTTTTCATTTACGTTCATCGTTTTTTTCATGATTTCACTCCTTTTCCTACTTTCCGCCGCACAATCACATATGAAATTGCATGCGCCGTCGCCGTCATAATCCAACTAATCGGATAAATAATATACACTGTCTCAATCCTATGGAATCTATCAATTTGGAACACCGTCGCCAGCCAAATCAAACGCGTCGCGCACGCCCCAATAAGCGAAACAATCATCGGCACCACCGAATATCCCATACCTCTGAGTGAGCCAACAAACACATCCATCACACCACACAACGCATATGTTGTACAAATGATACCAAGACGCACCATTCCTGCTGCAACCACATCTGAACTCGTTGTATAGATTCTAAGGAGCACTGGTCCTGCTGCCACAGCACCCAGTCCCAAAACTGTTCCTACTACAATTACACAGCCTTCCGCGACAAATAAAATCTTGTTAATTCGTTCATATTTCTTTGCTCCATAGTTCTGGCTGGTAAATGACATAGCTGCCTGATGGAACGCATTCATGGATGCATATACAAACCCTTCAATATTCGATGCTGCTGAATTTCCAGCCACCACGGTTGCTCCAAACAAATTTACAGAGGATTGAATAAATACATTGGATAATGAAAACAGGGTTCCTTGAAATCCTGCCGGCAATCCGATTTGTAATATTTTCAGCAGTTTGTCCTTATGAATTCGAATATTTCTCAGCTGAATCTGAATTCCGCTCTGCTCTTTCATCAGACAACGAATGATGAGCGTCGCGGAAATAATCTGTGAAATCGTTGTAGCAAGTCCTACACCGAACACACCCCATTTCAGCACGATTACAAAAAACAAATTAAACACTACATTAATTACGCCTGCTGTCACCAAAAAGTACAGCGGTCTTCTGGTATCACCCACCGCACGCAAAATCGCCGCGCCGAAGTTGTAAACCATCATAGCTGTCATTCCAAGAAAATACGTTCTCAAATAAACCACTGCTAAATCTAATACTTCTGCTGGAGTTTTCATCAAACGCAGAATGATTGGAGCGCCAACAATTCCAACAATTGTCATCAGAATTCCACTGACAATGCTGATTGCTATCGCAGTATGTACTGTAGAAGATAATTCTTTTTCTTTTCTGGCGCCGAAAAACTGCGCTGTTAATACATTTGCACCGACCGACAAACCTACAAATAAATTTACAAGAAGATTAATCAGGGATGACGTAGAACCAACCGCTGCAAGGGAATTATCACCCGCGAAACGGCCAACCACAATGATATCTGCTGCATTAAATAAAAGCTGCAATACGCTGGATGCCATAAGTGGCAATGCGAAAAGGAGCATTTTCTTTAAAATAGGACCTTCACACATATTCATTGAATATTTTTTATTGATTTCTTTTGACACAATGATTCATCTCTCTTCCTTTGTTATTTACTCTCTATTTACCTTCAATGATTATATCACAAAAATCGCCTAATGCACAAAAACATTAGGCGATTAACATATTATTTACTCGGTTCATGACATGTCTGATTGGGCGATATAGCACCATCATGATTACAAAATTTCCAATGCCATGGACAATATCCCACGGAATGCCATGCACCCACCAGCTAAAAGCGCCGTAGATTCCACTCGTAACAATATATGGAATCGCTCCGAAAAATCCAAACAGCAGTCCAAACAATCCTGCTATCGTTGCCCATGTCCATACAGAATTTACTTTTCGGAAAAGCCATGTAACCAATGCAAGCAATGGCCACAAATACAGGTACATAATCCACCACATGCCAAACCCAAACATCATGCCCTCAATTAGGATAAATGCTGGAATCACAAACAGAATTCTTTTCCCAAAATACAGTGTGAACATCATAATCCAAAAAGTGGTTAATTCAATGTTCGGAATATCCTTCATAAATAATTTGCATACTTCAATAACTGCTACCATTAGGCCAATCAGCGTAATATCTTGGGCAGTTAGTTTCATTCTACTTTTTTCCATCATAAACCTTTATTCTGCTTCTGTATATACGATTTGGAATTCATCTCCGTCTTCTACCGGCTGCGTGTCAATTCCGTTGTTGCAAAGTTCTCCATTTACCATAAAACTCCAGTATGCTCCGTCTTTGTCAAAAACAGCAGATTCTCCATTTACAACCTCTACCATCATACCGTATTCGCTTTCTTCACCAAAAAATTCAAGGCCTTCTGCTTCTTCCATAGCTTGTCTTAAGAATTCAGCGTCTGTTTTTAATTCATACACTTCTGATTCTTCCGCCTGGTTTACAACTTCGATTGTAATCTCCTTGCTTCCTTCCACTGGCTTTTCTCTAAATACTCCATAGACAATTGCAAATGCTGCAATCAATACGACCAGCAGGCCAGCTCCCCAGATTTTTTTGTTTTTCATGTTTTTTCTCCTTTTCTTTCTTGTGTATTCGTCAATCTGTGTTTGTAAACAATAAAGAACGTATAGGAGTAACGTGTATGTGGTAATTTGTTTTCAACAAACAAAAAAACCTTTTACTAACTCAAATAGTAAAAGGTCTCATCTACATACACAAAAATCAAGAACAAAATAAATTTGTTCTCGTATGTACTAACCAATTACTCGTGGTTTCACAGTACCATGACAGGCAGGTCTTCTGACTTAAGGATCAACGCCTTATTTCGTCTTCCCAGCTTTCACCAGTGACTTTTCACAATTACAAAATTGTGGAAATAAAGCTCCTCTATCACAGCGACGAGTTCGTGCAAGAATTACACTTGCTTCCCTTTTCACCGAACTGAACGATTTCAGTCCGACACCTATTATGTTCTTATTCACTTTGACGTACTTACGATTCTAGCACAAATTATTTTCAAGTACAAGATACTTTTTGTACCACTTTTCCTTCATTTGCTGTATAATACAATTCAGATTTAAGTACGAAAGAGGTAATGATTATGTCAATTGATAAGGTAAAAGCTTATTTCAAACAATATGATATGGAATCCCGCATTTTGGAATTTGACGAATCCAGCGCAACTGTCGAACTTGCCGCTCACGCATTGGGCTGTGAGCCGGCCCGAATCGCTAAAACATTGTCTTTCTGGGTTGAGGAACAACCAATCCTTATTATTGCAGCTGGTGATGCGAAAATTGATAATAAAAAGTACCGTGCTCAATTTGTAAAGAAGGCAAAAATGTTAAGTTTTGATGAAGTGGAAACGGTTATCGGTCATGGTGTTGGCGGGGTTTGTCCTTTTGCTATCAACGATGGAATCGAGGTGTATTTGGATGAATCATTGAAGCGTTTTGATGTGGTTTATCCTGCTTGTGGAAGTAGTAACAGTGCGATTGGGCTTACGATACCTGAGTTGGAGAGATATTCTGGGTATAGGGCTTGGGTTGATGTGTGCAAGGATTGGGAGTAATCGCGAATATTCACAACCGTATAATTATCGTGGAGCATTCGCTTTAATTGTCCTTCTAATAAATTCTTTCAATTCCTCTCCATGCAGCTCAGTCGCATGCACACTCAGAGGTTTCTTTGGGGAATTCAGTGATTCTTCAATTGCATTTGCAAATCGCACTGCCGCCTCGCCTTCGAAGCAAAAATGATGCGTAATACTTTCTGTCGCCATAATAACACCTCCCGCTTTTAGTCTCAAAAAGACTATTGTTCTGTATTGATTGTAGCAGATTATATTCATGATGTAAAGCCTATTCAATCATTAAATTCGCAAATATGGATTTTCCACAAAATCCATTTCGTATCCTATTCAATTGTTCAAACATGAAAACATTGGCGAACCGCCGTTTCAATTATAGAAATGTAATATTTGATTAATCATATATGGTAGTTCCTTTACTCGAAACCACCATCATTGTGGAACTTCATTATAGTACGCACCGCGTAACCTCGTCAAGTAGAAAATAAAAAACTCCCTTTCCGTTATATCTCTAGTAAAAGAATTGAGTCATAACAGGGAGATTCTGCGCGAATCTCCCTGTTCATTCATATGTTAATATCCTATTCAATTCCACCTACCCGCTATATTCACTTTAGAGTCTCACTACGTCTACTTCTTCAATCCCATAATATTCAAATAGTTTCAAAATCGATTCATCAATCAATTCTCCCGGCACCGCAATCGGAATCGCTGGTGGACAAGAAACCGTCGGGACTCTGCAGATTCTTCCCAAGGCCTGTTTCACTGAAACTGCCTCTGGTGCTGCAAACATCGCTTCCCGAATGGTTATCATCTGTGTGGTTCTCGCTACTGGCAGTTGTTCTTTTACTTGATATGAATCCTGATTCTCTCCCAGTGCCAGAACAATCTGTTGCAAATCATCCTCTGTATTTTCTGGTGTCAGCATAAAGACAAGAAAATCCGGGTCTGCATATTCACATTCCACATCGTATTTTCGTAGTTTTTCTGTCAATTCGCAATTTGACACTCCACTTGGAATTTCGATCGTAAGTTTCAATGGGTCACTTTTTCTTACCCGCCACCCTGCTTTTTCTAACTGCCGGGCACAAATTTTTTTCAAATCTATTGTACGTTGTAAACGTTCTCTGTAACCATCTGCTAAATATTGATTGCACAAATCTAATGAAGTCATAATTAAATAAGATGGACTTGTAGAACCAAATAATCCCATCGCATATTTTGCCTGCTCTACAAAGACCTTTGGCGCATTTTTGCTAATGTGTAAATACGCACCGCCTGTTAATACTGGCAATGTCTTATGGGCGGAATCACAACAAATATCCGCACCCAAATCCATTGGATGCTGCGATGATTCTAAGAAATGAAGATATGCGCCGTGTGCATTATCCACGGCTAAAATCGTTCCATTCCTGTGACAAACTTCAGCAAGTTCTTTTATATCCGCTTGGCCTCCAAGATAATCTGGACTCGTGACATATACAGCCACTACCGAATCCTTATTTTTTTTCAACACTTGCTCCACTGTTGCTGGTGAAACATAGCAGCTGCAAAGAGATTCTGCATTTTCCCCTGTCCACAGCCAAATCACATCGAAATCGAGCAATGTGGCTGCATAAATGAACGCCTTATGCACATTTCTTGCTGCAACCACAACTGGCCTTTTGCCTTCTTTTTTACGAAGCATTGCCAGATAAAGCATAGCTCGAATGCATTGACTGGACCCTTCTGTAGAAAACAGCGTACGCACTGTTCCAAAGAGTTCTGTCGCATTCCTTTCACTTTCTGCAATAATCCCATCCGCTTCATACAGAGAATCGCCGCCGTGAATTTCTGTAATATCGAATGCTTCACAGCCTAAAAACGTTTTCCCCTTATGTCCTGGCATATGCAGACGACAGGTGTTGCTTTCCGCATATGTTTTCACAAAATCTGCAATCGGAGTTGTTATTTTCTGCTTCATTTCCCACGCTTCTTCCCAGTTCATTTTCCACTTTGTCTTATGCTTCCTTTTCGGCTGCGTCTTCTGCCACTTTAATCATGATGGCACATTCCATACGTTTTCTAAACAGTTCGCATCCTGGCTCATAAATACCACGGATAGAACCACTTGCATGAAATGCATTTGCTGCACACCCGCCTGAACAATATAATTTTGCCCAGCAGTCTTTACATTCTTCTCTTGCATATGCATTGCAGCTACGGAAATCTTCACGAACTGCATCATTGGTTACACCATTCCATACATCACCAAGCTTATACTCTTCTTCTCCTACAAACTGGTGACATGGATACAGGTCTCCCCAAGGCGTTACTGCCATGTACTCTGTTCCAGAACCGCATCCGGAAATTCTCTTGTAAATACAAGGGCCGCCTGTCAAATCAATCATATAGTGATAGAACGTAAAGCCTCTGCCTTCTTTTTTACGTTTAATCATCTCTTTTGCAAGGATCTCGTATTGCTCTTTTACAATTTCCAAATCTTCCGGAGTCAATGCGGACGGATCATCTGGGGAACCTACAACCGGTTCCATACTAAGTTCTGTAAATCCCATGTCTGCCATGTGGAATACGTCTTTTGTAAAGTCTGGATTTGCATGGGTAAATGTACCACGCATGTAGTATCCTTTTCCCCCACGTGCATCTACTAATTTCTTAAATTTCGGTACAATCTTATCGTAACTTCCATTTCCAGCATAATCTACACGAGTAAGGTCATGGATTTCTTTTCTTCCATCTAAACTTAATACGACATTGCTCATTTCTTTATTTGCAAAATCGATTACATCATCATCAATTAACATTCCGTTCGTTGTCAGGGTGAAACGGAAATTCTTGTTGTATATTTTTTCCTGCGTTCTAGCATAGGCTACGAGTTCTTTTACTACATCCCAGTTCATGAGTGGTTCGCCGCCAAAGAAGTCTACCTCCAGATTTCTTCTCGTACCTGAATTTGCAATCAGGAAATCAAGTGCCTGTTTTCCAACTTCAAAGCTCATGATTGCGCGTTCGCCGTGATATTTTCCCTGACTGGCGAAACAATAAGAGCAATTTAAGTTGCAAGTATGAGCAACGTGCAGGCAAAGCGCCTTAATTACATTTCCAGAACGCTCTTTAAATGTTCCTGCAACATCTGCAAATGTATCTTCTGTATATAATTTTCCAGCTTGTACGAGACTTTCCACGTCTTCGATGCAGAAGCGAAGTTCTTCCTCTGTCACGTCTTCTCTGTCTCCATATTTTGCGAGTATTTCTGCAACGATTTCGTCTGCTGTTTTTTTCTGATATAACGCTATGATATCGTAGGCAACTTCATCCACTACATGGATGGCCCCAGAACAGGTATCCAAAACAATGTTATATCCATTTAATTTATATTGATGTACCATATTGATAAACATCCTCCATTTGTATTTTACATCTTCAAAAAGGGTTGATGGACCTTTTCACGCGTGCATGGTAGCGTTAAAAATGCTGCCGTTTCAGGCAGCATTCTTATCATTCATGAAATAAATTATTCTTCTGTTTTTTCACATGCTTGATTTGCTACACCACAGCTTGTTTTGCATGCTGATTGGCAAGAAGTTTGGCATTCGCCGCAGCCACCGTTTTTTGCACTTTCACATAAGTTACGAGTTTCAAGTGTCTTAATTCTTTCCATGCTTAACATCTCCATTTTCAATAATTTCGTAATTCGTGAGTTTATCGCATATGTATCCTGTCAAAACTCTTTTATTATGATAACATGAGGTTAAAATTAAGTCAATATTTACATTTCATATTGATTGATTCCTTATTTACATTTCATATTGATTGATTCCAAAGCCAAATTTAAAAACTCCGGGCCCAAAGGGCACCGGAGTAGAAATACTCGCATTATTACGATTCACATTAAATATTTTTCGTCAGTTTCAACCACTTCTTACAATCTTCTATCCACTGATGACAGTGTTCTACCTTCTCATTCATTCCCACACAAGTATGCTCGTCCACCGTCGCCAAACCATGCCATCCAAAAGGATAAATATGTAATTCAAACGGCACCTTATGCTCTGACAAAACATGTGCATATCTCAAACTATTTTCCACAGGCACTGACTGGTCTTCTGCCGTATGCCAAATAAACGCTGGTGGTGTATTCTCTGTCACTAACAATTCACAAGAACATCCCTTTTCTGTTCCGTCTACAGGCTCATGTCCGACAAAGTTCTTCATCGTACCAGCATGTGTGTATTTTGATTCCCATGTGATTACTGGATAACCAAGAACTGTTCTCTGAACCGGCTTACTTTCTGGAAATACTTCACGAATCTCTGGACAGTTGTAACGGTTTGAATATTGTGCTGCAAGATGTCCACCTGCTGAGAATCCCATAATCGCAATATTATCTTTATCACATACCCATTCTTCTGCGTTTTGGTGAATGAGTTCCATAGCGCCTGCAACTTCAAGAAGCTGTTGTGGGAATTGGTGTGGGTGTACTGAATAGTGTACGATAAATACGCAATATCCTTCTGATAAGAAATTAAGTGCGATTGGCTCTGCTTCACGTTCGCTTACCATGCCATAGCCACCGCCTGGGCAGATTACCATACATGGATGCAATTTATAATCCAGCTTCATTCCTTTCATTTCATTTACCAGATAACAATCTACATATGCGTTACAATCGTCTTTTCCCAGTTCTGGAAAATAGTCTTTTAAATATAATCTTTCTACTCTCATTGCCGTCCCTCCAAGTCATTACTACGTTTTATGATACCACTTGCATTGGAAAAACTCAATCTTTTTATTCACTTATCAGGCTATAGCAAGTTTTAATTAATATTCTTGCTATAAAATTTCACACCTCCTATTATTTCGCTTAAAACTTCTTGAACAGCATAATCGTGTTCATAAGTAAAAGGATTTTGCTTAGTTCCCATAATATACGCATAGAAATCCTTCATCATTTGATCATATCTTCCTGTTGCTGAATTATCTTCAAACGAAAGGTTAATTTTTCTGTCCTCATAAGTCGCATCGGCAATAGAAGTATCCGAATAAGTCACAGTAAGTGGACGTTCTATAGGACAAATATTAACCGTTCCTTTACTGCCCGATACCATAAACTGCCGTCTGCCAAAGCCGTTGACTTCGACCGATGAAACGAAGATTCTGGCCAGGGCTTTCTCATATTCTAAAACCGCCAAATTGTTATCGGGAAAATCTATATCGTCAAGCTTTGTATGTTTTAAGAAAGATGTAATCTTTTCAGGCTTACCCAAAATATAAACAATTAAGTCGACCAAATGTGAACCCAAAATATACATTATTCCGCCGCCGAAATTGGTAAGCCATTTTTTATAATCGGGATTATGAAAGGTGCTCATTTCAGCATTGATGGAATAAATCTCACCGAGTTTTCCTTCGTTTATAAGCTCGATACATTTTTGTACCGCCGGATTATATCGGTACATATAAGCAAGTTGAACAACGAGATTTTTAGCCTTTGCTGTATCAAGCAAATGCTTATATTCTTGAAGTGTTCCGCTTGCAGGTTTATCCATATGTATATGCTTTCCTGCATCTATACATTTTTGAGCAACTGAGGTTAAGTTCCATACATCCGTTTCGATAAGTACAGCATCGCTTTTTTCTATAACTTCATCAACTGATAATCTTTCTAAACCTTGATATCCGCTAAGATTCCCTCTTTTTAAAATCCATTCCTCATTTTCCTCGGCAAAGCCCACAATTTCAAAGAGCTCAGGAAATTTTTTCACCGCCAACATTTTAGCCTCGCCGTGATTATGACCAATACCTATTTGTCCTATTTTAATCATAATTTATCTCCAATCAAACACATGGTAGTGTCAACTTTGACACTGTACCATTTTGGTAATTTTATTTTGTCACAGTTTCGTTTTAACTTCAATACATTTTATAAAAATTAGGGGAGACATAGTTCACATACAAACTACATCCCCCTATTTTTGTCTATCTATTTTCTTTTCTTCTTACTCTTATAATGAAAATAATGCCAAGAGCTACCACACATAATGTTGCAAGATAAATTACCACATTCATGCTGTCACCTGTCTGTACACCTGTTTGTGTTCCTGCCTGTGCACCTGTTTGTGTTCCTGTTTGTGCACCTGTTTGTGTTCCTGTCTCCTGCTTATCTTCTCCTGGAGTAATTTCTGAGCCTCCTGTACTTGGAGTCTGTGACGCTTTTAATTCAGCAAGTTTCTTTTCTGCTGCTTTCAAAGCATCTAATTTGTTCACATATTCTTTAGCGTTGTCGCTCAAAGCATCATATGCTGCGCGTGCCTCTTGAATTGCTTTTTCGCTATCGAGTGTAACTTCTCCAATTGCCGCAATCTTTTCATCCACTTTCGCCGCTGCATCTTTTGCTGCTTGCACTGCCGCTGCTTCCTTAAGTTCAGCAAGTTTTGATTCTGCCGCTTCTAAGTCAGCAAGTTTTGTTACATAGCCTTTAGCATTATCATTCAAAGCATTATATGCTGTGCGAGCGTCTTGAATTGCTTCTTCTCTATCGAGTGTAACTTCTCCAATTGCCGCAATCTTTTCATCCACTTCTTTTGCCGTTTTTCCATCTTCAGTATAGGAATAGACCTCCATTTCCCAAACACTAGCCCAATCTCCATCGGTTGCGTCCTCCACCGTAAGACGCACATATCGTGCTTCGGCGTCTTTTGTTTCTGTCACATCTATCAATCTCTGTACTTCTGGATCTGCATAAGTGCTCCAGTTAACACCGTCCAGAGAGGTTTCCAGCTTGTAATCCCAGTTTGATTTCTGTTCAAAATAAATATAGATAGCACCGATATCGTAGGTTGCTCCCATATCTACCATAAGTTGCTGAGGCAGCTCGCTACTTGAAGCACAATATCTTGTATCGTAGTTATTATCAAAAGCAGCCACTGCACTACCACCACCGTCAACAATTGTTGTTGCCTTACAAGGCTTGTTCAGTGCAAGGTTTGTTCCTTTCGCATCTAATACAGACATTTCCCAAATGCTTGCCCAGCATAGACCACCATTTGCGTCAGATCCGCCACTTGTGATATCAATGGCCACATAACGTGCCTGTGCCGTTTTCTCGTGGCTGTACTCTTTTTGACGTTGATCTGGGTTAGTGTCGTAATCGCTCCATGTTTTGCCGTCTTGCGAAATACGCAGTGTGTATTCCCAGTCACCTTCCTGCTCAAAATTGATATTAATCTTTGCAACATCCTGAACCTCTCCCAGGTCAACTGTAAGTGTCTGTGGGAAAGAATTGTTAGATGCACACCAACGTGTATTAACATTTCCATCAAATGCTGCATGTGCGCTGGCGCTTACGTAACTGCTGGTGCTAGCCCATGTCAGTTTGTTCGAAAGATCGATTTTTTCCAAATTGTCGAACACCTGAGGTCCTTTCAAACCAATTGAACTAATGAGTATTTTCTGACTGGCATCATCTGATATATAGCTTCCGGCCATAATATCCTCCTCTGTGATTGTTGCCATAAGAATCTGTCCAGTGTTAAATCGATCATAATCGTATACGATATAAATCGTTCCATCTTTGCCTTCTACTACATCTTGTACAGCACTTGGATAACTTACGCCGCTACGTTCATCCAAAAGAAGAGACCAATTCC
Source organism: Tyzzerella sp. (assembly GCA_017472665.1). Classification (GTDB taxonomy): domain Bacteria; phylum Bacillota; class Clostridia; order Lachnospirales; family Lachnospiraceae; genus Faecalimonas. The sequence continues at coordinate 28,111 of JAFUOS010000022.1, read as the reverse complement.
AGGTTTTTCCATCATCATCAGATAAAAATGCTGTCAAATTATTTCGTACGGTAGATGGAGCAGTCATATAATGGTTAACCATCAACAGTTTCCCAGAGCTTGTTCGTCCCATATAGATATCTACATTAGGATGCATAATTTGGGAAGGACGGCTACTTGTCCATGTCACACCGCCATCGTAAGAAAAGCTCTCGACCATATTTCTGCCCTCTAACTGTCGCGATAACATCCACAAATAATTATTGCCATTTTCATCTTTGCGCTCTACCAATACAGAGTTGTTATATGTAGACCCTATAACCTCTGCCTGTCCTTTGAATGACCAGTTCATACCGCCATCTAGGGAAGAATAAACATTAGAATAGTAACGGTCATCCATCCAGTTAAATGATGTGGTCAACCATTCCTCTCCATTTGTACCTTTTTCATTTTTCACAACAAGGATTTTACCGCTTCCGCGACCCTCATACAAACGTCCCAGTTTGATCCACTCAAAATCAGCAGGATCTTCAGCATCTGGATTCATACAAATAGCGCCCCAAGTACCCATGCGGCCATCAAAACCACCAGTTCCAGTGTGCTGTGTCCATGTACACCAGAGTTTTCCACTGTATTCTCCGTATCCATCCGGTATAATCCAAATCTGTGGCTTCGTAACCTGTGCAGCAATATCCGGATGCACAACGGCCACTGCCGGATCAACCCATGTTTCTCCTTTATCATCACTATAAATCAATACAGCACAGTTTCCAGTAGCCAATTCGGTTTTACCTCCAGTAAACCATGTAGCCCACAGACGTCCATTCTCGGTGACTGCTATTGAAGGGCATCCCTGCCAGTTACGTGCATCAGGACTGTACTCTGCACCTGGATTGTTGATAATTTCAGCCGATGTAGTTAAGGAAGGCATAACATAATAATCTTCTTCAGCAATGGTGTCGTAAATCACCAGATTGTATTTGCCAAAATGTATCGTGTCTCCCACTTTTACCTCTTTTTGATAAAGGCGCTGGCAGAATCCGAGTCTTATGTTATTTCGATAAATACGGTATGGTGTCGGGGTAAAACCAGCGGCTTCCACCTCTGCTTGCACCGTATAGGAATTAGTTGTCTTTACCGGAACCTGAATATAAAGTGTACCCGCCTTTGTTACGGTGCCAGTGGCTCCTTCATCAAAACTTGAATACAGAAAACTCTTGCCTAGAAGCGGCGTTGGAGTTCCTCCTGTTTCATAAAATACACGGTTGTTAAACAATCTGGCGCGATATTCCAGTTTGCATGCCTTCGTTGTATCAGCATCTGGTTCTAATACCGCCAAAGTGTCAGATAAAACCAAGTCACCGGAGAAAATCGGAATTGCCCATTTATCCCATGTAATTTCATTTCCCTCAGTTACCTGTTTTTCATACAAGGCAAAACCACTCTGGTTCCAACTTCCACCTTGATCACCTCCGCCAAATGGTTCAAAGTCGAGTGTGGATTTCTTTGTAAAGCCCAGTTCTTCAAAATAAGTTTTTCTATCGTCTTTGTTGTTTGCCAACATGTAGAGAACACCAGACCGTGTTACTTTAACCGTTCCACCGTTATCGTAATCGCCTAAAATATATTTTTTACCAGCCATCCAGTAAGGTATATTGTGAAATGTATATTTCGTCGGCCATTTAGTAAAGACCTGTGCTCCCAGCTCCATTATTTTTGTTTCTTGTTCACTGAGAGATTCCACTACAGCCATTTCACTATCTGACACCATGTAATCATTAGTTGTCAAATCCAATTTTTCTTCCGAAGCAAATACAACGCTCCATGTTCCTAGTTGCAAACTTTCGCCCGCTTCCACATATTTTTCATACACCCATACACATCCAGTGTATGTCTGGGCAAAATCACAGAATTTCCAGCCAGGTATATCTAATTTGGTATAGTTCAGACCATCCAATGTTTCTGCCTGTGAATTGGTTGTCTTATACGCATTCGTCAACACATAGACATATCCAGAACGCAATACCTCCACTTCACCTGCCCCGCCATAAGCACCCTTGACATATGTCTTGCCAATCAAAGCCGATGGAAGGCTGGTAAACACATAATCTTTGTTTGTCCAAATTGTTGCGCCTATTGCAACTGTCTCAAGAGTAGCGCCATCGCTCACCTGCAATAGCGGACCTTCACTGGTTTCTGCTGCGTTCAAGGTTGTCCCTGGAACTGACGTCACCAGCATAACCAGTAACATAACGAGTGACAATACTCTCAAACGTGTTTTCTTTTTCATCACTTTCATAGAATCCTCCTTTAATTTTTGTAGGTAGTGTTAACTTGGCCTAATTTTCCACCTCTAATCTAGTATATATATTTAGTGTCAGAGAGTAAATGCAGAATGTGATACTTTTGTCAATTTTGATACTTTAAATGTTTACACCTCTCTATTTTCGTGATAAAATAAAACAAGGAGGGATTATATGTTTATCGATTCTGTCATTAATATTACCATAACAAATGTTGCCTTCGCTATCCGACTTTTAAAATCTCCAATTGGAATTACAACCAACCGCCCTAACAGAGAACGATGGGCGATTTCACTCAAACTCGGTGGGAAAACTTTTTATACTATAAATGGAAAACAGATTTTATCTGATGCACTACACCCTGTCATTCTTCCCAAAGGTTGTAGTTACTCTTGGAAATGTGTAGAACCCGGAGAATGTATTATTATTGAATTTGAAGCATTAGAAAGCGCCTGTAATATTTTCTCATTCAAAATTTCCGATAACAGTTATATAGTTAATGCTTTTAAAAAAATCGAAAAAAGTTTGAATCTGAAAAATGCAAATTCCAGGCTTGAATGTAATTATCAGCTTTACGGGATATTATTATTTTTGATAAAATCAGTCAAAACAGAATATGTTTCAAAAGACAAAAAAACACTACTACAGCCTGCGATCAATTATATTTCTGAACACCATTACGACTGCAGCATAACCAATGATTTTTTAGCCGATATTTGTGGAATAAGTACCGTATATTTCCGCAAAACCTTTGAAAAGGTGTACGGCACTTCCCCAATTAAATATTTGCATAACTTTCGCATAAACAAAGCAAAATCAATATTAGAGAGCGACTTTGAATCAATAAATCAGGTTGCTGCAAGTGTAGGCTATAGCAGTATTTATCACTTTTCAAAGATGTTTAAATTATATACAGGTAAAAGTCCCACAGAATACGCAAAAGCATCCCGAACGTAATCGGGATGCTTTTTAGTTTTATGACGCTTCTTTTATCGCTCTGCTATAATCACACCATCTTTAATCTGGAGTTTGCATATACGAGCTGTGCGTTTATCTCCTATTGCTTTATTATGGTCATCAATATCTCGGCCATGATATACTGCATAGAATTCACCATTATAATGTATGACACTGTGATGTCCAACCCCTTCTTCGAACTCATTTTTTGTCATTAATGGGGCGAATTCACCATTATCTGTATGTTTCACAAATTCTATCTTTGTCAAATCCTGTTCATCTGTTCTGGCAGATGCATATCCAATATGATAGGTGTCGTTTTGATAACATGCTCCACTATACATCACATACTGATAACCATCATGTTCCACCCAAAAAGGTCCTTCAAGGGTATGCCAATCTTCACCTTTTTCAAAACGATTTCTCATAAAGATTTCCTCGTCAAAGGATGGTCTGACCACTTCCACCGGATGTCCATCTGGTGTATAAGGATCTATCATTTTTTCAACATAGACTCTTGTACCTACTCTTTCACACTGCATATTGTTCATGCAATACCATAGAAACAAACCATCTTTCGTCTGAACAACATGTGGATCAATGCTGAAATACGGGTACAACCGTTTAACATCCTGAAATGGGCCAAAAGGATGTTTAGATTTTGCAACATGTAAATGTTCAAACATTCTATCATTTGAACAAGAAAAATAAAGATAATACCAATCATCAATACAAATCATACAAGGTGCCCAATATTCTTCACATCCTTTTATCTGTAGAATCAGGCCTTTATATTCCCATGTTCCAAAAGGCGATTTAGCTGCATACGCACCTATTCCTTCTTTACCAGTTACATACATTACCCATCCATCCTTTGTCTCACACATGAATGGATCTGGTTGTGCTTTTGTTATTTCTGTTTCAAATTTTAGTTTCATTTCTCTTCTGTACCTCCAATTCAAATTCGATTTTAATATTGCTCACTACATTTCATGTAAGTATATAACATAAATATAACATTGTCACTATTTTACGCTATATTTATTAAATTCTTTATTTTTCTTTTTACATATCATCGGTACTATGCGCCATCTTTATGCCATTTTTGTGCCATGTTCAATTTTGTCTATTATCAATCTTTCCATTCTGCAAAATCGGGCTTCCGCTCACGAGTGATTGTCATTAGGGACAACATTTTATTTTTGCAGATAACGATCAAATTCGTGACAATATCTCGTTTGGTCAATGCTGAATAACTCAAATTTTTTTGTAAAATCTCCGGTTTTATTTATAACAGAATACAGCATAATACTGGAATCATCAGAAAAGCCAAATCCGTCATCATCCATCCAATACCAGCCACTGGGCTGTATCAACCACAACATGAGATACTCTTCATTCTCCAACGAGTAAAATTGTGCCTCAAAACGGACATCATAACACTGTCCGAGCCTGTGCTTTCGCTCCCAACGCTCATCCTTTATAATTCCCGGAAAGTTTCTAATCTTTCCCTCTTCGTCCAGTGTCTTTTGGATGATCTTCAAGCAGCCTCTATCAGAAAAAAAAACATCCATATCCTCTAACCTGTAAGGATGGATCGGATTATTAATGCTTATATATGTATAACTCATAGGACACCTCCATTCTTCAATTTATTATATCGCATTAACACAAAAAATGACAGAGGCATTTGCCCCTGTCGTCATTTTCCCCTCCGCATTCAGCATATTCTCATTAAAAATCCCGTAACCTCTGGTTGGGTCGTTTACAAGTACATGTGTTACTGCACTAACTATTTTACCATTCTGAAGGATTGGACTGCCTGACACGATTGTGTCAAGTATGGACCAACACTTTTCTTGTATAATTTTAAATAGATAGACTTAATTTAGATTCAATGCTACTTACTTTTCTATCAATTGTCATACTTGTATCACCTGTATTTTCTAGTTGGATTTTTAACTGGTCTTATGGTCTGACTCCATATAAATTTTGCATTTATCAATCCAATCTTCTTTAGTAACCCATTCAAACGCAGTTGTAACATATGGGTTGCCAATCCATTCAACATATTTGTATGCCAGCTCATAACTGTTTTCAATTTCAATTTTATCAACCTTTATAAAATCGCAAAATTCCGAATACACTGCTGGATCTGCTGAACCTATATCTATAAAAGTAAATGGAGACATATCACTCAAAAATTCTCCTAATTCTTCTCCTTGATTTTGATCCCAATAATAATCTAATACATAAAATATCATTGTAAATAATTCAAACTGTTTCATATTAATCCTCCCATGGATTTTTATTCAATCCCGTCTTATTGTTCCATTTTAATGGACTTGCGTTTTGACCGCCTTCATTAATTTTTTGATTCATATGCCTTACCCAATCTTGAGTTCCATTATCATTATTCCGGACATGCTAATCATTTCCATATTTGTCTCTACCCATATGAAACTCCATGTCGTTCGCCAACTCCACAAGCATTTGTCTGTTTTCCTTTGTATCTGGAAGATGCCCTTTCCTATTTCCAAATATATGTTTTAACTGTGCTTCTCCATCAGGAAGTTTAACTTCTCCTTTTAGTGCATCTGGAATATTATCAGGATTATCTCCATATGTACCCTTATATAAATCGCTTTGACCTGCTCCCATACTAATCCTCTCTCATTCTGCTTGCCCAATCTTGGTATTCGACAAACTTAGTATTCGGATACTCTGCTTTCCATTCTTCTGGAAGTTTACTATATACTAATACAACCTCCGGTTCCAATGTTTCCATCATTGCATCAAATCCCTCTTTAAAATAATATCGGTTTACTTTATTTTTGAGTTGTCCATAAGAGCCAATCGAAACAATACTGTGCTTTTCGATTCCAAGAAAGGCTATCTTTTCTGATTTGTTATCTGTGTGGCCAGTGGCATATCTCGATATACTGAACAATCCGGCGTGATAAACCCTTGATATTGTTTTAGAATCGCATTATCCGGAATGATAATTTTCTTCGGTTTCTTTATAATCAGCATTTCAAAAATGCCATCAAAAGTCGCTCCTTTAACAAATTCAAGATTACAGCCATCCGTAATAGATGCCGCATTTCTTGCTGCACTATCTACAACACTTTTCTTTTTGGTTTTCTTTCTTCTTTTTCTGGCAGACATGTTTTGTTCCTCTCTTTATTACAAAATTCTTATCTCTATAATTCCTTGTTCTTGGATATATAATCCAACATATTACAATGAATAATCCCGTCTCTTTTTTGGAGCAATTGATCCAATGTAAACAAATATTTCGGATAATTATCTCGTATCTTAGAAAATGGTTTGTATTCTCTGTCTTCCGTCACTTTATCCATAATAGTCATTGCAACTTGAACATATTGGTAATTATCGTCTTTTCTAGTAATAAAATCACACTCCAATGTCCCAATCTTACCAACACTCATGGCATATCCCTTTGCTTTCAGGTATGTGTACATCACGTTTTCCAGCACCGGACCATAATTAATTCTCGTATCTGTATTTCTTGAAAAATATATTCCCAAATCAGCAAGATAATATTTTTCTTCACCACGGAGAGATTTTTTTGAACGCAAATCAAACCTTGGACATTTGTAGATAATTTTCGCATTTTCCAATATCTCTATATAAGCGCGCAGCGTCTCTCTTCTGATTGGAATCCCTTCCTCGTTATGAAAATAATCCAAAATATTGGTAAGACTAGTTGTTGCACCAAAATTATTAATAATATACGTCATCACCTTATCAAACACGGTTTTATTTCTAATTTTTCGGTGTTTAACAATATCTTTATCAATAATTTGACTAATTACGTTTTTTACATAAAAGTCTTTATCGTCTTTCCCTTCGAATTCAAGCGTTTTAGGAAAACCTCCAAAGCGAATATATTCATTAAACTCCTCCATATTACTTTCACTAACTGGAAGCCCCCTAAATTTCTTCATATCAATAAATTCGTAGAAATTCAAAGGAAACATCTCAATTTCAATATATCTACCGGTTAACTTTGTTGCCAACTCTCCACTCAACAAATAGGAGTTTGAACCCGTAATAAAAATCGAAAAATTTCCTTCTTCTCTGAATGCATTAATTACCTCTTCAAAACCTTCTACATTTTGAATTTCATCTATAAAAAGATACTTGTAATCCTCATCTACAATTCTTTCATCAATTGCTTTTTCTAACTGCTGCGCTGTTTTGATGTTTTTAAATCCTCTTTTGTCAAGATTAATCTGAATAATATCTTTCTCTTCGATTCCAATTGATAACAACTCGTTTATAACAGATAACATAAAACAAGATTTTCCACATCGTCGAATACCTGTAATAACCTTAATTAAATCACTATTGATAAAGCCTTTTATCTTGTTCATATAATACTGTCTCACATAGATTTTGTTATTTGTCATAGTTCATCACCTCTGTTCACATTATATCGCATATTTTGGTTAATCGCAAGTTAAGGCGTGTATTTTTTATTTTTTTGCTTTTTTACCTCTTTAAAAGCAATTTTATCTACAAAAAAGTAGACCTTCAAAAAGAAGATCCTACTTTTGAGCAATGTCATCTTAACTTCTATCTTTCATCTATCTTATCAAAATCCATCTTTTATAAATCAATCTCCTGCTTCCAACATGTCCTCTATAAATATCCCATACCCTCTTGTCGGATCATTTACAAGTACATGCGTCACTGCTCCAATAATCTTTCCATTCTGAAGTATTGGACTTCCAGACACGTGTGTGTCAATATAGGACCAACACTCTTCTATTCTTAAAAGTTACTCTTTCGCCTTTTCATCTGAGATAGATACACTTGCCTCAATCATGGCTTCTACTACATGATTGAGTTGTATCGCATTTTGACTCGTAATAACCGGAATCCCTGTTTGTTCTTCCAAAGCCACTCTTGCTACATCAGCCACAGAACCACCTCGCTGTGCAACCTGTTTGTTTTCTTCAAATCCAATTGGTTTTGCAACCTTAGAAATGTCTTTGGTGGCCGTTTCTGCTAGCATATTTAAGACCAATTCTGTCGTACTCATATTATCACGCAAACTTTCTTTTTTCAATCCCTTATATGTTTTATATTGTCTAGTAGTCATACCGCTCCATGCTTTTGTAATTTCGTCTGTTAAGATTGCATATTCCTTTACATTAGATACACCTCTATCTTTCCATTCATCGGTCAACTCTTTTCGTGCACTGATAGCCTGTAATCTTTGATTAATCCATTCTCTTGTATAGCCTTTCCTTTCATATGTAGCAATCAAACGCTCTGCGATAAGTTCCGGATCCATTGTTTCTTCCATGTGTTCTCGACCGACTTGTGCTAACCAAAGTTTAAATGGTTCTGCTTTTTTAGATGGAATGGACTGAATAATACGAAGAAGTTGTTCCGTGTTCGCTACATCTGTAAATCTTCTTTTGCCATCTGCCGCTTTCATTTTCAAAGCGTGACAATTTGTCACGGTTTCATTTCCTTCTTCTTTTAATCTCTGTTTTAACTTACGCCAATAACCAGTTGCATCAACGCTTTCTGTCAATATCCCGACTACATCCACAATCGAAAAGTACCATTCCTCATTTTCTTCATCCCACGCTGTTCGGATTGCTTGTTCTTCAAATAATTGTAATTGCTCTGTATTCATTTCTATCATCCTTTCATTTATTTTCGACTGGTGACAATTTGTCACCAACTGATTCATCAACTTCAATACCTTTTTCTTTAATAAACTGTTCCATCTTCGTATAATAAGAAATCAAACGCAAAACATAGTCCGGCATTTGACGTCTTCCGGCTTCCCACTCTTCCAATGTTCGAAGTGGAATACTCATATAATGCGAAAATTCCGTCCGATTCATTCCTAACATTTCTCGCGTTTCCTTTAGTGTATCAATCTGTTTTTTTAACTGTTCTTTCTTTTCCATAACTACCTCCGCCTCATTTATCCACTCGTTGTGTGGTTATTTTAGCATAAAAAAATATTATAATCAAGCAAAAAGATATCATGCTTGTGAACAAGTTCTCAGCATGATATCTTTCCGCTTGCCGCACGGCCTCATTGCTTTATCATATCCTCAATAAATATCCCATACCCTTTCGTCGGATCATTTACAAGTACATGCGTTACAGCACCAACGAGCTTCCCGTTCTGGAGAATCGGACTACCTGACATCCCCTGCACAATACCTCCCGTAATTTCCAGCAGTTTCTCATCCACAACCTTGATCACCATCCCTTTATTCGTCTCCAAGGTAAAATGATTAATCTTCTGAATCTCAATATCGTACTCTTTCACTTCCCCTTCCACGCAGCAACGAAGCACCGCCGCCCCAGTTTTCACATCTGATTTTGCACATACAGGAACTGCCGTGGCATCTTCTATTAGACTATCTGTATTTTTCAGCGTTCCAAAAACTCCGATATCCGTATTTTCCTCAATGCTGCCTAGGATGTTATAGCGATTGTACACAATCATGCCTTCCATTCCACCCGGTGACCCTTTTTCCCCTTTCTCAATACGCAGAATCTTTGTCTCATACACCCTGCCTTCTTCAATTTCTAGCAATTCATCGGTATCTGTATCATGGATTCCATGCCCCAACGCACCAAACTGGTTGTCTTCTGTAATGAAGGTGACTGTGCCAAGTCCTTGCACGCTGTCTCGTACCCAGATTCCCAATTTGTAATCGCCATTTGCTGCCTGTACCGCTTTGATTTTTACGTTGATTTCTTCCTCTTCACGGCGAATTTGGAGAACTACATTCTCTGAATCTAACGCCTCGACCTTACTAACCAAATCTTTCTTGGAACTAACTTCCTCTCCATTGATTCCAATAATATAATCGCCATCTTTTACCAAACGCTGTGCTGGCTCGTATTCCTGCCCATCTTTTCCTTCAATACAATCCGTCCCCAATACTAGCACGCCGTCTGTCTTCATATAAATTCCGATTGGCATTCCGCCGGGAATCACCATATCATTGGATACGCTTCCTGTACTAACCTGTTGCTTTTCCGTCTCCGTTTGTATCTGCTCTATACTTAATCCAGTTCCTAAAATAGAAACTAGCAGCATTGACATAATTAAAAATCTTCGATACCAGCGTTTGCGCATATTTCTTCTCCTCCACATCTTTCTAATCCGCACTGATGTACAAAAAAACAGACACCTTTTCGTGTCTGTTTTAGTATGTGGAGTATTCTATTTTTCAAACATGTTTATTTTGTACGTTTTGCCAATTCCTTCATCTCCGCCGCACTTTCCATCACCTTATCGGTAATCTCTGCACCGCCAAGAATTCTGGCAAGCTCCGCAATTTCCTGCTCTTTACTTAACAGCGAAATCGATGTTTTTGTTTTTCCATCAATGACTTTCTTCTCAATCGCATAATGCGCATCCGCCATCGCCGCAATCTGTGCCAAATGGGTAATGCAAATGACCTGATGATTCCTTCCGATGACAGCCATTTTTTCCGAAACCTTCTGCGCCGTTCTTCCACTGATTCCCACATCGATTTCATCAAAAATCAACGTTTCTATCTGGTCTTTTTCTGCCATCACCGTCTTGATTGCAAGCATGATTCGCGAAAGTTCACCGCCGGAAGCCACATCGCCAAGCGGTCTGACTGGCTCGCCTGGATTCATGGAAATCATAAATTCTACATCATCTTTGCCAAGTACAGTATAATCTGCCAGCTCACCAAATACGATTTCAAATTTTACATCCAAGAAATTCAAATCCAGCAGATTTTCTTTGATAGCCTGCTCTAATTTCTTGGCCGCTTCTTTTCGAAGATTGGAAAGCATCAGCGATGCAATCGCAAGTTCGCTTTCTGCTTCTTTTAATTTCTTTTGCAATGTCTCCAGATAATGGTCGTAATCTTGCAGTTTAATTAGTCTCTGTTCTTTTTCTTTCCAATATACAAAAATTTCTGCAATGGTATTGCCATATTTTGATTTCAAACGATTGATTTCATTCAAACGTTTTTCTACTTCGTAAAATTCTTCATCGGAAAATTCGAAAGATTCACGATAATCCGATAACTCGCGATTTAAATCATTTAAAAGGCTGTCCACCTCGGAAAGCTGATCGTATAGTTCAGACGCTTTTTCATCATAATGTGCGGCATCCTGAAGGCAACGAATCGCTCGGCTCAGCATATCGCTTGCGTTATTACCAGAACCTGCGGTGTACCCGTAAGCTTCGTCGATATTCTCTGTAATTTTTTTGCCATTAATCATACGGCGATACTGTTCTTCCAATTCCTCATCTTCGCCATTTTTTAAATTTGCTTCTTCAATTTCCTTAATTTCAAACTCTAAGAAACTCGCTTCTTTGATACGCTCTTTTTCATCCAGTTTTGCTTCTTCCAATTCCTCTTTGCATTGTTTGTACATATGATATTGCTCAGCAACTTGCTGTTTCACATCCGCAATCGTATCTTTTGCAAATGTGTCCAGAATCGTCAGGTGATTCTTTTTGTATAATAATGACTGATGCTCATGTTGTCCATGAATATCAATCAGAATTGCCCCTACTTCTTTCAAGGTAGAAATCGGAACCGTCTCCCCATTAATCTTACTAACGCTTCGTTTTCCGATTAATTTTCTGCTAAGCACAACTGTTCCCTCTTCTGGGAAAATGTCTTTTTCTTCTAAAAGTGCAATCTGTGCTTCATTTTCCAAAAAAAATGTCAGTTCTACATATCCTGGCTCTTCTTCGTTTCGAAGAATATCCGAAGAATATCTTCCTCCAAGGGCAAGATTAATAGAGCCAAGGATAATTGATTTCCCGGCTCCCGTTTCTCCTGTCAGTATATTCAGTCCTTTTTTCAAATCGATTTCAATCTCGTCGATTAATGCGAGATTTTTTACATACAAATTATGTAACATATGTTTCTCCTAGAATCTTCTTTTGCACATCACATATTTTGTGCATCCCACTTATGCACATCATCCACGCTGCGAATCCCACTCATCCACATCGTGTATCACACCACGCTCAGCAATCTTTGCGTCAGCATCTTTCAAACTTCTACGACACAATTCTATGAATCTTCTCCATCACAACCTCAGTTTCTTCCGTCGTCCGAATTGCACACATAATCGTATCGTCTCCCGCGATACAACCTACCACCTCGTGCCAATTCATCTCATCTATCGCCGCCGCAACAGCCATCGCCATCCCCGAAACCGTCTTAATCACAAGAATATTCTGCGCCTTTCCCATGGAAACAAACCCATCTTTTAAAATCCGGAAATATTTTTCAGCCAGCTCGCTTTGCGTTGCTTTTAATGCCGCATATTTTTGTTTCCCATTTTGTGTCTGTACTTTTGTAAGTTTTAAATCACGAATATCCCTCGACACAGTTGCCTGAGTCACTTTATAGCCTTCGGCATTTAAAAGTTCTGCTAATTCTTCCTGCGTTTCGATTTGGTGTTTATTTACCAGTTCCACAATCTTGGCGTGTCTGTTTACTTTCATTTCCTAGTTTCCTTTCATTTTCTTTCTTAATGTCTCCAAGAAACTTACTTTGCTTAGTTTGAGTAATTTTGTCGTATCCGCTGCCTTTTGAATGACAATTTTATCTCCCGTACGAGCTTCCACATTGTGGTCTCCATCGAAGGAAATCACTGCTTCTTCCACTTCCCCATCTCGACCTTGTCCAATCTCAATGACAATCTCAGCATCTGAAGAAAGTACGATACTGCTCGTATTTAGTGCGTGGGAACAAATCGGTGTAATTACAATCATGGAAGCCGTCGGCTGCACAATCGGCCCGCCTGCTGATAAATTATACGCAGTAGAGCCTGTCGGTGTAGAAATAATCACACCATCTGCCTGATACGTATTGAGCAGTTCTCCATTTACATAAATGTTAAATCGAATGATTCGAAGTGCCCCAAGTCTTGTTACTACAATATCATTTAAGGCAATGTCTTCCATCTGATTATTCAGGGACCCTTTTAACATCATGCGTTCTTCCACTACTGGTTTTTCATAAATCACCTGATGAAGAGCAGTTTCAATATTCTGCAGTTCCACTTCCGTAAGATACCCAAGTGTGCCCATGTTGATGCCGAGTATCGGAACATCGTGAGAACGGAGCTCTCTTGCTGCACGAATCAGCGTGCCGTCGCCTCCAAGGACCAATACACAGTCTGCATCCTCCGGAAATGATTTTCCATCATCCGCCAAAACACAAGCTTTTCCTTGTGCCTCTATGTATTTTTGAATACGCTTCGTAATTTCCAGCGACCCATCTTTACTTTTATTTGTAATCACATAAAATTTATTCATGCCTTTTCCTCAATCTGCTATTTGCCAACTACAAACTTTATTTTACAAATCTCATTCACAATTTTCCACGGTAATCTGCTGATTACTTTGCTAACGTTTCAAATGCATTTTCTACAATCTTCTTCCAATCAATATCAACCGCATCCAAAGTTCCAACTTCCTCTGTCTTTTGCAGATGCGCTAAATATTCAATATTCCCCTCTGGTCCCTTAATCGGCGAAAAGTCAAGCGCGAGCACCTTGAATCCAATCGACACCGCATAAGAGAGCACCATTTCAATCACTTCATAATGGGTACTCTTTTCCCTTACCACACCTTTTTTTCCAACCTTTTCTCTCCCTGCCTCAAACTGCGGCTTGATTAACGCCACAATCTGACCATCTGCTTTCAGGTAATTCCGAATCGGAAGCAATACTTTTGTGAGCGAAATAAAAGAGACATCAATAGATGAAAAATCAATCTCTTCTCCCAAATCTTCTGGGGTAAGATAGCGGATATTTGTCTTTTCCATACATACGACACGTTCGTCCTGGCGGAGCTTCCATGCCAGCTGGTTTGTTCCAACATCAATTGCAAATACTTTCCTTGCTCCATTTTGAAGCATGCAGTCCGTAAATCCTCCCGTGGAAGAACCTACGTCTGTGCAGACCTTGTCATGCAGCTCCACATCAAAATTTGCAACTGCCTTTTCCAGTTTCAATCCGCCGCGACTCACATACGGCAATTTATTCCCTTTTACCTCAATGTGCACCTCATCCGAAAATGTAGTGCCCGCCTTATCTTCTCTCTGCCCTTCCACAAAGACATTCCCTGACATGATAATTGCCTTTGCTTTTTCTCTGGACTCAGCCAAATTTCTTTTTACAAGTAATACGTCTAAACGTTCTTTCATGTTGTCTCCTAATATTGTCTTTTCACGTTTTCCTTTCGGCAAACCTGATTATTTCAATGCATCAAATGCAGCCACCGTTTTTTCAACAATCGAATCTGCATCCAACAAGATTTCTTTTCGAAGCTGACCAATGCTTCCCTGTTCCACATACTGGTCTGGAATCGCATTTACCAATACCTTCACTGGCAATGCCTCTCTGGAAACATAGTTCATAACGTGTTCTCCATAGCCTCCGGTCACCACACCTTCTTCTATAGTAACAAATAATTTATGCTTCTCTGCCATTTGCTTTAGCACATCCGTATCCATTGGTTTCACAAAACGGCTGTTAATCAAACTGCAGGAATATCCTTTTTCTTTCAATCTTTCCCAAACCTGATGGGCCTCTTCCATCATATGTCCAACTGAGAAAATCGCAATATCTGATTCTTCATAAATGGTCTCGCTCTTTCCAAGCACAATCGGTGCCCGGAATTCCTTCAGTCCATCATATGCCGTTCCTCTCGGATAGCGAAATGCAATCGGTCCATCATGCTGAATAGCAAAACGAAGCATGTCTGCCAATTCCCATTTATTCTTCGGTGACATCACTGTCATATTTGGAACATGACTTAAGTATGCCAAATCAAAGGCTCCCTGATGGGTCTCCCCATCGCTTCCAACCAAACCTGCCCGGTCGATTGCAAATACAACTGGAAGATTCTGCATACAGACATCGTGTACAATCTGGTCATATCCTCTTTGTAAAAATGAGGAATACACCGCAAACACCGGTTTTAAACCTGCTGCTGCTAAACCTGCCGCAAATGTCACAGCGTGCTCTTCCGCAATCCCTACATCAAAGAAGCGCTCCGGATATTTTTTCTGAAATCCAGAAAGTCCCGTGCCATCTTTCATAGCTGCTGTAATCGCTACTAATTTCGCTTCTTTTTCGCCTTCTTTATACATTACTTTTCCAAATACATCAGTGTAAGTATCTTTTTCTTTCACTTCCACTGCGTTTCCCGTCTCCATATCAAACGGTCCTATCCCATGGAATTTCGATGGATTCTGCTCTGCGGGAGCATAGCCTTTTCCTTTTTGTGTCAGCACATGCACCAACACTGCATGATCCATTTTCTGTGCCTCACGCAATGTACGGTATAATTTCTTGATATCATGTCCATCCACTGGTCCAAGATAGGTAATCCCCATCTCTTCAAACAACATTCCAGGCACGAACAATTGCTTAATACTATTTTTTGTCTTGCGGATACTTGAAACAATACTCTTACCCACACCCGGAATACGGTTCAATGCACCCGTAACGCCTTTTTTCAGTTCATTGTACACTTTTGCCGTACGAATCCCTGCCAAATATTTTGACATACCACCCACATTTTCGGAGATGGACATGTTATTGTCATTTAAAATAATAACAAAATTGCTATTCAAATGTGCCGCATTATTGAGCGCTTCATAAGCCATCCCTCCAGTCAACGAACCGTCACCAATGACAGAAATCACCTTATAATCTTCGCCTAAAATCTCGCGTGCCTCCACATAGCCAAGCCCTGCGGAAATAGATGTAGAACTGTGACCGGTATCAAACACATCACAATCACTTTCATTCCGTTTTGGAAATCCGCTCATACCGCCAAATTTGCGGAGCGTATCAAAACCTTCTCGCCTGCCTGTCAATAATTTGTGTGTATATGCCTGATGTCCCACATCCCAGATCATTTTGTCCTCTGGAAGTGAAAACGCCTTATGCATGGCTATCGTAAGCTCTACTACCCCTAAATTGGATGCCAAATGTCCGCCATGCTCGCTTACTTTTTCTACCAAAAACTGACGTATCTCACAAGCCAATACGTCCAACTCTTCCCAGTTTAAATCCTTAATGTCATTTGTTTCTTTTATACGCTCCAAAATCATAAGAGCACCCCTCTATTTTTCTCTGTGAATCAGTTCCCTCAGGAGTTCTTCCAAGAAAGGATTTTTCACTTCAAAATCTTCCAGCAATGCAATGGCTTCATTGGAAATCTTTTCTACATACTCCCTCGCTTTTTCTACTCCTACTAATGTCACATATGTAGTTTTCTCATTTTTTTCATCGCTTAGTACCGGCTTTCCAAGTACTTCTGCCGTACTTGTTACATCAAGAATGTCATCCTGAATTTGGAATGCAATCCCTACATTTTTTGCGATTGTCTCCACTTTTTTGACCTCTTCCTCGCTGGCCCCAGCCAAAATCGCGCCAATCATCATAGCACTTTCAATCAATGCACTGGTCTTTAATTCATAAATAAAATCCAGTACCTCTTTGGAGACAGTCTCGCCGGCACTGGCTACGTCAACCACTTGACCGCCAATCATGCCATAGATACCTGCTTTTCCCGCAAGTACCTGCAACGCTTTTCCAATCACCAGACTTTTTTCTGGAAACAGGTCAAATGCTTTTGCCGCAGTCTCAAATGCATAGTTTAACAGTGCATCGCCAGTCAAAATCCCCATAGCTTCCCCATAAACTACATGGGTAGTCTTTCTGCCTCTACGGTAATCATCATCATCCATTGCCGGAAGATCATCATGTACAAGGGAATACGTATGAATCATCTCAAGTGCCGCCATAAATGGTTCTACCACTTGCGTCTGTCCGCCAAACAATGCATATGTTTCTTGCATCAGCATCGGACGAAGGCGTTTTCCTCCTGCCATGAGGCTGTATTCCATGGCTTCCATGATTTGTTTTTGATATCCTGACTGCTCTGGAAGATATTTTTTCAAAACCTCTTCAATCGCCTGCACTTTTTTTTGTTTCCTGTTTTTATAATTCATGTTGCTCGACCTTTTCATCTAAAACCATCATTTTCTTTTCAACGGTATCAATCTTATCATTGCAGATTTTTAACAATTCCATACCTTGATGGTAAAGTTTGAAAGAATCTTCCAATGAGACATTGCTCTCTTCTAATTTTTCTACAATCTCGTCTAATTGTCCAAATACTTCTTCTAAAGACTTATCTTCCACTGTAATCCTCCCTGATGGTATCTTCTACTTTTGCTTTTACAATCCCATCTGTTACATAAATCGTCAATCTGTCTTCTTTTTTCACATCTTGAATACTTTTTACCACATTTCCACTTTCAGATGACACATAGGAAAATCCCTGATTCAGCTTCGCAAGCGGTGAAAGTCCTTTCATACGCTCAATGCGAATCGCAAGCTTTTGTTTTGACAAGGTCAGTTTCTTTTCCATTGCCAATCCCAGTCTCTGCTCCAGTTCCACACAGCGTTGCTGTTGTTCTCGCAGACGCGTACCTGGATGGAGATAGTTCATTTTTATGCGGTAACGCTCTATCTTCATGCGTTCCAACTGAATCTTTTGGTACATAGCCTTTCTCAGTTTTAAACGCTTATCATCTAAATAATTAGCTAGTGCCTGATATTCAAACACAGCAAGTTCTGCCGCTGCAGACGGTGTCGGAGCACGCAAATCCGCTACATAATCTGCAATCGTCGTATCTGTCTCATGACCAACTGCCGAAATGATGGGAGTCCTACAATTAAAAATCGCCCTCGCGACGACTTCTTCATTAAATGCCCACAAATCCTCAATAGAACCGCCGCCGCGTCCAACAATGATAACATCCACATCCTGCTTTTCAAGCGTCTCAATCCCTTTGACAATGCTGGCAGCTGCACCCTCTCCCTGCACCAACGCCGGATACAGAATGAGCTGTACATATGGATTCCTTCTCGCGGAAATGTTCATAATATCTCGAATCGCTGCACCTGTAGGAGCTGTCACGATCCCAATGCGTTTTGCAAATCTTGGAATGGGCTGCTTATATTCTTCGGCAAACATGCCCATCTCACCAAGTTCTCTTTTTAACGCCTCAAATCTTTCATATAAAAGGCCCGCACCATCCAAAATAATCTCTTTCGCATAGAGCTGATATTTTCCATCTCGTTCATATGTGGTAACATTTCCAAGTACAATGACCTGCTGACCGTCCTGCATCCGAAAACCCAGACCACTTCTCTGCCCTGCAAACATAATACACGCAATTGAACCAGACTCATCTTTCAAGGAGAAATAAATGTGTCCGGAAGTGTGATATTTGCAATTGGAAACCTCGCCTTTTACATAGATGCGGCTTAACATGAAATCTTGTGTAAACATATTTTTGATATATGCGTTCACTTGTTTGACTGAATATACATTGCGCATCAATTGCTTACCTCTAGTTTGCTACTTTTGCTAATACACCATTGATAAAAGCTGGGCCGGAATCACTGCTGTATTTCTTTGCAAGTTCCACCGCTTCATTGATTGCAACACCTGTTGGAACGTCTTCGTCCCACTTTAATTCATAGGTCGCAAGTCGAAGAATTGTCAAATCCACGCGATTCATGCGGCTTGTTTTCCAGCCGGTTGACAATTCATTAAGCAGCTTATCGATGGCTTCTATCTTTTCCACGATTGCTCTATATTTATTTAATATAGAAGTCTGTTCCTTTTCTGAGATTTCATCCAATAATTCAAAGTAGAGCTCTTCCTGCTCTTTCATCTCTTCTTCGTTATTAAATTCAATGCGGAATAACATTCTAAAAATGTGTTCTCTTAATTCTGATCTGCTCATCTTTCATCCTCGTTTTATTAAATTTCCCAGTGCGCTCGATTTCACACTGCTCATGCTTTACTGAACATTATACTACATACAAATCCATGTTGCAAACTTTTTGAATCTTGTAAAAAGAAACAGGAGCAGGGTTTCTTAAACTCCTACTCCCATATTTTCCATATGTTAATACATTTTTCTAAGCTTCTACTTCTACACCAGTCACACGGATATTTACATCTGCAACCGTAAGACCTGTCATATTTTCAATCGCTACCTTTACTTTTTCCTGAACTTTTCCAGAAATGTCCATGACATTATATCCATATTTCAAATTCAATGTAAGTGCAACTGTCACAACGCCTTCTAAGATATCGACTTTCACACCTTTTGATAATGTTTTTTTACCAAGTTTGCTAATCAATTCTTTTGTAGCATCTCCAGCCATAGAAGCAACACCTTCCACTTCCATCGCTGCAAGTCCTGCGATCACTGCAACTACTTCGTCTGCAATCACAACTTCTCCGAGCTGATCTTTTAATTCAATTGTATAATTATTTCTTTCGTCTTTTCCCATAATTCAAAACCTCCTAGCTTGGTTTACTGCTGCTATTATTATAACAAATTTATATCTATTTGCAAACATAAACTTTTCAGAGAAAAATATATCTCTTACGAGCGTCCAAACTCAGATAAAACAAGGCCTTCATTACGTTCCTCTGTCATTCGTACACTCCAACTGTTGACAAACAGTAATAACGGTCTGTCTTTCAAGTCTTTAATCTTCTTCATATCCGATGTTCCAACTAATTTATCCAAGTCAATGTCTTTATTTTCAATCCAACGAATGTGTTCGTATGGAAGTGGCTCTAATTTGATATCCACATTGTACTCATTTTCCAGACGATACTTAAGCACATCAAACTGAAGTACACCAACAACACCCACGATAATTTCTTCCATACCAGTATTGTATTCCTGGAAAATCTGAATCGCACCTTCCTGGGCAATTTGATTGATTCCCTTGATAAATTGCTTACGCTTCATGGTATCCATCTGGCGCACTCTTGCAAAATGTTCCGGTGCAAAGGTTGGAATCCCTTCATAAGCAAATTTTTCGCTTGAGGTTGTCAAGGTATCTCCGATTGAGAAAATGCCTGGGTCAAATACACCGATGATATCGCCGCCATAAGCTTTGTCAATCATCTTTCTTTCACTCGCCATCATCTGCTGTGGTTGCGAAAGTCGTACTTTTTTGCCGCCTTGAATGTGGAATACGTCCATACCGGCTTCAAATTCTCCCGAACAGATACGCATAAACGCGATTCGGTCACGGTGTGCTTTATTCATATTCGCCTGAATCTTAAATACAAATGCAGAGAAATCTTTTTCTTCCATTGGGTCAATCATGCCTTTATCTGACATTCTTGGAAGTGGTGATGTTGTCATCTGTAAAAAGTGCTGCAAAAATGTCTCTACACCAAAGTTTGTAAGTGCTGAACCGAAGAATACTGGTGACAATTCTCCTTTGCTTACAAGTTCCATATCAAACTCTGCACTGGCTCCATCGAGCAATTCGATCTCATCATTTAACTGCGCTTTCTGTTCTGCGCTGATTAGTGTATCCACCGCTGGGTCATCTAATGCAATCTTTTGTACTTCTCCCATGGAAGTTCCTTTTTTCGTGTCAGAGAACAATTCGATCTCACGATGTTCACGGTCAAATACACCACGGAACTCTTTTCCACAGCCAATCGGCCAGTTAATTGGACAAGTTGCAATTCCCAGCTCTTTTTCAATATCATCTAAAAGTTCAAAGGTATCCATCGCTTCACGGTCCATTTTGTTAATGAATGTGAAGATTGGAATGTGGCGCATCACACAAACTTTAAATAGCTTTCTCGTCTGTGCTTCTACACCTTTCGAACCATCAATAACCATCACCGCTGAATCTGCCGCCATAAGGGTACGGTATGTATCTTCTGAGAAATCCTGATGTCCCGGTGTGTCAAGGATATTGATACAATAACCATCGTAATTAAACTGCAATACGGAAGAAGTAACGGAAATACCTCTTTCCTTTTCGATTTCCATCCAGTCAGACACGGCATGCTTTGCAGTCGCTTTTCCTTTTACGGAACCGGCCTGATTGATGGCGCCTCCATATAATAAAAACTTTTCTGTCAACGTGGTCTTACCTGCATCGGGATGCGAGATAATTGCAAATGTTCTTCTTTTCTTAATCTCATTTGTAATATTTGACATAATATTCTCCTATGTTTTTCCAATGAATTCTATTTCTGCATACCTATTTAGTCTATCACAACTATTATTTCTCTGCAAATAATATTTATTCATGCATAGGTGTAATTACAATATTTTCAGGTGCAATCTCTGTCTTTCTTGTAATGATATCTTCAATCTGCGCTCGGTTCGCATCCGTAAGCTCAGAACTATTAACAACCACGTCTGCTGTAGTTTCAGTCAGATTTACGACTACTTCGGAAAATCCTTTCGATAACAATAATGTTTCCACAGAAGCTTCCTGCTCTGCAATCTCAGTCATCGCGATCATCTGTGCCACTGCGTCTTCCTTTTGTGCATCAGACAAATTTTCATTATCAATGATTTCCATAAGCATCTCTTTATTTTTCGCACGTACCTGTTCTCTCGTCACTTTTGCTTCTGCAACCAATCCACTTGCCTCACCACTTGTAAGCACCGCTTCTCCCGGAGTCTCTGTAATATCAGTCTCACCACTCTCCAGACTAATATCGAGAAGTTCCTGATTCGCAACTTCTGTTCCATCATCTGCTGCATCATCCCCGAAGAGCCGTCCAGAATAATTCAGATATCCGGCCACGGCAATCATCAATGCCAGAGATGTAATAATAATTTGATTTTTCTTAAATAAACGTTTCAAACTTTTGTCCTCCTAATTCGTTTGATTCCCTTTCATTACCATAATCTTATGCGAGTCCACATCAAATAATGCTTGCACAACCTCTGTAATATTGCGAACAATCACTGCATTGTCACCACCTTCTGCAACAACTGCCACACCTGCCACCGATTCATCCTCCTTTAATGTAATCATCACATTCACGTCCCCGACCCCATTCATCCCTTCCAGAATAGATTCCAGCCTTTTCTCCAAATCCGTATTTTCTTCACTTTTTATCTGACTTTCCTCCGTGGGGATCGCGATGACGAGTAATAAAATGCCAACCAGTAAAAAAATAAGTAGATGATTTTTATTCAGTTTCCCCTGAAAACTCTTCCAAATATTTTGTTGCTCGTTCAATTTCCTTCACCTTCTGCTGATATTCTGCGCTTTTATAAAATTCCTGAAGTTCCTGCTCCACTCCGAAAATTTTCATAATCGGACCAGCGAGCATAATAATTAAAATGAGTCCCGTAAAAAAACGGATGTATTTTTTATAACTATCGTTGGGAATCATTTGCATAGCAACGGTGATAATCACCATATAAAAAGCAATATTTTCAATCCATTCATACAAATATGTTAACATCTTTCCTCCTAGGTCGTGTTGGCCACCATAGCAATCGTGATTAGGAACAACACACCGGATGTAAATAGAATCCGAAGCAGAAGCTCCGTGCCATCTGCCATACTGCTGATACATCCGACGATACGTTTGTCGGAAATAGGCTGGACGAGCGCCGCTGTCAACTTATACATCAGCGTGACTACCGCCATCTGAATTACGGGTGACATACAAATAACGATACAGATAATTGCGCCTGCCACGCCGATTCCATTTTTAATCAAAACCGCTGTCCCAAGCACCACTTCTGCCGCACCGCCAATCATATCTCCAATCACCGGAATCGCTTCGCCGCCTCTTGTCAGAACGCTTCTTTTTACAGAATCTATGGCTGGATTTAATATTCCCTGAATCAGATTGATTCCTATTACACAGCCAAGCAGGGTTCTAAGGGCCCATATGATAATGGTACGGATTAGGTCTCCGAATTTTGACAGATACTCTTCTGGAGACAAATCGTTGAGGATACGAATCATCATATAAATCTGAACCAACGGGATCAGAATTCCTTGTATTACCAATTCCACGATGCAAATGAGAACCAGAATCATCTGATAAAATGCAATGGAAGTCGCACTGCCGGTGGCGATTGCAACAGCCAGGAAATAAATTGGACCTAGCAGTTGCAGAAAGTTGAGCAGATTTCCCAGACCAGATATGGCTGAATCCATGAGACCTTGAAAGGAATTCAGGCAAGTGGTAATCAGAAGCATGTACAACACAAAAAATCCGATTTCGGATACCTGGTTATCTTTGAATACGCCTGAAAAATTGTGAAAGATGGCTGCAATAATCACAATTGCCAGGATGTTGATGATGCTAGATTTTGCATTTTTGAATTCGTAAAAAAACTGGTCTGATAACATATCCAGGATGGTCTCTAGGGAAAATTCTGCCTCGCCTGAGATTAATTGCTTGATTAGGTCTAGGAAGCCTGTTTTTTCTTCTGGGAACTGTTCTTGTAAGAAGGATTCTATTTCGCTGAAGTCGAACTCTGCAAACAACTCTTCTTCTATTTCTTCCTGCGAGTCTTGAGTCAGTGTGCTGTTGGTCTGTGCGCTATCCATTTGCACGCTACTTACAGATGCGTCGGCTGTCTGCGCGCTGCCTGTTTGCATATTTGATGCATATGCATCCGCCACCTGCATCCCAGACGCATATGTATCATTAGGAAAACATAGCCACACTATGAGTATTAAAATCACGATTTTCTTCCACATATGCAACCTCATCTAAGCCAGAAAATTCTGTATCGTCTGCAAGAGTGCCACCAAAATCGGCAGACTCAGCACCAGAATTGTCAGTTTACTAAAAATCTCAATCTGAGACGCAATCGTCTGATATCCCGCATCCTTACAAATACCGGATGAGAACTCTGCGACATAAGTGACACCTAGCATTTTTAAAAGTGTCATAATATAAGTGTTATCCACATTGATGGTTGCTGCCACCTCATGCATCGTCTCAATAATGACTTCTAAATAATTGAAGATGCTAAAAAAAATAAGCAAACTGATTCCCACGCAGAGATAAATTGAAAATTCTGCTTTCTGTTGTTTTAGCTGGATTGCAAGGAGTGCTCCTGCAATTCCCAATACGCCGATTTGCACAATATTCATAACTCAAACAGTCCTTTGATGGATTCAAACAATTCGTAGATGTAAGGGACAATCCAAAAGAGTACCAGAATCAGCCCTGCAAGGCTCGTCAAAAATGCCTGTTCTTCCCTTCCACTATGCTTTAACACCTGACTCAGTATCGAAACCAAGATTCCAACCGCTGCGATTTTGAATATTAAATTGACTGTCATGATTTCCTCCTTCTCACAAAAGCACAATTACAAGAAAAATGCCTGCCATGATTCCCATGCTTTGGTACAGTTTTTTCTTGCTTTTTATTTCTTCTCTGGTTCTTTGGATGGACAGGTCTAATTGCTCTAGATATAGATCTAAAGTTTCTAGATAACCAAGATTTTTCCCGACCTGTCTCAAGTCTTCCAATTCCTCTTTTGTAAGTTGACTGTTTTTGAAATTTTCAGCAATCTCATATTCCCAAACTTCCTGAAATGTTCCTTTTTCTCTCTTTTCCAAATTGGATGCCAATTCTCTCAGCCACTTTTTATATTTATCGTCTGTTTTTCTACTTATCTTTAAAAATACTTCCGCAAAAGCCGCTTTTGTATATTGCAATTCACTTTGTATCAAAGTGAAAATTCTCTTTAATTCCTCTAGTTCTCTCAAATGCACCTGCAACTCGTGGCCTTTTTCAAATCCCATCACGGTACAAGCTACAATAATCATGACACTTCCAATCATTTTCTGCATGCTGCATCTTCCCTATATAAGAGGCTTCCCCGCTCGTCATAGATGCCTTCCACCTCGCCAATGCGCCGATAATTTCCGAGCACCACATACCTCTCAAACCGATGCTCCTTCACCATTTCCTCAAACAATGGCTTTCTGCGAATCTCCTCCATCGAAGTTCCATGTACCGTCGCAATCATCTTGCATCCACAATGCATCGCATATTCCAAAGCATGTACATCTTCCGTACTTCCAATTTCGTCTACTGCTATCACCTGCGGTGCCATAGAGCGAATCAGCATCAACATTCCTTTTGATTTTGGACAGCAGTCCAAGACATCTGTCCGTATTCCCAATTGATTCTGCGGAACTCCAAGATAACATCCTCCGAGTTCAGAACGTTCATCCACCACCCCTACCGTGCATCCTTTCACCCATCTGTTGCCGTCCGACACTTGCCGGACCAAATCCCGAAGCAAGGTTGTCTTTCCACATCTTGGTGGCGAAATAATAAGGGTGTTGCAAATTTGTTTGTTTCGTGTTATGTACTGGAAAATCTCATCCGCACAATTTAAAATTTCGTGCGAAATTCTAATATTCATGGTTGATACATGTTTTATGTTTTTCACCTCTCCATCTTCTAC
This sequence comes from Tyzzerella sp., assembly GCA_017472665.1. Taxonomy (GTDB): domain Bacteria; phylum Bacillota; class Clostridia; order Lachnospirales; family Lachnospiraceae; genus Faecalimonas. Next base: position 2,523 of record JAFUOS010000022.1, on the reverse strand, counting down.
TAGGACTTGTCCTGATATACCCACGCGGTGTCCTCCTTCTATTGTGATAAAACCTTGTTTTAATTCATTTTCAAATGCGTATAATGAGTAATTGCTGACATATTCTAATGTTTCCATTAGGTCTTCTTTCTCAATTTTCTTTTGCAGGACCCACTCGATGTTGTCACACACAATGATGAGTGGTTTTCCGATTCGCAAACGTATTTCTTGGAGTTTATCGAAGGGTATTTCATTTTCTTTTAGAGTGTTTTTGATAGTTTTTCCTAATACTCTTGTCAGTTCACCTTCCCGCATGTCCCTCACCTCTTGAAACAATATATGTCCAAAGTTCGGAAATATGCAAAAAAAGAGTAGGTGTGTATTTTTACACTGCCTACTCTAAAATGTTCATGCAACATTATCCCATCAAATGTCTATAATTCCTTTATGATTGCTCCAATTACCGCCTCTTCCTCTTCAAGCATATCCGCAATCTCAGATACTGAATATCCTTTTTCAAGTTTCTTTCCTACTAGTTCCTTCAATTTTGCTTCCTTGCCATCATCATATAGCATTTTCCCTAATCTTGTCATTTTGATCTCCTTCTTCAATTGTTCCATTTCTGCTGAATCTAAAAACTTATCTGCCATAATATAAATCACTGCCTCAACTTTCCGAATCACTTCCGCATCCACGCCTGTTGCTTTTCGTGTGATATCATACGCAGCCGATACACGCTCCTTCTGAGACATTTTACCTCCCATTATCGGGCTAAGAACAAGAGGTAATAAATCTGCCTTAGTAATCTCCTCTTCAGAATCTACTTTTCTCTGCAACTGTGCAATCACTTCATCAGCATCTTTGTCCTGCATAATAATCGGTTCAATCCGATAGGTATTAATACCTTCTGTAAATTCTGTCATCGGATTTTTAATTGCACCTGAAAACAGAACATATGTAGTAACTGCCCGTTCCTGCTGATAGCTCATTTGCGATTCATACACACGAAATCGCTTCAAACCAATCTTGCCCTCATTTGTACTCTGAAATTCAAAATGCTTAATCGAGTCATCACTCATAAGAAAGTTAAAATCTTCGAATCCTTTTTTCAATTCCAGATGAATACCCTCGGTAGGCAAAATGCCAACTACCCTTCCTTCAATGTTCAGTGCTGGCATAATCTCTTCTTGGAAATACTGCGCTGTCACTTTGAGAGCAGTATCCTCATGATTTGAGATTGTCGCTGCTTCCTGCAAAGTTACTTCTCTCGAAGCGGGAGACTGCATTTTTAATGCGGTTTTCTTCTTTTTTCTCTTTTTCTTCATATGTTTCCTTTCCGTAAAACCATATAAAGAAACTATCTACATATATAATAACGCAAATGCGAACCACAGACAATGGCTTTTACTATTTTTTAATATTATCTTTGCTCATTCGTTTCTGGAAATATCTTTGAATATTTAGATGATTTTCTAGAAATTTTTGATTTTTTAATTTGAAATAGAAATGTGATAGCTTCTTTATACAGAGCCACCGACTGTGTGGAATTTCATTTTATACACTTTGCGTGGTAATGTCAAGAAAAATTTGAAAAGGGCAAAACATTCTTTCAAAAAGGACGAAACATTCTTTTTCATTTTTTCAAATCCGCAAGAAGCTCCTGTACATCCTCACATCCTTTTATAGAAGAATCTTTTGCCATCCTTTCTGCTTCTAACATGGCTGTAACCTTTTTTTAGGATTATTTATTGAAATATCAAACGAAATTCTGCCTTCTCGAAGTGTTTGTCGAACAAGAATATTAAAAGCTGTCGTTATGTTCATGCCAAGTTCTTCAAATAATGCGTCTGCTTGTTTTTTTCAATTCGCTATCCATCCTTATGCTAATAAAAGAGGTTGAACGCACATGACTCTTAATTAAGACATTGACCTTCAACCTCATTTTCCATAATACATCTATCAATTTTAATTAATACTATCTACATCTAACGAATATCCTAGTACTTCACCTACACTTTTAATCTTACCTCTTAAAGTTACAATATCATCTGTTGACATCTCCATAACTTGTTCTTTTTGTTCATCTGTAGTCAAATAACATTGAACCCCAAGGATTGCCCATTCATCATTTTCAGCTACTAAACTTATGTATTTCCCATCGCTATCGATATTAGATAATCTACCTGTTATTTCAACATACTGATCCTGATATGTAGACTCAGCTTTTAAAGCATTCCCTTCAAGAGTCTCCATCATTTCTGCAACTGAGCATGGAATATATTCTATTTCCTTTTGTTCTTCCTGATTCTTCTCTGTCTTCTGGTTTTGATTAGTTGATGAAGTTCCATTTTCCTTTTCATCTCCTCCACCTGCTAAAGCAGAAAGTACTGCAATTACAAGAATTACAATAATAATCCATTTCAAAATTCCACCTTGCTTCTTTTTACAGTTTGGACAAACCTTTGCTTTCTTTGAGATTTCTGTTTGACAGTGTTTGCATAACTTTGTTTGACTCTCATTTCCCATTTTCATTTCCTCCTAGTT
>JAFUOS010000021.1 GCA_017472665.1 Tyzzerella sp. | reverse complement strand
TGATAAGGCGAGGTAAGTGGAGCGTTCCGAAGATACATCCCGAAGATGTTAGTCTGTGAGATAGGAGCCCCACACGGCGACTCTCTCAGAGGCTTACATATTCGTGGATGAGCTAAGGTAGAGCGGAGCTTCGAGGCTTATCATAGATAGACATTCTTTCGTGAACTTTTAAAAGAACTCGTTAAATCCAAATTTAGCCCCAAAAAAAGGACCGTCAAATCGACGGTCCCAATCCCTTTATATCGGTATTTTATTTAACTCCCGCGCCCGTTTCGGCTCACTCGCATACGCTAACTGATACGCCGGAATCGCCATCAATCCAGCCCCAATCACATCAATCACCGAATGCTGTTTCAAAAACATCGTCGATAAAATAATCAGCACTGCCAAAACAAACGAACCATATTGCACTAACTTATTGTCCTTTAATCGTTCGCTATGGCGAATCGCAATAGAAACTCCAATCGAGTTGTAAACATGAATACTCGGGAAAATATTGGTCGGAGTATCCGATTGATACAACTGTTTCACCATATCTACAAAAATATTGTCCCTTACAAATGTAGTTGGTCTCAAAATCTGCCCGTTTGGATAAATCGTCGAGATGACTAAAAATATCGTCATCCCTGTAATCAAAAAGGCCGCCAAACGATAAAAGTCAACTTTATCTGTAAAGAAAAAATACAAAGCAGTCACTGCTACAAATGCAAACCATAAAAGATATGGAATGATAAAATATTCAATAAACGGAATCTTTTCATCTAAAACGGTGTGGATTACATGATAATTCTTCGTAACATGCTTTTCTAAATAAAGAAACCATGGAAAATATATCAGGGCATATAAAAGTACCCAAGCGTGTTTGTATTTCTGAAATAATGTTTTCATTCTAAAACCTTCTTTTTTTCGTAATCACGCGCAATCTTTGCGGCACGCAGCATGCCGAAATATCATGTTGCAAGAAAATTGGTTCCCCATCAGTATGTACAGGCAGCGCATTTTCTGCATGAATATCAATATGCTTGCAAGAATAAATATATACCCCTTTAAAGTGAACATGCAAGCCAAAGAGTGCCAGCGGAATCAGACAAAGCACCTTCAACTTAGGCACATTTGACGCAACCATAATGTCCAGCTTGTCATCATCATTTTTGGCATTTGGACAGAATTTTACGCCGCCGCCTTCGAATTTGTTATTCATCATAGCAACAAAATAAGTGGATGGAAATGTAATAGATTTTTCACCATCCATGGTAATCGTACATTCACAAGGTTTTGTGACAAACAGGCGGTGCAGCGCAATGCACACATAAGTAAGTTTGCCCAGTTTTAATTTATTTAAAAGATATTTCACGCGGGAAACAACTGCTTCATGGCAGATATCCGCATCAAAGCCAATACCGGAGCTGACTGCAAATCTACGTTTTTTATTTTTATAAGATAATTCTCCAACATTCATTGGCAGCAGATTTGGCTGCTCTAAAATATTATTCAATGCTTCTACAGGGTCGGTAGGGAGTTCCAATCCTCTTGCAAAATCGTTGCTGGAACCAATCGGTATGTAGCCCATAATCGTTTTATCAAAATTCTGAATCCCATTTACCACTTCGTTGACAGTCCCATCGCCGCCGAGAGCTACCACAATGTGTTCTTCGCCGTCGGAAGTGACTTTGGAAGTAATATTCGTTGCATGTTTCTGATATTTTGTAAAATATACCTCGTAAGGAACATTTCTTTTCTTTAAAATTGTTTCTAATTCATCCCACACTTTTTGGCCAAGTCCGGACCGGGCATGAGGATTTACAATAAACGTGTACATTCGAGATTCCTCCTTTGTCCTATCCCTTTCATTATATCAGTTAGAGTGGTGTGCAACAAGAAAAAGATAGGCCCGCTTCTTTTTTATATTCCATCGGGGTACATTTCATGTATCTTTTGAAAATCTGGCTATAGTAGGAAGGACTCGCAAATCCAACCATGGATGCAACCTCAGTGATACTGTCCGACGCAGTCAATAAAGGCAGACTTTTTTGAATTCTGAGATACAAAATATAGTCGAAAATCGTCATGCCCATATGTTTTTTGAAAAAACGGCAGCATTCACTTTTGCAAATGTTCGCGGATTTAGCCACATCCTCCAAAGAAATTTCCTGATTATAGTGGCCTTCAATAAAGCTGATGATGTCACGAAGTCGTTGCAAATGCTGTTTCGATTTTATCTCATTATTTGGCTGTGTAGAAAAATATTGATAAAATTTGTGCCAAATATTCATGAGTATCATGTGAATCTGCAACTCAAAATCAGCAGGCGGTTCTTTTGAAAATTCATATATTTGCTGAATATATGTAAGTACTTCATGCTGCCATGAAACGTCGTCCTTTAATGGCAGAGAAGACCAAGATTCATTGGAAGTTATGAAACTTACATATTTGGTCTGCAGAATGCTATTTTCATATCCGTATAAAAAACGAGGATGAAACGTAATAGAGAGATAGGTGCATTCCCCGCTGCTTAGCATTTGACCGGAATGCAGGGAATTGCTATTGCAAAACATCCCATCGCCGCTCGTTAAAATATATGTGTTGTCCTCAATCTGATATTCAATTTCTCCCGATAAAATAAAAGTAAGTTCCACTTCCGGATGCCAGTGCCAGAGAAAAAGTCCTTTCTCATAAGATTGGATTTCTTCGATGCTGATATTGACCGGAAAGGCAAAATTTCCATGGTCTTTTAGTTCTTTTTGATTTTTCTGTGTAATAATCTGCATAAATCTCAATATCCTTATAAAATAGTCTAATATAGTTATTGTTGAAATAAAAAAATCGCACTATCATTATAAATGTAAAGCAAAATAACTAGATTTGCAAGAAAAAGAACGGAGAATGTAAGATGTTAGAAAAATTGAAAAGCGAATTTGAGAAAAAATTTGGGCAACACGATGATGTTCGCAGCTATTTTGCACCAGGAAGAGTGAACCTGATTGGGGAACATACGGACTATAACGGCGGTCATGTATTTCCATGCGCACTCACACTTGGTACATATGGGGTTGCGAGAAAAAGAGAAGACAACAAGTTAAGATTCTATTCCCTGAATTTTGAAAAACTTGGTGTGATGGAATCGGATTTAAACGATTTGAAGCCATGCAAAGAGGCCAATTGGACGAACTATCCAAAGGGAGTTATGTGGGCATATGAAGAACGCGGATACAAACTTCCATCAGGACTTGATATTTTAATTTACGGAAATATTCCAAATGGTTCGGGACTTTCATCTTCTGCATCATTAGAAGTGCTTACCGGTGTGATTTTGAAAGACATGTTTGGATTTGATGTGTCAATGGTTGACATTGCACTCATTGGTCAATACTCAGAAAACAATTTCAATGGATGTAATTGTGGTATCATGGACCAGTTTGCAAGTGCAATGGGTAAAAAAGACAATGCGATTTTCTTAGATACAAATACATTAGAGTACGAATATGCACCAGTTGTATTAGAAGATGCGAAAATCGTTATCATCAACAGCAAAGTAAAACACAGCTTAGTAGATTCTGCATACAATGACCGCAGAAATGAATGCGAAACAGCATTAAAAGAACTCCAAACAGTAGTTGATATCAAAACTCTTGGAGATTTGACAGAAGAAGAATTTGAAGCACACAAAGATGCTATCAAATCTGAAATTAGACAAAAACGAGCTAAACATGCTGTTTATGAAAACCAAAGAGCAATCAAAGCAGTAGAAGCATTAAAGGAAAATGATGTAGAAACATTCGGTAAATTAATGAACGCATCTCACGTTTCATTGCGTGATGATTATGAAGTATCTTGCGAAGAAATCGATATCTTAGTTGACCTTGCATGGGCAATCGATGGCGTGGTAGGTTCTCGTATCACAGGCGGCGGATTCGGCGGATGTACAGTTAGCATTGTGAAGAATGATGCAGTAGATCATTTTGTAGAATCAATCGGCGCAAAATACAAAGAAAAAGTTGGTCATGAAGCAGAATTTTATGTAGTAGATATCGGAGACGGAGCAGGAGTATTAAACTAGGAGGCGTGTCATGTTTTTTGAAAATATTAAAAAGTTAGTACAATATGGAATTAACACTGGTTTGACACCAGAGTGCGAACGCATTTACACAACGAACTTATTGTTAGAATTATTCCACGAAGATAATTACGAAGATGTGGATATCGAAGGAAAAGAAATTGAGCTAGAAGAAGTATTGAAAGTGCTTTTAGATGAAGCAGTCTCTAGAGGCATTATTGAAGACAGCATTGTATACCGCGATTTGTTTGATACAAAGCTGATGAACGCACTGATGCCACGACCTGCACAGGTACAGGCTGAGTTTGCAAAGAAATATGAAGTTTCTCCTGTAGAAGCTACCAATTATTTCTACAAATTAAGCCAGGACAGCGATTACATTCGCCGTTACCGCATCGCAAAAGACCGTAAATGGAAAGTAAGCAGTGAGTATGGTGAGATTGATATTACAATCAACCTTTCAAAACCAGAAAAAGATCCAAAAGCGATTGCAGCAGCAAAGAATGCAAAAGCAAGCAGCTATCCAAAATGTCTGCTTTGTGTAGAGAACGAAGGATATGCAGGACGTGTAAATCATCCGGCAAGAGAAAATCACCGTATTATGCCGATTACCGTAAATGACAGTCCATGGGGATTCCAATATTCTCCATATGTATACTATAACGAACACTGTATCGTATTTAACGGCCAGCATACACCAATGAAAATTGAAAAGAACACATATGTGAAATTATTTGATTTCGTAAAATTGTTCCCACATTATTTCCTTGGTTCCAATGCAGACCTTCCAATTGTAGGCGGTTCGATTTTAAGCCATGACCATTATCAAGGTGGTAACTACACATTTGCAATGGCAAAAGCACCAATCGAGGAAAGATTTGAAATCAAAGGTTTCGAAGATGTAGAAGTCGGCATTGTAAAATGGCCATTGTCTGTACTTCGTCTCCGCAGCACAGATGAAAGTCGTCTGATTGAACTTGGAGCACACGTTTTGGATGTATGGAGAGGTTACACGGATGAAGCTGCATTCGTATTTGCAGAGACAGATGGAGAACCACACAATACGATTACTCCAATTGCTAGAAAAGTAGGCGATACATACGAGCTTGATTTGGCACTTCGTAACAATATTACAACAGAAGAGCATCCACTGGGGGTATATCATCCACATGCCGAGTGGCATAACATCAAGAAAGAAAATATCGGTCTGATTGAAGTTATGGGTCTTGCAGTGCTTCCGGCACGTCTGAAAGGCGAGATGGAAATTTTGGCTGATTATTTGACAACTGGCAAAGATATCAGAAGTAACGAACAAATTGCAAAGCATGCAGACTGGGCTGAAACGTTTGTAGAAAAATATGACGAAATTACAAGTGAAAATGTAATGTCGATTTTGGAAGAAGAAGTAGGTATTGTATTTACACATGTATTGGAAGATGCGGGCGTGTTCAAGTGCACAGAAGAAGGCAGAGAAGCATTCAAGAGATTTATTGCAATACTGTAAATTGAGACGGATGAATGTCATTAGAAAATGACGGAATGGAGATAAAATATGAAGACAAGAGATTTTGGAATGGGTAAAAATGGCGAAGCCGCTACACTTTACACATTTGAAAATAAAAATGGTATGGTGATGGAAGTTACTGATTTCGGTGCAACACTTTACGCACTTATCGTACCAGACAAAGATGGAAATCCTTGCGATGTAGTACTTGGTTATGACAATCCACAAGGATACATGGGACCAAGCGGAACAGGATTTGGTGCTACCATCGGAAGAAACGGAAACCGTATTGCTAAGGCCAGCTTTGTATTGAATGGCAAGACTTATGAATTAGACAAGAACAACAATGGAAATAATTTACATAGTGGATTAGATTTTTATCATCACCGTATGTGGAATGTGAAGGAAACAACGGAAAACAGTATTACACTTTCACTTCACAGCCCAGATGGAGATCAAGGATATCCGGGAAATTTCGATGTAGATGTAACTTACACATTGACAGATGATAATGAATTAAAGATTGCTTACAATGGCACTCCGGATCAGGACACAATTGTAAATATGACAAACCATAGTTACTTCAACTTAAATGGTCATGCTTCGGGAAGTATTTTAGAACAGGAAGTTTGGGTAGATGCAGATGCATTTACGGCAACAGATGATCAGCTCATTCCAACAGGAGAAATCGTTCCGGTCGAGGGAACACCGATGGATTTCCGTGTGAAGAAACCAATTGGAAGAGATATCAATGAAGATTACGAAGCGTTGGTATTCGGCGGTGGTTACGACCACAACTGGTGTTTGAATAACAATGGCAAATTTGCAAAGGTTATCGAGATGTCTTCTAAGGAAAGCGGTATTACGATGGAAGTATACACTGACCTTCCTGGAGTTCAGATTTATTCTGGAAACTTCCTTAAAGAAGAACTTGGAAAAGATGGAATCGTGTATAAACATCGTCAGGCAATTTGTTTTGAGACACAAGGATATCCTGATTCTATTAATCATGAGAATTTCCCAAGTGTTGTTTGTAAGGCTGGGGAAACGTATAAGACAACGACGATTTATAAGTTTGTATAAGATAAAAAAACAAGAGGTACCCTCAAAGCATTTTCATTTTTAAAACTTTTAGGAAAAACTCAAAAGGAGAACAGTGTGGTAACTGTTCTCCTTTCTTTCGTTCTTAATACATTTGCATTTATATATGAAATCTTCTTTTTAGCTCAGTCCGTGCTCTAGGTCCACCGATAATGAGCGTTCCCAAAAACAAGAAGGATGATAAGAACAGTGGTGCAAATGCAAGATGAGGATATCTCTCAATTCCCACAATATACAGCGTTGTAGGAATGATACTGCATAAGATCATCAAGATTTGCCACATAATATAACTCTGCCAGTTTCTGTGATTGCACATCATAAGTATAAAAATAACAATATCCACTACTATAATTCCAGCCGATAGAACAAAATCAACGGCCCAGCCGTGGTATCCGGTTGCAAAATCAGCTGCGATAGCAATCAGAACGGTTACTAAAGTGAGTACAATGATTTTGCTTCGATACCCAGTTTTCCCAATGACCGCATAGCGGAAAATCGTGTATAAATATAACAAAAGGAGACCGATAACAATACTCCATTTTATTTCTGCATTACGACTCAAATCAAATATAATCAATCCGAACTCTGCAATGATTGCACAAAACATATAGATTCGAACAAAAAATGCCATTTTTTTCGTTGCGTAACGAGCATTCGGATACATATTTTCCATTTCCTCATTTTGCTCTAGCACGGAGTGGCAAAGTGGACAGCTTTCCGCCGCATCCAAAATTTCAACATTACATTTACGACATCTACTCATAATTCACCCCATTACTCTCAATTTCAATATGCAGCCCATCAGCCGATAATTTACGAAAGAATTCACGTTGCACGGATGGGTCTTTTAAATCGTAACTAAAACTAAAGACCAAGGTATCTCCGTAGGAACAAATCGTTCCTTTCTGATGCTGTCCTTTCGACATGGCAAGAAAAGCATGAAAGAATTCTACATAAGGTCTGTATGGCTCGGCGATGGCTACCTGCCCTACATTGGTAATTGTAGTGGTGTTAGCGAGCGCCGAAGTGTTATAAACACTGCGCATTGCAATGTTTTTGAAAACTAAAGGAACTGCGCGGGCAATCCATATTTTTTCATTAGATACATTATAAGAAAATAATTTTTCTAAATGTTCTTTGTTGATCTGGCTTCGAAGGCTTTGACGTACAATTTCCAAGACTTCATCAAAAGTATATTGTTCCTTTGTTGGATGGAATTCCGCAGAAACCATTGCAAAAAAGTTCTTGGTCGTAATAGAGTCAAAAAACGGACGCAAGTTCACTGGTACAGCCACTCGGATTGGTAGCGTAGATGGCATCTCGTGAAGACATTCTGTGTAAACGCTCCAGATATATACCGCCACAAGATATTCGTTAATGCTAGTTCCGTACTGCTTACAGATCTTTTTTAATTCTGGAATATTGATATATCCGTGCATAACGCCAAATTCACCAGTTCGAAGTTTTTCGCCTTTGATCTGGTACGCGCGTTGCTTTTTATATCCATTTTTGGCACTCTTTTTATAATGTTTCAAAAAACTATCTTCTCTGTTGAGAGAAGTATCAGCAGTTAAAGAATCTGTATGCTGCTCAGCTAGTTCAGGATGGCAAAGCCGCAGATATTGATAAGTCAATTCTTTTAAGAAATTGATGGCACCCATGCCGTCTGTCAACACATGGAACACCTCAAGATTAATCCGGTATTTGTAATAAGAAACATGAAACAGATAACTGTTGTTCTTATTTGGACGAATATAGCGGCACGGATAATTGGTTTCTTCTTTTACCCTTGGAGCCGGTTTTCCGTTTTCTTCAAAATAATACCAGAATACTCCTCGCCTGAGTCGAAGATTAAATCCGTCGAATTTCGGCAGGACGATATCTAATGCCTGTTGTAAGATGTCTGATTGCACAGGCTCTGATAATGTTACGCTGATGCGATAAACATTGCTCATGTTTTCCTGGGCGATGGCAGGAAAGAGGTGCGCGGTGTTATCAAGTCTTTCCCAACGGATTTCTTTTTTCTGTTTTTTGGTTTTTGTTGCTGGTTCAGATAGACCAGAGTTTGGCTTTTTTCTCATGATTCCTCGTTTCGTGTTTTGGGTTTAGTCTTTGTATTATTATACAGGAAAGAAAGGTGGGTGTAAACCCAAGGCATGATTACAAAGTAAAAAACACCAGCGGTATCGCCAGTGTTTTCAAGTGGACCTGAGGGGAATCGAACCCCTGTCCGAAAGCCTATCCCTTAAGGCATCTCCCATCACAGTCATTATTTTAACATTCCCTCCATGAGTCGCCTAATGACAGGCTGCTCACTTTAGTAGCTTCATAAAATCTTCCATTCCCTCAAAGCTTTGGGAACGAAGTGCCTCACCTCGTTGAAGCCGAACTCTTAAGCAGTGAGCGACTTAAGGTCGACTGCTGCCACTAGGCAGCGTACGCTAAATTATCGTTTGCGTTTAATTTTAAAATACGGATTGTTACGCGGTCCCGCACCGCGGATGGCTTCCTTAACTTCAAAACCCCCGTCGAAACCAGTACAAGCCCTGAAATGCAGTGTTCTGGTTCGCAAACGTAGTGTTATTATATGGCGAGTTGGGGAAAATGTCAAGGTGTGTAAGGAAGTAAATTTTGGATTTGTTGAGGTCATAGACGGACGAAGAAATTAAGATATATCCTTTGCTCCAACGCTCCATTGACTCCGACTAGTCTAGTATCCGTAAGGCTCTGAGCTAGTCGTCGTGAGGGACTCCTACCTCACAGCCTAACGGCTACACGACGGATTCTTCGTCAATTCCACTTAACTTCCGCTTCAGGATATATCTTAATTTCTTCTGCTCGTATATGAATTCTACATCTAACAGTTGTTTCCTCATTTCTCTTACCATGAATTTTATAAAAGCTCTCATGGTAAGAAAATTTACCTGAAATAGGTTATTTATTCTACCCATAGGTTAGTGAAATGCCTTGAATGGGAAG
>JAFUOS010000020.1 GCA_017472665.1 Tyzzerella sp. | reverse complement strand
TAGAGCGTATACATCAGATACATTTTGAATGTCGTTCTGTGCGATTATCTGTCGTATTTGGTCTTTTGCTACTGCCATAAAAATACTCCTTCTTGATAAGAATTGTCATATCTTAATTCTTACCAAAAAGGAGTAAAATTTAACCAAAAACACAAATTAAGTTACACTACCGGACTCATGAAAGGGTGGACTATATTGTCCACTCTTTTAATTTTCTTGCTTTTCCCCTCGACCTATGCTATACTCCTAACCGTCAGTTCGAAACCATCCTGACAATAAACAAAACTTTGGAAATGATAGTTTTATCATAGTTTGTAAACAATCATAAAGCCTTGAAAACTCGACGTTCTCAAGGCTTTACTATTTGTCATTGTTTATGTATATTTGTGCAATCTTGGACAAAATCCGAATATATTTCATCCATTATTGACACACTATGCAATCATTAATAATGCCACAGCAATGAGGCTTACACCAAAAATATATATTGTAGCGCAACCAAATAGGTATGCCTTTATTGTTGCTACTGTTGACACCTCGATAATCTGTTTCATATAATCCATTGATAACTTACCCTCTATGTCTTGAACAAAATATTCCTTCAAGATTTTACAATACTTCTCAACAGATTTATCTATATCTCCCTCTTCTGAATATGTATTTACAAAAACAGAACAATAAAAAACTGCGTTTCTCGTGAGACCGCTATATTTTTTGTAACATTTCTTTCGCATCCATTTGAGGCGGTTCATAAAGGGAATAAAAGATATCAAATTAATTATGCTTCCAATAAATATTGGAACAAGAACAATCAGCTGCCAAAAAATTTTCATTTGTGCAAAAACATCTGATGTGATAACTGCAATAAGAAGAGCCGTCCAAAAGGCAAACAATCCCGCATGCTTAGCTTCTAAAAATTTAACCCATTCTGATACATCACTGTATATCTTTTGTATTTCTTCCAATACATTATTACCCATATTCCTGTTGCTCCTCATCCACACTCAAAATTTCTTTAATTTTTATCGCCCGTTCAACATTTTCTCTAAAATTATCTACACTCTTTTCTGTAGTTTCTTTGATTTGCTCAAATGTATAAAAACTCCATTCTTCCTTATCCTCTGCACCATCTTCATACTTTGCAATCAAAATAACGCCAAGCGCATTGCTCCGCTCATAATAGTATGTGGCTATAGGCACTGGGTTTTCGTCTACTACGATGTCAATTCCATATTTTTCCTTGTATCCTTTTTTACATATTTCTCTCCATAATCGCGTCCCTCTTCCAAATATCTTTTTAATGCATCCAAACTCTAACCCTCTATCCACATCCTTATGAACAAGTATTTGATTCTTGTCATTAAAAACGATACATGCAATATGTAATTCTTGCATTTTTTCTGTATTTGATAATGAAATTTCGATATCTACTTGCTGTTCAAGCTCTTCCAATAAAGACAATGCTTCTTTTTTTCTAAATACATTTTCAAGTATCATGTCGACATAGTCTATTGAAAACCTATCATCTGTCTTAAATTTATCAAATCCATTCTCTTTGATATTCGCATATGTATCTAGGTCCAATTCATCGTATGCCAACACATCTTTGAAATTTTCAAAATGTTGATGAAACATAATGATCGGAACTTTTCGATTACGCCAAACACCTTTCATTGCTACAAATGCTGTTATTTTAAAATTTGATTTGACGATTTTTTTCTTATCTTCATCATTTTGAGCCGCCTTCCATATTAACCATCCTAACAAGGGAGAAACTATAATTTTATTTTTCACCGCATATTTGGCCATTCTAAAGCCTTCATCGATATCTCTCCCCAAAAAATCCAGACGTTCTCCCGTATTAGGCGTAGGGGTTAATGGCTGATATACGATATTTACCGCATTTTCTTTTTTATCTTCACTACATTTTGCTAACCACATGGTTGTTTTAATACCCAAAGTTGATAAAATAACTTCTTTGACATTCTGGCAATGCTGTACACATCTACTCTGACACCCTTGACTACCCATCTCTTTCTCAACTTTATCAGCTATTTTCTCCAACAAACCAGCAAGCACTAAATTGACACTTGAAACCTGTGCATATAAATCCGACACTTTTCTAATCCTTACATACAACAATACTTCATCGCCAATTAATTTCCATAGCTTCCTAACACAATTTGACTCTTCACCTTCTTCAGGACTTTTATAATTTTCAACTCCCAGTCCCTCTAATATTTGTCCATAAAAATTAGTAAAAACACTAGCCCATAATGATGGATGCTCTGTTTTAAAAGATGTTGAATCAGCCAAATCAAACGATATGAACAAGAAAACCCCACTCTCAATGATTGGGGTTTCTTTTGTATCATTTCTTGAAATTGTCTTTAAATCTTCACTTAATATCTTTAACTTTGTAAAATCTACCATAACCCTAGTACGTTCCCTCTTACTGTTGCAGCTTGAACCGAAACATTAAAGCATTCTGCCACTTTCGTAATACTAATCTTGTTTCCTGACACCATTTCTTCGCATTTTAAGATAAACTCCTCCGCTGGCATCAGTAGCGCAGCCGCGAATTCATTTGCCTCCAACTCTTTTTGAGTAGTATGCATGCCTCTTGCAAATGTTTCATCTTGTAGTAACGTCCCATTTTCACCTAACAAATGTAACACAAGATGCCCTACCTCATGCGCAATAGAAAATAAGATTCTCTTTGCTGGCTTTCCTTCCAAATATTGAATCGTAAATCTGTACTCCGAATGCTCTTCACTCGGGGTAGAAATCTGTGCTTCAATTCCCATTTCCTCCTTAACACCTGGAATACATCGACCACCTAGTTCTTCTATCGCCCGAATTAGCTCTTCCAATGTTATCGGTGTCTTTAATGCGAGGGTATCACGTACAACATCTGCTACTTCACTAATATATCCTCTATCCATAGTCATCATTTTCCCTCCCATATTTATTATGTTACATCATTCTATCACAAACTCAATTTTCACGTCAATATTTATCAAAAAGATATTTACAATATTGTATATTTTTGTATATTTTAACTATTTAAAATACATTCGCTATCTTCTCCATCTGCTCTGCCCTATTTTCTGGTAAAACGTGACTGTACAAATCCATTGTCATTGCAAGGCTACTATGACCAAGAATGGTTTTCAAAACTTGTGGCTGCATTCCAGCTTCAATTGCTCTTGTTGCAAATGTATGTCTGAATATATGTGGTGTTATGTGTGGAAAATCATGTCCTTCATCTCTAATTCGTTTTACGATACGATTGGTTTCATTTTTCACCCTTGCTCTGCTTAATGGTTCTCCCAATTCATTACAAAATAAGTATCGGTCCATTTTTTCAACCTTAAATCCTCAAAATTTTCTCTGAGTTTCCAGAAATTGTAAGGTATCTGATGTCAAAGGAATGTCGCGTGCCGAAGTTCTCGTTTTCGGTGTATCTTCAAAATAACCTTCACCTTCTACATACTTGAGTATTCTTCGAACATGTATAACATTCTTTTTCTTATCTATGTCCGTATACTTCAAACCTCGCATTTCTCCATTACGCATGCCAGTACGCAGCATAACAGCATAAAAATTATACAAATAACTTTCCTTAGCATATTTCATAAAAAGAACCTGCTGTTCTTTTGTCATCGCTTATGTTCCTTCAAAGGGGTACCTCCCGCCACTTATCATGGTTCGACATAATTATGATATACACTTGAACAAAGAAAGGAATACACCTCTATCCTGCACACCTTCTGTTTATATATTCATTCACACTCTTCACAGGAATTTTCCATGTCCCTATCTTAAATGCTTTTATCTCCCCCGATTGCAATAATTTATATGCAGTAGTGGGTGATATAAATAAACGTTCACAAAGCTGTTCAACTGAAAGCAATTCATTTTCCTCAATAACTGGAAACATATAGCTCCCTCCTTTGGCTTTCTTTTCTTTATACCTTTATGTTTTATTCAACTTCTTTTACACCACAATTTCCAAGAGAAACCACCCCAAAAGAAGCACAACCAAACAACATCACCCTAAGTTAATGTTTCAAAACAATAACTAACCAACAATATTGTAATGGTATGGAGAACATCCTATCAATACACTTCATATGTATTATAAATAAAATCTCTTTCCGGACTTGTGTGGCTGTGTGAAAGGCATGAATAATTCTACATTTCGATTGAATAAATCTATATTAAATTGATTATAGATGCCAATTTACTTGATACTGCTACAAAATACTGAAAAATTAAGAGAGTTTAGATAGGCTTACTATTATGAAGTAGTGATCCTATTTTATTATCCTTTTCCCATGAAAATAAAAAAGATAATTCTTTAAAGGAGGACGGTACGATGTTAACTCAAGAAGCCAAAGATTACATTATTAGTTCTTACCACTCAGGTAAGACAGTGTATGAGATAGCAGATGAATTAAAACTCAAACCATTATCAGTATACAATGTACTACATAGAGTAAGTATATAGACAGATAAAAAATGTAGTAAAGCAAGTGTATCTCTTTAGATTATTCACAATGACATACCAAAGCATACACGAAATTTATGCTTATATACCAAGGAGAAATTTTATAATGTCAAAGTTCAGGATTTATGACGAAGATGATAATTTCATAGGTGAATATATAGGTGACTTTGTAAAAGATACTAAGGATACTGTATCAGATTCATTCGATACTTCTTTCGGTTCAGGATTATTGGCAATTTCATGTGTTCTGGCATTCAAATTTCCATGGTTGATTCTTGTTATTATTGGTTGGTTTATATTAAAACTACTATGGATTGTTATAAAATTTGTAGGTAGAATCGCATGGTGGCTATTAAGATTCGGTTTGCTGTGTCTATGGTAGCTTTTCCAAGAAGTGATATACGGTATTTGGTGGCTTATAAGAGTTCCAATAACTCTTATTCTTGACAAGAATGTTCCTTACTGATGGTTCCCTGACTGATGGTTTCCAAAATGGTAACATATTATCTGTGAATAAGATGCAATATATTCACAAATATATGCTATTATGATAAAATACATTTGTACACCAATAGATACGCAAAATTAACAAGCATTATTATGGTAGAATTAACCATAGGAGGAGAAACTGAAGCAATGGCAAATTATGAATTACAATCAGATGAAGTCATTTTATATGAGGGAATGATAACAAGTAAAGCATACAAAGGAAATTTGCAGTTAACATTAACCTCACAGAAAATAATTTTGGAGAAAGAAAAAGGAGTTTTCAAGAAAGAACGTGAACTGCTTGATATAATCTCACTTGAAAGTATCAAATTCTACAATGAGGCAGCACAGATTAAACAAAAAGGTACAGACGTAGAGATACAGACAGTTGACAAAAACATTACACTTGTATTTTCTAGTATGCTTGAAGCCAGAAAATTTACTGGTAAGATTGTAGATACAGTAACAGGCACAACGCTTGCAAAGCGTAGCTCTGATAAAATCAAGGGTGTATTTAATATGGTAGATGAAACATTAGGTTTAGATACTAGAGGAACAATAAAAGGTGTGTTGGAGAATGGTGTTAAAGGCACAATCTTAAACGGCATTGGCAAGAAGAAATAAAACCACATAAAGATCAGTGAAAGGTACTCTCAATCAAAGAGAGCGCCTTTTCTTTATTTTACGACCAAAAATTTCCCAATTTTTCAAGTGTTCCCTGAAGTTTCCAAGTCAATAAATCGCATAAACAATTTATGAATGTATGAATATTCATGTAAAATTAGGCTAAGATACTCTAGGTACACTTTTCCGAAAAGGGAATAAGTAAATTCACTTAGAGGTTATAAAAAATGATTTTCTATCAAACTACTTCATCCACAGTAAAAAAAGAAATATTAATGTAGGCATTGTAAGAAACCTGAAATTATTAGTTTAGACTTCATGGCTTATCCCGAAGTTCAAACATTAGAAGAAGCCTTAGTTATCATTGAAGTCAAAAGATTACGATTACTGAATCCAAATAATCACAATTTCTTATGCATCAATATTCATTTCGAGAGAGAAATAAATTCTCAGGACATCATCGCAAACACAAATAAAGCTGCCGAAGCCCTAAATGAATATTTTCTTAACGATTTACACATTATTTCACTCGTTTATAGAGATTATTTCGGTAAAATTCATTCTCTGCTAATTGTCCGTGATATTGAAAAAAGTATGGATGTGAGTTTCACATATTATTTGGAACCACGATTGATTCAAGAAATTTTTGTAAATGCTTTACCGCATTTCTATATCTCAGTAGTTACTAACTTAGCCTTATTTTCATTCAACGGAGACAATTGTGAACTTCCCTATGATGGTGTATTTCATGTAGAATGTTCGGCTTTCGTAAACACAGCACAATGAAGCATTTTTTTCCAATCTCGGACAAATCTTGGACAATTATTGATTTTTTATCAAACAAATGTTATACTGTCAATTGTTGAAAGCCTTATAAATACTGGGTTTTCATCAAACTAACAACGTCAGTTCGAAACCATCCTGACAATAAACAAAACTAAGGAGACAACAGAATATGAAAAACAAAAAAGTACTATTTTTAGTCCAGGCCGCAATGATTGCCGCCATCTACGTAGTGCTCACCTTGATATTCCAGCCATTTTCATTTGGCGAAATACAGGTGCGTATCGCAGAAGCACTCACTATCCTTCCAGTCTTTACACCAGCAGCAATCCCGGGATTGTTTGTGGGATGCTTGATTGGAAATATTTTTGGAGGCAGCGTACTTCCAGATATTATCTTCGGAAGTCTGGCAACACTGATTGGAGCGTTCTTTACGTATTTGCTTCGTAAGCAGAGCAAGTTTCTTGCACCATTGCCACCGATTATTTCGAATATAGTGATAGTTCCTTTCGTACTTCGGTATGCGTATGGGGTTAATCTTCCGATTCCGTTTATGATGTTGACGGTGGGAATTGGGGAAGTGATTTCTTGTGGTGTGTTGGGCATGATTGTTTATGCTGCGTTGCAGAAACATAGATATCGAATCTTCAGAGAGAGTTAGATAAGAAATAAAATTTAGAGTACAAAAACTTAGAACAGTGACAGGCATTTAGACCGTCACTGTTCTTGTGTTTTCTGCACTCTTATTTATTTTTCTTCGCTTCTTCATAAATCGCCTGCAGCTCTTCATCGCTCAATGAAATAATGGAGGTTCTGACTAATTCATAGCTTGCTCCATTCTGAAAAAACCTTAAAGCACTAGCCTTCGCTTCTGCTGCTATTGCTTTTTTTTCTGCTTCCGCTGCTTTCTGTTTTGCATAATTTTCTACAAGGTCACACATCGTTTCATTTCCTCCTTCACTTGCTTTAAACTGTCTCTTACGCCCTGACACCTTGGGAAACTTTTCAAAATCATACGCATCATTCTCTTTAAAAATACGCATCAGTTCCGCAATGTCTGAACCATCATCAATCTTCGTATTTACATAAATCTCCTGCAAACCATTGTCCTGTACTTCGCCTGTCTCTCGGATTACACGGTCTATGTGGTAAACCGTCTTTCCTGACTTGAACACATCAAACTTAGATATGTATATCCCAATAACATCTGGTACTTTTTCAAATTTTGTTCCCGGTTCGGTGATGTTTGCTGTAATGCAAGAGGTATTATAGCGCACACGCCTTACATGATTATCATCATCTGCCTTTTGTACTTCCACGTTGCAGTCTTCACCATTTTCCAATGTGCATAGCGCATCCAGCACAACCGAACGCCCTTGCAGGTTCTTAATACTATTCTGCGGAACTACTCTCTTCACTTTTACTTTTTGCCCTAGAATAGTGGAAATCATCTCTTCACAGAACCCAATATCTTCTGCCATCTTCTGAAAAAATGTGTCGTCAATGATATTCAATTGACGCACAATTTCTTGCACCTTTTCTCTATCTGCCATGCCTTTTCTCCTTTCATAATATCA
This sequence comes from Tyzzerella sp., assembly GCA_017472665.1. GTDB lineage: Bacteria > Bacillota > Clostridia > Lachnospirales > Lachnospiraceae > Faecalimonas. The sequence goes on along the minus strand of JAFUOS010000020.1, from coordinate 101,120 downwards.
CAGCCTATTGCTGCATCACAACATAAAATCAGAAATTTTTATGTCCTTATGCAGTACTTCCTTTATTCGATTTTCATAAAAATTGAATCTCTTGGCGGAAACGCCTTGAAATCAGATAGGTTTTCCCAACATATAAATTAAGAGCTCTTTGAATGATTTTAAATAAAATCATAATTGGTTGGTATAAGTATTGTACCATTCGTCCACCTGCGTAGACAATCCCAAAAATGTGCATAACTCAACAAAAAATGTGCATAAATGCAAAAATAGTGTGGATAACCCCGCAAAGTTTTCCACACTGTTTCCACACATATATTGTTACTCCTCGAGTTAGCAACTTAATCGTGTTGCAAACTCAAATACGTTTTTTATTTGTTCGTCCGTTTATGAACTCGACATTTCCCAAAGGCTACCCACTCCGCAAGTAAACACACCGGAATCGCCACAAAAATATCTACAACCGAATGCTGTTTCACAAACGCAACCGATATACATACTAAAAAGCAGAAAATCCCAATGAACGTCTTACATCCTTTTGACGCCGACTTTTCCTTCAGCCAAGTCGAAGCTATCCCAACTGAATACGCCACATGCAAAGACGGACAAACATTCGTACTTGTATCAAATGTATACAACAATCCCACAATATCCGTAAAAATATTATCCCTCACAAACTCATCCGGTCTTAAATCCTGACGATTCGGAAAAATAATATAAATGGCCATCGCAACAATCTGCGTGACAATAATAAATTTCATCATATTTTTAAAGTTATCCGGGTTATAGAGTGCAAAATACAAAAGCGAACCAACAATCAGCAAATACCAACCCACATACGGAATCACAAAGTATTCGCAGAAAGGAATAATATCATCCAATCCGCAATGAACAGGATAACACTTTTCATGCGGAATTAAGTTTTCTGTTAAAAAATAAAGCGCAAAATAACCAATCCATCCGAGCAAATACTGCAAATGCTTAAATTGCGGCTCATTTATCTTTGAAAGTCTGAAAGTTCTGTAATCCACTACTGGTTTTCTCATCTTGGCACCTCCGTGATATCCTTATTGGTCAGGTAATATTTTTTAGGGATGTTTCGGTAAGGAATTACGATATGCAGCGGCAGATTTCGTGCAATATCCGTGATTTCATTGGACAAATAATCACAAATCCTTTTCCTCTCATCCTCAATACTGTTTTCTCCGTTAAAATTTATGCCTTTTCCGATATACATTTTCTTTAATTTTGGCGCAATGTACATCGGCACAAAAGTAAGTGGAGTATCCTCTTTTTTGTAATAGAGTTTTGCTACATCAATAAAATTCTCTTGAAATTTATATAGAATATTATTGTACTTCTCGTCTTTTTCTGGGAATATGAGAATATTTGCGCCATCCTTTAACATCTTGAGGGTTTCCTTAAAAGTGGACATGATTCTCATATCACGATACACCGCAATCGTTCTCGCATTATTAAAAATGCAAACGGCGAGGGGTGCAATTATGTAAGACGCCAATTTATAAAAAGGACGTGTCCATTTCGGTTTCTGCGACCAGAAATCAGCAAATGCATAATCTGGCACCTCTTTCAGATTCATCATTTGTCCCGCACACCAAATGTAACAATTATCCGGCATGAATAGTTCCCCTGCAATAGGGCCATTCATTTGGGTGTGATTTCCCACAATAATTGCATGATTCTTCGGTAAGTTTTCTAGTCCGACCACTTCCATTTTGCCATAGAAAATTCGCACAAGAACTTTTATTATTTTAAACAAGATTGTTGTCTTCTTCTTTTCCATTGTCCCTACGTCTCCTTGCTGCGTGGTATTCAAATTGAAATCTAATATCCATTGTACCACAAAACTTACCACTTACAACCATTTAACCTGATGACCATATACAAAAAACTTGTCATTTCCTGTCGAATCGTGTACAATAATAAAGATTATTAAGAAAGCATAAAATATTTATAATCATTTTATAATATTCAAACTACGGAGGTTCTTATGTTTGGTAAAAGACCTGATGGACGCAGACTTCACAAGGTTGACCCTACGCAGCTCATTACTGGATTCTTGATGAAAAAACGTTATGATTCCATGACAATGTACGAGGACACAATTAATTGTGAAGCATGGGATAAGTACATAAAAGAAAAAGCGGAACAAGGAATCAAACTTGGATACATGCATATTTTTATTGCCGGAGTTGTTCGTATGCTGGCACTCAAACCAAGACTAAATCGTTTCGTCATGAATGGAAAAATCTATGCAAGACCAAAGATTTGGGTAAGTTTCACCATCCATCCAGAATTACATATTGATTCTCCGGATACTACAATTAAACTTTGCTTTGAAGGTACTGAAACTATTTTGGAAATTGCTGAGGCAATCAGCGAGGCGATTCGCAAGGAAACAGTGCTTCGAACAGAAGAAAACGATACTGATAAACTGGTACGCTTCTTCACTGCAATGCCAAGTTGTATTTTAAACCTTGTTGCATCCGTGTTGATGTGGATGGACCGGCACAATATGCTTCCAAAATCAATTATTGAATTTAGTCCATTCCATACATCATTCTATATAACGAACCTGAAATCACTAGGAATTAATCATGTATACCATCACACATGTGAATTTGGTACAAACGGACTCTTCTTCGCAATGGGAAAAGAAAAGAATGTTCCTGTAGTTGAAAAAGGAGAAGTGGTTATTCAGAAACATATGGGATTTAGTTTGGTTTCGGATGAGCGTTTTTGTGATGGACTGTATTATGCGCTGGCCTTGCGGGAATTTCGTAAGATTATGCGCAATCCGGCGGTTTTGGAAAAACCACTTGAGAAAAAAGTAGAAGATATAGATTAATAAAATCGACAGGGAAACAAAACCCTGTCGATTTTTATGATTGCTTGTCTTCTACTAATGATGTTAAAGTTTGATAAAATTCGGGATATTCCTTATGTAGCCTTATGATTTTTCCCTGTTTATCAACGAAGCAATGTTCTGAAGTTCCTTCACAAACACATTCCCCTGACGTATTGTGCATTGCATAACGAAGTTTCAACCGTACACCTTTAAATTCTTCAACTGATACGGTAATCGACACTTCATCTGAAAATGTGGTGCTTGCTTTATATTTACAATTCACTTCTGTAACAGGTGATATAATCCCTAAACTTTCGAGTTTTTCATAGTTCCATCCTATTTGTCTCAAGAAATCGATTCTTGCTTCTTCCATCCACCTGATATAATTTGAGTGATGAGTGATTCCCATTCGGTCTGTTTCATAATACTGAACAGAATGTGTATAATTTTTCATTATCATTACCTCCATTGTCGTTATACTCTTTTTAGCATTCTTCGGTACACTGGCATATCTTTCTATTGACATGACTCTCGAAATGTACTATCATCATTCATGGAAACGAAGTTTACTACCGTACAGCTATTGCTCAAGCGGCTTGCTCGTTTCTTTTTTGTTCTAACAAAATCATATAAATATAAGCATCCATCTTCATCATACCTTACTAGCATTCTTGTTGAAAAAAATTATATTTAGGCTTCTTTTGTGCCGCACCCACTCAGTACTAATAACAGACTGAGTAATATAGACCATATTTTTCTTTTTTCCATTGAGCTCCTCCCCAACTTATTTTAGAGTATTTAAAAACTCCACCATCGTATCCTGCGAAACTGCGCCATTGTAAATATATTCAATCCCTTCATAAATGAACATTGCCGTCGTAAATGTTTCGTTCTCTTCAATGCCTTCCGAATACCATTCTATCGGTCCCGATGACTCTACGGTAAACATCACTGCATTTATGCCCAGTCCTTCGACTTCCCGTATATTAATGTCTGAGATTCCATCTCCTTCTGTCAGATTCCAGTTTGCACCCGCATACTCCAGCTCATGATTGTCATAATCAACTTGGTCGCTCTGATTACTTCTTATCGTAATCTGCATAATGATTGGGCTGCTGTACTTTTCACCTTTCTCGTAAGAGACACTTGAACCTCTTGAAATATCTGCGCTAGTTTTCATTTTTACATTCTTTAAATCTCCCATTGCATAACAATGGTCAATTAGCATAATACCATTCAATGCTCCACTGTCAGAAACATATGGATAATAGGAAATGCAGTTTTTTATTTCATAAGCCTCTGCGGATTCCAGCAAATTGATTCCGATTTGTTTGCTGATTTGTGAGAGCGAATCCATTTTACACTCTTTCTTTTTCGCCTTTGGGCTGATTTCCAGATAATCTCCTTGCATCTCTACCACAGTCGACTCTTTATCCTTCCATACTATTTCAAATTGATTTGTGAAATGTGAAATCACATTATTTATAGCTGCCCGAACTGGCTGCACCTGTAACATAATCATGAGTACAGCTACTGCTGCAGCTATTCTGTATGCATAATAAATATAATTTATTTTCCCCTTTCGAGCGCTATAGTTCATCACATTTTCCTGAATTCGCCCATCCATCTCTTCTGAAGTCTTCATCTTTTCACACATCGATTTATATGTATCCATTTTCATGCGATTAATCCTCCATATTTTTCTTCAACAATTCTCTTCCTTTTTTCAGTTGCATTTTAACTGCAGACTCGCCGCTTTTCGTGATGTCTGCAATCTCTTTACATGAATATCCTTCATAATAATGAAGATAAATCACGATTCGTTGTTTGGTCGGTAATGCCATTACTTCTGAAAAAACACGTTTCTCTTCACTGTCCAAATCCCAATGCGAAATTCCTAGTCCTTCTTCCGATTCCTCTACATTGGATTTGTTTTGCTGCCAAAAGGATTTTACATGATTTTTGCACAGATTTACCGTCACTTTTATGAGCCACCGTTTTTCGTGTTCCTCTTGTTCAAAAGCAGGGGCTTTATATAGACGTCTGATAAATGTTTCCTGCAAAATATCTTCTACGTCCTCGCTGTTCTTTACATAAGTAAAAGCAATTCTATATAATAAATTTTTATATTTTTGATAAATTTCCAAAAACTCCTGAGCGCTCAAATTGGATTCCATTTGAATTCCTCCTTTCACTATATATACAGTTCAAAAAAGGATTTGGTCAAATTTATTTTACAAAATGAAAATGTTCTCTAGAAAACCCAGAGAACATTTTTACCTATTCATATAATAATACTGCCCTCCACTCTCAGAAATTTCCTCCGAAATCCCATACCTCATCAGCTTCCCCTGCGAAAGAACTGCAAGAAAATCTCCGTCTCCATTATACCCTGGATTCATCTTGAAATCGGGGTATAACAGGAGGATTTTTAGCTATATAGCAACTGTTCATCTAAAATCACTTCACATATCCCAAAAACGTATTTCCACTACCACTTGTCATGGCATCCACTGCCTCGATACTGCCACTTCTGATGCCCCCACTACTTGGGTCAATATAAGTCACCGTCTTTGCATCATATCCAATCAGCACAATCGCACTAGAGCCACCTGTCATCGCAATCACCGGCGTTCCTTTATCAATTAAATATCTCATATCTGCCGCCGAACAACCTTGAAAACGTACAGCCTCACCTCCGCAATTTGCATCCAGTACTTCCAACACAGTTTTGGTCTGCAGTTCACTGCTCACATCAACCGAAGCTCCTTCGTAAGCTAACACAGCCCGTATACTTGCCGCAAGCGTCGATTCTCCCGCATTCGCTGCAAATGCACCCATCTCAAAGTTGCGATACCATGACACTCGATTTCCATCTTCCCAGACATAATTCTGGTCTGGTGAAATCACTACGCCGGATACCGTTTTCGCCGCCTGCACTGCCTCACCGGCTTCCTCGTAAACATCAACAATTTCGCCCAGTCCATATGCGCTGTACCACGCTTTCTGAGTATTGTCTTCAGCCTCCAATGTAGCGATCTGCTCAAACAGCACCTGCTTCGGTTTTAACACCTTTGCCTTCTTATTATCAATCCCACTGTCAAAAACCAAACGATACTGTGTCTCTTTCAAATCTGACCAAAAAGATTTCAGAGAAATACTGCTCGTTTTCTCCTCATTGTTGGTAATATAATCCTGTGCAATCTCCGAATAAACACTTCCATTCTTCGTCGCACGATTCAGCTTGATCATGTTTGATTCCATTTTTACACTTAAAACATAGCTTCCATCTACCTGATAAGTTTTCACGACTTCATTTTTTGAATCTCGGATTTCCAGCTTATACATTCCAAGCACCGATTTTCCCGCTGCTGTCTGTCCAGCATCCTCCGCTCTCGCTACTCCATATACAAAGTCGCCCATCACAAAGCCCAACGGACAGATTACTTCACCACCTGCCACTTGTATCGTCTGCTGCTCTCCACTCGCAAAGTCCAGCACAACCGCTTCCCCAGGGTTCTCCTGATTCTGATATGCCATTAAATGTCCGTCTGCAGAAGAAACATACTGGCTTTCCTCTAATGCCTCCAAAAGAACCGTTTTCTCGTTCGTTTCCAAATCCAATTTCGAAAGAGTACCTTCCAACATCACATACAGCACATTTGTATCGTCACTGTAATATGCCAGACCTCCAAACTCTTTCTCAATCATAATATGCGACTGATTGCTTGGAATAAATGCTTTCTCTTCCACTACATTCTTGCCAAGATTAAAATAATAAATCGCAGCTCCCGATTTCCCCTCGTGAGTTCCTCGATTCATATAACCATACACTGCAAACGTCACATTTCCATTTTCTTCCATGGACAATATTTTCAGAGAATGCTTATCGAACCGATTTCGAACATCCTCTTTTTCTGAATCTGCAAAACTAAATACTAATGCAAACTCATCCTCTTCTTTATTGTAGCTCCAAAGCTCATTTGCCTGCACAAACGCAACAATCGTACCCTCTTGGTTCGCCTTATACTGCGTATCCTCCGCAGCAAATCCCAGATTAATGCCCTTGCCTGTCAAAACAACTTTGGAACCATCGAACACTTCCTCTAAAGTTCTGTCATAAGTCAGCAGATAAAGTTTCCCATTTACGTAACGCACTCGGAAAAATTCCTTTACCAGATAAATTTCCTCATCGTTATTATCCCCAGCACATTTTACACGATAGCTCAGTTTTACAGAAGTGTAAGCTTCTTTTGTTTCCTGGATATTCCAACTAACATCTCCAACAACTTCTGGTTTTAAATCGCCCCATGTAGAATGTTCCAAATCGGAATAGATATTCACATGCTGCAGGGTCGTATTGTCTCCCTTTTCGTTCGACTCCATTACCTTTTTAATATCATCTGTATTTGTGTTAGTCAGCATGTTAGTATGAAGCGTATTCACATATTCCACACACTCTGAAAAATACAGACTATCCGCTGGTATCACCCTTGTATAGTAATAAATCTCCTTATCCCCATCGAGGAATAATTTGATTTTCAAAAATGCTTCCTGATTCTTCTCCAAATGGTCTCCCATCTGAATTTCCACTTCCTGCCCTACATCTTTTTCCGTTTTTTCATGTAACTTTTCTTTTCCGTCTAAAGTGTAAACCTGACAGGTCATTTTTGAAATCTTCTGATCGTAAGGCTGTACATTCACCTTCAAAACGCCTTTGTCATCCAATGGTGTAATGGTATCGCGCACCGCCCATGGCTCCATCTCATTCATATGACCCGCAAGCAAATTAATCTCTTGTTCCCCTGCTTGAAACGAAATTGTCGGAAGTGTGGCAGAGCCCATGTCAGCGGTCATATTTGCATTTCCACGATTGATATACGCACTAAACACAGTCAGTGCGAGAAAAAACACGACGGTCAAAACGGTCCCTCGAATCGCTCTCTCTTTCATCTACACTTCTCCTCTTTCTTTCAACAATCTTCCAAGCATTGGATTCACTTGCAAAAATTCTTCACAATTCTTTATCTTGCCCAGATTTTCCTTTTTCTTTCCTGTTTTTACCGCACGAATCAAGATATTTTTCGGCGTGTGTTCCATATCGATAAACTCCAGAATCTGCGCGTCATATCCGCAGCTTTCCAGATACTCTGCGCGCAGCGCATCCGTAACTAATGCGGCCATTCTTTCTTTAATCAAACCGTACTTAAATAACGGCTCTAATGTTTCATTTTTCATCTGCCCATTCAATTCATGCTGACAGCAAGGAACAGATAAAATAACCTTTGCATTCCAACCAACCGCTTTATCTAAAGCGAAATCGGTCGCTGTATCGCAGGCATGCAAAGTCACTACCATGTCAACTTCATCCACGCCGGTGTAATCTGCGATATTTCCTTCTAAAAATTTCAACTTTTTATAACCATATTTCTCACTTAATTCATTACAATGACGAATGACATCCGTCTTCAAATCCAAGCCGATGATACGCACGTCGTACTTTTTAAGCTCATGCAAATAATAATACATGGCAAATGTCAAATATGACTTTCCGCAGCCAAAATCCAGAATCGTCACTTCTCTGTCCTTCGCCAATTGTGGCAAAATGTCTTCGATAAACTCCAAGAAACGATTAATCTGACGGAATTTGTCAAACTTGGTGCGGACAATTTTCCCTTCTGCAGTCATAACACCTAAATCCTGCAAAAATGGCACAGCGGTCCCTTCTTGCAAAATGTATTTTTTACTTCTGTTATGCGATAAATCTACTTCTTTTACGCAGCCTGTTTGTTGTTTTTTCTGAATCGTCACTTTTCCTTTTTTGCTTACTAAAACCGTGTAGCGAAACTTTTTTGTTTCTAATTGCATTTGTTTAAACTGGTTCATATATTCGGTCAGCACTTCTGCTGCTTTTTCTGCTTCGTAATTTTCATGGAATACTTGGTTGTTTTGGTGGGATTCGCATTGGAATAAGAGTGCGCCTTGTTTTAAAATCGGACGCACTTTTACTTTTTTTGCTCCATTTTTGTCTTTTGGGTTACTTAATGTAGCCATTAGGAAATCTATATTTAAATTTTGTTCGAATAATGTTTTTATGTCTTGCATGGGATACCTCTTTTGTTTTACTACCTTGTATTGTAATGCGAAATGCTTTTTTAATCAATATTTTTTAATCTTATAAACGGACGAAGATGATTGGGTGGAAATGAAAAGAGGCAGACGTCTGACACAGGAATTAAACACCATGGACCGTTCAGATCTCAAAAAAATAAATGAAATTATCCAGGAACTTTTTGGGAAAGCCGATGAATCCACTTTTGTGAATCCTCCGTTTTACTGCGAATATGGCACCAATATTGAAGTAGGGAGCATTGTTACGAAGGATATTCCGGACTGTATTTTTGCAGTTTATCATAAAATTTTGTAGACAAAGAAGGTTCTAAAATTTCTTTTTTCATATGTCAATAGCACAATATCAACTCCTGTTCGTTATATGTAACATAGTGATTACTCAACAGCAAGATATCTAACTAATTGCAAAGGAATAGACAATATCATTTTCTGCATTGATATGATATTCTTCTTCCACATCACTCCCCCAACTATCAATACCACCTACTCCTCTGACTGCTCCATATACGCATAATACTGTTCTTCTAGCTGGAGGTAATTCCTCATGATGTGTTGCATTTTCAATCTCTGTAGCTGTGTATGGTAAGCAAGAGAAAGAAAACTCTTTATCTACCTTTTCAATCTTCAGTGTCTGTGGGCTGATGTCCTTTCTGCTGTTATTCAGGCTGGAATGCCTTACTATTTCTACCCACTCTGTATCCATTCGTAGTCCGCACTCTTGTGGAACTAAATATGGTGTCAAACTTAAATCATCAATTTCATAAACACCTTTCTTGGCACCCATTTTCCTGTCTGGATATGTTTCTCCTGACAATCCATTGTAGATATATTTATCCGCTAATGTAGGCATTATAAAACGCAGGCCAAATACCGGCAGCTCAGGCAATCCTTTTGTACCAACATAATGGACGCAAACCGTAACCTTTCCCTGTTCATTAACTGTATAGGATACTTTCACTGTAGTGGATGGGTTAGTAATCGTCTCGTAGGTGTAACTTACCTTCACTTCGTTTGCATATACATCGGAACCATATTTGTTATTTTCAGGAGCACAAGGTTTACCTTGTGAGACACCATCAACTGTCACTTCCACACCCTTACAATCAACAAACATGTCCGCAGCAAGCCATCCTCCGCTTTTAATGTGGAATTTGCTTCCTCTGTCATTGTCCGTCAACGCTCTCCAAAAGGTAGGTTTCGGGCAACGATATAACCATTCATATCCATTTTTCACAATGGATTCCAAACCACCCTGGGCATATGAAAAGATATAATCAAATCCCTCTCCATGTACTCCAAGCGTGAAATCTCCATATACAACTCTTAAAGGGTTTTTATTTGTACATTCCATAATAATACCTCACTTCCTGCATTGCCGGTTTTTCTCTGCGGTCCGCAAAAACAATACCATTTCCTGAGAACTCATAGTCCGCCGGTCTGTCATCAAAATCTCCACCATATCGAAGCACGTCTCTTCCTGTAACCTCATCTTTCACTAAAATAGCTTGGTCGATAAAATCCCAGATGAAACCACCCTGATACATTTCATACTTATCAATAAGCTTCATGTATGAGCCAAGTCCTCCCATGGAATTTCCCATATCGTGCATGAACTCACATACTATAAATGGTTTCTTCGGATTATTATTTAAATATTCTTCAATATCAGCAGGTTTCGTATACATACGACTTTCCATATCAGAAATTGTATCTTCGTATGCTCTGTTATAAATAACACTTTCATAATGAACCAGTCTGCCGTCGTTTTGTTCTTTGAAGTAAGTATTCATTGCTTCAATGTCATCGCCTGCATAGGATTCATTTCCTAATGACCAGAACAATATGGAGGTGTGATTCTTAAATGTTTCATAATTACTTCTTGCCCTATCAACGACCGCTTCTCTCCACTCTGGAATGGAACCCGGTATATTACAAGAAGGTTCAATTGCGCCAAGTTTTTGGAATGTTCCATGACTTTCCAAATTTGTTTCTGCCATGACATAGATACCTTCTTGATCGCACATATAATACCAAGGAATCTGGTCTGGATAATGACATGTTCTTACTGCATTGATGTTATTTCGTTTTATGCAGTCCATATCGGAACTCATTTCTTCCATACCAATACATCTTCCTGTCTTTGCATTCCATTCGTGACGGTTCACACCTGCAAGGATTAATCTTTTGCCATTCAGATACATTACTTTATCAATGATTTCAATTCTTCTAAATCCGATGTTATACGGCGCCACTTCTAAAAGTTCCTCGTCTTCATTCAATAGTTCAACAAATGCTTGATATAAATAAGGATTATGATTATCCCATGCCTTCACGTTTTCGATTTCCTCAGTCGCGTGTCCGATAAATCTTCCATCCTTTTCTTCTAAATCAAACTTACCATCTACTACCAAAGCACCCGCGCTATCCTTTAGAATCACACGTGCTTTCGTTTTTTTCTTGTCGAGAGATGTGACACGGACATTTATTTCTAATCTACCACTTACATTGTCTTCGTTTAGGACTGGATTCAACCACAAATCCTCAACATGTACGTTCGGAATAGTTTTTAATGTTACATTTCTAAAAATTCCAAAAAATCTAAAGAAATCCTGATCTTCCAGAAATGCTGCAGTACTCATTTTATGAACTTCAACTGCTAATACATTATCTTTCTCCCTGATGTATGGTGTTAAATCAAATTCAGAAGGTGTAAAACTATCTTCTGCATAACCCACAAATTTGCCATTCAGCCATAAATACATCGCCTGTTCCACGCCTTCAAAGCAAATAGTAATCCGTTTGCCACAAAGATTTTCCTCCAAATCAAATCTGGTAACATAGGAACCTACTGGATTATATTCTGCTTCGCTAAACATTCCCGCACCATCACCGGTACTGTCAATGGAATATGCTCCTCTACGGTACGTTTTTCCTTCCCAAGGATACATTGTGTTGATGTAACGGATTTGATCATATCCAGCCAGTTCAATATGTCCCGGAACCATAATTTTATCAAATCCACTTGTATCAAAGTTCTCTTCATAAAAGTGAATTGGCCTGCTTTTCGCATTGATGCTAAAGCAAAAATTCCATCGTCCGTTCAACGACTGTGTCATTTTATTGTTGTCCGCTTCCAAATCCGTGTAATTTGCATAATATGCATGATCGCTATGTGCTGCCATCTGGTTTACTCTGAATACTGCTGGGTTATCTAACCACTTGATATCTGCGTTCATATAATCCTCTCTTTCTAATATAGCCCCTAAAGTAGTACTCCAGAGGCTATCATTGTCTTACTTATTTTCTTTTAACTTTCTATTAGCCTCTTCTACGTTCATGAAAGAAAGAATGATTGTAATAATCAAATCTAATATGAACGGTAACCAAAGATACATAAAATACATCATGCTAATGCAGCTATCCGGTTGAACTGCGTTATCTCCGTTAATAAATCCGCTTAAGTCGAGCATCCATCCTGCGAGCGCAGTACCAAGACCTCCACCGATTTTTACCCCCAATGATGTACAAGAATACATTGTTCCATCAATTTTCTTGCCAGTCTTAAGATATGTATATTCTGAACAAGAAGCAATGACTGCATTCATATCTCCCTGCCATGGTCCCTGTCCTAAAGCTGCTACAGCAGTAAATAATAACATTAATGGAACACTTCCCATATATCCTGCAACAACCACCAGTAAACGACCAATCGTTGCGACTGTATAACTGTATTTGTTTAACTTGTACATTCCTTTCCATTTAGAAACTAATGCAGGTGTAAACACAAGTGCGAGAATTAATGGTATATTGATTGCCCACGAAAATGCACCAAACAGGTTTTTGTTAAGAAGTACGTAAGTCATAAAATAGATACCGATATTAATCATCGCTCCATATAACTGCTGAAGGATATATACAAAACAAATCATAACATAGTATTTATTTGCAAATAACAACTTTGCCGACTGAATCAATGTGAGTTTATCTTCTTTTTTCTCTGTGCCTTCGCCAGCTTCATCAAGTTCTTCCTCAGGAAGTTCTTTTACTGAAAATACTGCAAGCGTATTGGTAATCACACCAACAATACAATAGATGATTGCTATCATTCTCCATGCTGCGGCATCATTACCAAGCATTTCGACTGCACCAATTGTAATTGTCTGAATTAATAAACTTGTTCCAAATGCAAACATAAATCTAAATGAACCCATCTGTACACGCTCTTTACTATTTTTCGTAACAAGCGCTGTTAATGCTGAATAAGCAATATTGTTTGCCGTGTAAAATACTGCATTTAATAATGTGTATGCGATAAAGAACCATGCATACTGAGCTGTCTTTCCAAGGCTGGTCGGAATAGCAAACACTCCAAATAATGTTATTGCACATCCGAAGAAGCCCCAAAACATCCACGGTCTTGCCTTACCCATTTTGCTCTTTGTCTTATCAATCATAGAGCCAAAAAATATGTCTGTCACACCATCAAACACCTTGGACACTGCAATTAATGTACCTACAATTCCAGCATTTAACCCTACCGTGTTTGTCAAATAAATCATTACAAACGAAGATAAAAACGCGTATACTACATTTCCCGCTATATCTCCCGAGCCATAACCTACTAGGTTATACCACTTTAAGTATCTCTTCTCTTCCATAAAATTACTCCTTCCTTGATTTCCATTACTTCATTTATAATCGTTCCTTCGTTATTTTTATTGTATAAAAATAAGTATTCAAAATCCATATCATATATTGAACAAAATATGCACAAAATGATAAAAAGGGCTTGCAAAATTTGTCTATTTATTTATTGAATTTGGCAAGTAATATGCATTTTTTTGTATTATACTAAGCTCAGGAAAGAGGAAAGGAGGAAAAAACATGAACGAAAACTTAAAGAATTATATCGAAACATTGCTTGACTTCTACGCAGATTTTTTCATCAGCAGTTTATATCGCTTCTAAAAACCTGCACTACTTTACATAATGATAATTTTCTGATACATATAAATCCTATATAATATATAGTAACAAACAATACTTCTCAAAAAAACGAGTTTGCTACAAACTGTAACAAACCTCTACACAACGAAAGCCCGCTAACCACAATGGCTAACGGGCTATTTCGTTTTTAGTTATCTAAAGGAATGAGAGTAAAGTCACCCCTCGGCTCTCGCCGAGGGATTTTACTTTATGAGGGGGTTGATAGTTGTGTGTCTTCAACTATCTGATACTCAGTATAAAGGAGAATTGTGTCCAAAATATGAGTAGTTTCTAAAAAGAAACTGAAAATTATTAATTAGCACTTAAGAATTACTTTCTAATTTCTAACCACGTCAAAATATCTTGAAAAACGACATCTTTGTCCTCTTCATTCAGGATTTCATGTCGGTCCTCCTCATACAATTTGAGTTCCACATCCTGATATCCACATTTCTTATATTTCCTGTAAACGTTTTCCACACCTTTTCCATAATTGCCCACAGGGTCATCTTTTCCTGCTATGAAAAGCAACGGAAGTGTCTTCGCCGCCTTCCCCTCTTTCTCCTGCTGATTCATCTTTGCAATGCCGCTAAACATATGATAATATGCATTGACTGTGAAAATGAATCCGCACAGAGGATCTTCATGATATTTCTTTACATTTTCTGGATTTTTCGAAAGCCAGGCAGCTCCCATCTTCTTTTCGTAAGCACCAACGGCAAGATTATTCACAAATTTACTTCTGTAATCCCAGCCTTTTCGCGCAGCAATAATCTTGCAAACCAACTTTCCTGCATTTACAACCAGGCTTGGCTGTTCTCCAGTTCCCATAATGATTGCCCCAGAAAGTCCGCCGCTATACAAACCAAGATATTGTCTAACGAGGAAAGACCCCATGCTGTGTCCCATGATAAAATATGGCACGCCCGGGTATTTTTTCTCCGTCTGCATACGAAGCTGTTGAATGTCCGCAATCACATATGCATTTCCATCGGTTTCATGGAAAAATCCCAATTTTTCTTGACTGATAACCGACTTACCATGCCCCAGGTGATCGTGTCCCACCACATAGACTCCATGCTTTGTCAAAAAGTCTGCAAATTCATGATAGCGGTCAATATATTCCACCATGCCATGACACATCTGTAACACCGCCGTCACTTCTCCTTTCGGAATCCACTCAATTGCGTGAATCTGTGTAACACCGTCTCTCGATGGGTAATAAAATTCTCTCTTCATGATTTTCTCCTCCTTTGGCAGAGTCTTGTTTGCATTTTCAGAAAAAGCAGGCAAAGGACCGAAACTTTCGTTCCCGTCCTTCTCTTTCTGTTTATCTGTCTTCCATTTTTATATATTCTTTGTATGGACTCAAAGGCATATACGCTGGACGAATAATCTTGTCTACGTTTCTAAGCTCTTCCAGTCTATGTGCGCTCCAACCTACGATACGTGCTGCAGCAAAAATCGGTGTATAGAGTTCTTGTGGAAGGCCAAGCATACTGTAAACCAAACCACTGTAAAAGTCTACGTTTGCATTAACACCCTTGTACATCTTTCTCTTTTGCGCAATTACCTGCGGTGCAATACGCTCAACCATCTCGTACAATGCATATTCTTTCTCGCAGCCTTTTTCTTTCGCTAACTGTTCCACAAAGCCTTTGAAAATCTCAGCCCTTGGGTCCGAAATCGAATAAATCGCATGACCCATTCCATAGATAAGACCTTTCTGGTCAAATGCTCTCTTTTCAAGCAGGGCAATCAGATACTCGCGCACTTCATCCTCGTCTGTCCAGTCTTTCACTGTCTCTTTCATGTCCTCAAACATCTGTGCTACCTTAATATTAGCACCACCATGCTTTGGTCCTTTTAAAGATGCCATGGCTGCTGCTATCGTCGAATATGTATCTGTACCCGAAGAGGTAACAACGTGAGTCGTAAATGTCGAGTTATTACCACCGCCGTGATCCATATGAAGAACTAACGCCATATCCAAAAGTTTCGCTTCCAATGGAGTATACTTTCTATCCTCGCGAAGCATCATCAAGATATTTTCCGCCATAGATAATTCTTCCGACGGCGCATAGATAAATAAATCTTCACCTTTTCTGTAATTGTATGCATGATAGCCATAAACCATCAACATTGGGAACTGACTAATCAAATTCAAGCATTGACGAAGCACGTTTGGAATCGATGTGTCGTCCGCCTTCTCATCATAAGCATAAAGGGTCAAAATGGAACGCGATAAACTGTTCATCATATCTGGGCTTGGTGCCTTCATAATAACATCTCGCACAAAATACTTTGGAAGCGTTCTCCTCTCTGCCAGCATTTTCGTAAACACTTGCAATTCTCCCTCGTTCGGTAGTTCGCCAAATAATAATAAGTATGTAATCTCTTCAAAGCCAAAATGTCCTGCATCTAAAAATCCGTTCACTAAGTCCTTGATATTGTATCCTCGGTAGTAAAGATTTCCCGGAATCGGAACTCTGACTCCATCTACTTCTTTTGAGGCACAAACATCGGAAATGTTTGTTAATCCTGCTAAAACCCCTTTTCCGTTCAGGTCACGGAGTCCTCTTTTTACGTCGTATTTTACGTATAATTCTTTATCAATCTCGTTGCTTTTTTCACATAGCTCTGATAAATACATGATTTCAGGCGTAATGTCAAATAGTGTTTGCATTGGCATTCTCCTTTCTTTTCCTAAAATGGGCATAGTGCCCACGTCCAAATGTAAGTTACATTATACTAAAACATGCGGATGAAAGCAATAAAGAGAATATGAATAATTCTTAAATAAAATGGAAGAAATTTACTCAACTTGCACAAAAAGGGCGGACTCTCTCGAATCCGCCCGCTTATAACAAACTATTTTTGTAAAATTATATTTGTTTATTTATCGTATTACTCAGTTCCGCGAACTCTTGCAGCGTAAGTGCCTCGCCTCTCACACTCGCTCCTTTTCCAAGACTTTCAATCGCACTAATAATCACTTCTTTCGGAAGATGAATCTCCGGCGAATTATTAAGCCCATTTGCAAGCGTCTTTCTTCTCTGATTAAAAGAAGCACGAATAATCTGAAACATCAGTTTTTCATTTTCCACCTGAACTGGCGGCTCTTTATGGCTGGTCAGCCTGATGACCGCTGACCCTACGTTTGGTCTTGGCATAAAGCAGTTTGGTGGAACATTTGCGACGATGTATGGCTCCGCATAATATTGCACTGCCAAAGATAATGCCCCGTAATCCTTGCTTCCAGGACCCGTCTGCATTCGGTCAGCCACTTCTTTTTGTACCATGACTGTAATACTTTCAATCGGCACATGGCTTTCGTACAGCCCCATAATAATCGGCGTTGTAATGTAATATGGCAGGTTTGCGACGACTTTGATTGGCTTACCGCCATTGTATTCCTCTGCAAGTTGTGCAATATCTACTTTCAGAACATCTTCGTTAATAACTGTGACGTTATCGTATGCGCTTAATGTATCCGCAAGAATTGGAATCAATGCTTTATCGATTTCGACTGCAACGACTTTTCGCGCAGCACATGCCAAATATTGCGTCATCGTACCGATACCCGGACCGATTTCTAACACCATGTCATCTTTTGTGATGTTGGCTGATGCGATAATCTTGTCCAATACGTGAGTATCAATCAAAAAGTTTTGTCCAAATTTCTTTTGAAATGAAAAACCGTATTTTTGCAATATTTCGATTGTATTTTGTGGATTGCCTAATGTTGGCTTCGTCATACATTTACCTCTCGTCTTAAATAATACCAAACAATTTTTTAGCATTCAACTCCGTCTGCGCCACCACTTCTTCATACGTAACCCCTTTGAGGTTCGCAATCTCCTCCGCAATATACGGAATATACAGAGAAGAATTTCGTTTTCCCCGAAACGGCACCGGCGCCAGATACGGACAATCTGTTTCTAATAAAATCCGTTCCAATGGAATCTCTTCCACAATCTCTTTCAGTTTCTTGCCATTCTTAAAAGTGACAACACCACCGACTCCAATGTAGAATCCCATCTTCACATATTCCCTTGCAAGCTCCTTTGAATAAGAAAAACAGTGAATCACTCCTCGAAGTCCCTGTCCATGCTCTTTCATAATTTTCAGAGTGTCTTCAGCTGCATCTCTGCTGTGAATAATCACTGGCAAATCCAATTCTCTTGCAAGTTCCAATTGCCTGATGAACCATTTTTTCTGAACATCATGCGACTCGTTATCCCAATAATAATCAAGACCAATTTCACCAACTGCCACAACTTTTTCTTTCTGGCACTGTGCTTTCAAATAAGCAAAACGTTCTTCATCTAAATCACCCACTTCGTCCGGATGCAGGCCGACTGCTGCGTAAACAAATGGATATTTTTCGGCAAGTTCCACTACTTCTGTCACGGAATCCCAGTCGGCAGCTGAGTTGACAATCGTGCCGACACCATTTTCCTGCATGGAATTTAGAATCTCATCACGGTCTTCATCAAATTGTCCCGAATCATAATGTGCATGACTGTCAAAAATCATGGGAGTCATATCTGTTTCCTCACATTTCTTTTTATTGGGGATTGCCCAAGCTTTTCTTACAAAATTTCTTTGCGAAGTTGTTCTGGAGTTTTTTGTGATAACAATGCTGGCGCAATGTCAAATACGCTCTTCGCACCACATTCTCCTTTTGCTGCAAGTCTGTAAGCTGCTCTTGCATAAGCAACTAATACGCTTGAAGTAAACTCTGGATTTGAATCTAATTTCAATGAGTATTCAATCACGTGCTTGTTGCCGCTTCTTCCAGTTTCTCCTGTACGGATTACAAAACCGCCGTGTGGCATTTTGCTGTGATTTGCTTTTAATTCTTCTTCTGTGATAAATGTTACTGTTGTATCGTAATCTGAGAAGTAGTTTGGCATGGTCTTGATTGCTTCTTCGATTGCAGCAAGATCTGCTCCTTCTTCTGGTACTACGTAGCATTCTCTTAAATGTTTTTGTCTTGTTGTAAGCTGTGGTTCGCTTCCGCTTCTTACTTCTTCCACCGCTGCTTCAATTGGCACTGTGTACTGGATACCATTTTTTACTCCTGGCACACGGCGGATTGCATCTGAATGTCCTTGGCTTACGCCTTTGCCCCAGAATGTGTATGTGCTGCCTTGTACTAAAATCGATTCTGCGTAAATTCTGTTCAGTGAGAACATACCTGGGTCCCAGCCTACTGAGATGATACCTACTGTATTTCCTTCTTTTGCAGCTGCGTCCATGTTTGCAAAGTATTCTGGAATCTTTGCATGTGTATCGAAACTGTCAATTGTGTTGAAGTTTGCTACAAGTTGTGGTCCCATGACTGGAAGGTCTGTTGCAGAACCTCCGCAAAGAATCATAACGTCTACTTCACCTTTTAATGAAAGAACGTCATCAAGATGTACTTTCTTTACGCCTTCTGTTAATACGTTTACTGTTTCTGGATTACGACGTGTGACAACTGCTACTAATTCCATGTCATCGTTGCGTTCGATTGCAAGTTCCACACCACGTCCGATGTTTCCGTATCCTACGATACCAATTCTAATCATTTTTGATTTCCCCTTTCTGCGTCAATACTAATGTCATATTTGAATTTTCACTGCACGAAATCTTCCTAATTTCTATATACCCTCGAATGGATTCAACCAACCATATCGTTCACAAAATTTCTTACTCGCACAACAATAAGTCGCCTTAAGCAATCTCTGCTCCAGCCGGCATCTCTTTCTCCGGTGTCATAAGTGCAAGATTTCCATCCGCATCTTCTGCACACAAGAGCATGCCCTCTGATAATACGCCAGCTAACTTAGCAGGTTTCAAATTCACAAGTACCATTACTTTCTTACCAACCATCTCTTCCGCTGTATAGTGAGCTTTGATACCCGAAACAATCTGTTTTACCTGACTTCCAATCTTCACCTGAGAACAAAGCAGTTTCTTCGACTTCTTCACTTCCTCACAAGCGATAATCTCACCAACCTGGAACTGCATTTTTTCAAAATCTTCAAATGTAATCTCTTCTTTTGGTTCAATATCAATTACATCCTCTTCCACTGCAGCTTCTTCCTCTACTGCTGGATGAAGTTCTTCTACTTTTTTCAATACTTCTTCCATATCCAAACGTGCAAATAAGATTTCTGGCTTGTCTGTTACATTTCCACCATTTGTCTGTTTCAAAATCCTCTCAGCTGTTTCTGGTAAGAATGAAGCTAATAACTTCGCACCTTTTTCAATGCTGTCAATTAAGTTGAAAAGTACAGTTTCCAGTCTGTCTTTTTGTGCCTCATCTTTTGCTAATGCCCATGGCATTGTTTCGTCAATATATTTGTTACAACGTTTGAACAAGCCCCAAATTTCTGTGATTGCATCAGCCACACGAAGATTCTCCATCTTCGCATCAACAGCAGCTGGTGTTCCATCTACAACTGCCTTCAAATCAGCATCTACATCAGCCACAACGCCCTTATCTGTAACACTTCCGCCAAAATATTTATTTGTCATAGAAATCGTTCTGTTTACAAGATTTCCTAATGTGTTTGCAAGGTCGGAATTAATACGCTCTACCATTAACTCCCATGTAATCACACCGTCGTTATCAAATGGCATTTCATGAAGCAAGAAGTAACGCACTGCATCTACGCCAAACATATTTACAAGTTCATCTGCGTAAATGACATTTCCTTTTGATTTACTCATCTTGCCATCGCCTTGGAGCAGCCATGGATGTCCAAAAATTTGTTTTGGAAGTGGTAAATCCAACGCCATCAAGAAAATCGGCCAATAAATCGTATGAAAACGAATAATATCTTTTCCGATTAAATGCAAGTCTGCCGGCCAGTCTTTCTTGAACTGCTGCGTGCTTTCGCCATCGCAGTCATAGCCGATGCCTGTGATGTAGTTTGTAAGCGCATCAAGCCATACATAAACGACATGTCTGTCATCAAAGTCTACCGGAATCCCCCATTTAAATGAAGTTCTGGATACACAAAGATCCTGAAGTCCTGGTAATAAGAAGTTATTCATCATCTCATTTTTACGTGAAACTGGTTGAATAAATTCTGGGTGTGTATTGATGTGTTCAATTAATCTGTCCGCATATTTGCTCATTTTGAAGAAATATGCTTCTTCTTTTGCAGGCTGTACTTCACGTCCACAGTCTGGACATTTTCCATCTACTAATTGAGATTCTGTGAAAAATGATTCACAAGGGGTACAGTACATACCTTCATAATGTCCTTTGTAAATGTCGCCTTGATCGTACAATTTTTTGAAAATCTTCTGTACTTGTTTTTCATGATAATCGTCTGTTGTACGAATGAATTTATCATAAGAAGTATTCATCAGGTCTGCGATGTCTTTTACCTGAGCGGCAACACCATCTACGAATTCTTTTGGTGTAACGCCTGCTTCCTGTGCTTTTAATTCAATTTTTTGTCCATGTTCATCTGTTCCTGTTTGGAAAAATACGTCGTAGCCTTGACTTCTTTTGTATCTTGCGATAGCATCAGCCAATACGAATTCGTATGTGTTTCCGATGTGCGGTTTGCCTGATGTGTAGGCAATCGCTGTTGTCATATAAAACTTTTTGTTTTCCATGTTCTTTCCTCCATTTTTAAAGGTATTCATTGATAAATCTTCCTACCATCCATCAATAAAAAAAGCCGCATCTTCTATATTTTCAAAATAAGAAGACGGGCTAAATACCGTGTTACCACTTCTCTTCGCCGACACCTCACGATGCCAGCCTCAACAAGTTACATTCAAGATGCATGCCAACCTTCGAAGGCTTGTCTTACAAAATAACTTTCTCGCTGTAAAGGGCGAACCCATTGTACCTAACTTTGATTTGCAAAGCAATGTACACCTTGTCCACATCTCTGCAATTCATTCGCTCAGCACACCGCTCAGAAGCCATCTTCCACTTTCTTCCGCTCATCCCTCTCAGCCACTGGGAATTCTCTGTAGGGCTTTCAAAAATGTACTCTTTTCGTCACTGCGTTTTTCAAGATTTAATACTCTGAAAGAGTAACACAAAAAGATAGCATATGTCAAGGGTTGCTATATCGTTACAAAAACATATTTAAATTCACCGGCACTTTCTTTTTCTTCTCCCACGTTTTAACCATCTGTTCTTTCAAAAACTCTTTGAATCCAGAAATCTCTCCTGTTTTATCATAAACAGACAGTGCCAGATAATAAGTCTTTTTGTCTTCACTATATAAAACAAGCGGCGGATATCCATGTGTCATCAGATAATAGTTGAGCAAGGTTCTTCCTACACGTCCATTCCCATCTGCAAACGGATGCACTTCTTCAAAGCGAAGATGCA
This sequence comes from Tyzzerella sp., assembly GCA_017472665.1. Classification (GTDB taxonomy): domain Bacteria; phylum Bacillota; class Clostridia; order Lachnospirales; family Lachnospiraceae; genus Faecalimonas. The sequence goes on along the minus strand of JAFUOS010000020.1, from coordinate 78,780 downwards.
GATAAGCAGCAATCGTCAGCACATCTCCCCCATCTGCTTCGTTTATCTCTTCCAACAATTCAGAAAGTTCCGACTCCACTTCTTCTGGCGGCGCGCCTACGCCATCGCCCGTAACATAATCATGTTTCTTCCATTCACCAGGTCTTTCTCCTTTTTTATAACGAGTCTCATCATAACACCCTTTCATCAGCTGCAGATGCAGTTCACGAATGAAATCCAGCGTTATTTTCTCTTTCTTCACTATTTTTTCAACCAGAAATTCAAAACAATCTTTCTGATTTTTGATTTCAAACAGAGTTCGCAAATCACCCGTATAATTGATTACACTTCCATTCTCAAAGATTTCTCGTGTGTCATGGAGTGTAATTGTTTCATTTTCAATCTTTCCGGAATGGTATGCAAACAATATCTTAAAGTTGTCAAGTACAGTATAGATATCTTCTTTTGTATCTGTTTTCTCTTTCTTCCACCATGCGAGAACATCTTCATATTTCATAGGTGTTTTGCTCCTTTCCGAATCATTTTTCTCATTATAGCACATAATCTGCTGTTTCGATATAAATTTCCATTATTTGTATTATTTAGCATATTACTGGAATTCCCCCAAATCAATTGACCGCTTCTACACCCAAATGCTAAAATCTTGCCGTTAGTATACTCACATTTCGGGCATACTAGAAAGAAATGGATATCAAAAATTAAAATAAAGGAGAGATTCAAATGACAAAATCAAAATCGAAGAACAAAGTCAGCCTTTATAACCGTTGGCTTGGCGGGATTGAGACTTTTGGCAATCGACTGCCACATCCGATTGTACTATTTTCTATTTTCGCGGCTGCAGTCGTTATCATTTCCGCCATTTGTTCCATGCTCGGCGTCTCCGCCACTGGGGAACTCATTGTAAATGGTGAGCTTCAGGAAACCACAGTAACTGCAGTAAGCCTTCTTTCTAAAGAAGGATTGACTTATATGTTGACAAGCGCCATCAACAACTTTACTTCTTATGCGCCGCTTGGCGTGGTGCTTGTTGCCATGCTCGGAGTAGGAGTTGCAGAGCAGTCAGGACTGATTCATACATTATTAAAAGCAGCCGTAAAAGTAACACCTGCTAAACTAATCACCCCTGCAGTCGTGTTTCTCGGTGTCATGTCCAACGTTGCCAGTGACGCTGGATATGTAATCCTGATTCCACTCGGTGCCATGATTTTCCGCGCCTATGGCCGTCACCCAATGGCCGGATTTGCAGCTGCATTTGCAGGTGTCTCCGGTGGATATTCTGCCAATTTATTAATCGGTGCATTGGAACCAATGCTTGCCGGTATTTCTCAGACGGCAGTCGAAATTATCGACCCTAATTATAAAGTATCCGTTATGGGAAATTACTTTTTCTTAATTGCCTCTACATTTTTAATTACAATTTTAGGTGCAATTGTAACAGATAAAATTGTCGAACCCCGCTTAGGCGCTTACAGCGGCACTCTGGAGAGTGAAGAAGACCAGACTTTAACAACCATTACGGACAAAGAAAGAAAAGGACTCCGAAATGCAGGAATCGTTGCACTTATTTTTGTAGCAGCAGTTGTAATTGCCTGCGTATGGCCAAATTCATTTTTGGTAAATGAAAATGGGAAGATTTTCGGGAACCCGACCTCTCCTTTTGTAAATGGCATTGTAATATTAATCACATTCCTGTTTATGCTGCCGGGTATTGCTTACGGAAAAACAGTGGGTGCATTTACAAAAGAAAATGGTGTATGTAACTCCATGGCAAAATCAATGGCATCTATGGGACCATTTCTTGCATTGGCATTTGTTGCCGCACAATTTATTAACTACTTTAACTATACAAAACTAGGTACAATCATTGCCTTAACCGGTGCCAACTTCTTCAAAAGTGTTGACATTGGATTGATTCCATTAATCATCATTTTTGTATTGTTTTCGGCATTTATGAACTTATTTATGGGTTCTGCTTCCGCGAAATGGAACATCCTTGCGCCGGTATTTGTACCAATGTTTATGCTGTTAGGTTACAGCCCGGAGCTTTGTCAGTTAGCATACAGAATTGGGGATTCTGCCACCAACATCATTACACCAATGATGACCTACTTTGCAGTAATTCTCACCTTTGCCCAACGTTACGACAAGAAAGCCGGCATCGGTACCATTACAGCTACTATGATTCCATACTCAATTGTATTTTTAATTTTTTGGACATTATTGCTGGTAATTTGGGTGGTACTTGGTATTCCAATTGGCGTGGATACCATCCTTTTCTATACGATGTAGTTCAATTGAGGACGCAGTAAAATTAAATTTTACTGCGTCCCTAATCAACTTTAGCCCTGTTCCTTTTTTGCATTTCTTCATACTCACACTTTGTCTCACATAAAATAAAGAAAAATCAATTTGGAGTATTTTTATGAAATTTAAAAAACATCTCGCCACGCTATTTCTTTCGTTTACGCTTTTGCTTCCCGGCTGCTCTAACATTTCCATTCCGACTAACGCAGACGCCGCCTTCGAACACTTTACCTTGGAACTTTTCAAGCAGGACGTGGCTTCTACCACCTTAGGTTTGCATTATTCCATTCAAAATCCAGAAGCCTACGGCATCTCAGACACTACTATCACACTAGGTTCCTATGATGTAAATGAAACCGCCTCCCTTGCCGCAATTGAAAACTGTCAAGCTTCCCTCAATAAGTTTTCCCGCAAGGCACTTTCCAAAGAAAATCAACTTACATACGATGTTCTATCTTATTATTTAGAGACTTCCAAAGAAGGGGTGGCTTACGCTCTTTATGAAGAGCCTCTAAGTCCCATTACAGGGATTCACGCGCAGCTCCCCGTGCTTCTCGCAGAATATAGTTTTTACACCCAGGATGACGTGGACACTTATCTTGCCTTGCTTGAAACCACTCCAGACTATTTTGCTTCTCTCATTCGATTTGAACACCTAAAATCAGATGCCGGACTATTTATGGCAGATTGCACCGCAGGCAACGTGATTGAGCAATGCAACGCATTTCTTTCTATGGGAGAAAATAATTACCTGTTATCGACTTTCGAAGAACGTCTTGCTTCCCTAGAAAATTTATCTGTCGAAGCAAAAAATAGCTATATTTCTCAAAATAAAACCGTATTAGAAACAGCTATGCTTCCCGCTTATGAATCCTTAATCTCCGCCCTTACAGAGCTAAAAGGCACTGGCAAAAATGAACAGGGGCTTTGCTATCTCTCCGGCGGAAAAAATTATTATAGCTATCTCGTTGCTCGCGAAACAGGCTCTGCGCGGTCCGTCGATGATATTTCAGCCTTAATTGAAAAACAGATTGCAGAGGATATTTTGGATATGCACGACGTCATTTCTGAGAACCCTACCGTCATAGAAGATGTGTCTACGACAGTATCCACTTCTCCCGAAAAAATACTGGAAGATTTGTCCGAGCAAATTTCATCGGCCTTCCCTGCTGCCAAAGATGTAAATGTGGAAGTCAAATATGTGCCGGAAGCACTAGAACCATATTTAAGTCCTGCATTTTATTTGATTCCTGCTATTGATAATGCAATAGAAAATGTAATTTATATTAATCAGGGCAGTTCTCTACAGGATATTCATTTATTTACTACACTTGCACACGAAGGTTATCCGGGGCATCTTTACCAGACCACTTATTATGCAGCCCAAGACCCGGACCCACTGCGCACATTGTTTAACTTTAAGGGGTATGTAGAAGGTTGGGCAACGTATGCCGAAATGTGTTCTTACTACTTAAGCTCTCTCGAAAAACCTTATGCTGCACTCTTGCAGAAGAATAATTCTTTGATTCTTGGCCTCTACGCCCTGACTGATATTGGAATTCATTATAATGGCTGGAATTTGGAACGGACGGAACAATTTTTTTCCACATATGGGATTGAAGATTCTGAGACAATTCAGAAGATTTATGAATTGATTGTTGGAGACCCTGCAAATTATGTGTCTTATTATGTGGGGTATGTGGAAATTTTGGAGTTGAAACGCGAGTATATTGAAGCGAAAGGAGAAACTTTTTCACAAAAGGAATTTCATCGTGAATTTTTGGATGTTGGGCCTGCGCCTTTTGAAATTGTGAGGAAACAGTTGTTGGGGACGTAGCAAAATTTTGAAAAACAGTTGTTGACGTGTCATAAAAATTTTGAAAAACAGTTGTTGAGGTGTTATAAAAATTGTGACAAACAATTGTTTTGAACGTGACCAATTTCTGTTTTGGGTATATACAAATTTTTTGCTGTGCTATACCCGATTTTTACTATTATTTCCTTGTTTTAGACACTTTTTAAGTCGGATTTTTCTATATAGAGAAAAATTGAATCGTAATACCCGAACTTTGCTAAAAAATGAGGGTATTGCAGGACTTTTTTTGTCTATATAGAAAATTATCCTTTTTAAAATGTACCCTGTAAAGTGAACACACAAAAAACATTTTATACCCAAACATTTTGGTTAAAATATGCCCTATAAAGTGAGCATAAAATTATAATCAATGGTCTTTGACAGGAATACACATTATTTACGAAATTTCCTTGTATAATTCATGTTTCACAGAATCATCCGCAAATGCCGTTTCAATCGCATTTTTCGTACACTGCAAAATCACATCTTTGCCCAATCCAAGAACATCCCTTACAATCTGCATCTCCTGCGTAATCGTCGTTCCACTGACCGTTCTATTATCTGTATTAATCGAAACCAAAAGTCCATTCTTCACAAACTGTCCTAACGGATACTCATCAAAACTATTAATTGCCTTTGTCTGAAGATTGCTAGTCGGACACATCTCGATACCAATCCTTTTATCCGCACAAAGTTTTTGAAGCTCTAGGCTTTTTTGAAGCGCAATACCATGCCCTAACCGTTTCGCCCCAAGATCAATTGCCTCTTTCACATTTTCCACGCTTCCACATTCCCCCGAATGAATCGTAAATGGCATCTCTAATCTTCTTGCTTCTAAAAATAACTCTCGAAACAAATGTGTGGGAAATCCCGACTCATCTCCTGCCAAATCCAGAGCACACGCTCCGTCTCCCAGAAATTCTCGAGCTACACGCATCATTTCCATATTCTGTTCCAAAGAATGGTGACGCATGGCGCAGACAATGGCGGACGCATATACGCCATACTGCTTTCCTGCACTTTCAAGTCCTTCTATCACACTTTCCAGCACCTTTTTGCAATTTAAACCAGCATTTACCGAAAGCATCGGAGCAAAACGAACTTCGATATATCTCACATTCTCCTGCGCGGCATCCCGCACTAATTCATATGCTGCCCGCTTTAATCCTTCCGCAGTCTGCAGACATTGAAGTGGCAAATCAAATTTTTCCAGATACTCAGTTAAACTGGTACAATCCGGGGCAACCTTTAACTTTCGTATCAGCTCCTCCTTCTCATAATGGGAATCTTGTTTTTCAAGCACTTCAAAAACAGAATCAACATTTAAAGAGCCGTCCAGATGACAATGTAAATCTAACTTTATTAAATTCTTAAAATCTTCCATGACATATCATCTCCATCTACATTTAATTCTAAAATAATTATACCAAATATTTTTTAAAACTTTCAACAATGACGAAAATAGCTGTTCGGAAATTCCGAACACCCGCCAATTCTGCCAATTCTTTTCACTTTTATTAAAATTATAGCGAATCGTTATTTGAATCAATAAAGCACACAGACGAAGAAGGATACGAATTCTGGTATGCTAGAGAGTTATCCAAAGCTTTAGAGTATAAAGATTTTCGTAATTTTGAACTTACTATTTTTAAAGCAATGGAAACATGTAAAAATAGCGGATACGATATTTCTGACCATTTCGGTGAAATCACATATACCTTGCACGCACCCCTGCGCATCCACGTGGAACGTTTTGTGCGCAATTTTGCGCACAAAAAAAGCGGGTGATGGGAATCGAACCCACGTATCCAGCTTGGAAGGCTGGTGTTCTACCATTGAACTACACCCGCATGTTAACTATTTATATATAAACGGTTAAGCACCTCTATAAAAGAGAGTGCCCAGAGCCGGAATCGAACCAGCGACACAGGGATTTTCAGTCCCTTGCTCTACCAACTGAGCTATCTGGGCTTAAATCCTTTTTAGCTGTTCCTTAGCACGAAACTTATATTATCACGCTGATTTTTAAATGTCAACAACTTTTTTAAATTTTTTCACCTTTTTTCAATTTTCAAAAATTCAAAAATGGTGTTAACACCTTCATGCCAACACCATTTCACGTCACGCCAGCTCTAGTCTTATACCAACTTTTCTACCAGTTCTTCCATCACCTGTAAAGTTTCATCCTTCATCGTCGACTTAATCGTCACTACTGGCTCGCAAATCTCAATATTCTTCATACCTTCCAGTATCTCTCGCATCTTTCTCGCCGCCTGTGGTGCCCAGCTTCCATTTTCCATCAGCGCCACCGTACGTTTCTGATAATTCTTCGCTTTCAAATGCAATAAGAAATCTTCCATGCATGGGAATAATCCACCATCATAAGTAGACGAAGCCACCACCAACTTGTCATGACGGAATGCATCTTCCACCGCTTCAGCCATATCGTCTCTTGACAAGTCCGCAATCGCAACTCTCTTCGCGCCTTTTTCCTCGAGCATCTCAGCTAATTTCTTTGCAGCCTTTGCTGTATTTCCATGAATCGACGCGTATGCGATAAATACACCTTCGTCTTCTGGCTCATATTTGCTCCAAATATCATATTTTCCGATATAGTATCCTAAATCTTCTTTCAAAATCGGTCCGTGAAGCGGACAAATCATCTGAATATCAAGTGTGGCTGCTTTTTTGAGAAGTGCCTGTACCTGTGCGCCATACTTTCCTACAATATTAAAATAGTAGCGTCTTGCTTCACATGTCCAAGCTTCGTCTGCGTCTAAAGTTCCAAATTTTCCAAAACCGTCAGCTGAGAATAAGATTTTCTCTGATTGTTCATATGCAACCATAACCTCTGGCCAATGCACCATCGGAGCCATGAAAAATTGCAATGTATGCGCACCTAAGCTTAATGTATCGCCTTCTTTTACAACAACCGTTCTTCCTGTCAGATCTACATCAAAGAACTGAGGAATCATTACAAATGTTTTAGCATTTCCAACCACTTGCATCTGTGGATATTTATCCACCAAAACCTGTATGCTCGCCGCATGGTCTGGTTCCATATGTGAAACCACGAGATAATCTGGAGTTTTATCTCCCAGAACCGCTTCCACATTTGCCAGCCATTCTTCTGTCTTTCTCGCATCCACCGTATCCATGATTGTAATCTTGTCATCTAAGATTACATAAGAATTATAAGAAACTCCGTTTGGAATCACATATTGACTTTCAAACAAATCTAATGTTTTGTCATCTACTCCTACATATAAAATCGAATCTGTAATTTTAATATCTTTCATATCGCATCCTCCTGTTCTCTGTCGTCTTGTTATTATACAGTATACACAATTTAAAGTTCAACATGCAAGACTTGGAAATTGTTGGTGACTCTACTCTGGATTTTTCAAAACACAACTGTCAAATATAAACAAGTCAAACTCTGATTTCGCTCTCTCATACTGTTCTTGGTTTTTAATCGTCCAAGCCACAGCCAGTCCGCCCAGTTTGCGACACAACCGCCTTGAAAAATTTCCGGCATCCGTATGGCAGTACGCGATAAAATCTGGTCTTGTCACAAAATTCGACACCAAGTATGTCATCACCTGATAATACCACGCCTTCCTGCCCTCTCGTGCATAATTCATACTAAGCTGCCCTCGCATCACATCCGGACGATGTTTTCGATACCACAAAACCGCCAACGGATGAAAACATTCAATACAATATGGACCTTGATAGTTTTTCAGCAATTCATTTCCCAGTTCGCATACCTTCGTGTCCACCCGGTCCAGCTTGTACTCGATGATCAGCGGCACCTTTCCGTCGACCGCTTTTAAAACCTCTGCAAATGTCGGAATCGTCTGATTTGAACCTGCCAGCTTCATCTGCCGGAGTTCATTTAAAGTATACTCCCAAACGTTTCCGTCTACTCCGCACATTCTCTTTAAGTTGGCGTCATGGAACACAACTGGAATATCATCTTTACTGAGCTGGACATCAAACTCAATCCCATATCCTGCTTCCACCGCCTTGCAAATCGCCCGCAGCGAATTTTCGGGTGCATCCGTCTTATTATCAAACAGTCCACGATGCGCATAATGTACTCCGCTAAAAGCGGTGCGGTCTGGTTTATTGAATATTCTTGGGCAAATCAGGAATAAATAAACTCCTGCCAATATTAGAACAACTCCTAAAACAATCGCTAAAATTTCCATAATCAACCTCTGTTATATCTGTCTCTCTACGCCTAGTCATCTAAGCCTAGCTATCCATGTCTAACTATACTCTTTAATCATCCACATCAAAATTCTCCAAAACACTCTTCTTCTGTTCCGGCTTTGAATCCCCATGTTTTACCTGAGACATGGTAATAAATGCAAGCACACTAAACACAACAGAATATGGGAATAAAGTTCTATATGAAACATGTTCTAACAAAGCACCTGAAAGGATCGGCGTAATCACCTGTGCCGCCATGGAAAATGTGTAGTAATATCCAGTGTATTTTCCAACATCTCCTGCGTTACTCATCTCAACTACCATCGGGTAGGAGTTTACGCCAATCCCCGCCCATGCAAAACCAATAATTCCAAAGAAAATCACCATTGACCAGTGATATGTAGGATAAAGTCCTGCTGCAAGGAAACAAGAGCCCAGCAAAACAATACCTATCAGGATTGTCTTTTTACGTCCGATTTTACTTGCAATGGCACCAATTGGAATGTAACTAATAATCGCTGCAACTGTCGCAATCAAAAGACAATCCGCATATCCGCCGCCTTCCAATCCCCAAACGTGAGTCGCATAACGCGAAAATGCTGTTGTAACCGCATTGTAAGCGATGAACCAGAACGCTACTGAAAGAAGCAGGAACACCAAACTTCTCTTTACATCCTTTGGAAGTTTGTCTGACTTCTTATCTGATGCGCTTACTTGCGCTGCATCTACTGCATTTACCTGGGCTGCATCTGCCTCGTTTTCTTCTTCGTCCGCACTTACTTCCGCATGAAGTTTGTTTTCCTTAATTGTAACAAACAAAATTGCAACACTTATTACCATAAGTAATCCTACAGAAAGGAATAACGGACGATAATTTGGTGTATCTCCTCCGCCAACTAACACTTTAATCATAATCAGCGTATACACACCACCAATAGCACCCATCAAGTTAATCACCGCATTTGCCTTGCTGCGAAGCGGCTTCGGTGTCAAGTCTGGCATCAGCGCTACCGCTGGAGAACGATAAAGCCCCATACTGATTAACAGAACAAATAAACCGCCTACAAACAGTGCTAAATTCTTCGTGTTATCTGCAAATGGCAAAATCATAAGAAACACAAATGCTAACCCAGTTCCCATTAAAATAAATGGCATACGCTTTCCAATCGGCGTGCTAACCTTATCCGATATCGCGCCAAAAATTGGAAGCAAGAACAGTGCAAGCACATTGTCCGCTGCCATGATGGTTCCAGTGACAGTCTCACCCATACCAAATGTGTCTTTCAGAATCAGGGGGATTACATTATCGTACATTTGCCAAAATGCACTAATGGATAAAAATGCCAGTCCAATTAACATAGTTCTCTTGTAATTCAGTTTCATATAAACCTCCGTTATTTCATATTTTCATATTATTTAGTATAACATTCCAAAAGTACAAAAAAAAGAGTAAAGCTTGACTTTACCAAAACTTTACTCTCTTTCCTCCTGCCGCAAACCGGAATCGAACCGGTACGGGAGTATAAGTCCCGCAGGATTTTAAGTCCTGTGCGTCTGCCAGTTCCGCCACTGCGGCATAATGTATGTTCTCTCAACTAAATTCGCATCTTATGCTCATTAAGGTTCGAGAACCGCCTCGCACTAAGTTCGTACTGCACCTTACGGCTTGCACTCACTAAGTTGCTTTCAGCGAATGGATGGAGGTGGATTCGAACCACCGAAAGCGTTGCTAACAGATTTACAGTCTGCCCCCTTTGGCCACTCGGGAACCCATCCATGTGTCAGATTTTTCAACCTGACAATTAATACTTATATCACAATTTCTTTCGAAATGCAACACTTTTTTATCTTGATTTCTTATATTGCAGCACCATCGCAGCATGCGCCCCCATTTTCAAGGAGACTTCCCCATCTACGATTAAGTATTTCCCTTCTCTCACAGAATATCCATCCTGATAAGAATACAATAACCGTGTCATAACGCAATCCTTCGGAACATCAAGCCGCCAAACAGGAACCTTTACTTCTGCCGCTTCATCACTATTATTGACTACAACCGCAATCTTTTCCTTTTCCGTAAAGCGTCCATACATAAGCACCTGATCCTTGCCTCCAAGAATCTCCAATGAACCATATTTCAATGCCTCACATTCCTTATGTATCCGAATCGCTTCTTTATGGAATGCGATCAACTCTTTATTTTCATTTCCCCATGGGTAAGTTCTTCTATTATCTGGGTCTGTAAAGCCTACCACTCCGGCCTCGTCACCATAATACAAGGTCGGTGCTCCAATCCATGTCATCTGCATCACAACTGCTTCCCGCATAATTGCCTCATTGACATATAAGCCAGCCGCTTCATATCCCAGCTTCTGAACTCTCCCGACCATGTGGTTCGTTCTAGTCAAAAAACGTGAATGGTCATGGTTCGATAACTCATTCATCGAAACCATGAGTGACGGTGTCAGCATGTGCGTCATATGATGCTTCATAGCCCCGATAAAATGGTCCACATTTCCACACAAATCCGGGCGATGCTCATCACTGTGCTTCTCCATCCCAGTCAAATACCAGGTAAGCGGCTCCATAAACGCATCATAATTCATGACCGTATCCCACTCATCGCCTTGCAGCCATGCATGTGGGTTGCCATAATGCTCTGCCAAAATAATTGCATTCGGATTCGCATTCTTCACTACCCTGCGGAATTTCTTCCAGAAATCATGGTTGTATTCCTGACTGTGTCCAAGGTCAGCTGCCACATCCAATCTCCAACCATCTATATTATACGGCGGTGACACCCATTTTTTCGCAATGTGCAAAATATAATTCTCCAGCTTCACCGAATCCTCATAGTTCAGTTTCGGTAACGTATCATGTCCCCACCAGCCATCATAGCTTCCATTATATGGCCATTTTGAAGAATCATTATCATGAAATTTGAAAAAGCTGTGATATGGGCTCTCCTTGGAAATATAAGCACCCGGCTCATACCCCTCTGAACCCTCATATAATTTTTCACGGTCCAGCCATTTATTAAACGAACCGCAGTGATTAAATACACCGTCGAGAATCACTTTCATGCCTCGTCTGTGCATTTCTTCCACCAGACGGATAAACAACTGGTTACTCGCCTCCAGGTTGGCCTTATCTGTCACGCGCAATTTATACTTCGTGGCGTTACTATTACTTTTTTCGTCTTCTGGAAGGACGCTTCCTCCATCTTTCACAATCTCCCCATAATGCGGGTCAATATAATCATAATCCTGAATGTCATACTTATGATTTGACGGAGATACGAACAGTGGGTTGAAATAAATAACCTCGACTCCTAAGTCCTGTAAATAATCCAATTTGTCCAGAACGCCCTGCAAATCTCCACCGTAGAATTCCCGCACTCCCATGAATGCAGGATTCTTACTCCAATCTGTCACACGGGTACACGGCTCGCCAATGTAAACATACTCGCCGCTTTCCACATCATTGCTTTTGTCCCCATTACAAAAACGGTCCACAAAAATCTGATACATGATGGCGCCCTTCGCCCAGTCAGGCGTAGAAAATCCCGGTACAATGGTAAATGCATACTCATCCATAATCTTGTCGGAAACGCCACACCGATTGTAATAACAGACCTCATTACGTCCATGTACTTCAAAACAATATCGAAGCGGCTCTTCCTTCAATTTCCAAGTCAATTCGTAATAATCAAATTCGTCTCGCGTGTAAGCCTTTCTCATCACAAAGGCTTCCTTCCCAGAAATCACACGCACGAAATCTACGTCATCTTTCGCAGTACGGAAACGCAGCGTAACTTCCTCATACTCCTTAGGCTCTGCCGGAATCACAAAATTCCCGGTTCCATCACTAAATAATGCTTCCTTCTTCATAAAATAATGCCCCAAATTCCTCGCTCGTTATTTTCTCTTTTTCTAGTAATAATTTAGCGCAAGCTTCTAATACATCGTTATGTTCTTTAATAATAAACTTCGCTTTTGCATAGCATTCGTCAATAATACGTTTTACTTCCTTATCAATCTTGCCTGCAACTTCTTCTCCATATCCTCTTCCGGTATTTGCGAAATCTCTTCCCACAAATACTTCCTCACTGTCATGGTCATAGTTAATAAGTCCCAGTTCTTCAGACATACCAAACTTCGTCACCATTGATTTCGCAAGGGCTGTCGCCTGTTTGATATCCTGTGAAGCACCAGTCGTAATATCATCAAATATTAATTCTTCTGCCACACGTCCGCCAAGAGACACGGTAATCTCTTGCAGCATCTTGCCTCTTGTGTTAAACATTTCATCCTTTTCAGGAAGCGGCATCGTATAACCTGCGGCTCCCATGCCTGTCGGGATAATCGAAACACTGTATACCGGTCCCACATCCGGAAGCACATGGAATAAAATCGCATGACCTGCTTCGTGATATGCGGTAATCTTCTTTTCTTTTTCGGAAACCACTTTGCTCTTCTTTTCTGCACCGATTCCAACCTTCACGAAAGAATGTTGAATATCTTTCTGCTGAATATATACGCGGTTCTCCTTTGCAGCCAGAATCGCTGCTTCGTTTAATAAGTTTTCTAGATCAGCACCTGTGAATCCCGCTGTCGTCTGAGCAATCTGCATCAGATCCACATCATCACCAAGCGGTTTTCCTTTTGCGTGCACTTCCAGAATCTCTCTTCTGCCTTTTACATCAGGTCTTCCCACGGAAACCTTTCGGTCAAAACGACCAGGTCTTAAAATAGCAGGGTCAAGAATGTCTACACGGTTCGTTGCAGCCATTACGATGATACCTTCATTTACACCAAAACCGTCCATCTCTACGAGGAGCTGGTTGAGTGTCTGTTCTCTTTCATCATGGCCGCCGCCAAGACCTGTACCACGGCGTCTTGCCACCGCATCGATTTCGTCAATAAAAATAATACATGGTGCATTTTTCTTTGCGTCTTCAAATAAATCACGCACACGTGATGCACCAACACCGACAAACATTTCCACAAAGTCCGAACCGGAAATCGTAAAGAACGGCACTCCCGCTTCTCCAGCTACTGCTTTTGCAAGCAATGTCTTTCCTGTTCCCGGAGGTCCCACTAATAAAACACCTTTTGGTATTCTGGCACCTACCTGGACATATTTTTTCGGGTTCTTCAAAAAATCTACAATCTCTTCTAACTCTTCTTTTTCTTCGCTGAGTCCAGCCACCTGTGCAAATGTGATATGTTTATCCGATGGATTACTCATCTTCGCACGGTTGCGTCCAAAATTCATCGCTTTTGCATTGGCTCCGCCCTGTCTGTTCATCATCATAAACATCAGGACAACGACTCCCACAATCAGAAGCGTCGGCACCAATGTCGTCAACACCCAGGAATCTTCCTGTACGGGCTCCAGAGAAATATCCGTCACTCCGCCTTCTTTTAGAACATTCTGAGCTTCATTTACATCTGACACATTAAGATATTTTACCTGCCCATCAGTCATTGTAATCTCAAGGCTTCCGGTGGGAACAGCTTTGCTCTGCTCCACAACGACAGATTCAATTTTATTTTCTCCTAAAGCTTTTGTAAACTCTTCATAAGTCCAAGAATTTCCGCTCATGCCCATTTGGAACACAAACCAATATATGAGAAACACAATCGCCATAATGATAAATGGCGACACGCCTCCCATTGCTTTATTTTTTTTATTCAACTGTCTGCTCCTTCCTACTCTACACCTTCTACAACACCGATGTATGGTAGATTTCTATATTTTTGCGCATAATCGAGTCCGTATCCTACTACAAACTCATCTGGAATGTTAAAACCAATGTAGTCTACTTTTACATCTACTACACGTCTTTCTGGTTTATCTAATAATGTACAAAGTCTCATGCTATTTGGTTTTCTCTGCTGCAGGACATCCATAAGATAATACAAAGTTCTTCCAGAATCAATAATATCTTCTACGATAATCACATCTTTTCCTTCCAATGTTTCATCTAAATCTTTTGCAATTTTTACGATACCACTTGATTTCGTTCCATCGCCGTAGCTGCTGACACTCATAAAGTCCATAGATACTGGAACTGTGATACGTTTCGCCAATTCGCACATAAAGAACACGCTGCCCTTTAAAATACAAATCAGGTGTACTTGTTTTCCTGCGTAATCTTCACTAATCTTCTTTCCTAATTCTTCAATTCTTGCATCAACGTCTTTTTCTGACACTAATACTTTAATTTTCTCTGCCATAATTTTCTCCTTTATCCATTTGTATTTCTAGTACATGTTTTGTATGCTCTGTTACTTGATACGCTGGGTTCGTCCGATATCCGACAATCCATAGAATGTGATTTCCATCCGCTACAAGCAGGATTTCATCCCGTTTCTCCTGTGGAATCTTTTCATTAATAAAAAAAGATTTTAATTTCTGCTTTTTTCCACTTGAATGAATCGAAATGTAATCGCCTGGCCGCCTCGTCCGAACACATATTTCAGATGCTATTATACCATAATCGAACCACTTCGCGCCACCTTTTTGTAAACATATCGGCGTACCGATGTTTTTTTCAAATATTCTGCAGGTGATTTTCTGGCTGCCACAGAAGATTTCCTGCTTTTCTCCAACCTTGCAAGAAATCTGGCATTCTTTCTTGTCTGTTTCTGCGCCCGACTTCTCTCGAATACTCAGTCCCTCGTAGACACGTCTTCCTTCCATCCCATATGGCAAGTCCACTTTTCTTCCTACCTGCTTCCCAAACAGCTCCTGCAAGTCTTTCAAATGAACAGCCTCCATATCCTTTTCCTTCTTGCAAATCTGCACCAGAACTTTTTTTAACACAAGTGATTGAAAAATCTTTGGACTCTTTTCAAACTCCTCTTTCGCCACCAAGTATCCCGTTCCCTGCTCCTTCACACAAGCCCCAAAATACTGATTCACCTGTTCCTCTATATAAACCTGCAATTCCCGCAGTTGCTCCATCGCACTGTCAATGTGAGAAACAGCCTGCGCATTCACCTCTGACTCCAGATATGGAATGACATTGTTCCGGATGCGATTTCTGGTATAGTCATCGGTCGCATTTGTCTGGTCAATACAATAAGAAATCTTTCTGTCCTGCAAATACTGCTCAATCTCACTTCGCTCTACACAAAGTAATGGTCGAATGATATTTCCCGCCACAGGCCGGATGCCGCCCATACCTTTTATGCCGGTACCTCTGGCTAGATTCATGAAAAACGTCTCCACATTATCATTTTTATGATGTGCAAGTGCAATCTTGGTCCCGCCATACTGCTCCAACGCACGCTGGAAAGCCTCGCGCCTTATATCCCGTCCGGCCTCCTCTGTAGATTGTTTCCTGTTTTTTGCAATTAATTCCACATTTTCAGAATAGCTGAGGCACAAAATATTCTGCTGTCTGCAAATCTCCTTCACATAAGCCTCATCCGCATCTGCCGCTTCTCCCCGTAATCCGTGGTTGACATGCACCGCAATCAGCTCAAATGGAATCTTCTTCTGCAGCTCTAAGAGTACAAAAAGAAGGCATATGGAGTCTGCGCCTCCGGATACGCCTGCGATAACCTTATCTTCTTTTTCTAGCATGTGCCATTTTGCTGCATATTCTTCTATCTTTTTCAGCATTTCCCTGTTTTCCTTTGTAAATTTAACTCAATTCTATCTCATTCCCTCTTATTTTTCAAGACTCCATATGCCCACTGCCAAAACAGTCATGTCATCCATCGGCACCTCGCCCGAGCACTCCAGCACCTGTTCCAGGATATGCTGTGCAATTTCCTTCGGATTCGTCTTCTGAGTTCCTTCGATAATCATTCTCATCAAAAATTCCTGTTCTCCAGTCGGAAGTGCGTCCATCACTCCATCCGTCACCATAATCACAATATCACCATCTGACAACTTGCAGACTTCTTCATCCACTTCCAGTTTTGGAACCACTCCAATCGGCAGACTCGTGGATTTGATACATTCCACCTTATCCTCCCGTTTAATAAAGGTCATAGAAGCCCCCGCTTTTACAATTTCACATTTCCCATTGTACAAATCAAACACACTCATATCAATGGTAGAAAAACGGACTTCCTCTCGGCCGATTACCAATGCCGTATTCAGCATCTGCAGTGCGGTTTCTTTTGGAAATCCAGCATCCAGCAGTTCTTCCAACAGTTCCACCACCATCGTGCTTTCCCGATAGGCAATTTCGCCGGCACCCATTCCGTCGGACAAAATCACTCCCTGCTTTCCTCCCGGCAAATCCAACATCGAAAAACTGTCTCCAGAAACCTTCCGGCATCCTTTCCCTATTTTTGCAACTCCCTGCAAGGTATGATATCTTGGCCCTTCCACGCAAGTAATCGTGCAGTATTCCGAGCCCAGAACCGCTCTTTCTTCTTTTCCCAACACCATATTTCTTCCGCAGCACTCAGAAATAATCTGCGCCAATTCCTTCGTTGTAATGCAATCTCCCTTCTGCGCTTTTGTAGTCACATGGATTTCATACCTTCCGTCTTCCGTCACAAGAAATACAGTAGTCAAAATTTTCATCCCAAGCTTTGTAAACCGACTCCTGATTTTCTTTTCCAAATGCTCGTCCGCAAAAATACTGGCGTCCAGCTCTCTCGTGGCATGCTGTATCATCTGGGCAAATGAATCCAGTTGAATGGCACATCCCTCTCTGCTTTGCGCCATCTTCTGATTCCACAACATCGTCTGCTTTTCATTTTTATATATTTCTAAAGCATTCCTTACAAACTTTGGAGCTTGTACACAATTTTTCTGTACTTTCCGCTTCACCTCTACGTTCAATTCCGTTCCATAGTTCTCAACCGCCCGAAAAATATCCCATATCAGCCCATATGTGTTCATGCGTTCTCTTCCCAGACAGATTTCCCGGTTGCCACAAACCTGGCAGACCTTATCGCACACCTTCTGACACATTCCTTTCAATTCTTCTTCCGAAAAATAGGTTTTCTTTTCTTCCAAATCCAAGAAAACCTTGGATAGCTTTTCCAACGAATTTACAAATTTATCAATTTGTATCA
This sequence comes from Tyzzerella sp., assembly GCA_017472665.1. Classification (GTDB taxonomy): domain Bacteria; phylum Bacillota; class Clostridia; order Lachnospirales; family Lachnospiraceae; genus Faecalimonas. The sequence goes on along the minus strand of JAFUOS010000020.1, from coordinate 61,353 downwards.
CATAAGGATTCATTTCTAAATCTTTCATCTTGCCCCTCCACAACGAAAAAAATAGCTTCGGGAAATCTTTCCCAAAGCTATCATTTGTATCGTCTTCTCTTTTCTATTTCATTAAGGTTCTGCTTTAAACAGAATCTCATTCGGATTAATCAATCCTAATTTTTCCTTTGCTACGTCCTCTATGTATTCATCTGTTCCAACGTATTCTTCTAATTCATCAATCTCTTCTGAACGTGCTTTTTGCTCTTCCAGCTGCGCTTCCAGTTTCGCTTCCTGCTCTTTGTAATTCTGATTCTTCTCATGCAGCGAAATGCTCGCAACAGATAAAACCACAATCAACATTACAATCACGCCGGAAATGCCGAGAACGCTGATTTTGTGCTGCGAAACGCGATCCTGATTACGAGTACCATGCTTCCTCTTTTTCATGCTCCCCATTATGTACACACCCTTTTTATTTTTACTCACCCATATAAGACTATTCTACTATTTTTTATGAGTTTTATCAATAACTTTTTTCACTACTTTTCGTATAATTTCACAAGTAATTCCACCGCCTGCCAGTACACCCAAAACAAAGTACCAACGGATGCTTCCCTCACAAGTCCGATACATCTCCGTAAACAAATATACCCCCATGCTCACCCAGAAAACAAAGTCCTCTAGAGAAATCCAAAAGAGCGTATGCTTTACAATTCGACGAAATACCCGAATCGCACAATAAATCAGGCACATCATGTTCCCAAGCAGGCATGCAGATAAAAAAATCGCTAATTCATTTTCGATACCAATCATAGGATTTATTTAAATAATTTCACGAAGAAATTTTCGCCCTTCTTGTTGTTATGCTGCACGTCAGAATAAGCAATGCTGTCGATATGTCCTGCCAGGTCCACTTCCCCTTTTTCCAGACTCAACCGGTTCACATGTAAATCCTTTCCTTTCACCATCAGCATTCCTTGCTCCGTCTCTAGAAGCACTTCGTTCAAATCGAAGGCAAGTACATCCAGCACCCCCGTTACCATACTTGTCTTTCTATTATTTACAACCAATTTATGCGCTTTCGGCATCTGTCTTTCTTCCAAAAAATCACAACCTTTCCTACATTTCATTGTTATTGTATGAAAGGTTGTTCGCCTTTATGACAGGTTGTCACACTTTTCTGTTTTATAAATATTTGAATAAGTCTTTTGCTTCTTCTTTTTTCGTGGTATCCTGGATGTCCAGCACTTCCACTTTTACCGTTTTGGTTCCGAATTGAATCTCGATGATGTCTCCGACCTTTACTTTGACCGAAGCTTTTGCTACGGTGCCGTTCACTAGGACTCTTCCTGCGTCGCAGGCTTCATTTGCGACGGTTCTTCTTTTGATCAAGCGGGATACTTTTAAAAATTTGTCTAATCTCATGTTTCCTCCATATTATGTGAATATGTTCTAATCAAGGAACCTCGGCAAAACCTCCACTGGAGCTTTGTGCCGAGGCGCTAAGGCGAAAAAGAGACTGTGCACAAGCACAATCTCTTTAATTCTTCATATTCTTTGTAAATTATGCGTTTACAGCATCTTTTAAAGCTTTACCAGCTTTGAATTTTGGAGCTTTGCAAGCTGCGATTGTCATTGTCTCACCAGTTTGTGGATTTCTTCCTTCTCTTGCTCCTCTTTCGCTTACTTCGAATGTTCCAAATCCAACTAATTGAACTTTTTCGCCTTTTTTAAGTTCATCAGCTACTACATCAGCAAATGCTTTTAATGCTGCTTCAGAATCTTTTTTTGATAAGCCAGCTTTTTCAGCCATAGCTGCAACTAATTCTGCTCTGTTCATGGATAATTCTCCTCCTTTTATTTTCAACACCTAGATACTGTTATACCTGTTTGACATAGATTTGTCAAGTGAAAAATGCCACTTTTGCCCCATTTTATAAGGTTTTCGGCACTTTTTACAGTCTAACATGTCTATGTCACCTATAAATGAAAAGAGAACAGCGTTTCCAAGAAATATTTCTTCTCTTCCGTCTGCTTCACTGCAAGCTCTAATTTCTCCAAACTCTTTGCTGAAATCCATGATTTTCGAGAGCGATAGTAGGAATTTGTCACCTTCCAAAACTTCTCCGGATATGCAATGCACACAGAAAGATATTCCAATTCCGCCGGCGAAAACGGAAGGATACGATTATAGCATTCAATCATCTTGTGACCCAGTCTGACATCCCATTGATTCTTTTCCATCGTTTTTCTTAAAAAATAATAGAAATCGGCAATCTGAATCCCTTCATAAAGATGTTCGAAATTGGTGGTTGCGATGCCAGTCGGTGTCAGCAAAACATTATGGTAATTATAATCACCATGTACCAAAGTTTTTTTCTGGTCTGATTGCATCTTCAGACTCTCATAGTCGCAACGCTGCAATCTTTCACTCGCACATACAGCCCAATTATACATAGCATCAAAATGCTTCAAGAAAAACAGTTCGAACTCTCCTTTGCCAACCTTATCCCGGATAAATGTTCTCACCTTTTTTAATTCGCGGTTATGCCGGAAAAATTCCTGCTCGAGGTCTTCTTTTTTCTTTACTTCTACCCCTGGAGGTTTGCTCAAAATCCGATGCAGCAATGCCAGATTCTGCACGCCTTGCATGATGTCTGACTCTTTTTTATTGTCGCACTCTTTTCCGTAAAACCATTTTTTTAATGTGTATTTTGTTTCATCTTCTGAAATGCTCCAAAAAGCATCTTCTTTATTTTTTTGAATCATATCTACATTTTCGTAACCTTGCTTTTTTAAATGCAGATGAATTTCATATAATGCCGGGATTTGTTTTTCGGAAGAACGCATTTCTTTTAACAGAAACAAGCCTTGTTTTGTTTCACATAAAACAGCACCGCGAACTTTGCGGGTGCTTTTCACATCTATATCATACTGCTGTAGCACTTCCAGTTCTTTTTCGTTCATACTGCCCCCTATGTTTCATTTCCTTGTTCTTTCTAATGTATGACGAGCTTGGGGGAAGTATGAATTTTAGGGGGATTTTTTCAGGATTAGTGGTGGGTTTTTGGAGTTGGTGACAGACTTTTGAGGCTTGTGGCAGCTTTCTGGGGCTTGCAACAGCTTTTTGGGACTTGCAACAGCTTTTTGGGGACTTGCAACAGCTTTTTGGGGACTTGCAACAGCTTTTTGGGACTTGCAACAGCTTTTTGGGGCTTGGCGACAGCTTTTTGGGGCTTGGCGACAGCTTTTCGGGGCTTGGCGACAGCTTTTCGGGACTTGGCGTTCCTCCCATAATTGAATAATTTCTATATAGCAAAAATCATCTTGCCATACCCTCACTTTTTAGCAAATCCAGGGTATTTTAAAGCAACTTCTTCCCATATTGAAAAATTGCCCTAAAAAAGCGCTGAAATCTTTGTGTTTTGGGACCTTTTAGGGTATCTCGCACAAAAAAATTTGTATATACCCATGGCTTACTCTGTTTTTGCCTCATCGACGACTATAATGCTCCACTTTTATTTCATCACCAATGATAATCCTCCGTTTTTGCTCCATCACCAATGATAATCCTCCGTTTTTGCTCCATCACCAATGATAATCCTCCGCTTTTGCTCCATCACCAATGATAATCCTCTGCTTTTGCTCCATCACCAATGATAATCCTTCACTTTTTCTCATCAAAGAAAATAATGCTCCACAATTTTCTCCACCATCTCTGGACTCAAAGGCTTTTCTTTTGTTTCATAAGTCGTAATCAACTGAATTGATGGAATAATTCCATTTGAAATGTAGTGTTGAAGTTTAGAAGATACTTTTTTACTATAATTAGGATTATCCATCATCCCAAAATGCTCCCAATAAAACACTTCTCCTGTTTCAGGATGACGAATCGTAAAATCCGGGAAAACAAAAATATCATCTAATTGTAAAATACATTCATATCGAAAAGGTATTTTATGTTTGAATAAAAACATATCTATAATCGCTTCCGATTTTGATCTGACAAGATTCCCTGAATGTGTCCTATTGACTAAATTTTCCGGGTGCATTTCGTTCTTCTCATATGGGGAATTCATCCAATCATTTAATTCTTGTGATAATGGGGTGAAACTTGGAGCAAGCAACTCTTTGTATTCTGATGAATTGATAAAAGATTGTTCTGTTTGATACGCATTTGAATCGTGATGTCTGAGATAAAAATCAATTGCTTTCTTTTCATGAATCATGTTTTTCATCTGAAGCAATAGATATTTTTTATGTGCCAATTTTTCAGCAAGCTTCCTTTCTTTTTTAGAAAGATAAACCGGATTATGTCCGTCACTCTGGTACCACTTGTTTCCTTTGCCGTTAGAAGCAATAATTAGTTTTCCCTCAGGGAAATCTTTGAGTTGCAATTGTAGCTGCTCGATTTGTTTTTCGAGTCTTTGATGCTCAGCAATCATTTTTTCGTAAATCATAATATAAACCTCCTTACCTTATATGTAACCGAATCACACAACAATTTTATAATATCAATTATCAAAACACTTCATTTAGTCCTTACCAATGCAAGCCGCGGGTATATACAAAAATTTCGAGACGTCATACCCTAAAAACAGCCTAAAATCCTCAAATTTGACCATTTTTCTATATGAGAAAAAAAGTATTTCATAATACCCCAAGTCCACAAAAAGCAAAGGTATAGCAAGCCCTTTTTCATCTATATAGAAACTTTTAAATTTAAAAATGTGGAATGTTAAATAGAAAACTTTTCTTTCTAAAATTGCACATATAAAATGTTGATAGAATTGTCATGTGTTGTTTTCACATAATATCACAAATTATAGATTATGTCTATTCTCAATATTTGAAGAAATGGAAGAAAATATGGCTGACCCAATCGGGCCAGCCATATCAATGCGTTAAATCAATGTGTTAAATTATTTTACGATTCTTTTACGTTTAAAGAATGCTGTTGCTACCGCTGCAAGTGCAATTATTGTAGTCAGTGCATAACCTGCTGCTGTTCTACTGTCACTTGTCTTTGGTGCTGATGGAGTTGTTGGTTCTTCTGGAGTTGGAATCTTTGTTTCATCCAATGTATTTGTAATATCGTAGCCGTTTACTGAGCTCTTGTAGTTCTCAACTGCTGCTTCTTCTACACTGTATGCATACAATTTTCCATTATCCATATTGTACTTCGGAAGATCCTTAAACTCGTAAGTCCATGTTCCATCCGCTGCTGCTTTCACTTGAACAGAAGTCACTTTTACACCATCGCGAAGAAGATTTACTGTGATAGATTCTGGACGCATCTTGTATTGGTCGTTGTTATCAACCCAAGTCTTCTTTCCGCTGATTATAATCTTGACATCTTTCAGTTTATTGATTAAGTCATATCCTTCACCATTTGAAACTGTATAATCTGATTGTTCAACCGGTGTGTTACCAATCTTAGTTTCTTTTACGATGTATGTGTATAATGCACCATTTTCATCGTATTTAGCAAAGTTACCGAAATCATACTTCCATTCTTTTTCTTCATTGGTTGTGATTGAAATTACCTTTCCATCAACATCCGTCATCTGAACTTCAGTTCCTTCTGCAGTTTTTCTCCAAAGTTCTACTGTGATAGATTCTGGACGGTATTCTTTGTCGATGTTCTTCCAAGTTTTAGTACCTTGAACGTGAACCTCAGCTTGCAGAGTGTTGGTTACTGTTAAGCCCTCTTCCGCTGTTTTTACATAATCAGTTCCTTTTAATGCTTCTTTTGGTTCTTCCACTGTATATGTGTATAATTTACCATTTTCGTCTGTTGAAGGAACTTCTTTCGTTGCTGTCCATGTGTTGCCCTCAGAAGCTTTCAGTTCAATTGTACCAAACGCATTGCCATTTTGAAGTAAATTCAATGTAAGTGTTTCAGGACGAGTCTTTAACGCATTGCTGTTATCCACCCAAACCTTATTAACTGTAATTGTAGTTTTGCCCGGTGCATATACGTTTGTTAATGTAAATCCTTCGGCTGCAGTTCCTTTGGTTTCTTTCAACGTATAATCTGCCAAAGGATTTTCTTTAACGCTGTATGAAATCAAAGCGCCTTCTGCATCATACATTGGATATGTTTTTGTAAATGCGCCTGACCACTCATTTTTCTTTTCTTGCGATACTTGGTTTTGAGCAGTCAATTCAATCGTTTCTAAATCGCCATTTTGAACGAGTGTCATGCTTATTGAATCTGGACGTTTCTTCTGGCTGTTATCATCATCTAACCACACCTTGTTCACTTTGATTGGATTGTCCTTCGGATCGTATTCACCATACAATGTATTTGTAATAGTATAAACTGTATCTGCTTTTCCATAAGCAACCTTGTAATCATTGGTTCCAAGAGTAATGTCGCCATCTACTTCACCTTGTTCTTTTACAGAATAAGTATACTCGTTACCGTTTGAATCATATTTTGGATAACCCTCTTCATCATTGTCAAATTTGAATGACCACTCAGCCTTATCCTTCGTTCCCTCTACAACTTTGGTTTCTACATCTTCAAAGTTCTTACCATCAATTGTGCGGCGTAGAACTACCATGATTTCTGCTGGACGTTCGCTTACTTTCGCTGCATCCTTCCAAATCTTCTGACCTTCAATCTTATCAACTGTTCCAGTCAATTCATTTGTAATAGCAAGACCATTTACGTTAGATTCATAATCGCCAGCTTTTCCGTTTTCTACCTTAACGCCATCTATTTCAACTTCCGCTACGGTGTAAACGTGTCTTATAATACCATTTGACTGATAAACTGGTAAATCATTGAATGTATAATTCCAAACACCATTTACAACCGTTAAACCTTCTGTATCGGCTTTCAGAACAACTGGTTCTCCATAGTTTTCGCCGTCCTGTAAGAGTTGCACTTTAATACTTGGAATGTTAGTTCCTGTTACACCTACCCATGTCTTAGTAATCGTTGCGCTAGTCTTAGTAACGTTTGGATCCTGAGATAATTGGTTGGTAATTACATTTCCTGCATCATTGATACTTACTTCATAGCTTCCAGCCTTATTGTTGCTTACTGAAACTGTTTCAGGCTTTCCATCTACCACCATCTTAATAGCAGTTTCTGTTACAGTATATTTGTATTTTGTAATACCATTGTCGCTGTACTTACGAAGACCTGTAAATTCACCAGTCCATTTACTTGCATCGGATGCATCTTTGCCTGCTATTGTAAGTTGTTTCGTGTAAGCTTCGCCTGCCATAGCAGTTCCGTCTCTTAACAACTGTACTGTAATCTCTGTTGGGAGATTTTCTGTCATTGCAGTACCATCTGCTTTTCTCCAAAGTTTTGTAAATGGTATATCTACTGTCTTATCCTTATCGTCATCCTGTTTCAATGTATTTTTAATAGTCAGCTTATCTTGATCCAGAGTTACATCATAATCTCCTGCAGTTCCTTTTGTATCTGTTGTGTAAACAACTGTTTCTGAATCTTCACCAGCATGAATGCTTAACTCTTTTACTGTATATACAGAAGGTGTTACACCATCAGAGTATTTTGGAAGATGTTTAAATGTATGAGTCCATGTGGTTCCAGTTCCACTTATCTGAGTAACGATACCATATGGTTCGCCGTCTCTGTACAAATGAACTTTGATAGCACTAGGCATGTTATTGGTGTTTACATTTTCCCACTCCTTAGTAACAGTGATCTCTGTCAACAAATCAGTTGAGTTATCAGATAACTTATTGGTAATAACGTTGCCGTCTACTGTTACGGTATATGCACCAACTTTTCCATCAGTTACTTCATAATTATCAACTTTTGTTTCTTTTACACTATATTGATATTCTGAAATACCATTGTCAGTGTATTTACGCAAGTTTGTGAATACATGTTTCCAGTTGTTTGCAATATCTTCCGCGGTAAATGTATATGGGTCTTTATACGCTGCATTATCTCGATACAATTGTACAGTAATGCTTGCCGGAAGTGTTGCTCCTGTTGGGACATCCCATTTCTTGATTACAGGATATTCTACTGTTAAGTCTTTGTCATCACCTTGTTTTAAGGTATTTGTAATATTAAGACCATTCAGTTTAACAATGTAATCTCCTACAGTTCCGTTTGTACTGTCTGTATATACAACATTTGCAGTTGTATCACCTGCAGTCACACTAATTTCTTTTACTGTATATTCGATTTCTTTAACGCCATCAGTGTAAATCGGCATATCCTCGAATGTGTAGGTCCATGTAGTTGCATCGCCAGTTGTTGGTTTTGTCAAAGTTGTTGGATCATCGAATTTTTTACCATTCTGGTAAAGTTGTATCTGGATAGAGTCAGGAATATTTTCTCCAGTTACATCAACCCATTCCTTTGTAATCGTTACATCTTTTGTTGTCGCACCAGTAAGTTTGTTTGTGATTTTGCCATCCGCATATGTCACAGCAAATGCTCCAGCTTCATCACCTACTACTTCTGTATCATCAATTTTTATTTCTTGTACGCTATATTCATATTCTGTCAAACCATCGTCTTGATATTTGCGTAAATCTGTGAATACATGCTTCCAGTTATTTGCAATATCATCTGTCGTAAATGTATATGGAGCTCCATATGCTGCATCGTCTTGATACAACTGTACCGTGATGGTTTCTGGCAAGTTTTCAGTTAATGGATTGCCATCTTTATCTAACCAAACTTTTTCAACTGGATAGTCGATTAATTCTTTATCTACATTTACAGTTGCTAAACGGTTGTTGATAATTGTTGCATCTTTGTTCTGTTGTGTGTAAGTTACAAAGAAGTCACCTGCTTTTAACTGACCATCTTTTGTTTCTACATTTATGGTTTCAATCTTAGTCTCTTTTGCTGTATATACATACTTGGAAATACCATTGTCTGTATATTTGCGGAGACCTGTAAATGTGTATTGCCACTGCGCATCATTACCTGAAACAGCATTAGCGTTTGTCAGATCTTTTGATTTGGCATCTACACCACTCTGCATCAACTGAATTGTAATGCTGTCTGGAATTTGACCATCCGCATTGATCCAGTTCTTGGTTACAGGATAAGTAGTTTTAACTTTATTGTCACCTGCATTCAGAGTATTTGTAATTGTAAGACTATCTGCACTATAACTTACAGTATAATCTCCTACTGTATTATTTTGCTCATCAACAGTTTCTGTATCTGCTCCTGCTGTAACACTAAGTTCTTTCACAGTATAAACATATTGATTCTCAACCGTTCCATCAGAGCTCTTTGGAAGTCCTGTAAAAGTATAACTCCATGTGGTTTCATCGTCAGTCGCACAAGCCGTTTTAGTTAAAGTTGTTGGAACACCAAATTTCACACCATTTTGATAAAGCTGTATCTGGATAGAATCAGGAATATTGTTACCAGTTACGCCAGCCCATTTCTTATTAACAGTAATGTTAACAAGGTCAACATCATGGCTATTGATAATCAAATCTTTATCTGGCATACTTACATGCCATTCGCCTGCTACACCATTTTGTACCGCAGTATCTCCAACATATGTTTCTTCTATACTGTATACATATTCAGTAATACCATTATCTGTATACTTGCGGAGATTCTTAAAGGTATACTTCCAAACATTTCCCTCTATTGTTACTCCCTCTGTAGTTGAAGTTAACTGTTTAGTTTCCGTGATTTGCGCAACACCACTACCTGTTAATTTCACTGTAATACTGTTTGGTATGCTGTATCCTTCTGTAGTAATCCATTCTTTTATCATTGGGAATGTGACTGTTAAGTCTTTAGCCGTTCCACCTTTAAGAGTGTTGGTAATATTCATTCCATTCAATGCCACAGTATAATCGCCTACTGTTCCGCTTGTTGGACTTACAACTGGGTAAACAACCGGTCTTGTTGTGCTGCCTGCTGTTACACTAATTTCTTTTACAGAATAAGTATACTCATTACCATTTGCGTCATATTTCGGAAGTGTAACGCCACTAAAGTCATAGTTCCATGACATCTCTTCCGATTGACTTGATTTCGAAACAGTGATTCCAACGCTCTTTCCATCTGTATCTACCGCTGCTTCTAATGCTCCACCAGAAACACTTCTCATTAATTGTACTTGAATACTGTCTGGTACGTTTCCTGATGTCACACCATACCACTGCTTTGTTCCTTTAAGGTTTACACCATCTACAGTTCCGCCCAATGTATTGATGATATTCAAATCACCGTCTTTTGTAGCTGTATAATCTGTATCTGCAACTGCAGTTCCGTCGATTCCTGTTTCTTCTACACTATAAGTATACGGTTTTGTCGTATCATCATTTTCATAGATTGGTAAACCTGTATAAGTATATGTCCATATAGTGCTATCTGTATTCTTCCATGTAGGTGTTACGTCAGTTACTTCTACTTTCTCTCCGTCGCCAGCTTGACGATAAAGTTTGATTGTGATTGCTTCTGGAATATTCTCTCCAGTCACGCCAACCCATGTCTTAGTTCCGCTAATATCTTGAACTAATTGTACATAAGTATTTACTGCGTTGTAATAGAAGTTACCATCTGTACCTTCATTGCTTCCTACCACGGAATCAATCTTGTAATTTGTACCATCCAGTATTGGCTGTTCTACAACTGTATAATAAATTGTATCGCCATCTGCATTGTACTTCGGAAGTGTTGCACTATCTTCCGGATTGTCTTCTGTAACTGTTAATGTAGCATCTTGTTTTCCACCATATCTGTTGTAAATATCAAATGTTACAGTTGGAATTACAAATCCTTCTGGTGTATCTTTCCATTCTTTCTTTACAGTTACAGTAGTTTCTCCTGTCAGAGTATTTGTTACAACAAAATCATTTCCCACTCCATCATCTTGAACAGAAACTACATAATTGCCTGCTTTATTATCTGCTACGCCAGTATTTCCGACTTTTGTTTCTGTGATTGTATAATCAATCTTGTAACCACCAGAGTATTCTGGAAGGTTCTCCCATGTATAACTCCATGGTGAAGTTAATATTTGTGTTGGATTATAGGCAGTTAAATCAACTGCTTTTTCTTCTCCTCCAACAGTTATCGTTCCGCTTAATACGACTGTCACGTTTGTCGGACGAGTACTTTCTAACGCTTTATCCTTCCATTCTTTTGTAACTGTCTTTGAAATCGCGCCATCATCCAGTTGGTTTGTAAACTTGTAAGATGTTTCTGTCTTATCGCCAACTGCAGATACATCTTTGTAACCACTTACACCTTCTACGTTTCTCGCCGTAAGGCTTTCATATTCTTTTACAGAGTAGAAATATTTCTTGCCTTTTTCATTATACTTCGCAAGGTTTTCCCACTTACCTTCCAAACCATTGCTTGTTAATGTGATAACGACTGCATCTGGTACTATTTCTTCCACATCTGTACCATCTACTCTACGGTACAATACCATGTAAATATTGTCTGGTCTTGTTCCATAATTATTATTATTGTCGATCCATACTTTCTCTACTTCCATAGATGTAGATGCATAGAGACTATTTGTTACAATAAAGTTCTGAGCATTATCTGGATCTGCTTCTACTTTCACCTCATACTCATCTGAAGTTGGAAGTGTTCCCATTACTTCTTCTACTGTATAAGTAATCTCTTCACCTGTTTCTGTATCGTATACAGGAAGATCTGTCCATTCTGCTTTTGCAGTTCCATTCCAAATGCCTGTGCCTGGTTCAACTACAATATCCTTACCGCCTACTACATTACCATCTGCTTTTAACTTAAAAGTAATCTTATCTGGTCTTGTTCCGTATGCATTGTTATTGTCAACCCATACTTTCTCAGCAGTAATACTTGTCACAGCTTCGTCATTTGTTACTGTGAACTGATAATCTTCTGTATTTGTGATGGTAGACTTAAATACTTTTTCGCTTCCATCTGCCTGTGGAACAATGATTAATCCATTTTTAACTAGGCATAAAACATAGTCTACTCCGTCTATTGTCTCGGTTTGTCTTTCACCTATGTTCATACTTTCTTCAAATGGCACTAATAACGTTTCACGAACAGAATAAGTAATTACCTTCTTGTCTGCATCGAGCATTGGAAGATTCCATTTATCCAACTTGTTGTACCAAGCCTTTGTTTCTTCCGTATCTACAACTCCGTCCAAAATAACCTCTGCCTTTTCTTGAGTAGTAAAATACATCAAGAACGTAGATGTTTTGGTTGTATCTGTTTCTTCGCTCTTTGTACGATATGTTTCCAAAATAGCTTCCGCAGGTTCTTTTGTTGTTAAATCCGTATAATGATAAGATACAGTTGCATTTGCAATGCTCAGTTTGGCACCACCAGTATTAGAGACTGTAATTTTAACCGTTGCATATTCTGCATGGGTTCCTGTACCTGCTTCACCACCAAAACCGTTTCCATCTTCACCTCTATAAATGAATGTATAATCCTTACTTACAGTCTGGTCTCCTCCGAAGTCTTTAATTAAAACTGTCTGTGGAGAATTTTCGACATTACTATCGCCACCAAAGGTAACTTTCAATTCAGCATTCCCATCCGCATTTTCCTGTTTTAATTCAGCAACAATAATATGCTCTGCATCCAGTTTCTTTTCTTCTGTTACTGGCACTCCATTTGCCAATAATTCCATCTTAACCTTATATCCATCAGGTGCGCCATCCGTCCATACTTTTTGTACACTTGGACTAAACTCAGTCAATGGAACATTATGTAAAGTAAATATATCTTTATCATCTGTTGAGTTATTTACTATTGTTGACAATGTCCAACCAGTTGCACCCTCTACTTCATCAACCACATAAGTAACTTCTACTTTACTATTATTCTTATCCAGTCTGTAATCCCCATTATCATCAACCAAGTATTTTGGAAGTGTAGGCGTTTCCCATGTATAAGTAAAGTTGTTTGCCTGATTCAATACTACAGTTGCAAACGGAACACCATTTGTACCTTCCTGCGAATATTCTACTTCATTATTATCTGCATCTTTTCCTGTATAAGAATATTGCTGATAGAGCCCTACTGTAACACTAACATCTTTCAATGCATCACTAGTCACATCCAGTTTGTTTCCTAATCTGTCATACCATTCTTTCTCTGCAGTAATCGCCTTTTCATATGCTGTATTAATATCCACTGCCACACGTCCGTTATTTCCTAAAAGCACTTGCATGTGTCCACTTGTAAAATGTGAGTGGAAGAAATGTGGGTCCGTCTGTGTTACATTAGCTGCTCCTGATGCATGTGTACTTTCAATCGTGTAAGAAACATCATACAAATAATTCTTTTCTTCATCGATTTCCGGTGTGTCTGAAACAACAACATCTACTGCGTATGTGTTTCCATCTGCACTTGGTGCTTCATAATATGAGCAGTCAAGAACTACATATCTGGTTCCGCCACCTTCCAAAGTTTGTTCCTCTATGATAAAGTCAAAATGGATAATCATTTTGTCACCATTTACATCGGTAAGACCATTCCAAATGTCATCCACACATACCTTGAAGGTTCCCTTTGGCGGTAAAACAGCGTTTGGATCCGCTTCTTCTCCCCAATACGTTCCATCTGGGTATGTAATTCTTGTTGCAGGATATTCCGCTCCGTTTGAAGCATAGTAAGTGAAAATATCTGCAAAATTATCGGCAGTCATTGTTCCTTTTGATTGATCAATCTTAAATTGACCAACTAAGGATCTTGCAATCGTACCTTTTGCCAAATCTTTTTCTACATAACTAGTTGTTCCATCAGCGTATTTGTAATAGACGCTGCTATAATATGTTGTATCACCTAATACGACTTTGTAGTTGTTACCATCTTTTGTAACTGCAATTTTGTTGCCATTTGCATCCTCTACATAGTATCCGTCTGTTTCATTTCCTTTTAATTCCATGTATACAGAAACAATTTCTTCTTGGGCATCACCAGTATCTCCACTTACTGTGCCAACAACAAAATTTTCTAAGTCTGCGCTCCATCCATTATTTCTGTCACCACTTATTGTTGCCTCTGTTCCTTTGATAGTAACTTTTGAGAGATCTAGATAATCATTACGGCGAACATCCACATATGTTGCCTCAATACGTGCAGCAACATTTACCGAAACTTCCTGACCATCAGCCGTATAGCCTCTCACAGGAATTGAAACTTCACCGCTCCAAATAGCACCATCCGTTTCATCACCACTCAAGTCTACAGTGTATTGTACACCATCATAATAGAATGTCGCTTTAGCATCAGACAGATTTAATGAAATATTGTTTAATTGAACATCTGCAGTTGCTTGCTTGGTTTCCTGCTGAGTACCACCGATAGTCATATCAAGTCTGATATATGGAGTTTCTGTTCCAGCTATGGAACTATCTGTTGTATACCCTGTTTCGTAATAGAATGGATTATCTGCAGCTGGTGTATATTCAGACCATGTCATTGCCTTTGAGTTTGTATAATCATACAGATTTGTATGGAACACATACTGTGCAACCACATCCGAATCAGAAGCCAATTTTCCAGCTTCAGTAATCTTCAAACTATCCTTTTGTAAATCAACATCTTCTGTAAGACCCACTTCATATAACATACGAATCGGGTCAAGGTCTGTATTATCATAATCATTGAGACGTGAATATGTTGGAAGCAATGCACTTGGGAACTCCCATGTAATCTTCCAGTATCCATTCTGGTCATTATATTCTTCTTCCGTCCATTCTGCTTTAAATGTCACATTTGCCAATGTATATGTAATATCATTTTTTGTAATAACCGGACCTGTTACGGCATTTCCAGCTTGATCGTATCCACTGAACTTATAGAAACCATCGTTTTGTTTATCAAATCGATAGTTTACACCGCCATAACGGAGGTACTGATGGTCGCCTTTTAACTCCATTTTATATCCAAGATAATCTGTAAATTTTACAGTTCCTGTTGCGCTACCACTTAACTCAGTTGCAACCGGGTCATTAACCGTAGATGTCACCTGTGGAGTTACTTGTAAAGAATCAACAATATTTTGAAATACTGTCTTTAACTCTTCCTCAGTCATGCTGCCACCTTTGTAGTAATCTGAATACGCATAGTCCGAGCCATATGTGGTATCTTTTGTCAAAATGGTCTTCATGTCATCTATTATAGTTTTATTATTGCCTGTAGCAGTAATCGACGCTCCTGGATTCAACATAAAGTGTGTCCAGCTATTTTCTGTAATACCTAATCCAATTGTATAAAACTTAGCAATCGAAGCGTTGCTGATACCACTGTAATCATATACAGCCTTGTATGCAGCTGCAACGGTATCCTTCGCATAATTTGCTGTTAAAACAGTGTAAGCACCTACTTCAGCATCATCATCACCATTATTTGCATCACCTTCATAGAAAGTACCGCCTGAAAGAGTCGTATAATTACTTCTTGCACTTCCAGCCGCACCATCTGTAAGTAGTACTATAATAGGAACACGTGTCACTTTATCTGCATCCGTCGCATTTGATGCTGCTTGCTGCAGAATGTCCATACCACGATAAATACCCCTCTGAGTAGGAGTACCTCCATTTACCTGTTTGCTAACAGTTTGTGTCTGATTATTGCTGTTAGTCACTCCGCTGACTGTACTAATGGTATTATTAGAATATTGGAAATAAATTTTTTCATTATTATCATTTGTTGATGTTGTATTATAGTGATCCAAGCTCAACAAAGTAGTTGCACTAGATGTACTTACATCACTTCCTGCATATCCTACAACTGCAATTCGGCTTTGTGCATTTTCCATCAAAGTAACGATTGCCGGATTCAAGGCATTTACCATCGACAGAGCCTTACGTGTGCCGCCGCTGGAATCATTCATACTTCCTGAAAAATCCAATACAAAAACAACATCATATGCGATGTTCTTTTGTTCTGTTGACATTCCAGTTTCTACTGTATTATAAGTCTGTGCCATAGCTGACAATGCCACATAGAAATTATTTTCTTTTGATGTCACACCATAGATAGCACCTGTAGTTACCGACTTATCTGTCCAAATCTTTCCATCTTCAGCAGGTGTTCCGTTGAAAATGTGGTTATCCTCTGAAGTATCCGGGTCTGCGATCATTGTCGCTGAAAAGCCTTCTATATTGGTCGTCTTATCCGCCGCCAATACCTGTGCCGCATCATTCGGCAGCAGCCCAATCACCATCGCCACAACCAGCATCGTCGCCACAAGCGCCGCGCCAATCTTGCGCACATCCGCTTTTCCCTTTCCTAATTTAAATCCTTTGAACTTATTCATAAATAAATTCCTCCTTCCTCTGGCATCTTCCGAGCGCCAGACTCATTATTCTTTCATCTATTGGCTTCACCGAAAAGTAGGTCACTCCCAGTCTATACGATTGCGCCACGAAATTTTTATCATTTGAAAACCAAACCACAGGAACATGTGGATATAGATTTTTTACTGCAATGACTCCTTCCATTCCTGCCGCATTGTCTGCCGTCACAAAAACCAGATCAGGATTACCGTTCTGGAGCAATGTTAGGAATTCATCGTAGTCATCTGACTGTGAAAAACGAAGTAACCGAAAAGCCATACAGGCCTGTGACTTTATATGCTGTATGATAATTTCTTTGTCTCTCTCATTTCCATATATCAAGACATTCATTTCCACACCTCCTCTAGTTTCTTGATTTTATTATAATTGACAAGTCATTTTTTACAATATTTTCTACTTAAACGGCATTTTTTTTACTCAAGTGGCAATTTTCATGTTCAAAAAGTTATTTTCTTGCCTCCTGAAAAGAACGGGAGTATAATGATTGTAGATGTCATATTTGGGGAGGTGACATATGAAAATTGCATTAGTTGACGACAGACCGGAGGAAATCGACCGGCTTTTAATTATAATAGAGAAAGCGCTCCCGCATGCCAAAATTTTTTCGTTTTCATGCGGTGAGGCTTTTTTAGAAACTTGGAAAAGAGGGGAATTTGACTTGGTTCTCCTTGATATTTTTATGGATGGACAGCTTGGCATCGAAGTAGCGAGAAAAGTTCGTATGGAAGACGAGGATGTGCGCCTTGTATTTTGCACGACCAGCAATGATTTTGCCTGTGAAAGCTATGAAGTGGGAGCAAATTATTATTTACATAAGCCAGTCTCCGAAGCAAGTTTTGGCAAAATGTTGGAAATGATTAATCTTTCTCAATATGAAATGAAACGTTTTATCCGGCTTCCAGATGGACAGCGGATCGTGCTTCGCAATGTGATTTATTCTGAATATCACAATCATTCGATTACGATTCACTGCAAACAGAGCATGGTGCTCCAGACACGTATGTCGCAGACAGACTGGGAAAATACGCTTTCGGAATATTCATATTTTTATAGTTGTTCCAAGGGGATTGTGGTGAATTTCCATGAGATTGAGGAACAGGAAAATGGAATGTTCCTTATGAGTGATGGCACATGGCTTCCGATTAGCCGCAGAAAGACGAAGGATGCGCTGGAGGCATTTGCGCATTTTCGTTTTGAGAAGATGAGAAGGGAGAGTTAATGGTGTTTTCTGCCTTTCGTATATTTGAAATTATAACGCATGCAATGGTTGGTTTTTTGCCGTATCTAATCTTATCCGTTTATGTATTTTCCAAGCATTTGCGATTTTCAAAATGGATTACAGCGTTGTTCTGCGCTTTGGGTATGGCGGTACAGATTGGAACGAGATTTTTTGCGATTTATACGGACACTGGAGATACTGTCGACATTTCAATCACCCGACTCGTTATATATATATTGTTGTTGATATTGGCGATACAGGAGCACCCTGGGAAACTTCTGTTTGCCGGGCTTATTTCTTCCAATATTGCCAATTTTATTATGATTGCTGCAACGTGCATTGAGGGTATTCTTTTCTCGGGTGAGGTGCTTCGGCATTACTGTTGGCATGCTTCTTTGATTATGGTGGTTCTTCATCTTTTTATTACATTACCGTTTTTTGTTCTAGTGGAAAAGAAAATTAAATGGATGATGGGAAGTAAACCAGTGGGGAATGAATGGTGGTATTATTGGTTGATTCCTGCAACGTTTTACTTGATATGGCAGTATCAGATTCATGGCGGAGGGCAGAAACGAATTGACGTAGTTTATAAACCTCAAACTGTGATTTTTCTTTTTATTATTAATGTAGGTTCGATTTTAATTTATTACATGATCATTCAGTTAAGTAATCAGCTTTTCAAAAATCTGGAGTTGGAGACGAAGAATCATTATCGCGACATTGAGGAATTGGAATATCAGATTTTGGAGGAACGTATCGAGGATGCGCGGCGTGCGAGACATGATGTGCGTCATCACATGGTAGTTATGGGCGAGTATTTGGACACTGGTGATTACGCGCGTTTGAAAGATTACATGAATCATTACCGCAAGGCGTCTGATAGCGAACAGCCGATTGTCTTTTGTCCACACCGTACAGTAAATGGGCTGATTCTTTATTTTGCGCACCAGGCCCAGGAACATGAGATTGATTTTCAGGTGCAGCTGTCGATTCCGGATAAACTGAATATTCCGGACATTGATATTTCTGTTTTGCTGGGGAATCTTTTGGAGAATGCGCTGGATGCGTGCAAGGAGCAAACGCAAGGGAAACGCAGGATAATCATTCGCGGGAAAGGGGACAAACATTCTCTTTTCTTTACAATTGATAATACTTGTGAGAATACAGTGAAGCAAAATGCTAAAGGGCAATTTGTCACGACCAAAAAAGACGGCTCTGGTATCGGAATTGAGTCGGTGAAGCATATTGTGGAACGGTATCACGGGGTGTTTACGGCGGAGAAAAAGGGCGAGATGTTTTGTGCTTCGTTTATGTTGAATTTGGGTGCGAAAGCGGAGATGGAGTCGTAGGTGTAGATATAGTGTTACTTTTATGGTATATAATAAATGAGGCGGGGAAACTCGCCTCATTCTGTTTGGATATCACCTTTTTGTCCCAAAATCAATTTTTCTTTCTGCGCCCTCGTCATTTGCTTGATTGCATACTCCCGCCGCATGGCTTCTTCTTTTGTTTCAAAAACTTCTTGATATGCCAAAACCACTGGCCGTCTTGATTTTGTATACTTGGCACCTTTTCCGTCGTTGTGGTCTTTCACGCGTTTTTCTAAATTATTGGTCCAACCAGTGTATAATGAGCCATCTTTACATTTTAAAATATATGTGTAATTCATTTTATAACTTCTCCTTTATTCTACAAAACAGACACGCTACCAATGTACTGATTGCTGTCGCTATCAGTCCTGCTCCCACAATGCCCGCAGGATTTACGCTGCCATACTGGCTTCTGTACGCAATAATATTAATCGGAATCAATTGCAACGAAGAAATATTTAAAATCAAAAAGGTGCACATTTCATTGCTTGCTATCCCTTTCTTTCTCACAATGCCAGGCGCCATTCCATTTCGCCTGTCATTCTCCAACTCGCCAAGGGCTTCCATTGCCTGTAAGCCGGCTGGCGTTGCGGCCCAACCCAATCCAAGGATATTTGCGATAAAATTTGTTGTGATATATTCGTTCGCACGATGTCCTTTTGGAATGTTTGGAAAGAAGAATCGGATTACTGGTGCCATTGCTTTGGAAGCTGCCTGTATGATACCTGCTTTGGTTGCGATTTCCATCAAGCCTACCCATAAAGACATTACGCCCATCATGGTGATGCAAAGGGTTACTGCTTCTTTTGATGAGTCTAGTGCGGCGTTTGTGATGTCTGCCATGTTTCCTTGAAAAGCGCCGTATAAGATTCCTATTACTATCATTCCTGCCCAAAGATAATTCAGCATATGACCTCCGTGGTTTATTATGTAATCTCATATAATTATAATATATACTAGGAATATTTTAAATTATTACTAATGATACCTATTCATTTTCTTAATATAAGATAACTTGCATCTCATATAAGATAACATGCATCTCATAAATGGTATATACAAAATTTTTGGTGCGCCATACCCTAAAATGGTCCAAAATGCACAGATTTTATCGCTTTTTTTGAGCATTTTTTCTGTATAGAGAAAAATTGCCCCGAAATACCCTCTCTTCAACCTGAAATCCGGGTATCACAGGACAATTTTTAACTATATAGAAAATCACTATATATAAAATGTACCCTATAAAGTGGACACACAAAAAAACATTTTATACCCAAACACCTTAATAGAAAATCACTATCAAGAGGAGCAAAATCAACCTCAAAAAGAGGCGAAACACCTAAACAACCTCTATCTTCTTCTCTTTCAATCTCCGATTCACAATCCCTCTCAGCATCGTATAAACCACCGACACAATCGGAATAAATATCAGCATGCCCACAACGCCCATCAGACTTGCGCCAACGCTGACCGCCACAAGCACCCAGATAGACGGCAGCCCAACTGAGTTTCCAACCACATGCGGATAAATAAAGTTTCCTTCAATCTGCTGCAATACAAGAAACATCACCACAAAGAAAATCGCTTTCATCGGGTCCACCATAAAGATAAGCAGTGCGCCCACCGCACATCCAATAAACGCACCAAAAATCGGAATCAGTGCCGTAAATGCAATCAGCACCGCAATCAAAAGTGCATATGGCAATAGAAAGATAGTCATCACAACGAAAAACATACCTCCCAATATTACTGCTTCCAGACATTGCCCTGTCAAAAAGTTTGAAAACGTCTTATGGGTAACAGAACCAAGCGCAATGAAAATCTCCGTCCAGTCACGAGGCAGAAATGCATACATCAATTTGCGCACCTGCACACTTAACTTCTCCTTCTGCAGCAAAATATAACAAGAGAATACAAATGCAATGAAGAATGTAGAAATTCCACTTACGATACTCATCGCCGCCGAGAACGTACTGTCAAGTACGCTTCCCGCACCATTTTTCAGAAAATCAATCAAACTTCCAAGAATTTGATCCCAGTCAAACTCCAGCTTTTGTATTTCTGCTACAATCTCCGGATTATCTTCGAACAACTGCACTGCCCATGCCTGCACTTGCGGAATGAACTCCTGCAGTTTCTTCCCAATGTTAAGCACCGTGTTTCCAAGCTCCGGAACAACCACAAATACAACGAGAGCGATAACGCCCACCACAGAAACTACCGTCAAGACTAAACTAAGGGGTCTTGCCAACCTGCTTCCCCATTTTTTCTGGTTCAGCTTCGATTCACGAAACAACTTCTTTTCGATAAAACACATTGGCACATTCAACACAAATGCAATCCCGCCGCCCAGAACGAATGGAAAAATCACATGACCTAAAAATTTCACACCTGAAAACAATAACTTGTAATTCCACAGGGCCACCAAAACAAAAATTGTAAATAAAATTAACCCTCTGATTTTTTTCATATTTTCTTTGCTTAAATCCATTTTCTCACCTTTTCATCTCTCGCTCACTTTATATTCTTGATGATTCAATGATAGTCTCTCAGTTAGTATTCGTCAACTTTATTTTCCCATTCGTCTATTGTGTCTTTCGTCTTTGAATAAATTTTACAAGTTCCACAACTGGAATCACACATGCACCAAGGAGAATTGCAATGATATACTCTTTAAATTCTACGCTT
Source organism: Tyzzerella sp. (assembly GCA_017472665.1). GTDB lineage: Bacteria > Bacillota > Clostridia > Lachnospirales > Lachnospiraceae > Faecalimonas. Next base: position 39,792 of record JAFUOS010000020.1, on the reverse strand, counting down.
GTAAATCCAAACGCTGCTGCAAGGAATGGAACCTCACAAACAAGAGTGGTCGCAATCAATGAGCCAATCGCTGCAAACCACAGCACTTTGTTTTGAGAACCAAGTTTGAAGATACTTTGTCTCTGTGAACGCATGTTGAAGCTGTGGAAAATTTCCGCCATAGACATGGTCAAAAATGCCATCGTCATTCCATGCGCACTGTTTGTCATTTCCCATGTTCCTGTTTCCATAAAATGTCCAGTGAAATAAGAAATAAGCGTAAGAGCCGTTACCAAAATACCCTGGTATGCGATATCAACGCCCATACCGTCTGCAAAAATACCTGCTTTTGCATCACGCGGTTTACGACGCATGATATTTGGTTCCGCCTTTTCCATACCTAACGCAAGAGCTGGGAAACAGTCTGTTACAAGGTTAATCCACAATAAATGGACTGGTTTTAAAATTGTAAATCCCATAAGAGTTGCGGCGAAAATACTGAGCACCTCGCTCATGTTTGAGCCAAGCAGGAACTGAATTGCTTTTCGGATATTATCATAAATCCTACGTCCCTCTTCTACCGCTCCAACAATCGTTGCAAAATTATCATCCGTCAATACCATATCGGCAACATTTTTTGTAACGTCCGTACCGGTAATTCCCATACCAACACCAATATCTGCTGACTTGATGGAAGGTGCATCATTCACACCATCTCCTGTCATCGCTGTTACGTATCCGGCTTTTCTCCATGCATTTACAATACGAGTCTTATGTTCTGGCTGAACACGTGCATAGACACTGATGTTCTGGAATTCTTTTTCGAACATTTCATCATTCATTTCATTCAGCTGAGAACCTGTAATTGCATAGGTTCCTTCTGTAATAATACCCAGTTCTTTTGCAATAGCAACCGCTGTGTCGATGTGATCTCCGGTAATCATAATTGGGCGAATACCTGCGCCGCGGCACTCTACAATCGCATCCTTTACTTCCGGACGCACTGGGTCAATCATGCCGCAAAGTCCTGTGAAACAAAGTTTTTGTTCCAAACTGTCCGCTTCATATTCTGCCGGTTCTGCATCCCATGCTCTTTCTGCACAAGCAAGCACACGCAATGCTTTGTCTGCCATCGCTTTATTTGCAGCCAAAATTTCTTTGACATACTCTTGTGTCATCGGCACCGGTTTTCCGTCTTTCAGATAATATTCACATTTTTGAATAATGACATCTGGTGCCCCTTTTGTATATTGTACACACCTTCCTTCTGTTTGATGTACGGTAGACATCATTTTTCTTCCAGAATCAAAAGGTGCCTCTCCACATCTCACTAATTCTTTCTTTAATGCATTCTTATTCAATCCTAATTTATATGCCCAAGCGACAAGTGCAGCTTCCGTTGGTTCTCCTGTCACATTGCCCTCTTCATCGATTTCGGCATCATTGCAAAGTGCCATAGCCGTCGCAAGATGTTTTTCATCTTCTCCAAAGAAATCAACGACTGTCATCTTGTTTTGTGTCAATGTACCTGTTTTATCTGAACAAATAATTTGCGCACAACCGAGTGTTTCTACTGCTGTCAATTTACGAATAATCGCATTTCTTTCTGACATATTTGTAACGCCAATTGACAAAACAACTGTAACAACTGCTGCAAGCCCTTCCGGAATCGCAGCAACCGCCAATGAAACAGCAACCATAAATGAATTGAGTGCCACTTCAAAATCAAAACTTCCTGCTCTGATAATCTGTACTGCAAAAACGATCACACAGATTCCAAGTACCAGCCACGTCAAAATTTTTGACAATTGACTCAGTTTTCTCTGTAATGGTGTCTGTCCTTCCTCTGCCTGTGTTAAGGCATCTGCAATTTTTCCCATTTCCGTATCCATTCCAGTTGCGGTAATGACTGCGCTGCCTCTTCCATAAACAACCGTGCTTCCCATGTACATCATGTTTTTACGGTCTCCCAGAGGAACATCCTTCTCATTTTCTTTCAAATTAATAATATCGATAAATTTTGTAACTGGAACGGATTCCCCTGTCAGTGCAGCCTCTTCTACCTTTAAGCTTGCACTTTCTAAGATTCTCGCATCTGCTGGAACAGCATCTCCTGCTTCCAAAAGAATCACATCCCCGACAACCAAATCCTCGCTATGAACGACCTGTACTTTGCCATCACGTATTACCTTGGATGTGGCCGCGGACATTTCCTGCAATGCCTCAATCGCTTTTTCTGCCTTGCTTTCCTGATAAACGCCAAGCACAGCATTTACAATTACGACTGCCAGAATGATAATCACATCCGCAAAACTTTCATTTTCTACAACTGCAAGCACTCCACTGATTGCAGCTGCAGCAAGCAAAATAAGAATCATTGGGTCCATAAGCTGCTCTAAGAATCTGCGAATCAAAGATTTTCCTTTTGCAGCTTCCAGCCGGTTTTTTCCGTTCTGTTCTAATCGTTTTCCTGCCTCATTTTCGCTGAGGCCGGTTTCGGAAGTTTTTAATTCTTTTAAAACTTCCTCTTTGTTCTCACAATAAAATTTCATGTTACATCCTCCATTTTTTCTTCCTTAACAAAATTTTGAATATGTCTGATAGTTTCTTTTTCATGCGCCTTTTTTATGCAACAAAAAAGAGACTATCATTGCACATGGCAACAAAAGTCTCACTATTTCATTACGAACCGGATGAAGATTTCATCGTATTGACGATATCGCAAACGCACATGGCGCCAGTTACTCCCTTTTATGTTAAATAGTATATACTCTTGCGGAAAAATCTGTCAACACAAACCTGCAAATTTATAATTTTTTATCTTCCATTACAACCTGGAAATCTGTAAATGTCAATTGACATATTTCCCACTTTGCTCCATAGAAAAGAGCAGGAAACTTTCATTCCCTGCCCCGCATTTCCTCTTATGTAATGACTAGTTTGTGATAGCCATTTCTGTTTCTTTGTCAAATACGTGAATCTTTTCTGCATCTAATGCAAATTTCACTGTATCGCCTGTTCTAGCTGATGTCTTAGGATTTACTCTTGCTGTCATGCTAGCACCTTCGTAATCGAAGTATAAGTAAACTTCAGCACCTAACATTTCATATACACGAATTGTAGATTCGATTACTGTGTTTGGTGATTTAGCGATGAATTCTTCTTCATCATGTACGTCTTCTGGACGAATACCAAGAACAACTGTCTTTCCATCGTATCCACCATCGATTAATTTCTTAGATTTTGCAGCTGTTAATTCGATAGAAGCTGGTCCTACTTGAAGAGAAGCTTTATCTCCATTTACTTTACATACAGCATCCATGAAGTTCATCTGTGGTGATCCAATGAATCCAGCAACGAATAAGTTACATGGTGCATCGTATAATGCTTGAGGTGTATCTACCTGTTGGATTACACCAGCGCTCATAACTACGATTCTTGTACCAAGTGTCATAGCTTCTGTTTGGTCATGAGTAACGTAGATGATAGTTGTACCTAATCTTTGGTGTAATTTAGAGATTTCGATACGCATCTGTCCTCTTAATTTAGCATCCAAGTTTGATAAAGGTTCGTCCATAAGGAATACCTTAGGATTACGAACGATAGCACGTCCCATAGCAACACGCTGTCTTTGTCCACCTGATAAAGCCTTTGGCTTACGGTCTAACAATGGTTCAAGGTCAAGAATTTTAGCTGCTTCACGAACCATTCTGTCGATTTCGTCTTTTGGTACTTTTCTTAATTTCAAACCAAATGCCATGTTATCGTATACTGTCATGTGTGGATACAAAGCGTAGTTTTGGAATACCATCGCGATATCTCTGTCTTTTGGTTCTACGTCGTTTACAACTTTGTCGCCGATTTTTAATTCACCAGCTGAAATATCTTCAAGACCTGCGATCATACGAAGTGTTGTAGATTTACCACATCCTGAAGGTCCTACGAAGATAATAAATTCTTTATCTTCAATTTCAAGGTTGAAGTCTTTTACAGCTTCAAAACCGTTTGGGTATGTTTTGTTAATGCCTTTTAATGATAAACTTGCCATTTTAATCTCCTCCTAATAACTTTGCGTTTTTTAACCTTGTTTAAGTATATAAAAAAAAGTCAACCTGGTCTATGACCAAGTTGACCAAATTTTTTTGGTTTTCCTGTACAATCCGACGAAACATCTAAAAATTTTCTAAAGCAACTGCTGGTATACGTCCCTCTTTCCAATGCCACGGTCTTTGGCTACCTTTTTCATAGCTTCTTTCTTATCGATTCCCTGGTTCAAATAATAATCCATGTGCTCTTCAATGCTCATTTCTTCCCATTTCGCCACTTCTTCCTTACGCAGTTCTGCCCGGCTCCGTCCTTCCAAAACAAGCACACATTCTCCTTTTGGCTCATTTGCTTCATAATATGAAAGTGCTTCTTCTAACGTTGTCGCAAATGCCGTTTCATGCTTTTTCGTAAGTTCACGACAAACCGTAATTCTGCGATTTCCGAGATTTTCAAGCAGTTCCTGTAGTGTACGTACCAAACGATGTGGTGCTTCATACAGAATAATCGTTCTCGTCTCATCTTCCAACTCTTTCAGCACGGCCTGTTTCTCTTTTTTATCTGTTGGCAAAAATGCTTCAAATGCGAATCTTCTTGTGGAGAGTCCCGATAAGGTCAGTGCCGTGATACACGCCGCTGCCCCTGGTAGTGAAGTTACTTCGATCCCCGCTTCGTAGCACATCTTCACCAGTTCTTCACCTGGGTCAGAAATACCTGGCGTTCCTGCGTCCGTAATCAGTGCAATGTTCATCCCCGACTGAAGTTTTTCTACCAGTTTCTTCCCTTTTTCGATCTTGTTATATTCATGATAACTCGTCATCGGCGTTTTAATGTCAAAGTGATTCAAAAGTTTGATACTATTTCTCGTATCTTCTGCCGCAATCAAATCCACTTCTCCCAAAGTACGCACCACGCGATACGTCATATCCTCTAAATTACCGATTGGCGTTGCACACAAATACAATTTTCCAACCATAAGACTCTCCTTCACTTCATGCCATATTCCACTAGCAACTCGTCGTTATACACTCCGACTTCCTTATACACAACAAGCGGTGGCTCCACCGTCATCCGCGAATTCCCTCCGCGCATTCCCTCAATCAGAACCATATTCGGCTCCTTATCAATAAACGGGTGTACCATCCTCATTCTCTTCGGCTCAATCCCGGCTTGTACCATCTTCGACAAAATCTCCGCCAAGCGAAACGGCCTATGTACCATATAAAACCTGCCTCTGAACTTGAGCAACTTTGCACTTTCTCTCAAAATATCGTCTAACGTACAAAGCACCTCATGTCTCGCAATCGCCTTCGCATCCGAAGGATTCGCAATACCATGCTGCCCGATCATATACGGTGGATTAACAGTTACGACGTCAAAAGAGACAGGCCCAAAGATTTCGGCTGCCTCTTTAATATCACCAGTTACAATCTCCACTTTTTCTTCCAAATGATTGTGCGCTACACTTCTGCGTGCCATATCAGCACTTTCTTCTTGGATTTCTAAGCCGATAAAGGATTCTCCTTCCGTCTTTGCAGTCAGCAGAATCGGAATAATACCTGTCCCAGTTCCCATATCCAGTGCACGTTCATTCTTTTTCACACGAGCAAAATTAGCTAAAAGCACAGCGTCCATTCCAAAACAGAACTTCCCTGGATGCTGGATGATCTCATATCCATTGACCTGCAAATCATCCAGACGCTCTTCTGATTTCAGATTCGTGTCCATCTAATCCTGATGCTCCTTTATTCTTTCTCTAATGCGGATAATTCGCGCATCTCTTCTTTCGTAAGTTTCATGTCATTTTTTCTCTTGCGAGGTTTGAATCGGAGCTCGTCCACTTTATAATCGCGTATTTCCTTCTCATCATCATCCAAAGTTACAACTACCTTGACCTGTTGGCGAAGCACACTCACACTCTGCACTTCCCCTTTTAAACCATCACGAGTAGTTACGTAATCTCCAATCGCCGGCAGACGGCTGTTAAGCTCCTCATAAGTTTCCTCTTCGTTTGTAAGACAGCACATCAATCTTCCACAAACTCCAGAAATCTTCGTCGGATTCAAAGAAAGATTCTGTTCTTTTGCCATCTTAATCGAAACAGGGGCAAACTCTGATAAATAGGTGTGGCAGCAAAGCGGACGTCCGCAAATGCCGATTCCACCGCGAATCTTTGTCTCGTCACGAACCCCAATCTGGCGAAGTTCAATTCTCGTACGGAACACGGCTGCCAAATCCTTTACCAACTCACGGAAGTCGATTCTTCCATCTGCTGTAAAATAAAATAGCACTTTATTATTATCAAAGGTATACTCTGCATTAATCAATTTCATGTCCAGATTATGTTTGCGAATCTTCTCCAGACAAATGTCAAATGCTTCTTTCTCTTTCTCGCGATTCTTTTCTTCGTTTCGCTTATCTTCCTCGGTCGCAATGCGGATGACTGACTTAAGCGGCTGCATAATCTCTTCATCCGGCACTTCTCTCGGTCCTGACACAACCCTGCCGAATTCCACGCCACGGGCTGTCTCCACGATTACTTTATCGCCCTTTTTAATGTGAAGCTTTCCCGGCGAGAAATAATACACCTTTCCAGCCTGACGGAATCTTACCCCAATTACTCTTGTCATGTTCTAGTTCTCCTTTATCGTAAGCAACAGTAATTCCATCACCAAATCAAAATTCACATTGGCTTTCAATCTGACTTTCGCTTTTTCGATGCTCTCTAAAATCGTCTCGATGCCTTCATAAGAACTCTTCGACGCTCTCTCCTTGATGTACTTCAGCTGATCTCCAAATACGAGACTGCCCACATCCTTCGTGGCTTTGTACAATAACACATCGCGATACCAGATGGTGATGATATCTAAATAATCTGTAACTTCCAGTTTATATTTATTAATCTCTTTGATCGCACTGACAATCTCAGAGAGTTCCATCTCGTTAATATATTTTAACAATTGGATTGCTTCTTCTTTAATCTCGTTAAAATGCTCCGATTTTGCAAGCATAACTGCACGTCCAATATTGCCTTGTGCAAACGCTGCACATAAGTCTGCCTGATAATCCGGAATCTGAAGCTGCTCCATCAAGTATTTCTTAACCAGTTTGTCCTTAATGTTGCGCAATTTCAGCATGACGCAACGAGAGCGAATCGTCGGCAGGAGGCTATCTGCATTTTCCGTCAATAAGAAAATAATCGCGTACTCCGGCGGCTCTTCAATCGTTTTCAGAAGGGCATTCTGCGCCTGTACGGTCAGTAAATCTGCTTCCGGAACAATGTAAATCTTATATGGACTGCTGTATGGCTTAATCATAATGTCGCCATTTACCTGCGTTCTAATGTCATCCACGCTGATAGAACCTGGTTTCTCATGCTTCACGGTAATAATATCCGGGTGATTTCCACTGTTTGCCTGAATGCAGGAACGGCATTCGTTACAAGGTTCTGACTCTTCTGTTTCACACTGCAAGGTCGTCGCGAACAGCTTCGCCAGCATCTTCTTGCCGGAGCCCCTCTGTCCATTTAAAATATATGCGTGCGACACTTTATTTTGCTGCACTGCGTCCTGAATATATTGAATTATGTCTCTGTGTCCTACAACATCTTTGAAACCACTCATGTCATCACCTTCCTTTAACAAAATTCTCTCTGTCTTTCTAGTATATCATAATTTTTCCCGAATACCTAGCACAATTTCATCTACACATTTCTCCACATTCGTGTTAAAAAATCTGCGAGTGATCCCAGCTTCCTTAAGCTTATCCACAGAAAAATCCGCCGCATCTGCCAAAAATCTCCTGCAGAGTTCCTCGTACTTCGGTTCCTTCTGCGAGCGCTCTCTCGCAAGCGCACGTTCCAGACGTACTCCATCTTCCACTTCTATATAAATCGGAACTAATTTATCTGCCCCAAGGTGTTCGCGCATCCCCTTGTAAGATTCCAGCGTTCCAATCGCAATGTAATTATCATCCACATCAAACTGACCATCGTTTACCGTGAAATATTTCCAGATACCATGTACTGTATTATATTCCCGCAGTTCGATGACTTTGCCTTCTTTTTGAAATTCCTGTAGTTTGTTTTCATCTACAAAATGATATTCTACGCCTTCGGTTTCCCCTTCGCGGATTGGACGGGTGGTGTAGATTACGATTGTTTTTAGTTCCGGCATGGTCTCTTTGATTTTTTTGTAAATGGTGTCTTTTCCGGAGGCACTTTTGCCCATTAGATAAAATATTTTGCTCATTGGTTCTCTCACTTTTTGGATTTTCCTTGTTCTTTTTATTGTAACAAACTGTGTATTTATAGGCAATAAATTTGTAAATCAATTTCTCTGCACATGCTTCACCATCCCAAGCACCGTCCGATTCGCATTTATCGGTACTAACTCAATCTCCGGATGGTTATTCTGGAAAACCCGAAAGACCTCATCGGCAAACCCTTGTCCCATAAATTCCACACCTTCAAAATCAAACTCAATCTGTTTGAATTCTTCCAATCGGTATAAAAGCCGCCGTGCCTGCGACCTTGCAACTGGCTCTGCATATGGGCAGACTTCTGCTATCGGTATCCTTGTCTTTATAAATCCTTCCTCTATCGGTGCAAACATATCAAACACCTCCTTAATCGTACGTGTCGTTTGATTTTCAAGTTTCATCACGACCATAGTGCCTATATGGTTCACCTTATTAAAATACGAAATCAAATAAGACTCTATAAATCGGTCTTTATCATAGCATCCCTGTGAGAAAATGGCATTATCAGACCATATTGCAAACTCATTTAACACTTTTGATGTAAAGAAAATCCCTTCTCCAGAATGATTTCCTGGTTTTGTAGTTAATTTCCCTTTATAGAGTTCAGTCAAGACATCTTGATAAGAGACAGCCCTCGCTAGTTTTTCCTGCAAATAATCTTGGACATTCATATAAATGCCTATTCCATCGTCAATGATACTAATCTCGGTATATAAATAGTCTTTTTTCAAAATACATTGAATACTCCCACAACCAGAATGTTCAATCGCATTATTCATCATCTCTGTAAATGCATAATACCATACAGACTTTGCTTCTTTGGAATCATCTTCTAACAAAGGTCTTATGTCTTCGCAATAGATCTCATCTTCGTCGGGATGGCACTCTGATTGATACGAGAATGTATAAAACGAAGTATTTAGTTTATATCCTGTTTTCTTATCTTTATCCTCGCATAAAATCTGATTCTCTAGGCATTCGCGCAAATAACGTTTCACAGTGGTGATGGATATTTCAAAGTTTTCCATGGTTTTTTGGATAAATTCCACGTCGTCCTGCCGAATCTTTTCAAGCATGTATCGTTTAATGTTTTCTCTTTTTTCCTCTTGAAATGACATATTACATCCCTCATCCAAATTTTATTTCTCTATTTTCAAACTTTACTTCTTGTATATCAAACTATAGCATTGTATTTTTTGAATTTCAAGTGCAATTCATATAAGAAATTATTTTTATATAAATTAAACAAAAAACACCACTACTTGTGTCTCCACAAATAGTGGCAAGGAACCCTGTCATTCTATTTAAGTTTTACACCTGCTTCTTTCAAACTCTTTTGAAGCATCTTTACATCCAACTCATGATTCCCACATTTTTCTTTCACGCAGAGCGCAGCTGCCGTTCCCGCCGCTTCTCCCGAAAGAGCTGCCACCGGAATTACTCGGGTCAATTCCCAACCGTCATCCTTTGCACTAATGACACGTCCGGCCGCAAACAGGTTGCCAACTTTCCTATTATATAAAGAGGCGTATGGCAGTTGAAAATGTCTTCCAGCTTTTCTAAAGTCTCCAAATGTTCCAACCGAATTTTCAATCGCAACGCCGTCTTCACTGCCATCAAATTCTATCTCGCCGATAATTCTGCGGATTTTGCGAAATTGCGGCATCGCTGGAATGCTCACCACCTCTCTGCTGTTTTTATCTTCTGATTTCAGGCGATTCAGCACTTTCTTGCCACCCCAAACCATGTATTCTGTCACATCATCGGCTGTAGAAACCTGCATCGTCGTCTTTCCTTCCGGCTGACCATTGCCAAGCATGTCGCTTCCAGCACTCTTCCACTTTCTTGTTATGCGAAAGTCGCCTGTCTCGGCAAGTTTCTCTGCATCTTTATCATCGATTTCGTGTGTAATATAAGAGAAATAGTTATCACCAAGTTCCGTTGGAATCCCTGCACGATGGCAGATACACGCATCACCAGTTGCATCCACTACCATCTTTGCTGGAAAATATTCTCTTCCACCTATCGTTTCCACCAAGATTCCTTTGCAAATGCCATCTTCCACATCCGGATAGGTTGCAAGCGTATCTAGTCTCAAGGAAACTCCATTTTCTTCTAAATATTCAATTAAGGCCAGAGCAAAAATATTTGGTGAAAAATGGGTCGCATACCTTTCTCCGCGAGGTGGATATTTTCCTTCGCCGCCCCATTTCACAGGCAGACTTTCAAGACCATATTTTACAGAGAGCTTAATAAGTTCTTCTGCGATGCCAGTGACCATCTGATTTCCTTCTCCATCACAGAGTGGCTCATACCAGTTAATGAGTCCTATTGTGGCAAGCCCTCCTAGTATCACTGTTTTTTCCATAAGCAATGTTTTTGCGCCGTTTCTTGATGCCGCAACTGCTGCTGCCACGCCTGCAACTCCACCGCCAACAACAATTACATCATATTCTGGCATTCTTTTGTTTTCTATTTCCTGCATATTGCTCCTCCTCTAATTTATGTTTACCTTTTTTCAACACAATCTCATGCTCTACAAATGGCAAAGCATTCTTCTCTTTTGCTTCTCAGTTCTCTCGCCAGTTCAATTTTCAATTCAGCGAAGCCAGTTAATTGAATGGATTTGCAAGATCAAATGACGGCAGAAGATGCAACGTCAAATTTTTCTGCCAATTGATGTACTGTCAAACCGGTAATCTCGTGTGGTAATTCGATTACGTAGGTGGCTACTTTGCGTTCGGCCGATGTTAAGTTACAATATAATCTTTTAATCTGTGATGTAATCATATGAAAACTCCTTTAGAATTATATTCTGCTATTCTTCCATCAAAAATCCCCAATATTACAAACTCTCCAAAAATCCCTTGAGTCTCGCCGCAATCCGTTCATGACCCGCATCATTCGGATGCAATCCATCCGGCATATAAAGTTCCTGATAAATCGGAACCTTCGGTGTCATTCCACCTACTTGCATCATATCAAGAAATGGAATGGAATACTTTCTTGTAACTGTTTTCAATATTTCCACGTAATCATATAGGGTTCCCACCGGTTCTGGTTTATTGGTGCCACATACACTGTCTTCGGTCAATCTATGAAGCGGACTCATAAAAACAATCTGCGATTTTGGAAAGCGATTGATCAGCTTCTCGCAAATCACATGGCAGGCACCCCAGAATGTATCTTCCGTACGGTCATCCGGCGTTCCTATCGGTGCATCACCATGACCAAAGTCATTGGTTCCACCAAATACTACTACCAAGTCGCAATCTTCGTCAATTTCATCTACTCTTGGAATAAAATACAAATCATGTCTTGTATTTTCGCTTGGGTTTTGCTGACGCGCAATACGTGTTCCGCCAATTCCGTCTACATAAAGTTCTCTGATACCGCATTCCCTTTGAATACGATTGTAATACATATTGCTGAGGTCTGATACGCCAACGCCTTCTGTGATGCTGTCGCCAAGAACCCCCATCTTAATTCCTTTTAGTTTCATGTCAATGTCTCCTTTGTCTATTTATCCTTCTTCGCTTGCTTTGAGCTGTCTGTTGCCCCCTGACACCTTTGGAAACTTCTCAAAAGCATACGCATCATTCAATAGTATTTTCTCAACTTCCCGAAATCGCATTCAGGAACCGCCTTTCCATTAGTATAATACGCATAACAAGTATCGTCAATTCAGTTTTTTACAATCATGGGCATCTACTCCTTTCATCTTCTATCTTCTTTTGTCCCAATATTGAAATAACCTGGCGAATTACCACGACTTTTAGAAATGAATTATTTGTTGATAATGTGGATAACTTTATTACATTGAAAACACAAAAAGTGCTCCAGCTCTTGCTGAAACACTTTTCACTTTTCCTATTTATCCGTAATCGACGCATGCCACTCCTGCAATGACTTCACATCACCACATCCCGGCTTATTCATCGACTTAACCCCGCTTGCCGTCGCTTTCGCAGCCGCAATCGTCGTCATATAAGGAACCTTCTTCTTAATCGCTGCCTTACGAAGGTAACTATCATCCTCTTGCTTGTCAGCTCCAATTGGCGTATTGATAATTAAATCAATCTTACCATTTGTAATCAGGTCATTAATATTTGGTCTGCCTTCTTTTATTTTATTCACAAATTCTGCTTCAACACCTGCAGCATTTAACACATCGCATGTGCCCTTTGTAGCAAGAATCTTGAATCCAGCTTCTGCAAAATCCCTCGCAACTTCTACTACTTCAGCTTTATCCTTATCACATACAGAGATCAAAACTGTTCCACTCATTGGAAGTTTCGTCTGAGTAGCTTCCTGTGCTTTGAAGAATGCTTCTCCATAGAATTTTGATAAACCAAGTACTTCACCTGTAGAACGCATTTCTGGTCCTAATACAGGGTCAACTTCTTGGAACATATTGAATGGGAATACCGCTTCTTTTACACCGTAGTAAGGAATATCCTGTTCTTTCAGTTCTGGAACTGGAGATTTTCTTCCTGTTAATTCTGATGTTACAATGTCAATTGCAAGTGGCACCATTCTGATGTTACATACTTTAGAAACAAGAGGCACTGTACGAGATGCACGTGGGTTTGCTTCTAATACGTAAACTTTACCATTTTCGATTGCATACTGCATGTTCATAAGACCTTTTACGTGCATTTCTTCTGCAATCTTTCTTGTGTATTCCTTAATTGTCTTCACATTTTCTTCTGAAATGTGTCTTGAAGGAATGATACATGCTGAGTCTCCTGAGTGAACTCCGGCAAGCTCAATGTGTTCCATAACTGCTGGAACGAATGCATGTGTTCCATCGCTGATTGCGTCAGCTTCACATTCTAATGCGTGATTCAGGAATCTATCGATGAGAATTGGTCTGTCAGGTGTAACACCAACAGCTGCTTCCATATATTTTGTTAAGTTTTCAGCGTCGTAAACGACTTCCATACCACGTCCGCCAAGTACGTATGAAGGACGAACCATAACTGGGTAGCCGATTTTGTCTGCGATTGCAAGTGCTTCTTCTACGTTAACAGCCATTCCTGATTCTGGCATTGGGATTTCCAATTTATCCATCATTGCACGGAATAAATCTCTGTCTTCTGCAAGGTCAATTACTGCAGGAGCTGTTCCGAGAATCTTCACGCCGTTCTTTTCAAGGTCTGCTGCCAGGTTAAGTGGTGTCTGTCCACCGAACTGAGCGATAACCCCAACTGGTTTTTCTTTCTTGTAAATGCTTAATACATCTTCCAATGTAAGTGGTTCGAAGTAAAGTTTATCAGATGTATCGTAGTCAGTTGAAACTGTTTCTGGGTTACAGTTTACAATGATTGTTTCAAATCCTAATTTCTTCAATGCAAGAGATGCATGTACACAACAGTAGTCAAATTCGATACCTTGACCAATTCTGTTAGGACCGCCGCCAAGAATCATAACCTTTGGTTTGTCTTCCTTGATTGGATTTTTGTCTGCTGCATTGTATGTTGAATAGTAGTAAGCACTGTCCTGTGTACCACTTACGTGTACTGGTTCCCAAGCTTCTTCTACTCCAAGTGCGATTCTCTTCTCTCTGATATCTGCTTCTGGCACTTCTAAGATCTGGCTGAGGTATTTATCTGAGAAACCATCTTTCTTAGCTTGTGTCAAAGCTTCATCTGAAGGCAGTGAACCTTTGCCTGCAAGAAGAGCTTCTTCCTCTTCCACCAATTCTTTCATTTGTTCCAAGAAGTAATGTTTTACTTTTGTAAGTTCGAAGATTTCATCTGGCGTAGCACCTTTGCGGAGTGCTTCGTAAATTACGAAGTAACGTTCGCTTGTTGGTGTGATTAACATCTTAAGCAATTCGTCTTTTGATTTTGAACCAAAGTCTTTTGCATGTCCAAGGCCGTAACGTCCTGTTTCAAGGCTTCGAATGGCTTTTTGGAATGCTTCTTTAAAGTTCTTACCAATACTCATAACTTCACCAACTGCACGCATCTGAGTACCTAATTTATCTTCTACGCCTTTGAATTTTTCAAATGCCCAGCGAGCAAATTTGATTACAACGTAATCTCCGTCTGGAACGTATTTGTCTAAGGTTCCATATTTTCCACATGGGATATCTTTCAATGTCAATCCTGTTGCAAGCATTGCAGATACTAAAGCGATAGGGAAACCTGTTGCTTTGGAAGCAAGTGCTGATGAACGAGATGTTCTAGGGTTGATTTCAATAATGATATCTCTGTCTGTCTTTGGATCGTGAGCCCATTGCACGTTACATCCACCGATTACTTGAACAGAATCTACGATTTTGTAAGCTTTTTCCTGTAAACGTTTCTGAACTTCTTCAGAAATGGTAAGCATTGGTGCGGAACAGAATGAATCACCTGTGTGAACACCAAGTGGGTCAATGTTTTCGATGAAGCATACGGTAATCATGTTACCTTCTGCATCACGTACAACTTCTAACTCTAATTCTTCCCATCCCAAGATAGATTCTTCTACTAATACTTGTCCTACTAAGCTGGCTTGAAGCCCACGCGCACATACTGTCTTTAATTCTTCTACATTATATACAAGGCCGCCGCCTGCTCCACCCATGGTGTAAGCTGGACGAAGTACGACTGGATATCCTAATTTATCTGCGATTGCAAGAGCTTCTTCAACTGAGTAAGCAACTTCACTTCTTGCCATCTCGATTCCGAGGCTTTCCATTGTATGCTTGAATTCGATACGGTCTTCACCACGTTCGATCGCATCTACCTGAACACCGATAACCTCTACATTGTATTTTTCCAGAACGCCTGCTTCAGCTAATTCTGAGCATAAATTAAGACCGGACTGTCCCCCTAAATTTGGAAGTAATGCATCTGGTCTTTCTTTTGCAATGATTTGCTCAATGCGGTCCACGTTAAGTGGCTCAATATAAGTAACGTCAGCAATCTCAGGGTCTGTCATAATAGTGGCAGGATTTGAGTTTACTAACACAATTTCATAACCTAAGTTTCTAAGAGCTTTACATGCTTGTGTACCTGAATAGTCAAATTCACATGCCTGTCCAATAATAATAGGACCTGAACCAATAATCAGTACTTTATGAATGTCTTTTCTTTGTGACATATCTATTTTCCTCCTATTTTATAATCTGTAATGTACGATAAGCCCTAATCGACCTATCTTGAATATTATACATGAAAAAACTCCATGTATCAACAGTTATTTATCTCCAAAATAACCAAATATATTTAAAAACCGAGTCCGAAAAGTGAAAAACTTTCCAAACTCGGCTATCCTTTTTTATTTCGCTTTTTTTGCTTCTAACGCTTTATCCGATGGTCTTACAAATACCATACTTAAAATAAGTGCAACAACATAAAGCACAATCGTTACATAAAGCACTGTCTGGTAACCCACTGGATTTACCATAACTCCGTGAACTTCGTTCCATTCTCCGAAATGATTTACAATCCAGTTTGCCATCTGATTTCCTGTAAGACCTGCAAATCCCCAAGCAGACAATGTAATGCCGTGAAGTGCACTGATACTTCCCATTCCATATTGGTCAGAAAGCAATGTCGGCACATTCGAGAATCCACCGCCGTATCCTGCGTTCACCACCATAATCAATGCAAGAACAAGGATCACTAATGCTGTATTTCCATCGCCATTCTTAATACCATTTGTTAAGATTACAAGTCCTGTAAATACGATGGAACAAACAAAAATAATCTTGTAAATGGTATTTCTGTCTTTCATCTTATCTGCTAATGCAGAAAGTCCCAAACGACCACCCGCATTAAAGATAGCTGAAACTGTTGAGATAACACCTACGAAACTTGCCAAACCGATGCATTTCACAATCATCTTTTCCTGTGAAATAAGTGCAAGACCACATGTGATATTAATATAGAACATCAGCCAAATACCAACATAGTTCATAATTGGTTTTGTCTTGATGACATCTAAGATGCCTTGTCCTTTTTCTTTTGATTGTGGTTCGTGCCAATCATCTGGTTTCTTCAATAATAAATGTCCTACGAACATCATCACAAAATAAACAACTGCAAGAATAAGGAACATTTTGTAAATGCCGCCTTCTCCAAGTCCTTCAAGCATTGACTGCATAATTGGGCTTGCAATCGCTTTTGCTGCACCAAATCCTGCTACTGCAAGACCTGTTGCAAGACCTTTTCTGTCTGCGAACCAAAGCATCAATGTCTTAACTGGAGAAAGATAACCTGTACCAAGACCGATACCCATAATCAAGCCGTAACATACATAAATACCAATCAGCGCAAGCATGCTTCCCTTATGTAAACCACCATAATAAATGAATCCGCCTGTACCAGCCATACCTACCGCAAAGCAGATTGCTGCGATTAATGAAGATTTGTGAATATCTTTTTCTACGACATTTCCTAAAAATGCTGCTGACATTCCTAAGAAGAAAATCGCGAAGCTGAATGCCCATTCGGTTGCTCCTTTGGAGAATCCGATGTAATCAGCAATTTCCTGGCTGAAAATGGACCAGCAATATACGGTACCGATACTGCAGTGTAAAAGCAATGCAGGGATTGCGGCTCTAATCCATTTGTTGGTGCGCCAGCCACCAGTTTTTTGTTCGTTATTACTCATAACTCTCATGTCCTTTCTCTTTTTATCCTACCTAATTCTTGTTAAATTTTAGCAAGAGACTATGTTTAGTTTAGCATAAAAAGAGGGGGATTACAATTTATTTTAATCAATATGTTTCTGACGCAACTACAAGTTCAGATCCTTTTATCTGAATATACTTCATTCCGTTATTACCTCTATATCCTTAGGTCCTTTCAGCACCTTAACATCTACGTTATCCTTGGTCACCGTCACTTTCAACTGACTTTCTCTCCACCATAAACGGAAGGTTACCCGTTCCCAGTTATCTGGAAGGTTTGGTGTGATGTACAGTTTTTCATTGCATATGCGAACTCCTGCAAATCCCAATACGCAGCTCTGCCAGATAACTCCAAGAGAGGTAGTATGAACTCCATAATCAGAATTATTTCGCAGGCACAAATCAGTATCTCTGGATTCAACAAAGAGCTGATACGCTCTCAGCTTCTCCTCACTCCTGTAAATATTCAAATCTATTTCTGGAAGAGAAAAAAATGGGGCATCCTGTGTCCAAACATTCTTTTCGTGTGGAGTCATTATAGTCAAGTGATAGATTGCAAATCTTACCGCAAGCTGGTCATACTCAACTTTTCCCGAGATCTCAACATCTCGTTTCTGCCACAACTGTTTCCAGCATTTTTGCGATCTTTCCCAGATCTTTCTATAACCTCTTTCGCAAAGTTTTTTCATTTCTGCTTTTTCACGGCATAAGAGGAAATCTCTTCCTGGTTTGCTGCTATCTTCATCTGCCAGTTCCACATCTTCATCTCTGGTAGTCACAATTCTGCATATTTTTTCCAGACACAATTCTTGACCTTGTTGCAACACCACCCGACAGGAAGACATCACCCGTTCTTTCTCTGCATGAATTGCCATTTCTACAGCGTTTTCTTTGCCATTACTGTCTTTTATCCATGTTTTTACTACTGCACTGGTTACAAAAGTAATTTTGCTTTCATAGGTTGTTTCTGCATATTGCATAATTCCATCCTGCACATACCCCTGCATCGCAGTAAAATGCGAATTACCACAACGCTCGCCTCCGAGAATGCCGCTTTGCAGTTCCAGTGTTGCACTGCCTTCCAACACTCTAATCAATACCCTTTGACCTAGTACATGACGTTCTTGCAGTGAAACAAAACGTTCTGAGCGAAACGCCAGACACAACCCTTTTCGTGGTTTCCATGTGAAACTTCTCTCCAATAAACCATTATACAATAATAAACTACGTTTGTAGTCCTTCACATTCTCCTGTGTTAAATTTAACGGAATCCCATCAGCTGTCAGAAAGACTGCTGTCGTATCTGCTGCATTTGGAAGTTCGTTCGTGTTTTTGCCTTCCGTTTTATCAAAAGTGCCTGCCACCCAAGTACAACGGATATTTTTCTCGTAGTTCTCATCCGTAGCTGCACGTACTCCCATATATCCATTGCCTTGACACATAATAGATTCATATTTGCGAACATAATTCTTTTGAAAACCAGATTCTTTTACTACCCAGCCTTTCATAACATCATAATTCCTTTCTTTAACAATTAGGTAACTTTTTGATAAATTTTGTGTAGATTTTTTGCAAGATTCCAGTTAACCATTTTTTCTTATTTTTATGATTGTTTATAAGTTTTTCCCTGTTTTAAGCCATTTTTTCCTTTTTGCACATCTTATTTTACAATAAAAAATCATAAAATCTATTGCACAGTGTTCCTATTTTATTGACTAAATGTGACTTTATATGATTTTAAGATATTTTTGCAACAAAAAAGAACGGAGCTACACAGCCCCGTTCAAATCTCATTACTCTATTTTGTTATGATTTCTACATGTTTTGGTCCCTGAAGCACCTTCACATCTACATCGTCTTTCGTCACCGTCACTTCTAACCAGCTTCCTCTCCACCACAAACGGAAAGTCACCTGATCCCAATTATCTGGAAGATTTGGTATTATGCGCAGTTTTCCACCGCACATACGAACGCCTGCAAATCCTAATACACAGCACTGCCAGATACCGCCAAGCGATGCCGCATGAATTCCATGGTCAGAATCCTTCTTTAAACTCAAATCGATATCTCTGGCTCCCACAAAGAGTTCATAAGCTTTTGCTTTTTCTCCACAGTCCGCAGCCAGCATCGAATATGCGCACAAACTCAAAGAAGATTCATGAACACAATATGGTTCATAATACGCAAGACTTGCTCTCTTCACCTCGTCCGTAAACAATTCTTCTAGTAATAAGAAGAGATTCATTACGTCTGCCTGTTTCGATACTTTCAGTCTCGTATAAGTCGGGTATGGATAATCCACGCGAAGCTTTTTCTCGCCTCTTCTATAAATAGACAAATCGATTTCCGGCAGAGTAAGATAGGTGTCATCCTGTGGCAAAATGTTGTCTTCATTTGCCTTTGGAAGCACCAGTTTATCTCTCCGGTCTACCCAATCAGATACCCTGCTCTCCAAGTCTAATTTCTGATTCAGACGTGCATAATCTTCTGGAAATTCCTTTTCCAATCGTTCTTTCCACTCAATTGCCAGCTTCAAATTCAAATGTGTCAAATAATTTGTATATGCATTATTATCAGCTTCATGTGTAAATTCATCTGGGCCAATCACATTGCAGATTTCATAAATATCCTTCTCCGGACGATATTCCAGTCTGGATTTCCAGAACTGCGCTGTTTCAAAAATGATTTCGCAGCCACATTTACGCATAAAATCAACATCATGTGTAATTTCATAATAATAATACACACCGTAAGCCACATCCGCCGTCACATGAAGTTCATACTGTGTAAAATGTGGTTTCGGACAGGTATCTCCATCTGTAATCCACGCTGCCTCCCAAGGATACATGGCTCCTTCATATCCACTTTCCTGCGCTTTTTTTCTTGCGCTATCCAATGAAAGGAAACGGTATTCCAGCAGCGAACGTGCACTTTTCGGATCTTCCCATACGAAATACGGCAACATATAGATTTCCGTATCCCAGAAAGTATGTCCAAAATATCCCTTGCCAGACAATCCTTTTGCACCGATATTCATACGATTGTCATGAACTGGTGCCATCACTGTTAAATGATAGATTGCAAATCTCACTGCAAGCTGGTCATAATCAGCATCCCCGGAAATCTTTACATCTTTTTCTTCCCAGAGTTTCTTCCAGGCTTCCTTGGAACCTTCCCAAGTCTTTTCATAACCTCTTTCCCAGAGTTTCTGCATCTCCTCTTTCTCATATCGCAAGAGGACATCTCTTCCATATTTACTGATATTTTCATTTTCCAGCTCAATATCCTTATCTCTGGTAGTAGCGACTCTACACAATTTTTCTAAACACAGTTCTTGACCTTCTTCCAGTGTCACCTGGCAAGAAGACATCACCTGTTCTTTTTCCGGCTGAATTGCCATTTCGATAACAGTTTCTTTACCGTCACCATTTTTTATCCAAGCTTTTGCCACAGCACTGGTCACAAAAGTAATTTCGCTTTCATGAGTAATCTCTGCATACTGCATAATTCCATCCTGCGCATAACCCTGCATCGCAGTAAAATGTGGATCACCATAACGTTTTCCACCAAGGATACCACTTTGTAGTTCTAACGCAGCATTACCTTCCAGCACTTTAATCGTTACTCTTTGTCCCAGCACATGACGTTCTTTTAAGGAAACAAAACGCTCCGAATAAAATCCCAAACGCAGGCCTTTTTGTGGCTCCCATACAAATCTTCTTTGCAGCAAACCATTATACAGATTTAGACTACGTTCATAATCCTTCACATTTTCCTGTGTCAACTCCAGAGGAATTCCATCCGCCTTCAGGAACACCGCTGTTGTATCTGCCGCGTTTGGAAGTTCTGTCGTATTTTCCGACTCCATCTGGTCGAAAGTACCAGCCACCAGCGTATAGCGAACGCTTCTCTCATATTTTTCCTCCGTGGCCGCACGCACTCCCATATATCCATTTCCCTGACACATAATGGACTCATATTTGCGAACATAATTCTTTTGAAAACCAGATTCTCTTACTACCCAGTTTTTCATAATACAATAATTCCTTTCCTTCTAATATATTAGTAGTACAGCACTGTCCGGAGCGGGCAATGGTCCGAAATATGTACTCCGTCATAATAATCATTTACTACTTTCAAGCTTTCTACTGCCACATTATCTGAAACAAAAATGTGGTCACCATATGCGTAATTTTCTTCTGTACGTTTTCCCCACGCATTAAACGAGCCGCCTTGCATCGCTCTTTCTGCCGTGAAGCGCACGTCCTGATAACCGCCCTCGATTACCGCATGATAAGCGTCATCTTCCAGAAGCATGTTCCAGTCTCCGCCCATCGCCATCGGCAGTTCACCACGGATTTTGTCTACCATTTCTACTGTCAAATGGCTTGATTTTGTTCTTACTTCCCCACTTTCCGGATCAGTATGGATACATAATGCCATAAATTCGCCACCTGTTTCCTTATCATGGAGAATTACCCAGTTGACACATCTCGGAAACTTGCTGACAGTTCCATCTGCCCAGTCTGCTGAGTAAACTTCCGGAGTCGAAGACAGCCAAAAATGTCCGCTGTCTTTCAGGTCATATTTTGCTGTTTTCCATAAAATTGGTGTGAATTGCTCTTTGATGTGAAACTCAGAGGCACTCATTTCTCCTCCATGGCGGCCATAGCCATAATAGCTATACCCATTTTCTTCCATGAAATTTTGTAAATATGGAATCCAGTCGACACTGACCTCCTGCAAAAGCAGTACATCAGGATCATTTTTCAAAATTAGATCCTGAATCTTGTCGCTTCTTTCCGCTACGTCTTTATAGAAGATGTTGTAACACATTAGGTTGACTTTATTTTTATAATCGCTTAACATCTCTTTTTACTCCTCCCTTATCTTTTTAAAGATCCCGGGCTATTCAAATTCAAATAAAGCGGAATCACACCGCCATGGCAATGAATGCCATGGCGGAAATAATTTTAGTATTTAATTTCTGCCACAATTGGGCTATGGTCTGAGAGATATTTTGCTGCGTCTGAATCGTAATCGTTTACTACTTCGTATTTAGTTGCTGTTACATCACTATTCATGAATAAGTAATCTCCAAAACCAAATTTACTTGGTTCTCTGTTCCAAGCATTGTAAGAACCTTGTGTTGTAGTATCTGCTGCCTGCTTCTGTGCATCAACATAACCGTTACCACTTATGGTTGCATATGCTGTATGCGAACGCTGCATGTTCCAGTCACCACCCATGACGATTGCAAGGTTATCATATTTTTCACTGATTTCTGAAACTTTTTCTACAATTAACTCAGCAGTCTTATTACGTCCTTCCTCATTTGTAACAGGAGCGTCTTCTTTGTCTGGAATTGCATGATAACTTACTACCAAAATTTGTTCCTTTGTTTGCTTATCTTTTAATACTACCCAGTTGATGCAACGAGGATACTTGCCATATGCTGTCCAGCTTTCAGAGCCAGGCACATCCGGGGTTGAAGATGCCCAGAAATGACCGCTGTCAACCAGGTCGTATTTTTCTGTCTTCCAAAGGATAGGAGTTAATTCTCCTTCATTGCCTGTCTGAGATTGCGCTGCTGCATTAAGATCCAAATCTGCTTTATGCGTATATCCATAATATGAATATCCCATTTGAGGTGCATAATTTTTCAACAGATTTGCCCATCCATTAACACCTGAGCTTACTTCCTGTAACATAAGGATATCTGCATTTGCATTTGAAATTACTCCAGCAACTTTTGCAGTTCTATCCTCAATTCCTGTTTCAGTGTTATTAGTATTCCAGAATACATTGTAGCTCATCACTTTAGCTGTACTTTCAGCACTATCATTGTCTTCTGAACCAAGACCTGCCATCCAATTTGCTACGATTCTGTAGATATCATCGTATCCTTTTGAACTTGGATGTAAACCATCGTCAAATTCGATATCCACTGTATTATTGTGATATAAGTCAAGGTATTCAATACCCCAATCTTTACAAATTTGAATTGCAACTTCTGCGTATGGAGCTTGGTCTACTGCACGTTCTGTTTCGAAGTTTACAATGTATCCTAATGTTGCTTCAGGGTGTTGTGTCTTAGCTGTGTAGAATAATAATTCTAATGCACTTGCAAACTTGGTTACATCTGCTTTGCTTGGATCAAAGTTAGCTGCTCCTTGTACTGTTCCAAGTTCTACTGGAATACTAGCGTCATTGAATAATCCATGCATAATTACATAATCAAATTTCTGATCTTTTGCTGCAACTAAGTTATTGTAGATGTAGTGTTGTGCACTGTGTGATTCCACGCGTGCTGTAGTGATACATGCACCAGATACACCATTATTTAATACATCCATGTTACAGAAGTATCCAATACGTCCTGCCCAGCTTCCGTATTTGTAAATCTTAGCACGGTCTCTTGCTCCATATGTGATTGAGTCACCTACGAACAATGCACTCTTACCTGACAATGCTTCTACCGTAGAAGATACTGGTCTTTGGATACCATATGCCGTAATAAATGCATCAACAATATCTTCTTCTGAAGTAGTATCGTCAGCAGTCTTCTGCATGTATGTGTAATATTGTTCATAATCTGTATCATATGGAACTTGAACATACTTCACATTAGAATCGTTTACTGTATAACAGTAAATTCCATATGCTCCGCCAAATGATTCTACCAATCTTACATCAGCTGAATTAATTACACCAATCTTATTTGCTGATTCATCATATGCAATACCATCCAACGCATCTTCTTCTGTGATTACACCGAAGTATACTTTGTCACCTTCAGCCACTTTGTAGAAGCTGCTTTGTCCTACATACTCTTCTGTAGAAACGCCCTTCAAGGTCCAATAAGCATCCCAGTTAAGGCAGCTTATTTCTGTTTTCGCTACAGCATATACATCTGCTACCGAACCTGGTGCAGAGAAGCAGAGCTTCGCCACACCTTCCGGTACTGTATATTTGTAAATTACCATGTCGTTATTGAAAGTATCTGCTACTTCCAATTCTTTTCCTCTGATTTTATCGGTAGTAGCATCTCCATTTGCGTCAAAACCTACCATTTGGAAATACTGTGTTGTGTCACATGGACCAAACCACACTGTTTCGCCTGCTGCTACTTCGATATGTTTTGAGGAAACATAATCGCTTGTCTTAACCTCTTTTTCATCTGAGGTGTAACCTGCGAATCCTCTTTCAAATAAATTTTCAAAAGGATAATCTTGTGCTCCTGCTATTAACTGAAAGGAAATAATTCCGATCAGAAGCAATGCTGAAACTAAAATTACTTTTGCTGATTTTTTCATTTATTTCCCCTCCTTATTATTGTGGTAGTGCCTCAAGTGTTCCAACACAAGTTTGGGCATTATCATGTACTATTTTTCCTTCTTTTGCTGAACCACAGTTGTAATATTGAAGTAATGTTACATTTAAATAATCAGTTGTAATACTCTTTGATGCAGCAAGACCATACTCTGTACAATCTCTTGTAATTAATGTTCCAACTGTTACAGTTGGGTATGTCGCTACGTCGCTGTTGTTATTATACAAACGTAATCCATTTTTAGCCGATTCCGTTATGGTCATTGTGTCAACAGTAAGTTTATTTTTGTAATTCAACTGAATTGCCTGACCGCTCGTTTTATTTACATTTACTGTGGTTGCTTCTAAAACAGCCTCATTTTCCATGAAAATACCAACGTCATTTGTATTTTGAACGGTTACACCTGCCACCTTGATAGTTCCTGCATTATTGTGGATACCATATGTTCCTGTATTCTGCATATCTACCGTTACAGTACCTGTACCTTCACCACCAATAGTACCTGTATTAAGGATACCTTCTGTTCCAGCTTTTGTTACAGATACACTTGTCACCTTGATTGTACCAAGGTTGTTAATACCAACTCTTTGTACATCACTAATAATAATGCTTCCTGCACCTTGGATAGTTCTTCCAGCTTCGGCATTTACAATACCACAACCTTCTGTATCTAATGTAGCAGTTTCATGCTTGATATTTGAAATGTTAGCCGTACCACTTAAGTTGATTGTTCCTTTTGTATAAATACCATTTCCGTAATTTGAGCCAGCTGTAGTCGATGATACATTTGAAATCGTTAAGTTATTCAAATTCAATGTCTTTCCACCATCTTGTTGGATACCATTTGCACTAGCACCAGAAATGTTCTGGATTGTTGTAGTACCATTTACAGTCATAGTACCTTTATTACGAATACCCGGTCCACCTGTAACATTTTGAATTGTTACATTTCCCGTAGCTTCTATCTTATTATTATTTTCAATACCTGCATAACCAGTTATGCCACTGATTTCGATATTTCCAACCTTTACTGTACCGTAGTTGTTAATACCTCTTCCTTTTGTTGGAGAAGTAACTTTAATCGTTTCTGTAACGGTCAAAGAACCCTTTGTATAATCAGCAGCGCCAACCACAATTCCATTTCCGCCAACTGTTGTCACTTCCACATTCTTCGCTTCTAATTTGCTAGTTCCATCAGCAATATTAATACCTTGCTTTCCAGAAGCAGCATTTTTAACTGTTACCTTGCCTGATGCAATCACTGAACTGTTATCTTTTCTTACATAGATACCATTTTGCGCTGTTGTATCTACTGTAATATCTGCAGCTTTTAAGCTTGCACCATCAGCAATGTATAAACCTTGCTGATTTGTGTTGTTAACTGAGACATTTCCTGTTATGTTAATAGGGCGTCCACTTGAGAAGATACCTTGTTGAAGTCCCATGTAATTTCCATCAGCACCATTTCCGTTAACAACAATGCTTCCTGTTCCATTTATACTTCCGCTATTTTTTACAACTACACCACCGCCATTTGTATTGTCAGTTGCGCCATTTGCAGGTTTTGTATAAATGTTTGAAATTTCAAGTTTTCCATTTAAAGTTAATGGTGCTCCAACCATAAGGGCTGTTCCTGAGTTTGTGTTAATCTTATTAGTACTACTATTTACTGTTATATCCACATGCATATTGTCAATACTAACATTGCCCAATTCCATGGTTCCGCCAGACTGGTTGTTAATACCATTTACATTAGTACCAGTAATATTCTTCACTTTAATGTCCGTGTCTGCTGCTGCAAGGAATGAACCCTTGTTGTTAATCGCATGGCTAGCTGCTCCATCAATTGTCATTGTTGAATCAGAAGTTAACTCAATACCATTTGCGTAAGATTTTCCTTCCGGCCCATATGTAACCATTGGGTTTCTGCTTGTATTTGTCAAAACAATATTTCCTGACAATGTAGCCCAACCATCGTAACGAGATACAATACCATCTTTTGGTTTGTCAGCTGCAAAGTCTGTTACATATACAATACCTTTGTTGTAAATTGCACAACCTGCTGTTGCATTATTAACTACCAAGTCATAACCTGAGTAGCTTGCTGTTGTTGCATCGTTTACAATTGCATTGTTTACAATGTTTCCTAATGTTGTATTTACTTCAGCAGCACTTCCTGTTACTTCAGGATCATCTGCGCCAATTGTTACATGATCTAACATTGTAATCTTACCAGCATTCTTAATTGGCATTCCTTCAGCTCCGCTGATGCCTTTTGTAATGTTGTTGATTTCTAAACCATCACCAGATAAGCTTGAACCACTTTCTACAAATGTACCGTAGTTTCCAGCTGTATTAATAACTACATTCGTTACACTCGTCGCTGCTTTTCCACGATTGTGAAGCGCTGTACCTTTTGCGTTTTTAATTGTTGCATCTGTAAGATCTAACACACCGCCATTGTTATCAATCAAGTATTCAGCGCCTGAGTTAGCTACGCTTGTTCCATCGATTGTCGCTGTGTAAAGTTCAGCATATCCATTATTGTAGATTGCCTTGTGAGCTGTTCCAGCTGTTTCTAATCCATGAACTTCCATTTCGCCGCCATTGCTGAGAGCTAAGTCGCCAGCGTTAGTGATGCTAATGTTTTCGCCATAGAATGTATCTCCATTGTAGATACCATGTTTTCCAGAATCATTAAGAACTGCGCTTCCGCTAACAGTCATATCGCCACTGTTTTGGATACTGTTTTGTCCAGCGTTTGTTACTGTCACTGTTTCAATTTCCAATGCAGCCGCATTGTTAATACCATGTTCTCCAGTAACATCAGCTACAACTTTTTCAGCTTTAAATTCACCTTGATAGTTGTAAACGGCATTAACTTCTGAGTTTGTAATTTCCACATTACCTTTTGCTGTTACTGTACCAGCATTGTAGAAACCATGGTTTTTAGAGCTATCAATAGCAACACCATTTGTTGTTAATGTTCCTTTATTTTGGATACCATTCTTGCCTGCGCCAGTATCACGGATGTCAATACTTGAAGCTGTCATAGTACCTTCATTACTTACACCATGTTCTCCTGTGTTGCTGATTGTTAATCCATTTACTGTAGCTGAACCATTGTTGTTATAGATACCATTCTTTGCAGTTCCATTGATTTCTACGTTAGAAGCTACAAATGTACCTTTATTGTTAACACCTTGGTCGCCTGATTTTTTCACTGTTAAACCAGCAATTGCATCCACAGTTCCTTCATTGTTATATACCCCGTTACCTGCTGGGCCTTCTACTGTAATATTCTTACCTGAAAGTTTACCAGTATTGTAAATTCCATGGTTCTTAGAATTTTTAATTGTTGCAGTTGTAACTGTTGCTGTACCTGCATTTTGAATACCATTCTTATCTTTTCCGGTATTTGAAATAGCTACGTCTGATACCTTAACCGTTGCATCGTTGTTAATACCATGTTCACCAACGCCATCAACAGTCAAGCCTGCTACAGTAACTGTCCCCTTCGCATTGTAGATACCATTTTTAGCTGCATCTTTTACAGTTACATCTTTGCCTGAAATCGTTCCTGTGTTGTAAACACCGTGATTCTTAGAACCTGTTAATGTTGCAGTTGTTACAGTCAAAGTACCTGCGTTCTGGATGCTGTTCTTTTCAGCTCCTGTATTTTTTACAGTCACGTTAGAAACTGTCATTGCAGCATCATTGTTAATACCATGACTTCCAGCCTTGTTCACCACAAGTCCGTCAATTGCATCGATTTTTCCTTTTGCATTGTAAACACCATTTGCAGCTGCATCTTCAACTGTTACGTCTTTACCGGAAATAGTTCCTGTATTGTAAATACCGTGGTTCTTAGAACCTGTTAAAGTTGCTTTTGAAATACTTAATGTTCCTGAGTTTTGAACACTGTTCTTACCTTTTCCAGTGTCTTTTACAGTTACATCTGCAACTGTCATGCTGGCACCATTGTTAAGACCATGTTCGCCGGCACCATTTACAGTAACTTCTGTTACGTTGAATGTACCATCATTATTGTAAACACCGTTTTGTGCTACATTTTTGATTTCTAATGCAGAACCTTTGATTGTTCCTGTGTTGTAAACACCATGGTTCTTGCTATTTTTTACAGATACTTCTTCGATTGTAAGGGTTCCTTTATTTTGGAGACCATTCGAACCTTTACCTGTATTGCTGATCTCAGCATCTTTCAGCGTCATTGTGTTGTAGTTATTGATACCATGTTCGCTCACATCAGAAATAACCACTTTTTCCGCTGTAATCGTTCCGGTTTCTTTATTAAAGATACCGTTTTGTACCGCATTGCGGACTGTCAAACCGTCGATTGTTAACTTGGATGCGTTGTTTACACCCTGTTTTTGAACTCCATCGAGTACTACGTTTTTCAGAGTTGCTTCATTGTCTCCTGCAACCAGATAGATACCATTTCCTTGCATGTTCTTGATAGTACTATCTGTAATAGTCACCTTACCAAGATCGATGTATGCGCCATGGTTGCCGATTTTATCAACATCCAACTCGTTCAGCACTGTTGTGCCGCCTTTTTGTTGAAGCATGTTCTTCTCTACGCCGTCAATCGTTGCTTTTGTGATTGTAATATCACCTTCCAAGTTATAAATAGCATGGCTTCCTAAGTTTTCCATTGTGACATTTTCAGCAACAATCTTTCCGCCATCTGCACGGAAACCGATTTGCGCAATGTCTTTCATAGAGATATCTTTTGCTTCCACATATCCGCCGGTATCTACTTTAAATGCTGTTGAACTAATATCATAAAGAGTACCGTTTGTCATGTAAAGTTCGCCGCCGTATACATATACGCCGTATTTTTCTCTTGATGTTCCTGCTAAAGTTACATCATTAAATACTGCTTTACCATTTGCTATTACGATTGATTTGTCACGGCAATTTTCTAACATAGCACCATTTACGGTCATGTTACCGCCACCGTTTGCGATATTTCCATCACGGCTACCTGAAATAGTCAGGTCTGTCAGTTCCATATCACCTGAGAAGTTGTATACTGCACAAGTATCACATTTCTTAGCTGTGAATTTGTTTGCTGTTACTTTTCCGCCATTGTTTGACAGACAGTATACTGCTGCTGTATCTACTGTTGTTTTGTTCAATGTCAAAACACCAGTCTTATAGTTCATAATACCGCATTCTTCCAATGTAATGGCACCTGCTGTCATCTCACCGCTGTTACATAAACCGTGCACACAGTTTGTAATGTCGCCGTCTTCGATTTCAGCTTTTGCTCCATCTTGTACGAGCACACCATCTTTCGATGCACTGTCATTTTTACCACCTGTCATGGTGAATTCGCCTTCTGCTACATATACGTTGTGAACGCCTGCTTTTTCGATTGTTCCACCGCTTTGTGTCGCAGTTCCTGTTGTATAAACAACTGCTCCTGTTTCTGCACCAGAAAGTGTTCCGCCGCTGATTTCTAATGTACCGTTATTGATAATGCCATAGGCCTGTGCGTCCTGTACTTTACCACCTGCAATCTCTGCAGTCGCTTTTTCGTTTACCACGATATTTGCATAACGACCATTTTTTACGGCTGCTTTTCCATCCACAACCAGCTCTCCACCGTTTTCTACGTGGATTGCATTCGCTTTTTTACCTGCATCTACTTTTGTAGAGCCTTTCACAGTTAATGTTGCACCATCACTTACTGTCAGAAGCGCTGTCATACCGCTGGTATCTTCTGCTTCTAATGTAGTACAACCCATTCCCCATGAATTCGTCTTGCCTTTTCCTTCCGGCCATTCGCCGTCCAGTTCGCTGGCAAGAATAATACGACCATTACCAGTCAGTGTTTTTTCACCGCTGACTACTAACTCTTCTTTGACTTTTACATCACCATTTAACTCGATGGTATCTGTACCGTCTGCTTTCAAACGGCGTTCCAGCTCCCCTGCTGATACAGTTGATTTTGCGCAAAATCCTATCCCAATGCAGATGAGAAGGAGTAGCAATAATAAGATTAAGAGCCATTTACTCTTTTTCTTCTTATCGCCCTGTTCTTGCACAACTTCCACAGCTTTTGCCGTTTTCGTTTCCTTGTTACTCATAAAGGTCCTCCTTTCCCTTTATTGATTAGAAATATAACTCCGTGAAAAGTGGATTGTGATCTGAGATATGTACTCCATCATAATAATCATCCACTACTTCAAATTTCTTTACTGCCACACCATCAGATACGAAAATATGATCGCCAAATGCGAAGTTATCATCTGCACGTTCTCCCCATGCATTGAACGAACCACCATAAGTAGTATCTTCTGCAAACATACGTACATCCGGATAACCATTTTCTGCCACAGCAAGATAAGCCTCATCTGTGAGCTGCATGTTCCAGTCACCAGCGAGGATTGCCGGTCTGTCACCGCGAATTTCATTTACCATTTCCACAATTAAATTGCTGGAATTGGTTCTTACCTGTTCGCTTTCTGGGTCTGTATGTACACAGACAGCCATAAATTCTCCACCAGTTTCTTTATCCTGGAGAATGACCCAGTTCACGCATCTTGGGTACTTACTAACTGTTCCGTCCAACCATGCTGCGGAATAAGTTTCCGGTGTAGAAGACAACCAGAAATGTCCACTGTCTTTCAGGTCATATTTGTCTGTTTTCCAGAGCACTGGTGTGAACTGGTCTCCACTCTGTAAATCAGAACCAGAGAGTTCTCCGCCGTAACGACCATAACCATAGTAACTATATCCATTTTCCTGCATAAAGCTTTGTAAATATGGAATCCAGTCTACACTGACTTCCTGTAATAACAGCACATCTGGATCTTTTTTCAGAATTAAATCCTGAATTTCATCGCTTCTGTCTGCCACATCCTGATAAAAGATGTTGTAGCACAGAACATTTGCTTGATTTTCATATTTGCTCCAATCTATTTCTTTGGAAGCGTTTTCGTCCTCAGAACCATTTCCCACTTGTTCATCTGTGTTCGGTTCTGCATCATCATTTCCACTGCCGCATGCGGTCAGACCTAACATCGCACACACAAGCAGCAAACTTAAAAATTTCTTCATAGCTCCTCCTTATCCCTTCAGGGATCCCATCATAATACCTTTCTTGAATGACTTCTGCACTAACAAGTAAGCAATTAACATAGGTAATGTAGAAACCACAATAATTGCATATTTCAAACTTTCATAAATCAGCGAGTCCGTCATACTGCTTCCAGTCGACATACCTTCCATACCACCCAAGATTAAGATTCTTCGCAAGAAAATCTGCAATGGCATCAAATTATCATCTGACAAGTAAATCAACGCGCTGAAATATGCGTTCCAGTGTCCCGCCATATAGTAAATGGTGATGACACCTAGAATTGGTGTTGACAATGGCAATACAATCTTGCGCAAAGTCTGCAGCTGAGTTGCGCCTTCCATATGAGCCGCTTCCAATAGTTCTGCCGAAATGGAATGTGTGAAATAATTTCGCATGATAATGAAGTTCGTAGCACTAATTGCTGACGGAATAAACATTACCCATGGTGTATTCAATAATCCCAAACTATTCAAGTTCAAGTAAACCGGAATCATACCGCCTCCGAAGAACATAGTGAAAGTAATCATCATAGTAAGGAACGTCTGACCCTTCATATCCTTTTTTGACAATGGATACGCTGCAAATACAGTCAGAATCATATTGTACAGAGTACCGACAACCGAATAGAAAATCGTATTTCGATAACCTGTCATAATATCTTTGTTCTTGAAAACATATTTGTAAGCTTCCAAGGTGAATCCTTTTGGAAAAAGAACTACATTTCCTGACAATAATTCTTCCGGGCTGCTGAATGAAGCACTGACTACATAAACCAGCGGATAGAGCCATGCCAAAGCTGCCACAATCGCAACGGTGTATACGATGATGGTATACACCGTATTGCTGTTAAACTTTTTTCTTCTTCTTTTCATGAACATCCCCTCCTTACCACAGGCTGACATCGCTGCGCTTCTTCGCAATACGGTTTACAATCAGAAGCACAATCAGATTGATTACGGAGTTAAACAAACCTATGGCTGTTGCGTAGTCGTATTGTTGTGATACAATACCTTTTTCATAAACGAACGTAGATATAATCTGCGATACGCTTTCATTTGTTGAGGTCTGCATAAGCAATACTTTTTCATAACCTACGCTCATGATATGTCCACATTTCAGAATCAACTGAATGACAATCGTTGGCCATATACAAGGCAATGTAATACGTGTTAACTGCTGCCATTTGTTAGCACCATCTACGGATGCCGCGTCATAAAGTTCCGGATCGATTGCAGTCAAAGCAGATAAGTAAATTGCTGCATTCCATCCCATGTTCTGCCATAAACCTGAGATGATGTACATTGGACGGAAATACTCTTCCAATCTGGTAAAGTAAATTCCTTCCTGAATTACTCCCAATTTCATAAGCAGGACGTTAACAATACCTGTCTCTGGTGATAGAAACGCCTGTAACATACCTACAACTACTACCGTAGATATGAAGTGTGGCACAAAGAACACCGTCTGAAGAGTACTGTTTAATTTTTTATTCTGAATTTCATTCAATACCAATGCCAGACAAATGCTGAGTGGGAATGAAAAAGCCAAACTGAGCAAACTAATAATTAACGTATTGCCCAAGATAGTCCAGAAATTGTACGCGCCAAAAAAGCGTTCAAAATGATCCCAACCGATCCACTCACTTCCCAAGACACCTTCTGATATCTTAAAGTCTTTAAAAGCAATCTGAATACCGCCCATCGGAACATAGTGGAAAATCACAAAGTTCAAGATTACCGGTATCAGAAGAAAATACAGCTGATGGTATTTTCCGAGAGAACGTTTCCAAAGATACGCTTCGTTACGAAGCCAATTCTTTGTTCTTACTGCCAAAGAAGCTTTCTCCTTTTTCATAGCGTTCCTCCTTATTCAAATTCATTCAAAGTATGATATCCTTCTTCAAAGCCATTTTCATAAGCTCTTTCCAAAGCAGCTTCATATACCTCTAATACATCTTGAACACCCATGTTTTCAATGGTATCTAAGAATTGATTCCATGAATCATCATCCAAAGGCTGTGTGCCCATGATCCATGCATCTCTCATAGAAGCAACATATGAATCAAGGTCGTTCTTGTTATCTTCGATAATTCTCTGTTCTTGAGAAGTAAATGTGAACATTGGCCATGCAATTGCACAGTCTTCAATCAAAGCATTTGCTGCTTCTAATGCAACACCTTTGTTATCATCTGCACTGTTAAATGGTACTTTTGTCATAGTTGGTGTGTTACCATAACCGTAAAGGCTGACACGTGTTGCACATCCATCATAAGAATCTGCTCCTGAATAATAATCTGCTAAAACTGTGTCATTAAATTTATATGTACCGTCATCTAATGCATCGTAAGTTACGCCTTCATCTCCATAGTAGAAGAATAAAGAACCTTCATCACAGAAGAAGTAGTCTGCCCAGCGAAGTGCTACTTCCGGATATTCACAAGATGTTGTAATGATGTAAGAACCGGTAGAACCGATACTGTTCACACCATAATAATCGTTATCTCCGTTAGGACCTGTCATTGTTCCATCCAGATATGTAAATTTCTGCTGTGTTTCTCCTCCAATCATAGACAAGTTTGTGTAAGCGAATGTACCACAAACATTGTTGTTAATGTAGTTACCTAAGTTACTTTCTGTGAAGTCAAAGTATTCTTTGTTAAGCAAACCTTCTTTGTATAATTTGCTTGCCCATTCGACCCAGTCACGGAAACCATCTGTTGCTGCAAAGTAACGTACGCATTCGTTTTCTTCATCCCAGTCAATGTAGCTGTTGTTTCTACCACGGTTACCAATTCCAAACATACCAAATGTTACGTATTGTAAGTGGTCTGGTTTGACGTAAAGACCAATTTCATCTGCTCTGCCGTTTCCATTTGGGTCATTGTTCTTGGATTGATTCAGCACATTGTAAAACTCATCTGCTGTAGTTGGCACGCTAAGACCAAGTTTGCTCAGCCATTCCTGATTGAAGAAAAGCTTACTTGCAAGTGTAGAACCTGTTGAGTTTTTCACCATACCGAGTGAATATACAGATCCGTCCGGCATCATGGATGCAGATAAGATTTCTGGATATTTTTCGGCCAATGCCCAGTAGTTAGGTGCATAAGTTTCTAACAAATTGTTTTCCATGAGATTTAAGAAATATCCTTGATCACCATATTTTAACTGTGATGAGTTTGATACTCCGCCTTTTAAGATGACGTCTGGTAAATCTCCTGTTGTTAAACGCAATGCCAACTGATCTTCGAATGCATCGGAAGATACTTCTGTCCATTCAATCTTTACACCAGTCTTTTCTTCGTAAGCACTTGTGAAATATACATCTTTAATGCTGTCTAAGTTCGAATACAATGGACCATTTACAATCATTACCTCTAATGTGATGTCTGTTCCTTCCTTTACAATTGGAAGCTGGCTGTCCATGTTCATGTAGTCAGGCACTTCTGCTGATACATTACTTTTTCCTGATTTGTCCTTGTCATCAGAACCTTTTCCACAACCTACTGCTGTTCCTGCTACCATACAAACGGATAATAACAGGGCCAATACTCTTTTACCTTTCATATTTTTTTCTCCTCCTTTATTTTTTGTTTGATATATAGCAGCGTAGCGGCATTACCCAGTCCGTCTGAATAATATCAAACCCCTTATCAATCAGCCATCCCCAGCCATAATCAGGGTCGCCTGCTACCGCAATATCATCTGAGTGACCGGCACTTAATTGTGCCTCATACGAATACAGAAGGGAATTCACCCACAAAAGTCGTCCCTTCTTATGTTGAAGTTCCAAATATGCATCCTGCACAAGTGGTGAGTCTTCTGTCTTGAACACTAACTCGGAACCAATAAAGTTCACATTCATTTTCTCTAATTGTTCTGAAAACTCATCTTTTTCTTTGAAAATCGGCATAAACATAATGTCAGGTGCCAATTCCTCCATCATTTTAGCATATTTTAATTTTCCTGGAGCTTTCATTAAAATCTGCTCTTCCATGCCATGGCGGCGTACTGCTTGAATTACTTGTGGAAAATCATCCCATGCATGATCCAGATTAATAATGCAACGGTTCTTATAAGCCTCCAAAAAATCATCCAAGGTTGGAAGTTCATATTCTGTCGGCGCATTGTCAAAATTCACATATCGTAATTTTCTAATTTCATCGCCCGTCATTTCTTCCAGATGAATGTCAAGATTTAAATGATTAATCTCTTGTTTTGGATGGAAGATAAATAATTCACCATCTCCACTGGCAGTAATATCTGTTTCCAGGATATCTGCCCCCTGACACAAAGCGGCATCAAATGCCTTCCTTGTGTTAAAAGGGATGTTCCCGCCAGATACCCCGCGATGAGCGGCTATCAGCACTCCCTTTTCTTGTCGCGCTTTCTGTAAAGCATTTTCAAGTTTCATTTTTCATTTTCTCCCTCTTCTTTTTTCCTAAGATTCCCCAATCCTCACTAAAGGTCCCAGAGTTGTCATTTTGTTGCTATTAAACAATTTTTATCCCTTATAAGTAACTTTTTGGTAAATTTTAGGTTAAGTTTTTGGCAAATTTATGTAAACTCTTTTTTGTGTATTTTCACGAATGTTCATACAATTTTGCCAATTTTTTCCGTTTTTTCATTTCATTTCCAGTCATTCTAACCCCATTTTCAATTCTAATTTTACAAAAAAATTTTAAAAAATCTATTGCACACTGTTCCTATTTTTTGATATAATGTGACTTGCATTAAATTTCGTGTTAATTTCAACCAGTTTCAAGGAGTCAAAATGAAAAAATTAGTTGACCGTTTTACAGTAAACCCCATTCCGGCAAACGACATTGTTCCTGTCCGTGCCGGTTATCAACAGTGTGCGCCCGGCTGGACGTTTGAACCTTCATGCCGAGACAGCTTTACAATCCAGTATGTTCTCAGTGGATGCGGCACCGTCTACAAAGATGGCGAAACCACTCTGGTTCGTGCGAAAGAAGCATTTATTTTACGTCCAGGTGAAACGTTTCAGCTTCAGGCGGATGTCTTAGACCCTTGGACCTATATTTGGATTGGCTTTCGCTCTAATTTGGAACTGCCGGAGTTATACTATCAAGACGTATTCCCGGCAAAGAACCTTGAAAATCTGTTTTTAAAGATTGCAAATTGTAACAAGAAAGAAAATTTTCCATTAGAACCACTTTTGCTTTCTTACATATGGGAATTCATTTTCCGAATGAAACAGATGAATACAGATGTCAGCCAGAACTACAGAAAGGCTGAAGAATACGTAGAGCAGGCTTGTCAAATGATCCACGATCATTATGCAACCATGAATGTCAATCAACTGGCAGAGCAGCTTCACTTAAACCGCTGCTATTTAAGCCGCATTTTCAAACAATTTACTGGTATTTCGATTAAGTCTTATTGGACGAATACCCGCCTGCAGGCAGCCCGCAACCTTATTTTACAGGGACATACAGTGGCTCAGGCAAGTACGATGGTTGGATATGCTGATATTGCCAGCTTCTCAAGGGCATTTAAAGCTTACTACAAATTCTCGCCAAAGCAGTATGTACAGCTGAACCAAAAGAACAACGCACACAAACAAACAACTGAATAAATCATTTTCCCCCTCTGTTATTTGCAATAAATCACTTATGTCAAATACGGAGGAAAAACATGAACAAAACAGGATTTATTTTTGATTTAGACGGTGTCATTGTAGACACTGCAAAATACCACTATCTGGCTTGGAAAGAACTCGCAGCTGAACTTAACATTCCTTTCACTATCGAGGATAACGAACGTTTAAAAGGAGTTAGCCGCCTTCAATCTTTTGAAATCATCTTAGAAATCGGCGGACGCACCATGTCGGATGAAGAAAAAGAATATTATTGCACGAAGAAAAATAATCTTTACAAAACATTTTTAGAAACATTGAAAAAAGAAGAAGTACTTCCAGGTGTTCGTAACTTTTTGGAAGCTGCAAGAGCAGCAAAAATTCCAACTGCACTCGGTTCTGCAAGTAAAAACGCGGCTTTCATCTTAGAAAAACTGGATTTGATGGATTTACTTGATGTGATTATCGACGGTACGCTCGTTTCTGCTGCAAAGCCAGACCCAGAAGTATTTTTGAAAGGCGCGGAGGCACTTTCACTGGATCCAGCAGACTGTATTGTCTTCGAAGATTCATTCTCAGGTATTGAAGCGGCGCATCGAGGCGGTATGAAGGCTATCGGTGTTGTTACCAAGGAAAATCTGCCGGAGGCTGATGAATGGATTACTGGATTCGATGGGCTTATGCCGGAAGATATCTTGAAGATGCTGGATAGATAATTTCTATATACTCAAAAATATCTCATAATACCCTTTATTTTAAATAAATTCAGGGTATTATGAGATGATTTTTCTCTGTATCGAAAAATTCGTTGAATATTGATTGTTTTTAACTCCATTTCCTTTGCAACACTTCACTTTTTAAAAACAACGTATTCTTTTGATTTTTCTTTACAGGTGTTAATTTCCCACGCTTTACAAGATCATTCACATTCTGCCGCGAACACTCTAAAAGTTCCATCACCTCTGCCGTATTAACCACCCTGTTTGAGACAAAACTTCGAAAATCCCCCAAAGTTAAAGGAATATCTACTCCATTCTTATACAATACTTCATCTGCAATCGTAATCTGTTCATTCCAATAAATCCCATATCCACCTGTCTGAATACGCACTTTTTCAAATAAATCCTTCCGATTCATAATAGCAGCAAATCTTACATCATTTTTAAAAATATCCTTCACATTCACCTTTTTTAAACTGCCCTCTCGAAAAAACACTAACAAATTTCCCTCTTTCAGAGGTACTACATCTTCAATTCTTTTCTGATATCGTCCCAAAAATTCTCTTGGCAATTGCTCCTCAGAAAGCAGTGTTAAGTAATAATCATCCTGCGCACAACGACCATTAGCCAACATAAGAAGTTCAAATTCATCATATTCTTCCAATCCATTCTCTTTTAGTATCTGGCCCAAATTCTGCCTGTCCGAAGGAACAATCCGCTGTCTCACCCACATCAGGCTCCAGTAAGAATTCACCGTTTTTTGACCTCGTTTCAAAAATGATGATAATAAAAGAGGGGTTTCCCAAGGATCCGCATCCTCCGGTAATTCTATATAAAATTTCTTTTCATTTTCATAATAAAATAAATACGCGAGATTTTTATTACTTGTGTCAAATTCATCTCTGATTGCAAAAACTTTCATAGTATTGCCACCTTTTCCAAATCATTTCCCATATTTTATTTTGCCAACATTGCGGCATAATATTATCCAAACCTTCAAACAGATATTCTCTGTCTGTTTCTTTTAATTCATTTATTTTGGGCAGCTTATCCTGCGGAATTAACTTTAGATTTTCCTGCGCCGAACGACCTCCAACAAAACATTGTACCGGCTTATCTTCCATAACATCCACTTTATCAATCAAATTCATATCGTGGCATCTACATGCAAAAGAAAGCCCATGGTCGAATAATGGTGCCAATCGTATTTCCTTTTTCTTTTGACTTCGAAGTGCCTCAATATTCGCGCCGTGACTATCTCTATATAAAATGATACTCATCCACTTGACATATGTCAAGTAGTTGAGTATCAGAAACATTCTAAGAAAAATTTTTATCTCCCACGCGTCATTTTTCGAATCAAACCAATCCCTATCAATAGCATCCCCGGGAACACCAACGCCGCCAAAATCCCCACTCGCAGATTCTCCGAAAACAAATCCGAAACCGTTCCAACCAAAGTCGGACCACTCGAACATCCCAAATCCCCTGCCAGCGCCATCAGCGCAAACATCGCCGTTCCGCCATTCCTAATCTTTGCCGACGCCATACTAAACGTCCCCGGCCACATAATTCCAACCGAAAAACCACAAATACTGCATCCGATCACGCTCACAATCGGTAAAGGCACCAATGCAATCCTGAACCTCCCACGACTTAAGTCGCAGGGTTCCTGGTCGATAGTGCTAACGCACTAAGCATATCCAGGCTATCCCCGCAGTTCCTACGGTTCTTATATATGTTGTTATTAGGCTGCATTAGCCAAGATTCTTTTCCCTTCTCTCAGTATGTTCTTTGCCGCATTTCTATCTCTGTCTAATGTTGTGTGACAGTTTGGACATATCCATTCTCTAACAGATAAGTCCTTTGTAATCGGAAACTGATGTCCACAGCAGTTACATATCTGACTACTCGCATACCATTTATCTACCTTTACAAGTTTCCTTCCATACCAGTCTGCCTTATATTCCAACTGTCTGGTAAACTCTGACCAAGAAACATCTGCAATGTTTCTTGCCAACTTGTGGTTACGAATCATGTTCTTTACCTGCAAGTCCTCAATGCATATGACATCATTTTCACGAATCATTTTAGTAGATAACTTCTGTAGAAAATCCGTTCT
>JAFUOS010000019.1 GCA_017472665.1 Tyzzerella sp. | reverse complement strand
TCGTTCTGTGCGATTATCTGTCGTATTTGGTCTTTTGCTACTGCCATAAAAATACTCCTTCTTGATAAGAATTGTCATATCTTAATTCTTACCAAAAAGGAGTAAAATTTTACCAAAAACACAAATTAAGTTACACTACCACTTTGGGGGAATCCTGGGACCATTTTGCTGAGATGGATACTCCAACAACTACGAAAAAGTACGAACGCGAAGCGGGATGCCAAGCTCTTTCGAAAGTGCCTTACTTGCTTCAATTTCTTCCGCGCTGATAACATCGACTACACTGAACTGTACCGATTCAAACAAATTTTTTGCTTTTTTTGAAAATGCAATCATGTCTTTAAATGCATTTTCAAAGCGAGGTCTTGTCACTTCCTGATAGCGCTCTGCATTTGGCGCATTGAGGCTGATGGAAGCGTGATCAATGTATTTTGCTAGTTCTTCTGCAATTGGCTTCTTGTTGAACAACTCACCCAGACCGTTGGTGTTGATACGGAGTTTGATGTCTGG
The DNA here is from genome assembly GCA_017472665.1 of Tyzzerella sp. GTDB lineage: Bacteria > Bacillota > Clostridia > Lachnospirales > Lachnospiraceae > Faecalimonas. Next base: position 6,174 of record JAFUOS010000019.1, on the reverse strand, counting down.
ATAAAGTTCTTTCATGTATTTTGCTGCAAGAATCAAATTGTCATAAGCACAAGTTGGCTCGCCGTATCCGCAGAATACAGCTTCTTTGTATGGACTAAAATCGAAAGCATCGATTGCAGCTTTGATTTCGTCCCAGGAAGGATTGTGGTCATGCCACATTTTTTTTGCTTCTCCCAAGGTATCATGTTCATTACGAATACAGAAAATACACTTGCAGGTACAGCGATTTGTAATATTGAAATATACGTTGTTATTGTAGGTATAAATAATATCCGCCATTTGAAAAATCTCCTATATGTCAAATTTATTTTTTAGCGTTCCTTTAAAATGCATTTTATCTAATGCGTGGCCCAAAACAATAAAGAGTACAGCGCTGCCTCCCGATTGTGCGAGTGAGCCGAGGAAGGAATCAATAATTGCAGCCCAGGTTCCGAAAAGAGCAACTTCTGCAAAATAATATCCGATAAATGATAACACGCCGGCAATGATAACACCGATTACGTTATGTACGTTTACGATTTTGTCTTTTTTGTTCGTGACTGGGATTGCGATTATCATTTTGATGATAAATGTTGCAGGTGCCCATACTGGTGCAGTCAGGAAATCTGCAAATGCTCCTCCGAGTGCTCCGGCCAACATGGCATAAGGTGCTGGAAGAACCGCAGCTGCCAGATAAATCAGGGCGTCACCGACGTGCACATATCCGCCATTTGCACCAACTGGGATGTGGAAGATATAAGCAGTGGTGATACAAATCAGGGCAGCGAAGAGAGCTGTAGTGGTCATGTATACGAGCTTCAGGTGAGCGTCTGCCTTAGTTGTTACAGATTGAATGTTTTGTGTTTTTGTTTGCATAGTAGTTACCTCCTTGATGTTATTGGTTAGTCTAGTAATAGTGGTAAATACGGTTCAAAATTAATGCCGTCGTTGCGAGGAATTTTCTCCGCAACTGTTTCAATTAATGCAGCTTCTAAAAAGCGGGTTGCGCGAGCTACAGAGTCAATTGCGGTGTCGCCCCGTACCATTCCGGCACATACAACGGAAGCAAGCAAATCACCGGTTCCGGAATAACTACCTCCGTGAATATCACAGGAAGCTGTCTGAAAGCCATCTTCGGTAATGACCAGATTGTAATACTTGGCAACTGTGTCAGTGATTCCACGATGAATGACACCAGTAATGACGATGGTGCTGATACCAAAACTCAAAAGAGGCCTTGCCATCGCATCAACGCGGTTGAGATAATCTGGCTCATTCTGATGGGCAGTTAATTCTGCATAATCCGTGTTGGTAAGTAGACAGCACTCGGTGAGATTTGGTGTAATTACATCTGCATTGTTCACAAGTGTTCGCATTTGCCTGCCGTATTCTGGTGTGTAAATAGCGTAAACTCTTCCCAAATCTCCCATGACCGGATCCACGAAGAGAAGCGTGTCTTTTCGGCGAAATTCTTTGCAGAAAGCTAAAATCTTCTGCACTTGTGCCTCGCTTCCGAGGTAGCCGGTGTAGATGCCGTCCAGTGTAAGTCCACGTTTCTTCCATTCCTCTGTATAATAATCAATTTTATCTGTATAATCGTCGCAATAGTAGCTTTCATATCCGGTTTGGTTCGTGAGAACCGCAGTTGGCAGGGGACAGGCCTGCACTCCCATAACGGAAATTACCGGAATCGCTGCGGTCAGCGAGCATTTTCCAAGTCCAGATAAGTCATTAATTACGGCTACGCGTTTTACCATAATTTTATGTCCTTTCTAAAAAACGTTTTTTATAGAATATAGCAAAAGTGTCACTTGGAAAATACACAAAAATAATTATTTTTAAGGGGTCAGTTTGTTGAAGATGGAAAAATGCTGTGTTATACTTGGGGAAGAGAAGGAAAGCAGCAAACCGTATATGAGATTTTGCTGTGAATTGAGATGGGAAAGATGTAATGAAACATCGCCGAAAACCGAGATGGGAGAGATACGAGATGAAGATGATATTGGAAAATGAGGATATCCCAAGGTACTTGAGAGTATATGATTATTATAAAGAATTGATTTTGAACGGACAGATGCAGCCAGGGACGAAGATTCCGTCGATTCGCAAGGGCTCCAAACAGTTTCAGATGAGCCGTACGACGATGGAAAGCGCTTATCTGCTTCTTGCGGCGGAGGGTTATATTATTTCCAAACCACAGAGCGGATATTATGTAACGGATATTGCGGAGAAACAGAAAAAAAGAGTTAGTGCGCCGAATGTTCAAAAAAGTAAGAAGCAGCAGAAGATTATTTATGATTTTGTGACTTCGAATGTAGATAGGGACAGTTTCCGTTTTGAACTTTGGAGACGTTATATGAAAAGTGCGCTTCGTCAGGATGAGCGACTTCTCAGTTATGGGGAACCGCAAGGAGAGCAGGATTTTAGGGAAGTTCTTTGCAAATATCTTCAGAAAGAGCGGAGTGTAGTGTGTACGCCGGAGCAGATTGTGATTGGGGCAGGTGTGCAGAGTTTGTTAAACATTTTGTGCCCGCTTGTATCGGAAAGAAAAAAAGTGGCGTTTTATAATCCGGAGTTTATGCAGGGGCGCGCTGTGTTTGAAGATTATGGATACGAGATAACTGCGGGATATGAAGAGGAAGGAACAGGTCTGTATTATATTTCTCCATCGCAGATGACCAAATGGGGCGGTGTGATGACGATTACGGAGCGACTAACCTTGATTGGAGAGGCTCATAAAAGGGACTTTCTGATTATAGAGGATGATTATAACAGTGAGTTCCGGTATTTTCAGAAACCGACACCTTCTTTGCAGGGATTAGCAGGTGGAAGAGGCGTGGTGTACCTTGGAACATTTTCTAAAATGCTGCTTCCATCTATTCGTATGAGTTTTATGGTGTTGCCGCCGGAGCTGTTAGAAGCGTATGAAAAGAGACGGAACATGTATAACCAGACGGCGTCGAAAGCGGAGCAGATTGCGATTACGCAGTTTATTCGGGATGGGCATCTGTCTAGTCAGATTCGGAAGTCAAGGAAGATTCATTTGGCGAAAGCGACGGAGCTTGCGAGGGTGATTCAAGAGGTTCTGCAGGAGAAGGCGGAGACGGAGATTGGCGAATCAGGATTTCATGTGTATGTGAGGCTGAAGACGGAATGTACGGCGGCGGAGCTGGCGGAGCGGGCGCTTGGAAAGGGGCTGGCGGTGCTACCGGAGCCAAAGAGGGTAGAAATAAAGGAATCGGAGTCGCACGAAATAAAGCTGCAGAAGGTTGAACTACAGAGAGTAGAGGTGCAGGGAAAAGGTGGTGCGGTAATCATGTTGAACTGTGCAAATGTGGCAGTGGAAGAGTATGAGGCGGCGATGGAACTTTTAAAGGAATGTTTGTGATACAGTTTGGTCATTCAAATCATTTGGATAAAAGACACTTTGGAGTTTTGGGGTTTTTAAATTTCACTTATTAACGTTAAAATATGTCTTGTATCCCTAAATTACGGTGCATAACGAAGAAATGTAAAGATGCACCGTAATTTTTAGGTGTTTTAAAGTGAATTTCAACAAATTCTACGGTGCGAAAATTAAAAAGCATACTTTACACCGTAAATTTACAAATATATTTGCAATATTATAAGCTAAATACTCAAATAGTTACGGTGTAACATGGATAAAATGCTTTTTACACCGTAAAAGCAGCTAATTGTGTATATAGATCATGTCGAAATTACGGTGCAAAAGACCAAAAACCTGACATCCCACCGTAATGCTAATAAATTTATATATCATCAAGTCAATCGTGATGATGAAATCTGATGGCTGAATAATGACATGTTTGTAGGAAAGTTGCATATAATGGTATTGACGAAGAAAAAGTATTTTGTTATAATTTTTACGTTGCTAGAAATAAGCGAGGTAATATGGCGCCATAGCCAAGTGGTAAGGCAAAGGTCTGCAACACCTCTATCACCAGTTCAAATCTGGTTGGCGCCTTTAAAAAAGCTCAGAAAATTTAGTTTTCTGAGCTTTTTTAGTGGTGCGAAGACAGTTGTATGCACCTGATTGTTTGATAAGAGAAAATAAAAGAAATCCTCTTGAATTTTTTTACGTTAAATGTTATTCTAAACACACGCAAATTTCAAAGCACGTTTTCAAATCGTGCTATTTGCATTCTACTTGGTCTATATATCAGGCGTATCGCTACAATATCCAAGTAAGTCTAATTTAACAATCTATTTTACACAAGAGGAGGATTTTGCCCATGCAAAACAAACAAGCAGTTTCCTTTAAGGAAGCCACTGGGGTCATTCAGTATAACATGACCAACGATTATATGTTTCGTTACATTTTACAGAAGAACGAAAAGGTATTGAGAGGACTCATCTGCTCGCTGTTGCATTTGAATCCAGAACAAATCAAGAAGGTTGAAATTACCAATCCTATTAACTTGAATGAGGAAATCAAGGGAAAAGAGTTTATACTCGACATCAATGTTATGTTAAATGATGACACTCAAATCAACTTAGAGATGCAAGTTGAAAACAAACATAACTGGGTTGACCGTTCTTTGGCTTATCTTTGCCGCTCATTCGACCAGCTCTATCAGGGACAGGAGTATGAAGAAGCACTGCCTGTCATACATATCGGATTTTTAGATTACACGTTGTTTCCAGATGATCCTGAGTTTTATGCAACCAATATGCTGATGAATAAGAAAAGCCACCGGATTTATAGTGACAAATTTAAGCTTTCTGTGGTAAACTTGACTCAGATAGAACTGGCAACGGAAGAAGATAAAGCGTATCAAATCGATTATTGGGCGCGTCTTTTTAAAGCCAAGACATGGGAGGAAATTAAGATGTTAGCGGAAAAAAGTGAATTTTTGCAGGAAGCAGCGCAGTCTGTTTACGTGGCTAATGCAGATGAGATCGTCCGCCAGAAGTGTCGGGCCAGGGAAGAGGCGGAGCGTCATGAGAGGACGATGAAGCGGAAGATGGAAAAGCTGGAGGAGGAGAACGAGACGTTGCAGAAGGATAATGCAGCAAAGGACGCACATATTGTGACGCTGCAGGAAGACAATGCGGCAAAGGACGCATACATTGCTGAGTTAGAAGCTAAACTCGCCGAAAGGTAAAATTGTGTATATAATAGTGACCATAAAAACGGAGGAAAACACATATGAAAGAAAAACTCTACACCATTCCACTGATGGACGCATTCCGCGCGGAAGACGAATGCCCATTTTGCTACATCGAAAGAAATCTGGAGCAGCACGCCATTGATTTCGTATTAGGACCGGAAGCTTCTTATATGCAGGACGATGTTCGCGCCGAGACAGATGCAACAGGATTCTGCAGAGAGCACTATCAAAAAATGTTTACATATGGAAATCCTCTGGGAAATTCACTGATATTGGAAACACATTTGAAGAAAATGCTGGGTGAGCTGAAAAAAGAAATGAAAGGATATTCCAGCACAGGGAAAATGGGATTTGTGGATAGATTACGTAAGGATGTTTCGGCTACGAGGGACACCAATAATGTAAGCAAGTGGGTTCACGAAAAAGAAGATTCCTGCTATATCTGCAATCATATTAAGATGAATTATGACCGCTATATTGCCACATTCTTTGTGTTATTCAAACGGGGTGAAACAGAGTTCATAGATCTTGTGAAAAGTGGGAAGGGACTTTGTCTGCATCATTTGGCGGATATTTTGGACTGCGCACCGTTGTATCTGAATGAGAAGGAACAAAAAGAGCTGCGTAACATTTTATTCCCACAGATGGAAACGAATCTGGAGCGCATTTTGGAAGAAGTAGACTGGTTCCAAAAGAAGTTTGATTATCGATTCCGCGATGCGGATTGGAAGACTTCGAAGGATGCGGTGCAGAGAACGATGCAGAAAATTGCTGGGGGATATCCGGCGGATGAACCATATCGGCAGAAATAAGAAAAATTGAAATTCCCGTCTGTTTTGAAAACAGGCGGGAATTCTTTGCATTTATAAACGAATTTGGATTTGACGAGGTGTTTTAAAAGTTCACGAAAGAATGTCTGCCCATGACAAGCCTCGAAGTTCCGCTTTACCTTAGCTCATCCACGAATATGTAAGACTCCGAGGGAGTCGCCGTGTGGGGCTCGTCCCTCGCAGCCTAACATCTTCGGGATGTATCTTCGGAACGCTCCACTTACCTCGTCTTA
>JAFUOS010000018.1 GCA_017472665.1 Tyzzerella sp. | reverse complement strand
GTTCTGAATTATTTCTCTTAGAAATTTTCAGGTTCGTTATTGTCATCTATTGTTTAATTATCAATGTTCTTTGTTGTCTCGCGACAGCTCATTTAGATTATCACATCTCGACTGTCTTTGTCAACAACTTTTTTTAATTTTCTTCAAGTTCTTTTTGAACTCTCTGTTGCTTCGCTTCGCAACGAAATAGATAATACCACTTGTTTTCAAAAGTGTCAACACCTTTTTTCAAATTTTTTGAAACAATTTGTACAATTTAAAAAAACACTATATAAGTTGAATCGCATCATTGATTGTTTTTACTCCAATGATTTTAATTCCCTTTATTCCTTTTACCATATCTTTCGACACTTCTGGCATGATACAAGTTTCAAATCCTAATTTTTTCGCTTCGGCAGCTCGCTGTTCTGGCATACTGACAGCCCTCACCTCGCCGCTCAGACCCACTTCACCGAATACAATCGTTTTTTCATCAACAGGTCTATTTTTATAGCTAGATACAATCGCCATTACAATACCCAAATCGATAGCAGGCTCATTCATTTTAATTCCACCCGCAATATTGACATACGCATCCGCATTTGACAAATGCATACCGGCTCTTTTTTCTAACACAGCCATCAAGAGATTTACACGGTTATAATCCGTTCCCGCTGCCGTTCTTCTTGGCAATCCGAAATTACTGTTACAAACGAGCGCCTGAATTTCCAACAAAATCGGTCTTGTTCCTTCCATAGAACATGCAACCACAGAACCCGATGCATTTTCAGGTCTGCCGCTCAGCATAAACTCCGATGCATTCTGTACTTCCACTAATCCATTTTGTCGCATTTCAAAAACGCCGATTTCGTTTGTAGATCCAAAACGGTTTTTTACTCCACGCAAAATACGGTAAGACGCATGACGGTCTCCTTCAAAATATAATACGGTATCCACCATATGTTCTAAAACTCTAGGTCCCGCAACTGTCCCCTCTTTGGTCACATGACCAACTATAAAGATTGATATACCAAGCCCTTTCGCCAACTGCATGAATACATTTGTAGACTCCCGGACTTGGGAAACGCTTCCCGGAGCGGATGAAACCTCTTCGCTGTACATTGTTTGAATGGAATCAATCACAACCATTTCCGGTTTCCGTTTTTCAATCACATTCTTGATGATTTCGAGGTTTGTTTCGCAGAGCAGGAACAAATCTTCTGTAAATTCACCCATGCGGTTTGCGCGCAATTTAATTTGTTTTAGGGACTCTTCTCCTGAGATATACAATACTTTTCTTTTTTCTGCGCACAATTTTTGGCACACTTGTAATAGTAGCGTCGATTTTCCGATACCAGGGTCGCCACCAACCAAAATCAAAGATCCAGGAACGATGCCTCCACCTAATACACGGTCCAACTCTTCAATTGTTGTATGAATTCTTTCTTCATGATCTGTTTCTACATGTTTCAGTGCAACTACTTCCGCCTCTCTCGCCTGTTTTACCGTACTGCTCTTGGAAACTGACACCGCTTCTTCTACAAATGTATTCCACTCTTTACACATTGGACACTGGCCCAGCCATTTATTCTCCTCATGCCCACAATTTTGGCAGAAAAATACGCTTTTCTTTCCTTTTGCCATCTTTTTCTCCACTCTCCGTTTTTAGTTGAAATAAGAGGACTGTTGACCAGCCCTCTTTCTTCATTTTTACTTTATTTATCCATTAGCGTTTTACAATCTTTACTTCTACGCCTGCTTCACCTTTTATTTCTACACTTGCACTTAACTTTCCGCCTAAGTTTGTAGTCATCTTTCCAGCACTCATGTCATCCACAAATACTTCATATAAGCTTTCTTCTGCAAGTTCTACTGTGAACTGTACTGAGCCTTCAGCACCGTAAACTTTAAATGAAACTTCGTTTTCTGTGACTTTAAAATGCTCAATGGCTGTTCCTGGTACGGATTCATATGCGAACATACCATTCTTTTCTAATTTTGTAATTTCTTTAAATGTTTTTACTTTATATAAATCCCCTTGGAATTCAAATTCGTCTAATTTTGTCTTTGCAGCAAGTGAATAATCTCCAAAACTTAAAGTTCCGTCTTCTTCCACTTTTAATAATTCCCTAATTACTGTCATGTCGTTTTCCTCCTAATGGTGTCTACTAATTCTTTTCTTTCGAAAAATATTTCATCCTTAGTATATAATAAATCAAATAATTTGACTAGTTCTTTATGATTTTTGGAAAAAATTTAATTTCTTTTTTAGAAACTCCCACTTCCACTTCTATGCCCTTTGAAACCTCTCCATTTAAAATTGCTTCTGCAAGTTTATCTTCCAATTCGGTCTGCATTGCACGTCTAAGCGGACGGGCTCCATATTTAGTATCTGTTCCCTTTTCTACAATATATTTTTTTGCAGAATCACGAATTACCAGCTTGATATCCAGTTGTTCTCTCGAACGATTCACCAGCTCGCGGCACATGAGACTCACAATCTTCTTCATATGCTCTTCTGTCAATGCATGGAACACAATCGTTTCATCGATTCTATTTAGGAATTCCGGGCGGAAGAGACGTTTCACTTCCTCCATAACATTGGACTTCATTTTCTTATAATCGCCTTCTGCGTCCTCTTTTGTGACAAACCCCAACTTTTTCGGTTCCACAATCGCTTTTGCACCGGCATTTGAAGTCATGATGATAACCGTATTTTTGAAGTCAACTTTACGTCCTTGCGAATCCGTAATGTGTCCATCATCCAGTACCTGCAGTAAAATGTTGAATACATCTGGATGTGCTTTTTCAATCTCATCAAATAACACTACTGAATATGGATTTCTGCGTACCTTTTCACTAAGCTGGCCTCCGTCATCATGGCCCACATACCCTGGTGGCGACCCAATCATTTTGGACACGCTGTGTTTTTCCATGTATTCTGACATATCCACACGAATCATGGATTCTTCATTTCCAAATAAAACTTCAGCAAGCGCTTTTGAAAGTTCTGTTTTTCCAACGCCGGTCGGACCTAAGAATAAGAAAGAACCAATTGGGCGATTCGGACTTTTCAGTCCCACACGGCCTCTTTTTACAGCTCTTGCAACTGCACTCACAGCTTCCTCTTGGCCGATCACTCGTTTATGCAAAGTTTGTTCTAATTTTTTTAGTTTTGCATTTTCTGACTCGGTCAATTTTTGTACTGGAATCTTCGTCCATGCGGAAATAACTGCTGCAATATCCTCCTCTGTCACCACAAGCGAGCGTTTTGCATTGCTATTTTCGAGACGTCTTTTCGTAGCTTCAATTTTTTTCGCAATGGCTTCCTGCTCTTGATGAATCATTGATGCCTCAGCGAAATCACCAGCTTTGATTCGTTCTTCTTTTTCCACTCCCATTTCGTAAAGTGTATTTTCTAATTTGCTTAAATTTTCTGGGACTTTGAATCCATTTAAATTCACTTTTGAACACGCTTCGTCTAAAACATCAATCGCCTTATCCGGCAAATGACGATCATTGATGTACCGCGCCGATAATTCCACCGCTGCCTTTATCGCACTTTCATCAATTTTGACATGATGGTGTTCTTCGTATTTTGGCTGGATGCCGACCAAGATTTTCTCACAAAGTTCGGAACTTGGTTCTTCTACGGTAATCGGTTGAAACCTTCTTTCTAGAGCAGCATCTTTTTCAATTCGTTTTCTATATTCTACGAGCGTGGTAGCACCAATGAGCTGCAATTCGCCACGTGCCATGGACGGTTTCAAAATATTTGCCGCATCCAATGCACCTTCTGCTCCGCCCGCGCCGATAATCGTATGAATTTCATCCAAGAATAAAATGATATTGCTATCGGCTTTCACTTCGCGGAGTAATTTTTTCATACGTTCTTCAAATTCGCCACGGTATTTCGTACCTGCAACCATTCCTGAAAGGTCTAATGTTAAAATACGTTTTCCTTTCATGTTTTCTGGAACGACACCTTCTGCAATACGTCTTGCCAATCCTTCTACAACTGCAGTTTTACCAACACCTGGTTCTCCTACAAGACAAGGATTATTTTTCGTTCTTCTGCTTAATACCTGCATCAGACGTTCGATTTCTTCTTCGCGTCCGATAACCGGATCTAATTTCCCTTCTTCTGCCTGTTCGGTCAAATCTGTGGCAAATTGGTCTAACATGCCTCCTTGCACGTGACCGCTGTCAAATCCTTCTTCAAAATATTCTTTTGCATTTGCTCCTATAGTTTCGAGGATATCCTCCTGTACTTTGCCTAAATTCACATTCAATGTGACAAGGATACGGGTTGCCACGCAGTCCCCATCTTTTAACATTGCAAGAAGCATGTGCTCTGTCCCAATTTTCTCAGATTTCAAATAGACTGCTTCCTGAAATGCATTATCTAAGAGGAATTCTAATCTTGGACTGAATTCTAACGTTTTCTTTTTTACTTCTTGAATCGGTGAGATAAGCTCGTCGATAATTTTGACAATCTTGTCTTCGTCTACATGATTCATTGCGAGGACCTGCCCTGCTACTCCTGTAAACTCTTGTCTCAATGCCAAAAGCAAATGCTCTGTTCCGACATATGGATGATGGAATTTTTTTGCGAGACTTCTGGCTCTATTTAAAACTTGTTCGGCCTGTTTTGTAAATTCTTTGTGCATTTATTTCCTCCTGCTGACCTTTTGTTTCTATTATATTAATCCTTATTGATATTCTTCAAAAATTTCATCTACTAAGGCATAGATTTCTTCTTTTGTAATGCTTTTACATCTTCCTTTTGCAAGGACTACTGTAAGTTGACGCTTCATATCTTCTAATGTGCGTAATTTGTCCATGTCGATTGCGATGATTGCGCCTCTCCTGCGATCGAGTTGGATGATGCCTTCTTGTTTTAGAACGGTGTAGGCTTTATTTACTGTATGCATGTTTATCCCTATTTCGTCTGCAAGTTGGCGGACGGATGGAAGGGAATCTCCTTCATGGAGTCTCGATGTTGCAATTCCTAGAATGATTTGATTGCAGAGTTGCATGTAAATGGCTTCGTCGCTGTTAAAGTCGATTTTTATAATCATGTATTCACCTTTTTCTTGTGTAGTTTGTTATATGGACATTATAACATTTCGCACAGTTTTGTCTAGAGGGAGTTTTGTTGACACCACAAATTTGGATTTGTTGATTTCTTCTGTGAGTTTATGAATCCAAGAACTTCGCTAGTGGTGCAGGGTTCAAGATAATCTCGAACAAGCAAAATTTGCTGTTGAGGATTTTAATATTGTCAGAAAATACAAAAAACCTCGACAAATCTAAAGTTGCCTCCCAATAAAAAGAACTCTGGAAATCCAGAGTTCTTAATACACTACGCTTCATCTATCGCTTTACCGATATCGTTTCTCTTATATTTATTTGCAAATGTTACCCACTCGGTTGCCGCATAAGCATTTGCTCTCGCTTCCTTCAAATCCTTCCCCTTAGCAGTTACTCCAAGAACACGTCCGCCATTCGTAACGATTGTGTCCCCGTCAAACTTCGTTCCAGCATGGAAGCAATAATAACCATCATGTTTCTTGAATTCATCCAATCCTTCAATTGGGAATCCCTTTTCATATTTCACAGGATATCCATCAGAAGCTAATACAACGCAAACCGCTGCATTATTTTCAAATTCCAAATCCACTTCATCAAGTGTTCCATCGATACAAGCTTCCATCACCTCAATGATATCTGTCTTCATACGAGGCAATACAACCTGTGCTTCTGGATCCCCAAAACGAGCATTATACTCTAACACTCTTGGTCCATCTGGTGTCAGCATCAAACCAAAGAAAATAATTCCCTTGAATTCTCTGCCTTCTGCTTTCATCGCATCTACAGTTGCCTGATAAACGTATTTCTTACAGAATTCATCTACTTCTTCTGTGTAGAATGGGCTTGGGCTAAACGTACCCATACCACCTGTATTCAAACCTTGGTCTCCGTCCTTCGCACGTTTGTGGTCCTGAGCGGATGTCATAGTCTTGATTGTCTTTCCATCTACAAAAGATAATACAGAAACTTCACGTCCTGTCATGAATTCCTCGATTACCATGCGGTTTCCGGCTGAACCAAATTGTTTGTCAAGCATAATGGAACGCACGCCTTCTTTTGCTTCTTCTAACGTATTGCAGATGAGTACGCCTTTTCCAAGCGCAAGACCATCTGCTTTTAATACGATTGGGAACTTCGCTGTTTCCAAGTATGCAAGTGCTGCTTCTGCATCATCAAAATTCTCGTATGCAGCTGTTGGAATATTGTATTTTTTCATCAAATCTTTCGAGAATGCTTTTGAGCCTTCTAAGATTGCCGCATTTTTGCGAGGTCCAAATACACGTAAACCTTCTTTTTCAAATGCATCAACAACGCCGCCTACTAACGGGTCGTCCATACCGATGATGGTAAGGTCTACTTCGTTTTCTTTTGCAAAAGCAACTAATTTATCAAATTCCATAGCGCCAATTGGCACGCATTCTGCGTATTCTGCAATACCTGCATTTCCTGGTGCACAGTAGATTTTATCTACTTTGTCGCTTTTGGCTGCGCTCCAAGCGATTGCATGTTCTCTTCCGCCGCTTCCCACAATTAATACTTTCATGTGTATCCTCCTGTTATTTGATGACAACTTTATTATCTATTACTTTCACCTTACCATTGGCAATCAAATCAATCGCACGCGGCAAAATCTTCCATTCTGCCTGTTCCATCACTCTTCGCTGAAGCACTTCCGGAGTATCCCCCTGCTGCACTTCCACTGCTTTCTGTAAAATAATAGCACCCGTATCAGTACCTTCATCCACAAAATGAACCGTCGCGCCGACTACTTTTACGCCCTTTTCCAGTGCTGCTTCATGCACTTTCAAACCATAAAATCCAGTTCCGCAAAATGCCGGAATCAAGGATGGGTGAATATTTATAATACGATTTCTGTACGCCTCAATCACCATTTCCGGAATCACTACTAAGAATCCAGCAAGCACGATTAAATCTGCGCCAAAATCATTTACTGCATCCAGTAATGCCTGATTAAATTCCGCACGCGACGCAAAATCCTTTGGTGAAATACAAAGGCTCGGAATCCCTGCTTTCGATGCGCGTTCTAAGGCATATGCATTTTTATTATTGCTGATAACACCGACAACCTCTGTATTTGTAATCGTACCGGCATTAACAGCGTCGATAATCGCCTGCAGGTTTGTACCGCCGCCAGATACTAATACAACTACTTTTAGCATAAAGTAACTCCTTTATCGCCAGCTTCAATGTGACCTACTACGTATCCATCTTCACCAGCTTCTTTGATTGCCGCCAATGTATCCTGTACATCTTTTTCGTCTACTGCCAATACCATACCAAGTCCCATGTTGAATGTGTTGTACATCATGTGTTCTTCGATGTCGCCGTCTACGGCTAACATGTTGAAGATTGGTGGAATTGGGTAACTGTCTTTTTTCACAACCGCATGTGTGCCTTCGCGTAACATACGTGGAATATTTTCATAGAATCCACCGCCTGTAATATGGCTGCATGCTTTCACTTTTACGCCAGCTTCTTTAATTGTACGTAATGCTTTTACGTAAATCTTTGTTGGTGCCAATAATGCTTCTCCCAAAGTACATCCTAATGAATCATATTCTCTATTTAAAGATTCTTCTGTCATTGAGAATACTTTACGTACTAACGAGAAACCATTGCTATGTACGCCTGAAGATGCCATACCAATCAGCACATCTCCAGCTTTTAAATCTTTTCCTGTGATTAAATCTTTTTCATCTACAACACCAACAGCGAAACCTGCAAGGTCGTATTCATCCACCGGGTAGAATCCTGGCATTTCTGCTGTCTCTCCACCGATCAATGCAGCACCTGACTGAATACATCCTTCTGCCACACCACTTACGATCGTTGCGATTTTTTCTGGTTCATTTTTGCCACAAGCAATATAGTCTAAGAAGAATAATGGTTCTCCACCGGCACAAGCAATATCGTTTACGCACATTGCTACGCAGTCGATACCGATTGTATCATGTTTGTCCAAAAGGAACGCTAATTTTAATTTGGTTCCAACGCCGTCTGTACCAGACACCAGAGTAGGTTTTTCCATATCTTTGATTTTATCCAAAGAAAATGCTCCTGAAAATCCACCAATATTGGTGAGCACTTCTGGTCTCATTGTTGCCTGCACATGTTTTTTCATAAGTTCTACTGATTTGTAACCAGCCTCAATATCTACGCCCGCGTTCTTGTAATCCATCTCATTTCCTCCATTGTAATTCACATTGTTATTTATAAGTATCGAGAATAAATACTTTCCCACTTATAAGTCATTTTACTAATCCCGATTGGGAATGTCAACCATTCTACTCTTTACTTCTCGTAATAAATACTTATTAGAGATGAGCTAATGGTTCATTCAAAACTTCCGTCCCTTCAAGAACAAATCTGCCATCTAATAAGAGTGGAATCCTGCTGCCATCTGCCGTCACAACGCTGATTTCTGCAATCTCCTCATAGGGAATCGTAATATCCGTATGGCATTGGAAATATGCTTTTGACACATCTTCTTTTCTTAATATGGAAATGGAATTGTCCTTCGCCACGATTTCTTTTCCATTTCGATTGTAAAGTCGATTTTCTTCGCTCCAACTGTAGCAAGTATCACCCACTGCAAAATGCGGCCCCATTTTTTCTGCAATCAGAATCGGCATCTTGTCCTCAATCTGATATTTTTTCGCAACCACATAAGCTGTGGTATTTGTGCCGATTGCAAACTCACCAAGCGGCAGGGTATCGTGGTTGTGAAGGACGTTGCCTTTGATATATTTCTTACACTCTTCTTCATCCTCAAAGTTGCTGCAAGTGTAATCCACAATCTTTCCATCCGCAAATGTCATTTTCAAATCCCGGTATTGCAATTCATTCAAATATACTTTGCTTACATTCAGGACGCCTTCTGTTCCTTCCAATACTGGACTGGTGAACACTTCGCCCACTGGAATGTTTACATCTGCCACGCAGTTCTCGAAAATAGTTTCTTTTTCTGGATTAGAAAGTCTGTATAACTGAATCTTCAAATCCGTTACATTATCCCCTTTTCCAAGAATGTGCACGTATTCTCCTTTGTCCAGTGCGTCAATCAATGTCTGCTGCACTTTTCCATACAAATCTGCATCCAGTGTGTTAATGCGAATCACTTCGTTAAAAATCTCTGTGTATTGCTCTCCAATCTCTGGAACTGGATATGCAACAATTGTGAAACTGCGTTCATCGCCTTTGATATATTGGTTTGTGAGTTGTCCTGCCTTGCTGTCATATAAAACAGAAAGTTTCTCCTGCTTTTCTGTAAGTGAAACCGCCGCTTCTTTTTGCTCTGGTGCAAACGGCTCCTCGCCAAACACTTCCATTACGGCCGGTCCCGCATGTTTTTCAGCCAATTCTTTGAACTGCTCATATGTGTTTTTCATCACATCTAGTTTACGTTCTACCAGTTTTTTATCTAAAATAAGCCCCTGGTCCAAGCGGTGGTCATATTCATATTGTTTGTTTGCAATTCCGCCATAGTAGCCAATCTTGTGCTGCTGTTTCTTTGTAAGTACGCTGACTGCCGCACGGTAAATCGTTGGCCGGAGTCCCATTTCTGCAAAATTTTCAATCGCCTTTTTGATAACCCGTTCAAACCCAAGCACATAACGAATATTTACAACCGATTTCTTAGATAAATCAATCCCTGCATTTACAAAACCGATGCGGTAACCTTCTGTATAAACCTCCGCCATTTTATCAATGGTTTCCTGTGAAAGCGAATTCAGATGCTGCGCCGTCTTCCACTCATTTTCTGAAACATATTCGCCGTATTTATATAAATAACGCAAATCGGTCAAATCGCTGTTCACAATAATATCAGTTGCAAATGAACATGCTGGATTCAGCTGTTCTTCAATACGGTCTGCAAAAAATACATCACTGTAATCGCTTGCATACCAGTAAATAATGTCTTTTAACTCTTTGCAATTTGGAGTCTCTTCTCCTTCAAAACAATTATATATTTCGATAAATAATTCATTGCAGATGGTCAGGTAAAATATTTTCTGTTCATATACATACGCAATTTCACCACGGATTTCTGTATATAAGAAACTAAGAAGCTGACCAATCTCCTCTCCCAGCACAGAAACTGCATAGGTCGGATTCGCATAGCTGCTTGCATAGTTCTCGCCCAACACATCCTCATAAATATTTGTATTTTCGCTCTGTAATTCCTCTAGTGTACAATCTTCTATTTTTTTCGAATGAATACGATTCAAAATTCCATCGATTTTCAGAATAAATTCTGCTGTCGTCTCAAAATACGCCTGATATACAGGTGCCACTGTTTTTTCAGACACAATAAAGCGGATTCTTTCCATCGTCAAATCGTATCGTTCTCTGACTTGTCTTTCTTCACTCATTTAAAAAAGCCCCCTACAAAAGATTGCAATAAATCCTATCAAAAAGAAAATATTACATCCAACCCCGATTTTACAGGTCAGATAATCTTTTTCTCTTTCTTTAAATCCACGAAAAGCGGTATACACGCCAACAGCCGCAAGAATCATCGTCACCAGTCCAATTCCGCCAATATAGCCGCCTGCAGTCCCTGCGCTCGTATATGCTACCACAAACATGATTAATAAGAGTACAAATACGGTACCTGCAATCCCGCAAGACGCAATCCCTTTTTTTGCATGTTTCAGTTTTGCCTGTCCATATTTACGGTTGCCTCTGGCACGCCGTTCTCTTTCGCGATTTCGTTCTCTTTCATTTTGTTTTTTTAACATGGTTTCTCCTTATCACATTACATACTGTAAAGGTAATATACCCCAACATTCCCCCAATTGTGTTTAGAAGCAAATCATCTACATCAAAACATCCCACCTTTAGAAAAAGCTGGGATAATTCCACAACCAGACTGAGTGCCAGACTATAAATAGATGTAGTCAAAAAGCTTCGATATCTGCTTGCCATCGGCATAAAGAATCCAAAAGGAAGAAAGATGAGAATATTTCCCAACAGATTTGTGGCTGTGGCAAATATTCCCAGCTGTTCTCGATAATTCCAGAAACGCTTGATTTCTTTGAAAAGAACCAGGTTGTAACGATAATCTTGCATCTCCCCGATTCTTCCGTATGATTCAGAAACCAGTAAAAAATAGAAAACAAATAAAATGTATAATACAAATAGTATCTTCCCCAATATACGATACCGTCTTCTTTTCTTTGCGTTCAAAAAATCGCCCTTTCTAATTCTAAATTGTTAAATCATTTTTATTTTTCAGCAAGCGTGCACCGCCAATAATTGCAAGAACCCCTGTGGCAACTCCTGTCACAATGATAATGATTCCCAGTGCGATATTGCCTGCACCTACCGTTCTCATTGATTTGTAAATCTTTTCTGCCATATTGTCCCTCCTGCTATTTTACGCCATATTCTTCATAGTATGCGTCAATTGCAGCTTTTAATGTATCATCAATAATGACTTCGCCGTTATATTCTTTGTTGTGTAAGTGTTCTACGACTTCTGCCATAGATACGATTGCATTTGCGTCAAATCCGTATTTTTCTTTGATTTCGTCTAATGCGCTGACTTTGCCGCCAAGACCTACTTCCATACGGTTTAAGGAAACCATAAGTCCTTTGATTTCCACATTTGCTGCGCCGCGTACCTTTGGAACTGTCTCTTCCATAGATTTTCCAGAAGTAGTTACGTCCTCAATCATAATCACTCTGTCGCCATCTTGTAACTTTGTTCCAAGGAAGCTTCCTTTATCAGCGCCATGGTCTTTTTCTTCTTTTCGGTCAGAGCAGTATCGAACTTCTTTTCCATATAATTCGCTAAATGCGATGGCCGTTACGACTGCAATTGGAATCCCTTTATAGGCTGGTCCAAATAATACATCGAAATCCAATCCGTATTTATCATGAATCGCTTTTGCATAGTATTCACCTAATTTTTTCAGCTGTGCACCTGTAACGTATGCACCTGCATTCATGAAGAATGGGGATTTTCTACCGCTTTTTAATGTGAATTCTCCGAATTTTAATACTTTGCTGTCTACCATGAATTCGATAAACTCTTTCTTATATGCTTCCATTTTCTATTCTCCTTTTCCTATTTATCATTTCACCAATCCAACCATCTCACTGACCGAATTGAATCCAAATTTCTTCATGTAGCTTTCAATTCCATCCACAATCTCCATCGTAACCGCCGGATTATGGAAGTTTGCAGTACCGACAGCTACTGCACTTGCCCCTGCAAGAATCATTTCGATTGCATCCTCTGCGGATGCGATTCCTCCCATACCGATGATTGGAATATTAACTGCATTTGCCACCTGATATACCATACGAACTGCGATTGGATGAATCGCCGGTCCGGATACACCGGCTGTCTTATTTGCCACTGCAAACGTACGACGATTTACATCAATCTTCATGCCTGTTAAAGTATTAATCAAGGAAACGGCATCCGCACCGCCTGCTTCTGCTGCTTTTGCAATCTCCGTAATATCGGTTACATTTGGTGTCAGTTTCATGATGACCGGCTGCTTAGCAAGCTTCTTGATTTCTGCCGTTAACTTTTCTACTTGCTTTGGGTCTTGTCCGAATGCCAAGAATCCTGCATTTACGTTCGGACATGAGATATTAATTTCCATCATATCGATTGGCTCATTTGCCAGTCTTTCTACTACAGCAAAATATTCTTCAGGTGCATGTCCACAAACATTTACAATAATTTTAGTATCATATTTCTTTAAAAATGGGATATCCCTTTTACAGAACAAATCAATCCCCGGATTCTGAAGACCGATTGCATTCATCATTCCGCCATACGTTTCTGCCACACGTGGAGTTGGATTTCCCGTCCATGGAACATTTGCAACCCCTTTTGTCGTTACGGCTCCCAGTTTATTCAAATCTACAAACTCATCAAATTCGGCTCCAGAACCAAAGGTTCCAGAAGCAACTGTCACAGGGTTTTTCCATTCCACACCTGCTATGTTTACGCTCATGTTCATTAGATTTCCACCTCCGTAGACAGGAATACCGGACCTTCTTTACAAATGCGTTTATTGTTTACATTCGTATGATGGTCTTTTTCTTTTGTCTTGCACACACATGCAAGGCAGGCACCGATTCCGCATGCCATTCTTTCCTCCAAAGAAATATAACACTCGATTCCATTTTCTTCTGCGTAATTCTTGATTGCGCGAAGCATTGGAGTTGGACCACAGGCGTAAATGATATCGGCTGTCAGATGATTTTCAGCGATAGCATTCATGACGTTTCCTTTTGTTCCTACGCTTCCATCTTCGGTGGAAATGTAAACGGCACCATTTTCTTCAAATTGGTCTCTTAAGAATGTGTGCTCATCGCGGTAACCTACTACAATTTGCTTTTCACAATCTAATTGTTTTGCAAGTTCTAAAATCGGTGGGACACCGATTCCGCCGCCCATCAGGAATGCTTTCTTTCCCTCTGCTTTTTCTAATGGGAAACCATTTCCTAATGGTCCTATGACTGGAACTGTGTCTCCTGCTTTTAATTTCGAGAACTGCTCTG
This sequence comes from Tyzzerella sp., assembly GCA_017472665.1. Lineage (GTDB taxonomy): Bacteria > Bacillota > Clostridia > Lachnospirales > Lachnospiraceae > Faecalimonas. Next base: position 26,650 of record JAFUOS010000018.1, on the reverse strand, counting down.
TACCTGTATTTTCACCTGTTACACGGTAAACTACGCGTAATTGTCCGTTTGCTTTATCGATTTCGCAAATACTGATTGGTCTTGGGAGCAATTTGGTTCCATCATTTGTGTACATGGAAATGAATTGTCCCGGTTTTGCAGTAGTGGCAGCTTCTGTGCGAAGCCACATGCTGAAAATGCCAGTCGCAATCTGTTCTTGTGAAACGACTACTGCTGTTTCTTTTTTTCTATCTGCCATGATTGTCTCCTTAACGATTTTCTAAAGCACCCTTGATGTCTTTTACCATATCTTCTACAGCCGCTCTTGAAGCTTCTCCAAAGTTCTCAGCACCGAATTTTGCATAAGCTTCTTGTTTGTAAGCCGCAATAATTCCACGAGATGAGTTTACAATTGCTCCAAGTCCGTCTTCATTAAAGAAATGTACCAAATCTTTTCCTTTTCCACCTTGTGCGCCGTAACCAGGTACTAAGATATATGTCTTAGGCATTACTTTACGAAGCACTTTACCCATCTCTGGATATGTTGCTCCAACAACTGCTCCAACGTAGCTGTAATCATCACCCATGTGTTCTTCGCCCCATGCAGCAACCTTTTCGCCAACTAATTCATATAATGGTTTTCCGTTAATTAATTGGTCTTGGAATTCACCGCTTGATGGATTTGATGTTTTTACTAATACGAAGAGCCCTTTGTTTTCTTCTTTACATACTTTGATGAATGGGTTCACACCGTCTGAACCCAAATATGGATTTACTGTTACGAAGTCTTCGTCAAATGGAACATATGTCTTGCTTCCAACTTGTACACGTCCAACATGTCCTACTGCATAAGCTGCAGATGTAGAACCGATATCTCCACGTTTAATATCGCCGATCACTACTAAACCTTTTGATTTACAATAGTCTACTGTCTTTTTGAATGCTACCAGACCTGGAATTCCGAATTGTTCATACATAGCAATCTGAGGCTTTACTGCCGGAATTAAATCGTATGTCTTGTCCACGATTTCTTTGTTGAATTGCCAGATTGCTTCTGCTGCACCTTCCAGTGTTTCGCCGAATTCTGCGAATGCTTTTTTCTGCACATGCTCTGGAATGTAGTTTAACATTGGGTCCAACCCTACTACGATTGGTGCATTTGTTTTTTTGATGTTTTGTACTAATTTATTAATCATCTTTCTTCCTCCTGGAATTTTATTTTCTTACTTCTATTTGGCACAGTGCATTGGAACACTTTACCACACACTTACAAACATTTTAACATAGAGCATAAAAAAATGGAATGCAAATTTCACATTCCATTTTATTTCATCCTTATTTTTCTTTCAGGCATTTAAGCGCAGCCTCTAATTGATTATCCGCATCAGGATTTGCCTCGTCATATTCGTATTCCACTTTCACATCAGGCTCAATGCCAATTCCATGAATATTTCTTCCACTCGGAGTAAAATATTCAGAAGTTGTAATCTTCAGGCAAGTTCCGTCTGACATCTGGTACAATTCCTGCACGATACCTTTTCCATAGGTTGTCGTTCCAACCAATATTCCAATGCCGAAATCCTGTACCGCGCCTGCAAAAATTTCCGAAGCACTAGCACTGTTTCCGTTAATCAGAACTGCAAGCGGAATGTTAAGCTGATGTTCTTCATCAGATGTAATCACGCTTCCATTTCCATTCTTGTCTTTTGTGGAAACAATCGTTCCTTCTGGAAGAATCAAATCCAGCATATCACATACCGTAGACAGATTACCTCCTGGATTGTTTCTGAGATCAATCACCAATGTTTCCATACCTTGGGCTGTCAGATCGTTTAATGCAGCTTCAAACTGTTCGTATGTTACTGTCTCAAATCCAGAAACTGCAATATATCCAATCTTATTGTCTTTCATCTCATATGCAACAGTATTGACTTCGATAATATCTCTTGTTACGACACCAGTGTACTCTTCCATACTGTCACCGCGATATACTGTAATCTCTACTGTAGTGCCTTTTTCGCCACGAATCTTAGAAACGACTGTGTCCAGATCCTGTCCGGTCACTTCTTCGCCATCCACTTTATAAAGGATGTCACCACTCTTCATTCCTGCCTTTTCTGCTGGAGAATTCTCATACACTGTCGTGAATGTAATAATCTGTGTATCAATATTCTGCGTAATCACAACACCGATACCGCCAAACTCTCCTGATGTAGATTCCATGAGGCTTCGTGTCTCCGCCTCATTATAATATACGGAATATGGATCACCCAATCCATCTACATAGCCTTTGATAATGGATTCTTGAAGTTTATCCTCGTCCACATCTTCTCCATATAGATATTTACTTTCAATCATTTCTTGAATCAATTGCAGTTTTTCCTCGGTAGCTGATGAAACCAGTCCACCTTCTCCAGTATTGGTGGCCTTGTCCTTTATCACAAATATTCCAACACCGACTCCTGCTATCACTAACATAGTAAGGGCACCACAAAGTGCCCCTTTGATAAAACTTTTTTTACTTCCCATTTTGTATGTACCTTCTTACATATCTTTCTATTAATCTTACATATAAAGATCCGGGTTTACCGCCACTCCATTGAGTTCCACTTGGAAATGCAGATGATTACCAGTAGACTGTCCAGTGGTTCCTACGCCACCGATGTGTTGTCCTTTTACCACTTTTTGCCCTTCAGAAACATACGGCATTTCAAACATGTGCATGTATTTCGTGACCAAACCATTGTCATGGTCGATTACCACCCAGTATCCTGCTGAAGAACTATACCTTGCATAGATAACTGTCCCAGCTGCTGCTGCATATATCGGCGTCCCCTTTGGAGCCGCATAGTCATGCCCCTTATGTGGTCTGTCATCACCAATTCCTTGTCTAACTTCCCCAAAATAACTTGACTGATACGACATTCCCGGACATGGGTGAGTGAAATATCCATTGCCGCTCACTACTGGCTTACTAACCTGCGTTGAGGAAGAACTACCACTGCCAGAATTACTGTTTCCAGAACTATTAGAACCACTGGAATTATTTGTCGTTTGGTTCTTGTTCCCCTCGTTCTGTTCCTGCAGTTTTTTTGCCGCATCTTCTGCATTCTTAATACTCGTCTCCAACTCACTTAGGTTCGCTTCAATGCTTGCAAGCTCTGATGATTTTTCCGCCAAAAGAGCTTCTGCTTCTGCCTGCTGCTTCACAAGTGATTCGCGCAATGCCTGAAGTTTTTCATACTCTGACTGCAATGTCAATTCCTTTTCCTCAACTGCACGCACCGTGAGCTGATACTCTTCAAGCTTTTTCCTGTCGTACTCTGATATTTTGGAAATCGATTCCGTCTTATGAAAGAAATCTGCAATGCTGTCTGACTCCATGAAAAGCTGTATGAGATTCACATTGCCATTCTCATACATATATCGGATACGAACCTTCATGCTTTCGTACTGATGATTCTCCTCAATCTTTGCCATAAGAAGTTCTTGCTCTGTCTCTTCAATCTCTGTCTGCTTTGCTTCAATATCTGCCTGCGCCTGTTTCATGGAGGCATTCAGTTTATTTACCTTCGCTGCAAGCGAAGACTTCTCTGCCTTCGCATCTTTTTGCTGTTCCTCCAGTTGTTGCTGCTGCTTCTTCAACCCCTGAATATCGGTTGCACTCGCAGTGAGCACCATGCTGACCATAAGCACTCCCGCAAGCAGACCACTTAATACTTTCTTCCCCTTATTCATATACACTCCTATGCTTTCAAATGTTTCCTAATCGTAAAGAAACTTCCGATGAAACCGATTCCAACTCCCAAAGCCAGTCCGACTGGAAGCAATGTCTTGTACACTTCCCCGACTGGAAGGAAATCTAAAATCGAATTCAAAACAGAAAATTTACTCATAATCGCATTAATTGCTTTTCCATATGCAAAATAAAGTATCACTAATGGAATGGCAGCTCCTGCAACACCAATCAAAATCCCCTCAATGATAAATGGTGCTCTTACAAAAGAGTCCTTTGCCCCAATATACTTCATAATTGCAATCTCTTCTCTTCGAATGGTAATCCCCATCGAAACCGTGTTGCTAATCAAGAATATTGCAACCACTAACAAAATCAAAATAATCGCTCCTGAAATGTACGCAAGTAATACATTAAAGTTTTCCAATGTCTTTGCAACCACATCGGATTTGCTTACCTTGCGGACGCCTTCAAGGCCTTCTACAAATTCAACAACTTCTTCCTGCTGTTCTACAGATTCCAAATATACTTCATAGTTATCAGAATCGACCAGTGGATTATCATCCTTAAATCCTTCCGCCAGCTCTTCATTGCCCTCCAGATAATCTGACAGGAAAGAATCCAGTGCTTCTTCGGCTGATACATACTTAACCTCTGCAACGCCCTCGTATTTCTCAATCTCTTCGCCAATCTCTTCCACGCGTTCATCTGTCGCTTCCGCATCGAAATAGACGACGATTGCTACACCTTCTTCTGCTTTTTCTACAATATAATTAAAGTTTGTAATAATCGCAAAGAATATCCCAAACAGGAAAATACATGCCGCCATCGTTGCAATGGATGCAATGGAAAACATCCTGTTTCTCGAAATATTCTTAACCCCTTGTTTTACCGAGTATTTTACTGTACCGAATCTCATTTATACGCCCACCTTCTTCTCGTCGCTTACAACGTTCCCCTGTTTCATTGTAATCACACGTTTATTCATCATTTTGACAATCTCATGATTATGAGTCACGACAATCACTGTCGTTCCTCTCTGATTTGCCTCTTCCAGCAATTTCATGATTTCCCATGAGTTTGCCGGGTCCAAATTACCAGTCGGCTCGTCTGCAATTAGAATCGAAGGCTCATTTACAATGGCTCTTGCGATTGCAACGCGCTGCTGTTCTCCACCTGATAATTCTTTCGGAAATGACTTATATTTCTGTGCCAAACCTACCAATGAAAGTGCAGCTGGTACTTTTTTCTTAATCACACGGCTCGGCGTTTCTGTCACACGAAGCGCAAATGCGATGTTTTCATAAACATTTCGATCTTTCAAAAGACGGAAATCCTGGAATACCACCCCTATTTTTCTACGGTAAAATGGAACTTGTTTGTGCGAGAGTTTCCCCAAATCTTGTCCCATTACCTGTATCTTTCCTGATGTCGGTTCCAATTCTTTCATTAGTAAACGGATAAAGGTCGATTTACCCGCTCCGCTGTCACCTACAACGAAGACGAACTCGCCTTGCTCAATCTTAAGACTAACGTCATTGAGTGCAGCTATCCCCTTAGAGTACTCTTTCGTTACTTCTCTTAATTCTATCATATGCTCCTCCTAATTATTAATACTCCAATGTTTCCATATATTTCATATATTTCACAACCATGAGTGCAATCTTGAATGTAATCGCGTCTTCAAAAACGCGCAAATCAAGACCTGTACTTTTTTGAATCTTATCCAGTCTGTATACAAGCGTATTTCTATGGATATACAATTGTCTGGATGTCTCTGAAACATTCAGACTATTTTCGAAGAATTTGTTGATTGTAGTCAACGTCTCTTCATCAAAATCATCTGGAGATTTCCCCTCAAAAATCTCACGAATAAACATTTTACACAATGGAATCGGCAATTGATAAATCAGGCGGCCGATGCCCAATGTATTGTATGCAATAACGTCCTTTTCATTAAAGAATATCTTTCCCACATCCAGCGCAAGCTTTGCTTCTTTATAAGATTTGGAAACTTCCTTAATATCATTAATAATCGTGCCGTATGCTACATGAATATTATCAATTCCTCCTACTTTTAACAATTCCAGCATTTCGTAGGCAGATCTTTCGATGTCGTTATAACCATCGTTTTCTCCCACTTCTTTTACAACAATAATATTCTTTTCATCTACAGCTGTGATAAAATCTTTATTCTTTACACCCAGCAAACTACGTACACGTTCCAGAATATTAGAATCCCTGTCAGAAGTGACCTCAATAATAAAGATAACACGTCTTACATCTGTGTCAATGTGTAATTTTTTAGCACGATTGTAAATATCAACCAACAGCAGATTGTCGAGAAGCAGATTTTTGATAAAGTTATCCTTATCAAAACGCTCTTTATATGCAACTAATAAGCTTTGGATCTGGAATGCTGCCAGTTTTCCAATTGTATAAACCTCTTCGCTTCCGCCATAAACTAGCAATATGTATTCCAAATGGTACTCGTCATAAATCTTAAAAAACTGACATCCTGGGACTACCTGACTTTCCGCCGGTGATTCTACAAATGTGCGTACAGCAGATTCGTATTCTCCTGTATCTGAATACGTGCTTGCAATCACTTTTCCTTCTGTGTCCATGACACTTAAATCAATTCTCGTAATTGCTTTTAAACCATCAATTGTACTCTGAAGTATTTGATTTGATATCATTTTCTTTCCTCCGTGCAGTCTTCTTATATGCATATTGCCCAATCATATTTTGTCAAAAACACCAAAATGCATATACCTTTTTCTATATTAATGCAAAATGCCAAAAAAATAAAGAGGAAATAACATTTTTTTGTCTATTTCCTCAATTTTTTTATTCACTCTGTTTTATTTTTTTAATAAATGTCGAACGAAGAACTGCTTAATCGCCTCAATTCCCCATTTTTCCTGCTTCATTTTCAAATGTGTTCCAATTCCAAGCCAGATTTTAGCGTCTAAGGCTGTCCGGTAAGATGCAACAAATTCTTCCTGAATCTCCTTAGGAAGTGCAGCTATGATACAATCTGTCTCAACGCCGTTGATATGATTCAAAATCATATCATTCGATACGCCCCCTTCTTCCAATGCAATCGTCCCCACAACCTGAATGCCGCAGTGTTCATTTTCAAGATACTCCTGTAATTCAGATAATCGCTTCTCGCTTTCCGCAAGTAGAAAGACGCTTCCCTGATTCTTATGTAGAAACCGAACAAACATCTTTACAAACAAACGTTGCTCTTCTGAATTTTCTTCGCCTTCCGATGTAATGACTTTAATCGCTTGAACTGCTTTGGAATTCATCGTATCAACGACTTGTTTCATCGCTTCCTTGGCTGTATAGTTTTCTATATTTCCGTCTGATATTTGTATCTTTCCATTCATAATCTCACCTGTTGATATTCCATTTGTTCATTATATCAAACCGCGCTTTCTTTTTCAAGTTTATCCACAGATTGTTCACAATCCTTTTATCTTTTGTGACATAGAATTCATATTATGAAATTTCTTCTTTCTCATTTTGTAGTTCACGGCGTTTTTTTGTGATGAGCCCGCCAATCCGCCCTGTTTCCTTTGATGTCAGCGAACGCCAGCCGCCTTCCAGAACTTTATCTAAAAGTCCTAATTCTTCCGCAATCTCATATTTCAGTTTTTCATTTAAATCTGTTTTCTTTTTTTGTGAAGGCATTGTAAATCATTCCCCTTTCCATGCTAATAAAAGGATTTCCTGATTCACTCCACCTTATTCACCTCTATTTTCCGCCAGACAAATTTTTCGTATGGCATCTTTCTATCATCTCAATATACCAAAAGATACAATGAGTGCCGCCTGCAGAAAAATAATAGCCGGCACTCCTAGATAAAATTTCGGTTTTCGGATTTTATGGCGGAACATCAACATCCCTAGTAAAGCACCAATAGACCCACCTACAACCGCAAGACTAATCAACACCTTCTCCGGGGTTCTTCGGTAAGCTTTCTTTGACCGCTCGTTTTGGACTGCTTTGTACTTATCCCATCCATACCTCAAAAAGGTCACAATATTGATTGCACATAAATACATGATTACGATGTCCACGAAACTACACCTCTATTTCCTTCTGCAACGTGAAAGAATAAATTATCTTCTCCTTCACATGTTTTCCAGTTACCTGCTGCAGTGCTTTTGCATAGTATTCCAACTGCACTTTATATTTGTCTATCAATTCTTCTGCGCGCCGCACCTTATCCGTCTTGTAATCCAGAACGACTAATTCTCCATTTTCTTCGAAGTACACGTCGATAATTCCCTGAACCAAAGTCACTTCATCAGAATTTTCATCTCCCTCCACTTTGTCCGCCAGTACAAATGGCTGCTCTGCATGGAACTGCTTTCTCTGGCATGCCTTCTGCACCCGCTGCCCTATGGAAGACTGTAAAAATTTCAAGAGATCTCCAATTGCTACACATTCCGCCATATCTTCGGTCAATAATTCTTTCTCTGTCATTTTTGCAATTGCTTCCTGCAATTTCTGCTCGTCATATTCTTCCGTGAAATCTAAAAGTTCCAAGACTCTATGATAAGCAGTTCCGCGTGAAGCACCTGTAAGTTCCGATTCTTGCTGCAAAAACTTAGGGATGAGTGGAATCACTACTTCTTCTTCGATTTCTTCCTCTTCCATATATGCTTTTTTCTTTAATTCTGAAACAGAAACCTTTTGCTTTGTCTTTGCTTCCAATGTATATGGATAAGAAAAGGCAAACTGCTCCTCCACTTGCTTCTTTACATTTTCCTCATAAACCGCTTCGGTATCCCATATTTGAAGAATCTGTTTTGTAATGTTTCCCGTAAATGCTTCCTCGATTTCCTCCAGAAGCAGTTCTTCCTGCCCAATCCATTTTACGTCAAATGGCACCTGCCTGAAATACAACGGATTTTGGAATGGAACATCGATTTGGAAACGATTTAATGTTTCAGCCAAAGCCTGATTGCGATACAAGGCAGGAATCACCCAGTCAAAATATTTTTTCGCTTTCACGAGGCGCGTGTAAGGAAGTGCTGTTTCCTTATGATTTCGCAGCCTGATACAATTGTAGAGCTGCGTTTCCATGTTGGAGACGGTGCCCACTAAAATCAATTTTTCTTTTGCACGCGTCATGGCTACGTAAAGAATACGCAATTCTTCTGCCACCGATTCTTTCTGCACTTCTTTCTGAATCATGCGTTTTAACAATGTAGGTGCTTTGGTCCTGTATTCTAAATCGATAGCATCTAAGCCAACACCAAGATCCGGATGTATGACGATACTTGCCCTTGCATCCTGCATGTTAAACTGCTTATCCATGCCAACCACGAAAACAATTGGAAATTCGAGACCCTTGCTTTTGTGAATGCTCATGAGGCGCACCACATCCGTGGATTCCTCAATTACATTTGCCTCTCCATAATCGACATCATATTTATGAAGCTGCTCTATATAACGCACAAAATGGAATAGGCCTTTATAACTGGTGGATTCAAAGCTGATTGCTTTTTCAATTAACATTTCTAGGTTTGCTGCACGCTGCTCTCCACCTGGCAGTGCGGCGATATAATTGCCATAGCCAGTTTCCTCGATAATATCCCAAAGTAAGGTATGAATTGCGGTGTACGGTACTTTCTTACGGAACGCTTCGTATTGTGCTAAAAATCTCTGCAGTTTCTTCTGCAACCTTGCATCTTTTTCGCCTTCTACACAAATCGCATTGTCACGCTCTGTACAAGGTTCCTCTTCGACATGAGGCACATTTCCAAATTCTGCATAGGCACAGGTTCTCTCATAAAAGTTTTTCCCCTTGCAGCTACTTTGAATCAACGCCAATTCCTCGCTAGTAAGGCCTGCAAATGGCGACGTCAGCACTGCTGTAAGTGGAATATCCTGCCTTGGATTGTCTAATATCCTCAGATAATCCAGCATCATCTGAATTTCCCGCGTCTCAAAATATCCTTCCTTTGAGCCGCTATACGCCGGCACACCTTCCTCGCTAAGCGTCCGCAGAAAAACATCTGCCCAGCCCTTCAAGCTTCTGACCAAAATCACGATATCGCTGTAGTTTGCTTTTCGATACTCGCCTCTCTCCTTATCAAAAACCTCCTGGTTTCCTACCAGTTTTTTGATTTTTCGGGCAACTGCCTTTGCCTCCAGTTCTCGTGCATTTTCCTCTTGCGACAATTCGGAGACATCCACAAAACATACTTCTGTCTCATTTCCCAGACGCTCTTCATAAGAAGCCCCCACGTAGAGAGCAGCCTTATCGTCATACGCAATTCCGCCAAATCCTTCTGTCATGATTTGCTCGAAAATAAAATTCGTGCTATCAAGCACCTCTTTTCTACTACGGAAATTCTTGTGCAAATCAATCTTTTGCTGTGGTCCATCTTCAGAAGAATAGGTGCGGTACTTTTCCATAAAAAGTTCTGGTCTGGAAAGACGGAAACGATAGATGCTCTGCTTCACATCTCCTACCATGAAAACATTATGTTTCCCTTTGGAAACAGTAGACACACTAGTCAAAATTGCTTCCTGAATGAAGTTACTGTCCTGATACTCGTCAATCATTACTTCCAGGAACTTTTCCTGATATTCTTCTGCAACGGCACTTGGAACAAATTCGCCACCCACTTCTTCCGTTAAAATCTGAAGCGCATAATGTTCCATATCACTAAAGTCAATCATGTTCTTGTTCTGCTTTTTTGACCTATATGCCCTTGCAAACCCTTTCACTAAATCTGCAAGCACACCCATATTTAACTTAGCTTCCAGCATATCCTTCTGCAATTCTTCCATACAATCAAAGAAATAGTCTTCCCGTATCGCACTCACTGTTTTTTTACACTCTTCTCGAATGCTCTTGACCATTTCTATTTTCTCTTCGGAAACAGTCTTATCACGATTGGTCGCCAGTCTCGCCCATTTCAATTCAGAAAACTTTTGTTCCATTTCCGCAAATGTCTTCGCATTCTGCAAATCTAGAATCACATGCAAATCCGATTCCAAAGTATTTAAATACGCAACTGGTCCATTTTCCTCTCGGCAAATTTCTTGCGCAAATATTAGACTTTCTTCCAAGTCTTTCAATAAACTTTGAATGTCCTCCAAAATCACGGCAGCAAATGGCGCCTGCTCTAATGCCTCTACAGTCTCAACATCATAGCGCGCCGCACATGTATCAAGCCATGCTTCTGGATTTGGATAGCTCCTGGAATACTCATACAATTGTAGAATAATTTCTTCCAACTTTTTATCATCTTTTCCAGAAGCAAAAGATTCCACAAAATTTAAAAACTCTGGCTTTCCTTCTGTATAACACGCCTCCAGCAATTCTTCTAAAACATCTCGTTTTAAAAGTTTCAGTTCCCCTTCTTCCCCGATTCGGAATCCTGGGTCCAAATCAATGGTATGAAAATAATCACGAATCACAGATAAACAGAAACTATGAATCGTCGTTACCTGAGCATGATGCACCAAAGTCGACTGCCTTTGCAAATGCACGTCATCCGGTCGTTCTTCCAATGCCTTCTCGATGGCATTTCGGATACGCTCCTTCATTTCAGAAGCTGCAGCCTCCGTATAGGTCACGATGAGCAGCTGATCCACATCGATTGGTGACTCGTCTTTGGTAAGTCTCGTAATAATACGCTCTACCAAAACCGCTGTTTTCCCCGAACCAGCGGCGGCCGAAACCAAAATGTTTCGATTGCGAAGGTCAATTACTTGTTGTTGTTCTTTTGTAAATGTTACTCCCAAGTTCCTGCCTCCTCTCTCATCTTTGCCAATGCCTCTTCTTTTCCTGTTTTGCCAAGCTTGCGATACTCGTATCCCGGGATTTTTTCATCAAATCCACAGACGCCTTTGTATGGGCAATAATCGCATCCTGTCCCGTCTCCCATTTGATATGGAGAAGCATCTACTTTTCCTCTTAAAATGTCGATTCCAATATTTTTCATTTTTTTTGTCGCGAACTCGGAAATCGTTTTAAACTCGTCTTCCCGCAATGTCTTGGAAGTCTTAGAAAGGCTCCCGTCCTTATTGCGTGCAACTGGAAGCACCGATGACTGCCCTGTCATGCCGTGCTCCAAACGCTCCAATACTTCTTCCGACTGATTGACCACACCATCTGGCCTGAGCGCCTTTAGAATTTTTTCGTCTCTCTTATTTTCATCCAGTTCTTTGTCAATCATCGGGTCCTTCATCTGATAATAGAACAATCCGGCTGGGACAATATTTTTATCTGGACGCTTCTCCTTTTCCATTTTAAGTGCCGCGTTCATGTAAATTACCAGCTGCATCTGAAGGCCATGATAAAGTTCGCCCAAATCAAATGCTTTCGTACCCGTCTTATAATCAATGACTTTTACATAAACATTTTCTTCTGCCTCACAAACATCCACGCGGTCAATCTTTCCGTGAATGCGCATCGCATTGTAATCTTCTAGTGGAATCGCACCACTGTCGTACACGATTTCGTATCCATTGGGAATAAAATCTCCTTTTTCTAATTGCTTGGTAAGTGCCCAGACCGTACGCCTCATCATACGTTTCAGTCTAGTAATCATATATTCATTTCGAGCAGTGCTGTACAGAATCGTGTTCCCATAGTCGACAACACATTCTTCCACACATTCCTCTATCATTGTCTCCTTTTGTGCCTCCGGAACTGTGGTCCAAGTATATCCGCCTCGTTCCAATTTCTTTGAAAAGCGTTCCATGGAACCGTGGAACAAATTTCCCAAATCCACTGCTTGGAATTGATATACTTCCCGCTCCTGCAAACGCAACCCGTATGCCAAGAAATGTGCGTATGCACAGGCAGAGAATTTTTCCAAACGGGTCACACTGTTTGACAATATCGTGCCATACAATTTTGCCGCCGTTTCATTCGTCAGTGCGCTGTTTGGCTTTTGATAAAATGCAGCTTCCACGATTTGCTCGATTTGTCTGCTCCAATCTGGATTCTTTTTATACCAGGTGTAAAGTTCCTGCCATTCGAGGCCCAGACCTTCGCTTTTTTTCTGCAAACCTTCCACAAGATAGGTAATTCCACTTGTTGGTGTAAGTTCCTTTTCTACAATCGTCTGCTCTATCTTTTGCACCTTCATTTGCGGGTACATTTTTGCCAAATCAAGAATCAAATAAGCAGGCCGCAATGCACCGCCTTCAGAAGATGCCCTGCTGTAAGTCAAAATCACCTTCTCCGATGGTTTTGTCAAAATCAAGTACAAATAAAACTTTTGAATAAATGATTTTTCTTTCGCACCCGGAGCCAGCGTCACGCCGCTTGCCTCAAATTTTTCCCGGTCGCGTTCAGAAAGTAATCCACCGGATTTTGCTTTTCCCGGAATATACGCGTCATTGATTCCCACAAAGAAAATGACCTTCACATCTTTGATACGCGTTCTTTCAATATCACCTACAACAACCTGATCAAGACTTGGCGGAATAATGCCCACTTTTGCTTCCTCTAGGCCTGCATCCAGTAATTCGCAATATTCTTTTATGGAAATTCTTTCATCTCCCAATAATTCTACAAATTGGTCGAAAAGTTCCATGACGATTCGGTAAACCTGAGCGTACTCTTTTTCTAATGCCAGCTCCCCTTCTTCGCCAAACATGGTTTCGTATTCTTTCACTTTTTGCTGCAACTCATTTTCAAACAAGAAATCATGGAGAGCTTTCGTGATGCTTTCCACTGTCTTGGAGCGGCTTTTCAAAACACCCATAACTGCTTCTAAATTATTTACGAATCGTTCGCGAATTTCGTTGATGACTGCCAGGTCGGATTCTTCCATTCCCTTAGTTCTGCGAATCCATTTTTGCTGCCATTTTTTATATCCACGAATGCCAAGTGCCACACAGTAGTTTTCTAAGAGGTCGATTTCTTCTCTTGTAAAACCTGTGAGGTCTGTTCGCAAGTAGCGGAATACACTTTCATATGTAAAATTCTGTTCTGCCATGGCGAGAAGGCTACGAAGGTACTCCACAAAAGAATTCAGAAGTATACTTCTCTTATGGTCCATGAAAACTGGAATCTCATAGTTTGCAAACACTTTTTCCGCATGATTCGCATACGCATTTAAATCACTGGTAATGACTGCAATCTCCCTGTAGCGTAGCCCCTCTGTACGAACCAAGCGCCTAATATTTTGTGCCACAAAGTCCATTTCCTCTTTTGGATTTTTCGCACTGAAAATCTGGATGCTGTCCTGCTCTTTTTCATACTGTTCTCTTGAATAACGGAATAAATGCGATTCCAAAAATCCGAGCGCTTCATTTTCACGGAAACGATAAACTGGTTTCTGGTATAACTCCACTGGGTCTTCGATTTCTGTTTTGCATTCGCGTGCAATTTTCACAAGGGAATCCATCATCTTCTCACTCAAGTCAAATATCGGAATTGTCTTTTTATGCGGACTCACTGTTACCGTAACTACAACTTTTTCGCACACCAAAAGCAGTTCACGCAGTAATTTATTCTGCACTGGCGTGAACCCTGTAAATCCATCTAACACCACGATACTATCTTTCAAAATGTTGGATTTTGGCACCGCATCGCAAAGCAAGTCCAAAAGTTCTTCCCCTGTGATGTACTTTCCTTGCAAATATTCCTGAAAGCCTTGATAAATAGTGTTGATGTCTTTTAATTTATAATAGAAGTTCGTCGCCGGGCCTGCTTCATTCATCATCTGCTCCAGCGTTTCTCCCTTGATGTCATACTGTGTAAATTCAGAAATAATGGACTTTACTTCACTGATAAAACCTGGCTTCTTTAGATTGCTTCCCAGGATTTTTAATTCCGACTCATAATCCCCAGCAATCTTCCGAAGAACGAAACTTTTCCCCACATCACTTAAAACAATCTTCTGGTTTCCACCAGTTTCCTCGAAAATGCGATATGCCAGACGATTAAAACTGAGTACATCTACGTTCAGTATCCCTTTTCTTGGGCTCGCCATGACAAGGTCCTTCTGCGTCTGCATGGTGAACTGGTCTGGAACGATCACGATATAATTTTTATTTGGATTATTTAAGGATTCTTCTGTTACTTTTTGATATAAGTAATGGGACTTTCCTGAGCCGGAAGGTCCCATGATAAATTGCAGGCTCATCTTTCTCCTCCTGAACTTAAATTTTTAAAACCAGTACTGGAATCGGCGGGTTATTTGGTCGATTGTAATATTCGCTCAAAATCACCAAATATTTTTTTGCATCCATCGTCTTCAATTCTGCTAAAATCGCATCCCGCTCCTCAAATCCACTGTCGCCGCCACTATAAATACAAAGGCTCATCATACCGCCTTTCTTCAAAAGCCGAAGACCCTCATGAATTGCAGCAATGCTGGAATCTTTTTTGGTCGCCAATGTATGGTCGCCGCCTGGCAGATATCCAAAATTAAAAGTAATACAGCTTACAGAATCTGCTTCGGCGTATTTTCCCATATTCACATGACTTTCCAAAACTACTTCCGCACGTTCTAAAACTCCATGTTCCGCGAGTCGTTTCCTTGTATTTGCAATCGCTTCTTCCTGAACATCAAAAGCAATCACCTTTCCAGTCTCTCCCACCAATTCACAAAGCACCAAGGTATCGTTGCCATTTCCTGCTGTCGCATCAATGCAGCAATCACCTTCTTTTACATGTTCTTTGATAAAATGATGGCACCATTCTGTAATCTGATATTTCTTCATGCTATTTCACTCTTTCGTAGATTTCTACCGGCACATATCCTCTTGCGAAAATGCCGTCCTCCTGATAAGACTCTTCTAATAGTTCTCCATATTTTCGAATCAACTGAATCTTTCCTGCATCTGCGTAAGGATACAGCTTTTCAATCAAAATCTTCTGCTCGCGGAGCACATCCTCAATCACCTGCTGCAGCTCATCCAGACCCGCTCCCGTTTTTGCTGAAATTTTCACAATATGGTCCGCTTTAAAATCTCTTAAAATCGGTTGCCCTTCCAATTTGTCCTGCTTATTAAATGCCGTGATAATCGGCTTGTTTTTCACTTCCAGATTTGCAAGCGTTTCGTAAACAATGTACATCTGCTCGTCTACCTGTGGATTTGACGCATCCACAACATGCAAAATGATATCAGCGTATTTTGCTTCTTCCAACGTGCTTCGAAATGCCTCAATCAAATGATGTGGCAGTTTTCGGATAAATCCAACTGTGTCCGTAATCAACACTTCTTGCTTACTTGGTAATTTTAGGTTACGTGTCGTCGGGTCCAGCGTTGCAAACAGTTTATCTTCTTCCAACACGCCTGCGCCTGTCAAATGATTCAACAAAGTCGATTTTCCTGCATTTGTGTATCCTACGATCGCAATTACCGGAACTTTGTTTTTGTTTCGTTGTTCTCTCGTAACCTCACGATGTCTTTTTACGTCCTTTAATTCACGATTTAGCTGAGCAATACGGTTTTTGATGAGACGTCGGTCCATTTCCAGTTTCTTTTCGCCAGGACCTCTCGTACCGATACCGCCACCGAGTCTGGAAAGGGATTTTCCAAGTCCGGTGAGTCTCGACTGACGATATTTTAACTGGGCAAGCTCAACCTGTATCTTACCTTCGTTTGTCGAAGCTCGTCCCGCGAAAATATCAAGGATAATCAAGGTTCGGTCCATGACTTTTGTATTCAGTGCATCTTCCATATTGCCAAGCTGGATTGGACTCAATTCGTCGTCACAGATAATCCCTGTCGCTTCTGTCTCCCAAAGTAGGTCCTTGATTTCTTCTAATTTCCCTTTTCCAACGTATGTGGTTGGATGAATCTGGTCTAAGTTCTGCACGACTCTTCCTACCGTGACTGCTCCTGCAGTCGCGGCAAGTTCTTCTAATTCGTCTAAAGATTTTTGTGTATCGTCGTTATCGCTTGTACTAACGCCAACTAAAATGACTTTCTCTTGTATTTCTTTTAATTCAATCATTTCTGCCATGAAAGTCTCTCCTATCTAGTTTCCAAGAATTCTGCCGTCTTGTCCATGCGGTCATCATCCGGATAGCTTTCTACATAGGATGCCACTTTTTCTTTTAAGGTATCCCAATCACCTAATTCTTGATAAGCAGCAATCTCATTGTAAAGAATTTCCTGCTTCATTTCTTCCGTACAGTCTTCTATTTTCAATGCTCTTGCGTAATAATCCAGAGCATTCTCATACTCTCCTATTTGCAAACAGCTTGCTGCCATCAAGCTGTAAATGGTAGCTGTTTCTTCTGTTTCATTTTTCAATGCATTTTCAAAGGAATCAATTGCATCGTTGTATTGTCCCATTTCATACTGGGCAATTGCCATTCCGCGATATGCTTCGCCTAAATTTTTCTTTTCTTTAATATCTTTTTCAAAACATTTGATGGCTTCTTCGTACTTTTCTTCTTCCAAGTATGTGATGCCTTCTTTTATATTTGCTGCGCAGCCCATCATAAGACATGTTGCTACAAGTAATAATCCTAATATTATCTTTTTCATGTGTTCTCCTTTTTACTCCGCAATATGTTCCATACCTTGATTTAAAATGCTCTGAATATGGGCATCTGCAAGAGAATAATATACAGTCTTGCCATCTCTTCTATTCTTAACGAGTTTCATCTGCTTTAGTACGCGAAGCTGATGCGAAATCGCAGACTGAGTCATCCCCGTCACTTCCGCCAAATCACAAACGCACAACTCATTCTGATACAACACGCACAGAATTTTAATACGCGTCAAATCACCGAATACTTTATAAAAATCCGCCAAACTTTGCATCACTTCGTCGCTTGGCATACCATCTTCTATCTGATGCACCAAATTTGCGTGAACGTGATGCGCCCCGCAGCACTCGATTTCTGTCACGTTATCTGTCACATTATCTTTCATACTTTTCCTACTTTCTATGTTTTCTAATTCAATAACAAAGAGTTCGCTCGCGAACTCTTGGGCGAGGCGCGATTGCGAAGCAATATCTTCCTTGTCCGCGCCTCTGCGATCCTCACGGAGTGTTTTTACTTTATAGGAAATAGGCTCTGCGAGACTACTTTTCTATAAAATAAAAAAACATCACTCATAATCTGAATCGTAAGTTTGAATAACAAATTCCACTACGATTTATTATGAATGATGTCTCTCATTTTTTCAACCTTATTTTCTCCGCAAAATTCGCACAGAATTTAATACACATAACATGGCAACGCCAGAATCTGCAAAAACTGCCATCCACATATTTGCATATCCAACCAAACCTAAAATCATAACCAACGCCTTGATTGCAAGTGCAAATACTACATTCTGCATTGCAATACGATTCGTTGTCTTTGCAATCCCGATTGCCTCTGGAACTGCCTGCATTGAAGAAGTCATAAATACAACATCGGCCGCTTCTATTGCCGCATCTGCGCCGCTTCCCATGGCTGCGCCGACGTCAGCACCGGCAAGTACCGGGGCGTCGTTGATACCATCTCCGACGAACATAACCGCGCCATTTTGTTCTCTGATTTCTTTCACTTTCTCAAGTTTGTCTTCCGGCAAAAGTTTTGCGTAATATTCTTCTACGCCTGTTGCTTCTGCAATCGTCTGTGCACACTGAGTCGTATCCCCAGTCAGCATAACTGTTTTCAGGCCTGCTTTTTTCAACTCACGAATCGCTTTCTTGGATTCTTCTTTTACCGTATCTGCAATCAAAAGATATCCAATTAATTTTCCATTGAGTGCCACTAAAACTTCTGTTCCATAAGCCACATTTTCATGTTTCTCCAAATCAATGTGGAACAATTCCATGAGTTCCTTATTTCCACAAAGCACCTCACCTTCTTTTAATTGTGCGCGAACTCCCTTACCTGAGATTTCTTCTACCGTCTCTGGTCTTTCAAAATCCAAGAAATGTTTTTTTGCTGCAGTCATGATACTATAACCAATCGGGTGTGTCGAATCCATTTCACAGCTTGCTGCCATTGCAAGAATCTGTCCATCCACATATTCGCTTGTGGAAATGCATTTCTGCACTTCAAAGTTCCCTTTGGTGATTGTTCCTGTCTTATCCATTACAATCGCCTTGACATTTTTGAGCGTCTCCAGTGCCAATCCGCCTTTGAATAAAATGCTCTTTTTCGAACCTGCTCCGATTCCCGAGAAGAACGCAAGCGGCACGCTGAGAACCAATGCACATGGGCAGCTGATAACCAAAAATGTAATCGCTGTATAAATCCAGAACTCCCAATCTCCTGTAATAAGCGAAGGGATAATGGCTGTACCAATTGCCAGTGCAACTACAAATGGCGTATATACACGTGCAAATCTCGTAATAAAACGGTCGATTTTCGGTTTGCTTGCTGCCGCATTTTCCACAGAATTCAAAATGCGGGTTACCATCGAATCTTCCAAGGCTTTTTCTGCTCGGATATGAATCGAACCAGATGTATTGACACATCCAGAAATCACTGAATCACCTTCTGAGACTTTCACTGGTACTGGTTCGCCTGTGACTGGTGCTGTATCGATTCGGCTTTCACCATGAACCACGGTACCATCCAGTGGGATTCTATCCCCTGGTCTTACCAATAGTAAGTCTCCTACTTTTGCCTCGCCAGCTGGAATCACGATTACATCGCGTCCTTGAATCAGATTTACCACTTCTGGTCTTAAATCTACAGCTTCCATAATCTGATTGCGGCTTCTTTCTACCGCAATATCTTCAAATAATTCTCCGATTCGGAAGAATAACATAACGCCTACAGCCTCTGCGTAATCGCCGATTGCAAATGCAGCCAATGTTGCGATGCCCATCAAGAAGTTTTCATCAAACACATGACCTTTTGTGAGATTCTTCGCTGCGTCCAACAGGATTTTTCCTCCAAGAATCAAATACGCTGCCACAAAGCTGATTGCCCCGCCGATGGCAAATACATCTTCAAGCAATAAGCCAAGGACAAACAAAACTGCTCCTGTTCCTATTTGCACAAATGACTTTGTATTGTTTTCTTTGGTTGTGTCTTTCTTTGGTCTTGCTTCCTCTCTTGGTCTTACCACTACTTCGGATTCTATGGAAGAACAGATTTCTTGTAAGATTGGCAAGAGTTGTTCTTGGTGATTAGAAGCTACGCGAAGTTGTTTTGTGGCAAATGTCAGGGTTGCCTTCTCTACTTCTGGAAGTTCGTTGATCTTCTTTTCCATCTTTGCGGCACAGTTGGCACAGCCGAGATTTTCTACGATGTATATTTTTTGCTGCACGCCTTGTTTTACGTGGGCAAATTTGTCTTCTGACTCTTTTGCTTCTGTATGTACGTGGTGCTCATGGTCATGATCGTGATGGTGTCCACAGCCACATGCTTCATGGTCGTGGTGATGATGGTCATGTTCTTCGTGATCGTGGCCACAGCAGCATGCTTTTTGTTTATCGTGTGTATGTTCCATAGCGATACCTCCAACATATGAATAATTGTTCATATGTTCATATAAACACATTTGAATGGATTTGTCAATACAATACTCTGTGTTTTTTATTTGACCACACCACATCAAACACCAAACTCTAAACAATCTTCACCCTGTAACTCCTCGTCATCTCCTCCTCATTTTCCCGACAATCATCAAACACCTCAACCTCATGCCTCACACCTGCATGCTTTAAACACACCCTCAAAAACAACATAAAAATCCCAACGTCAATTAAATTCTGATACACCACCTTGTCACTCGGCATAATCCCCCTCTTTCCCGGCTTCCTATACCGATACACCATCAGTTCCCCCGGTCGCTCCTCCACGAACCATGGCTGCGTATTACAAGAGCTCGGCGCAAACCTCACAATATTCGCCACATCTAAAAACTCCGTCCCGTGCCAAATTTCCTCCACAAGCTTCCTCTTACTCTTAAACATATCCTTCCGAAATTTATCCTCCGGCACCTTACAAATCGCAATCATCGTAACAAATTCCAGTCCGTGATATGTCGTCTCCTCCGTCTTCCCTATCCCAAACCACAACGCACCGATATTCTTAGAAGCCAAATACAAATCTAACTGCTCCCCGATAAATCCAATATTCTGAAGATAATTCGTTTTCTTCTCACTATACAAAAGAATGCAGCATTCCTGCCCTCTCTTACAAGTAGTCAATTCATTTTCCACAATCCGCATCTCCACCCTAATATCCTCAATTAAAGGCGTAAATGTCTCAAACGTGCTATATATATCATTGAGTTCCTCATCCGTAATCTTGTAAAAATTGCTATAACACTCTTTCGTTTTGTGGTCTCTAAATAAATGAAAAGATTTCCTTTTAAAAATCATTTCATAAAACATTTCTTCTCGAGTCATACCTCTTCCTCCTTCTTAATGTATAAAGGATATCCTAAATATAAAGCTAAGTTAATTTAAAAATTTTTTCAATAGTTTTTTCACAAAATGCCCTATCTGTTACTTAGGCAAAGAAGTCTTCGTTCCAGTCGACTAAATCAAAAAGGGACACCCCTCAAGTCAATTGGGCACGTAGTCAAATTCAATTTTACTACGTGCCCAATTGACTTGAGGGGTGTCCCTTTTTACTCTAAAACACAATCTCCATCCTCGTCCCTTTTAAAGGCTCACTCTCCATCCGAATCTCCGCACCATGACAAATTGCCCCATGCTTCACAATCGAGAGCCCCAGTCCAGTTCCGCCAGTCTCCTTAGAATGACTCTTATCCACGCGATAAAACCGCTCAAAAACACGCTCCTGCTGATCTTTCGGGATACCAATCCCCGTATCCTCCACAACCACTTTCGGACCCTGCAGCGTACTTCCGACCCATACCATCACACTTCCG
This sequence comes from Tyzzerella sp., assembly GCA_017472665.1. Taxonomy (GTDB): domain Bacteria; phylum Bacillota; class Clostridia; order Lachnospirales; family Lachnospiraceae; genus Faecalimonas. The sequence continues at coordinate 5,126 of JAFUOS010000018.1, read as the reverse complement.
CCATCCACATTATACTTAATGGCATTTTCGCAAATATTATAAATCATCTCGTCAAGAATCTGCCGTACACCAAAGTAAATCAAAGGCTCGCCAATCAATTCCATATGCACATTTTTCTTTTCCGCCTGGAATGCCAGTCTGTTGCAAGTTTCCATGCACATTTCGTACAAATCGACATTTTCTTTTTCCCAAGCGATATCCGCCTCGTCCAGCTTTGACAATTTGATAATATCCTCAATCAGCACAATCAGACGGCTTGCTTCCTTATGAATCTTCTCGGAAAAACGAATCATATCTTCCGGCGGCACCAAACCACCTTTCATAATCTCCGCGTATCCCGAAATCGAGGTGAGCGGCGTTTTAAGCTCATGAGAAACATTGGCCGAAAACTCTTTTCTCATGTCGGCAACCTCATCTTTTGCCTGATTTTGCTGCTCCATTTTCACCAAGAGCGGTGTCAACTCTTCGTACACAGTATTCTCCAGTGGATGCTCCAGATCCAGTTCGTTAATTGGCTGAATCAATCTCGCAGTCTGCCATTTTGCCAGGAAATAGGCAAACACAATCATAATTGTTGCGATGCCGACCATAAAGAGCATCGCCCCAAGCACAACCGGCATCAGACCATCCAAAGTCTTTGACGCACGGAGCACCATTCCGTCTTTCAACTTTACGGCATAATAATACGTCATTTTTCCAATCGTCTCAGAACTGCGAAGCGCCTCTCCGCTTCCATTCTTCAAAGCGCTTTCGATTTCTTCTCTTTCCGCATGACTTTGAAATGTATAATCGTCTTCTCTCGAATCGTATAACACTTCGCCCGTTTCATCAATCAGCGTCAATCTGGTCTCCACTCGTGCCGCATCGATGTCATCCAAGTATGTCAAACCCGAAATCTCAATGGCAGTCACAATATAGCTCATTTCCTGCTTCAGTTCTTTTTTCATATGATTTAAAGAATAAGCATAAAACAAAACCGCCATAATGATAAATGCCGAAACCACGGTTGCACAAATCACCACAAGCATGCTTTTTTGAATCTTATTTCTCATGAGTTCCTCCCAAACGGTAACCCACACCGCGCACGGTCTGAATCATCTCACCTGCACTTCCTAATTTTGAGCGCAGGCTTCGAATATGGACATCCAAAGTTCTTGTTTCTCCTGCAAACTCGTAGCCCCAGACTTCTTCTAACAAACAATCTCTTGTAAGTACCATGTCAGAATTTTGCACGAGTCGCTTTAATAGCTCAAATTCCTTTAATGTTAATACTACGACTTCGCCATCCACGAGCACCTCGTGTTTTTTCAAATCAATTTTAAGATTTCCCGCTTCGTACGCCTCTGCCTTCTGCTCTTCCTTCGTTCTACGAAGTACAGCTTTGATTCGCGAAACGAGCTCCATCATTCCAAACGGCTTTGTCACATAATCATCTGCTCCGGCATCCAATCCCATCACAACATCATATTCTGCACCCTTGGCAGTCATCATAATCACTGGAATATGTTTCGTCTTAGAAGAGGATTTCAACTTCTTTAAAATGGACAAGCCATCCTCGCCCGGAAGCATAATGTCAAGCAAAACCAACTCTGGCAGTTCTTTTTCCAAAGCTTTAAAGAAGTCAGATCCATCTTCAAATCCTCGCGCTTCCATCCCCGTCGAATTTAATGTATAAACCACAAGTTCACGAATACTGCTATCGTCTTCTACACAAAAAATCATTCTTGATTCTCCTTCGCATTATTTTCAGCATTACTTTCAACATTGCTTTGCATTGCAGCACTGTCCTTATGTACACCTGTAATCGAAAATTCTACCCATTCTGCAATATTCGTCGCATGGTCTCCAATTCGTTCCAGATACTTCGTAATCATCATGATATCAATAGCCTTCTCGCCTTGTTTTCCAAGATCTTTTGCAATAATCTTTACTAATTTCTTTTTTGCCTTGTCAAACAATCGGTCCACTTCATCGTCCGCTTCCATCACCTTGCGCGCCAGTACCAAATCCTTATTCACATAAGCAAGTACACTGTCATGCACCATCTGGCTGGTCGCTTCTGCCATTTTTGAAATGCTTTTCACATCGCTCACTTCTGACATTCCTGCCGAGATAATGATTTCTGCGATATCCGATGTCTGGTCGCCGATACGTTCCATATCGGTAATCATTTTTAGTGCCGCTGAAATTTGCCTTAAATCTCTGGCTACCGGCTGTTGCTGCAAAAGCAGTTTGAGCGCCATAGCCTCGATATCTTTCTCCATCTGGTCAATCTCTTCATCTTCTTGAATCACAAGCTTTGCCAGTTTCAAATCTCCTTTTTTCAATGCTTCTGTTGCATTTGCAATCGCTTTCTCGCATAAGCCGCCCATGGCAATAAGCTGTGCACTGAGTTCTTCTAACTGCATATCAAATCGATTTCTCATTTTAACCAAACCTCCCTGTAATATAATCTTCGGTGCGTTTGTCCGAAGGGATAGAGAACAATTTTTCGGTCTCATTATACTCAATCACTTCGCCCAATAAGAAGAATGCAGTATTGTCGGATATACGAACCGCCTGCTGCATGTTATGCGTCACCATAACAATAGTATAATCTTTTTTTAGCTCCATCGCAAGGTCCTCTATTTTTGACGTAGAAATTGGGTCCAGCGCCGAGGTCGGTTCATCCATCAGAAGGACTTCCGGCTGCACTGCCAACGCACGGGCAATGCAAAGTCTCTGCTGCTGTCCGCCAGACATTCCAAGTGCGCTCTTTTTCAAGCGGTCTTTACATTCCTCCCAAATAGCCGCATCTCGAAGTGACTTTTCCACAATATCATCCAATTTTGATTTGGAACGGATTCCATGGGTACGTGGTCCGAATGCAATGTTATCATAGATGCTCATTGGAAATGGATTTGGCTTTTGGAACACCATTCCGACACGTTTTCTCAAAAGATTTACGTCCATATTTCCGTAAATATCTTCTCCATCCAGCAAAATCTCTCCTGTAATCTTACAACCTTCTACCAAATCATTCATACGGTTCAAAGATTTTAATAACGTGGATTTCCCACAGCCGCTTGGCCCGATAAATGCTGTAATTTTATTTTCTTCAATATCCAGATTCACATTCTTTAACGCCTGAAAATCTCCATAATGAAGGTCTAAATTTTTGATGCTAATTTTCTCCATTCTTGTTTCCTTTCATAAATTCTCATTCATAAATTTTCTTTTGCGAATTCATTTCTGCAAATACACTTTGCAAATACACTGCTCTTAGTTCACCTTCGTCAGTTTCTTTGCCACAAAGCTTGAAAGTGCATTCAGTCCAATTACCAGCAACAACAGAATAACCGCCGTCGCATACGCCTCATTCATATACAACGCTTCATTCGAAAGATTATACATATGCACCGCCAGCGTTCTTCCAGAATCCATCACACTGTCCGGAATCTCCGCTACCGTTCCCGCCGTATAAATGAGCGCTGCTGTTTCCCCAACAATTCTTCCGATTGCCAGAATAACCCCAGCCAAAATTCCTGGAATTGCCGATGGTAACACAATACAAAACACTGTGCGAAGTTTCCCTGCTCCCAGTCCGAAACTTCCCTCTCGGTAACTGTCCGGCACCGATTTTAGCGCTTCTTCAGTAGTTCGCATAATCGACGGGAGCACCATAATGGCAAGCGTAAATGCACCCGCCAGAATCGAATGTCTCCATTTTAGAGCAGTCACAAAGAATAACATACCAAAAAGCCCATACACAATCGATGGGATTCCAGCCAATGTCTCCGTTGTAATTCGAATGATTTCTACGAATTTATTTCCTTTTTTTGCATACTCCACGAGATAAATTGCAGAAAAAATTCCAATTGGGACTGCAATTAGCAGCGTCAATACCGCAATAATGACTGTGTTAATCAAAGCAGGCATCAGCGATACATTCTCGGTGTTGTACTCCAGTTCAAACAAACTCAGTTTAATATGCGGTATTCCGTTGATTAAAATGTATCCAATCAGGAAAAACAGCACCACAAATGTCAGAAGTGCAGCAAGTATCACAAGGCCTTTCATGACTTTCGCCCCGATATGTTTCTCGCGCATCTTGTCTGTAATTTCGCGAATTATAGCTACAACAATCTCCTGCGCAGACTTTCTCTTCTTAGGCATTCTTATCCCTCCTCTTCAATAATGATACGGAAAGATTAATCATCAAAATAAACACAAACAACACAACCGCCGTTGCAATCAGCGCCTCTCTATGTAAACCTTCTGCATATCCCATTTCCATAACAATGTTTGTAGTCAATGTTCTAACGCCTTTCCAAATACTCTCTGGCATACGCGGCTGATTTCCAGCTACCATAATAACCGCCATCGTCTCTCCAACTGCACGGCCAATCCCCAGCACAATCCCAGCAATCACGCCAGATTTTGCCGCAGGCAGCACCACTGCAAAAATACTTCTTTCCTTTGTCGCACCAAGAGCCAACGCTCCTTCATAATATGCGGTCGGCACAGCGCGGATTGCAGACTCTGTCACCCCGATAATCGTCGGCAGAATCATAATTCCAAGCAAAATAGACGCCGTTAAAATACTAGTTCCCTTCGACGCCTGATCGATTACTCCAATTGATTTCAGAAAACGGCTGCCGTTACGCACCATCGGCACCAGCACCATAATTCCAAAAAAACCATAGATAACTGACGGAATCCCGGCAAGCAGTTCCGAAGCTGATTTGAGTAATGGATAAATCTTCTTCGGACAATATTTTGCCATAAACACCGATGTCAGAATCCCAATTGGAACTCCAACTAAAATCGCCCCCGCCGTTACATAGAGACTCCCCACAATCATAGGAAGAATCCCGTAAATATCATTAGACGGCCTCCAAACTTCGCCGCTCAAAAATTTAAATAATCCAATTTCTTTTATTGCAGGAATCCCATTTGCAAACATAAATAAACAAATGAGAGCTACCGCCAGCACCGAAGCACAGTGAACTGCACCCCGTCAAGTAGACAATTGAAAAAATATAAAATTTTCCTGCCAGTAGAGATTATCTGCTGGCAGTTTTTATGCGGCTTCCAAATAAATTTCGTGTTTTTCCATAGGAGTTAAAACTCCGAGATTTCTTTGT
>JAFUOS010000017.1 GCA_017472665.1 Tyzzerella sp. | reverse complement strand
TAAATAAAATCGGTAATACTATAAATACGAAACGTGAATCGACAATGCTTTTTCATCAGTATTCGACAAGTGTTATTACATATCTAGTTCAAATCCAAAAGGATTCATAAATTCTCAGACACAGAATTTTTTACACCCTCATGAGTCCTATTTATTCAAGCAGCTAACTTTACGCTCATTAATTTCTTTAATAATCTCCGGTTCAATCTTAAAGTTACGATCAATATCCATCAATCCATTAATTTCCTGCTGCACATCCGTTACCTGTGTATAGCAGAAACCACATGCATAAGGAAGCTCCTTCACAGCAGTTACAACACCATCAAAACGCTTAAGGAAATCTTCTTTAGAATTTACCTTACCGCCGTAGCCCCATCCAGAATCATCATTGTTGAAAGCAATTCCGCCAAATTCACTTATGATAACCGGCTGTCCTTTGTATTCATATCCATCAGCAAAAGCTAATCTGGAATTGTTGAAAGCAATATCGTTATTTAACAATTCATCCTGATATTGTGTATAGCGTTCTTTCAGTTTGGCTCCCTCAGCCACATAGTCGTGAAGCGTAATAATGTCTGAAATCGTATGTACCCATCCATCGTTTACGATAACAGGGCGTTGTTTGTCGATGCTCTTTGTTAAATGATAAATTGCTTCTGTAAAATGCTGCTGGTCACGTCTCGTTTGAATCTCTGTTACGCCCCATGATTCATTCACTGGTGTCCAAGTAATAATAGAAGGATGGTTATAGTTTTGTTTCACAATCTCCAGCCATTCTGTAATGAATTCTGTAACTGCATAATCAGAAAACTGATAAGTAGAAGGAGATTCACACCATACAAGCATTCCCTTTACATCGCACCAATACAAGAAACGTTCATCTTCTGTTTTTTGATGCTTACGAAGTCCATTGTATCCGAGTGCATGGATTTTATCGATATCTTCAATGAGGGCTTCTTCACTTGGAGGTGTCAAATGAGAGTCTTTCCAGTATCCTTGGTCCAGAATCAATCTTTGATAAAGAGGTTTTTCGTTTAATAAAACTTTGGAACCATCAATTCGGATTTCACGCATTGCAAAGTAAGAACCAATCTCATCTAACACGGTCTGACCATCTAACAGGCGGAATTCAATATCATACAAATACGGTGTACTTGGAGTCCAGAGAAATCCCGGATTTTTATACGTCATAGTGCTTTTCATAGCTACATCTACCTTTGCACAAACATGATTAGAGGTTAATGCAGTAAATGTTCTGCTGACTAATTTCCCTTCATATGAGATTGCAGCTTCCACTAATAAATCTCCATTCAGACGGCTCTCTGGTGCAATGGCATTATATTCTAATTCCAGAGTGAAATCACTAATATTTGGAGTCATTTTAACAGAAGAAAGACTAATCTTTGGAACGTACTCTGTCCAGACTGTTTTCCAGATACCTGTAGTTGGAATATACCAACATAAGTAAACTTCATCCATCCAGCGCTGCTTTCCGCGAGGCTGCTGTAAATCAAAAGAGTCCTCCACTTTTACTGTCAGCTCATTTTCTCCGTCTTTTACAAGATTTGTAATGTCAAAAGAAAATCTTGAATATCCACCTCTGTGGCTTCCGGCATACTGTCCGTTTACCCATAACTTCGTTACAAAATCAGAACCTTCAAAATGAATGATATAATTATGATCTTCTAATTTAGCTGCGTCCACCTGTATTGTTTTGTGATACCAGATGTTGTCATGACGTGACTCGTCCTGAATACCGCTAAGTTTTGTTTCAAAGGTAAAAGGTACTTGAATTGCAAGGTCCCCTTTAAAGTTTTCGTACCATTTTTCTGTTTCGCCTACGTTTTGATCATCAAATCCAAAGTCCCATGTTCCATTTAAGTTTTCCCATTGATTTCGCACGAACTGTGGTCTTGGATAGTCTTTTATGTAGCACTTCATTTTTTTATTCCTCCATTAGAAATGTTTAAATATACAGTTATGCTGTTACTATAAACGAAAAAAGAAAGTTTTTCAAGCAAAAAAAGCATGGAAATATAGACATTTTTAAATTATTCTTGCTATTTGAACAGTATTGGTGTATAAATAAAGAAGACAAGCCTTATTTCACCATGCATGCTGTTGAAAGGAAGAATAGGAGGAGTTTTCGTGGCAACATTTATCACGTATGAAATAAAAGAAAAAGAGAAACTGTGTGAGCTTGGCAAAGCATTAGCCTCACCAGAACGGGTGGAAATATTGCAATTACTCTACAATAACAGCCTGATTATCGGAGAAATTGCAAAAACGCTGAAGCTTCCTGTTTCCAGCACCGTTTTTCATTTGAAGATTTTAGAACAAGCGGGATTGATTACGATCGAACCCCAGCCTGGAACCAGAGGTAATACAAAACTATGCACTAGCAAAGCCGACTACATTAATATCGAATTAGTTGGGCACTTTTCAGAAACAGATGAGATTTTTAGTGCAGAAATGCCGATTGGTGCTTACAGTAGCTGCCGTGTGACACCGACTTGTGGATTGTGTACGGCAGACGGACAAATTGGAATTGAGGATGCAGAATATAGTTTTTATTATCCAGAAAGAATGCATGCAGGAATTTTATGGAGTTCTTCCGGATATGTGGAATATAAATTTGCCAATGGTGTACCGAAAAAGAGAACGGCAAAACAGATTTCAATTTCCATGGAAATATGTTCAGAAGCACCGAGACACCGTGATGATTGGAAATCCGATATTACTTTGTGGATTAACGACATCGAATGTGCGACATGGACCAGCCCTGGTGATTTTGGAAATCGCAGGGGACGTTTGAATCCATCGTGGTGGTTAAGCGGTGATACTCAATATGGAATGCAGGTTGTTTGGAAGACAAACCAAGAAGGAAGTTTTGTGAACGGGGAGAAGGTTTCGAATGTGACGGTGGAGGAGCTGAATTTGCCGGAGCATTCGTTTATTGACGTTCGCGTTGGCAACAAACCCGATGCAAGGTATATGGGTGGTTTTAATTTGTTTGGGAAGACGTTTGGGGATTACGAACAGGATATTATATTGACGGTGGAATATTAAGTGGACTCTTACTGTAGTCCACTCTTTCCTTTAATTCCATAGCGTTCAAAATACTGATTTTCTTTCGGTATCCATTCGCTTTCAAACCGTTTCAGCATATCGGCCCCATTACGTTTCAAAATACGACGTCGTTGTTCTTCTTTTGTGATTTCACAGAACAAGCGAAGAGCGTAGATGTCTCCCAAATACGGATGCTGACTGTAAGCACCTTCGATAATGACTAGCGGTTTCCAAGGAGTCCATATTCCGGCGTCCAAAGTTTGAGTACAACAGTCGTATTTATGGTACACTAGTCCGTTTCGGTCTGTAAGATGAAGAATAATCTCGCTTTTAAATCTCTCATAATCAACGTTTCCGCCCACTTCTGCAAGCCGCTCAGGTGTCCTCTGATGTGGCTGCAAAAAATAATCATCCATATGAAATAGATTGGATTCGGTAAAAGTTTCTTGTAGCAAATGTCCCAGTGTTGTTTTTCCACTTCCGCTCATACCGTCGATAGCAACCACATATGGGGCGTCTGCGTTTTGAGATTTCAGTCCTTGTTTAATTTGTTGAATGATATCATCTATCTGCATTTTCCATCACTCCTGATTTTTCAAGTGCCAGCATTAATATGGGAATTAACACTATCTGCAGTATAACGCCAGGAATGGCATTTAGCAATGCTCCGCCAATGAACATTTGCCACGTAAATGCTGTTTGAGTAATTCCGTAGATGATAATGCTTGCCACGCCCCATACGAAACGCCCGGCTATCATTGCGGTGAATAAGCTTATGTAAATTCGGGCCCAATGTTTTTGAAATTTTTGATAGAGAATTCCAACAACTGTACCATATGTGGCCAGCTCAAACGCCATTGCAATGGCTATAGTTGGCACTGGCATGGAGAATAAAAAGCTTCGAAGCAGCGGCGTAATAAATCCGACTAGCAGTCCATATTTCCAACCGCATACAAATCCACATATTAGAATGGGGATGTGCATAGGCAGTAATTTATTTCCAATTCCTTGAATTTGTCCTGTGAGAAATGGCAGGATCAATCCTAATGCAAGGAAAAATGCAGACCAGACCATTTTTTTCATACTTTTCATGAGTGCCTCTTTCTGACATTTGAGAATAAAATGTCGGTTACGTAAAGCGGTTGAATTTAGCGTATAAGGAATTTTAAATTTTGTCAAGAGCGCAAAAATAAGGATTGCTATAGTATTTGGTAATTCCTTCAATTCGAGATTGCGACAAACCGCAAAATAGGGTATACTATAAAGATAACGAGCATAATCGTCCGCAAAAGACGGATTTATTATAGAACAAAGGAGTGAGAGACATGGATTTAGTAACCGTAAAAGAGTTATACAAAAACCGTGAACAATATTTCGACAAAGAAGTCACAGTAGGCGGCTGGGTACGAAGCAATCGTGATTCAAAAGCATTTGGATTTATCGTTGTAAATGATGGTTCCTATTTTGAAACATTGCAGGTAGTGTACCATGACACCATGGACAACTTTGCAGAAATTACAAAATTAAACGTAGGAGCAGCGATTATCGTAAAAGGTACATTAGTTGCAACACCACAGGCGAAACAGCCATTTGAAATTCAGGCAACAGAAGTAGTAGTGGAAGGAGCATCGACTCCAGACTATCCGCTGCAAAAGAAACGTCACAGCATCGAATACTTAAGAACGATTTCACATTTACGTCCTAGAACAAATACATTCCAGGCAGTCTTCCGTGTACGTTCTCTGGCAGCATATGCGATTCATAAGTTCTTCCAGGACAGAGGATTCGTTTATGTAAATACACCACTCATTACAGGAAGCGACTGCGAAGGTGCAGGCGAAATGTTCCGCGTGACCACATTAGACATGGAAAATCTTCCGAAGAACGAAGATGGCACTGTTGACTACTCACAGGATTTCTTTGGAAAAGAGACAAGCCTTACAGTAAGTGGTCAATTAAATGGCGAAACATATGCGCAGGCATTCCGCAGCATTTATACATTTGGACCAACATTCCGTGCAGAAAATTCAAATACACAACGTCATGCAGCTGAGTTTTGGATGATCGAACCGGAAATTGCATTTGCAGATTTGGAAGACGACATGAATCTTGCAGAGGCGATGTTAAAATATATAATCAATTATGTATTGGAAAACGCACCAGAAGAAATGAACTTCTTTAACTCCTTCGTTGACAAAGGATTATTAGAACGTTTACACAACGTTGCAAATTCTGATTTCGCTCGTGTAACATACACAGAAGCCATTGAAATCTTAGAAAAGAACAATGACAATTTCGAATTCAAAGTATCATGGGGATGCGACCTTCAGACAGAACACGAACGTTACCTGACAGAACAGGTTTACAAACGTCCAGTATTCGTAACAGATTATCCAAAGGACATCAAAGCATTCTACATGAAGATGAACGATGACAATAAGACAGTTGCAGCAGTAGACTGTTTGGTACCGGGAATTGGAGAAATCATCGGTGGAAGCCAGAGAGAAGATGACTACGAGAAATTATTAGCTCGTATGAACGAAATGGGCTTAAATCCAGAAGATTACCAGTTCTACTTAGACCTTAGAAAATACGGTTCAACAAGACATGCAGGCTTCGGACTTGGTTTCGAACGCTGCGTTATGTACTTGACAGGAATGTCTAACATCCGTGATGTTATCCCATTCCCAAGAACAGTAAATAACTGCGAATTATAGGATGTATGGGGCGTGGGAACTGAAAGTTTCCATGCCCTTTTTTCTGTTATGTAAGAGTGCAGAAAAATGATAAAGTTTAATTTTATCTACGTAACAGAAGGTAATATGATTTTTGAAGATTTCGTAACGAAATATAAAGGGGACAAAATAATTAATATAATAGAAAGAGGGAAACACACATGAACATCTTAGTCGTAGACGACGAACGCGAAATCGCCGACGTCATCGCACTCTATCTGCAAAGTGATGAATACAAAGTATACAAATTCTACAATGGCGAAGACGCATTAAAATGCATCGAATCAACTAAACTCGACCTGGCCATTCTGGACGTCATGCTTCCAGACATCGATGGTTTCGAAATCCTGCGAACCATCCGTAAAAAATACACATTTCCAGTCATTATGCTGACCGCAAAAGTAGATGCGACAGACAAGATAACCGGATTGACACTTGGCGCAGACGATTACATTGCAAAACCATTTAACCCAATGGAACTGGTAGCAAGAGTGAAAGCACAGCTTCGCCGCTATACACAATACAATGAAGGAACAAGAAATGCAGGAGAAGTGATCGACTTTGCAGGGCTCGTATTAAACCGCACTTCACACGAATGCATTTACAATGAACGAGAGCTGACCTTAACGCCACTTGAATTTGATATTCTTTGGCTTCTCTGTGAAAACCGCGGAAAAGTCATCAGCTCTGAGGAACTATTCCGTCAGGTTTGGAAGGAAGAATATTACAAAAACAGCAACAACACCGTCATGGTCCACATCCGTCATCTCCGCGAAAAAATGAGCGGCCCGACTGGAAAATCAGATTTTATCAAGACGGTTTGGGGAGTGGGATACAAAGTTGAAGAATAATTATCGAAAGTTAAAACTGAGCATTTTATTGCAGACCGTATTTGTAACGGCGCTGACCCTGCTGGTTGGCGGACTGATTCTAGAATATTTTCTGGAGGATTCTTCGAATGAGTTTGTAAAAATGCTGACCTCGATTCACATCAGCGAGGAACAGGCAAGGTCATGGTATTGGAGATTTCTTGGAAATAATAAAGATGCTGTTTTGGTAGTGGGCTTTTTGGGGCTGTTTTCGCTTTTCTTCTATGTATCTCTGTCGAAAATGGTTGGATACTTGAGGCAGGTAGAAGACGGCATCGATAATATTGCGTCAGACTCCGAAGAATCCATTCATATGATTACGGAATTAAAGCCGATAGAAACCCGGCTTACCGAAATTAAAAGTACATTAAAAAAGCGGGAACAGGAAGCACAGGAAGCAGAAAAAAAGAAGAATGATTTAGTGTTATTTCTGGCCCACGACTTGAAGACACCGCTTACTTCCGTTGTGGCATATTTGACGATGCTGGACAACTATCAGGATATGCCGGAAGAAGAACGGGAACGCTATACACATATTGCATTGGAAAAATCCATTCGTCTTGGAGAGTTGATTAATGAGTTCTTTGAGATTACCAAATTCAATCTCCAGGACATTGTTCTGGAGCCAGTTGACCTTAATCTCACTATGATGTTAGAGCAGGTGGCAGACGAGTTCTACGGTGTGCTTCAGGAGAAAAATTTGACCTGTGAGGTGGATGCAGAGGAAAATCTGATGGTCTATGGCGATGCCGATAAGCTCGCGAGAGTATTTGACAATATATTAAGAAATGCAGTCTCTTATTGCGATTCTCATACCCCAATTCGCATCTTTGCAGAAAAGACAGAAGCTGGAAATGTCATTACATTTTCAAATCGCGGCAAGCAGATTCCGGCGGAAAAACTCGATACAATTTTTGAGAAGTTTTACCGACTGGACGAGGCACGTCGCAGCAAGACGGGCGGCGCAGGGCTTGGACTTGCGATTGCAAAAGAGATTGTGGAATTACATGGGGGAACGATTCGTGCGGAAAGTGATGTAGAATCTACACGATTTATCGTAACTTTGCCGGACAAAGAAAAGGGGAAAAAAGATGAAATTTATTCACATAGCAGACGTCCATCTGGGGGCAGAACCAGAAGGACTAAAGGCTGGAGGCAAAAATAGAGGAAAAGAAATATGGGATGCGCTGGAGCAGATTGTGAATATCTGCGAATGGGAAGAGATCGATTTGCTTCTCATTGCAGGAGATTTGTTTCACAGACAGCCGCTCATGCGGGAATTAAAGGAAGTCAATTTCCTGTTTTCCAAGCTTTCGAAGACAAGAGTCGTGTTTATTGTGGGGAACCATGACTATTTGAAACCAGATTCCTACTATCATACATTTCAGTGGAATGAAAATGTGTATCCATTGCTAAACGGACATATGGGCGGCATTGAATTTCCAGATTTGCAGACAAATGTATATGGACTCAGTTATCATCAGAGAGAGATTACGGAGGGCTTATATGACAGAATGTTTGCGCCGAAGAAGCAGAAATACGAAATTTTGCTGGCGCACGGGGGCGATGAAAAACATATCCCTGTGAAAAAAGAGGTTTTGGAAACGCTGGGATATGATTATATTGCGTTAGGGCATATTCATAAACCGCAAGTATTGATTGAAAATAAGGCAGTCTACGCAGGTTCCTTGGAACCAACAGATAAAAATGACATTGGAAAACATGGTTATGTGCGTGGCGATATTACAGAGCAGGGCGTTGGAACGGAGTTTATTCCATGTGCAAAACGAGAATATATTCATGCGGTTGTACCGATAGAAGAAGGCATGACTGGCGGCGCACTCAAGGATTGGATTCGAAATTATATTGGGGAACATGGTCTGGAGAATATGTATAAATTTATTTTGCAGGGATTTCGTGATGCCGACGTTCAGTTTGATTTGGAAAGTGCTAAAAGCTTTGGCAATGTGTTTGAGGTCGTAGATGAGACAAACCCATCTTATGATTTTGAAAAAATATTGGAAAAGAACCAGGGAAACCTGCTAGGCAGATATATTGAAAGTCTGAAAGACTACGACAAGGGAAGTGTAGAGTATCAAGCACTGCATCTCGGTGTGCAGGCGCTTATGGAGACGAAAAGGGGTTAACAATGAAGATAAGGGAGCTTTATTTAAAAAACTTTGGGAAGTTCTCAGACAAAAGAATTGTTCTAAAAGATGGCATTAATCTGTTTTATGGGGAAAATGAATCTGGGAAAACGACGATTCATACCTTCATCAAAAGTATGCTGTTTGGATTGGAACGTGGAAGAGGTCGTGCATCTATCAATGACACGTTTAGCCTTTATGAACCATGGGAAAATCCGAATTACTATGCAGGTGTGCTTCGGTTTGAAAGCGGTGGCAAAAACTTTTGTCTGACGAGAAATTTTGACAAATATGGAAAAAGTGTAAGTCTTGTTTGCGAGGATGACGGAGAAGAATTTTCATTGGAGCACGGAGATTTGGAAATGATTTTAAATGGTCTTAGCAGCTCCAATTACGAGAATACAGTGGCCGTTGGTCAGATGAAGATTGAGACGAACCAAAGTCTGGCGGTAGAATTGCAGAATTATGCGACCAATTACTATTCTACCGGAAACAGTGATATTAATCTAGACGGTGCTTTGACGCAGCTAAATAAGCAGAAAAAAGAAGTAGAAAAAGAGATTCGCGAATTTTTGCAGGAAAAGCAACAGAAACGTTCCGAAATTGAGCAGGAAAAAAATTATATTTGGAGAGACATCCACAAATTAGAGCAGGAGATGGAAGAACTGGATAAACAGATTGATGAGCAAGAGGAAACACACGAAGAAGCAGAAGCACAGGAAGAAAAGAAATGGCGTGTGCATCCAGGAGAAATCGTGGGAGTCTTAATCGGCGTTATTCTGCTTATTATCTTACTTGATAAGCCGTGGAGCTATCTGGTAGCGATTGTTCTGGCACTTGCAGAAGGGATATTTGTCTGGAATCGTCTCAAAGATGGAAAGAAAAAAACACAGGAGGAGGTACTTCAGGAGGTACAGTCTTCTTTGGACAAACTGTTGTGGCAAAGGGAACATTTGCAGAGTGAATTGAAAGAAAAGCATACCATGTATGGAAATGTGCAGGAACAGTTGGACGAGTTGGATGAAGTCGGAGATGATTATAAACGGCAGGAAAGCACCAAGCGCGCATTGGAACTGGCGGCTCAGCGTCTCATGGAATTGTCAAAAGACGTTCATCAAGAACTCAGCGTCAGTTTGAATGAAAAGGCCTCTGCGATTTTAAAAGAAATCACTGGCGGAAAATATGAGATGCTTCTGGTGGATGAAAAGCTGAAGATGAGTCTTTACACGGAAGGCCGCAAGATTTGTATTGAGCAGGTCAGCCGAGGTACCATCGAACAGATTTACTTTGCACTCCGCATGGCGGCAAGTGAAATCTTACATGAAGAGGAATACCCAGTGATTTTGGATGATACGTTTGTTTTTTATGATGAGAAACGTTTGGAAAATACATTGAGATGGCTTCTGAAGAACAAAAAGCAAGTATTGATTTTCACTTGTCAGAAGCGAGAGCAGGAAATTATCGATAAAATCCAATAGAAAGGTTTTGGAGTATATAGAAATTCGCTAAAAAGCCCAGCACATGTTGTGTTGGGCTTTACTCATAAAATTATTTTCTAAAGAGTTTTACTGCTCGATTTTCTCTCCAGCCTTATATCTTCTAACAACATCCTGAATTCTCTGACTTGGATCCAAAATACTGCTAATAGAACCATCATGATTTAAAGTATCAATCATCAAAGCGATATACTTACTCAAATCGCAGTTAATATACCAAGGTCTTGATAACAATTCTGGTGTCTGGTAAACCAAATTCGTAGTCAATACGCCAGTCAAAATACCATCCTCATAAGCCTTATCAAACTTGTCCAAACCATTTGTGAAGAGACCAAATGTAGAAGCTGCAAAAATACGGTTAGCCTTTCGGTCCTTCAACTGTTTTGCAACATCCAGCATACTTTCACCAGAAGAAATCATATCATCAATAATCACTACATCTTTTCCTTCTACAGAAGAACCTAAGAATTCGTGAGCAACGATAGGGTTACGTCCATCAACAATTTTTGTATAATCACGACGTTTGTAGAACATACCCATATCAAGGCCAAGTACGTTTGCAAAATAAATCGCACGTTCTGTAGCACCTTCATCTGGGCTGATTGCCATCATGTGGTCGCTGTCAATCTTTAAATCATCATATTTGTTTAACAGTGCTTTTACAAACTGGTATGTTGGACGTACCGTTTCAAATCCGTTAAGCGGAATTGCATTCTGCACGCGTGGGTCATGTGCATCAAATGTAATGATGTTGTCAACACCCATGCGAACCAGTTCCTGAAGTGCGAGTGCACAGTCAAGAGATTCTCTGGAACTTCTCTTATGTTGTCTGCTTTCATAAAGGAATGGCATGATGACGTTAATTCTACGTGCCTTTCCGCCGATAGCAGCAATCACTCTCTTTAAGTTTTGGAAATGATCATCTGGGGACATATGATTGATATGTCCGGATAATTTATATGTCAAACTGTAGTTACATACATCTACCATAAGGTAAATGTCCTTTCCTCGTACAGATTCATTAATAATTCCTTTGGCTTCACCAGAGCCAAAACGAGGAACTTTTGCATCTACAATATAAGAATCTTTTACATAGTCAACGAAAACGGCATCCTCTTTCACGTTTTGCGCGTTTTCTTTACGCCATTCTACAAGGTAGTCGTCAACTTTCTTTCCTAATTCTTGGCATCCGGCGATCGGAATAAATCCAAGTGGTCCTACTGGTATATTTTCTAAAGTACGTTCTGTGCGGTGTAACATTAATTTTCCTCCCTGTTCATTAGTTTCTTTTTAATGCGAATATCATCACCAGTCAACTTTAGCATGGTGTAATTACTTGTGATTCGAGAAAAAGTTCGCTCTGAATAAATATCAACGAGAGATTCCAACGAAAGATTGGTAGAAATAATCGTCGATTTTCTTCTCAATAGTCGTTCATTCAGACAGAGGAAAAATTGGGAGACTGTGAAAGAGTTCGCAAGCTCCGTTCCCAAATCATCGATAATTAGTAAATCACAGTCAAAGATGTGTTCACACATCGTTTCGGCTGCGTCGTCTTTTTCAAATTTACTTTTTGCAAGCGTATCGAACAACTCGAAAGCAGTAAGGTAAATGACTGAAAAAGCTCTATCAATCAATTCCTTCGCGATGCAGTTGGACAAAAATGTCTTTCCAACACCGGTATCGCCGTAAAGGAATAAATTGCGAAAATCATCCGTAAATGTATCGACAAATTCATGTGCGATCAAGTGGGCATTCCTCATCGTCGCCAAGGAAGAACGACCGGTTACGGGGTCAATGTGGTTATCTGAATAGTATGCGAAAGAAAATGTATTAAAATTCTCTTTTGCAAGAATGCTTTTCAGATTGGACTGGGTATAAAGCAAATCAATCGCTGCTTTTTGAAAACAATGGCACTTTTGGCGGCCAATGTATCCGGTATCCTTACAATCTGCACATTCATAAACTGGCTCCAGATAGTCAGATGGAAATCCGGCAGAGACGAGTAGCTCTGTCTTTCTGTCGGTTAATTTCTTCATCTCTTCTTTTAATTCCTGCAATGCATTTTCATCGCCATTTAAAAGCTTGCGCGCCTGACTGACACCAAGCAATGAAATGGAATTGTGAATTTTTTCCAGTTCTGGTACTTGATTATACACTGTTTTGCGGCGTTTGTCTAATAAATCGCGATTCTGTATTTGTTTTTGTTCATATGTACGAAGAATTGTATCGTACTGGGAGTTATTTAAAGCCACGATGATACTCCTTTAACTATTGTGTATTTAAAAGTTGCTGCTCCAGCGAGGTAATATCATAAGAACGACTTTCAAAGTTGTTGAAACGATTGTTAGAAACAGAAACCGGCTTTGCGGCTGCCTTTCTTCTTGAAGTTCGTTCTTGCTGGTGTGCAAAATCCAATCGTGTAATATCTGCCAAATGATGTACATCCTTCGACAGCCAGTTCGTTAATATGGAGTCTGCATATTTGAAATCAGGCTTAGAAGTATTGGTAATTGTACGATTACATGCTTCTAATACAATATCCAGAGTAAAGCCGTATTCGTCTGTCCATTTTTTTATATAGTTTACTTCTATCGGGGCAGGATTTCTGCCCGTGATGCCAAATGCCTTCATTACTGCGAAGCAATTTTTATGATAGAGGGAGGTGTTTTCCCTTGCTTCTGTTACAGTTGTGATTTTTTTGTCTGCCCAGGCAAGTGCTACGGTTTCTATGTAATGCATGCTCTTGTGGCCTGTTTCTACACAGTACTCTATTAAGTATTCGATTAAATCTGTCGAAAAATTCAGAGTGTCAAAGAAATAATTAATCTTTTGAATCTCTGTAACGGATAAAGGTTTGCCCATATATTGTTCTGCTACAAAATATAACTGTCTGAGCTTGTCCTGATTTTTGGAAGCAGTGCTGCGTGTGCCTCGCTTTTTCGGCTTTGCTATATCAGAAATCTTTGTGATATCAGAAATTTCTTCTGTACCTAATGCATTCTCGGAGTCTGAAATTTGAACTATGTCAGAAGGTTTCTTCATAGTCAAAATATTTTCTCTCTCCCAGGTCTGCCCTGCGTCTGCAGATTTCACACCACCTGTAGAAGCCTTTCCGATAGCCAGCCCGCATATCGTCCCAGCTTCATCATAATCAATCTTAAGTAATCCTACTTTGGACCAATGCTTGAGTGCACGAAGAATATCCTTTTCTGTGCATTCCAGGCAGTCTGCCAGATTCGAAATAGTCAGGGAATCGTCCTGTGCATTTAAATGACGCAGAAGTAAAAGGTATACTTTTACATATTCCCCATTTGCCTTTACCATATAATTATCAATAAAGTCGTTTTCCACGATAGTGCTGTTCCCTTGAAAACGATTTCGAAGTGTTAATGTCCTCATTGTATCTTACCGCCTTTTTTAATCCCATTGGTAGAGGTATTATAGCATTATATAGAAAGAGAACCAAAGCACTTTCGCGTGGATATCTCGACTTTTTTGTGGATAACATAAATGTGGATAATGTGGATAACGTGGATAACTTCTATTTTAGAAGCGATTCCCCAATGTTTACAACGTCTCCAGCTCCCATAGTTATCAACACATCACCGTGGATAACTTTTTCTAGCACAAAATTTTCAATGGCTTCAAAGCTTGACAAATAGTGTGCATCAGTACCTAATTTTTTGATTTCTTCTGCCAAAGCTTTCGAAGACATTCCTAAGGTATCCGTTTCTCGTGCGGCATAGATGTCGGCAAGAATTACATGGTCTGCCAGTGACAGTGCCTCAGCAAATTCATGGAAGAATGCTTTTGTTCTCGTGTAAGTGTGCGGCTGGAAGATGCACCAGATGTCCTTGTGCGGATAATTCTGTGCCGAGACAAGCGTCGCACGGATTTCGGTTGGATGATGCGCATAGTCATCAATAATTGTAAATCCATTCCGCTGTCCTTTGTACTCAAAACGACGTACCGTTCCAGTAAAGGAAAGGAGTCCTCTCTTAATGGTTTCTAACGGAATTTCCAATAAATCAGCAACTGCAATCGCAGAAAGTGCATTGGAAACATTATGATTTCCTGCAACAGCAAGTGTAATGCGATCAACAAATGTACCATCTTTAACGAGGTCAAATGATGCATTTCCTACTTCATCAAACGTAATATTAGCAGCCGAATAATCAGCCTCCTGTGATTCTGAATAAGTAATGATGTTACAGTCTAAACCATCAGTGATAGACTCGATATTCTTAATGTTTTTGTTAATTACCAGTGTGCCGTCCTTAGGAAGAAGGCCGGAGAATTTATGAAAAGAAGAGCGGATGTCATCGATGTCTTTAAAGAAATCCATGTGGTCTTCTTCTACATTTAAAATAACACTAATTTTCGGAAAGAAATGTAAGAAGCTATTGGTGTATTCACAAGCTTCTGTCACAAATATATCGGAATTTCCAACGCGGATATTGCCGCCAATGGCATTTAAAATGCCGCCAACGGAAATGGTTGGGTCTTTTTCTGCTTCTAGTAAAATGTGTGACAACATGGAAGTTGTCGTAGTCTTTCCATGTGTTCCGGAAATGGCGATTGGAGTGTCATAATTTGTCATCAATTGCCCCAGTAATTCTGCACGCGACAGCATCGGAAGTTCTTGCTTTTTCGCTTCTGCAAATTCTGGATTGTCTGCATGAATTGCAGCAGTATATACAACTACATCAATTCCATCAATAATGTTTTCTGCTTTTTGAGGATAGAAAACAGTGGCTCCCAAACTTGTCAAATGGTCTGTCAGTGCAGAACGTTTGGAGTCCGAGCCTGAAATTGTAAAATGTTCTTTTAGTAAGATTTCTGCAAGTCCGCTCATGCTGATTCCGCCGATTCCGATGAAATGTACATGAAGGGGTTTATTAAAGTCAATTTTATACATAACTACACATCCTCTTTTAATCATGAGTCATAATAATGAGTCATATTTTTACTCTCTCTTCTATATATTATATACAGATATACGAAAAAAACCAAGTAGTTTATTTTGTGACAATTTTACAAAAAGTTCGTAATTTTTGGAAAAAATTTGTAAAATACGTTCACGGAATCACTGGTGTGTGCTATAATATTACTATTAAATACTGAGAAGAGGTGAAGGCATGAGAAAAAAGGAAATGATAGCGATGCTTTTGGCAGGCGGACAAGGCAGCAGACTTGGAGTCCTCACTGCGAAAGTTGCTAAACCAGCGGTGTCATTTGGGGGGAAATACCGCATCATCGATTTTCCACTCAGTAACTGTATTAATTCAGGAGTTGATACTGTCGGAGTATTGACTCAGTACCAGCCATTACGTTTGAATGCTCATATTGGAATCGGAATTCCGTGGGATTTGGACCGTAACATTGGAGGCGTGACCGTATTGCCGCCATATGAAAAAAGTTCGAACAGCGAATGGTATACCGGTACAGCGAATGCAATTTATCAGAACCTGGAATTTATGGAAAGCTACAATCCAGATTATGTATTGATTTTGTCGGGAGACCACATTTACAAGATGGATTACGAAGTGATGTTGGATTTTCACAAAGAAAAGAATGCAGATGTTACGATTGCAGCAATGCCAGTTCCTATGGAAGAGGCAAATCGTTTTGGGATTGTAGTTACGGACGGAGAAAACAGAATCACAGCATTTGAAGAAAAACCAGAAAATCCAAGAAGTAATCTGGCTTCTATGGGAATCTATATCTTCAGATGGCCGGTGCTTCGGGATGCGCTGATTAAGAAGAAAGACGAGCCTGCATGTGATTTTGGAAAACATGTGATTCCATATTGCTTTGAACAGGAAAAACGCATGTATGCATATGAGTACAGCGGATACTGGAAAGACGTTGGAACCTTAGGCTCCTATTGGGAAGCCAACATGGAACTCATTGATATTGTTCCAGAGTTTAACCTTTACGAAGAATATTGGAAGATTTACACGAACGGTGGAGGACTGCCGCCACAGTACATAGCAGAAAGCGCCGTGGTTGACAGAAGTATCATTTGTAACGGAGCCGAAATTTACGGCGAGGTCCGAAATTCGGTCATTGGTGCCGGGGTTACAATTGGAAAAGGAACGGTAGTGCGTGATTCGATTATCATGCAGGATTCGCAGATTGGTGAAAGCTGCGTGGTTGATAAAGCAATTATCGCAGAAAACGTTAAGATTGGAGATGGCGTTACTCTTGGAATCGGAGCAGATATTCCTAATAAATCAAAGCCGAATATTTATTCATTTGGTCTTGTAACAATTGGAGAGAACTCAGTCATTCCATCTAACGTGCAGATTGGAAAGAACACAGCAATTAGCGGTGTGACTGCATCCGAGGATTATGTCGGAAATGTTCTGGGTAGCGGAGAAACGTTGATAAAGGCAGGTGGACAGGCATGAAAGCAGTAGGAATTATTTTAGCGGGCGGAAGCAGCAACAAGATGAAAGAACTAACAAGAAAACGTGCAGCCGCTGCGATGCCAATCGCCGGCAGCTATCGTGCGATTGATTTTGCTTTGAGCAATATGTCAAATTCTCATGTGCCGAAGGTTGCCGTATTGACACAGTATAATTCGAGATCCTTGAATGAACATTTGAATTCTTCAAAATGGTGGGATTTTGGACGAAAACATGGCGGATTATATGTATTCACTCCGACGATTACGGCAGATAACAGCTTCTGGTTTAGAGGAACAGCAGATGCCATTTACCAGAATCTGGATTTTCTAAAGAAGAGCCATGAACCGTATGTAATCATTACATCTGGGGATGCTGTTTATAAGATGGATTATGAAAAAGTGCTGGATTATCACGAGGAAAAGAAGGCAGATATTACTGTTGTCTGCAAGACTTTAAAAGAAGGTGAAGATGCCAGAAGATTTGGTACAGTCAAGATGGATGACGACATGCGTATCCATGAATTTGAAGAAAAACCAATGTTTGCAAAATCAAATATTATTTCCACTGGTATCTATATCATCCGCAGACGTCTTCTGATTGATTTGGTAGAAGAGTGTGTGGAAGATGAAAGATACGATTTTGTAAAAGATATCTTGATTCGTTACAAAAATCTGAAAAAGATTTACGGCTATATCACAGATGAATATTGGAGCAATATAGCCACGATAGACTCTTATTATAAAACAAATATGGATTTCTTAAAGGCAGAGGTAAGAAATCATTTCTTCAAAGAATATCCGGAGATTCATTCTAAGGTGAGCGATTTGCCGCCTGCGAAATATAATCCGGGTGCGGTAGTGAAAAACAGTCTGGTTGCGAGCGGAAGCATTATTAACGGAACTGTGGAGAACTCCATTCTTTTTAAGAAAGTATTTGTTGGAAATAATTGTGTAATTCGAAATTCGATCATTCTAAATGATGTTTATTTGGGAGACAACACATATATTGAAAATTGTATTGTGGAAAGTCGAGGTACGATCCGCGCAAATACAAGACATGTCGGGGAAGACGGAATTAAAGTAGTATTAGAGAAAGGTGAAAGATACGGAATGTAAGTTCCTGCGTTGCCAGCAGAGAATGACCGTATCGAGAAAGGGGCAGGATTTATGCAAATCACAGATGTACGTGTACGTAAAGTTGCAAAGGAAGGAAAATTGAAAGCAGTGGTATCGATTACTATGGATGAAGAGTTTGTAGTACATGATATTAAGGTGATCGAGGGCGAAAAGGGACTCTTTATTGCGATGCCGAGTAAGAAGGCGTTGGATGGAGAGTATCGCGATATTGCGCATCCGATTAATTCGGGAACGAGAGAGCGGATTCAGACGTTGATTTTGAAGAAGTATGAAGAGGCGCTCGAGGAAGAAGAGGAAGTAATTGAATAGTTTCTAACTCACGAAAGAACGTCCGTTTGACATAGATGGACGTTCTTTCTGATTGTGTTTTCTTTCAGCGTTTTCATAAATTGAATTATGTGTTATAATGAATTCGTTCTAAAAATCTATTTAGGATTTCTATACCATAATATATATTCAAAATTTCAAAAACAAATCGCTTAACAATTCCAGTACAAGTTCATAAAAGGAGGTTTTATATTGTACATAAGATATGAAAAAATAGCTGCAAAACACATTGAGATATTAGATAAACCTACTAAACAACGTTTGAAAATAGCTATTGAAAAGTTACCATTTGGAGATATAAGAAAACTCAAAGGTTATCAAAATGACTACCGTCTTCGAGTTGGAAATTTTAAAGTGCTATTTTCAATGGAAAATGATATAATAACAATCAAAGATGTATTGCCACGAGGACAGGCATACAAACGTTTATAGGAGGAGAACATCATGAAAAAAGAAATATTAAAAAATTTAATTGATTTGATTGATGAACAGGACACAGAAACAATTTTTCGTGTGTTAATTCGTTTTGTGCCAGAAGATACTCCATTACCAGATGAAATTATGGCAATTACAAGAGCGAATGAAAGCATCAAAACATTTGGGACTGTTGCCCACGAAGATGTTAATTGGGAATAGAAATATGAATTTACGTATATTATTTGAAGATGCACACGTAATCGTATGCTACAAACCCTCAGGACTTCCAACTCAGACTGCAAAATTAGGTGCAGTAGATATGGTAAGCCTTCTGAAGAATTATTTATATAAAAATCAAAAAGAGAAAAAGGAACCTTACGTGGCAGTGATTCACCGCTTGGACCAGCCAGTTGAAGGAATCCTTGTATTTGCAAAAACACCATTTGCAGCAAAGGAATTAAATAAGCAAATGCAACAAGGTGCTGGATTTGGGAAATATTATAAGGCGGTACTTTGTGGCATGCCTCGTGAAAAAGAAGGTGTTTTAGAGAATTACCTAGTGAAGGATGGTAAAACAAATACTTCCAGAATTGCTTTGGCTTCCGAAAAAGATGCCAAGAAAGCGTTGCTTTCATATGAAGTGTTGGGCACATTTGAGTCAGATGGACAAACCAGAAGTCTTGTACGTGTCAAGCTGGATACAGGCCGTCATCACCAGATTCGTGTCCAGATGGCGAACATGGGATGTCCGATTTGGGGCGATACGAAATATGGAGTGCAAGATGGAATGACGACTTCAAAGGGGGCTTGGCAGAAGATAGCTCTTTGTGCTTATCGGTTGGAATTTATTCATCCGAAGACGAAAAAACAAATGACATTTGAGATAGAACCCGAAAATTTCCCATTACCATAGTTGATTTCTCGTCTTGACAACCACAAAAAAATCCAATAAAATTAAGTGGAATTATTGACAAACAAGGCTATGAAAAGGACTAGTACACACAGGACGCGCCCCAGAGAGAGAATCATTTGGTGTGAGATTCTTGCAAGAAATGTATGGAACCTACCTTGGAGCCCCTGTGTGAAAACGCAGCGTCACATCAGCGTTAATGATGAGAAAGAGAATTGTAGAACTTGCTTCTATAATTAATTAGGGTGGTACCGCCGAGCTTTTCGGTCCCTTTTTAGAGGGATGGAAAGGCCCGGCGTTTTTTGATTTATAAAGAAATTTGAAGTTTTATAAATGAAATACTCCGTGGAGAACGCAGCAGGCGCCCTCGTCCCGGAAAGAAAATACAGAGAAAAAGGAGAGAAAAATTATGAAGTTAAGAAATCTTGTTGGCGATCGTTTTAAAGAACGTCCTTCCGACTGCGTGATCGACAGTCATGCATTCAGCGTACGTGGCGGCTACATCAAATATGTAGCAAATGGTATCTATTCTTTATACCCGCCAATGAAAAGAATCACAAAGAAAATTGAACAAATCATCCGCGAAGAAATGGATGCAATTGACGGACAGGAAGTATTGTTCCCAGTAGCACTCCCGGGAAGCCTGTGGGAAGAATCAGGCCGTTTCGAAAGCGTTGGCGAAGAATTACTCCGTTTCAAAGACAGAAACGACAGCCAGATGGTACTCGGTATGACTCACGAAGAAGCAGCAGTGCATCTCGTAAGAGAATACGGACAGACATACACAAAATATCCATTTATGATTTACCAGATTCAGACCAAATTTCGCGACGAAGCAAGACCACGTGCCGGCCTTATTCGTGTAAGAGAATTTACAATGAAAGATGCGTACTCTTTCCATACTTCACAGGAAGACTTGGAACAATACTATGATGTATGTTACAAGGCATATAACCGTATTTTCCAACGTGCTGGTGTGCCGGAAGTGATTGCAGTACAATCCGACTCAGGTATGATGGGCGGAAGCATCTCACACGAATACATGTTGTTAGCTGACGCAGGCGAAGATTCTATCGTTATCTGTGATGAATGTGGTTATCGTGCAAACATGGAAGCAGCAGAAAACTGCGTAGACAATGCAGGTACTCTTCCAATGGCTGAATTAGAAAAAGTATACACACCAAACTGCAAGACAATTGAAGAAGTGACAAATTATCTTGGAGCTTCTGTGGAAAACTCTTGTAAAGCGGTAATGTATCAGAAGAACATGACTGACGAATATGTAATCGTATTTGTACGTGGAGATTATGAAGTAAACGAGACAAAACTGACCAATTACCTTGGAGAAAAAGTACATCCAGCAGAAGTAACAGAAGAAAGTGGCATTGTTGCCGGCTTCACAGGTCCATACGATATGAAAGCAGACTGCACAGTCATTTACGACGTGTCACTGAAAGGCATGGAAAATATGGTGGCTGGTGCCAATGAAGTTGACTACCATTACAAAGGTTTAAACCTTGCCCGTGATTGCGGCGAAGTGGAATATGTAGATGTATCTAAGATTAAAACAGGTGGAATTTGTCCAAAATGTGGTAAGAAGACCATCCAGGTAAAACGTGGTATCGAAGTGGGTAACATTTTCCAATTAGGAACAAAATATTCTGCTTCTATGGGCATGACATATACAGACGCAGAAGGAAATGCACAGACTCCAATTATGGGCTGCTACGGAATCGGTGTTGGCCGTTTGGCAGCATCTGTTTGTGAAGCAAGACATGATGACAATGGTCCGATCTGGCCAATTTCTATCGCACCTTGGGAAGTACATCTGTGCTGTATGCGTGCAGACCAAGAAGAATGCAAACAGGCTGCAGACGATTTGTATGCAAAATTGCAAAATGCTGGCGTAGAAGTAATCTATGATGATCGTGAAGTACGCGCAGGTGCAATGTTTGCGGATGCAGACTTACTTGGAGTGCCGATTCGTGTCGTTGTTGGACCAAAGAATTTGAAAAATAATCAAGTAGAGTTAGCTACAAGAGATAAGAGTGTTTCAAAATTAGTGGATTTAGATCAAGCGGTTTCTGAAATTCAGGAATTAAAAGCTGCTTTGTTTGCAGAAATTAATGCAAAAGTAGAACCACACGCGTAAAACTTAAAATTCTGCATGAAGAGTTTTCTATGGAACGTCTCATAAAGAGAAGCCTGATAAAATGGAAAGGAGGATGCATCAAAATGAAGATAAATTTACCACAAAAAGTAAGTCAAATCATTCATACACTACAGAAAAATGGTTACGAAGCCTATGCTGTGGGTGGCTGCGTCCGCGATTCTATTTTGGACAGGACTCCGGACGACTGGGACATCACAACCTCTGCCACACCGCTAGAGACAAAGGCATTATTTCCACGAACTTTTGATACCGGGATCGAGCATGGAACCATCACAGTCCTTATCGATAAAGATGCATTTGAAGTAACCACTTATCGCGTAGACGGAAAATATGAAGACAGCAGACACCCATCAGAGGTGACATTCACCAGATGTTTACAGGAGGATTTGCTGCGCCGTGATTTTACCATTAATGCGATGGCATACAACGATGAAGAAGGTCTGGTAGATATCTTTGGCGGAATCGAAGACTTGAACAACAGGACAATTCGATGTGTGGGCAACGCAGAAGCACGCTTCGGTGAAGATGCCCTTCGTATCCTGCGAGCAGTGCGTTTTGCAGCCCAATTAGGATTCGAAATTGAAGAAGAAACCCGAAAAGGCATTGTGAAATTGGCGCCAACCTTGGCAAATATCAGCGCAGAACGAATTCAAGTAGAACTGATTAAAATGCTAGTTTCGCCGAATCCATCATTACTTCGGACAGCATATGAACTGGGAATCACCAAAGTTATTTTGCCAGAGTTTGACGAGATGATGAAGACAGAACAGGAAACACCGCACCACATTTATTCTGTGGGCGAGCATACACTCAAGGCAATTGAAACAATCCGCCCGGATAAAGTATTGCGTCTGACGATGCTGTTCCACGACATTGCAAAGCCAATGATGAAAACCATTGATGCGAATGGAGTTGCACATTTTAAAATGCATGATGTCAAAGGTGTAGAAATAACAAAATCTATCCTGCGAAGACTGAAATTCGATAACGACACACTTGGAAAGGTGACAAAGCTTGTCCAATATCACGATTACCGGATTCCGGCAGAGCCAAAGCGTGTGCGGAAAGCGATGAATAAGATTGGGGAAGATTTATTTCCGTATTATTTGGAAGTGCGCACGGCCGATACGCTGGCTCAGAGCGAGTATATGCGCGAAGAAAAACTACAGAATATTCGCGACATAGAAGAATGTTATCGAGAAATTTTGGAGAAAAAAGAGTGTGTATCACTGAAAGATTTGGCGATTTCCGGAAGTGACTTAATTGCTGATGGTATGAAGCCGGGCAAGGAAATCGGTTATGTGCTGAACACCTTGCTAGAAATGGTCATTGAAAATCCGGAATTGAATACGAAAGAAACGTTGCTGCGTTTAAGAAAAACAATAAATTCGAATTGATAAACGTACGAAGAAATAAATCTATATCCTTCACTCCAATGCTCCATTGACTTCGACTAGTCTAGTATCCGTAAGAGTCTGGAATAGTCGTCGTGAGGGACTCCTATCCCACACTCTAACGGCTACACGACGGATTCTCCGTCAATTCCACTTAACTTCCGCTTCGGATATAGATTTATTTCTTCTGTGCGTATATAAATTCAAGAACTTTGCTAAGTGGGGTTCAGGGCAAAGTTGAACTAGTAAATTTATCTGTTGAACGGTTTTACAAGATTCAGAAAGAATGTCTACCTATGATAAGACGAGGTAAGTGGAGCGTTCCGAAGATACATCCCGAAGATGTTAGTCTGTGAGAGACGAGCCTCTCACGGCGACTCTCTCAGAGGCTTACATATTCGTGGATGAGCTAAGGTAAAGCGGAGCTTCGAGACTTGTCATAGGTAGACATTCTTTCGTGAGTTTTAAAACGATTCAGCAAATATGTTTAGAATTCACTTCGTCAACACTTCCACATCATCCTCCGTCACCAGCACCATATACTCAATCTGCGCCGACAACCCATCATCTTCCGTATAAACCGTCCACCCATTATCCTCATCAACAAAAAAATCCGGACTTCCCTCATTAATCATAGGCTCAATCGTAAACGTCAACCCAGGAGCCAGCACCATCTCCGTCCCCTTCGGTGCCACATAACTCACATAAGGTTCCTCGTGAAATTCAAGTCCAATTCCATGACCACCGATATCTTCCACCACAGAGTACCCATTTGCCTGCGCATGACTATTAATCGCATCTGCGATATCACCCAGATGTCCCCAAGGCTTCGCTGCAGCAAGCCCGCGTTTCACACATTCCTCTGTAACCTTCAAAAGTCGCTGCGCCCGCTTTGAAATCTTCCCAATCGCAAACATACGGGATGCATCAGAATAATATCCATTTAAAATAGTAGAAACATCTACATTAATAATATCCCCTTCTTCAAGGATAATATTTTCATCAGGAATTCCGTGACAAACTTCATTATTTAAAGATGTACACACACTTTTTGGGAATCCTTCGTATCCGAGAGGTGCTGGAATTCCACCATGTTCTGTTGTGTAATCGTATACAAGCTTATCAATGTCAGCAGTACTCATGCCTGCCTTGATGTGTTTTGCTACATGATCCAAAACAGCAGTATTTAATTCTGCACTCTTGCGAATGCCTTCAATCTGCTCTGGTGTTTTCAAAAGACTCTTATCCGGAGTAATGTGTCCTTGCATTGCTAAGAGCCACAGTTTATGCTCAATCGATGTCTTCATTATAAAAAATCTCCTTTTTGAAATTTTGTTTTTATATAGTATAACGCATTTTTCCTATACAGTATAACTTATTTTTCTGTTGTTAGCATCTCAAAAATGAGTTATACTAGATAAATAAGATTGTTAGGAGGAAATGAGCATGTTAAGAATTGGAATGTTGACAAGCGGCGGCGACTGCCAAGCACTCAATGCAGCGATGCGAGGTGTTGCAAAAGGACTCACCGCAAAAAATAATGATGTTGAGATTTACGGTTTTAAAGACGGATACAAAGGATTAATTTACAGCAATTTCTCGATGTTGACATCAAAAGATTTCTCTGGTATTTTGACGGTCGGTGGAACTATCTTAGGAACCTCCAGACAACCATTTAAATTGATGAGAGAACCTGATAAAAATGGTTTAGATAAAGTAGAAGCGATGAAACACACTTACCACAAGCTGAATTTAGATTGCCTTGTTGTATTAGGTGGAAATGGGACACATAAGACAGCGAACCTGCTCCGCGAAGAAGGACTCAATGTCATCACCCTTCCAAAGACCATCGATAATGACCTTTGGGGAACAGATATGACATTCGGATTCCAGAGTGCGGTTGATATTGCGACAAACACGATTGACTGCATTCACACAACAGCGACTTCACACAGCCGCGTATTCATTGTAGAAATCATGGGACACAGAGTTGGCTGGGTAGCACTTCACGCAGGGATTGCCGGCGGAGCAGATATCATTCTTCTCCCAGAGATTCCGTACGATTTGGACGTGATTTCAGAAGCGATTCAAAATCGAACAAATGCAGGAAAACATTTTACGATTATCGCAGTGGCAGAAGGTGCGATTTCCAAAGAAGATGCAAAACTCTCGAAAAAAGAATATAAAGAGAAACTAAAGAAGAGAAAATACCCTTCGATTGCATACGAACTGGCAGAACAGATTCAGGAAAAGACAGATCAGGAAGTGCGTATTACTGTTCCGGGACACATGCAGCGTGGCGGCTCTCCATGCCCATATGATAGGGTGCTTTCGACCAGATTTGGTGCGGCAGCTGCTGAATTGATTCTAAACGAAGAATATGGCTACATGGTTGGAATCCAAAATGGGGAAATCGTGAAAGTACCATTAGAAGAAGTTGCAGGCAAACTAAAAATGGTAGACCCAGACGCCCAGATTATCAAAGAGGCAAAATTAACCGGAATCAGTTTCGGAAATAAATAGTTTAAAATGAAAAACAATTGTAAGTAAGAAAGGATAGCAGCGTTATGTCGTACATGGCATTATACCGAAAGTTCCGTCCAGGCGAGTTTGAAGACGTAAAAGGACAGGACCACATCAGCCAAACATTACAAAATCAAATAAAGGCAAATCGTATTGGACATGCATATCTTTTCTGCGGTACAAGAGGAACTGGAAAGACTTCCGTTGCCAAAATTTTTGCAAAAGCAGTAAACTGTCAGCATCCGGTAAACGGCAGCCCATGTGGAGAATGTGAGATGTGCCGCGCCATCAGCGAAGGCCGTTCTATGAACGTGATTGAAATCGACGCCGCATCCAATAACGGTGTGGATAACATTCGTGAAATCCGTGAGGAAGTGGCATACCGTCCAACCGAAGGAAAATACAAAGTATATATCATCGACGAAGTTCATATGCTTTCCATCGGAGCATTCAACGCATTATTAAAAACGTTGGAAGAACCGCCGGAATATGTTATATTTATTTTGGCGACGACGGAGGCGCATAAGATTCCGATTACCATTTTGTCGAGATGTCAGCGATATGATTTTAAACGTATCTCCATTGACACGATTTCAGAGAGACTCATGGATTTGATGGAACGTGAACAGGTGGAAGTGGAAGAAAGAGCGATTCGTTATATCGCGAAAGCGGCAGATGGTTCGATGAGAGACGCATTAAGTCTCCTTGACCAGTGTATCGCATTTTATATAGGACAAAAGCTTACCTACGACCATGTATTGGAGGTGCTCGGAGCGGTGGATACAGAAGTGTTCAGCAGGCTTCTTCGAGAAATTATCAGCCGTGATGTGGTCAAAGTATTAAAGAGTGTGGAAGAACTCGTCATGCAGGGACGCGAGCTCGGGCAACTGGCGACAGACTTTACTTGGTATTTAAGAAACTTGCTTCTTGCCAAAAGTTCTGATAATATGGAAGATGTGTTAGATGTTTCCAGTGAAAATCTTGCACAATTAAAAGAAGAAGCACAGATGATTGAAAATGACACGCTGATTCGTTACATTCGTATTTTTTCAGAACTGTCGAATCAGTTAAAATATGCGACGCAAAAAAGAGTTTTATTGGAAGTAGCTTTGATCAAATTATGCAAGCCAGCCATGGAAGTAAATCAAGACAGCCTTTTGGACAGAATCCGTGCAGTGGAAGAAAAACTCGAAAAAGGAGTGGCAGTCCAGGTACCGGAAGTTGTGTATGTCAATCGTGAAGAACCGGCAGGGCAGCCAGCTCCAAAGATAGAACTTGAGAAAGCACTCCACGAGGATGTGCAGGCAGTAGCGAAGAGTTTTCGCGCGATTGCAAATCAGGCATCGCCGATGATTCGCAGTTACTTAAAACTCGCTAAATTAAGCGTTGGAAATCAAGATCAGCTGCTCATTGTATTGCCGGATGAAGTGAGTGCAGGTGTGGTTGGCACAGATGGACATAAAGAAGAGATTCAACATTTAATAGAAGAAAAAATCGGCAAAACAGTTACAGTGGAAGTACGCCATGTGGAAGAAGGGCGTCGTTTCGAAGACAGTTTTGTAGATATAGAAAAAGTGGTCCACATGGACCTTACGATTGAAGACTAGGAGGTATTGCAGCATGGCAAAACGTGGAGGATTCCCAGGAGGCGGAATGCCGGGCAACATGGCCAATTTAATGAAACAGGCTCAAAAAATGCAGAGACAGATGGAAGAACAGGCAAAAGAGATGGAAACGAAAGAGTTTACTGCTACAGTAGGCGGTGGTGCCGTTGAAGTGACTGTTTCTGGAAAAAGAGAAGTATTAAAAGTAAAATTAGATCAAGAAGTAGTAGATCCAGATGACGTAGAAATGTTAGAAGACTTAATCGTAGCCGCAACAAATGAAGCACTTCGCAAAGTGGAAGATGCATCAGCATCGGCTATGTCAAAATTGACAGGCGGCTTAGGCGGCGGAATGCCAGGTATGTTCTAATTTAGGGAAACATCAGGAGCGTATAACAAATGGATTACTATAGTAGTCAGATAAGTAAATTAATAGAAGAATTATCAAGACTTCCGGGGATTGGTGCCAAATCAGCACAGCGTCTGGCATTTCATATTATTAATATGCCGACAGAGCAGGTGCAGCAGCTTGCCCATACGATGACGGAAGCACGCAATAACATTCGTTATTGTAAGAAATGTTTTACATTGACAGACCAGGAGCTTTGTCCAATCTGCAGCAGCGATAACCGTGACCCAAAGACCATCATGGTAGTGGAAACGACCAGAGATTTAGCAGCGTATGAAAAAACCGGAAAATACAACGGAGTGTATCATGTGCTTCACGGTGCAATTTCCCCAATGCTTGGGATTGGCCCGAATGACATCAAACTAAAAGAATTGATGGAACGTTTGCGGGAAGATGTAGATGAAGTTATCATTGCGACAAATTCCAGCCTGGAAGGGGAAACAACTGCAATGTATATCAGCAAATTAATTAAACCGACTGGTATTAAAGTGAGCAGAATTGCAAGCGGCGTCCCAGTTGGCGGCGATTTGGAATATATTGATGAGGTAACATTGTTACGTGCCTTAGAAGGCCGTACAATCATATAAAGTTTTAAAGAGTAATACTATAAAACCATAGGAGGAACAGCCATGAACAAATTAGAATTAATGAAAATGGCAAATGAAGTTCGCAAAGGTGTCATTGTAGGCACATACCATGCGAAAGCAGGACATCCGGGTGGTTCACTTTCGGCAGCAGATATTTTCACATATCTGTTCTTTGAAGAAATGAACATTGACCCAAAAGACCCAAAGAAGGCAGACAGAGATCGTTTCGTATTATCGAAAGGACATACAGCTCCGGGGTATTATGCAGCATTGGCAAATAGAGGATTTTTCCCAGTAGAAGACTTGAAAACATTACGTAAGACAGGGTCTTATCTGCAAGGACATCCAGATATGAAACACATTCCAGGAGTTGACATGTCAAGTGGTTCCCTCGGACAAGGTATTTCAGCTGCAGTAGGTATGGCTATCTCAGCAAAACTCTCAGATGATGATTACAGAGTTTATACCGTACTTGGAGATGGTGAGATTCAGGAAGGTCAGGTTTGGGAAGCAGCAATGCTCGCCGGACACAGAAAATTAGATAATTTAGTTGTAATCGTAGATAATAACGGACTTCAGATCGATGGCTCAGTGGAAGAAGTATGTTCCCCATACCCAATCGACAAGAAATTTGAAGCATTCAATTTCCATGTAATTAACGTGGATGGACATGACTTTGATGCATTAGATGCTGCTTTTAAAGAAGCAAAAGCAACAAAAGGACAGCCAACAGCAATTATTGCAAAAACAATCAAAGGCAAAAATGTATCGTTTATGGAAAATCAAGTATCATGGCATGGGGTTGCTCCAAATGAAGAGCAATACGCACAGGCTATGCAAGAATTAGAGGAAGTAGGTGAAGCACTATGTCAGATGTAAAGAAAATTGCTACTCGCGAAAGTTATGGTAACGCACTGGCAGAATTAGGTGCACAGCATGAAGACCTTGTTGTCTTAGATGCGGACTTAGCAGGTGCTACAAAAACAGGTATTTTCAAAAAGGTGTTCCCAGAACGCCATATTGACTGCGGTATTGCAGAAGGCAATATGATGACAGTTGCAGCGGGTATCGCAGCCACGGGAAAGGTTCCGTTTGCAAGTTCTTTTGCAATGTTTGCAGCAGGACGTGCATACGAACAAGTTCGTAATTCCATCGGATATCCACACTTAAATGTAAAGATTGGTGCTACACATGCTGGTATTTCAGTGGGTGAAGATGGTGCTACACATCAATGTTTAGAGGATATTGGACTTATGAGAATGATTCCGGGAATGGTTGTTATCAATCCATCCGATGATGTAGAAGCAAGAGCAGCTGTAAAAGCAGCTTATGAACACCAGGGACCTGTATATCTTCGTTTCGGTAGACTTGCAGTACCAGTAATTAACGACCGTGAAGATTACGAATTCCAAATCGGAAAAGGTGTCGTGCTTCGAGAAGGAAAAGATGTGACGATTTTTGCAACAGGTTTGGAAGTTGCTGAAACATTAGGAGCAGCCGAAAAATTGGCAGCAGATGGCATCGATGCAAAAGTAATCAACATCCATACCATTAAACCAATCGACAGAGAACTTGTAATTGCAGCAGCAAAAGAAACAGGTAAAGTGGTTACAGTAGAAGAACACTCTGTAATCGGTGGACTAGGAAGTGCAATCTGTGATGTATTATCAGAAGAAGCACCTACAAAAGTTCTTAAAATCGGTGTGAATGATGTGTTTGGTGAATCTGGACCGGCATTAGAATTGATTAAAAAGTACGGATTAGATGCAGACGGCATTTACGAAAAAGTGAAAGCATTTGTATAAAAATGAAATAATGTGGAACATTGGGTAGAGAAACACAATCTCTACCCATTTTTTGTCGAACTTTTCTTGGAACACCCGACAATAAATGATAAATTTGGCATATTAATTATGCTAGGATGGTGCAAAGAAATAGTTCAGCCATGAAGCATGGATGGGGTGTGAAAAAAATATGCAGATGAGGTGATAAGAGTGAAAAGACAGCTTCCAAAAAATGTTCGACAAATCGGGAATGTAAGTGATAGTTCGAAAATTTACATAGAAGATTACGTAGATACATTTTTCAATCAACTTTGTGAGAAAGCAGACCAAAATCCGGTAGGAGCATTTTTGATCGGGGAAATAGTACAAGAAGAGGAAGAAGATTACATATATGTATATGGTGCGATACGAATGAAAGAAATCTTGCAGAAAGGCAGAGATGTTTTTATAAATGATGGTACCTGGAAGAATGCATGCGAAACATGTAAACAATATTTCGGGGATGCAGAGATATTGGGGTGGTTTTTGACTTCGGCAGGACAAGCATTGGAGGTGAATCATAACATAACGAAGGTTCATCAAAAATTTTTCTCCAGGGAGAAAAGCATCTTCGTTGTAAAAGAAGCAAGAGAAAAGGAAGAAAAATATTTCATACACAAATTCCGCGACCTAATGGAGTGCGGCGGGCATTATATTTATTATGAGAAAAATGTGGAGATGCAGGATTACATGATTGCAACCCGTAAGAAAACGGGAATGACACCCAGTGAAGTTATTGAAGACACAGTTACAAAAAATTTTAGAAGCGTGATTCGGGATAAAATGGATAAAAGCGAGCAGAAGAGCCACTCTCGTTTTGTCTATGGATTAAGCACATTTCTGGTATTGGTGGTTCTGGTGATTGGGATTACGATGATTAATAATTATGATAAAATGAAAGGCGTTCAAAATTCTTTGGAGCAACTTAATGAAAGTGTTTCAAAACAAGAAAATGAAAAGGTTGTAGAGACGATTGGCACAATTGTTTCGGCAGAAGGTGAAGACAAAGATAAAGAACAAGAGATGCAAGGAGACACAACGGAAGGAACCACTGGAACTACGCAAGGTGAAACAACACAGGGTGAAACAACACAGGGTGAAGATACACAGGGGGAAACCACACAGAGCGAAACCACACAGGGCGAGACTACACAAGGCGAGACAACAACTCCAGAAGGACAAGGTGGGGAAAAAGTAGAAGCTTCAGGAGTCGAGGAAGGCGATATTTATACGGTGCAAAAAGGAGATACGTTGGCAACAATCAGCAAAAAGATTTATGGTGATATTTCACATGTAGAAGCTATTTGCAAGATGAATGGCCTGGAAGATGGCAATCTTATTTTCATTGGACAAAAATTATTATTACCATAATGGAAAAGTGTGATATACTAGTACACAAGAAAAAGGAAGACAAAAGGGTTGTATAAATATGAAGAAACGTTATTGGAAACCAATACTAGTGGCAGTGCTTTTGATCATTATAGTGCTGGTAACTGGATATTTTGTTCTGAGATACAGTACATATGAGTATACAGAAATTGTGAAAACCTATGAAAATGACAGCACAAGCAATGGAAGTTATATCCAGTATGCAGATGGAATCTTAGAATACAGTAAAGATGGGATTGCGTTGCTGTCGAAGGAAGGAAAAGAGATTTGGAACCAACCTTGCCAGATGAGCAATCCAGTTGTAAAAATCTGCAGAGATATTGCCACTGTCGCAGATAAAGGTGGGACAAGCATTTATGTTTTTCAAAAGAATGGTCTGAAAGGTGAGATTCAGACGACAAAGCCAATCGAAAAAATAACGGTTTCG
This sequence comes from Tyzzerella sp., assembly GCA_017472665.1. Taxonomy (GTDB): domain Bacteria; phylum Bacillota; class Clostridia; order Lachnospirales; family Lachnospiraceae; genus Faecalimonas. Next base: position 1,790 of record JAFUOS010000017.1, on the reverse strand, counting down.
GCGCAGGGCATTGTGGCAGCTATTCTGCAAGATGAAGAGACGCCGTGGGTAATGTGCTATGACGCAAAAGGAAACGTTCTGGTAGAACACAAGGCATCTTTAACAAATACGGGATACCCGGTTGATTTGGCCCTTTCCCAAGATGGAAATGTGCTCCTTGTTTCTTATCTATATACAAGGGGAACAGGCGTTGTGACGAAAGCTTCTTTCTATCATTTTGGAGAGGCCGGCCAAGAAAAAGAAGACCATTTGGTTGCGCAGAAAGAATACACAGATACAATTGCACCGACAGCGGTGTTTTTGGACAAGGATACCTCACTGCTGGTATCGGATAGAGCCTTGATTTTTTATGAAGGTTTAGATGAACCAAAAGAATCTGAGGTAGTGGAATTGGATAAAGAGATTAAAAGCATTGCATACGATGAAAAATACGTTGCACTCGTGCTGAAAAATTCAAGCGGCAGTGAATACGAACTACGGTTATATCGGGCAAATGGCAAACAAGTCATGGCTGCAGAATTTGAAGGGGAGTATACCAGTATAAAGATTGCAAAAGAACAAGTCCTTTTATATAATGGGAATAAATGTATCATATTTAATGATGCGGGTGTTTGTAAATTTGAAGGGACCTTGGAAATGCATATTATGGACATGTTCCCGGTAACAGGATTAAGTAAATACATGGTGATAAGTGCAAATGGATTTCAGGAAATCCAGCTTGCAAAATAGGAGAAAGTAGATATGAATGGATTATTAATTGTAGTTGGAATTATTTTTTTGATTTGCGTATTTGTAGGATATAAACAAGGATTCATTAAGATTGTGGCTTCTCTTGCGGCGACACTGGCTATGATTGTATTGGTGGTGCTTTTGACGCCGTATGTGAGCAATGCGATTTTAAAGATTTTCCCTATTGAAGAAGCGATGCAGGAAAAATGTATGGAAATCCTACTTTCAGAACGGGAAGAGACGGGGGCAGTGCTTCCAGAGGGGGCAGAAACCTCAAGGGAGACACAGATTACCCTGATAGAAAATGCGAAGCTGCCGGAAATGTTCCAACAATTATTACTGGAAAACAACAACGACGAAATCTATGAAACATTAGGGGTAACCACATTCACTGGTTATGTAGGAAGCTATCTTGCAAAGTTAATTGCCAATATCATCGGCTTTCTGCTGACATTGATTGTTGTTTTGATTATAGGCCGCGTGATAATAGGAGCACTTGGAATTATAGGGAAACTTCCGGTAATCGGTGGGCTGAACCGGATAGCAGGAGCGGTTCTTGGACTTGGCACAGGACTTGTGGTTGTGTGGGTGGTATTTATTATCATTACTTTATTATACAACACAGAAATCGGAAAGATGTGTTTTGAGAACATTGCGGCGAATGAATTTCTTACAAGTTTATATAATAATAACATTCTGATGAATTATATTACGAAGTTTAGGGGATAATAGGAATGGATTCTGTTTTTACTATAAAATAGAATCCATTTTTTGCTCTTTAGAGTATGAAAGCTTTGTATTTAAAATCGTACAAATTGTTTCAAAAAATTTGAAAAAAGGTGTTGACACTTTGAGGTACCCGTGGTATTATCTATTTCGTTGCAAAACAAAGCAACAGAGAGTTCAAAAAGAACTTGAAAAAAATTAAAAAAAGTTGTTGACAAAGACAGTCGAGATGTGATAATCTAAATGAGCTGTCGCGAGACAACAAAGAACATTGATAATTAAACAATAGATGACAATAACGAACCTGAAAATTTCTAAGAGAAATAATTCAGAAC
>JAFUOS010000016.1 GCA_017472665.1 Tyzzerella sp. | reverse complement strand
TGACCAAGAAACATCTGCAATGTTTCTTGCCAACTTGTGGTTACGAATCATGTTCTTTACCTGCAAGTCCTCAATGCATATGACATCATTTTCACGAATCATTTTAGTAGATAACTTCTGTAGAAAATCCGTTCTCTGATTGGCAATGTATTCTTGCAGTCTTGCAACTTTGATTCTTGCCTTATTCCAATTGGAGCCGCCTCTTGTTTTTCGAGACAACTCTCTCTGTAACCTTGCAAGTTTGTTCAAAGACTTTTGCAGATATTTCGGATTTGGAATGGAGTCGCCATTGCTTGTAACGGCAAAGGCTTTGATTCCCAAATCGATGCCAATCTCATTTCCCGTTTTTTCGAGTTGTGGAATTTCTACATCGGTACAACAAAGCGAAACATAATATTTCCCACTTGGTTCCTGCGTGATGGTTGCATTCAGGATTCTGCCTTGTGGTATCAGCTTGGTTCTGGTTTTTACCATGCCAAGCTTCGGAAGCTTAAGGTGTTTTTCACAATACGCAATGTTTCCGTTTGTTGCATTTGTCCGGTAAGAAAAACGGTGTGTTTTCTTGGACTTATACTTTGGAAATCCTGCATTGTTTTTGAAGAAATTCTTATATGCTCTATCCATGTCTTTTAAAGCATTTTGCAGAGAACATTTATCTGGTTCCTTTAACCATTCGAATTCTGACTTTAATTTCGTCAGTTCCAAGGAACACTGATTGTAAGTCATTGTTTTCTGCTCAGTTTGGTATGTCTCGATACGTTTATTTAAGAAATGATTATAAACGTATCTGCAACATCCAAAGGTTTTCTCCAAAAGTTCTTTCTGCCTTTTGTTTGGATAAATGCGATACTTATAAGCTTTCTCCATTATGTTTCACCTCACTTTCCATAAATCTATTGTATCACAAACGATTCAATTATACAAACATTTGTTCGATTGTTTTTCATGAAAACAATTTGCAATAGTTATAGAAGCAAAGTACATAACTAACATATATAAGAACCCTAAGGTCCTGTTTGTCGTGTAGAGGTTATCGTTCATACAAAGCCGCTACGCTTCGTACAGTTCTCTCATGAACTTCTTATGCTTTCACATAAGCACAGACTATATCTTCTCCCTCAGCCTTACCTGTTAGGGGCTACCCACTTCCACTGCCTATCGCTTGCAGTGTACTTCCCTCAAGAGGAATAGTCGTTGAACTTTACCTTTCGGTCTTAGCTGCTGATTGCCCATTGCATTGTAGTGTTTAGGGTTTAACCTTGCACCATACAACAAATTTTTTCTGCTTTCGCCACATTCACGTTTCTGCCATTTCAGGCAGTGCGTTGTAGTTTTGCTGTCTTTAGGGGTTTCCAGCAATTCAGGTAGTATTGGATGGGTGTAGTGCCCATCACTACATACACATTTCTGTATATGCTGACTATTTGCTCCTCACTAACTCATCACTGAAGTAACGAGTGTGCGTGAAGTTTTTCTAATCAATCACTTCGTCTACGATACGGATTAATTCATCGTCGTTTTCTGCCTTTGGCAGAACTTGAATTGCTACACTTGCGTTCATAATGTTCTTCTCCTTTTCTTGTTTGAATAGATTATGAACCTGACTTGTGTTTGGAGTACAAAAAGCACCTAGGTATACGGATACCCAGGTGCTCGAATTTCAATTCTATAATCGAAAATGTACTCTTCCTACGCTGGCATTATCCAGATCAGGTTCTTGGGTTCGAGGTGAATACACCTCATCTCAGCCGGCTCAATTACCAGCGCCCCTTTTAATTGTCTTAGTAAGTGTACTACTTGTTTTCAAAATTGTCAATTACCGAATCTTTTTATTACTGTACTTTTTTACCACTTTATGGTATCATAGTAACGATATTTGCATAATTTATGGGAAAGAGAAAGAGGAAGTATTATGTTACAAACAATCGAAAATATCAACGGTGCTGTGAACAGTTTTATCTGGGGCGTTCCAGCAATGATTTGTATTATTGGTGTCGGACTTATCTTAAGTATCCGCACAAACTTTATCCAGATTCGTAAATTTGGCCATGCGCTGAAAATGACCATTGGTCGCATTTTTGACAAGAAAGAAGCTTCGGATGGTTCCATGACACCATTCCAGGCGGTATGTACTGCTCTGGCGGCGACCGTAGGTACTGGTAACATTGCCGGAGTCGCAGGTGCTATCGCAATCGGCGGGCCGGGTGCTGTATTCTGGATGTGGATTTCCGCATTACTCGGAATGTGTACAAAATTCTCAGAAGTAACACTCGCCGTTCATTTCCGCGAGAAAAATAAACACGGCGACTATGTCGGTGGACCGATGTATTACATAAAAAATGGGTTAGGCAAAAATTGGATGTGGCTTGCCTACTTATTTGCAGCCTTCGGTGTCCTGACTGTATTTGGAACAGGAAATGCAACTCAGGTAAATACCATTACAACTGCAATTAATTCCGCATTGTTAAATTACAATCTGATTGGCGAGTCTTCTGTGGAAACGGCAAGTCTTGTAATCGGTATTATCATCACGATACTTGTTGCTGCTGTTTTACTCGGCGGTATCAAACGTATTGGAAAAGTTACTGAAAAACTTGTGCCTTTTATGGCAGTTCTTTACATTGTTTTAGGACTTGGCGTTGTGATATTAAATATTGAAAGTATTCCAGCTGTATTTCAATCTATTTTTGCTGGTGCATTTAATCCAAAAGCATTTACCGGTGGTGTTGTGGGAAGTTTCTTCCTCAGCATGAAAAAGGGTGTTTCAAGAGGTATCTTCTCAAACGAAGCAGGTCTTGGTACTGGTTCTATCGCACATGCATGTGCTGATACAGACAAGCCTGTACATCAGGGACTTTTCGGTATCTTTGAAGTATTTGCAGATACGATTGTAATCTGTACGTTAACAGCACTTACCATTCTTTGCAGTGGTGTTTCTATCAACTACGGAGTTGATGCAGGTGCCGAACTTACAATCAGCGGCTTTGTTTCTACATATGGCAGCTGGATCTCTATTTTCACGGCGATTGCGCTTTGCTGCTTTGCATTCTCAACGATTCTCGGATGGGGATTGTATGGTGCAAGATGTATCGAATTTATTTTTGGTGAAAAGGTTATCAAACCTTTCATGGTGGTTTATTCGTTAGTTGCAATTGTTGGAGCAACTGCCGATTTGGGATTGATTTGGGGGATTGCTGATACGTTTAACGGATTGATGGCGATACCAAACTTGATTGCGCTGTTCTTGTTATCGGGAACGGTGGTTAGATTGGTGAAAGAACATTTTAAGAAATAAATATATATGCAAAATGGGTCTGATATATATGAAATACCAGACCCATTTTTCGACTCTTTCTGCCAATTCCGTCACGCTCATTTTCCGTTTTGCAAGCATCACATCAATATTAATTTAATCCTGATAAATATCATCCAATGACACCAACTTGACCTCACCCTTTAAGGCAAGCTCCTCCAATCCTTTCGTAAAGCCGCCCTTCGAGAAAATATAAAAATGATACTTATTTCCTTTTCCAAAAACATCGGCATACTGCTTTAATAGTTCCAACTCATCCACGCCAATTGGTTTATTTTTATACTTACATGAGCCAATAATATATTCTCCGCCTTCAACCGGAGTCCCCACAATATCAATCTGCACCTCTTTTTTTGTCTTCGGATCAGAGCCCCACCATTGTCCTACATCTGAAAGCATAATCGGAAGATTTTCCGCGTACCGAAGCAGATACTCCCGACACATCTGCTCAAATACAAGCCCCATATAATCCGATAAATATTGTTTAATTACCGGTTCATAGATTCTCTCAATGCGACCTGTATTGATTGCCGATGTATTCTTTGGTACAAAACGATACCAGAAACGGAAAAAATTATCACCAATGGTGTATATAGTTTTCTTACCAGTGTTTTCAGTGACTGGAGTTTCCTTCTTCAAGATTCCAAGATCCAACAATACTTTTAAATATTTAGCGCAGATTCCAGATTCGATTCCTACCTTTGTGGATATCTCATTGGAATGCGAAGCACCGCCGGCAATCGCGGCAATCACTGAATTGTAAATAGCTGGCTCACGCAGTTCCTGTTTCAATAAGTTTTCAGGTTCCTCATAAAGATAACTAGAACTGTTGAACAGATTTTCCTTCAATGCCTCATCCACATCTTCTTCTACTCCTAGCTTGTTAATATAATGTGGAATGCCACCTGTAATTCCATAAATTAACGCCTGCTGTTCATTGCTGAGTTCTGGCTTAAACGCGGTCATCTCTCGATACGTCAGGGCCTGTATTTTAAACTGTGCCGTCCTTCTACCATAAAGAGGGCTCTCATATCCGAGTACCTGATACTCCATAAAACTCATTGATGAACCACAAAGAATCAGAAACAGTTTTCCCTGCTGCCAAACATGGTCAATAATGTGCTGCAATCGAGAGGAAATGGATTTCTCTGCTTTGGCAAGATAAGGATATTCATCAATAACAAATACAAGCCGTTCTGACTCCGCCATCCGAGTAATCTCGTCAAAGGCGTCATTATAGTTATGATACACTGGTGCTGTTGCAATATCTGGATACTTTTTTTCATAGATAGCCTTGGATAATCCCTCTAGATTTTCTTGTGATGATGCATTCAGGGCTGAAAAAAAAATCGTAGGTTTGTCTTTACAGAATTCATTAATCAGCGCTGTTTTTCCTACACGTCGACGTCCATAGATAACGACACACTCGAAGTTTTCTTTGTTGTAACGTTTATTCAATTCATTTAATTCGTTTTCTCTACAATAAAACATAACATGTCACCTTCTTTAATATCAACTCATGAGTTGGTTTATTACGAGTTTATTATACCCATTTTTCTTTTTTCTTGTCAAGATAATACTATTTTCCATTTTAAAACGTGTAAAAAAATAGACCAGACTGCCCTCGGACAATCTGGCTTCTATCTAATCCCCCGGAAAAGAAATCCCCGCATCTTTTCTCGCCTTCTCCATCACATGAACCGCATCTAAAGTAACCTCCAATCTCCGAGAAATCTCCTCAAAATCATCTGCCAAAATTAACTTCGTCAAATTTTGCACTTCATAAAGCCACCTATCTTGACTCGGCTGCTCATTAAACTCTTCCTCAGAATTTTTTGTCACCACTTTGATGCTCTGTAGCGAACTACTACCGCCTGTCACATAGATATACCCTTTCTCTCCTTCGATCTGAAAGAAATTGACACCCCATGTATCCTTTGCACCAGCATTTTGACTGACAAAATCCTCATACTGCATAACCATCATTCCAGACGTGTCAACCTTTGGACTTGTGAAGAAGTTTGGATAATATACCGCTTTTTCCGGTCTGCCAAACAATGCTACATTCAAATATACATTATAGAAATTGATATCCATGAGGCATCCGCCCGCATAGTCTGGGTTAAAAATATTTGGAATTTCACCATTTAAAAGGTTGTCATATCGACTGGAATACTGACTAAAATTTGACATCACCAAACGAATTTTTCCAATTTTCGGCAACTCACGCTTTAAGATTTCATAGTTTGGGAGGAACGTGGTTGGCGCAGCCTCTACCAAAAATAATCTCTGTTCTTTCGCAAGGGCTATCAGTTCTGCTGCCTGTTCTTCGCGTGTACAAAATGGCTTTTCGCAAATAACGTTTTTCCCTGCAAGGAGCGCCTTCTTCGTTTGTTCATAGTGCAGATGGTTTGGTGTTGCAATGTATACAAAATTCATTTCTTCATCGTCGAGAAATGCTTCCATATCTGTGTAGACTTTGTTTACACTATATTCGTCTGCAAGCTTTTTTCCTTTTTCATATGTTCGGGAGTATACTGCTGCGCAGCGGATTCCCTCTGTTTGGCTTACTCCGTTGAGAATGGAACGGACTATGGTGCCCGAACCGATTGTTCCTAATTTTATTTCTTTCATAATGATTTATTCTCCCAGTAGAATTTAATTCATTTATCAACTTACGAGTTGGTTTATTATGAGTTTATTACACTTGAAAATATTTTACAACAAACTTCGTTCCGCCATCTCCCGATTCCACACTAATATGCCCCCGGTCAGCCTCCACAATTGCCTTCGCCAACGCAAGCCCAATTCCAACACTGTCCTGCGATGCATTTTTACCTTTGTAGAATCGTTCAAAAATATGCTTTTGATCTTCTTCATCAATCCCATCGCCAAAATCTCTTATCGAGATGGCCGTATATACGCTATTCCTTTCTGTTTTAATAAGGACTTTACTGCCCTGCGGCGAGTGTTCCACGCAATTCTTTAGAATATTTGTAATTGCTTCTACCTGCCAGCGGAAATCACAGATAATCGAAGGATCTTCTGCATTCTCCAAGCCGACACCGTCTGTCTCCACTCGCACATTCTCCAAACCGGCGCCATCTGTCTCCACTCGCACATTCTCCAAACCGCCACCGTCTCTCTCCACTTGCACATTCTTTAAATCGCACAGCGTCGCCACATTCTGCACCGCCGCATCCACAATCCTCCTCACTGCAACCTCTTCTTTCATAAAAACCACCGTATCCGAATCCAGCTTTGAAAGCTTCAAAAGCGACTGCACCAAGAAATTAATGTTCGTAATTTCACGCTTGATATCCCGTATAAAATCCTGTCTTACTGCTACATCCATCTCAGGGTCGTCAATCAGATTATCCAGAATCACTAAAATGGAGGTCAACGGCGTCTTGAGCTGATGTGAAATATCCGACAGCGACTCCTTCAAATCATTCTTCGCCCTCATCGAATTCTCCGCCGTCTCTTTCAGCATCACCGTCGTCTTATAAATCTCATTTTTCAAAATAGACAACTCATCCTCGGAAATATCGTCGATTTCCAACTTATAATTTCGCTGATTAATTTCTTCAATATATCTTGTAATCTGCTCCAATTCTTTATCTTTATTGTAGTTATATTTTAAAAATAAACCCACCAGTGCACTGGAAAGCAAAATTACAAACAATCCATTCAACATCAAAGAATGGCGAAATCCAGTTTCATTTTCCAAAATCAACGAGTCTTTTTCCAAATCAATTCCGAAGCTGTCCACAAAGGACTCTTCCAATTCATCATAAACCCTTTCTTCGCTGGCATTCAAGATTTCCATCAATTCTGCCTTTGTAATATCCGGATATTTTTCACGCACTTCTCTCAGTATGGCATCCATTTTTCGATTGTAATTTGACGTATATTCCCGATACCCTTTCCATTGAAAACCCAAGAATAAAATCAAGAATACCAAAATCACAGAAAGGCACTGCCACAAACATCTTTTTAAATTTACTTTATTTTTCATCCTGATCAATCCTATAACCAATTCCTTTTACGGTAACGATGACGTCGTTCCCGATTTTTTCTCGAATTCGTTTCAAATAAACGGTGACCGTATGGTCATCCACATCATTCCCTGTCCATTCCCAGATTTTGTCGAGAATGGTATTGCGGCTTACCACTTTATTCAAATTCAAAAATAATAAATGCAAAAGTTTTAATTCGAGGCTTGTGAGATTTACTGGATTACCCTCTCTGGTGACAATCATTTTGTCCAGATCAAAAGCGACTTGCCCGACGCGAACAATTGCCTCCTTTCGATTCCGCATTAAAACGCGATTGACTCTCGCCATCAATTCCTTTGTGGAAAATGGTTTTGTAATATAATCATCTGCGCCGAGATTCAATCCTTTTACCACGATCTCTTCGTCATCCTCTGCCGTCAGAAAGATTGTCGAAATGTTTTTTGCTCGAATATAATCCTCATATAATCGCAGTCCGTTTCCGTCTGGGAGCGCAATGTCTAACACAATCAAATCTGCATTTTGCTGTTCTAAATATTTCTTTGTATCACGAACTGTACCCGTTCCATGAAATGCATATCCATTACTCTGAAACGCATACTCCAAGCCTTTTACAATCGTCAAATTGTCTTCCACCAATAAAATGTTCATACGCACGCTCCTCTCCTACTCAGTATAACAACGGAAGGCGCGGTTGTGAAGTAATAAATACCTCTTGCGCGCCTCCTTGTTTTTAAATATTTTCGTTGCGAATCGTCTCAATCACGTTCTGCTTATTAATTTTACCAATGGAGTATTTCATAATCACTGTGATAAGTAAAAATACTGCAATGATAGAAATCAAAATTGCTGCAATCGGCAGGCTATAAGCGATAACAATCTCTCCGCCTGCCAAAACATGATAAATCAAATATGACAATACGCATCCAATTGGAATTCCAATCACCAACGATTTCATTCCGTAGAAGAAGCTTTCCAGCTGAATCATGCGGTTAAACTCTTTCTTCGTCATTCCGACACTCTTTAAGGTTGCAAATTCCCTTCTGCGGAGATTCATGTTAGTCGTAATGGTATTGAAGATATTTGTTACTCCAATAAGGGCAATTACCGTGATGAAACCATAAAGGAAAATGGAAATCAGCGTATAGAAGGATTGCATCATGCGGGCATTTTCCTCAAGGTTGTTAAGATGATAATATCCATCATAACTACTCATATTATCAAAGATTTCTTCAATCTCTTCCTGAGTTTTTCCCGCATCCTCTGAGTCGATATAAATATACGCATGATGATGGCTGTTTAATATTTTGCCATAATATGACCCGCCAACAACTAACGAAGCAGAAGCTCTGTACTCTTCCATACCCATTGGAACTTCATCCGTCACCTTTGCAATTTCAATATCTAAATCTGCAGTTGCATTCTGTGCATCTTCGTCGTAATCCAAGGTCACTTGCCCTTTTATTCTATCACCGGCTTTCATGGAATATTGCTCCATTTCAATCTGAGAATACTTACCTTCCTCATCATACTGAGATACCCAAACCGTATTTAGCAAAATCCCTTTTTCTTTGACTTCCTCGTACTTCAAGTGCAGCGACTCTACATATTCTTGAAATGCCTCCTCATTTATGACACGCACATCCAAGCTTTCGTAATACTTTTGCATTTCCCCATTTTCATCTTTATAGTCTTTTCCTGCTTTAGGATAGACTTTCAAATATTCGTCGGTAAATTGTTCTTCATCCGCCTCAAATTCTACAGATGTAAATGCCGTATCTATAAATCGTTTTACCCCTTCCAGATTGCGAATTTCCTCTTTCTTTTCCTCAATCTCTTCATTATTCTGATAAACTAATTGCAAATTGTAGTCCGTTCCCTGGAACTCTGCCCGAATCGTGTCAAACGCAAGATTCACAAACGAACTCAACGCAATAAAAACAGAAACACAAACCACGATACTCACTACCGTTGTGCGATACTTTTTCTTGCTTCTCTGCAGATTCTTATAAGAAATTTCTCCACCAATTCCAAATACCTTTTTAACCCATTTCGGCGATTTAATTTTCTTTGCCCGGATTTTGATTTCTCCACTATTTCGAATTGCCTGAATCGGTGCAATCTTGCTGGCTCTGTTCGCACTCTTTCGCGCAGATAACAGAAGCGTCACGATTCCCAAAACGACAGCGAACAGTATCGCAAGCCATGAGAAAGAAAATACTAAATCAAAATCCAACATATCTCCAATAAAGAGATTGCTGATTTGAATCAATACAAATGCTGCAAAAACACCTGACAAAATTCCAAGCGGGATTCCCAAAGCGCCAAGAATCATTGCTTCATAGTATACATTTTTCTTAATCTGCTTCTTGGTGGCGCCTATGCTGGCGAGCATTCCATACTGCCTGATTTTCTCCGTAATGGAGATATCAAAGCTATTTTTTATGCAGAACACGGATGTAACAATAATGATTATTACCACAATTACTACCGCTGACGCCAACGCGTTCAAAGTACTGTCACCAAAAACGCCGCTTTCCAATGTAATCAGATAGTCGTTCGCAACTGCATCATACTTTGGTTCTCCTACTTTTTCTTGAAATTCTGCATGCTCTTCTTCCGTAAATGCTGCACCCGGTCCGTTTAAAGCGACATAAGCTTCCTCATCCACTTCTAAGATTTGTGCAGTTGTGCGCAGATAATCCTTCAAACCTTCTTTCGTATATCTCACATATACGTCTGCTTCTTTCACAGAATCACTGTCTTCCAAATAAGAAACAAACGTATATCCCGGTGCTTCATAGTTCTCAATTCGATAAGCGAACCTTTCCATAATTCCAACAATCTTATATGTCTTTGTCTGCGTGTCAACAATTTCCTCCGGAACTTCCGTATTGAAAGGATTGAATTGATTCAGCACTCCTCCTTCAGACACGCGCGTTCCGACTTCAAGTGTAATTGTTTCGCCTACTTTTAACGCTAAACCGCCATTCGATTTCAGATGCGTAGGAATCAGAATTTCGTTTGCATTTTCCGGCAATCTTCCTTCTGTCAGCGTAATACTCATGTTCTCTAATGCTTCTTGATCGAATTCTTTCACATACGCATAAGGCTTATACTCATTTTCAACCCCATCTAATTTCGCATAACCGAGCGTCTTTGTCACATACAACGACTCGATTTTTCGGTTCTGCTTTAATTCCTGCACGCCCTCTTGCAAAACGGATGTAAAACTATAGTGATAATTCCCCTGCTCTTGTTTCTGAAATTGAATCAGGCTTTCTCTGGCACTAAAAAACATACTTGCAACCGCTGTTAACAATGCAACCGACAAAATAATGCCGATGACGGTCACAATCGTTCTTTTCTTATTTAATTTCAAATTCTTTAAGGTAAGTCTGTTTAACAATGTCATATTACTCACCTACAATTCTGCCATCTTCCAGTTTTAGGATGCGGTCGGCGTATTTGGCGATTTCCATATCGTGGGTTATCATGATGATTGTCTGATTGTAATCCCAGTTGGATTTTTTCAGAAGTTCCACAATCTCATCACTTGCTTTTGAGTCCAAATTTCCAGTTGGTTCATCTGCAAGGATGATAGATGGATTAGTAATAAGGGCTCTGCCGATACTCGTTCTTTGCTGCTGCCCGCCTGACAGTTCATTTGGCAAATGTGTTCTTCTGCTTTCCATTCCGAGTGTTTTCAAAAGTTCATTTAATTTCTCTTCACCGACTTCCCTGTTGTCTAAACTCAGTGGCAATGTAATGTTTTCTTCTACATTTAAAATCGGAATCAGGTTATAGAACTGATAAATTAGGCCAACCTGTCTCCGTCTAAAAATTGCCAGTTTGTCATCGTCAAATTCAAAAATGTCTTTGCCATCGATATAAACTTTTCCTTCGGTTGGTCTGTCCACGCCGCCAATCAGATGCAACAGGGTGGATTTTCCGGAACCGCTGGCTCCGACGATTGCTACAAATTCTCCTTTTTGGACGGAAAAGGAAACGTGGTCGAGGGCTACGACCTCTGTGCTGTCTTTTCCGTATATTTTTGTTAGATTTTCTACTTTTAAGATTTCCATTTTTTCATACTCCTCTCGGTTTGATGGGTGTATTATAATGTAGGGTGTGTTACGGGTAGGTTACAAAATAGAAATTTCTTTTGTCTCCACACAAGAAAAAGCATCTACCATTGGCAAATGCTTCTCCAAAATTATCCTTTTTCCAGCTGTCACTTATTTCTTCACAAACACACTTCTAGGCTGCTGGCAAACTGGACACTTATAATCTTCCGGCAGCTCCCCTTCGTGAACATAACCACAAATGCTGCATACCCATTTCTCACCCTCATCCTTTTCTTCCTCTTTTTCCTCTGGCAGATAAGTTGGTGCATTTTTCGGGCTCTTACCTTTTACCACCTTATGATAGTATGCATATGTCATCGGATCCTCATTTTTCAGAACATCTGCATCAATCACTTCCCCTAGAAATACGGTATGGGTAGAAGTCTCCATCTTATCAATCACTTTGCAAACTACATAAGCACAAGCGTCTGCGACTACCGAAATTCCTTCTTTTTCAACTGCTTCCACTCCGTCAAATTTATTGACTTCTTTTCCAGATTGAAAACCAAAGGTTCCGATAAGGCCTGGAGCAGACTGTTCTGATAAAATGGAAACTGCAAACTTTCCAGATTTCTCGATGCACGAATTTGTGTAATTGTCGTGATTCATACTGACTGCGATTGTGGCAGGTGAAGATGTAATCTGCATCACACTGTTCGCAACACAACCAGTTGGTCTTTCTCCGTCCAAAGTAGAGATAATGTAAACTCCATAAGATAAACTGCGAAATGCGTTTGTATTCATAAAATGTAACCTCCTAAATATATCTTTCTAGATTTTCGTTTCAAATTTCATAGTTTTATATTATCACAGATTAAAAAATAATAACACCACTAAAAACAGAATATTTGCCACTGTAAAATAAAGCAAATATTTGCCACGCAACTGTTTATATTCTTTCCCAATATATTTGAATGAAATCAAGCTGGCCATAGACGCAATAATTGTTCCAAGCCCACCCAAATTCGTTCCAATAATCAAGAGCTCATACTGGTTTGTGAAACCCGATAACAGCAACGCAGCTGGAACATTACTCATAAACTGACTTGCAATCACACTTGTAATAACTTCATTTCCAGTAATGATTTCCTGAATGAAAGCATTAAATGCAGGCACTCGTCCCATGTTACCAATAAAGATAAAAAATCCCACAAATGTAAATAACAGTGCATAATCCACCTGACCCAACACATTTTTATCCAAGAAAAATACGACTACCAATACTGTCAATAATGTCACTTCATACGGTAAAATATGTGCCACCGTGAGCAAACATGAAACAAACAACACGCCATACACCGTCAATTGCTTTTTGTAAGATGCTAGCGAAGTCTCCTTTTCTAACTCTAAATCAACCCGTTTTTCTCCTTTATAAGGAAATAGCAGGCACCATGCTGTCAATAAAATAAATGCTATCACAGTATACGGCAGCATAAACATAATAAAACTGCCAAAATTCATAGCTGCCTTTCCATATAAATATAGATTCTGTGGATTTCCAATCGGTGTTAACATACTGCCCAAATTTGCAGCGATTGTTTGCATGACTACGACAGGTACAATTAATTTTTCTGCCCGTTCACCCAATATCATTTTTAAAACAATAAATGTAAATGGCACGAAAGTAATCAGCGCCACATCGTTGGTAATGAGCATACTTGAAAAGAAACACAGCATTATTAAAATAAAAATGATTCCTCTGATGTGCTTTACTAATTTCAAAAGTTTCTCAGCTACATAACCAAACAGTCCAATCTGCTGAAGTCCTGCCATCACCGCCATCAGGCAAAACAAAATGGCTAATGTTCTAAAATCAATATATCCCAAGTATTCTCTGTCTGGATGTACCAAGAAAGATGAGACAACAGCCAGTATTATGGCTACGCTCAGCACGGCCTCCTTTTTACACCAATTCCATAGTTCTGATATGATATTTCGTTTTTTCATTTGTATATTCCCCCTAATCTTTTTTCAAAGATTTTGTTTTAGAAAATTATTGATTTGATACTAGTTTTTTCCAATCCAATGATATATAATCGTATCAGTTTCTAAGGAGGAAAACAAGGGATGTTTCAATTATTATTAGCAGTTATATATTTATCTTTTATCAGTCTGGGACTTCCGGACTCACTGTTAGGCTCGGCTTGGCCGACCATTTATCAAGAATTTAATGTACCAGTCTCCTATGCTGGAATTATTTCCATGACGATTTCGGCAGGAACGATTTTTTCCAGTCTGCAAAGTGATCGCCTCACGAAGAAATTTGGAACTGGAAAGGTAACCGCTTTCAGTGTCCTTACAACAGCAGTTGCGTTGTTTGGATTTTCAATCAGCGGTTCTTATTGGATGATGCTTCTTTGGGCGATTCCATATGGGCTTGGGGCTGGAAGCGTGGATGCTTCTTTGAACAATTACGTGGCACTTCATTATGAAAGCCGTCATATGAGCTGGCTTCACTGTATGTGGGGTGTCGGCGCGAGTGCCGGACCATACATTTTGAGCTTTGCTATGACAAATGGACATGGATGGAACATGGGATATCGTTATATTTCTATCATTCAATTTGTACTTACGGCAATTATTATGCTGAGCCTTCCGTTATGGAAAAATCGTGTTTCTACGGAGAGCGCAATTGCTGAAACTGAAACCATTGCTGAAAATAAAACTGTTGCTGACAACAAAACGATTTCCGAAAACAAAACCGAGAAGGCACTTACCCTCAAGGAAATCTTCTCCATTCCTGGCGCAAAACCGCTCATGCTTATGTTTTTCTGTTATTGCGCATTGGAACAGACAGCAGGGCTTTGGGCTAGTAGTTACATGGTATTAAAACATGGATTGGATGCAGAGACAGCTGCGGGCTATGGCAGCTTATTCTTTGTTGGAATTACGATTGGACGTGCAATCAGCGGATTCGTTACGATGAAACTAAAAGATAATCAGATGATTCGTCTCGGTCAGGCAATCATTTTTATCGGCATTGCTTTGATGGTGCTGCCGTTTGGACATCAAGTCGCACTGATTGGTCTGATTATAATCGGACTTGGATGTGCTCCGATTTATCCGTGCATTATTCATTCTACACCGGAAAACTTTGGTGCTGATAAATCGCAGGCGATTATAGGGGTGCAGATGGCAAGTGCTTATGTTGGAAGTTTGGCGATGCCTGCAGTTTTTGGTTTGATTGCAAATCATGTTAGTGTTGCTTTGTTTCCGATTTATTTGTTGCTTATCTTGGTGCTGATGTTTACGATGCATGTGAGATTGTTGAAGGTTGTAAAGAGAAAATAGATCTAATAAAAGGGAGCTCACGCATGAGCTCCCTGGGCTGTGGGCATCTCGAGTTTCCACAGCACAACCACTTATGTCACTATAACATAAAAGGAGCACCTTTTCCAGATGCCCCTTATGTACTATGCTGTTTTCTTTCTCTTAAACATACCGTGCTGCACGCAATGAATTGCCGCGCTGATTACCATCACAAATCCTGATACGCCGTGTGTAATTCCCATCCACATGCTTGGCATTGGCTTTAGTAAAAATCCTGTTACAAATACAGTGATTAATGAAATTAACATAATCCAGTTAATTGCCATAATCGCTTTTCTTTTTTTCATGCTCTACCTCCTGTTGGTTAGTTTCTCCTAACACAAACATTGTTAGTTTATCCTAACCAAAGAGGTTTGTCAACAAGATTCTATTTCCAATTTTATCTACTGTAATCTGCAGCCTATTTTCCTTGGAACCAACTATCCAAAACCTGCACATCCTTCTTCACAACATAACCGCTTCCGCCGATTCCTTTCACATCTTCCACCATACTCACAAGCAAAATCGGCTTCTCCACCGTTTCTTCCGCCGTAAGAACTGCAAACCAGCCCAGCTCTGTGCCAGTAGTATCGTCTTGTGATGCTTTAATCTCAGCCGTTCCAGTTTTTCCTGCCAGAACGATGTCATTTCTGTGAGCCGTGTATCCTGTTCCCTTCGGATCACTCACTACTTTCTTAATGCCTTCCAACACTTCATTCGCAGTCTCGCTTGAAAATGCGCCTTCAATCCAATTCTCTGCTGTCGCATTTTCCTTATAAACAAGATACGGTTTTATCACATTTCCATCATTGCAAAATGCAGTGTAAATGCCAGCCATATGCAATGGATTCACCAAGACCTCGCCCTGTCCATAGCCACTGTCTGCCAACTGAATTTCTCCTTCAATATGTTCGTCGTTAGAATATTGCGACTCACCCATTTTGATTTCAAATGGAATCTCTTCATTAAATCCTAACGCCTGCAACGATTTTTCAAAATCGTCTGCTCCAATCTTCAATGCTGCTTTTGCAAAATAGATATTATCCGAATACATCAGCGCATTTTCCAAGATAACCGGTTCGTAAGACTTCAGTGTGGTTACTTTGTAAGAACCCCAGCTATCGTCTTTCTGCCAGCTTAGGCCTTCATTTCCAAAGTCTTCATTCGGGTCGATTGCGCCTGTTTCAAGTCCAATAGCCGCCGTAATTGGTTTAAATGTAGAACCTGGTGCAAAGGTCTGGCGGAACCGATTCAATAGCGGTTTGTTCTCGTCATTATTTAACGCATCCCACTGTGCCGTTGACAATCCTAATATGAAATCGTTGTTATCATACGTCGGTGTGCTGACTAACGCCAACACTTCGCCTGTATATGGATTTATTGCAACAGAACAGCTTTTATCTGTCTGAAATTGTTCATATAATGCAGTTTGCAGCACTGCATCAATCGTCAATTTCACATCCTGCCCATGCTCCACAATTCTGTTTGCCAATTCTACTTTGTCATCCCCATTTTCATCTACGATGTAAATGCGGCAGCCGTTCTGCCCTTTTAATTCTTTTTCAAACAGAGCTTCCATTCCTGTTCTTCCAATGACGCTGGTTGATGTATATCCTTCACCTGCATGTTCTTCCAAATCCTCTGCAGTAACGTTCTGGACGTAGCCGACCAAATGTGCAGCCGACTCTCCCAATGGATATCTTCGCACTGTTGTATTCGTAATCTTAATCCCTGGAATCGCCAGAAGCGCATCTTGAATTTCTTCTTCTTTTTCCGTGGAAATGGTTTTCATCGGAACAAAGGAATCATCCTTCACCCACGATGCTGACAATTTTTTCTCAATGGTTTCTGCCTCGATTTCTAATATAGAAGCAAGCTGCGTGATTGCATTCTCTTTATTTGCCAATTTACCCGGTACAATTCCAACTGAGGAAGCTGTTCCTTTTCCTGCAAGTACCCTGCCGCTTCTATCCAAAATTTCTCCACGCTCTGCTTCCGTTGTGGCTACTCGCACTTTATCTGTGGATTCTAATTCTGGGAAAATCAGGGAGTCATTCCAAACCAACAGATAGCCATCTTCTCCTTTTGCGAAAGAAGCTGTATTTTCAAAAGTCATGTTTCCTGCTGCCGTATCGAACGACGTATTGTATGTTACCTTCAATTCTTCTTTGTTGTATTCTACAATTTCAATTTTTATGTTCTGTACTTCAATACCTTCGTATATTGCGGAATTGCGCTCCACAAAATCTTCCTTACTGATGTTTCCAGATGCTTCTACATCCAGCATGGCGTACATTTTTTCGTATTCTTTTTCTGGAATGCGCTTCATGTATGTAGTTAAAAGTTCTTCTGGTGTTTGTTTTCCATTGCTTTTTGTAAGGAAAATGACAGCGCATAGGATGATGACTGCTATAACGATTCCTATCACAATAATTGGAATTAAGTTTTGCTTATGTTTTCTACTACTTGTCATGATGATACTCCTCCCTCGTTCTAATACTTTCCATAATTTTCTTTTTTATTTCTTAGATTTTGCACTGATAAGATTTACAAGTCAAGCAAATATATAAATATTAATGAAATCTTAAACAATAGGAGGGACTCGGGTATATACAGAAAAACTAGTGTTCTGTACCCTCAAAAGCAACAAAATCCATAAATTTTTGCAGTTTTTTGGGCTATTTTTTCGATATAGGGAAAAACATCCCATAATACCCTTAGTTTGTCTGTAATGTCGGGTATAATAGGATAATTTTTCGCCATATAGAAATTTAATTCTCTACTTATTTTCAATACACCTCTTCGACGGATTATCCACCAATTTCCCATCCTTCTCAAATCTCGACCCATGGCACGGACAATCCCAACTCTCCTCATCCGGATTCCACACAAGCTCGCATCCCATATGCGGACACCTTGGTCCGTTTTTATGAAACAATCCCTTCGTAAGTCCTTTCACGCTTTCCACCACATCAGCAAGAAATTTGCCAATTCCTGCACGCAAATTGATTCGTTGCGGACGAAACAGTTCGCTATATGGATTTTCAGCTCCGCACAACTCATCCCGCAAAATCATGGCCGCAACCATAGAAGAAGTCATTCCCCATTTCTGAAATCCAGTTGCAACATAAAGATTTGGTGTGAGAATTGAATATTTTCCTATAAACGGAATCCCGTCATGAGGCATGCAATCCTGTGCCGACCATCGCATTTCCTCTTTGCTGTCTGGGTAATACCGCTTTGACATTTCCGCCAAATAGCTATATGCGCCTCCGTTCTTATTTTCTCCTGTTCGATGGGAACTTCCTCCAAACAACAAATACTCTCCCGCCTGTCGAAACGAAAGACCATTCTTATCAATCCCGATATACATTCCTTCTATGTTGTTGCATCCTGAAAGTGCCAACACATAACTTCGTTCTTGATGTTGACGCAAGAAATAAAATCCTGGCACATTTCGAAGCGGATAATGAGTTGCAACTACTATCTTATCCGCTGTCATCACCATATCATTTGTTATGACTTGATTCCCTTTGATTTCTATTACTTTGGTGCGTTCCCAAATTTCTAACTCTTGAGAAATATGCTTTAGAAACTCTAACGGAGAGAACTGCGCCTGATTGCGAAAACACACCGCACCTGTCACCTCGAAAGGCAGCTCTGTTTCTTTCGTGAAAAATGCATCGATTCCGAGAGAACGGGCTGCTTCCGCCTCATCCCGAAGCACCTTTTCATCCTGCATGGTATATAGATATGCTGGAACTTTTTTAAATTGGCACTCTATCCCTTGACTTTGGATGAGCCGCTCATATTCTCTAATTGCCGCCTCGTTTGCCTGTGCGTATAATCTCGCCTTTTTTGTGCCCATGGTTTCAATCATTTCACGGTATTTCAAATCGTGCTGGCTTGTAATCTTGGCTGTCGTCCGTTCAGTCTGTCCCGAAGCTATTTCATCTGCCTCGAGAACAAGCACATTTTTCCCTTTCTCTTTCAGATAATAGGCAATTAGAAGTCCCGCCATACCTGCACCTATCACAATTATGTCGCGGTGGGTATTTTCTGGTACTGAATGATCTGTGCTTGATTTTGATATTAATTTAGGGGTCTGTTTTCTCCATAATGATTCCATAAAAAATCCTCGAACTCTTTTTCGGATTAGTATGTACACCATTTCAGAATCCATTCATATTATAAACTAACTAATTTGAAAGGAATCTTCTATGTATAATCAAAACGAATGTTACGACGACCAAAAACATGTACACGAAATAACCGGCAGCACTGCTGTTGTGCAAGAATGTGACGATTGCCATAACCATCGCTTCTGTACCGTATCTGGTGAAGCGATCAAAATGGGAAATAGCCATGTACACGAAGTTAAATTCCACACTGACTTTACAGACGAACATTTTCATGAATTCTGTGGTAAAACTTCCAGAGCAATTGAGGTAGGAAATGGAAAACACGTTCATTTTATTAAGGATTTCACTGAAGTAGAAGATGGACACAGGCATCAGTTCCAGGCTGCCACTTTGATTGATAGTCCGATTGATTTTAAAGATTACGATTAGTATGAATGTGCCCCTTATCGGGGCACTTTATATTTTTTTAATTTGAGCTCCCCTCCACTTTATGTTATACTTAACAAAATCAAAGGAATACAAAACACAACCAAAGGAAGACAAATCATATGGCAGTAATGGATGAATTTAAAGAAGAACGCGAAAACATAAAAAATGGTACACCAAAACAAAAACTTACCTATTTCTGGGGATATTATAAATGGTATGTGATCATACCTGTGATTATCGTTTCCGTAATCGGTTGGTACATTTATCACGTAGTAACGACCCCTGAGACAGTATTAAGCGGTATCCTAATCAATACTCACAGTCTAGGGAATGATGACGATCCTACAACTGACATTATTAACAAATTTTACGAATTACAAGAGATTGATACTTCTGAATACAGCATTGATTTAAATGACAGCCTCTCTTGGATGACTGGTGAAAACTCAGACGCTGCCAATTATGAAACGACTCAGGCTCTTATGGCTTGGATAGCTGCAGGTTCCATTGATTTTATAACCGGTGATTTAGATGCCATGACAGACATCGCCTATAAAAGTTATTTTGCAGACTTGTCCGAGATTTTGACCGAAGAACAGTATGCACAATATGAGCCATACTTCCTATATATAGACCAGGCAGTAATCGAACAAAGGCAGAAAGCCTTCGAAGATGATGAAGATGCCTCAGAGATTCTGATTCCAAATTGTGCGGAGCCAGAAACGATGGAAAAGCCGATACCGGTAATGATTGATATGAGTCGAAGTCAAAAACTAATGGATATCTATGGTGAATCTACAGATACAGTGGTTTTAAGTATTACAGAAAATGCTCCACATAAAGATTTAACATTAGAATTTATCGGTTATCTTACAGAATAATTCGAGAATTTCTATATGTTCCAAAATTATCTAACCATACCCTCGTTTTCATGAAAAATGAGGGTATTTTGGAAATGATTTTTTCTATATAGGAAAATTCGCTAAAACAAAGACAAAATTAATCTATTTTGTTGCGCCCCAAGGGTATAGAGCGTAGCTTTTTTTCGTATATACCCTTAGGAAGCAAAATACTCACAATACATTCTAGTTCCACATTGGAAAACTTATAATTACAATTCTTTCATCATGAAATCATCTTCCATATGCTTTTTATAATGATATGTCAAGACTCTATTGCGTTATGCATCTTCTCCCCAACACAGATTTCTTGTATTTATCCAAGAAACAGACGCATCCATTGCTGCGCGACACGCTTTTGTCTGGTCTAATGCATTTAACATCACAAAATCATGTATGATTCCCTGAAATCTCATTGCCGTTACTGGTACACCTGCGTCCCGAAGTTTTCTGGCATATGCTTCTCCTTCATCGCGAAGCACATCTGCTTCTCCATTCAAAATCATAGCTTCCGGAAGGCCCCTTAGCTGGTCTGTTCTTGCCCTTAGTGGTGAAGCTGTAATCCTGTTTCGGTCACATTCCGACATCGTATATTGATTCCAAAACCACATCATACCCGCTCGATAAAGATAATATCCCTCTGCAAACTGACGATATGAGTCCGTGCAGAAACAGGCGTTTGTAACGGGATAATACATCAGTTGCTTCTGTATATATGGTCCTTTCCGTTCTTTTGCCATCAATGTCATTGCGATTGTCATGTTTCCTCCCACGCTATCCCCTGCTATTGTCAAAGTATTCGAATTTATATGGAATCCGAACTTTCTAAGTAGCTCCGGAATCTTGCAGAGCACATCATAGCATTGCTCGATTGCTACTGGATAGTGTGCCTCTGGGGAACGACTGTATTCTGGAAATACTAAAATGCATCTGGTCCTCGCTGCCAACTCCCTCACAAGCTTTTCGTGAGTGTGGAAGCTTCCGAAAACCCATCCTGCACCATGAATATAAAAAATGACATTTGAAGGTGTTTCTATTGTAGTGGGGCTGACGATATAAACAGGCAGACTTCCCCACTTTCCTGTGTCCACAATCGTCTTTTGTATATCCGCAGGATACATGCGGATTGGCGTGTTTTGCGCTTTTTCCAGCATTTGACGGCCTTGCCATGGCGGCAATTGAAAGATAAGCGGAGGAACAGCACTTTCATTACAAACTGCAATTGCCTCTGGTTCAAGAGAAATTCTTCTTTTCATTATAGATTTCCATCTCGATTTTCCTTGCTTTTATTATATGCCAATGCGCGAAATCTGATAGGGACATCAATCATTTTCTACCACCGGATCCTTAATCTGATACACCCGCGTCCACTCCTTTGTTTCATCATTACGCTGCACTTCCGATTGGTGTTGATACAAGAACTTCACCAGTTCGAATCCGCTCACCCATATCTCATTATTACCTTCCCGCTGAGACTCGTCGAAAATAAGCTGCAATCCAAAATGCAAATGGTATTCGTCAATGTTATTGACATTTTCCTCTGTGCTGTAACCTGTTCTTCCCATATATCCTATGACATCTCCTGCCTGCACAATGTCGCCTTTTTCCAGACCTTCTGCATAAGGACGATTCTGTCTAAGGTGTGCATAGTAATAATAGCGTTTGCCGTCAAAGCTGTTGATTCCGATGCGCCAACCGCCATACTGATTCCATCCGAGTTCTGCTACGTAGCCAGACTCGACTGCGATTACCGGGGTTCCTACCTGGCCCATCATATCGTGACCCAAGTGGTTTCGTCTGTAGCCATAGGTTCTGGAGACGCCAAAATCGTCGTAGTCTGAGTAGGGAAAACTTTTTGCAATTGGGTGAAATGCTTTTAGACCATATACTGTCTTCCATGCTGTTTTTGACTCCTCCGCTGTCCCAGATTCGTCTGCTGTCTCCCCAGTTCCCGCTGTGGCTTCTGATTCTTTCGATGTCTTTGACGTTTTTTCAGATTCAGTACTCTCAGCGTACTCCATCTGATACTCTCCCACCATACCATCCAGCACAGCACCGTATGCTTCTCTGTAATAACTGTAATACTGCATTTCTTGAGCCAGACCATCTTCTGTCTTTTCTCCATTTATCATAAGCTCAGCAATTTCATCCATATCTTTCGCCTTATACTGCCCGAAATCGCCACCATACTTTGCTCCCAGATATGCCAATAGACTCACCCAGTTCAGATGGACTTCTTTTCCATATGTATCCAAGTCATACTGGTACGCTTTTTTCATAGCTTCACAGGTTACGTTGAATTCTACCCATTTAATATAGTCTTTCTCTTGTGTGTCTGTATCTACATCCCCAGTCTGCGTTGTCTCATTGTTTACACTTCTCACATGCCACAAGTTACCTAACGCCAAAATCACACATAACAATATAGCAATTCTACTTTTCTTCACGAACGGCCTCACATCATTTTCTCTCATTACAATACTTTATGCAAAGAAATACAATTTCTTTCATTTCCGTGAAAACTGGGAACAAAGAGTTCGCTCGCGAACTCTTGCGCGAGGCGCGATTGCGTAGCAATAACTTCCTTGTCCGCGCCTCTGCGATCCTCACGGAGTGTTTTTAATTTGTAGGAAATAGGCTCTGCGAGACTACTTTCCTACAAATTAAAAAACAGCCTTACGCCGAAGCATAAGACTGCATCCCACTATTTATTACTTTCCTTAAGTCTCGCAAGCGCCCTCGCCAAAGCCGCCTTCGAATGATGATATTCCAAAATACTCTGTTTCTGGCGCAGCTGTTCCTCCGCACGCCGCTTCGCCTCCTCGGCACGCCTCTTATCAATTTCCTCCGGGTGTTCCGCAAATTCCGTAAGAATCACCATACGATTGTTGATATCCTGCATCACACCTTTTCCAATCAATGCGGTTTCCCATGTATCATCTTCCTTTTGAATGCGCATTTTGCCCATATCAAGAGCAACTACCATATCCCCATGGTTTGCAAGTACTCCTAACTGGCCATCCGTTGCGGGAAGAATCACCATTTTGCATCTGCCATCATAAAACACGCGATCACTCGCCAGCACTTTCAAACTGAATGTTTTCATACTTTTCCTTTACCTCATCAATTGTACCCACATTAAAGAAAGCAGCTTCCGGATATTCATCCATTTCACCGTCCACGATTGCCTTAAAACCTCGAATCGTTTCTTTTAGCGGTACATACTTTCCTGAAATACCAGTAAAATTCTCTGCGACAAAGAATGGCTGCGATAAGAACTTCTGAATCTTTCTGGCCCGATAAACAATCTTCTTGTCTTCTTCAGAAAGTTCCTCCATACCAAGAATTGCTATAATATCCTGCAATTCTTTATATTTTTGAAGCATTTCCTGCACTTTTCTTGCTGTCTCATAATGCTCTTTTCCTACGATATCCTCTTCCAGAATTCTGGAGTTCGATTCCAATGGATCTACCGCTGGATAAATTCCCTGTTCTACAATCTTTCTGGACAATACCGTAGTAGCGTCCAAATGTGCAAATGTCGTAGCCGGTGCAGGGTCTGTTAAGTCATCTGCCGGAACGTAAACTGCCTGCACGGAAGTAACAGAACCATTCTTCGTAGAAGCAATTCTTTCCTGCAGTTCTCCCATTTCCGTTGCCAGAGTTGGCTGATATCCTACAGCAGATGGCATACGTCCAAGCAATGCAGAAACTTCAGAACCAGCCTGTGTAAATCGGAAAATATTATCGATAAATAACAGCACATTCTGTTTTTCTTCATCACGGAAATATTCTGCCATCGTAAGTCCTGTCTGGGCAACTCGCATACGAGCTCCTGGTGGTTCATTCATCTGTCCAAATACCAATGCTGTTTTTTCAAGAACGCCGGATTCTTTCATTTCTGTCCATAAGTCGTTACCTTCACGGGAGCGCTCTCCAACACCGGTAAAAATAGAGTATCCTCCATGTTCTGTTGCAATATTACGAATCAACTCCTGAATCAGCACCGTTTTTCCGACACCAGCGCCGCCAAACAGACCTATCTTTCCACCTTTTGCATAAGGCGCCAAAAGGTCAATGACCTTGATACCTGTTTCAAGAATTTCAACTACCGGATTCTGTTCTTCAAATGCCGGTGGTTCCCGGTGGATGCTCCAGTGTGGTTCCTCTTTTAAATCTTCTCCACCGTCAATGGTGTCACCAAATACGTTAAAAAGTCTTCCCAATGTCTTTTTCCCAACTGGCACTTGAATACTGTCTCCTGTCACAGTGACTGGCATATCCCTGCATAATCCTTCACTTGCCGTAAGCAAAATACATCTGACTGTATTGTCACCAACATGCTGCGTAACTTCCATCACGCATCGTTCTCCATGATTTTCTACTTCTAAAGCCGCTTTAATCTGTGGAATGTCTGAACCTGAAAATTCTACATCCACAACCGGACCTTGTACCTGTATAATTTTTCCCTGTTTCATGCTTTCCTCCTGCGCTTTTTCTGTGCTTTGGCTCCCGCAATCACCTCTGTGATTTCCTGTGTAATTGCTCCTTGGCGAACGCGGTTAAACTGGATTCGCAGCTCTTTCAATATTTTTTCTGCATTATCTGTTGCCGCCTGCATCGCCATCATACGGGAATTCTGCTCACTGCAAAATGATTCTACCAATGCACCATAAATAAATCCTGTTACATAATCTGGCACCACATTCTCTAACACACTTTCAGCGGAAGGTATCATACGAATATCCTCTGCATAGGCACCAGAGAGCATTGATGTCGCTAAAACTTCTTTCTTCAGTGGCAGCAATCGGCACACTTTCGCTTCTACTTTCATAGAATTTTCTTCATACGTGTATATCATATAGAGTTCATCCAGTTTCCCTTCATCATATAAAGAAACCGCGAAATCTGAAATATCTCTTGCACGGGTGAGGTCCGGGTCTTGTACTGTATAGCGAAATTCCGTATACATCGGAATCTTATGTTGAATAAAATATTCTCTGCCCAGTTCACCGACTACAAACAGCAGATTATCCTGCCCTTTCTTCAGACATTCTTCTGTCAGTTTCAGTACATTGTGATTATATGCGCCAGCCAGGCCTTTATCTGCTGAAACTACGATAAAGCCCCTCTTTTTTTGCTGCTTTCCATTCAAATCTTCAATATCAATCGTAGACTCCTCATCTGCCTTCGGTACTCCATCTTGAACATTGCTTTCACTTTGTTCAAAATACCGATGCTCCATCTCAGGTAAATGTCTGATAATACGTGCAATCGTTCCTTGCAGCATTTGAAAATATGGTTTCGTATCTTCCAGGCTTTTTCTGGCTTTTCTCAGCTTCGCAGAAGAAATCATATACATAGCATTTGTGATTTTCATCGTATCCTGTATGCTTTTGATTCGCGTCTGAATTTCTCTTGAAGTTTCCATTTATTCCCACCTACTTTTGAATTGCTCAGCTGCCTCCAAAATTTTGCGCTTCAACTCGTCTGACAAATCTTTTGTCTGCTCAATTTCCTGCACAATATCCGCATATTCCTCTTCAAAATATGACAGAAGCGCTTTTTGATATTCTTTTATGCACACCTTTTCTACAGAGAGGAACTCTTTTTGTGAAGCTAAAAACAGCGTGATTACCTGCTCGTGTAAGCTCAGTGGATGGCATAAAGGCTGTTTCAATAATTCCATCAAACCATTTCCATAAGCCAACTGCTCTTTCGTCGCATCATCCAAATCAGATGCAAACTGGGTAAACACTTCCATTTCTCTAAACTGTGCCAAATCAATTCGAATACTTCCGGCAGCTTTTTTCATTGCTTTTGTCTGTGCTGCACCACCAACACGTGAAACAGAAAGTCCTACATTTACCGCTGGACGCATACCTGAGAAGAACAGGTCGCTTTCCAAAAAAATCTGACCATCTGTAATCGAAATGACATTGGTTGGTATGTAAGCAGACACATCTCCTGCCTGTGTTTCAATAATAGGAAGTGCCGTGATGGAGCCTCCTCCATTTTCTTCGTTCAATCTGCTGGAACGTTCCAACAGTCTGGAATGAAGATAGAAAACATCACCTGGATATGCTTCACGTCCAGGAGAACGTTCCAAAAGTAATGATAAAGCACGGTATGCCACTGCATGTTTCGATAAGTCATCATAAACAATCAAAACATCTTTGCCCTGATACATAAAGTATTCTGCCATAGCTGTACCTGCATAAGGGGCAATGTATTGTAAAGATGCCGGTTCACTTGCTGTTGCAGAAACCACTACGGTGTAATCCATCGCATCCATCTTTTTCAAGGTATTCACCTGCTTTGCTACTGTCGATGCTTTCTGCCCTATAGCCACATAAATACAGATGACATCTTTTCCCTTCTGATTCAAAATGGTGTCAATCGCAATCGACGTCTTTCCAGTCTGTCTGTCACCAATAATCAATTCACGCTGGCCTCTTCCAATTGGGAACATAGAATCGATTGCCAAAATCCCCGTTTCCATTGGAACGCTGACCGATTTTCTTTCCACAATTCCCGGAGCCTTCTGCTCAATCGGGCGGTAATCGGAAGCCTTGATTTCTCCCTGACCGTCAATCGGTGCACCAAGTGCATTAATGACGCGCCCCAGAAATGCTTCGCCAACAGGAATACCAGCTCTCTTTCCGGTGCGGACCACGCGGGTTCCTTCTTTGATTCCGCCTTCCCGTCCAAAAAGGATACAGCCGACTTCATCCTTTCGGATATCCTGCACCATTCCTTTTACACCAGTGTCAAACAACAGGATTTCTCCATATTCCGCGTGATTGACTCCATCAATATTGGCAATTCCATCTCCCACAAAGTTCACGAAACCAATTTCGCGTCCCTCTATCTTTGCATTAAAATTATCAATTTCCTCTTTTAAAATTGTAATAATCTCTTTGCTGCTGTCATGCTCTTTTTTAACGGCACTTGTCAGTTTTTCTTCCAACTGCCTTACTTTTTCTTTTGTGCTCCAGTCAAACTCATCGGTTTCTACCTGAAGCTTAAATCCACCGCCTAAAGACGTGTCCTGTTTCTCTACAATCCTTACGCTTTCAGCACCATATTTTTTCTTGAGAAATCTTTGAATTCCCTCCAGTTGTTCTGGCGTAGGTGCTGTCACATAAGTAAGTACCGCTTCCAGACAGTCTGGCGATTTTGGTGTACCATTAATTTCTGTCTGTCTCACTCTTCTCACCTGCTTTTTTCAGAAATTCCTCATAAATCACATAATCATTTTTCTCATCAGATGCCTGAGATACAATCTTCGATGCAGCTGCAACAGCCAGTTTCGCAATTTCAGATTCTGCGTCTTTGACTGCTTTTTCTTTTTCCTCCAGACCGACTTTCTTTGCATCCTCAATCATCTGAGCTGCTTTTTCATTTGCATCTGCTAAAATTTTATCGTATTCTATTCCTGCCTGCACTTTTGCTTCTTTCAGGATGCTTTCCTGCTCTGTTTTTGCATCAGCCAGACAGCTTTCATACTGTTCTTTTAACTGCTTTGCCTCTTCTTGGGATGCCTGTGCCTGAGCAAACTGACTGTCGATTAACTCCTGACGTTTTGCAATAATATTCAGCACCGGCTTATATAAAAATTTTTTCATCAATGCTAAAAGAACCAATAAGTTTACTACAGTAAACAGCAGATTCCACGGACTAATATTCAGCACTTTTCTCTACCTGCCTTTCCTACTACTTCAAAAAGATAATAATTAAAAGCGCGATTACGAAACCATAGATGGCAGTTGCTTCTGCCAAAGCACAACCAAGCATCAGAACCTTCGTGATTTTACCTTCTGCTTCCGGCTGTCTTGCGATTGCCTCTGCTGCTTTTGAAGTAGCTAATCCAATACCAATACCTGCTCCTACACCTGTTAAAACTGCAATACCTGCACCAATTGCTAATAATGTTGACATAAATATTATCCTCCTATTCCACTGCTTCCTTTACAAATAATGATGTAAGGAAAACAAACACATACGCCTGAATCAGGCCATCAAAAATATCAAAATACAAACTAAACGGAACCGGAAGTACCACTGGAATCACCTGCTTAATCAGTTCCATAATAACGAATGCTCCCAGTACGTTTCCGAAAAGACGCATACATAATGATAATGGCTTAATCACAATTTCCAAAATATTAAATGGCGTCATAATTGCGACCGGCTCGGCAAAACTTTTCACCCATCCTTTCGCTCCTTTTGCATAGATTCCCGCGAACTCAATCAGCACAATGCTCATGACCGCCAGTGCGATTGTCACAGTCAAATCTTTTGTCGGCGGCTTAAACCCGAACAGCCCGATAATGTTTGCAAATCCTATGTAAACCAAAACGGTCATCAAATAAGGAACATACCTCTGACCATTCTCTCCAACCATTCCACTAACCATATTGTGCAGGCTGGTGACTGCCGTCTCCAATATCACCTGGCCTTTTCCTGGATTCTCCACCTTTAAGTTTCTTGTCACTAAAATCGATAATCCTACAAGCACTGCCATGATAATCCAGGTTACTACAACAGATTCTCCGATATCAATTCCCCCAAATATCGGGATGGTAAATACCGTTTCGCAGTTTAGCTCCTCCATAAGAGCTGTTGTTAATTTTTCCGTAAAATCACATCCTCTCTTGCTTTTTCAGATTGACGACATTATACTTGAGTGGAAAATATTTGTAAAATAAATATTTTTTAGTTAAAATATTCAGATTTTCTATGGATTGTTCACTTTTTCTAAAATAAAAAGTGTAAAATGAAAATAAAATATAAATTTTTACAACCCAAAGGAGGGCACATGAACATGTCTGTCAGTTATGATTCTTATAAAGTGTTTTATTATGTCGCTTATTACCAAAATATTACTCTAGCGGCCAAGGCACTGTTTTTGACTCAGCCTACTGTGAGCCACTATATTCTGAATCTGGAAAAGGAATTGAACTGTAAGCTTTTTATCCGTTCCAAAAAAGGTATGCGGCTGTCGCCAGAAGGAGAATTACTTTTTGAACATATTTCGAAAGCTTATGCTGAGATTACCCAAGGGGAAGAAAAATTAAAAGAATATTTAAATATGGGAAGGGGACTTATTAAAATAGGAGCTTCTGAAACTTCTCTGCGAAATTATCTGATTCCTGTCCTTGGCAGGTTTAAAGCGAAATATCCGAATATTCAGCTTCGGATTTGTAATACGACATGTCAGTTGGTAAATGAATCCATACGGAACGGCTCTCTTGATTTTGCGATTATGACTACACCATTTCCTGACAATGGTCTGACAACCCATCGCCTGGTAGATTTTTCTATGGTATGTATTGCAGGAACTTCGTTTGCTCATCTGCAAAGCCGTCCGCTGACCTACCAGGATGTTTCCAAATATCCTATGATCTGCCTGGAACCAGAGACTTCCGGCAGACAATATCTAGAAACACTGTTTGCTACGCATGGAATTCATTTGCAGCCAGATATTGAACTTTCCTCAGCGGATTTGATTACTCCTATGGCAGAGCAAAATATCGGAATCGCATTCGTACCGCGTATTTTTGCAGATCAAGCACTTAGAACTCAGCGAGTTGTAGAGTTGACACTTGACGAGCCGCTTCCAAACCGCTCTATCTGCCTGCTGTCTGATCCAGAACGTCAGCAGTCATTTGCCTGCCAAAAATTTATAGAAGGGTTGCGGATTCCCTGCAGGGCATGATGTAAAGAAATTATAAATAAATACAGTTTACATAAAAACTTTGTCCACAGTCTGAGGAAACATGACCTAAAGCATGTCTCCTTTTAGATTATACTACTTTAACACATAAGAAGCAGCTGATTCAGTTCAGCATTTGCCTGCTCAAAATTATGAAATTGGATTCCATAAAAACCGGTTGCTTTCGCACCTTCTATGTTTTCCAGGCGGTCATCGATAAATACACACTCCTCGGCCTTGAGTTGGAATTCCTGCAAGAATGTCTCGTAAATTTCTCTTTCTGGTTTGAGCATTTTATATTGGAATGAGAAAATGACACCCTCCATGTACGGAAGGAATTTTAATTTGTGTTCGGTCTGCTCATACGTGTATTCCCCATAATTCGAAATAATATACAAATGGTAACCGCGGGCTTTTAAATCTTCTACCCACTTTATAGCGTGCGGCATCAATTCGATGGTACCTCCCACATGCTTGAAGGCTTCTCTGATTTGTGTTTCGTATTCTGGTGCATTTGTCACGAAAGCGTCTGCTAATTCTTGTGTGGACATAACACCTCTGTCAACTTCGTTCCACAGTGGGCTTTTAAATATGGAGGACATCACTATTTTTCTGGTGATTTCGTCATATCCTATATCTTTAAGATATTGTTCTGGTTCGAATGAGACGAGGACTTTTCCTACGTCGAATACTATGTTTTTAATCATGGTTCATTAGTCTCCTTATTGCAAATCTCCCTTAGAAAGCAAGACGATTGTCTCAACATGTTCTGTGAAAGGGAACATCTCTACCGGCTGAATCTTCTTCACTTCATATTTATGTTTCACCAAATATTTCAAATCCCGCTCCAAAGTCACCGGATTGCAAGAAATATAAACCACTTTCTTCGGCCCCATCTTCACAACAGAAGATAGAAACTTTTCATCACTCCCCGCTCTCGGAGGATCCATGAAAACCACATCCACATTCTGCCCTTTTGCAGCCATAGCAACCATAAATTCTCCGGCATCCCCCTGGCGGAATTCGATATTCTGCATCTTATTTTCCTTGGCATTCATGCGCGCATCTCGCACCGCATCGCCATTTAATTCCACACCAATCACTTTTTTCGCATGCTTCGCCGCGACCATACCGATTGTTCCGATTCCACAATAGGCATCGATTACTTCCTCTTTTCCAGTCAGGCCTGCGTAACTGATTGCTGTCTGATAAAGAATCTCCGTCTGCACCGGATTCACTTGATAAAATGACTTTGGAGAAATGCGAAATGTACATCCACACAATTCATCCCTGATAAATCCTTTGCCGTAAATCGTATTTTCTCTTTCTCCGAGAATCATACTGGTCTTTTTGTCATTCACATTTAATACCACGGTTGTAATCTCCGGGTGTGCTTTTCGGATAGCCTTCACAAAATTATTTTTGGACGGCATAATAGGTGAACTAAGCACCAAGACAACCATAATCTCGCCTGTTTTAAATCCACGACGTACTAGCACATGGCGCAAAAGTCCATATCCCGTATCTTCATCGTAAGTTTTGATTTTAAAAGATTTCAGTAATCCTCTGATTGTATGAACAATTTCTTGACTTTTCTGGTCTTCAATCAGGCACTCTTCCACTGGGACAATGCGATGGGTGCCTTCTTGATAAGTTCCGGAAATCGTATTCCCTTTTCGGTCTCGTCCGAAAGTTCTATGCATTTTATTGCGGTAATAATAAGGATTTTCCATCCCAATGATGTTTTCCACTTTGCAGAACTTCTTCAGCAAAGTTTCTTCCATCTGCTGCTTCTTTTTTAATTGTTCTTTATATGCAACGCCTTGATACTGACATCCACCGCATTTTTTTGCCACAAGACATGTTCCTTGATTTGCCATAATCGTTCCTCTTGTTTTAATAATTTATATTAATTATATAGGATAACACTCTTTAACTCAATTTCAATATTCAATTTTTCTAACAAAAAACTCAGGCATTCAATCTCGATGCCTGGAAAATTGGGAGCAGGCTGTTAAATGAATCTCTGTCATAATTTTTTGTTTCTCGAGAGAAACTATAAATAAATACGAATTTTTATTTTTAACTTTACAAATAAAGTTAAAAAAGTTAAAATTATCTTGTAAGGAGGGATACAAATGGCAAGCGAAGAACATAGTAAAATCATTGCTGAGATTGAAACACTGCCATCAGGCGGTATCACTTACAAGAAAATAAACGGCAGAGAGTATGCCTATTATCAATGGCGCGAAAATGGAAAGCAACACTCCCGAAGAGCCAAAGACGATGAATTAGAGTTACTAACAAAACAGATTGAAAGAAGAAAAGAACTTCAAAATCAATTAAAAGTCACAGAGATAAATATAGCTGAGACATCAAAACCTGCTCATCAGTTTCATTGTGCAGTAAGAATTGGGAACGAACTGGACCGTTTTGTGAAGCCTGTCGCCAAGTGGGCAAAGCGTGAGTGTTATCAGCAGCTACATGATTACATTTATGGTGACATTCCTGATAGAGTATACATTTTGTATGGACTACGAAGAACCGGAAAAACAACCTTGATTCGTCAGTTGATTTCAGAAATGAATACTGAAATGAAAAGCAAGACAGTCTTTATTCAGATACAGGACAGTAGGACACTGGATGATGTAAATCGGGACTTAAAATATTTGGAAACAAATGGTTACCAGTATGTGTTTATTGACGAAGTTACACTTCTGAATGACTTTATTGAAGGTGCCGCTTTGTTTTCAGATGTGTTTGCGGCAAGTGGAATGAAAATTGTTCTCTCTGGCACAGATTCCCTTGGATTTATGTTTACAGAGGATGAAGAATTATATGATAGATGCATTATGTCTCATACGACCTTCATTCCATATCGCGAGTTTGAAAGTGTGCTTGGTATTGTTGGTATTGATGATTACATTCGCTATGGCGGTACCATGAGTTTGGGTGGAAAGCATTACAATGACGCTTCCATGATTTTTGCCACCAAAAAGAGTACGGATAAATATGTGGATAGCGCAATTGCTCGTAATATTCAGCATTCTCTAAAAAACTATCAGTATGAAGGGCATTTCCGCTCACTGAGAGAATTATATGAGAAAAATGAATTGACGAATGCTATTAACCGAATCGTAGAGGATATCAATCATCGTTTTACCCTGGAGGTTCTGACCAGAGATTTTAAATCAAATGATTTGAGAATATCGGCAAAGAATCTGCGAAAAGACCGAGAGGAACCTACGGATATTTTGGATCGCATTGATATAGCAAGTGTAAATGGAACTTTGAAATCTCTGTTGGAAATCAGAGATAAAGCAGAACAGTCTGTGGAAATACAGGACGCTCATCGTTTTGAGATAAAAGAATATTTGGATCTTTTAGATCTCACAGTTGAAATTGAAAGCAGATGGATGTCTGACTATAACCGCAAAGAAACAAGAACAACATTCTCACAGCCAGGTATGCGATACTCGCAGGCAGAGGCGCTGATTAAATCTCTTATGCAGGATGAAAAATTCAGAGATATGTCCTTAGAGGAAAGAAAGCGGGTAACAGACCGTATTCTTGATGAAATCAAAGGTAGAATGATGGAGGATATCGTTCTACTTGAAACGAAGCTTTCAAAAAAGAGCTGCGAAGTATTTCGATTGCAATTTGCTATCGGCGAGTTCGATATGGTAGTTTTCAATCCAGAAGAAGGCAACTGTGAGATTTATGAGATTAAGCATAGTATGGAAGTAGTTCCAGAACAGTGTAAGCATTTGCTAGATGAACAGAAATGTAAGGATACAGAATTTAGATATGGCACGATTACCGGTAAGTATGTGATCTATAGAGGTCAGACAACATCGCTAAAAGATGTGGTCGAAAATGCGACGGAAGATATGACATATGTAAATGTGGAAGAATATTTAAAGAGTTTGTCTACAGTCTGAGGGGAAATCGGTTAGTACCGGTTTCCCCTTCATAATTACATTTCTGCTTTAATTATGCATGCACCTCATTATCCGATGTCTCGCCCTTCTCCCAGAGAACTGCATTCTCCAGCGTCGTCTGACTAATCGCACTCAGCGCCTCCTCTGTAAAGAATCCCTGATGAGAAGTAATAATAACATTTGGGAAGGAAAGCAGGCGCGCTGTTGTAGAGTGCTCCAAAATCTCATCGGAACGGTCCTCAAACACGTTAGCAACTTCCTCTTCGTAAACATCCAGACCCACCGCAAAGAATTTATGTGCACGGATTCCTTCAATCAAGTCGTCCGTTTTCACAAGTCCACCACGTGAGGTGTTGACAAGAATCACTCCGTCTTTCATTTTTTGAATTGTTTCACGGCTAATCAGGTGATAATTTTCTTCTGTCAATGGGCAGTGCAGCGAAATCAGATCACTCTTTGCCAGCAATTCGTCGAGGGATACGTACTTCACAAAATCAAGAGACGGATTTTGGTAAATATCATAGGCCAGCACTTTCATGCCGAATCCGTGGCAGATACGTGCCATTGCAGCACCGATTTTACCGGTACCCACAATTCCAGCTATTTTCTGATAGAAATTAATGCCCATCAGACCGCCGAGACTGAAATCATTTTCACGGACCTTTACGTAAGATTTGTGTACGTGGCGGTTTGCTGCAAGTGCGAGCATCATTGCGTGCTCTGCAACTGCTTCTGGAGAATAACCTGGCACGCGGAAAACTTTGATTCCGAGTTCTTTTGCTGCATTTAGGTCAACATTGTTGAAGCCGGCACAGCGCATCAGAACAAGTTTCACACCATGCGCATGAAGTACCTTCAATGTTTCGGCTCCAACGTCTGAACTTACGAATGCACATACGGCATCATATCCTTCTGCCATCACAGCTGACTTTGGTGCAAGGTCTCCTTTCAGGTAATCAATCTCAATGCCTGGGAAATTGGCGAGCTGGCTGTTAAATGAATCTCTGTCATAATTTTTTGTATCGTAAAATAAAATTCTCATACTGAATTCCTCCTATAATATCTAGTATAATCGTTTGTGGATGGAATTATCCATGCATTTCCAATAGTTAGTGTCGACTAACTTTTGGTATTGGTAGTATAACGCATGCTGTGGACATTGTCAATACTTTAACGATATTTCTGTTTTTCACATAACCTAATCCCTCTGAAATTCGAGAATATCTCCCGCTTCGCAGTCTAATGCTTCACAAATAGCTGCCAGGGTTGCAAAGCGAATAGCCGTTACTTTGTTATTTTTGATTTTAGACAGATTGACATTGGAAATGCCTACACGCTCGGCGAGCTCATTGAGGGACATTTTTCGTTCCACCATCATTCTGTCAAGTCTTAAAACAATTTTACCCATAGTGTCCCCCTTACAGAAGTCCTTCTACATCTTTTTCAAGAGCAGCTCCGTGAATAAAATACTGTGTCAAACATAGAACAATGATGCCCATAAAGATGCCACTCGTGTCTACGCTAATCTCTGCCGCTAAATCGACGCCAATCACAATACGTGCAATAATGCTCATAGCGAGTCCAACTATAGGAACAGCGATGGCGAAGATACCAATTTCCTTCATCATCCGAATGTTATCTTTTTGAAAAGGAGTTGCGTTTTCGGATTTCTTGAAAATGAGATGGAGATTGCGGAACACCATTGCCATAAGTGCCAGGATAATAATTGCACCAATTCCAAAGAGTAGGAAGGTCGTCATATCCACATTTCCATTCGTGACTGGAGCATTGACTTCAAAGCCGTATACCTCCAGATTTGCCCCGCAACACTCTTTTGCATCGAAGCTGACAAAATAACCAATCCAGTCCGGAGCGGACATAGAGCAAACAGCAGCCGCTGTCATCAATGCAACTGCAACCCAATGGAATACCTCCAATATTTTTGTAACGATTTTTCCAAGTTTGTTAATACCTTTCATCTTACATACCTCCAAAGGTTTTTTATGATAAAATCATAACATGTCATTTAACGTTTGTCAATCGGTTTTTAATGTTTCTCGTTAAAAATCATTCGTTTGGAATTAAAGTCAATTGCTTTACAATTTGACATAGCTGCGTCCTCCTGTCGCACAGATCTAGCCTCTTTGCCAAGGTGGCTATGTAAAGCGTACTAGAGAACGCAACTATCCTGCCCTAACTATTAAATTTATATACACAAAATAAGCACTACAACGTTTCAACTTAATACTCACAGAAACGTTGCAATGCCTTTATTTCTCAACATATTTAATTTTTTTGCAGTAAGCAGGCGACCTCTGTATGCACTGTGCTCGGAAATTGATCTACAGGCCTAACCCTCTTCACCTCATACCCATTCTCGCAAAGATACTTCAAATCCCTCGCCAACGTCGCCGAATCACAACTCACATACACAATCCTCTCCGGCTGCATCTTCACCATCGTATGAAGCAATGTCTCATCGCACCCTTTTCTCGGCGGATCCACCACAATCACATCCGCATAAGCCTTTTCCCCATGCTCTTTTTCGTACTGTGCATAATACTCCGGCAATACTTCCTCCGCTTTTCCAACAAAGAACTCTGCATTTTCAATGCCATTAATCTTCGCATTGTTTCTCGCATCATCAATTGCCTGCGGAATAATCTCCACGCCATATACTTTCTTAGCTTTCTGTGCCAAAAATAGTGAAATCGTTCCGATGCCACAGTACAAATCCCACACAGTTTCATTTCCTTCCAGCCCTGCATACTCTAACGCAAGTCCATAAAGTTTCTCCGTCTGTACTGGATTCACTTGGAAGAATGAAAGTGGCGAAATCTGATATTTCACATTACCAATATAATCCGTAATATACCCTTGTCCCCACAGGATACCAATCTCTTTTCCCATAATGACATTCGTATTTTCACGGTTCACACTGTACGTAATGCTCGTCATGCCTTCGATTTGAGATAACTTATCCACAAGTTTTTCAGATTTTGGAAACTTATCCCCATTTATCACAAGGCAAACCATGATTTCCCCAGTTTTAAATCCATAACGAATCAGCACATGACGGACAAGCCCTCTTTGTGTCGTCTCGTCATATGCGGAAATATGATTTTCATTCATGAAATCTACGATGATTTTCAAAATCTCTTGATTCACTTCCACGCCAAGCGCACATTCCATGTTCGGAATAATCTGATGTGTGCGTCCGGCGTAGAAACCAGTCACGATATTTCCTTCTTTGTCAGTTCCAATCGGGAATTGTGCCTTGTTGCGGTAGTTGAATGGATTTTCCATCCCGCAAATCGGCTCCATAACACTGTCTAAAAATTCTGGCGAAAATCCGCCGATTCTTTCCAGATTTCCATACACTTTTTTTGTCTTAAAATCGAGCTGTGCTTCGTAGGAAAGTTCTTGAATCTGACAGCCGCCGCATTGACGGGCTACTGGGCAGCGTTTTTCAACACGATGCGGGGATGGTTCCAATACCTTCAACATCTTTGCATAACCATAATTCTTTTTTGCTTTTGTGATAACGGCTTCTACCGTATCGCCAATGAGTGCGTCTTTTACAAACAGCGTGTAACCATCGACCTTTCCGATTCCTTCGCCGTTTACCCCAATATCTTCTATCTTTATTACAAGTTTTTCATTTTTTTCCATCTTCCATGTTCCTTTCAAAAAAGGCTTCTTCTATTTTATAGCTACTAAATTAAACATCTCACATATTTTATCAGATATGTAGTGGTCTCAAAACTCAAGTAACCATGCGATTTCTATATAGCCCCAAATTGTCTTGTAATACCCTCACTTTCAGACAAGTTCAGGGGATAACAGAGCATTTTCTCTATATATAGAAAAGCTCAGTCGAAAAATCAAGAAAAACAGTGAATTTTCCACTTTTTCAGGGTATATTAACTCAAAAATTTTCTATATACCCAAAGGAAGTGCAAAACCCACTGCATCATTCATAAAATCATGTAACATCGTCCCCAAATGAGCCAAATACTACTCTTCTCAAATAGACTAAATACTACTCTTCCTCAAATTCGACTCAAACAACTTATTATATCCGAGCCACTCATTCCCATCCTTATCCTTAAAAATTTCCGCGAGCGTCTGCAGCTTCGCATCCGTCGCATCCGCATAATGCAGCGCCACAGCCTCCGCCAGCGCCGGCTTCTTCGGCGAACCAAACTCCAACTCACCATGGTGCGCCACCACGCAATGCTTCAACTCACTTGCAATTTTCGCAGGAAATCCTTCAATATTCCTTACGCCTTCGCTAATCATCTCTACGCCGATTATGATATGCCCCAGGAGCTGTCCATCATCCGTGTAATCATTTTCTGGGAAACTTGATAGTTCTCTTGTCTTTCCAATGTCATGAAAAATTGCTGCTGTATACAACAAATCTTTGCTAAGTAATGGATATGCCTTCACATAATACTCACACATTTTCACAATGCTCAGCGTATGTTCCAAAAGCCCACCTGCAAAACCATGGTGTACGCTTTTTGCCGCTGAGTGTGTCTTAAACGTTTTGATAAACGCTTGGTCTTTTACAAAATAGTATTCCAATAATTGATGCAAATACTTATTCTCTACCTGATTGATATAAGAAAGCAGTTCGTTATACATGCCATCTACGCTTTTCTCACTGGTCGGCATGTAATCTGCTGCATTGTACTCATCTTCATATGCCTTGCGAAGCTGTTTAATGTTCAGCTGCAGCGCATTGTTATAGCTGATGACTTCCCCAAACACCTCGATGAAATCCATCTCGTCGTAATCTGCGATTCCGCCCGAATTTGGATCCCATACTTTTCCGTCTAAAGTTCCCGTCTTATCCTGCAAAGTCAGATTATCATATGGTTTGCCATTTCTCGTCTCTGCAGAACGTTTTGTCTTACATAAATAGATGGATCTGATTGTGTCGCCCTCTCGTAATGTGTTAATAAATCTCATACTATTCCTCTTTTCATATCTAAATTTTTATTTACTGCCACAATTCATCGCAAAATCTTCTGTTGCGAAATCTCCTACTTCATAATTTATAGCAAGCCGCTTATTGCTTCACTCCCACAGTCACGCTGAACTTAATATCCACATAATTCTCAGCTCCGCGTCTCTGCCCAGTCAAAGTAATCGTCTTTCCAGCCTCTTGATTCAGAATCGCTTTTCGATACCCTTCCAAAGTGGAAAATCCATTGCCGCCAACTTTCGTAATTACATCTCCGCTTTGAATCCCCGCCTTCATCGCCGGCGAATCGACTTCGACTTCTGTCACATACAAACCGACTGGAATCCCCTGTGCTTCCGACATTTCCTTCGTCACGACAGTTCCAACAATGCCGACATACGGCACATTTTTTCCATTTGACATCAGCTCAATCTCACTCTTCACCGCCGAAATTCCAATCGCCGACAGCGTTCCAGCACTTCCTTCGTTCATAAGGCTCGAGTCAATAATTCCCTGCACGTTCCCATACGTATCAAACAGAAAACCGCTGCTCTTATCCGCCTCTGGCATATCCGTAATAATGACACTGTATTTTCCATCTGCACGGATAATCGTCTCGTCCACTGAACTTGCAACACCTACTCCGACACCATCTGCATAGCTAAATGGGCTTCCAACCGCAATCAGTGTCCTGCCCTGTGGCAATGTATTCGAATTACCAAGCTCAGCCACCTTAATTTTCGCCCATGTATCTTCTGAAATGCCACTTTTAGCAACCGAAAAAATCGCCAGATTAGTCGTTCCATCTTTCTGCTTCAAGACTGCCTCATGGTCCGTTCCATCCACAAACTTCACCTGAAACAGGCTTGCGTCTTTTATACTAGAATAACTCGTAAGAATCAACAATTCTCTTCCGTTATCTGCCACAATCAGTCCGGCACTCTGCAACGCATCAGCATCTTGCTCGTTCGCCCAGCTGCCATCCTGCGCAATCCCGGTCACCTGTACTACGCATTTC
This sequence comes from Tyzzerella sp., assembly GCA_017472665.1. Lineage (GTDB taxonomy): Bacteria > Bacillota > Clostridia > Lachnospirales > Lachnospiraceae > Faecalimonas. The sequence continues at coordinate 10,109 of JAFUOS010000016.1, read as the reverse complement.
TGCGCTTCTGCGGTAACCTCACTTATCATTTGATTCAGTTCCCGATAATTTTCAATCGTAAGTTCCTGCTGCACAGGCTCAGTAACCGTCTCCGTCTGCGTCACTTCCTCAGCCTCTTCATCTTTTGGAATCTCAACCTTATCTGTATCCTTTTGAAATGTCGCCTCTGCCCACGGTTTCAGCGCAAAGAATCCCATGCAGGCAGTCATTCCAAAAACGAATCCGAGAATCGCCCACTTGGCAATCTTTTTTACAATCTTCTTGAGATCTTTCTGCTCATCCTTGATGATTTCCTGCAGGAAAGAATACTCTTCTGGTCCATGTCCTGTATCCATACACATAGGTCCTTTCTAAATATCTTCTTATAAGTATACAATATTTCTTCTTTTCTTTGCAACTCAAATAGGGTAAAATGTAACCAGGGTGAAATAAAATGAATGAAAAAACATTATCAAAACTAGAATATGACAAAATCATAAACCTTCTAGTCGATCAAGCCTCCTCTGAAAGCGGCAAAATCCGCTGCAAGAATTTAAAACCGCTGACCGATTTAGAAGAGATAAATACAGCACAGGAACAGACGGCAGCCGCCTTTACCAGAATCGTAAAAAAAGGACGGCTTTCTTTCAGTGGATGCTATGCCGTAGAAGATTCCATGAAACGCCTGGAAGTCGGCGCCGCACTCAGCGCGCCGGAGCTCCTTCGCATTTGCAAATTATTGGAAGTAGCAAACCGGGCCAAATCGTATGGAAGGCACGACACCGTGGATGAACTGGCTGACTGCCTCGATGTTTATTTCGAGCAACTGTCGCCACTCACGCCGCTCAGCACAGAGATTCGCCGCTGCATCATTTCCGAAGAAGAAATCAGCGACGATGCCAGCAGCACGTTAAAGCACATTCGAAGAAGCATTGAGGCCATCAATGACAAAGTACATTCCACTTTGACCTCACTGGTAAATGGTTCCCTCCGCAGCTACCTGCAGGACCCGATTATTACCATGCGTGGCGACCGCTACTGCATTCCTGTAAAAGCGGAGTACCGCAGTCAAGTAAACGGCATGATTCACGACCAGTCTTCCACTGGTTCTACCCTTTTCATAGAACCGATGGCCGTCGTGAAATTAAACAATGACCTCAAAGAACTTTACGGCAAAGAACAGGAAGAAATTCAAGTCATTCTTGCAAGACTCAGCGTAGATGTGGCAGAATACATGGATGAAATCCGCACTAACTACAAAATCTTAAGCGAACTTGACTTCATTTTCGCTAAAGGTTCCTTGGCACTGTCCATGAATGCAAGCCGACCAATTTTCAATACCAAAGGCTACGTTCACATCCGCGAAGGGCGCCATCCATTATTAAATAAGAAGACAGTAGTCCCAATTACAGTGACCCTGGGCGGAGAATTTGATTTATTAATCATCACCGGACCAAATACCGGCGGTAAGACCGTTTCCTTAAAAACAGTCGGCTTATTTACCTTGATGGGGCAGGCAGGACTTCACATTCCTGCACTGGACCGCTCAGAATTAGCCGTTTTTGAAAATGTATACGCAGACATCGGTGACGAACAGAGTATTGAGCAAAGCCTCAGTACCTTCTCTTCTCACATGACAAATATCGTGTCTTTCCTGCAGGAGGTAGACGAACACTCCCTCGTTCTCTTCGACGAGCTTGGAGCCGGAACCGACCCAACAGAAGGAGCCGCACTTGCGATCGCCATTCTCTCTTATTTACATGATAGAGGCATCCGCACAATGGCTACGACACACTACAGCGAATTAAAAGTATTTGCGCTCTCTACCCCTGGTGTAGAAAATGCATGCTGCGAATTTAACGTAGATACACTGCGCCCGACCTACCATTTATTAATCGGTATCCCGGGAAAAAGTAATGCTTTCGCCATTTCCAGCAAGCTCGGTCTTCCAGACCACATTATCGAAAGCGCGAAGACACATTTATCCGAACAGGACGAATCTTTCGAAGATTTGCTGGCAGATTTGGAGACAAACCGCCGTACGATAGAAAAAGAGCAGGCAGAGATTGCCGCATACAAACGAGAAATCGAGCAGCTCAAACAAGAATTGCACGCAAAACACGAAAAACTAGACGAACGCAAAGAGCGCATTATCCAAGAGGCAAACGAAAAAGCCAACGCCATCTTGCGCGAAGCCAAAGAAGTGGCCGATGAAACTATGAAACAATTCCGCAAGTTTGGAAAAGAAAACATTTCCGCTGCAGAATTAGAAAAAGAACGCGAACGTCTCCGTCAGAAAATGGCAAAAACCCAGACTGGCATGAAAATCGAGCCGAAAAAGCCGAAGAAACAGCATAAGCCAAGCGATTTCCGCCTTGGGGAATCTGTAAAAGTGCTCAGCCTGAACTTGAAGGGCTCAGTCATCTCTCTTCCAGACGCCAAGGGCAACCTGACCGTCCAGATGGGAATTCTGCGCTCTCAGGTTAACATTTCCGATTTGGAAATTATAGAAGAACCTATGACTATGACAGAGAAACAGCGCCAACGCACTTCCGCCGGCAAGATGAAAATGGGCAAATCCATGACGGTAAGTCCAGAAATCAACTTGCTTGGAAAGACTGTGGATGAGGCGATTGCAGAGCTGGATAAATATTTGGACGATGCCTACCTGTCACACCTAAGTCCGGTGCGAATCGTACACGGAAAAGGAACCGGTGCGCTCCGCGCAGGCATCCATAACTATCTGAAACGACAAAAACATGTAAAATCGTATCGGCTCGGCGCATTTGGCGAGGGCGATGCAGGTGTTACGATTGTGGAGTTTTATTAAACAATTCGGAATAGCAGAAATATACGATTTTTCGAGCTGTCCCGACCCAAGGAGGGAACGAAATGGTTACAAAACAAAAAATACTCATTGTAGATGACGACGAAAATATTGCCGAATTAATCTCACTTTACCTGACCAAAGAATGCTTTGATACAATGATGGTGCATGACGGCGAAGAAGCCCTAAGCGCTTTCGAAGCTTATGCTCCGAATCTGATTCTTTTAGACTTGATGCTTCCAGGCATCGACGGTTACCAGGTCTGCCGTGAGATTCGCGCAAAATCAAACACGCCGATTATCATGCTTTCCGCAAAAGGCGAGGTATTTGACAAAGTACTCGGATTAGAATTAGGCGCCGATGACTATATTATCAAGCCATTTGACCCGAAAGAAATGATTGCGCGTGTGAAAGCCGTGCTCAGACGCTATCAGCCTGTCAAGGCGGAAACACCAGTGACAGACAAGACGAAGCGCGTCACCTACCCTGGCATTGAAATCAACTTAACGAACTATTCCGTTGTAGTGGACGGAGCAACAGTCGATATGCCTCCAAAGGAACTGGAATTATTATATTTCTTAGCTTCCTCTCCAAATCAAGTGTTCACTCGTGAACAACTGTTAGACCAGATTTGGGGATACGAGTACATCGGCGATACCCGTACCGTAGACGTGCACATCAAACGTCTCCGCGAAAAAATCAAAGACCACGAGACCTGGTCTATCGGCACTGTCTGGGGAATCGGTTACAAATTTGAGGTGAAATAATATGCGCAGTACCTTATATATTAAATTTGCTCTTGTATACCTCTCATTTGGATTCCTCTCCATTTTTTGCGTGGCATCCATTACACCTGAACTGATGCTGAACCGCATGGAAGCGCAGACCTCTTCTGCTCTCTACCGCGAAGCATCCCTGTTCGCCACAGATTATCTTCCAGATTATTTTTCTGGAGAATTAACTGTTTTGGATGTACGGAACCAGCTTTCTGGCATGCAAGATTATATGGAAGCCAATATTTGGTTTGTAGAACAGGACGGCACGATGATTGCTTCCTGCTCTTTGAGCGGGCAGCCTTCCGCGCCACAAAAAATCGCAAATTTTAATCCTGCGGAAAATGGCAGCGATACGTACTCCATCAGCACTTACCATGACTATTTTCAAGAAAAAATGATTACGGTAATTACTCCTGTCACTTCCGGGTTTACTACAAATGGATATTTGCTAATCCACAGGCCTTATGCAAGCTTACAGGCAGAATGCGACGCGTTGCTGCGCCCGGTTTATATCACTGTATTCGTGATTTTCATTCTGTCTCTTTCTATTTTAATTGCATTCCAGATTTTCGTGTATCGTCCGCTTCGTCAGATTACGGAAGCCGCGCAACAATACGCATCTGGAAACCTGGATTATGAGATTCCAGTCAACACGCAGGATGAGATGGGCTACCTTTCTGCTTCGTTAAACTATATGTCAACTCAGCTCCGAGATATGGAAGATTATCAGAAGAAATTTATCGGAAATGTGTCCCATGACTTCCGCTCTCCTTTAACGTCTATCAAAGGTTATCTGGAAGCGATGGCAGATGGTACGATTCCAGTGGAAATGCAGGAGCGTTATTTTAAAATATTGTTGTTTGAAACAGAACGATTGACAGATTTAACGGCCGACCTTTTGACATTGAATGAATTTGACACCCAAAATCTCTTGCTGGATTGTACCTCTTTTGACATCCACGAGGTTATCAAAAATACGGCAAGTTCTTTCGAAGGCACTTGCACGCAGAAGCGAATTTCCATTGAATTGCTATTAAACTCCAAGATACTGAACGTGAATGCAGACAAACGAAAGATCCAACAGGTTCTCTATAATCTATTGGACAATGCAATCAAATTTAGTCCGAATGATTCGGAGATTACGATTGAAACTACCGAGCGAAACGGGAAAGTTTTTGTTTCTGTAAAAGACCATGGGATTGGGATTCCGAAGAAATCGATTTCGAAGATTTGGGATCGGTTTTATAAGACGGATTTGTCCCGCGGAAAGGACAAGAAGGGAACTGGGCTTGGGCTTGCGATTGTGAAGGAAATTATTCAGGCGCATAATGAGAATATTAATGTGATTAGCACGGAAGGGGTGGGGACGGAGTTTATCTTCTCACTGAAGAAAGCGTAATTTATGTTTTTCCCAAAATATAAGCGGCGAGGTCGGAATCTATCCGCCTCGCCCCAGTGCAGTCCGTAAACATACGCCTTAATCCTTGTTTATAATATATAATTATTCACCCTTCATCGCGTTCCGATAAATCGCCTGCAACTCTTCATCACTCAATGAAGTAATGGAGGCTCTGACTAATTCATAGCTTGCCCCATTCTGAAAAAGTCTTAAGGCACTAGCCTTCGCTTCTGCTACTGCTTTTTTTTCTGCTTCTGCTGCCACTTTTGCCGCACGCTCGTTTGCATAACTTTCTACAAGATCACACATCGTTTCATTTCCTCCTTCACTTTCCTTAAACTGTCTCTTACGCCCTGACACCTTTGGGAACTTCTTAAAATCATACGCATCCGTTTCTTTAAAAATACGCATCAATTCCGCAATATCCGAACCATCATTAATCTTCGTATTTACATAAATCTCCTGCAGACCATTGTCCTGTACTTCGCCTGTCTCCCGAATTACACGGTCTATATGGTAAACCGTCTTTCCCGACTTGAACATATCAAACTTAGATATGTATATTCCAATTACATCCGGTACTTTTTCAAACTTTGTTCCTGGTTCGGTAATATTCGCTGTAACACAAGAAGTATTATAGCGTACACGCCTCACATGATTATCATCATCTGCCTTTTGTACTTCCACGTTGCAGTCTTCACCGTTTTCCAATGTGCATAGCGCATCCAACACAACCGAACGCCCTTGCAGGTTCTTAATACTATTCTGCGGAACCACTCTCTTCACTTTTACTTTTTGCCCTAGAATAGTGGAAATCATCTCTTCACAGAACCCAATATCTTCTGCCATCTTCTGGAAAAATGTATCGTCAATGATATTCAATTGACGCACAATCTCCCGCACTTTTTCTCTGTCTTCCATGTCTTATTTCCTTTCATAATATCATAGTCTATTGCTGCATCACAACATAAAATTGAAAATTTTTACGTTCATATGCAGTACTTCCTTCTGCTACAAAGACAAAAGAGCCACAAACTACTACTTTTCCTAAGGTTTGTGCCCATTCATCTTTACAATCTTCTGTTTTATCACTTGAATCTCTTGGCAGAAACGCCTTGAAATCAGATAGGTTTTTCCAACATATAAATTAAGAGCTCTTTGAATGATTTCATTTAAAATCATAATTGGTTGGTAAGGGTATTATATCACCGCTCCACCTACAGATACAACCATAAAAATGTTGATAACTCAAGGAAAATGTGTATAAGTGCGAAAACAGTGTGGATAAACCCGCAAAGTTTTCCACACTGTTTCCACACATATTATTTACTGAGTATCATTTTTTTGTTTCTTATCTATTAGATTGTTTAAAGTTTGGCTACAATCTCTTCAACCACAGACACCTCTTCCATTAAATCATCCGCAATCTTTTCTACGGAATCCCCTCGCTCTAATTTTCTTTTCACCAAATCAACAAGTTGTTCTGCACGACCCCTTGCTTCTCCCAAATCAATTCCTTCCTGGTACAAATCATCTAACGCTTTGCACATATCTGTTTCACCTTCCTCTTTTTCTCTATTTACCAACTTTTTAGCCAGCTTCTCCGACTGCAAAAATTCACTAATCGCCTGGCTGGTATTATAATCCACATGTCCAAAAAATGCTTCATTTTCACGCATATATTTCTGCAATTCATCTTTGTTGTTCTTACATTTTAACATGCCCATTATCTTTTGTAAATCCGTTCTAAAACAAGCAATATCCTCAATATTGTCTGCATCCACCAGATTGATCCAGTAATTCGGAATGTACTTCTGCAACTTTTCTTTTGTCATTCCACTCATCTGAAACATACTGTACAAATCAAGATTTCCACACCACGGTTTAGAACCATAGTAAAATACAATGGTCGCCACAGGATAAATTTTATCCTCTTTTTGAAACCTTGATAAATATTCTGCCGGCTCTAAATCCTGACCTATGCCCTTGTTATGAGACTTCCATAACTCTGCAATCTGATTCGTATATGACAAGCTGTCATACAACATATTTCGGACAGGCATGGCAAAATGAATCTCCTCCTGATTTTCACACCCGAAAAAGCAAAAATCCACCCCTTTCTTCCAACGCATCACCACATCCCGGTAGCGTGTTTTTCCACTGGTTTTTCCATTCTTATCCTCTAAAAGAATCTCCGATTCTCCCTCCACTTTTTCCAATTCTTCCGGCAAGACGACCTGCTCCCCACCAAACAGTTTTCCGTTAATCAGGTCCGCAAATCTTGTCTTATCACTTATGTACTTATTGACGGCAATATGCCCTTTTCCCATGTAAATGCACTCCTTCCTTCTGCTGCAAAGACAAAAAGAACCACAAACTACTTCCCTTAATATTTGTGTCCATTCGTCTTTTCAATCTTCTGTTTTATCATTTGAATCTCTTGGCGGAAACGCCTTGAAATCAGATAGGTTTTCCCAACATATAAATAAGAGCTCTTTGAATGATTTCATTTAAAATCATAATTGGTTGGTAAGGGTATTATATCACTGCTCCATCTACAGATACAAGCATGAAAATGTTGATAACTCAAGGAAAATGTGCATAAATGCGAAAACAGTGTGGATAACCCCGCAAAGTTTTCCACACTGTTTCCACATTTATATTATTTACTGAGCATCATTTACAAATAATTTACGGGAATTTTTGAATTTCATCAAAAATAATCAAAGACTCTCTTGAATATAATCTCACATTATACTCCAAAGATATCGTATGAAAAATACTTGTTGTCTAAGTGGTCGAATACGACCACTTTAAAATCTCCATCACTCCGTTTCACCACCTTTTCCAAAGTAATTTTCTGTACAAAGAATTATACCTTAAAAAAATAAGCATAAGGAAAGCACCTATCGCATTTCTGATAAGTGCCCTCAACTTCGACAATTCAATTATTCAAAGTCTCTAATTTCTTTTGTTAAACTAAATGGAATAATAGTACGCAACTGGTTTGTCCGAATTTGCAATTTGCCCAAAATGCAAATTGTTTTTTTTCACTTCACCTTCCTTAAATACTTTTTGAATATGTCTTGAAATAACAGATACGTCTCTTTGAAACAAACTTACCATTTGCGCTTGTGTCAACCACATTGTTTCATTTTCCATTGTCACTGGTAAAGAAACGCTCTTATCTTCCGTTTCAAAAATAACTATTTCATTTGTAAGCCCTCCTCTGAATGTAAAAAGGGGAACATTACGTCCCCCATAAACTGTAAGTCAATCCGTTTTTGAAAATTCTTTTACACTTAGATTGTTTGAAGTTTGGCTACAATCTCTTCAATCACAGACACCTCTTCCATTAAGTCATCCGCAATCTTTTCTACGGAATCCCCTCGCTCTAATTTTCTTTTCACTAGAAAAGCGAGTTCTTCTGCACGTCCTTCTGCACGCCCCTGATTTAATATGTCCTTCGCTGGATAATCCAATATCTTTCCACCCATAATCGCACCTACTTCCTCTCTTACATTGGAATATTTCTTTGCAAGATGTTCCAATACCTTCTTTGACATATCGATAATCGTAATTCTTGTATACTCGTCAATTACTTGTTCCTTGGCATAGACATTCAACTTTTCAACAATCTCTTCATAAACTTTCGTCAGTTCTATCATTCTCTGTTCATCTCGATCGTATACTTCAAAATTCTTCTCATATACAAAAATATGAAATGGAATCAGAAAGAACAATCGCTTCCCAAAAATTGCGTCAATCGAATAATTCTGCACCTTCATGACAGGGACAGCATAACTACATGACGCTTCTTTTATCGCTCTGCTATAATCACGCCATCTTTAATCTGGAGTTTGCATATACGAGCTGTACGTTTATCTCCTATTGCTTTATTATGGTCATCAATATCTCGGCCATGATATACTGCATAGAATTCACCATTATAATGTATGACACTGTGATGTCCAACCCCTTCTTCGAACTCATTTTTTGTCATTAATGGGGCAAATTCACCATTATCTGTATGTTTCACAAATTCTATCTTTGTCAAATCCTGTTCATCTGTTCTGGCAGATGCATATCCAATATGATAGGTGTCGTTTTGATAACATGCTCCACTATACATTACATACTGATAACCATCATGTTCCACCCAAAAAGGTCCTTCAAGGGTATGCCAATCTTCACCTTTTTCGAAACGATTTCTCATAAAGATTTCCTCGTCAAAGGATGGCCTGACCACTTCCACCGGATGTCCATCTGGTGTATAAGGATCTATCATTTTTTCAACATAAACTCTTGTACCTACTCTTTCACACTGCATATTGTTCATGCAATACCACAGAAACAAACCATCTTTCGTCTGAACAACATGTGGGTCAATACTGAAATATGGATATAATCGTTTGACATCCTGAAATGGACCAAAAGGATGTTTCGATTTTGCAACATGTAAATGTTCAAACATTCTATCATTAGAACAGGAAAAATAAAGATAATACCAATCATCAATACAAATCATACAAGGTGCCCAATATTCTTTACATCCTTCTATCTGTAGAATCAGACCTTTATATTCCCATGTTCCAAAAGGCGATTCGGCTGCATACGCACCTATTCCTTCTGTACCAGTTACATACATTGCCCATCCATCCTTTGTCTCACACATGAATGGATCGGGTTGTGCTTTTATTATTTCTGTTTCAAATTTTAATTTCATTTCTCTTCTGTACCTCCTGCTTTCCCATTCTCCTCTCTTATTTTTTCTCCATATAACACTTATATCATCCTACTTTGGTTATATCTTTTTTTATATTTCATAACAATACACAAAAGTTTCATGTGTGTGTGAAAAAGTTTTGTATTTTCACATATATTTTCATATAGACTAATGTAACCTAATCATAGGTCCACAACACTAAAAATCTTTGAACCTCTTTTTAAAAAACAAACTTCCAGGTCCTTGATTTTGATAATCAAAGTGATATGCTCCCTTCTAGGTAGACAAGTGAAATAATAAAAATTTGTCACTTAGGAGGGAGCATATTTTATGTCTAAAAGAAAAGTATCGGTTGAGGATAAAATTTATGCTGTAAATCTGTATCTGGATGGAAAGGAGAGT
>JAFUOS010000015.1 GCA_017472665.1 Tyzzerella sp. | reverse complement strand
GTCTGTGCTTATGTGAAAGCATAAGAAGTTCATGAGAGAACTGTACGAAGCGTAGCGGCTTTGTATGAACGACAACCTCTACACGACAAACAGGACCTTAGGGTTCTTATATATGTTAGTTATGTACTTTGCTTCTATAACGATTGTATATTGTTTTTATGAAAAACAATCGAACAAATGTTTGCACAATCAAATCGTTCGTGATACAATAGACTTATAGAAAGTGAGGTGAAGCATAATGGAAAAGGCTTATAAGTATCGCATTTATCCAAACAAAAGACAGAAAGAACTTTTGGCGAAAACCTTTGGATGTTGCAGATACGTTTATAATCATTTCTTAAATAAACGTATCGAGACATACCAAACTGAGCAGAAAACAATGACTTACAATCAGTGTTCTTCAGAACTGACGAAATTAAAGTCAGAATTCGAATGGTTAAAGGAACCAGATAAATGTTCTCTGCAAAATGCTTTAAAGGACATGGATAGAGCATACAAGAATTTCTTCAAAAATAACGCAGGCTTTCCAAAGTATAAGTCCAAGAAAACACACCGTTTTTCTTATCGGACAAATGCGACAAACGGAAACATTGCATATTGTGAAAAACACCTTAAGCTTCCGAAACTTGGTATGGTAAAAACCAGAACCAAGCTGATACCACAAGGCAGAATCCTGAATGCGACGATTTCGCAGGAACCAAGTGGGAAATATTATGTTTCACTTTGTTGTACCGAAGTAGAAATTCCAAAACTCGAAAAAACGGGAAATGAGATTGGCATCGATTTGGGAATCAAAGCCTTTGCTGTCACAAGCAATGGAGACTCCATTCCAAATCCGAAATATCTTCAAAAGTCTTTAAACAAACTTGCAAGGTTGCAACGGGAGTTGTCTCGAAAAACAAGAGGCGGTTCAAATTGGAACAAAGCAAGAATAAAAGTAGCAAGACTGCAAGAGCATATCGCCAATCAGAGAACGGATTTTCTACAGAAGTTATCTACCAGACTGATTCGTGAAAATGATGTCATCTGTATCGAGGACTTGCAGGTAAAGAACATGATTCAAAACCACAAGTTAGCAAGAAACATTGCAGATGTATCATGGTCAGAGTTTACCGGACAGTTGGAATATAAAGCAGACTGGTATGGAAGAAAACTTGTAAAGGTAGATAAATGGTATGCGAGTAGTCAGATATGTAACTGCTGTGGACACCAGTTTCCAATCACAAAGGATTTATCTGTAAGAGAATGGATATGTCCAAGTTGCCACACAACATTAGACAGAGATGGAAATGCAGCAAGGAACATACTGAGTGAAGGCAAGAGATTATTGGCTGGTGCAGCCTAATAACAACATATATAAGAACCGTAGGAACTGCGGGGATAGCCTGGGAATGCTTAGTGCGTTAGCACTATTGACCAGGAACCCTGCGACCTCAGTCGTGGGAGGTTCAGTTTAGTCAATATTCTTATGTGCTGGATGCCGTGGATACGGTGACGGCAAAAATCCAGTTAGTTTTGGAGGCACAAAGCGCCGGTATACCGATTATTAGCTGTATGGGAGCTGGAAATAAACTGGATCCGACACAATTTGAGGTCGCTGATATTTATAAGACATCAATGTGTCCGTTGGCAAAAGTAATGCGAAGGGAACTGAAAAAGCGAAATGTAAAGCATCTTAAGGTGGTTTATTCGAAAGAAAAGGCAATTCGTCCGATTGAGGATATGGCTATCAGTTGTAGAACCAATTGTATTTGTCCACCAGGTGCGAAACACAAATGTACAGAGCGCAGAGACATACCAGGTTCTACTGCATTTGTGCCATCGGTAGCAGGTTTGATTATGGCGGGTGAAGTAATTAAAGATCTTACTATGGTGTAAACATTTTTTGCTGATAAAAGCTTCGGAGTAGTCCGAGGTATATTAATCCAGTGGAAGAAGGATAATAAAATGAAACCACAAGAATTATTAGACATATTAGCAGTAGCTGAAAAATTAAAATGCAACACAAGACATTGCTACACTTCCAGTGGACGAAAGGAAAGTGTAGCAGAACACAGTTGGCGCATCGCATTGATGGCGATGCTTCTTTCTGGCGAAGAAGAGTTCAAAAATGCAGATATGAATAAGGTTATCCGTATGTGTTTGATTCATGACTTGGGTGAGGCATTTACCGGTGATGTTCCAGCATTTGATAAAGATAGTGAAGATGAAAAGAAAGAAGAAAAGTTATACGATAAATGGGTTGAGAATTTCCCAACGGCTCAAAAACAAGAGTTTGAAAGCTTGTTAGATGAAATGGCAGAACAGAAAACGGTAGAGGCAAAGATATACAAGGCATTGGATAAATTAGAAGCAGTGATTCAGCATAATGAGTCTGATATATCAACGTGGATTCCGCTTGAGTATGATTTGCAGTTTACGTATGGCGAGGAGCAAGTGCAGTTTTCACCGTATCTTAAAGAATTGAAAGCAGCAGTGGATGAGTGGACGAAAGAGAAGATTAAAAACGGGAAAACAGTCTTATTTTGATAAGGCTGTTTTTTCTATCCCTTTTCGAAAATAAGTGTTATAATGGTGGATATGAGAAAGAGGGCGTAAAAATGACAGAATCACAAATATATTATGAGAAAATGACGAAGACTCCGTTAACCAAATTGATTGTTTCACTGGGAATTCCAACAACGATTTCCATGTTAGTAACAAATATTTACAACATGGTAGATACATATTTTGTAGGAACATTAGGTGAAAGCCAGCAGGCAGCCACGGGGATTTTATTTACATTACAAGCAATTATACAAGCGATTGCATTTATGTTAGGGCAAGGCTCTGGAACAATGGTATCAAAGGCATTGGCCGAGCAAAATGAAGACGAAGCATCGGAGTACGTATCCACAGCGTTTTTTACTGGACTAGGTATCGGCGTTGTGGTGATGCTTGGCGGACTTTTATTTCTGACTCCGCTTATGAGACTGCTGGGAAGTACGGAGACCATTCTTCCTTATGCAAAGCAGTATGGTATGTGCGTGCTGTTAAGCTGTCCGGTTATGATTGGCTCGTTTGTATTAAATAACAATCTGCGTTATGAGGGAAAAGCCTTTTATGCAATGATTGGACTTGTTACGGGTGGTATCCTTAATATTTTAGGAGACTACATATTAGTTGTTGTGTTTGAAATGGGTGTGTTGGGAGCTGGTATTTCAACTGCGGTATCGCAATTGATTAGTTTCTGGATTTTGTTATATTTCTTCCTGAAAATGGCACAAAGCAATATAAGAATTTCTGCTGTCAGCAAGAGGTTATCTGTATATGGAACGATTTCGAAAGTGGGATTTCCAGCTGTCATAAGACAAGGATTGAGTTCTATTTCCAGTGGGTTACTGAACAATTTGACAAGACCATATGGAGACGCAGCTATCGCAGCGATGAGTGTGGTAAATCGATTCGCAGCATTTGTTATGTGCGTTGGATTGGGAATTGGTCAGGGATTTCAGCCGGTTGCATCCTTTAATTATCAAGCAAAAGAATATAAGCGTGTGAAGAAAGGTCTTTTAGTGACGATAGGAATCGGATTTTGCTTTATAGCATGCATGGCCCTTCCAGGATTTGTTTTTGCAGAGCAGATCATATATGTTTTCCAGAAAAGTGAAAAGGTGAAAGAGATTGGTGTATTTGCACTGAGATGTTCTTGTGCTGGAACGATGTTTTTGGCGTTCTCGGTTCCGGTAAATATGTTGTATCAGAGTATTCGGAAAGCGGGGATATCTTCGTTTTTGTCACTGCTTCGTTCGGGATTGATGTTTATACCGACATTGATTATTACGACGCATTTCTTGGGAATTGTGGGGATACAGATTTCGCAGCCGTTGGCGGATATGTTTACCGGGCTGGTTAGTATACCGTTTGTGGTGTCGTTTTTGAGAAAAAAGCAGAATGATTAAAAAGGCCAAGAAAAGTGGTGCAGATTTTACTGAACCTATCACTGCCGGAATTTTTGTTTCGATTACAGCATGGGCAAGTTATCAGCGTACGGAAGATGAAACACCTTATTGGCGAACGTTGAAAGCAAATGGAGAATTAAACGCAAAATATCCTGGTGGTATCGAAAACCAAAAAGAAAAACTGGAAGCAGAAGGACACACTATTATCCAAAAAGGCAGAACGAACATAAAGTATTATGTGAAGGATTATGAAAAATTCCTTTTTATGTACAAATAAATGGTCAAGAAACTACAATCACAATAGCAGCAATACAAAAAATTTGAAAATGTATTGACTCCTAAGAAAAAGAGTGGTATATATAATACATGCAAATGAAAGGGAGTAGCTAAACATCCTTCATGGATGGATTTGCGATCGCCAACCGATACCGACAGGTATCCGTAACAAATGAGATAGCAAGACTTTTATTGTGGCAGATGTCATGATAAGAGTCTTTTTTATTATCATCAAAGAAATTCATTATCAGAACCCATTGCCACATAAACTTGCAGAAAGAGAGGAAAAAAATGAGTAATGAATCAATGAAACAAGAAATCAAACAAGCAATTACAACCGGAGAATGTGCGTTGTCAAGCTTATACGCCGCACAAGAAAAACTGAATAGTGCCAGAAACTGGGGGACGTTAGATATGTTTGGCGGCGGTTTATTTACAAGTATGGTAAAACGCTCCAAACTAGATGATGCATCGCAGTATCTTGAGGATGCAAAAAGGAATTTGTTGATATTTCAAAGAGAATTGCAGGATGTGAATGTGCCATTGGATTTAAAAGTTGAGATTGGCAGTTTCTTATCTTTTGCAGACTTCTTTTTTGATGGTTTTGTGGCAGATTATTTGGTGCAAACGAAAATTGCTGATGCCAGAGAACAAGTGGAGGATGCAATTTCGCGGGTGAATAAACTTTTGACAGATTTAAAGATGCAATACGAGCAAATATAAGTGAGTTGTGGTATAATCAGTTAAGGAATAAAATGGAATAACGTATGAATTTATTATTTAACCGGACTGATACATATGTCATTGATGTACTGGATTCACAGGATGCACTTGTGGCATTGATGCTAGTTCTTGCGATAGATGCGGAGAAGTGCTCTAGAGATTAAATTATAGGAACATAACAACGAAAAAGAAAGGGACACATTATGAACGATTTTTCAAATTTAAATCACCTTCCGTCAGAGGTGAAAATTTTGATAGTAAACGGTCAGACATTAGTAGATGATGCCAAAGAAAAGATGAAGGATATAGATTACGGTTTTGACCTCACATCGAAAATGCAGTTGAAATCGGACTGCAAGGAAGTAGAAAAGTTTATAAAGCTGATATCAAAAGGGAAATTAAGCGATAAGAATAAAGCATCATTAGAATTGTCCATTACTCGTCTTCACACAACGTTAGATGGACTTATAAAATTTTTTACGAGGTAATATTTTCAAAGAATGCAATAAATCGGAAATTGATGGAGGTAGAATAAGTGGCATGAGAATTGCAAATGAAGATGAATTTGACAAAATATTTTCAATTATGATGGAAAGTTTTCCCATAGATGAATATAGGACCTATGAAGAGCAAAAGGCATTATTAGATAATCCGAAATATGCAATATATGTTGTGCCTGATGCGAAAAGTGAAAATGTGAAAGCGTTCATCACAGTATGGCAATTTGAAGATTTTGCTTTTGTTGAGCATTTTGCAGTGAATTCTGTATATCGAAATCAAGGACTGGGTTCGCAAATGCTGCGTGAGATTTTAGAGATGGTGTCATGTAGGCTTTGTCTTGAAGTGGAGCTGCCAAAAACTGATTTTGCGAAGAGACGGATAGGGTTTTATAAACGAAATGGATTTTTTGAGAATGACTATCCTTATATTCAGCCAGCTTTTTCAGAAGATAAGAATCCGGTTCCGTTAATTATGATGACTTCGAGAGGGAATGTCTCGGAGGAGTGTTTTGAGAAAATGAAAGAGATTATTTATGCAGAGGTTTATAAAGTAGGCGGAGGAAAGTAGTACTTTTATTTTACATTTATTTGAATGATAAAATAGGTGAAAGTTTGTTCGAATTTACCTACTTGCTTTCTGCTATTTTCAATCCAGCAGGTAGTAACTTGCATAACTATTTTATCATTACCTACTTTGCTAAACTTTCATATAGCACAAAAGGTAAATCTAGTGAAAGGTTCTTTTAAATTACCAACTTAACATCTCTATGCATCCACAAAGTAGGTAAACTTGCTGATGATAGCTTGGATTTTACCTGTTACACAACAATTGTGTCTTTCATAGTAGGTAATTCATTTTTATATTGCTTTTTCTTACCTGCTATCTGTTTATCTTGCTATCCTGCGTAGGTAATCGTTCTAGTAAATCCTGAATCTTGTAAAATATCCAACAGATAAGTTTGCTTATTCAACTTTACCTCAAGTTAAAAAGATTTTCTATTTTATGGTCCTTAAAATAATATTCTTTGTCGTGTTCATTCACTTCACGAAGCACTTTGCAAGGATTTCCTACAGCGACCACATTGTATGGTCACCAACATAAATGTGGGTATCATCAACAAGGGTTAGACCAAAATTTGCATAAACATTTTTACCAAAATGTACATGATGTCCACCCCAATTGGAATGAAATGGTGGTTCGATATAACAACCGTCACCTATTTCAGCAAACATTTCTTTCAGCAATTTGGTGCGTTTCTCACCCTCGAGTGGGCGGGTGGCATTGAAATCATAGAGTTTTTCAAGGCAAGCGGTGAATTTTATTTGTGAGAAAAAATTTAAAAGACAACTTGACATTTCTCCTCACACGAGTATAATGATAGTAATTCAACAACACGTTGAAGCGTTAATTGAATAAAGTAAAACCGTTGAAGTGGAGATAAAAATAGAAGAGGCGCTTACAGAGAGTCGGGATTGCTGAGAACCGATGGTATGCTGTCTATTAAATGGACCACGGAGGGCGTAGTCAAAGGAATTTTGATTCCGAGTATTCTACGACGTGAGGGCATACGTAAGTTGCCGGGAATATGTTAGTATTCTGATGAGAGTGTGGATTCCACAAATCAAGGTGGCACCGCGGTATTATTGTATTTACCGTCCTTGACGATAGTTTTATCGTCAAGGGCGTTTTTTTATTCCTTTGAATAGAATTGCTCATATGCAAAATGCAAATCTGCGATGAAACCCGTCTGATGGAATCAAAAAACAAAGAAAAACTCCTCTCGCAGAAGCAGGTTTTCAAAAGGAGGAATAGAGAGTGACACTAGAACTAGCAAAACAATTGGCCCAAGATTATAAAGTGATTCCCGTCTATGAAGAAATCCTGTCGGATGTGAAAACGCCGATAGAAGTACTGAGAATCCTGAAAGGAGTCGGTTCTCACTGCTTCATGCTTGAAAGTGTGGAAAATCAAGAGCAATGGGGACGATATACATTTTTAGGATTTGAACCGAAAATGGAAATTACCTGCACGGATGGCGTAATGACGATCCGAAACGGAGAGGTCATTCAAAAAGAAGTTTCCCATCCAGGCGATGTCATCAAAGAGATTTTAAATGAATATCGAAGTCCTAGAATCGAAGGATTACCGACATTTACGGGAGGACTGGTAGGATATTTTTCATATGATTATGTGAAATATAGTGAACCATCTTTGAATTTGGATGCAAACGATGAAGAAGGATTTAAAGATGTAGATTTGATGTTATTTGATAAAGTTATCACTTTTGATAATGTAAGACAAAAAATTGTAATTATCGTAAACGTGAAGACAGAAAATCTGGAACAAGAATACGAGAAAGCAAAAGCGGAGATTAAGAGAATCATTTCCCTTATAAAAACAGGAACGCCGATACCGATTGTACCGGGCAAGATTCAATCCGAGTTCAGAAAATTATTTGATGAAGAAGAGTACTGCACCATGATTGAAAAAGCAAAGCGTTATATTTACGAAGGCGATATTTTTCAAGTAGTTCTCTCTAATCGTCTGGAAGCGGATTATGAAGGCGGATTATTGAATGCCTACCGAGTTTTGAGAACGACGAATCCATCGCCATATATGTTTTATTTCAGCTCAGATGATTTGGAAGTGGCGGGAGCATCGCCAGAAACGCTAGTAAAATTAGAAAACAGCACGCTTCACACATTTCCATTGGCAGGAACAAGACCGAGAGGGAAAAGCAGGGAAGAGGATATTCGACTGGAAAAGGAATTATTAGCAGACGAAAAAGAATTGGCAGAACACAATATGCTGGTGGACCTTGGGAGAAATGATTTGGGGAAAATCAGCAAGTTCGCAAGTGTTCAGGTGGAAAAGTATATGTCAATCGAGCGGTTCTCTCATGTAATGCACATTGGCTCGACCGTAAGGGGCGAAATCAGAGATGATAAATGTGCATTGGATGCAATTGATGCGGTTCTGCCGGCAGGAACGCTTTCGGGAGCACCGAAAATCAGGGCTATCGAAATCATCAATGAACTGGAAAATAATAAACGTGGAATTTATGGAGGGGCAATCGGTTATATCGACTTTACAGGAAACCTGGATACCTGCATTGCAATTCGAATTGCATTTAAAAAGAACGGAAAAGTGTTTGTTCGATCCGGAGCTGGAATTGTTGCGGACAGTGTTCCGAAAAATGAGTATCAGGAATGTATTAATAAAGCAAAAGCAGTGATGAATGCACTGGAAATGGGAGAGGAGGAGATGTAGATGATTTTACTGATTGATAATTATGACAGTTTTTCTTATAACCTTTACCAAATGGTAGGAGAAATTCAACCAGATATTAAAGTAATCAGAAATGATGAATTGACGGTAAAAGAAATTAAAGACTTAAATCCATCGCATATCATTTTATCTCCAGGACCAGGGAAACCAAAAGATGCAGGAATATGTGAAGCGGTGGTCGCAGAACTGGGGAATAAAATACCAATCCTCGGCGTGTGTCTGGGACATCAGGCAATTTGTGAAGTGTATGGCGCAACTGTAACGTATGCGAAACGTTTAATGCATGGAAAGCAATCTGCGGTGAAAATTGCAGAGAACAGCAAGCTTTTTAAAGACTTTGAAAATGAAATAAAGGTAGCACGATATCATTCATTGGCGGCAAAAAAAGAAACAATTCCAGATGAATTGATCGTGACAGCCATTTCGGATGATGATGAGATTATGGCAGTAGAACATAAAACCAATCCCGTGTATGGATTACAATTCCATCCGGAATCGATTTTGACACCAGAGGGAAAACGAATTTTAGAAAGATTTTTGGAGGGTTAAGTAATGATTAAAGAAGCAATTGCCAAGTTAGTGAAAAGAGAAGATTTGGATGAAGAAATGATGACAGCGGTCATGGACGAGATTATGACAGGGAAAGCGACAGATGCGCAGAAAGCATCGTTCCTGACGGCAATGAATATGAAAGGGGAAACGATTGAAGAAATCACGGCGGCAGCGAGAGTGATGCGTCAGCATTGTGAGAGATTCTTAAATGATATGGATGTGCTTGAAATTGTGGGAACAGGCGGAGATGGTTCGAATACGATTAATATTTCCACATTGGCATCCATCGTGGCATCTTCGGTTGGAATTCCAGTTGCGAAGCATGGGAATAGAGCGGCATCCAGCAAATGTGGAACGGCGGACTGTTTGGAGGCGCTTGGGGTTAAGATTGACCTTGCACCGGAAGAGAGTGAAGCGATTTTGAAAGAATTAAATATTTGTTTCTTATTTGCACAGAAATACCACACGGCAATGAGATTTGTAGGTGGTGTGAGAAGAGAAATGGGAGTAAGAACATTGTTCAACTGTCTTGGACCTTTGTCAAACCCAGCAGGCGCAAGTATGCAGCTCCTTGGAGTTTATGGAAAAGATTTGGTAGAGCCACTGGCGAGAGTTTTGGTCAATCTGGGTGTAAAGAGTGCGATGGTTGTATATGGAGAAGACAGTATTGATGAGATTTCTTTAAGTGCTCCTACATTTGTATGTGAAGCAATTGGAGGAGAATTTAAGACATACGAGATTACACCGGAACAATATGGATTTGCAAGATGCAAGAAAGAAGATTTGACAGGTGGGACACCGGAAGAAAATGCGGCGATTGTGAGAAGAATTTTGGAAGGCGAACAAGGACCGAAAACGGATGCGGTTATCTTGAATGCGGGAGCGGCGATTCATGTTGCAAAGGGCTGCTCGATCGAGGAAGGAATTGAGATTGCGAGAGAGGCGATTGCGAGTGGTAAGGCGTTGAAGCAGTTGGAGAAATTTATTGAACGTAGTAATCGATAAATTTAACAATCGATTACGTTTGGAAATGAAGTAAAGGTCGGTAAGGATAGAGGTTGGCTATGAACATATTAGAAGAAATTGCAGAAAAAAGAAAAGTAGATATAGAAGCCAGAAAGAAAAATATACCACTGGAGCAGATGAAGGCAAAGGCCATACAGTTGGCAGATGCAGAGAAGAAAGAAAGTGGCTGCTTTTCATTTCCGTTTGAGAAAAATTTAAAGGGAGAGGGAATCCATTTTATCTGCGAGGCGAAAAAAGCTTCACCATCAAAGGGGCTCATAGCAGAAGATTTTCCTTATTTGCAAATTGCAAAAGATTACGAAAAAGCAGGAGCATCGGCGATATCCGTATTGACTGAGCCGGAATATTTCCTTGGACGAGACGCGTATCTGAAAGGAATCGCAGAGAATGTCAGTATTCCAGTGCTTCGAAAGGATTTTACGGTGGATGCGTATCAGATTTACGAGGCGAAGGTGCTTGGAGCGAGCGCGGTGCTGTTAATTTGTTCGTTGTTAGATGATGGGACGTTGAAAGAATTTCTGGAGATTGCCCATAGTATTGGTTTGTCGGCTCTTGTGGAAGCGCATGATGAGGAAGAAGTGAAACGGGCATTGGCGGTTGGCGCCAGAGTCGTTGGGGTGAATAACCGAGATTTAAAAACGTTCAAAGTAGACATTAACAATAGTGTGAGATTAAGAAATTTAGCTCCAAAAGAAATCCTATTTGTTTCTGAAAGCGGGATTAAAACAGCGGAAGATATTAAAAGGCTTCGGGAAAATGGAACGAATGCAGTGCTGATTGGTGAGACGTTGATGAGAGCTGAGGATAAAGGAA
This sequence comes from Tyzzerella sp., assembly GCA_017472665.1. GTDB lineage: Bacteria > Bacillota > Clostridia > Lachnospirales > Lachnospiraceae > Faecalimonas. The sequence goes on along the minus strand of JAFUOS010000015.1, from coordinate 6,841 downwards.
AAATGCTGAAGGAATTGTCGGGTGAGTAAGTATGACAAAAATAAAAATTTGCGGTCTGCGTCGAGAGGAAGACATAGCATATGTGAATGAATGTAAACCAGATTATGCAGGGTTTGTATATGCTGAGAGCCGAAGACAGGTGACAAAAGAACAGGCAAAAAAACTGCGGGCGTTGCTGGTACCGGAGATAAATGCAGTTGGCGTGTTTGTCAATGAAGAAATTGAAACAATCGCAGAGTTGGTGCAAGAAGGAGTCATTGATGTAATTCAATTACACGGAGATGAAACGGAAGCATATATCGAGCGGCTACGATGGCGTGTGGGAGATGCCACAATCATAAAAGCGGTTCGGGTGGCTACGAAAGAAGATGTAGTTGAATGTGATAAGACATCGGCAGATTATCTGCTATTTGATTCACGTAGTTTGGAGGCATATGGTGGAACTGGAAAAACGTTTGACTGGCAGTTGATAAAAGATATTTCAAAACCATTTTTCTTGGCGGGCGGTATCAATTCGAAAAATGTGGAAGAGGCAATTAAAATGCTGCATCCATTTGCAGTAGATGTAAGTAGTGCTGTGGAGACAGCTGGCTATAAGGATAGAAAAAAAATTGTGGAAATTGTGGAAAAAGTAAGTGAAAAGGAGAAATGAAACATGGCAAAAGGAAGATATGGAATTCATGGAGGGCAATACATTCCGGAAACTCTCATGAATGAGGTAATTAAATTAGAAAAAGCGTACGAGTTTTATAAAAACGACCCAGAATTTAATCAAGAGTTAAATACATTATTAGCAGAATATGCAGGAAGACCATCCCTTCTATATTATGCAGAGAAGATGACGAAAGATTTAGGCGGTGCAAAAATTTATTTCAAACGAGAGGATTTAAATCATACGGGTTCTCACAAGATCAATAACGTTTTGGGTCAGGCGCTTCTTGCAAAGAAAATGGGAAAAACAAGAATTATTGCAGAAACCGGTGCAGGACAGCATGGCGTAGCAACGGCAACGGCGGCAGCTTTGTTGGGTCTTGAATGTGAAATTTTTATGGGAAAAGAAGATACCATTCGTCAGGCGTTGAATGTATATCGTATGGAACTCCTCGGGGCAAAGGTACATGCAGTGGAAACCGGCACGATGACTTTGAAGGATGCCGTAAATGAGTGTATGAGAGAATGGACAAAACGAGTAGACGATACCCTTTATGTACTCGGTTCCGTTATGGGACCTCATCCATTCCCGATGATTGTAAGAGATTTTCAAAGTGTCATTAGCCGTGAGGCAAAGGCACAGATTTTAGAAAAAGAAGGAAAACTTCCGGATGTCGTTATGGCTTGTGTAGGCGGTGGAAGCAATGCGATGGGAATGTTTTATGAATTTATTCAAGATGAATCCGTACAGTTGATTGGCTGTGAGGCAGCAGGACTTGGCGTGGATACAGATAAAACGGCTGCTACGATTGCAACTGGAACGGAAGGTGTATTCCACGGAATGAAGTCTTATTTCTGTCAGGATAAATATGGACAGATTGCGCCAGTTTACTCGATTTCGGCTGGACTCGATTATCCGGGAATTGGACCAGAACATGCGAATCTTCATGATACGGGAAGAGCACAATATGTTCCAGTGACAGACGAAGAGGCAGTGGCAGCATTTGAGTATATTGCAAAAACAGAAGGAATTATCGCTGCAATTGAGAGCTCTCACGCAGTAGCGCATTTGATGAAGATTGCACCAACAATGAGAAAAGACCAGATTATTATTTGCTGTTTATCAGGACGTGGCGACAAAGATGTGGCAGCAATTGCGAGATATAGAGGAGTGGATTTGTATGAGTAAGATTAGAGAAGCATTTGAAAATAAGAAAGCATTTATTGGATTTTTGACAGCGGGCGATCCGTCATTGGAAAAAACAGAAGAATTGATTTTTGAAATGGAGAGAGCTGGAGCAGCATTGATTGAAATTGGAATTCCATTTTCGGACCCGATTGCGGAAGGACCGGTGATTCAGGATGCCAATGTGAGAGCGTTATCTGTGCCAGGTGGATGTACGACGGATATGATTTTTGAGATGGTAAGCAGGGTGAGTAAAAAGATTTCGGTGCCGCTTGTATTTCTTACCTATTTGAATCCGGTTTTTAAATATGGCTATGAAGCATTTTGCAAGAAGTGTAGTGAAGTTGGGATTGATGGTCTTATTATTCCGGATATGCCGTTTGAAGAAAGACCAGAGCTTACGCCGATTGCGGAAAAATATGATGTGGATTTGATTTCACTGATTGCACCGACAAGCAAAGACAGAATTCAGATGATTGCGAAGGCAGCAAAAGGATATATTTATGTGGTTTCTTCTATGGGAGTCACTGGGGTGAGAAGTGAGATTACGACGAATATTGATGAAATCGTTGAGAGTATAAGAAGTGTTACGGATGTGCCGGTGGCGATTGGATTTGGGATTAGTACGCCGGAGCAGGCGGCGAAATATGGTGCTGTGGCTGACGGGGTGATTGTGGGAAGTGCGATTGTGAAGATTATTGGTGAGCATGGAAATGATGCTGGACGATATGTGTATGAGTATGTGAGGTCTATGGTGGAGGCGATGTAAGAAACCTGGATTTGTCGAGGTCTTTTAAAAGTTCACGAAAGAATGTCTGCCTATGACAAGTCTCGAAGTTCCGCTCTACCTTAGCTCATCCACGAATATGTAAGCCTCTGAGAGAGTCGCCGTGTGAGGCTCCTATCTCACAGACTAACATCTTCGGGATGTATCTTTGGAACGCTCCACTTACCTCGCCTTATCATAGGCAGACATTCTTTCTGAATCTTGTAAAAATCCCGGGCGGCTAAAAGTTTGCTACTCCCACGTTATATTGAGCCTGTACAACTAGCAAAGTTCTTGAATTCATATACAAACAGAAGAAATTAAGATATATCCTGAAGCGGAAGTCAATGGAGCGTTGGAGCGAAGGATATATCTTAATTTCTTCGTCCGTCTATGAGTTCAACAAATCCAAATTGCAAGAGCCCAAGCAATAATGTATAATATCGATACTAAAATCACAAAATACAAAAATCACCTAACGTAAGGTATTGCTTGTGACGCTGCGTAACATTGTAAAATAGCAGCGTAAGGAGGTGAAAAGCTATGTCAAAATATACAACAGGAGAAATTGCAAAATTATGTGGCGTATCCGTTCGAACGGTACAATATTATGACACGCGAAACATTCTTATCCCGAGCGAACTGAGTGAAGGCGGCAGACGGCTTTACTCGGAAGACGATTTGCAAAAAATGAAGATCATTTGCTTTTTGCGAAATGTTGGTCTTCCTATCAACAGCATTTCACAGTTGCTATCAGAAGAAGATCCTGGCAGTGTAATTTCTATTCTATTAGAACAACAGGAACAAGTCCTTCGGGAGGAAATTCAGGAACGACAACAGAAACTGCAAATGATAGATGGATTGTCACATGAGTTGAAAGGTTTGGAAAATTTCTCAGTTGAATCTATCGGTGATATAGCTCACATAATGCAGAATAAGAAGAAATTAAGGAAACTTCACGCGATTCTCTTGATTACAGGGATTCCGATTGGAATTGTGGAATGGACTGCAATTATTCTGTGGATTGTAGAGGGAATATGGTGGCCTTTTGCTATATATTCTCTGATAGCTATTCCATATGCAATATGGGTATCCATTTACTATTTCAAAAGGGTAGCATATATCTGTCCACAGTGCCACACAGTGTTTAAACCAAATCTCAAGGAGGCCTTTTGGGCAAGACATACGCCAACGGCCAGACGATTGACCTGTACGAAATGTGGTCACAAAGGCTTCTGCGTGGAAACCTATGGAGAAGCGATTGAGAGTAAGAAAGGAGAGCAAGGGAATGAATGAGATTATGGAAATTTTACCATTTTTAATTCCACTTATGATTGCTGAATTTGCGTTGCTTGCATATACACTTTATCATATTTTCACACATAAGCATTACAAAAGAGGTAGTTGGGCATTGTGGGTTGTGATTGCGATTGTGGGAATGCAGTTCTGGGGTCCAATTCTTTATTTCTTGTTGGGGAAGGAGGATTCCTAAGGTGGACATTTTGACAATCTCAAATCTATGGAAACGGTTTGGAGAGAAAGAGGTTTTAAAAGGTGTCAACTTGAACGTGCCAGAGCACAGCATTTTCGGATTTATTGGAAAGAATGGCGCTGGAAAGACAACGATTATGAAATCTATCTTGGGGCTCCTTGAGATAGATGCAGGAGAAATTTTGGTCGCGGGCGAAAAAGTGAAGTATGGACAGACGAAAACCAACCGGCATATCGGATATCTTCCGGATATGCCGGAGTTTTATTCTTTTATGACACCATATGAATATCTTAAATTTTGTGGTGAGGTCACAGGAATGGATTCTGCGGATATAAAAAATAGGAGTGAAGAACTGTTGAAACTTGTGGGACTGGGTGAAGAAAGGCGCCGTATCAAAGGATTTTCAAGGGGTATGAAGCAACGATTGGGAATCGCACAGGCACTTTTGAACCGCCCTAAACTTTTGATTTGTGATGAGCCTACATCTGCTTTGGATCCAATAGGGCGCAAGGAGATTTTGGATATTCTTTTGGCGGCAAGAGAACAGACGACGATTTTATTTTCTACGCATATTTTGTCTGATGTGGAAAGAATTTGCAGCGATGTTGCAGTCTTGAATGACGGGAAAATTGTTGTGCAAGGCGCACTTTCGGAAATTCGTGAGATGCGTACTTCAGAAGATTTTTTGGAATCTTTGTTTTTGGAGGTGGTTGACAAATGAAGTCTTTTGTTGCTTTTCTGAAAAAAGAGTGGATGGATTTGATTCGCTCAGGACGATTACTAGTTCTTGTGATTTTATTTGTGGTATTTGGCATCATGAATCCGGCGATTGCAAAGGTGACACCTTGGTTGATGGAAATGATGGCAGATTCGCTTGCAGAAACAGGCTTGATTATGACGGAAGTACACGTAGATGCGATGACTTCCTGGACACAGTTTTTCAAAAATATTCCGATGGGACTGATTGCGTTTGTATTGATACAGAGCAGTCTATTTTCTAAGGAATACCAGTCTGGAACGCTTGTTTTGGTACTTACAAAGGGCATGGCAAGGTATAAAGTCATTGTCGCGAAATTCAGTGTAATGATATTTCTGTGGACATTTTGCTATTGGCTTTGTTATGGAATTACTTATGGTTATAATGCTTATTTCTGGGATAATAGTGTTGCAAATGTCTTGGTTCCTACAGCCATTAATTGGTGGCTGTTTGGAGTGTGGACTATAAGTTTAATAGTGCTATTTTCTGCATTTGTGCGCAATAACATAGGTGTTCTTATTGGCACAGGTGGGACTGTTTTGGCAGCTTATTTGATTGGATTACTGCCGAAGGTGAAGGAATATAGTCCGACTATGTTGATGAATACAGCAGGATTGCTGGCGGGCGCTGAAGAACTTGCGACCTATAGTAAAACAATAGGAGTAACACTTATTCTTTGTGTGGCTGCAGTTGGAGTCAGCATACCGATTATGAATAAAAGAGAGCTCCTATAAATAACAAAACGGCCCCCGCAGGAGCCGCCCGGGTTACAGTATTTTACTCTAACTTTTTGCTTTGTTTCACAATTTGGTTTGCATAGGTACTTAGTCCTGCCACTAGAATTCCCTGGATAATTGCCGTGAAAATTGCCATTGCAATGTTTGAACCCGAATTTAATGGGCAGCTTGCAAGTACCCATATGGTACAAAGGACAATCCCGATGATTCCAAGAATCAATGGAATATATTTGTCCTTCAAGGAGTTTAATTGCTTTAGCCATAGGCCGATTAGATAGAGTACCACAGATACGACTAAAAGCTCGGGCTTGATGTAATTTGTAATGTTTTCCATATTTTTCGTATGCCTTTCAAATATATGTGTTTTTATAAGATATGTGGGAACTAGAATAAAATTGTGCTCTTATATAAGAAATTGAAAATAATGAAGCAATAGAGTATAATCATAGCTGTCTGATAATTTGTAGAAAAATCTAGGTAATACAGCATGGTAAAAGTAATTAGAAGTAATCGAAAAACAATGAGCATAGAAATCACAAAAGAAGCAGAAATTTTGGTGCGGGCACCATATCGTATGCCGAACTCAGAGATTCAACGATTCTTAAATGATAAAGCTGATTGGATTGAGAAACACATAGAAAAGGCAAGAACTGCTAAGCAAGATAGTAGAGAGAGACTTACTGAAGAACAGATACGGGAATTGGCCGATAAGGCAATGGAGGTGCTTCCAAAGAGAGTCGCATATTTCGCAAATGTTATGGGCGTTACATATGGCAGGATTACGATTCGCAATCAAAAGACGCTTTGGGGAAGCTGCAGCAGTAAAGGGAATCTTAATTTCAACTGTATGCTTATGAAGACGCCGCCAGAGATACAGGACTATGTGGTGGTGCATGAATTGTGCCATCGCAAGGAGATGAATCACTCGAAAAGGTTTTGGACGGAAGTGGAGAAAGTGCTTCCGGATTATAGGGAGAGAAGGAAATGGTTGAAGGAAAACGGTAGGATATAGCCGCCATTATTTTGAAATAGTGGCGGCTTGTTTATTGCGGAAAATTTGGATTTGTTGATTTCATAGACGGACGAAGAAATTAAGATATATCCTTCGCTGCAATGCTCCATTGACTCCGACTAGTCTAGTATCCGTAAGGCTCTGAGCTAGTCGTCGTGAGGGACTCCTACCTCACAACCTAACGGCTACACGACGGATTCTCCGTCAATTCCACTTAAATTCCGTTTCAGGATATATCTT
>JAFUOS010000001.1 GCA_017472665.1 Tyzzerella sp. | reverse complement strand
TTCAGAAAGAATGTCTGCCTATGATAAGACGAGGTAAGTGGAGCGTTCCGAAGATACATCCCGAAGATGTTAGGCTGCGAGGGACGAGCCCCACACGGCGACTCCCTCGGAGTCTTACATATTCGTGGATGAGCTAAGGTAGAGCGGAGCTTCGAGGCTTGTCATAGGCAGACATTCTTTCGTGAACTTTTAAAAGAGTTCAACAAATCCAAATTTTCTGCCTTGTTGACAAACTTCCCCTCTAAATATAAAATATGAACAGTGATATTTTAATAGAAAGAAGGAAATTTAATCATGGCAAATCCAATTGTAACATTTGAAATGGAAAACGGAGACGTAATGAAGGCAGAATTATACCCTGAAATCGCTCCAAATACAGTAAACAACTTTATCTCATTAGTAAAAAAAGGATTCTACAACGGACGTATCTTCCACCGTGTTATCCGCGGATTTATGATTCAAGGCGGATGCCCAGAAGGAACAGGCATGGGCGGCCCAGGATACCAAATCAAAGGTGAATTTCTCCAAAACGGCTTCCCAAATACTTTAAAGCATGAACCAGGTGTACTTTCTATGGCCCGCGCAATGGATCCAGATTCAGCTGGCTCACAGTTCTTTATTATGCATCAAACTTCTCCACACTTAGATGGTTCTTATGCAGCATTTGGTAAAATCATCGAAGGTATGGATGTTGTAAATAAGATTGCAGAAACAGCAACTGATTTCAGAGACAGACCATTCGAAGACCAGGTGATGAAACTTGTAACTGTTGACACACAAGGTGTAGATTACGATGAGCCAGAAACAAGATAAGAATAATATAAAGAACTTGACGACACTGTGCTACATTGAGAAGGACGATTGCTATCTCATGTTGCACCGTGTTTCAAAGAATCTAGAAGCTGTACCGCTTTCCGCTTCGGGCGTATCGATAGAGGCTTGATCATCTATCGAAGTGGCAAGGCTTCTATTTTTATTGGCATACATGGTTTGCATCCATATATCCTTTAACACTCCCCTTTTTTATCCACAAGTTTGATTTCTACTTCTTTTCCCATACTTTCTGCCACCTTTACCAGAAAATCCAATGTTGGATTATACGATCCATTCTCAAATCTAGTAATATTAGGACGTTTTGTCCCAAGGATATTAGCCACATCGGTCTGCGTCATTTGCTTTTCTTTACGGCAACGTATGTACTGCTCTATCACACTGCGTCGCACGTCCTTCTGTTTTGTTTCTATTAATAATTCCAAATCTTTGTTTACTTTTACAATATAATCGCTCATTTTATTCCTTTCAAAACCCTTCTTATGTAAAATTTCCCCGCCTATATCCCCAACTCTTGATGGTAATTGACTAAACTAGACTTGCGAAATAACGGTTCTTTCTCTACTCGTCTCTTTTTTGCAATCTTAATATACCTTTTAATATATGTATTCATCTCACGTTCAATGGCAACATAATTTTCCGATATAACTTTTCTTTGAGAATTTGGTATTTTTTCTTCCGTATGATACTCAATATATTGTTCATCATTTATAATCAATGCATATCGATAATCCAGCCCCGCATTTGGCCGATTCTTTGACGGAACTGGAAACCCAATTTTCCCATACTTCCTAACAGCTTCACCCAAGTTATTTCTTAATGGTATATAAACATGATTGTCGTTTATTTTAATTAGGATACCAATATGGGTGCGTTTTGACTGCTTATCTGCATTTCCTGGATCTAACATATTAACAAAATCTGAATGGTCCTCATAATAAGACTTCTTTATAAAACAATACTGTATCTTCATCATCTTTCTCCCATCAAAAAAAGAGACTTTGAAGTCTCTTTTTTGCTAATTTCTTCGGTTTTTTATGACAGGTTCATCCGACAAACCCCTCACAATTTCTTCGATTTTTTTGCGACAGGCACTTCCGACAAACGCCTCAATAAGAAATCCAATCAATTTCTTACTTATATTATACACAAAACCGACAGTTAAATCAACATTTTTCAAAAAGAAACTTATATGTTTCATTTGTAGTTATTGTAACACATAATTTACTTTCAGTCAATATATAATTCAAATCGCTATCCCAAACTCTCCATCCAACTCTTTCTTCTAAAAATCACAAACGAAATCGCTAATCGTACACACTCCTCCAGCGAAAGCAGAAAATACACATACGGAATCTGCAGCTTCAACACAAATGCCCCCAAAAGTCCCAGCGGCACCCCGAAAACCCACGTTCCAATAATATCAATCCACATCACATATTTCGTCTTTCCACCGCTTCGTATAATTCCGCCTCCAAGTATCATATTCTGCACTTTGACTGGTGAGATGATAGCAAATACCACCAAAAGCTGATATGCAAATGTCTTCACCACTGGCTCCACCCGATAAATCTGCACATAATATTTTCCTGTCACAACTAATAACAACGATAAAATCAGAGACCCGCAAAGACCATAAATCATCAATTTCTTAGCCTCCTCGTATGCTTTCTCATACTTCTGTCCGCCCAGCGACTTACCAATAATAATTCCCGCAGCCTGACTAAGTCCACTTAACGCACCGATTAACAATGTCTGGATTGGCACCGTAAGCGTCATAGCCGCACAGGCATCCGTTCCAATATTTCCATAGATTGCCGCATAAACATTTTCTCCCAAGCTCCATAAAAATTCACAAACCAGTATTGGACACAAAATAGCTAAGAACTGCATCTTTCTTTCATTGGTAAACTTCCAGATAAAAGTCAGTTTCATATTTTGCTTTCTATAATGTCTCACAAAAAAGAAAAGCGTTAAAATGCATACCGCAAATTGAGAGATAACAGACGCAATTGCAGCACCCGCTACTCCTAATTTCGGGAATCCTCCCTTGCCGAAAATCAGCAAATAATTGAGCCCTGTATTCAGTATTGCACCACCAATACTTGCGTACAATGGAAACATAGCTGCCTCCATGCACCGAAGCAATGTGGCTACAATCGTACTAACCGCCATTGGAAAATAAGAAAGTGCCAAAATACACAAATATTCTGCAGCAACCTGTCTAGTCGCCTCATCCTTTGTATACAACCACATGATTTTATCTGGAAATCCAATACATATCACGCAAAACAATCCCGCAAGAACAACCGCAAGAATCTGATTTGCAAAAAAGCTTCTGCTGACTTCCTTTTCATCCTTTTGCCCCATATACTGGGAAATCATAATGCCCGCAGTTGTTGCAAGTGCCCCTAAAAGCACGGAATATAATGAGGAAAATTTTCCTCCAAGTCCGACACCTGCAATACTGTTGCTGCCAAGATTGCCGATCATCAGCTGGTCAATTACGCTAAAAGAAGATTGCAGAAGTGATTGCAATGTGACTGGCACGGCAATTTTAATTACTGTTTTATAAAATTTTTGCTGACTATTCATTTCATTTTTCACCTATTCTTTCACTTATTCTTTCATCTATTTGCTCATACATTCTTTCATTACTATGTAAGTCGTTTTACGCTGTCACGCTCTACCAGATATACTGGAAACTTTACGGTTGTTTTGTCGTAAATCCCACGTTTTAATTCCTGCAAAATCAAAATCGCATGCTTTGCTCGCTCTGACGAATCCTGTCTTACCGTCGTCAGCGCCGGATATATTTTTTCACTCCAAGAACTGTCATCAAATCCAACCACCGAAATATCTTCGGGCACCTTCACTCCATGCTCCAGAAGGAAATGAATCAATTCCATCGCATAAAAATCTGACACTGCAAAAACAGCCGTATATTCCATTATTTTTTCAAATTGCTCCTGAAATACTTTTCTTCGCTCTTCCTTTATCTTAGGTATCTCCATGAAGTCAACTTGACACTCCGTCATTGCAGCCTTGCAGCCATCCATCCGCTCTTTGTCCATACAAATACAGTTGTCCGCAATACACACCACCTTCTTATGTCCCATACTTTTCAAATAGGCTCCTACCTGAAATCCTCCATCATAATCATCTATCACCAGATTACAAATGCGCTCTGTTTCTTGAAAATATCCGTCATATACGACAAATGGAATATGCATACGCTCCCGCAGTTTCTGATAATCCTGCCCACAAAAGCCAATCATAATCAGTCCTTCCATGTTCCACATGGATGCGATTTTTACCACTTCATTCCAATCAGTCGTCACTTTGACCATCATGAAATATCCTGCCTTGTCAAGTTCTAAAGACAGCGCATTGACTGCGGTTGAGATAAATGCATCCTCTAGTACATGGTTTTCATATTTCTCATGATTGTTGATAATCACTCCGACAATTCTGGAATTGTTTTGTGCCAGTAAGATTCCGGCCATGTTTGGAATATATCCTCTCTTTTCCAGCATTTCCTGAACCCGTTTCACCGTTTCGTCCGAAATCCTCTTGGTTTTCCCGTGAATGACATTCGATACTGTTGCTGTGCTCAGTCCCAATTCTTCTGCAATATCCACAATTCTAGGTCTATCTTCTTTCATCATTCATTCCTCATATCTCTTTTTGACTTGTTTTAAGCATAATCAATATTTTTGAAATATACAATAGGTTAAACGCGTAACCACGTCCAAAAATGAAGCTTTTGATTTGTGATATTTTCACAAAAGGCAGTAATATTTGTTATAAAATTCATGCGATGACAGCAAAAAGCGCAAGATAGATAGCCGTTTCCAATTGCTACACATCTTGCGCTTTTCCTTTTTAAATTCTTATTCCAATCCAAGTATTTCGCCAAGCACTTCTATGATAATCTCGTTTGTACACGCCTTCGTATACCCCAGCATATGCAGCGTTATCTCATCCTGCTTCTGTGCTTCCGTCAAACTATCGTCATGCTTCGTCTCGTCAATCAATTTAATCAGTTGTGGCGTCAGTTCTTCATACATCTCAATCGTCGTCTCCGACACCAGTTTTCTTAATTCTTCTTTCGTTCTCGGTACCATAATCCTTCTCTCCTCTAAGCCAAATTCCGCACTTTGAAATCTCTCTGCGCCTCGCGCTGCTGGTCCTTCTTCGCAATATCCTCTCGCTTGTCATACAACTTTTTACCTTTTGCAAGCCCAATTTCCACCTTCACAAGGCTTCCCTTAAAATACACCTTAAGCGGAACCAGGGACATTCCCTTTTCTTTAATCTTTCCGAGCAGCTTGTTAATCTCTGACTTGTGAAGCAAAAGCTTCTTCACACGCAAAGGATCTTTGTTGAAAATATTCCCTTTTTCGTATGGACTGACATGCATGCCGTAAATGAATACTTCTCCATTTTCAATGCGAATAAATGATTCTTTAATACTGCATTTTCCCATACGAAGTGACTTCACTTCCGTCCCGTGAAGCGCAATCCCTGCCTCATAGGTATCCAATATAAAGAAATCATGATATGCTTTTTTATTGTTCGCAACTAATTTTACTGTTTCCTTTGCCATGATTCATTTTCCTTTCCATTTACCAAAACCCTTACGCAAACTCAAAATCAATCGTTCGCTGTAAGTAGTCTGTGCCAATCACTCGAACCTGCACGGTCTCACCAAGCTTATACGTTTTTCCTGTATGCTCGCCGACCATCTCGTAATTCTCCTCTATATAATTATAATGGTCATCATACATATTTGTCACGTGAATTAATCCCTCAATCGTATTCGGAAGTTCGACATAAATCCCCCATTTTGTGACACTGGAAATAACACCCTCGAATTCTTCCCCAATATGTTCTTCCATGTATTCCACTTTTTTGAGTTTCACAGTCTCACGTTCTGCCTCTTCCGCCAAGCGTTCCCGCTGACTGGAATTCTTTGCAACCTCTGTCAAAATACTATCATAATGTTTGATACGCTCCTCATTCATTCTACCACGAAGATTGTCCTTAATAATACGATGAATTTGCAAATCTGGGTAACGTCTGATTGGCGACGTAAAATGACAGTAATACGAAGCTGCCAATCCGAAATGTCCTGTATTTTCCGGCGTATATTTCGCCTGTTTCATGGAACGCAGCGCCAAACGACTGATAAGCATTTCTTCACTAGTACCCTCTACTTTTGTCAGCAGCTTTTGGATTTCTTTCGGACGCACTTCTTTATTTGCAATATGCATGGAATGTCCAAAATTGTGAATAAATGTCGCTAGCTTCTTAATCTTATCCTCGTCTGGAATCTCGTGGGTACGATATACAAATGGAATCTCTTGCCAAAAATAATCCTCCGCTACCGTTTCATTTGCAAGCAACATGAAATCCTCGATAATCTTTGTTGCTACATTTCTATCATATGGTTTAATTTCAATCGGACGACCTTCCGCATCAAGCACCATCTTTGTTTCCGGAAAATCAAAATCAATGGAGCCGCGCTGTTTTCTCTTTGCACGCAAAATGCCTGCCAGTTCTTCCATGAGTTCAAACATGGGCACGAAATCTTCATACTTCGCGATTTCTTCCTCGTCTTTTTCTTCCAGAATCTTCTTCACACTTGTATAAGTCATCCGCCTGTCAACGCGCACAACCGTCTCCGCAATCTTATGGTCGACCACAACACCTTTTGCATTAATTGTCATAATGCAGCTCAATGCCAGTCGATCCACGCCTTGATTCAAAGAACAAATCCCATTCGATAGTGCATGTGGGAGCATTGGAATCACACGGTCCACCAGATACACACTTGTTCCACGTTTATAAGCCTCGCGGTCCAATGCGCTATTCTCCTGCACATAATTTGTCACATCCGCAATATGCACACCCAGCTTATAACCATCGCCTTCCCTGGAAATGGTAATCGCATCATCCAAATCCTTCGCATCCTCCCCATCAATCGTCACCATCTGCCAATCACGGATATCCATGCGTCCTGCCATATCAGCCGTACTTACATCCTTTGCAACTCGTTCCGCCTGATTTAGCACCTTCTCTGGAAATGCAGTCGGCAAGTCATAGCCTTTCACGATTGACATAATATCGGTTCCCGGGTCGTTGACATGCCCGATAATCTCTATTACTTTTCCTTCCGGTTTCTTATTATCTCCACCATATTTTGTGAGTTCTACGACAACCTTGTGCCCAGTCACCGCGCCTTTGGAACGCTCCAACGGCACAAATACATCTTTTACAAATTTCTGATTGTCCGGAATCACAAAGCCAAAATTTTTGTTCTTTTCAAAATATCCCACAAGCCTTGTTGTTCCATGGGATAAGACTCTTACAATCTTTCCTTCTTTGCGTTTTCCTGCGGGAGTCGCTTTAATCACGACTTCTACCTGGTCATTGTGAAACGCACCATTAATATCATCTTCTCCGATGAAAATATCTTCCACTTCGCCTTCGATTGTGACAAAGCCAAATCCGCGCGCATGCGCCGTAAATGTGCCAATAAGCGGCTTATCTTCATTTTTCGTATATTTCCCTTTCGCAGAAACTCTCACTTTTCCTTCTGCTTCTAGGGCATCCATTACCTTCTTTAACTCGTTTCTCTGCTCCTTTGGAACCTGCAATAGAATGGCAAGTTCTTTTAATTTCATCGGCACATAGAATTCGTCGCAGATAAACTCATAAATCATTTTTTTCCGTTGTTCAAATATCGAATCCATTCTATTCTTTCCTTTCTCAGTTTCCACATAGTATCTCCAATTTTCACATAGAAACTCCTGGTTATCCGTTGGAATCACTCCGAAAAAAAACACTCTTACTTTTTTGGGTAAGAGTGTTTCGTTCATATACTTCGTACTATACCTATGCAAATATGCCTAAGTTTAAAACAATCGCAAGCACAAGAAATAAAATTGCTGAAATTCTTGTTACTAATACCATTTTTCCTTCCTTAGAACGACCTTTGTTCTGTCCCCAGAATGTATCAGCTCCACCTGCAATTGCCCCAAGGCCAGCTGACTTTCCTTCTTGAAGTAATACAAGTGCCGTTAAAACGATACAGTCTATAGCAAATAAAATTGTAAGAACGATTTTTAAGATTTCCATTTCTACACCTCCTGAGTATACAACACATGTATTTTAACACAAGTATCCGTACTCCGCAAGTGTTTCTTTTGGGATTTCTTACTAAAATTCCGTTATTTTGCGTTAGTTTGCCGCAAACGGATTTTTATAAACTGCATAATCTCCCAGCTGTTCTTCTACTCGGAGCAGCTGATTATACTTCGCCACACGCTCTGAGCGGCAAGGCGCACCTGTTTTGATTTGCCCCGACTGAAACGCTACCGCAATATCTGCAATGATGCTGTCTTCTGTTTCTCCCGAACGGTGTGAAATAATTGTCTTGTATCCTGATTGTTTTGCAAGCTCAATTGCCTCGAACGCTTCTGTCAATGTTCCAATCTGATTTACCTTTACAAGAATTGCATTCGCTGCTTTCTTTTGAACTCCTTTTTGCAAACGTTCTTTGTTGGTTACAAATAAATCATCACCGACCAATTGCACTTTACTGCCAACACAGCCAGTCAGCATTTCCCAGCCTTCCCAATCTTCCTCATCCAATGGGTCTTCAATAGATACAATCGGAAACGCTTCCAACAATTCTTTGTAGTATTCTATCATGTCGAATACGGAACGTTCCACCTGGCTGCCCAGCATCTTTCCTTCGCCTTCAAACACGTATCTTTTTCGTTCTTTATCGTACAGTTCCGTTGCCGCAACGTCAAGCGCAATGCATACTTCTTCCCCTGGTTTATACCCTGCTTTTTGAATTGCTTCCACAATAATTTCTAACACAGACTTCGCATCAGGTAAATCCGGTGCAAATCCGCCTTCATCACCAACACCAGTGCTCATACCCTTCTCTTTCAAGATCTTTTTCAAAGTATGATAAATTTCAGCACACATCCGAAGCGCTTCTTTAAAACAGCAAGCTCCTACTGGCATAATCATAAATTCTTGAAAATCAACTGTATTGTCTGCATGTTTTCCGCCGTTCAAAATATTCATCATTGGAACTGGCATCCTTTTTGCACTTGGTCCGCCAAGATACCGATATAGGGGAATTTGAAGTGCATTTGCAGCCGTCCTGGCAACTGCCATCGACACGCCTAAAATTGCATTTGCTCCCAAATTAGATTTATCCTTTGTCCCATCCAAATGAATCATCAGTTGATCGATTTCCGTCTGTTCAAATACATTCATTCCAATAATCGCAGGTGCGATTTTTGCATTCACATGATCCACCGCATTCTGTACACCAAGTCCCAGGTAACGTTCTCCCCCATCTCTAAGTTCCACCGCTTCAAATTGCCCAGTGGATGCCCCTGACGGTACACTTGCTCTCCCACAAATTTTCTCTCCTGCCAGTACTTCCACTTCTATCGTAGGATTCCCCCGGGAATCTAAAATTTCTCTTGCGTATACGTCTGTAATTGGCAAATATCGATACATATTTATTCTCCTCCTATCAGAGGTAGTATGCGCAGATTTTTATTGGAATATGACTTTATTCTACGATCAATCCTTCTGCGCGAATCACATCAATCACACCATCTACGTACTTCGCACAAAGTTCATCTGTTGTAGCTTCTACCATAACGCGAATCACTGGTTCAGTACCGCTCTCACGAACAAGAATACGACCATCATCGCCAAGTTCTTCCGTTACTTTTGCGATAGCTGCTACCACTGCTGGATTCTCTCTTGCAGTCTTCTTATCAGCAACTCGCACATTCTTTAATAATTGTGGGAAGATTGTTACTTCTTCTGTCAATGCAGCAAGTGACTGTTTCTTCTCTAACATAACTTCCATCAGTAATAATGATGTTAAGATACCATCACCTGTTGTTGCATATTTGCTGAAGATGATGTGTCCTGATTGTTCTCCACCAAGTGAAAAATTGTTCTGCAGCATATTTTCATAAACGTATTTATCGCCTACAGCAGTTTTTTCGTATTTCAAACCAACTTTATCACAAGCTTTATACAAGCCAATGTTTGACATAATCGTTGTGACAATGGTATCCCCATTTAATCTGCCTTGTTCTTTTAAGTATTTTCCGCAAACGTAGAGAATCAAGTCTCCATCCACCAGGTTACCATTTTCATCTACTGCGAGACAACGGTCTGCGTCACCATCGTAAGCAAAACCAACATCTAATTTCTTTTCTTTTACATATTCCTGTAACACTTCGATATGTGTAGAACCACAGTTTCTATTGATATTTGTTCCATCTGGTTCGCTGTTGATTACGTATGTCTTAGCACCTAATGCATCAAATACACTTTTCGCAATCGATGATGCGCTGCCATTTGAACAGTCGATTCCAACTCTCTTATCCTTAAAAGAACGTGTAGCCATAGAAATCAAATGACCGATGTAACGGTTTCTTCCTGCTGCATAGTCTACGGTGCGTCCAATGTTTTCTCTTGTCGCATATGGAATTTCAGCACTTTCTCCGTCAATGTAAGCTTCCACTTTTGCTTCTACTTCTGCTTCCATTTTGTGACCGTTTTTATTAATAAGCTTGATACCATTATCATAGAATGGGTTATGACTTGCGGAAATCATAATACCACAGTCAAAATCTTCTGTACGTGTCACATAGGAAACGCTTGGTGTTGTAGTTACATGTAAAAGGTATACGTCCGCGCCAGAAGCTGTAAGCCCTGCTGACAATGCATCTTCAAACATATAACTGCTTCTTCTTGTATCTTTACCGATTACGACTCTGGCTTTATGATCCTGGCCAAAGTACCATCCTAAAAATCTTCCTACTTTAAATGCGTGCTCTACTGTTAAATTTACGTTTGCTTCGCCGCGGAAACCGTCGGTTCCAAAATATTTTCCCATCGTAATTTTCCTCCCTTAATTTGACTTGTTAGCCAAATTTTTGCACTTTCGTTTTTCATACTCTTATTATTATATACTTATTGTTTGCAAAGTACAACTTTTTTTACTGTCATTGCGCAGAGCACTTTTTTGCTGTCATTGCGCAGAACACATACTTCGTGGGTATATACAGATTTTTTCATGTCCTATACCCGCAAAACGGATATTTTCCATGAAAACCATGCCATTTTCGCCATGATTTTTCTATACAGCAAAAAATCCTTTAAAAATACCCTCATCACACGAAAATCGTCGGGTATAGCAGATTAATTTTTTGCAATACAGAAAATCGCCACGAAAAAACGGCCCTAGGATTACTCCTACGGCCGTATCTTACTTAACGCATGTTACCTTATCTTAATGATGGAACAAACGAATACCCGTAAATGCCATCGCCATATCATATTTATTACATGTTGCAATTACATTATCATCACGAACAGAACCGCCTGGCTGTGCAATATATTTCACACCACTCTTATGAGCTCTTTCAATGTTATCCCCAAATGGGAAGAACGCATCTGAACCAAGCGCTACATTTTCCAATTTATCTAACCACGCACGTTTTTCTTCTCTTGTAAATACTTCTGGTTTTACTTTGAAAATGTTCTGCCATGTTCCTTCTGCAAGAACATCCATGTACTCATCTCCAATGTATAAATCAATGGAGTTATCTCTGTCAGCTCTTCCGATGCCATCTACAAACTGCAATCCTAAAACTTGTGGAGATTGACGTAACCACCAGTTGTCAGCTTTTTGTCCTGCAAGACGCGTACAGTGGATACGTGACTGCTGTCCTGCACCGATACCAATTGCCTGTCCGCCTTTTGCGTAGCATACAGAGTTTGACTGTGTATATTTCAAAGTAATCAATGCGATTGCAAGGTCAATCTTTGCTTCTTCTGGAATCTCTTTGTTGTCTGTCACAACATTCGCCAACAATTCGTCATCGATTACAAGCTCATTTCTTCCTTGTTCGAATGTGATGCCAAATACCTCTTTGTGCTCAATTGGAGCTGGTTCGTAATCTGGGTCAATTTCGATAACTGCATAGTTGCCTTTTTTCTTTTGTTTCAATAGTTCCAACGCTTCTGGTTCATAACCTGGAGCGATAACCCCGTCAGAAACTTCACGTTTGATTAATTTTGCAGTAGCAACGTCACAAACATCTGATAATGAAATGAAATCACCGAAAGAAGACATTCTATCTGCCCCTCTTGCTCTTGCGTATGCACATGCAAGTGGTGACAATTCGCCGCAATCATCTACCCAATAAATTTTCGCTAATGTTTCATCTAATGGAAGACCTACTGCTGCTCCTGCTGGAGAAACATGTTTAAAAGAAGTTGCAGCTGGAAGTCCTGTTGCTTTTTTCAATTCTTTTACTAACTGCCATCCATTGAATGCATCCAAGAAATTAATATATCCTGGTTTTCCACATAAAACTTTGATTGGCAGCTCGCCTTCATTCATATAAATCTTAGATGGCTTTTGATTCGGGTTACATCCATATTTTAATTCTAATTCTTTCATCGACTTTCTCCTATTTGTTTTTATTTACAATCTTTGTTTCGTATTTTCCTGTTTCAATATCGATATAACGAACGAATAAAGATACTTTGTTGTCTTCGTTCAAGCTATTCCATAACAGTTCTGTAAATGCTTCCATGTCATCCATGATATCTACTAATTTAGGTTCCCCTTCAAAGCTTGGAAGTGGATTTCCATCGCATTTGTATGTATGGATGAAATGTCCTTCGCCTGCAACTGGATTCTCATATGCAAATGTGTAGCGGTTGCATGCATCTGGGTTGCCATTGTTGCTCTTTAAGATGGACATTGCATAGTTGTATGTTCCATTTTCGATGTGCATGACACCTGAAATACGAGGTGTGTAGTTTGGTCCGTCTGGCTCGAACTCTCTGCTTCTTAAAGATTGTTCAAATGTGAGCTGTTTGTCCATACCTTCGTAAATCGTATCTGTCTGGTCACCATTTGTTACAATTGTTTTATTTCCTAAAACGCGAACCGGTGCGTAAATGATCAAGCTTGGATCTGTTAATTTTGATGGGTCGAAAGCCTGTGTGCGAATGCCTTGTCCGTCTTCTACAAATACTCTGTTTCTGCTGTTTTCACTTCTTCCCATGATGAAATATGTAGTAACTGCTTTTTTTCCATCTGGAGTCTTTCCAATGATGATGCCGCGTCCTGGGTAAGCATTTTCCTGTAATTCTTTTGCGATTGATAACATTTCCATAAGTTCTTCTCCTTTTGTTTGTCACAATATATTTTCATTCAGAGTTTTTTTGAAAACTCCTACGCGAGGTGCGATTGCAAAGTTTCGATCCTCACGGAGCGTATCACATAGTAATTATAGCCTAAAGTCTGCTTGAATTACTAGACCTTAGGCTATTTTATTTATGATTAAATAGTTATTAGCGGTACTTATATTTTATGGTTCATTTATTAAAATTTACGCAATTGATCTTCTTCGTTTGGATCTGCTTCTTTGATAGACTTAATCTCCACGTAGTACCCAGCATTCTGGTTGATCGCAACCCACACGCGGTCTCCGACTTTATGACCAAGTACGGCTTTTCCGATTGGTGACTCTGTGCTAATCAAATTTTTGAGAGAATTTCCACGGACTGTTGTCACGATCTTAAATTCTTCTATTTCGTCATCATCTTCAAAGTACAGCTCGATTACATTGCCCAGTCCGACTTCATCCGCTTTAGACTCATCGCTAATAACCACAGCAGTTCTTATCATTTTTTCTAAATAACGGATTCTGCTTTCGTTTTGATTTTTTGCCTGCTTTGCGGCTTTGTATTCAAAATTTTCGCTGAGGTCCCCATGGGCGCGGGCGGTTTTTACGTCTTCTAAAAGTTCTTTTCGTACGACACATTTGCGGTGCTCTACTTCTGCTTTCATATCGTCTATGTCTTTTTGTGTTAATTCGTTGAACATAATTTCACCTCATTTTTCCTCTACAAACACATCGTCATATAAAATGGAATATACGTAATTCCATCCTCATATTGCACATCTTTTGCATATATAATATATTTATCTTCCAATTTAATCGGATATTTTTTTGAAAACAAATCAAAAGATTTGTGATTTTTATAGGAGGAGGATTTCACCTCAATTGGACATATCTTTCTCTTCTTCACAATCAGAAAATCAATTTCATATTTCTTTTCCTTGTCTGTCCCCTCTGCACATTGCATAAATTCATGAAAATACAAGTCATATCCTCTGGCTCTTAACATTTGTGCAACCACATTTTCGATAATCATACCTTGATTAATTCCCAATTTATCAAAAATGATAGATTTATAAATATCTTCTGCGGTTTCGTCACTATTTTTCATAATTTGAGTGATTAGCAAACCGGTATCACCCATATACAGTTTAAAATTGCTTCGATCTGCATATGCTTCCAGCGATACTTCCGGCAGCGTTACATTGATGCACTCATTTCCCATCATAGACTCTGCGACAAAATTAACTGCATCAACATAATTCTTGTATCGGGCATTCTTATCAACCAGTGAAAATTTAAAATGAGAGTTATGATTTCCCAACTGTTCGGGTATGGTTTTAAAAATCACAGAGGCCTTCTCTCGATTGTCTTCATCGTACTTTCTCAAATCGTCTTCATATAAAGACAAAATATTTCGTTTCACAAAATCAATTTCTCTGTAATTTTTACCATCCACAAATGCCTGTACTGCCTGTGGCATTCCACCAACCACCATGTATGTGCGAAAGACCTGCATAATTTTACGATGGATTGCATCCCCAAGCGCCTTGCGTTTTTCATATGCAGCCCTTATGGCCGGCGCAGTAACCATATCATCTTTTGCCCACAAAAATTCCTCAAAATCCATTGGAAACATTTTTAGTTTATATTCTTCAGACGGAATCAAAATATTTTGGACATTCTTCTTAATCGATATGAGGGAGCCAGTTTCAATATAATCAAAACGTCCATCCTGTACCAAATATTTGATTGCCTGCCGTGCTAATGGAAAAAGTTGTACTTCGTCAAATATAATAACCGATTTTCTTTCGGGAATAACCTTTCCTTTTAACAAGAAAAGATTCCTAAAAAAAGTGTCTAGATCACCAATATTATCTTCAAAATTCTGTTTGATATCCTTGTTCTCTTTTGCAAAATCCAAAATGATATAATCGTCGTATTCATTTTGCGCAAATGCTTCTACAATCGTACTTTTTCCAATACGTCTGGCTCCCTCTACTAAAAGTGCAGTCTGTCCATTTGAAATTTGTTTCCACTCTAACATTTTATCGTATATTTTACGTTTAAATACCATATTGCTTCACCTCTTATATTTCTTACATTATCATATATTCCCGAATTTTTCAATTTTATCCGTTAGGTTTTTCACGAAATTTCAAACTGTTTTGTGTGGTATTTTCACGAATTTCAAAAATGTTTCAAGTTTTTGTACCAGTCAAGAAAGATACTTCAACAAATCACTCAAATAATCCTTCACACGATTTGGATTTTCTTTTGAAATCTCATATCTTTTTGCAATACCAACATAGTATTCCTGAATATCTTCTTTTCGAATAATCTCTTCGCAGTTTTCCCCTTTTTCATAACCATTTCTTGCCAACTTATATGGTGCTTCTAAATGACAAATCGTCTCTAGCGATTTTGCAGTATACACATCAAAATAGTATTTCTTAACAAATTCTAAGACTTCTATCTCTTCTTCTGCAAGCCGTACGTCTGTATTTACCTTAGGTAATGGCATATACTTGAACTTTTTAAATTCATCATATATATTGCGATACACGGCACCATGAACCCATGCTTGACACTCATCTTCAAACAGCCACTTATGATTCCAAGCCATATTCCAGCTTTGTGAAAAATACAAGATTTTCTGCAACGCCAAATGTGTAATAGGATTCTCCTCCGTTGTTTGAGACAGAAACCAATTCACGATTTGATAAATTTTACCGCTTTTGTTTTCAACGTCTTCTAACCCTCTTTTGATGTTAACTTGAAGTTTTTTTAAAGAAGTCGCATTTTTAGCATCCACTTTTTCTGCTTCTAAATTATCATTCACAAGTTTTTGGAATACATATGGGTCCTTAAGTGATTTCAACTTTTCGCTATTAGATACGTTAGGTGTATATCCGCCACTAATATAACGAGTCAATGTAATTTCGCCCCACCCTAGTAATCTGCTCAACAACTTTTGACTTACATTATATTGAGTCAAAATAGCAATTATTTCGTCTTTTTTTATGATTCCTCTGCTTTCACGTATTTTTTCATTTGCACGCTCTGCAATATCTCTTTCGATTTCTTCAATTACTATTGGAGCTCCGCATTTTTTACAAAATGGCACTTCTACATCCATAGTAAAGCAGTACCCTTCTCCTTCATATTGTCTTTTTGTTTTACGCAATTCATAGTCATTCTTAGATCCACATTCGAAACAAATTGTATTTCTCATTTTGCACGCTCCTTCCAAATGAGACAATGTGCTAGCGCTAACGGTATCATTGATACTAGTATTGTATCTTTATATTAGACTTTTGTCAATCGCCTTTTTGGTATCATTGATACTTTTTATTTATCTATATAAATAATATTAGCGCAAATAAAAAGGTGTAGTCTCTATCACAAATGGAGACCCACACCTTTCGTTATCACTCTGATTCTGTTTTATTATCATCTGACACTGTCGTGTCATCTTCATTACCAGCATTTTCACCAGTCGAACCAGATATCTTTGTATTGCCCGTATCTTGACTATTTTCATCGTTCTCTATAACATCTTCTCCTGATGTTGTCTGTGTATTAGTTGTAGTATCTGTTTGTACGTTCACAGTTTCATCAGTTGTTTTACTACCAGATGTTCCTTCCAGTGAATTTGTTGACTTTGGAACCTCATCCAATGACTGCGTTGAAATATCCGAAGCGTTTTGTGTCATCGAGAAAGAAGGATTTACTTTGTTTTTGTTTTCATTGATGGTTTCTTGAGAACATGTGCCCCATTCTGCAATAAATTTTACAGACGCACACTTTCCATTTGGGATACTTATAGTAATTGTGCGGTCTTTTATCTCTTTAACACTACCATCACTTTCCTTGACAGACCCGATAGGTCCTGTATAAAAAATCTCTTCTTTTTCTCCAATAACCTGAATCTTACAGTACCCCACAGACGCAGTTGCGGAATCTGATTTTTTCAAAACAAATTGATAATCCTTATTTTCTGCTCCCTTCGAGTTATCTAATGTATAACTTCCACTTCCTTCGGGTACACCTTCAGGCGCCGTAATATCCAATGCATACATTGCCGACGTAATTGTATTTTTCCCAGAGGTAACACTGCAAGTAAAATACGCATACGCTGTAAATCCCATTGCCGACATCCACACAAGTATCCCTACAACTGCCACCACAACTCTGCTTATAAATACTTTCTCTCGTATCTTACCGTCTTCTGGTATATGAAAATACTCCTGATACAATCTTTTCATGCAGCACTCCTCCTTCCCATCTCAATATCTGTTAGTCTATGCCTTTCTGTCACAATATATACAGGTTTGCGTTTTCCTGTCTCAATATTTATTACTCTACACCTTCCTGTACCGCTCGCACCGTAATGCCAAGTTCTACAGATGGCGGCTTATTGCCACGATAGTTCGCCACATTTCCTACTTCTTCCGGCATACGAACAATGAGTGCTATATAACGCACGCCTTCTGGACGCACCACCACGCTGTCTTTTTCTGAATAAACATTAAGCGGATAATTCAATGTTTCCCCTGGAAACTCTTTTTCTGCAATCACTTTTGCTGTCTCCCGAGCAAGTACCGCCTCATCTGCACCAAACAAGACGCCATATTTCAAGTGATTTGGCAGATAAATATCATTTCCCAAAACACTCTCACTCACTGTAACACCATTCACGTCCACAGCCAGTTTATATTCAAACGGAACATCTCCCTTATTTTCCACTTTTAGGTACACCACTTGAACATACCCCGGTTCATATAGGGCTTCTTCGTCGAACACCTCTGTATCCGATTGAATTTCTTCATATGTGCCATCTTCCAGTTTATGAGAAACAACTAAATCCAATTCACCAATCAAAAACGTATTTTTCTCCACTGGTGTTGTATCCATAAACCATGCTATCGTTGTACCGGTTCCAAGTAGTGCCCATATCACCACTAAACATACACTAAGGGTTAAAGCTATTTTTGTATATGATTTTTTTCTTGTAGTCACGCTTCATCCCTCCTTCAAAATACTTAGATACTTTCGTTTTCCTCTTTCTTCGTTCTTCTACGCCAAATAAGTAGAATGAATACCACAATGCTTAAAGCAAGTATGACCATCCATATATATGCATTTGAATTGTCACCAGTTTGTGGATCACTATCCTCTATCGGAAATTCCTCAATCATAAATTCCCAATCCAAATATCCTATTTGACTGCTGTGGATATTATCCATCTCCACCGGCACCTCAAGAATCACATTCAAATTTACTTCTCCACCCGAATAAAGTGTTCCAAGACAAACCCAATCTGTAAGCTGAGCCGTCTCATTTGCTGCCGCATCAAACATATATGGCATTGCATTGTCCCCAGTTTTTTCTACACGTAGCTTCATCTGTGACAGAAACTCTGGTGACTTGCCATCTTCACGTGCGCCCAAAGAACGCATATAAATTTTCACCTTCACCTTATTTGACGCATCATTTCTCACCGTGATTTTCTGTGTAATACTGTCTCCTGGCATCACATCTTTAAAGTTCGGAAATAAATCCGTCAGTGAATATTCGCTTCCCGGTGAGAAAATAAATTTGCCTGCGTTACCGCTATAAGAAACATTTGCATCAGCCGCAAAAATTGTAATAGATGTAGCAAACATTAGGAGTAGCGTAAATAACAGTGTTAAAAATCTTTTCATCTTCCACGCCTCCTATTCCTCTGGCCAGCCTGAAGCTTCCCATGGATTTTCTACTGGATTATGTTCACTTTGTACAGCATGTGCTTTTACTGTCAGCGTGAGTGTTTTTCCGAGATAAGCATTGTCTACTTTTTCACCTATAATCTCTACTTCCGAGAAAATAAGCGGTGTCGTCTCACCTGGATTTACGATACCGTTGTAATAAAACCAACCATCGTGCTCAATCCAATCGTTTCTATTGATATTCAATGCGAAACATTCTTCTGATGGAAGTTCTTTTGAATCAATATCGTATAGAATCTTCACACGAATATAAAATGGATGTTCACAAATGTTTTCAATACTTACTTGCTTGCTGACAATGTCGCCTGGCATAATGTAAACACCTTCTTCTGGGAATTCTGTTCCCTGGTCGGTTCTCTCGTGAATCTCAAAACTAATATTTCCGGAGGTAACAACATTGGTTGCTCGACCGATGGTTGAGTAATACGCCAGCGACTCTTGCGATAATAAGGTGATTGCAATTGCCATGACTGAAATAGCAAGCATTTTTAATTTTGTTTTTACCATGTTGCTTCCTCCTTTCTTGATTTGTTTCATTTTGTTCGGTAATCAAAAGACGCAATAGGCTTGTGACCTTTGATTGCCGTCCATCTTCCGAAGAAGATGGATGGCCTTAAAAAACCAAGATTACTTAATAGTTACATTTGTAGGAACGAGATGTGCATCCTCATTACCACCAATCAAATCTTCTATATTTTCCAAAGTTACAGAAACACCATCTATGGTACAATTATCTAGAACAATACCAGTCGTTTTAGAAATATCAAGCACATAACCAGCTTCAAAAGCACAGTTTTCAAAAGTAACTGCTTGATAAGGACGACAGAAAGCATATCCATTTCCTTCACCAAACTTGCAATTAATAAAATTTACAGACTTATGAACATTAGAAAAACTTGTCCAACCATTTAAAGTTGTGTTCTTAATTGTCACTGAATAGTCCTTGCTACCAGCATCAGAGTTAAATGTATACGTACATCCATCAAGAACACAATTGTCAATGACAACATCACCCGAAGCACCGCTCATAAAAATACCACGGAAAGCACCAGTAACCGTCAAATTTTTAATTGTACCACTCTTAGGATTTACTGCACAATCCCATGTACCACTTGCACCGCTAATATCCAGTGTTTTGCCATTACCATCAAGGATTCCTCCATTTACAATAACGACCCCTGCTTTACCGTAACCTGAATTTCCAATCGCTTCACCATTTACATCTGTGGATAATACAACGTTACCCCCTTTTTCTAACACATCTGCTACAGTAGCCAATTCGTTCGCATTAGAAACAAAAGAACAAAGCATAATGTTAAGTCTTGCATCGTTGCTAGTTGCGTCAAGAAGCCCTTGCTTAACACTTTCATTTGCCACATAAACGTTAACGATACCAAAGTTGGTGTGGTCATTATTCGTAAACACCTGTCCATCTTTTCCGCTAAAGGTAACATTCTCGCCTTTTATATAAACTGTTTCTAGTTTTGGACAGCTACGGAACGCATAGTTTGCAATTACAGGATTACCTTCAATCGTAACAGTAGTCAACTCTGACATATCCCTAAAAGAACCATATGCAATTTCAGTGACATTGTCTGGAATCACAAGATTCTCTATTGTAACACATTTGAAGGCATCTACACCGATTTTTGTTACAGTAGAAGGAATATTAACAGAAGTAATCTTTTTTGCTTGGTTGAAAGCAGCTGCTGGAATCTCTGTCATACCTTCACTTAAAACCACTGTCTCAACAGAATTATTGCCCTTGAAAGCGCCTGATGATGCTCCAGTACCTGTTGCATTCAGATTTCCTCCAAAATCAGTTACCGACGCTGGAATCACCACTTTTTTAATTGTGCTGTTAGAAGCAAACGCACCACCTGCCAAAGCATTTACTCCTTCAGTAATCGCCAAAGAATCACTCGTATAGTCAGAAGTTACCTTAAGTAATGTTACGATTCCCGTATCCATATTTTTCGTATAATCAATACTATCTACAGTGTAATAAATGTCTGTTTTGCGTGTTACGTTAGTTTTGCTATTATTGTCTACGGTAACCTTACTTGTATCATAACGGCCAACTACATCGCCCATATTCTCATTCTCTTTGTTATCTGCATAATTAGAAACACTGAGGTAAGTTAAAGTAATGCCATCAACAGAGTTATCAGAAACTTTAATGCTGCGATTCTCACCAGCGGCCATACCTACAATACCACCAAGATCACGGTAAGCAGTAATAGAACAGTTGATAGCTTTGTTTCCTGTAATAGCACCGTTAATCGCATAACCAGCTACCGCACCAGCTTTTGCACCACCATCATAAGTCACTCCGTCTGCCATCAAATATGGAGTAGCAATGATAGTTGCATTCTTAACTACGTTGTTCTGCAAGCAATTAGCCGCCAAGTAACCTGTACCCATTACAGCACCAACATAGTCATAGCCTGAAACATAAGCTCCATCAATGGTCACGCCCTCGATGTGAGCAGCATTTCCTACATAACCAAATAATCCAAGACCTTTCTCACCTGTTATATAAAGATTAGAAATAGTATAACCAGTTCCATTAAATGTTCCATTAAATTTACTATTCCAACCATTTGAACTATTACCAATTGGTGTCCATGGAATATCATTCAAATCAATATCAGCACCAAGTTTTACTGTTTTTCCCTTAAATGTATCGGTACTGTTGTTAACCAATTGAGCTAAACCAGCCAATTCTTCAGCGGAAGTTAGAACAAATTCTGTATCTGCAGTGTTATACCAACTGGTGTCAACAGAACCAGTCCATGGAGCCGCTTTGTCATAGTCAGGACCGAATGAATCCTTCTCACTAGTATACTGTGTTGCAAAAATCTGAATATCAAATGCTCCACCCAGGTTCATATTTTGATACTCATTTCCAGCACTTTCTTGCATTTTCAATGCAATTCCCAGATAAGCTGATTTCTCAGGCAAAAGAATTCCATGAGTAGTATTACTGATAGAATTAACAAAATCTTTCAAGGTACCCGCTTTAGTATACCCCTCAAGATTACGGTCTTCCGGATAACTAAGCTCCTCTGTTTCGCTTGGACACACGTATACATCAATCACATTTGCTAATGCGGTCAATTCGAAATTCGAAACAAACTTTGCATACCATTTCAACGCCAAATTACCCTCGTTTTCAACTTTGAGAATTTTGACATCTGTGTATCCTGGTTCCCAAATAATGTCATCAGTGAAAATAGGACTTTGACTTTCTTTTACAGAATTCCACTGACCAGTTGTCTTATCAAGCAGTTCTAAATCAATTTTTAACGAACCCGCTTGAATCTTGTTCCCTGCAGAAGTTGCTGTGTCTGTAAACCACGCAAACGTTGTTCCAATAAGCATTGCTATACAAAGCATCAAACTTAATACGCTTGAAACAAGAGTACGCTTTGTACTTTTTTTATTATTCATTGTTTATTCCTCCCATATGAATTTAATTTTTTCATTTTTTCAACAAAAATTAATATGTCCAGTTTGCAAATCCATTCTGAGCAGTCTGTCCATTGTTGTCAGCTTGAATTGCTTCTGCCTTCACTTTGATTGTAAAGTTGTCGCTAACGTATCTCATATCCTCTTGTTCGAACTCTTTTGGGATAGAAACATTGTTAAACAGAACTGCAGTTTCATCTTTTGCAAGTTTGTAGTTGTAGTAGTACACATATGTAACTGTGTTGTTTTCTACCTTAGTAGCATTGTTATCAGCAGCCCATGCAGTGTCGTCTACATCAAGCCATGTTCTTAAGTCACTTGTAATTCTAACTCTCTGGCATGCAGCTTCGATTGTTGAAAATTCATCAAACGTAACATACACACGAATCCATTGATCGTAATCACCTGTGTTTTCTACAGTTGGATTTTTTGCAAGAACATCGCCAGGAGCAATCTCTTCATAAGTAACACCATCTTGGTCTTTTACTGTTGGATTTGCAGAATCGTTCTCCCAAACATCTACGCTGAAATCCGGAGTTCCATCTCCGTCACTGTCAGCCACCTTAAATGTATTTGTTATTTCATCCTTTGCATTAAACCAAGCCAATGTTCCAAGTGAGAGAATCGCGATTAAACTCGCTGCTAAAGCTGTTACAAGCACCTTCTTTTTGTTCATTTTCATGTCGTTTTCCTCCTTCCCTCATAATATTTATTTTAAAATCATGGTTACTGGAATTCCAAATAGCAACCACGAATCCAAAACCACAGTTCCTATTCAGCCCATGGATGTGCTTTGAAATTTGCTAATGCGGTAGTTGCATTGGCAAAGCCTCTTTCTTGAATTGCCTGTGACGCAACATAAACATTGATTTTTTGTGTTGCATCAAATCCTACTACTACTTTTCCTTCCATCATAAACTGAGCTGATGTTGCATTTCCATTTGCATCATATGCAACGTCCATATCTGCTTCCTGCGTTATGTAAACGCCCTCAATTACAGGAGTAGTAGTCGCTCCTACTGCAAGTTTGCTATTATATACATATTTAAAAACTGCATATTTTACAGTCGAAGTGCTGCCATCAACAATTGCACTTTCTTCTACCGTTCCAACTTCTACCGGTGTCGCCCAGCCACCTTGTGTACCTCCATAAATACGAAGTACATTGGCATCAATTAGCACCTCTGGAACTGCCACATATGTTTGCACATATGCATCATTCTTTCCTATATTTTTCACAGTCACAATCTTATCTTGAAAATTCTTGTCGTTCTTCGCGTTGTCATTGCGGATAACCGGAATCAACTGTTTGTCATTTTGAAAAGCTTCCAGTTCACTTGTAAACGCATCAGCTACAATTTTGCGTTGTTGCTCAATCTGCTCGATCTCCACGCTTCCAATTGTGAACGTATTAGTCACTTCGTCTGAATCCATGAAGTAAGCAAGTGTTCCTCCTACCGCAATCGCAATCAATGCAATCACTAAAGACGTCACTACAAGTTTCTTTTTCATTGAGACACCTCCTCTTTTTCCCTCTTTTTCATTTGTCCTATGATATCCGGCAGAAAGACTGCTGCTATTAGTACCGCACCAACCGCAAGCGTTATGTACATTCCCGGCGGATTTTGAATAAAATCAGATACATATCCAAGCAGTGGAATACCAAACTTCGGAACTCCTATTACATTATTAAAATGTACTGGGACAGAATCTGGTGTATCGTTTGCAAGTCCCTGTGTATAAAAATGCTGATTTTCTTCGTCCACTTCGACTACCATATGGGTCGCAACCACCAAATCTTCATTCAGGACAAAGGTGATAGGTGTTCCCACTTCAATATCGTAAGGATTTACCTCTTTTACATAAATAAGGTCGCCTACGCTGTACATCGGCTCCATACTGCCCGAGATCACGTTGAACACGCGATACCCCATGAGCCTGGAACCCATTAGGAATACAGCACAAAATACAGTAAAAACGACAAATAACGTTGAAACAACGTCCCCTATTTTTCTAAGCACGTCTTTCTTTTTCATATTATTCGCCACCTTCTTCCGTGGTCTCTCCACTGTCTGTTTTTTCCTGTGCTGGTTCCGAAACTTCGCCCTTTTGATTTTCAAGCTGTGCTTTCAGTGCCATGAGTTCCTCCATCATCTTCGCACTTTCTGCACGCTCTTCCTCAATCTTCGCTCTTTCTGCTTCCATCTCTTCCATCTGCTCCTTCTTATATCTCCGGAACAATCGAATACAATTCAGCCCTTGGTAAAGAATGAGCAGCATAAACGGAATGAAAATGCACACAAAATACCCTTGTGTCGTCTTCAAAAACTGAAAGAACGTTCCTATTTTCGGAATATGTTTCTGATATTTTCCCAATACAAAAGGATATGTAACTATCGTTTCGTCATCTGCATCAGTTGTTGTACCGTAAGTAATAAAACCTGGTTCTCCATTCGCGTCCGTTGTAAGACTACGAATCTTATGGGTAACCACTTCCCCATAATTCTCTGTATTCTGAGAGATATAGGAAATAATATCTCCTTCTTTCAAAGTAGAAGGATCCGTTTCCTTAACAAGCACCAAATCTCCTGCATTGAAATCCGTCTTACTCATGGAATCAGATAAAGCAATATACGCTCGGTATCCAAACAACTGGCGGTCATTTCTATTAAATGTAGTGACGGAGACGATTGTAAAAATCATCATGCCAATTGCCAGCAATGCAATTCCCCACACCAAAATACTTTTTATAATATTCAATACTTTTTTCACGATAGTTCCTCACCTTTTAGATAATTTACTCATTAAAACCAACATTTATCTCGTCTTTAGACCACGCAAATGTTGTTCCGCGAACTAAATCAAATGCATGACACAAGCAAATTATCAAACCTCATCTTTGAAATCACGCATTCTCATAGTCGTAATGATACTTGCTATCTTATTTCGGTTTTATTATACCGCTCAATTCGGTATATGTCAATTTAAATCGGTACTTTAATCGTGATGATTACCGATTGTATCGGTATATGCTATGGTGTAGTGAGGTGAAAAAATATGCATGATCAGTTTATCAGAGACCGTATTTCCATTCTCCGCACCAAACAGGGTATCTCAGAATATAAGATGAGTTTAGACTTAGGCCACAGCAAAAGTTACGTCCAGAGTATCTCTTCCGGACGAGCATTGCCATCTCTGTCCGAGTTTCTTTATATTTGTGAATATCTTGGCGTGACTCCAAAAGAGTTTTTTGATACGGAGTTGGAAGAACCTCAATTGGTTCATAGACTTACGGAATTGGCACGGATGCTGTCAAAAGAGGATTTGACTATGCTAATTGATTTTGCGGAGCGTTTGGGCGCAAAAAAATAAGAGGCTATCTGTCACGATAGTCTCTTATTACTATTCGCTATTTTTATTTCGAACACTTAAACAACAGTTCTTCCCATCTTCTATCTACTTCCTTCTGGAATTCCTCGATAAGATGTTCATTTCCCGGTTTAAATAAATGTTTAAATCTACCCTGTTTGCTTAAGAACTCTTCCACTGGAAGTTTCTTCTTTGGCTCGTAGTTCAGAATCCATTTTCCTTCTACCACCTCAAACAATGGCCAATAGCATGTTTCCACACCCAACTTACAGATTTCCATAATATCTGGTGCATTGTATCTCCATCCACGTGGACATGGAGCCATGATATTAAGGAACGCAGCACCTGGTGTGTAAATTGCCTTTTCAGATTTAATATGTAAATCTTTAAAGTTTTGTACAAATGTTGTCTGAGCTACATATGGAATATCATGGGAAGCAATGATTGCAGCCAAATCTTTTCTGTTCTGCATCTTACCATTACTTTCGCTTCCAACTGGTGTAGTCGTTGTATCTGCATACATTGGTGTTGCAGAAGAACGTTGGATGCCAGTGTTCATGTAAGCACCATTGTCGTAACATACATATACCATGTCGTGGTTACGTTCCATCGCACCTGAAAGTGATTGGAAACCGATATCGTATGTACCACCGTCACCACCAAATGTAATGAACTTGTATGTTTCGTCTAATTTTCCTTTTCTCTTTAATGCATTGTAAGCACCTTCTACACCAGACATGGTAGCTCCTGCATTTTCAAATGCATTGTGAATGTAGCTGTCTTCCCATGCTGTGTATGGGTATGTAAATGTAGATACTTCCAGACATCCTGTCGCATTACCGATTACGGCTTTATCTCCTTCATGAAGTCCGCGAAGCACGTTTCTTACTGCAATCGTACCGCCACAACCGGCACACATTCTATGACCCGGAGCAAGACGTTCCGGCTTATTCATGGTTTCTTTAAAGTTATATGCCATCTTACGTTTCCTCCTACTCTCTGATTCCAAGATAACGATAGGTTTCACCTGCATCGCCATCTGCTACGATTTGTTTTAAGTCTTCAAATACGCTTTCCATATCTTCCACGCGTACGTCACGTCCACCGAGACCGTAAACGTAGTTTACAGCGAGTGCTTGTGAGCGTGCACGGAACAGTGCTGACATCACATCAGCTCCTAAAGGTCCGCCGTGGTTTGTATATCCTTCTGCCCTGTCCATAATTGCAACTGCTTTTACATTTTTTAGAGTTTCTGCAAGCTCCTCTGCTGGGAATGGACGGTATAAACGAATCTTAATTAAACCTACTTTTTCACCTTTTGCACGTAATGCATCGATAGCATCTTTTGTTGTACCTGCTGCTGAACCGATGATAACAACTGCTCTTTCTGCCTCTTCCATGCAGTATTCTTCAAATAAGCCGTATTCTCTGCCAGAGATTTGTGCAAATTCTTTTGCAACGTCTTTTACAACTGCTACTGCATTTTTCATACCTTCGGCTTGGTTACGTTTTGCTTCCATATAATAATCTGAAATCGCATATGGACCGACTGCCATTGGCTGCTCTGGATTTAATAAGTAGTTTTCTGGTTCGTATTCACCAACGAAGTTCTTAACATCTGCATCGTCTAATAACTCGATATTTTCTACTGCATGGCTTGTGATGAAACCATCCTGGCAAATCATGATTGGAAGGCGTACATCTTTGTGTTCTGAGATGCGGTAAGCCTGCACCATGTTGTCGTATGCTTCCTGATTATTTTCTGCATAAATCTGAATCCATCCTGCGTCTCTTGCACCCATACTGTCTGAGTGGTCACAGTTGATGTTGATAGGACCAGACAATGCACGGTTGACAAGTGCCAATGCTAATGGTAAACGGTTGGAAGCTGCTATGTATAATTCTTCCCACATGTAAGCGAGACCGCAAGAAGATGTCGCTGTAAGCGCTCTTGCGCCTGCTGCCGAAGCACCGATAGTAGCACTCATGGAACTGTGCTCGCTTTCTACTGTGATAAATTCTGTATCTACCTGTCCGTTTGCTACGAAGGTCGCAAAGTACTGTGGAATCTCTGTAGATGGTGTAATAGGAAATGCAGGGAATACGTCTGGATTAATTTGTCGGAGCGCGATTGCAACTGCTTCATTTCCCGATAAACGTTCTCTTTTTCCCATATTATTTCACCCCTTCCATTGTAATTGCACCGAATGGACATGATTTTACGCAAATGCCGCATCCTTTGCAGTGTCCTAAATCAAATGCACCACGTTTCATGTCTTTTACTGGGATACAGCTGTCTGGACATACTGGTACACATAATAAACATTGTTTGCATTTGTCTTCGATAAATTGTGGCTTTACAGAAGACCATTCGCCTGTGTTAAAGTCTTTTGATGTGCCTGCTCCGGCAACGATCATACCTTCTGTTAAATCCTGCCATTTTGTTTTTACGCCTAATTTTGTGATATCTGTTTTCATTATCGCACCTCCTGCATTGCCATCTTGAGTGCTGCCATGTTACCGTCGATCACTTCTGGCTTGCTGGCAAATTTGTGTTTAAATGAGCTTTCCATTTCACGCAAGAATGTTTCTTCGTCCATGATGTCTGCCACTTTTACGATTGCTGCAAGAAGTGGTGTGTTTGGGAAATATTTCCCCATCGTTGCCATAGATACTTTATGCGCATCGATGGTGTACACTTTTCCTTCATATCCTTTTAAATGTGGGATAATTTCTTCTTTTGAACGCTCTGTATTAATTAAAATTGCACCGTCTTTTTTCAATCCTTTTGTAACGTCTACTGTTTCCAACAAAGATTCATCTACAACTACGACGTATTGTGGATCATAGATATTGGAATGTACACGGATTGGTTTGTCGCTGATACGATTATAAGCTGTAATCGGTGCACCCATACGTTCTGGGCCGTATTCTGGGAAGCCTTGTACGTATTTTCCTGTCTGGAATGCAACGTCTGCTAATAATAATGCAGCTGTTTTGGCACCTTGACCACCGCGGCCATGCCATCTGATTTCTGTATGATTACTCATTCCTCACATCTCCTTTTCTTTTATCTTTTGCTTCTCGTTTGGAAAAGCGGATTTCTAATATTTTCTATTTTTAGATATATTCTCTATTCTACTTGAATATTTGGGATTTGTCTAGAGTGTGCTCTGTTTTTTATGAAGTGCAATTTGTAAAGAACTTCTTAGAAACCTCCGCTGGGACTTTCTCCAAGGCACAAAAATAAACGAAGCAGATAGGCAACCAC
This sequence comes from Tyzzerella sp., assembly GCA_017472665.1. Classification (GTDB taxonomy): domain Bacteria; phylum Bacillota; class Clostridia; order Lachnospirales; family Lachnospiraceae; genus Faecalimonas. Next base: position 203,348 of record JAFUOS010000001.1, on the reverse strand, counting down.
CTATCTGCTTGTCATACCTGTCTTCTATCTGCATCAACGCCTTCTTTTTTTACATTGTGGTGCTGATTCTGATTTTCAGGTTTCGTTTTTTGCGTAATACTATTGAATTTCGCTTGGTCTTGTTTCTCTTTTTTATCTTTCACGATATCACCTCACAAATAATATGAAGTGAATCAATGATTATTATTCCTTATTAAATACTTCACGATCCAACACTTTTTCCTGATGCGCAACAATCGTTGTACAAACAGCATCACCAGTAATGTTAACTGCTGTACGCATCATATCCAGAATTCTGTCAATACCCATAATCAACGCGATTCCTTCTATCGGAAGACCAACAGAAGCAAGTACCATAGACAAAGTAACCAAACCAACACTTGGAACCCCTGCTGTACCAATTGATGCCAATGTAGCCGTTACTACAACCGTTGCCAAGTTAGCAGGTGTCAGTTCAATGCCATACGCCTGAGCGATAAAGACAACCGCCACACCTTGCATAATAGATGTTCCATCCATATTTACCGTAGCTCCTAATGGAATGGTAAAAGATGAAATCTGTTTTGACACACCCATTTTCTTATGTAAGGTATCAATTGACATTGGAATCGTTGCATTGGAAGTCGCTGTAGAAAATGCAAATCCCATAACTGGTGCAAATTTCTTGATGAATTTCATCGGATTTAATCTGGTGAAAACAAACAGTAAAATCTGATAAATCACAAAACACTGGATAATCAATGCAAAAGTTACGCTTCCCATATATTTAATCATTGGTTTAAATGCTGAAAATCCTAAATTTGCAAATGTACGGGCAATCAAGCAAAATACACCGATTGGCGCAATTTTCATAATTGCCATTGTCATTTCCATCATAACATCATTAAATTCGCTAAAGAAGTTAGCTACAGTAGATGCCTTGCTTCCCAGCTTTGCCAGCATAATTCCAACAAATAAAGAAAATACAATAATCGGGAGCATATCTCCAGTTGCCATAGATTCAATCGGATTCTTAGGGATGATGTTCAGCAACGTATCTACCATACTGGTACTTTCTGCCGTCGTGCTAATCTCCGTTGTCTGTACTGCATCCATATCGAGTCCAATTCCAGGATTGATTAAATAAGCAACACTTAATGCGATGATAACAGCCAAAGCAGTCGTAAACAGGTAAAAAAGAACTGTTTTAATCCCTACTTTACCAAGGGTCTTCGTGTCACCGATTGCCATACTTCCACAAACTAAAGAGCAGAATACCAGCGGAACTACCAACATCTGCATTAAACGAATGAAGCCTTGTCCTACTACATAGAACACACCTTCAATAATAATTGTATCTCTCACGTATCCTTCCGGTAGAAAATAGTGAATTCCGACACCAAGCAATGCGCCTGCCAATAACGCTATAAATATTTTGGTAGACAGACCCATTGTTTTCTTTTTCTTATTTTCCGCCATTATTCTTGTCCTCCTGTTTCATCCAAGTATTCTTTCAATGCCGCTTTCCATTCTTTCGGCTCTTCCATACCAGTCAATCGCATCATCATATTATCCAAAACGGAATAGGCTGGACGCAAGTCATCTTTCGATAAAATAGGATGTATTTCCATTTGGCCTGCTTTGCCTGCGTATTCCAGAATCGCTTTTGCAAACTCATATCTGCTGCAACTTCCCTGACAAACCACATGGTACAATCCAAAGGCATCATTGTCGATAAAATATGCAATCACTTTTGCCAATTCTTTGGCACTTGTCGGTACTGCATAGCGATTATTTGGAACTTTCATCACATCTAATTTTCCAACATTTCCTAATACATCATCTACGAAATCTCTGCCAATTCCATAAATCCAGGAACTTCGGATAATGACAAAGCGATTCAAAAGCTGGGTCAGGAACTTTTCTCCGGCCTCTTTTGATTTTCCATAAATCGTCTTTGGATGGGTTGCATCAAATTCGTTATAAGGAACGTCAGATTCCAGATCAAACACATCATCTGTCGACATCTGAATCACTTTCGCACGAACCTCATTTGCTGCTAATGCAATATTTCTTACACCGATGGCATTTACTTTATATGCCTCATCTCGGTGTGTTGCACAGTATTCTACATCTGTGAGACTTGCGCAGTTGATGACAACGTCTGGACGGTTTACGCGCATGTATTGCTGAACTTCTTCTAAGTCTGTGATATCTACTTCGTTGATATCGGTTGCCAGAATGTGATATTCCATGCAGTCTAGTAAATCGATTAGGGCTGAGCCAATATGGCCTTCTGCACCTGTAATCCATATTTTTTTCATTTACTCATTCCTCTCTTGTTTTCTTTTCGTACTATTTCTTTCCAAAAGTGCATTTTATATCAAATAACAAATAATTGCAACAATTGTACTTGTCAAACCAATAATTGCTTCGAATGGAATTAATTTCATTCTGTCACTAATACTCATATTTACAGAACCACCTGTTGCATGGAAGAAAGAACCATGTGGAAGGGAGTCAAGGACCGTAGCTCCTGCATGAACCATTGCTCCTGCCGATAATGCTGGTACGCCCTGTTCTAATAAGATAGAACCAAAGGTTTGAGAAGCAATCGTTGTACCTGCTGTTGTGGAAGCCGATGCTGCCGCCATTAAAATACCAGAAATTGGTGCAAGAACAAATGCAGGCATGTTCATTGCTTCGATAATTTTGATGACATCATACTGAAGGGCAGATGCCTTGATAATTCCAGCGATTGTACCTGTACCGATTAAGAGGATAGACACACCGATAACTTTGTTTAAACCAAACTCTGCAATCGAGATGGTAGATTTTGCATTGCCTGTAACAAGTACACATACAAGCCCACCTACAGGAAGTGCAATTAATGGGTCAATGCTGATACCTGCGATTGGACGAAGCGCCAATAAAATGATAACCACTGCCGGGCCACTGAAAGCCGCAAGGAAACTTGGTAAAACATTCTTGTCTTCCTCGCTTTTCTCTGCTGTCTCGATAACATCATTTGCTTTCTTAGAAAGTATAGATGCAAGAATCACTGTTACAATAAGTGCTGCAATTGCAGGAATGATATTTTTCATCATCAATGCTGTTAAATCTACACCAAATGCTTCGGATGCAGCGATCGTATTCGGGTTTGGAGAAATGATGTTACCAGCTTTTCCTCCACCAATCATAGCAAGAAGAATACTACTCTTGGATAATCCGGCTTTTCTTCCGATTGCGATTGCAATTGGAGCCACTGTGATTACAGAGATATCAATAAATACACCTACTGCACAGATAATCATTGTAGCGATGGCAATTGCGATAATTGCCTTTTTTTCGCCAAGCTTTTCAATGATGGTTTCTGCAATCTTTTCTGCTGAACCCGTCTTAATCAGTGCACCGGCAAGAACACCAGAAGTCATAATACGAAGCACGGAAGACATCATGCTTTGCGCACCGCTTACCATTGTATCTACCGTTGTAACCAGACCACCGCCGCCAACGATACCACCGATTAAAGCTCCGATGATAAGGCTGTATGCGGGCTGTACTTTTTTAATAATTAAAACGATGGCAATTACCAGACCGACAATCGCACCGAGTGTTGTAAATTCATAAGTCATATCTTAAACTCCTTTTATGTTAATCAATCGAAATACTTGTTCTACTGTTGAAATCATGTTGTATCTTGCATTTTCCGTAACCATCGCTTCCTGAAGAGTCTGTACTCCGCGAAGGATTGGGAAAAAAGCATCAATACCATGTTCATTACAAGCCACCGCATCTTTTGTAACCGCACCGGAAAATGCCAATACTGGTTTGTCAAACTTTTTCGCAATTTTCGCAACTCCAATAGGAGCTTTTCCGTATACGGTCTGACCATCCAGTCTTCCTTCGCCGGTTACTACAATATCAGCATCTTTTACATACTCTTCTAATTTGGTTTCTTCCAGAATAATCTTAATTCCGGATTCTAATACTGCATTTGTGTATGCAAGGAATGCAAATCCCATACCTCCTGCCGCTCCCGTGCCCGGATGCTCCGCGTTTGCTTTTTCATATTTTTCAGCAGTGAGCTTTGCGTAAGCCCCAAGCCACTGATCCATATCTTTTACCATCTCAGGTGTTGCACCTTTCTGAGGTCCATAAACTGCACTGGCACCAGCTTCTCCGCACAAAGGATTTGTTACATCACAAGCCACACGGAAACTGCATTCTTTCAACTCTGGAATTACATTTTCATCTGTGATCGTCACAATTTCTTTTAAGCCTCTTGCTCCAAATGGTACCTGATTGCCGTCCTTATCAAGCATACCGAATCCAAGTGCCTGAAGCATACCAATACCGCCGTCATTCGTTGCACTTCCGCCAATTCCTACAATAAAGTGACGACAGCCTTTTCCGATAGCATCTTTCATCACTTCGCCAACACCATAAGTTGTTGTGTAAAGAGGATTCCTATCTGCTTCTGAAACTAAAGTGATACCAGCTGCACCAGACATTTCCATAATTGCTGTTTTGCTCTCTTCCAAAATCCCGTATGTACAAGCCACTTTGCTCCCCAAAGGTCCAGTTACTTCTACACCTTCCAATTTTCCGCCCATACCAAGAGCAAGTGCTTCCACAGTTCCTTCTCCGCCATCAGCAAGAGGACGTACAACAACTTCTGCTTCTGGAATTGCTTTCAAAATCCCTTCCTTGATTGCATTTCCTGCTTCAAGAGAAGACAAACTGCCTTTTAATGAATCGATTGATACTACAACTTTCATCATTTTACTCCTTTCCTTTTATCTAATTATATAATACCATTTTAATAAGTAAAATAATACCAAAAATCCAACTAATTTCTGAGGCTGAAATGAACAGCAAATTAAAGTATGGCAAAGATATGATTTTGATTATGGTTTTAGAGAAATATTTATGTTAGTATTTACATGAAATAGTAAATATTTAGGAGGAAATCATATGGATTACTTATTAGAAGGTGTAAGAGCACTTTTCTTAGCTGAAGGCGGATGGAAGAACTTAGTTATGTTTGCAGTCGGAATCATTTTAATCTGGCTTGCAATTAAGAAAGAGTACGAACCATCCTTGTTACTTCCAATGGGCTTTGGTGCAATTCTTGTAAACTTGCCATTGTCAGGTGTATTAAATCAAGTGGTAGGCGGAGTTGAAGCCCGGGGTATTATCGAATGGTTATTTAATGTAGGGATTGAAGCGTCAGAAGCGATGCCGATTCTGTTGTTTATCGGTATTGGTGCAATGATTGACTTTGGTCCGTTGCTTTCACAACCATCCATGTTCCTGTTTGGTGCAGGTGCACAGTTTGGTATTTTCGCGGCCATTTTACTTGCAGCTTTCTTAGGATTTGATATCAAAGATGCTGCAGCTATTGGTACAATCGGTGCAGCTGATGGTCCAACAGCAATTCTTGTATCTCAAGTATTGAAATCTGAGTACGTAGGTCCTATTGCAGTTGCTGCATATTCTTACATGGCATTAGTTCCTATTGTACAGCCAATGGCAATCAAACTTGTAACGACAAAAAAAGAAAGATGCATACATATGGAATACAAACCAGAATCCGTATCTAAGACAATGCGCATTGTATTCCCTATCGCAGTAACAATGATTGTAGGTCTTGTGGCACCACAGTCTGTTGCACTTGTAGGTTTCTTGATGTTTGGTAATCTTATTCGTGAATGTGGCGTTCTGGGAACAATGTCAGATACCGCACAGAATCAGCTGGCCAACTTGGTAACATTATTACTTGGTATTACAATTTCATTTAGTATGAAAGCAGAAGCTTTTGTTAAGTGGGAAACGATTATGATTATGGTAATTGGTCTGTTTGCATTCGTGATGGATACAATTGGTGGTGTATTGCTTGCTAAATTATTGAACTTGTTTAGAAAAAACAAAATCAATCCGATGATTGGTGGAGCAGGTATCTCTGCATTCCCAATGTCTTCTCGTGTGGTTCAAAAAATTGCGTTGGCCGAAGATCCTACGAACATCCTTATCATGCATTCGGCTGGAGCAAATGTATCTGGTCAGATTGCTTCTGTAGTGGCAGGTGGACTTATTATTAGTCTTGTATCTCAGTATTTGTAAGAAGGAGGAAGGTATCATATGAATGAAACAGTATTGCAAGCGTTAGATATTATGTGGAAAGGAATGCTCGGAATTTTCGTTGCGTTAGTTGTAATTATGATTTTTGTGTGGATTATGACAAAAATCGGCAAGAAGAAATAGATAGATACGATGAGTTATAGTAGGGCTTATCATATTTGCCCTACTATTTTTTTGCACAAAAAAGAACTTCCAAGTAATCTTGGAAGTTCTTTGATTTTGCAATAATTAACGTTTGCGTAACTCCGAAGCCTGAAAATACAGGCTTTTTTGACCGTTTGTCAGTTACGCGTCAGTTATCTGAATTTCTTCATGTGTTCCCGTGCCGTCTATTCAGCGATGAATTCGACGTGATCTGCTTTGCCGCTGATGAAATACCCGTCCACTGTTTCGAAAAGTGGCTTGCCGTCTACCACATGGCGACGAACGACTTTCTTTTCATCGAACGCAGTCACACCACATGCAGCCTTGCTGTCCCATGACGCGCTTCTTCTGACGCGAAGTTTCCCGTTGAACACTCTTTTGATTCTGCCCTTCACTTCAGTCACACCGTCTTCTTCCACCTGCGCAGCTGCTGCCGCTGCTGCGATGTCCTCTTCAGTGATTCCATCCATTGCAGCCTGCACTTCTTCAGGTGTCGCAGTTCCGACCTTTTCGCCTGCTTCGTTGTAGACGTTCACAGTGCCGTCGGAATTCTCCTGAAGCGCGCCTTCAGGAACATTGTCTGTCAGCTGCACCTTCGGTACGTTCTCGCTGACGATTTCACCGTTTTCATCGTACAGGTTCATCTGGTTCTTCTGTGCTGCTTTCAAGCCGCCTTCCAGTGTCTTGTATTCCTTGTTTTCCTCTTTGTTGAATTCTTTTCCCATATAGAACATGTGTGTTTCCTCCTTACTTCAGCATCGCATTGACTTTCGCCTGTACCGCATCGTAGTTGTATCCGGCAGCTGTCAGACGTTTCTTTCTATCTTCGCCGTTCCCCCACTTTCCAGCGATGACTTCTTTTGCGATTTCCTGAACTGTTTTCTTTGTTTCCGCAGTTGCGACAGCTTCGCCCTTCTGCGTTGTGATGAACGCATCGAAACCTGCTGCCTTCACTTTCTTCACCATAGCTTCAGCATTTGCTTTCTTGCTGTATGCGCCGACCTGAATCTTGTACATACCGCCAGCTTTCACCATGTATGTGTCGAAGCCTGCTGCCTTCAGTTTCGCAAGCTGCTTGTCTGCATTCGCTTTCACAGAATACGCACCCGCTTGCACTCGATACATCACACCGGATGCAGCTTCTTCTTTTTTGTCTTCAGCAACATCATATTTCACAAGATTCCACTTGCTGATGATGTTGCAGATGTTTTCGACGTATGTCGGTGAAGTTGCGTATCCGCCGTCCTTGATGATCTGAACAGCCTTCTTGTAATCTGTGCATCCTTTCAAACCTTCGTATCTCTTCTTGCTTCCGTTCATGGCATTCAGCAAGTATGCAGAATGGTCTGCGATGGACTTTTCGATGTTCGGATACTTTCTGAAGTCCGCCGTGATTGTCACGTACTTCTGACCGTCCCATTCTTGCGTCTTCTTTGTGTACTTGCTTTCTCCGTCCCATTCTGACCCGCTCCAAGTGTTTCCGGACAGGTTGCACTTCATGCCGAAACAGTTGTTTGCGTTCTGTGCAAGTTCAGACTTTCCGTATCCGGATTCAAGGATGAACTGCGCCATGCTAACAGAAGCAAGGATGCCACTGTTTTTCTGGTCGGCGGTGAACAGTGCGCCTATTTTGGCAATCACGTCGCTTTCTTTCATGTCTTTCAAGGATGTCGCCTGAATACCAGATTCATTTTTTTCGCCTTCCTCCATTGCCGCCTTGACTGCTTTTCTGAAGCCGTTCATAGTGTATCCCATACCCAGACCGTTCCACAGATGTTCAGGGTCGCCATGGTTCGATGCGATGCCGCGCGCATGTCCTTCCCTGTGGCTGATGATTACCCCGTCAGCAAGTGGATTCAAGTCGTATTCCTTGCACAGCATGGCGAACAGTTCCACCGCTGCTTCGTAGGTTCTCTTCGCGGTTGCCTTTGCTGCCGCTACATTTGAACATGTAAAGGATGACCCGCCTGTATATCTGATGCAGGAAGGTTCGCACATTTCGATTCCGATATGTGTGTTGTTTCCGCTGCCTTTCTTTCCGCTTCCGCAGTGCCATCCCCTGTGGTTCCATGGAAGCGTCTGATACACAGTCCCATCGTTTCCATCAATAAATCCATGCACGCACGCATTGTCGTATGATTCCTTGTTCCAGCTGTTGATGAACACGGATGCTTTCGGCTGCGGACAGCCTACGCTGTGAAGCATCAAGCCTTTGACTGTGATTTTTCGCCCCGCTGTGTAGCAAGGATTCTTTGTCAGAATGCTTTTAATCAGTTTCATATTTATTCGCCTTCTTTCGTTGTGGATTTCTTTGTCAGCACATCAATCGCATTCTGGATGACTGCTGGAAGTGGAATTCCCATCAATCCCGCATTTTCCACAATACTAATCAATTCATTTGCTATAAATCCAATGATGACCGCGTCCCTGATGTAGTTCACACCGATTGCAAGGTCAAGTCTGTATGCAATCAGTACGAACAGAAGTGTCACGCACTTTCTGCACAACCCTTTCCATCCTGCCCTGCTTTCAAGTGCGCCTGATTCCGTTTTCTTGCTGTTGTGGAATACACCCGCCACAAGTAAACCTGATAAGTAATCAATCACCATGAAGATGATAAGTGTGACAAGTGCTTCATCCCATCCGCCGAATGCAGTCGCAATCACACCGCCTACAACCCCGATTCCTGTGCAAATTCCTTCTTTCATGTCATATCCTCCTTAGTTTTATTTCAATTCTGTCAAGTCTTTCGTCCGCTTCTTTGCGTTCGTTTTCCAGTCGCCCGCCGTCCATGATTTCGATGTTGCTTTGCTCAATCACGGCAGCTTGCTTCCTGATGATGTCTGCCAGTGTCTGCGTCACCCCGCAAAGTTCGTCCACAAGTTCCAGCAGACCACCGGAACCGCCTTTGAACGGTTCCTTTTCTGTGTCCTGCATTTTGCTGTTCCTCCTACTCTTCAGTGATAAGGTGTTCCATGCCGCTGTCGGTTAAGATTTCGGCAACCTGCTGCTTCAGCAAGCGTGGAACCTGCGCATAGGTTTTCTTTTCCAGCATAATCTGCTGCGCCCATAACATAGCCATCATTGCGTCGCCCTCCTTTCCAAAAAGAATAAACATAATCACCCTACGCATAGACAAGCACTGACATTTCTATCAGGCACTCTTCCAGCATGGTGTTCTGTTCAGCAAGTGCTGCATTCTGTTCTTGCAGCTGTCTGATTGCTTTGGACATTTCCGCCCTTGTCATCACCGTTTCTTCCTGTACAGGTTCTTCCGGTATTACTTCTTCAGGTGTCGTGTCCTCTTCAGTTCCTTCGCCTTCTTCCGGTATTACCTCTTCAGGCACTTCCGGTTCCGTCTCCACGATGCCGCCGCCTTCTTCTTCCAGCTGCGCCACCAGTGCATCGTATTCTTCTTCTGTGATTTCCTTCAGTTCAATGACTTCTTTTCCGTCGATAGTGTATTCCGACTTGCTCAACATCCAGATGTCGCTTCCTGAAGGAAGGATGACAGCGTCCGCTGCTTCCGGTATTCCATCCACCGCCACTTCGATTTCTTTCGGTTTCAACAGTTCGAAGGAATTGAAGCGTTTCTTGTACTTGACGAACTGCGGCGACTGCCACGCGTCAAGTATCATGCCATCTTGTATGACTTTGTAATACATGCGAATCCCTCCTTGTAATCTACATTGAACAGACTTTTGAAAAGTTCATCCATGCGCCTTCTGCTTCTGAAGCATCGCGTCGGTGCAATATGACTGCGCCACGACTGGTATGAATGATACACGGCGCGCATTGATATTTCGCCTTTGTCCACCAACTTCTTGAACCTTTTCAGCTTTCGTCGCATTCTTGTGATGTTCTGCCTTGCAGGTCGTTTGATTATCTTTCCGGAAGGCATCACATGATACTTCGTTTTCAGGAATGTGAAGCCGCCGCGCAGTTTCCTGATGTGCGTCTTCTTTTCATTCAGGTTCAATCCCAGCTGCGAACATATTTCCTTCATCGCTGCCAGACATTCCTTCAGCTGTTCTTTGCTTTCGCTGATGATGTATCCGTCGTCCATGTATCGTCCATAGAATTTCATCCCGCAGCGTTCTTTTATCATGTGATCTAAACGGTTCGGCACTGCCAGACACAGCGTCTGTGAAATCTGACTACCAAGTCCCAGACCGATGTCGCCCGTCACTTGCACGTATCGCATCGTCAGGTCGATGATTCGCGAATCCGTGAAGGCTGCTTCCATGACCTGCTGAATGATGTCGTGACGGATGCTGTCAAAGAATTTCTTGAAATCAAACACAAGGATGTATCCGTCGCTGCCATGCTTTCGGATGAACTTTTCCAGATGCGCCTGCAATCTGTTGCGGGCGAACTGCACACCTTTTCCTTTCGTGCTTGCTCCGTTGTCGTATATCAGCGTCCTTCCAAGTACCGGAACCAGTGCATAGTCGCAAAGACATTTCTGCACCACTCTTTCCCTGATGTGTACGCTGCGGATGTGTCTGTGTTTCCCTCTCTCATACAAGTCGAATTCATAGCCTTTTCTGACCTTGATTTTGCCTTCATGCAGTTCTTTGAACGCTTTGCATACGTTCACAGGTGCATTCGCACTGTAATTCTGCACGCTTGCTTTCCAGCGCACGTTCTTCAGGCACTTCTTGTATGATTCGTATAAATGTTCATAGGTGAATATCGCTTCGAAGTCGTCCGCTTCCTTCACCTTCTCCTGTCGTTTCAGTTCCCTTCGCGCCTTTCGACGCTGGAATCTCATTTCATGTCGTTCCTTGCTATTCATAAATTTTTTACCCCGTATAACAGTTTCCGGATTTCAATTTTGTTACCCGTGGAACTGGAAATGAAACTGCGGAACTTCCGGAAACCGCAGCCATGCAAGAAGCGTCGTCCTTCCATCCACATCGGTGTATCAATTTACCTTTTCAGGAAGGTTGCATCCTCCTTCTGCGTATCTCTAATTTCACAACCGTTACTTTTCTTTATGCAGAATCCGAAGCACACGCTGTTCGTGTTCGTCGCGTTGTTGCTGTTCGCGTTGCCGTTGTTGTTGACATTGCGGAAGTTCGTGGATGAAGAAGCATCCGCCGAACGCAGCCACCAGTTGACGGCACTAAAGTTCAGAATGCAACCTATGTCATTTATTTAATGTTTTTGTATCTTTCCCATTCAGAATTCAGCTGCTTTCGAATCAGTTCCAGTTCTTCATACAGCACCGCCGACCACTGTTGAAGTATCTTTGCACTTTTCGCTGCTTCTCTGCGCTGCAATTCTTTCTTTTCGTCTTCCGACAAGTCCTTCTTCAGCCTGTTTCCGTCTTCATCACGATTCAGGTATCCGCACAGTGGGAATAAACCGTGCGCCAGCTTCACAAGCGACACCAGTGCTTCGCAGTCGCAATATGCCTGCATCATGTACCTTCTGCGCAATTCTGCATCCCTTTGCGTTTTGACGTACACGCTGTTCCCGCGTTTGGTATTCGTCATCACGCTGACCGCCGCCTTCCGGATGTCCTCTGTGATTTCTCTGCTGTACCTCTTCGGAAATTTCTTGCACTTCTCCATCGAAAAGATTGCAAGTTCTTCGGCTGTATCAAGGAACTGTGTCGGTGACAGGCTTCTTTGCTCTGTTGGCACTGACATCGTTCTTCCTTTCCATCTGCCGCACTTAGGCGGCAGATTATGTGATTATTGATTAGCCTACGCAGAAGCCGAAGCACACGCTGTTCGTGTTCGTCGCGCCGATGCTGCCCGCGGTGCCGCCGCTGTAGACATAGCGGAAGTACGTGGATGAAGAAGCATCCGCCGAACGCAGCCACCAGTAGACGGCACTACCTTCGCCGTTGAACGTCTTCTTGATACGCGAATTGTTATCGGTGAACAGTGTGAACTGCATCGCTTCTGCGTCCGCGTCGATTTCGTTCTTGTACGGAACTGCTGCCGTGTCGAATCCGACTTCTGAAGCCGAAAACAGGAACAGCTTGTCGATTGTCGTTGCAATCGTTGCCGACTGTCCGCCGATGGATGCAAGCACCTGCACAGATTCAATCATGGACTTCCAGATTGTAGGCAGTGCTTCGAACATCGTTTCATTCAGCCATGTTCGCATTTCAGATGCTTCCCAGCCGCCTGTATTGATGTTCGTCGAATTTATCTTGCGTCCCTGTGTCAGCGTACCCTTCATGCCGAAGACTACGTGTGCGAATTCTTCGCCGGATTCCTTCTTGTAGTGATTGAAACCGTATACCTGAAGCACGATGCTTTCGTCTGTGACGACATCAGTGTCCAGTGCGATTTCGATTTCATCCATCACTTCGAAGTAGTCCTGCGCCAAGTCAGAACGGCAGACTGCGTATATCTCGTTCACGGTGTACACATCTGTCAGTTTCTGACCTTCAGCAAGTTCGACCTTTCGTGCAGGCACTGCGCATTCCGCGAAAACTGCGTTGACCTTCAGGTCGCTTGTGACGTTGCTGAAGTCTTTGTCCCATCCGTTGAACAAATAATACATGTAGCTGCCTTCGATTTCTGAACGCTTCGGTGTGCTTCCGACGTATGTCGCGCCCGTGTAAACGTCCACCACATCCTGATGCAGCAAGTTCGATTCTGAATAGAATGAAACGGTGTACTGACGTACACTTTCGCTGTATACCGCTGTGATGACCGTGTCTTCCAGAATAGGCGACAGCAATGTGTCCCATGTATTGAATGTGTACACGGTGTCCACAGTAGGCGGCTTCGTAGGTGTTGCAATCGGAAGGATTTCGCGCGCGATCGGGTCTGCTGCTGCCCCGCCACGGTCAATGTACTGGATGTCCAGCACTGTTCCGTCGTAGTTCTGGAATGTGACCTTGTGCTGATTGATGAAAGTATCGTATGTCACTTCCAAGTTCGGGAATGCTTTCGCAAGGTCATTCTTTTCGGATGCCTTCAGTGTCTTGATGTGCGCTTTTCCTTCGATGACCGCTACGTTTGTATTGAACCCGTTTTCGTCAATACCGCCCAGTTCCATCAATGACAGCAGCTTCGCTGCATTGTCGAACGACCAGTCGATTCCGGTCAATCTGATACGTGTCAGATTTGCTGAAGCGTTGATGATTGCCAGCGGGTCGATTCCGTTCGAATTCTCAATCTGAAGTGTTGTCAGATTGTCGTATCCTGCAATCTGAAAGTCTTCGATGTAGTTCTGGTTCAGAATTGTCAGGTTTGCCACTGTTTCCGGAAGATGCATCACGCGAAGGTATCCGCCCGCAGGCAGCTTCACACCTGTGATTGCTGAACCTTCTGCATAGATTTCTTCAATCGCATCGCAGCCGGACAGGTCAACCATTGCAGTCAACTTGCGACAGTTCATGATGTTCAGGAAGCGCAGCATGTGGTTCGTTCCTACCGACAGCGATGTCAGGTTGTCGTTGTGGTATCCTTCCGCGTCTGAACCGATGATAAGTTCAATCAGGTTCGGTGCTTTCGCGGTGTTGACACTTCCGCAGTACAATGCGGCAAGGCTTCCCAGCGAAGAAATGCCCTTCGCTCCGTAGATTGCCGTTTCAGTGTCGTTGAACTCTTCGCCTTCCGGTGCGTAGTGTGTCTGTGGCACTCCCGCTTCCACACGCTCCGTCTGAAGCGTTCCGTTCGCTTTGTATCTCACTGACTGATACATCGTGTATGCACTTGTCAGTGTCAGGTCTGCGTTCGGTTCTACACCCGCCCATTCGTCCGGTGTGTAGATTCGCAGTGAAATGTAGTCGTCCACGAAGTCGCCTGCATACCACTTCGAATCGCAGTACATCAATCTGTTGTCGAAGTAGAATTCGTGTTCATCCTCTCCGTTTCCCTTTACCTGCTGCAAGTTGGACGCATCGCCGTCTGTCTTCAGCATTTCGATGTACTTGTATTCACTGTCGTCGTTGTAGATGTTCGCGCACCATTTCTTTGAACCTCTGGTGATGAAATATTCCACCAGTTTTTCTTTTGTCAGCTTTCCGTCTTTTCTCCAGTTCTGATACGTTTCCTGAATCTTGTCAGGGAACGCTTCACGGAAATTGCACCACAGAACAGATTCCTGTCCGTTGTAGATGTTCGCGCCTTCCAGCTTGTCAGTGTCTTCGTGATAGTATTCGAACTTCTTTTCACCTTCGTTGTTGATTCCGAAGATGGTATCCTTGTCATAGTGCCATGGTTCGAAGATTGTCCCGTCCCATGTTACAAGGTGCATGTTCTTCGCTCTTGAATCTGTCGCAAGTTCGAAGAATGTCGCCACATAGTAAACCAGCGCGCATTCCATATCCATGTGTGCTTCGAATTCTGTCTTGAATTTCGCCAGACGATATTCTGCCGTGTCGTTTGTGTGTGTCACACCGTCCACATCTGTGTATCCTGCTGCCAGTGCTTCGCCAGTCGCGTTCGCTTTGTTCGTTCCTGCTACCCACTGCGCGAAGTTTCCGATTGCCGTGAAATCGGTGTAGTCTTTCGGATACTGCGCTTCGAATGCTTCCGCAATCTTTGTCAGGTCGGTTGTTCTGAACAAACACAGGTCATTCGTGTTGTTCAGGACTTCCCATCTTTCCGCCTTCGGGAAGTTAGCGAAGCCGTACACTTCATTCGAACCTTTGTCGTAGTTCAGATTGTACTTGCCGACGAATGTCGGTGTGTCTGCTTCTGTCGCCTGATGGAACACTACAATCGGATAGCCGAAGATGGTTCTTCTGCATCGTGAATCAAGTTCCTGCGCTGGCGATGGTGTATCGTACAGTGTTTCGCAGAAGTTCGCACTGCCTGTATTGTGCGTGCTGGTTCCTTCCGCGTAGTCCGCCTTCAGACAGATGACTTTCGTCGGAATCTGACCGATTGCGATTGTCATTTCCTTGCTGAATTTTCCTTTGAAGTTCTTGCGGACATACCACTGTGAAGATGTACCCTGTACGTCGTTGTCAACCTCTTCCGTGAAGTTCAATACCGTGTTTCCAGTGTCTTCGAATTTGAAGACGTTTTTCTTTTCATCCCCCTTGAATGTCGGCATGTCGCCCACAATCGTCAGGCAAGGGATTCTTTGAACGACCGCAGAATACATCATGTTGTTGTATTCGTCATAGATGTCGTTCGCTTCGTAAAGTTCAATCTTTTTGCTGATGTCAGCAGTATCTGCGATATGGTTTCCGACCAATTCGCGCGGTGTCAGTGCCGTGTTGTACTGTCTGATTTTGTACACAGACACACCACAGCTTGCCGTTCCCAAAGTAATCGGAAGCGGTGCGGACTGTGTGAAGTTGTCCGTATCTGCATACTGCACGACTTTTGTCAGGTATCCATTGATGCTGATTGCAAGCATCCTGTATTCGCTGGTGCTTTCGACAGTCATCGCGATGCACACCTTCTTGTTCGTGCTGAACTTCTCTACAATCTTCTGTCCTTCGCTCTGGAACGTCACTTTGTTCGCAGTGATCTGGAATCCGATTCCGGTGCTTTCTTCCTTGCAGCTGATGACTGGTTCATCGCTGTCGTTGACATCGTGTGTCATGAACTCAATTTCAATCGTCTTTCCGTATCTTCGCAGGTCGTCTTTGAACGGGAACAGCTGAACTTCAGCGCGACCGCCGCCAGTCAGCTTCAAGCGCGTGTCGTTGTTGTCATCCGGCAGCCATCCATTCGTCACCCAGTTCATTCCGCTGAACACGGTTGTGACCTCTCCATCTGTCCATGTGTCCTTGTTTGTTTCGCTGTTACTTCGACCTTCTGCATACAGATAGCCTTCAAGGTCGTTTTCCACGGCTGTGACTGGAATATCTGCTGCTGTGACCGGAATTGTGATTGATTCACTGTATTCGCCATACACAACGCTGAAAGTTGTGTTTCCTGTTGGGAATCTCTTTGTACCCCAGCTTTGACGGGTTCTGTTGACCGTTTCTGTTGCTGTCTGATATACAGTTCCGTCTTCCTGTGTGATGACCTTTTCAATCTCGACTGGTGTCGTTGTCGGGTCGTACACAAGGAAATACATCTGAAGCAAACTTCCTTCTGTCGTCGCGTCAGTCGTTGCGCGAAGTGCGATGAATACATCTGTGTTTCCTTCTTCGGCGAAGCACAGATTGTATGTCAGGTGCTTGCTTTCGATTTTTGTTCCATTCAGTTCTGCTTCTGTCCACATTTCAACCGGATGTACACCGTGGCTGATGAACGGAACCGTCAGCGTCTTCTGCGTTCTGGACGCGCTTGTCGTTTCGCTGAAGAACTCTTCGCCGTCGATGTACACGTATGTCGTCTTTTCGATTGCTCCGATAGGTGTGAACTTGATTGTCGCATCGCCAGTGAATACCTGACCGTCATTGAACGTCGATGTCAGGTCAAGCGACACGGCTGTGACCGTGAAATTCAGCGACTTGAATGTGCCGTATTCATCCGTCACCATAAGTCTGACCGTGTTTGTTCCTTCAGTCAGGAAACTGCCGACCTTCGTCGTATTGTCGCCCTGTACGGCTGTGTACGTGCCTTTCAGCGCGCCGTTCACATATACCTTCGCAGTTCCGTTGCCTGTCGCAATATCGTCCATTGTAGAAGCGAAATTCCACAATAAATCTAAATCTGCGCCGTACGGAATGGAAATCGCTGTGGTTCCCATCAGGTTTCGAAGTGTGACGACAGAAGTTGTACCTGTGCTGCCACCTGTTCCGCCGCCGGAACCTGCAATGATTTCAGTCTGGTCGAAGTCCGCAATCGGTTCGCCATCCCTTGTCAGTGCCAGCATGTATGTTTCCGCATTGTAGTACACACCGTTGATTCTGTTCGCTTCGATTTTTCTGTTCAGTTCATTCGTGACTTCAAGAAGTCGCGCTTCGATGTTCTCTGAAAGTTCTTCAAGGTCTGCTACCACCTGCTGCACATCAATGTCCAGCTGTTCGATATTTTCATCCTGAAGTGCATCCGTCTTCAGCTGCGCTTCCTTCATCGCGATGATAGTGTTGTCCAGTTCCGTCTTCGCTGCTCGAAGTTCATTGTGCAAGCCGTCAACACGTTCTGCTGCCGTGTCATAGGTCTTTGCATCAATGTCCGTTCGAATCAGTATAGTTTCTGCGCATGTTTCCAGTTCGCCATTCGCTCCCGCTGCGATAACGCTGTTCAGACGCGCAATCTGGATTTTGAAAAGGTCAATCAGGTCGTTTGCTTCTTTCACTTTCTTTTCCAGTGCCGTGTATTCTGAACTGCTCACAATCGTGTCGTCGTCCTTCACGGTCGATTCGACTTCGATTTCGAACGTGCAGCTTTGTGCCTTCTCTGACACATCCAGCGATGCGATTTCGATATTGCACTTCAGGATGCCGACAGCTGCCAGCATTTGCTTTGTCATTTCAAATACCACACGACCGTCTTCATCCACGCTGCAAGCGTTGTACACGATGTTCCCGTCAGGCTTCTGAATATTGACGTTCACGTCTGCATCTGCCGGAACGAAGTATGGTTCCCCTTCGTCCAGAAGGCGCGCTGAAATATATCGGGTTCTTCGGTCGTTCTGCATGGCTGTTGCCATATACCAGCGCGAACCGCCCGACATTTCGACGTTTATTCTTTTCACAATAGGTGTCAAGTACGCCATTCTTTCTTCCTCCTGTTACGTTGTAGTTTCTGTGCCGTCACCTTCACCGCCTTCTTCAGTTCCGGTGTCCGCAGGATGCAGTTTGTCAATCTTCTTGCTGATTTCTTCAAGCTGCGTTCCTTGCTGATTTACGGCTTCTTTGATTTCGGACACCGACTTTGTGACATCGACTACTGCTGCCCTGATGTCCACGATGTCCTGTTTTACCTGCTGCATATCCGTCTTCAGTGTTGCAATATCTTCGGACTGTGTCTTCACTGTTTCCACAACTCCTTCGACTGCCGTCAGACGTTCTTCGTGCTTCGATACGGTTTCTGTCAGCGAAGTCATGGATTCCGTCATGCTCTTGATGTTCGCGTTGATTTCAGTGATCTGCGCGTCAGTGTTCATGCCGTCCACCTTTTCTTCCAGCTTCACGACCGCCACGCGTACCGCTTCCACGTCGTCTGACAGTGTTTCAAAAAGCTGGTTCGCATAGTCGTTTGACTGTTCTTCCGCAGTTTCCGTCACGTCCGATACCGCTTCTGATAGGTCTTCTGTTTCCGCCTTCTGGATGTCCGCGAAGGTCTTTCGCGTTGACGACAGTTCGCAGGTGTTCTTTTCCGGATTCTTCGGATATTCAGTCATCTTCACGATGCGCTGCTTTTCCTTCACCTTTTCCGTTTTTGACACCAGCGTCAGTGTGTCACCCAGTGCGTAGTCCAGAATGTTTTTGTACACTTCACTTTGCTTCGCAAGGTCTGTGACATCTGCTTCGTATGTGGCATACGGCTTCGCCATTTCTTCCAGCTTGTATACGGCATCTTCCAGCAATGAAGACGGGTCTGTGTATCTTCTGTCAATCCACGTCTTCATCATCTTCTTGCTGCAATACGTGAAGTTCTCGATGTACTTCTTGCCGCCGTTCACGCTTTCGATTGTCAGTCCGTCCTTGCCTATTGGATACAGCTGCGTGCAGAAGTCGTATGTGTTTTTTCCGACAGACAGCTTTCGCAGGTTCAGTGTTTCCATGATGTATCTGCCACGGTCTGAACCGATATGTTCATAGGCAGATATTGTCTTGTTTATCGTGTCGTACACGATTTCAATTTTGTACGTGCTGATGCACTGTTTGATGACATCAAGCACGTTCGCGCCTTCATCCCTTTTGATGGTTCGACGCTTCAGCACATTGCATTCTTTGACCGTCCATCCGGTTCCTTCCAGTGCAACCTCCATGCACTGAACGAATGTATAGAACGTGGTCTTGAATCCTTCCGGAAATGTCTTTCCTTCCAGTTCTTCCAGATTTAGCTTCGCGGTCACAGTGTCGGATGTATCGCCGCTTTCAATGTCTTTGATGACATATTCGTCGGTTTGCGTCAGGATGTATCCTTCGCACTCGATGTCCTGCCTGTACCTTCCGTCCTTTCTGTAATCAAATACCAGTTCTTTGTCGCCGTCCGATAGTGTGCTGATGATATGCACATCCGATGCCCTTTTCAGAAGGGCGATGCGCTCATGTTCTTTTGAATACAACCACAGCATCCTTCGCCCTCCTTATATCCACATCGGTTTGTACGACATAGTCGTTTGCACATTTTTCACGTTCGTGACGTTCACAGTCACTTCGCCCTGTGGCACATACGGAAATTCCCACATTTCGATGACTTGCAAAAATGCGTTTTCGCCGTCAATCGTCACCAGTCCCAGTTCGCCATCAATCACCAGCGTCTTTCCTGCCGGAACTTCCGCCTGAATTGCCGTTTCGGTCAGTCCTTCGACTGTTACCGTCTGCGCTTCTTCTGTCAGGTTCTTCATTCGTAGCGTGCAAGGCGACTTCCTTGTCCCTTGCGTGATGTACGTCTGTGATTCCTTCTTCAGCACCTTTTCGATGCTGTCGTCCATGAAGAAGCCATCGAAAACCATTTCCAGCTTCTTCTTCCTGTGTTCCAGTGTCTTGACGATTTTTGCACTTTGCTTGATTCCGCAAAATGCGCCTTTGTAGCCTTCCAGTTCCAGCTGCGCTTCGCCGTTCGTGTGCATCAGGAATTCTGATATGCAGCGCGTGACTTCTGTCCTGTCCTTTGCTACGAAGTACATGACAAGCGTCAGCTTTCCCGCCTTTTCTTCCGTTTCGTATGCGTTCGGCTTCAAGTCGCCGTCATTCCAGTCATACTTCACGGCAGTGGAAGGCGGCTGGAATTCCACGGTCAGCTGCTTCGACTTGAATGTCCTTGCATCAATTCCGTTTATTCTCATCGCCTTCTACCTCTTTTTCAAAATATCTTTTACAATCTTTCTTTCAACACGGGTCGCCGTCTTTGTTGAAATCTCGTCACCATCCAGTGTCACGTACACGTACGTCACGTTTTCTTGTGCGACCGCATCCAGCTTCCTGTCAATCATATTTCCAAGTTCTGAATAGAAGTGCGCAAGCGGAAGGATTGCTTCTGCGCCTGCTTCGCCACCCGCAAGCAGCTTGTTTCCATTCATTCCGAATACAGTCGGACGTGTCATGATACCACCGTCACGATACCAGCTGATGCCGAAATGCGGCACAGATGGCGGATTGATGCTGAACTTTCCGCTGATACTCACATGTGGCAGTTTCAGCTTCGGCAGGCTCCATGAAAAGTTGAACTTCGACTTGATGGAATTGATTGCATTGCTGACCGCTGTCTTCGCCGCGTTAATCGGTGTCATGATAGCGTTCTTGATGGCATTCCATGTTGATGTCGTCGTACTCTTGATGCCGTTCCAGATGTTTGACACCGTTGTCTTGATTGCGTTCATTGCCGTGCTGATTGCAGTTTTCGCTGCATTGATAGGTGTCTGAATCGCCGTCTTGATGCCGTTCCATACTGTTGTTGCCGTTGTTTTGATGCCATTCCATACCGTTGTGACGGTCGTTTTCACCGCATTGAACACGGTCGTGATGGTCGCCTTAATTGCATTTATGACCGTTGACACAGTTGTGCTGATTGCATTCCACACCGTTGTGACGGTCGTCTTGATTTCATTCCACTTCGTGCTGAAGAATGTTCCGACTGCCGTCAATATCGTCGTGATGGTCGTCTGTACCGCCGTGATAGCAGTTGACACCGCAGTCTTCATCGTTTCCCATATAGAAATCAATGTTTCCTTGCAGTTCTCCCAGATGAATCTGAACGGTAGCGTGATAAGCTGGAAAGCAGCGTTTATCAGTTCCACCACGAACATGATGCCGACCTGCACCACATTCTTGATTGTTTCCCATGCTGTCGTCACCGCCGTGACGATGGTGTTCCAGATATTCGTGAAGAATGTCACGATGCCGTTCCAGATATTTTCAAAGAACGTCTTCACGCTATTCCAGACCGCATCCCACGACGTTCCGAACCACCCCAGAAATACATCCGCCACACCTCGCAGCGTCGTCAGGATGTTCGAAAACCACTGCGACATTCCATTCCATATTGTTTCAAATATGTTTTTCACTGCATCCCAGCAGCCTTCCCAGTCGCGCTTGACTAGTGCGATGAAGAGATCCACTACACCCATAATTGTGTTCAGTACCGTGTCGATAACGATTGCGATATAGTTGAACACTCCTTCGAAGATAGGCGCAAGGAAGTTGCAGAATTCAGTCCACACTGCCTTGATGACTTCCGTGACGGATGAAAACGAAAATCCCAGCGAATTCAGTCTTTCTACAATGCCGTTTCCGAACGATGCGAAGGTTTCCTTCACCTTGTTCCAGATTGCCGTCACCTTGTTCCTGAATTCTTCATTTGTTTTCCACAGCGTCACGAACGCCCCTACGATGACCGCGATTGCAGCCACCGCAATTCCTATCGGCGAAGTAATAAATCCAAGCACACCAGAAAGCGCGCTTGTTGCTTTTCCGGCGATACCTGCCATTCCTCCAACCTTTACAAATGCAGCTGACAATGTTCCCATCGCCTTCGATACATTTGCCGTGAACGTGATTGCTTTTCCTATGCCGACCAGTAAAGGACCCAGCGCAGCGACAAATGCGCCCACGCGGATGATGTTCTTTTTCTGTTCGTCATCCATGTTGTTCAGCTTATCAACGAATTCCTGCACCTTCGACACAATGTCGCGTATTGTAGGCATCAGGATTTCACCGAAGCTGATTGCCAGTTCCTGAAGCTGTGACATCAAGATAGTGATCTGACCCTGAAGATTGTCCTGCATGGTTTCAGCCATTCCTTCAGCTGTTCCGTCGCAGTTTGCGATTGCTGTTGATAATTTTTCGATGTCTGCTTCTCCTGCGTTCATCAACGCAAGGAACCCCGACATCGCATTCTTTCCGACAAGCGATTCCGCAGCTGCCGCTTTTTCCGATTCTGTCAGACCAGAAAAAGCCGTCCTGCAATCTGCAAGAATGTCGGACAGTTCGCGCATCGACCCGTCCGCGTTCGTTGTAGCAATTTGCACTTCACCGATTGCATCGCCACAGATTGTCACTTCTCCCGCAAGATTGTTCATGATGGTTCGAAGTGCTGTACCTGCTTGTGATGATTTGATACCTGCATTCGCCATCAATCCGATTGCTTCCGCCGTGTCTTCTGCTGAAA
Organism: Tyzzerella sp.; assembly: GCA_017472665.1. Classification (GTDB taxonomy): domain Bacteria; phylum Bacillota; class Clostridia; order Lachnospirales; family Lachnospiraceae; genus Faecalimonas. The sequence continues at coordinate 180,918 of JAFUOS010000001.1, read as the reverse complement.
ATCCAAGTGCGCCCGCGATAGGTGCGCAATACTTGAATGTTTCACCCATCATTGACACGTTTGTGTTTGCATTGGAAGATGCTGCTGCAAGAATGTCAGCAAAATGTCCGGAATCTTTCGCCGTCAATCCGAATGCTGTCAGTGCATCCGTCACGATGTCCGATGTTGTTGCAAGGTCTTCGCCTGAAGCCGCTGCAAGGTTCATGACACCGTCCAGACCGTCCAGCATGTCTTCGGTTTTCCATCCAGCCATCGCCATGTAGTTCATGGCTTGTGCTGCTTCCGAAGCACTGAACTTCGTTTTTTCGCCCATTTCTCGCGCTTTATCGCGCAGGCTGTCAAGGTCTTCGCCCGTTGCTCCGGATACTGCTGCCACCTGCGACATGTTTGCATCGAATTCTGCCGTTGTCTTGACTGCTGCCACTCCTACCGCAGCGACCGCGCCCGTCACGACCATCATTTTCTTGCCTACATCTTCGACTGCTTTCCCGACTTTCCCCGCCTTTTCTGCGTATTCATCGAACTTCTGTCTCGCAAGTTCTGCATTCACATCGCGCAGCTGTACTTCCATTTCTGCAAGTGCTGCTTTCGACTGTGTGACTGCCGCTTCCTGTTTCTCGATTGCAGTTTCTGTTTTTCCGATTGCTCTTTCGCTGGATGTCAGTCTTGCTTCCAGCTTTTCGTATTCTGCCTTCAGCTTCTGCGATTCTTCCGAATTCTTTCCGGTCGCTTCCGCGCTTGCTTCATACGCTTCTTTCGCTGCCTGTACTTTTTGCTTCAGCTTTTCATGCTCGTCTTTTTGTACAGACAACTTCTGCTTCAGATTGTCGTACTGCTTTTCATTTGCAGATACGACACCCTTCTGCGTTTCCATTTTCGACGTTAGTTCTGTAACCTTCGCCCGTAGTGCATCTGACTGTGTGCCGTACAGCTTCGCATTTGCTGCCGCAAGGCTGTATTCGCTTGACAGCTTTTTCATCTCTGCCGCAGCCTGCTTCATCGCCGCTTGATATTCACTTGTATTCGCCCTGATTCTCACCAAAGCGTCAGCCATACTTCACACCACCTTCCGTCAATTTTCTTTAATCGTTCGAATTTCGAATGCGACATAGTCCAGAAGGCTCATGATGTCCGATTCCATGCACTGCTGATACGAATTCTTCATCACCCTGATGCACATTTTCACAATCCTGTCCACGCTTTCACGGCACGCTTGCCAGACGTTCTTTGCTTCGTCTTCTGCTTCGTTGTATCCGTTCTCTTCGTCGTATTCATCGAATGCCGACTTTTCCTGCTCTACCTGTTGGTATTCCGGATTCAGGTCGTAGAATTTCTGTGTGATTATGTTCTGCATCACAAAATGCACTGATTTTGCTGCTGCCATCAATTCAATGACATCCGCTTCATGCAGCGTTCGTGACGTTACATCGAACACGTCCATCAGGATGCGCAGATTTGCTTCGAAGGCATCCTGCGCCGATTCCCCTTCGTTCCTCTCCATGATTTCCGTGTATCGTCTGTATGTCTTCACAGACACCGATGTGCAGGTGAATTCTTCGCACCCGCACACCAGTGTCATTTCAGGCATCACTTGCCACTTGTAAAATTTTCCTGAAACTTCTCCGCTTTCGTGTTTACGCTCTCGCCGATTCCGATTTCGATTGCCGCAAACTCCATCACGATTCCAGCTACATCCAGACCTGTTTCGCTGTCCTTTAATTCGTCAACAGTGAACTGATTTCCGTACATTTCGCAGATACAGTCCATCATGTCTTTGAACTGCTGGAACGTGTACAAGCCGTTCTTCTTTTCCGTGTTCATGATTTCGTCACGCACTTCCAGATAGTGCATGTATGCGTCAACGCTTGCCTTCGGCATCACGTATTCTTTGTGGTTGATGATGATTGCTTTTTTTGCCATGTTTCGCCCTCCCTTAATTATTCAGCTGCTTCAGTTGCTTTTGTTGGTTCCTGTACTTTCGCGAACCAGTCTTTGATTGCAGCTGCTGCATCTGTGTGTTCCGCAAGAAGGTTGCTTTCATCTACGGAATTGTGATAATTCTTATCAATCTGTCTTTCGTAGAAATCGCCCTTCAGCGTTGCTGTCTGTGTAGTTGCTTTGTCTGCTTCGGTTTCATAGTTGTCTTCGAATCCCTGACCGAATGTTCCGACGTATAACCATACGAATTCGTACTTGCCGTTCAGTTTCTTCGCTCTGTATCCGATAGCAACTTCCGGTGCTTTGTCTTCTTTGTTCTTCACAAGGAATCCGTTTTCATATAAGTGACCGAAAAGAAGTGCTTTGTCCTGTGGTGCAAGACTGTTCACTTCCAGTTCCACTTCTGTTCCTTCATAAGTTGTGCTTACATCTTCCACAGTGTCGTCAGAATAGATTTTTTCTGTGGTGAATTTGTCGCTGATTTTTCCCTTGATTGCTCTTGCCAGCTTCACAGGTGTTTCTGTCACGTACGAAGTGGCTGTATTTTCTTTGACAAGTGCCACATGAATGTCCCTGAAGGACTTCGTTCTGCTTCGTACAATTTTTTCAACAGTAGATTCAGGCATTGTTTATTCCTCCATTTCTTCGTCTTCTGTCGCTTCCGCCATCAGCAGGAAGCGCATTGCGTTGATGAATATTCCGGTGTCTGCTTCAAGTTCGTCGTTGCCGCCCATGTAGTAGAAGCCGTTCTTCTTCATCAGCTTTTTGATTCTGTTCTTCAGGCTCTGCTGGTCTTTCTTCGACCAGATATTCACCTGAATGGATGCCACATCGACATCCGCTGCATCGTCTGCGTGTGCGCCTTCATAGTCGCCTAAACTCCACAGCGTCACATGTAGCTTCTTGATGCTTTTGTCATACCAGCCCTGCTGCACGATGATTCCGTCATCTGATACAGGTTTCAAGGCTTCTGATGCTCTTGCGATAATATCCACCTTTTATCCTCCTATCTTCGAATCCAGCAGTGCCTTGTATTCTTTTTCCGCGATCTGCGAATATTCACCGTCACATTCTTCAATCGTGTTGTAGATGAAATCCTGTGGCGGCTGCCTTGAAGTTCCCCATTCGACAAACTTCATGTAAAACCAGTTTTCTGCGTCGCCCTTCAGCGTCCATCCGACTTCTGCGCTGGTAGATGTGACCTTCTTCGGGATATTGTCCGCCGCGTGCCCCGGCGGTCTATATCCTTTGCGACCGCTCTTTGCGTTGTTTCCTGACTTCGGCATGTGGCTTTTCATTCGCGGATGCGTTACGTCGGCACATTCCTGATATATCTTCTTGTTTGACCTTCGGATTTCGGCATCACTTGCCAGCTTCTGAATGCCGTCCTGAAGTTCCTTCAATCCTTCAAACTTGAATGAAATCTGCATCCGCATCCCCCTTTGTGTCAGATTCTGACACTATTCAGTTCGATTTGCTTTCAGCTGTACATACTGTCGTTCGTTCCTGATGAAATCCGAAGCATAGATGTCATACTGTTCACCTTCAAATTCGATGAAGTATTCCTTCAGATGCTGCTGCATTTCCTTCACCTTTTTGCAGTACCTGACTTCGAACACGATTGTGTTTTCCAGACGGATGTCAAGCGCACTGTACAGTTCCTGACCGTACAAGCTGCCGATTTTGCACCACGGATTGTGATGCAGCATCGGTTCGCCTTCTTCGCGCCTTCCGTTTATGATCTGATACTGTTTCTTGTAGATTTTGATTTTTGCTGATGCCATGTCATCACCTCAACATTTCCTTCAGCATCATCGACTGCACTGCAAAGCGCAGTTTTTCCGGCGAAGTTCCTGTATTTCCACGATTGTCATACAGTTCCTTGACATATGCACAGATAAGCAGCTTCTGCCGATTAGTCGGTTCTTCACGTTTGAATGTCGGTATGACTTCTTCCATTTCGTCCAGAACAGCATCCAGCATCAGCTGTACGACATCGTCGTCGTCGTCATAGTCGATGCGTGCGTATCCTTTTACCATTTCAAGCATGTTTCACCTTCCTTTCTGGCAGAAGCTGCCGTGAATTAACCTGCGATTGCCACAGTGATTTCGCCCTTGATGACTGCACTTTCATCCACAGCCTGAACGTCGAAGCGGTCACGAACCTTGATACCAGTCAAGTCTTTCGCCCATAAATCACCTGCTTCAGTGGAAAGTTCCACAGTGATTTTTTCACGGTCGAAAAGTGTGATTGCTTCTTTTAAGTCGCCCATGTATACCGGATACTTTTCTTCGGTTTCGCTCACAGTGTTCTTTAAGGTCTTATTGCTGACAACGTGAATCGGATATACACCGAAAAGAAGTTTCTTTGTCTTGTCAGTCACATCAGGCTGAATGATGTAGTTTCCGTCCTTGTCTTTCAACTTGTCAAGGTAGTTGAAGCCGGACTGGTTTGTCAGTACGATGGAAGACTGCGCGATGGACGCATCAAGCTGTACGTTGAACACGTCTTTGAAGTCGTCGATGGCAGCCACCACGATTTCCTTGCCCGCAGTGATTTCATTCAACTTCTTCAAGATGGCTGCGTTTCTGGTCGCTCTGGACTTCTTCGCAATCCACTTGTTCAAGTACGCAAGGATGTTGACAGCAGTATCCTTCAAAAGTTCTCTGGTAGTCTTTAAGATGCCGCCTTTCTTTTTCACCTTGTAAGAAATCTGCTTGAATTTCGGTGTTTCCTCTTCAGGGAACTCTTCACCTTCATCCACATCGCTCCAAGGTGTAGAATCTGCATCAATTTCGATGACGCGGCTGCCAGATAACGTCTGAACAGGTTCCACGTTGACGTACTGTTCAAGGTCGTTTTCAGTGCGACGAAGTTCAATGATGTCAGTCTGGATGTCCTGTGGAACAGTGAAGCCGCCGTCAGATTCGCCGTCTTCGTTCGGGTCTGCTTCAGTCATCATGTTCATGATTTCTGCGTCTTCTTCCGGCATTCTTGTCTTGCGAAGACCGCATACGATACGGTTCACAAATGCTCTTGCAATGTCCTTCTTTGTGTATTTCTTTTTGGTGTCTTTGATGCCGTCGCCTTCGTCAATGCCTTTTGCTTTGCCGCTGCCGACAGCGTCCTTGATGCCGTCCGCGTCGTCGTCGTCAAGTTCCATCAGGATGTTGAACTGCTCCTGCATGTCACGAAGTTCCGCCATCGCGTCGCGCATTTCTTTGGTCTTGCCTTCTCCCTGAAGGCTTCTGATTGCATTTTTCTTGTCATTGATTTTCTTCAATAACGCTCTTGCTTCTTTGCTCATGCTTTTCCTCCTTAAATTCCATAAAGGTCTAATTCTTCAAGGATTGCTGCTTCTTCAGCTGCATCCCTTTCTGCTGCATTCTTCGCAGCCACATCTTCGATGCTCTGTGTCTGAATGCTCTGCGGTGTGTTCTTGTATGCGTTCAGCATCCAGCTGACACACGCAGCCATTGCAGGTCGCTGTTCGACAGTGATGTCGAATATCTCCTGCGCTTCTTCTCCCGTCATCCACGTTTCCGCGTTGACTTTCTGGTTGATTTCCTCTTCGGTCACACCATCTTTCACGCGTCCCATGTAGATGTCGATGATTGACTGCTGGCATCTGTCCAGTTCATCAATCAATTTTGCGAAATCATCCGCATTTCCCCATCCCATAGCAGAAGGTTTGTGAATCATAATCTGTGCGCCGGATGACATCACGATTTCATCACAAGCCATCAGGATGACGGATGCGATGGACGCTGCAATACCGTCAACGACACCTTTCTTGTGTCCGACATGTCGTTTCAGGATGCTGTGAATTGCGATTCCCGCAAACACGTCGCCACCACCGCTGTTGATGTAGATTGTCATGTCTGCATTGTTGTCAATCTGTGCCATGAAGTCAGATATATCCTGCGGACAGGTGTCTTCTGGCGACCATGCGTCCCATGTCGAAGAAACAATATCGCCGTAGATATACAGTTCAATCCCGCTGCCGCCAGCTGCGTTCCTGAATTCCATGTATCCGGTGTTTTCGACAACTCTTGTCTTCGGATTCCTTCTTGTGAAGTTGTATCTATTAGGCATCTTCTTCCCCTCCTTCCTGCTGTTTTTCTTCAGGTACGGTTGTTTCGGCTGTTTCTCCGTCCTGCTGCCCTTCCTTCCCGTCGTTGGATGGTTCCTTCGGGTCGTCCGGTTCTTCTATTGGTTCAGGCTCTTTTGCCTGTGCAACCACTGCGTCATACTGCTTGCCGACTTCTTTCAGCGGAATGTAGTTTCCGTTGACGATTAGCTGGTCGCCGCCTTCAGCGTCCTTCAGGTCAAGTTTTCTTCTGCATTCGTTCGGCTTCTGAATTCCGTTGTTGACTGCCTGTGCAAAAATTTCCATCTGCGTCTTGCTGTCTGTACGAAGCAACACTTTTTCATTCAGTTTGAAATACTTGCCGTCGTCCTGTTCTTCATCTGTCAGCATCTTGTAGTTGACTTCCTCTTCGTACTGCTTCATCACGAACAGCATCGTGTCCACATAGAAGGACAGCTGCTGCATTTCTGAATTGCTGTATGAAGATTTTTCATAGTCGTTTATCTGGTTCGGTTTGATTCCGAACGCTGCCGCGATCTGAAGTGCGGAATACTTCTTCAGTTCGATGAACTGTGCGTCTGTCAGTTTGATGTTCAGCGGTGTCAGCTTCATTCCAAGCGGAACCGGAAGGATTTTTCCTGTGTTCTTTGTACCCGCTCCGTATGTTTCGAATGCCTGCACCAGCTTCGTCTTCGCTTCTTCGTTCAGGTCGCCTGTGTATTCCAGCGTCGCCTTCGCAGTCAGTCCGTTCTGATACAGGTTGTTCAAATATTCCTGTGACGCGTTCGCGCCTTCCACGGTTGACTTCAGAATTTCCTGTACCGGAAGTCCTGTGATTCCATCAAGGGAATGCGAAGTCTTGAAGTGCAGCACTTCATCCGTTCCGAACACGAACTGCTTTCCTGAATACTTGTCGTTGTAGACGTACCATATCTTGCCTGCGCCGCCGAAATATCCGGCATCATCGACCACGATTTGCACGCAATTCGAAGGCATTATCCACAAGTCAAGTACCTTGTATTCGCCGCCGTATTTCTTGCGTTTGAATCGCGACCTGACGTACACGTACGCGTTGCCGAAGTGGTTCCTGTTCATTTCCACGGCATTCCAGAACACTGTCGGTGTCATGAACGGGTTCGGTCGCGTCTTCAACAGCTTTGCTGTGTCTGTCAGTTCCGGTTCTTCGATGCCTTCGTCTGTCTTCTGGTAATACTTCCACGGCATCTTCGCAATCGTTTCCGACATCATTTTCAAACAGGTGAAGTATGTGACTTCCGCCATCGCGCCCTTGCTCTTGTTTCTTTTGATGCCTAACCATTCAAGGAATGATTCTTCATTCATTCCAGCTTCCTGAACCATGTTGATGTTCAGTATTCTGGCGACCATGTTTTTGAATTTCTGCCACAATCCCATACTTCATCACCCCCTTTCGTTGTTCTTCTTTGTGTATTTCTGCTGTTGTTGCAGCCACATTTCCACGAACTCATTGACATCCGGCTTCACTTCGCCCTTCATCGCCATCGTCCACGCGTCGATGATGGCATCTACAATGTCAATTCGTTCGGTTTTGAACTCTTTGTCGATTTTGATTTCGCCGAAGCTATTCGAAGTCGTCTTCGCATTTGCAATAGACCACTTCATCGCGCCGTTTCCGTCGTGTTCTACGTTTCCGGCAAGAAGTTCCAGCCTGAAGTCCACTGTCGCGTCATTCAATGCTTTTGCAGACTGTGAAACTGCCACGCTGTCGTATCCCATCGCTTCAAGGTCTGTCAGGAACGCGGATGCATTGTGCGGGTCGTAGCATATCCACTGCACATCCAGTTCGTACTGCTTCACAATCTTCTGAAGATATGCCAGCACGTACTTGTAGTCCGTCTTGATGCCGCCCATTGTTTCGGTGACTTCTACCAGTCCTTCACGTATCCACAAGTCATACGGAACGCGGTCAGTCTTCATGTGTTCCTGCACGCGTTGTTTCGGGATGAACGAATGCGCGTGGACATAATACTTGCGCACTCCGTCGCGCATGAACGGGAACACGATTGCGATTGATGTCAAGTCGCCACCAGATGACAAGTCAAGTCCGACGTAACACTTCTGTTTCCTGAAGTCCGCAAGTGTCTTCTTGACTGCTGCATTGTTCCATGCGTTCATGTCCTTGACGTACACGTCGTTTGTCCACTGAATCCACATGTTCAGCTGCTTGACGATGAAGTCGCGCAGTGTTGCGCCGCCCATTTCCTTCGCTGTTGCTGCAATCGGAATCATGTTCTGAAGCGCATCAGCGTCAAATTCCAGAATCGGGTTCGCTTTTATCCAGTTTTCCGGAAGCCACATGTCGTCGTCTTCGTTCATCTGTGCAATGTAGATGAACTGTGTGTCGTTTTCTGCGACACCCTTCAGCACCTTCACGCAGTATTCATACAGGTCATAGCAAGGCGAATTCAGGTCGAATCCGGCTGTCGTGATGACCGAAATCAATGCAGACTTCATCTTCTTGATACCGCCTTCCAGCAGCTTGTACATCTGTTCATCTTTGTGCGCATGGTATTCGTCAACGATTCCCAGATATGGACGGAAGCCGTCGATTGACTTCGTATCACCGGACAGTGCCTTGATTTTGCTGTGCGTCAGCAAGCAGTCGATTGTGCTGTTGTGTTCATGAACCTTGAAGCATTCCATCAGGTCGCCGTCAGAATTGATGAACTTCACAATCTCGTTGAAAACTATCAGCGCCTGTTCTTTTTTGGTCGCTGTACAGTAGATTTGACCGTATCTGTATCGGTCAAAATTGCCGTAATACGCTGCAAGAATACCGTTCAGGAATGACTTTCCGTTCTGTCTTCCCAGCTGTATGTACGACGTACGGAACCTTCTGTGGTGTCCGTCTTTAGTTCTCCAACCGTTCAGGCTTCCAAGTATGAAGCACTGAAACGGGAAGCACTCTACATCTTTTTCTTCTTCACCTTCCGCAATCGTCAGCGTTTCGGCGAAGTCAATGATTCTTTCCGCCTGTTCTATGTCGAAATAGAATCGGTATGGTGCAGCTTTTGACTTTTCAAGGTCGTCAATATGTCTTTGACATGCCAGCTTCACAAGTTCGCCAGCGACGACGTTTCCAGCAAGGACTTCCAGCGCGTATTCTGTTACCCTGTCTTGAATGTTCTTTCCCATTCATCACGCAAACTTCGATGTGAACTTGTTTTCCTTCGGCTTCTCTTCCGCCGCTTTTGGAACCACAAGCCTGCATCGTGACGATACAGTCAAGCCGAAGTCTGCTGCCCCTTGTCTGCACTGCCTGAAGTATCTGTCCTGCATCAGCGCAAGTCTTTCGACCTGACCGTTGACGACTTCCACTGTCTTTGTTATCGGTTCCCCGTTTTCATCGACCTTTCCGGTGTTCTGAACCAGTTCGACCATCAGCGGAAGATTGTTCAGTTCTTCAGTGATCTGCGCGTATTTGTCCTGCGCAATGACAAGCCTTGCCAGCGCATCGACATCCAGATTTGAAATCAGGTCAATCGCACGCAGCTGCTTCACAATCTTCTTGAATTCCTTCTTCTGCTGCGGTGTCAGATATGCTGGTGCTGTCACCTTGTCGGATGGTGCTTTCACTTCCGTCCGCTCTCTTTCTGCAATCTCTGCTTTCGTCAGATGTTTTTTGCCTTTTGCCTTCACAAGCGCGATAGGCTGTCTTTGTCCTGCCATGCTTTCGACCTCCTTTCCCGCTGTCTTTCCTGCTGCGGTGTGTCAGAATCTGACACCCTTTTGTTCTGGCGCAGTATTCTGGATTTTTCGTGGGGAGTTTTCTCCACGGAACAGGGGAAGCGCGACTAAAAACGATTCGTCAGAACTTTTTCGATACCCCCATACTCCTTCCAATGCTCTGCGATGATGCTGTATAGCAGCTGCTGCGTCTGCCTTTTCGTGGCTTCATCTTTCTTGTATAAAGCGGATATGATGCCGTGGTTTCCGTTACTCAATGGCAACAGGTTCGGTATGTCCAGACGTTTGTTCCAGTCCTCTTCAATCTCGACCACATGATGCACCATGTCAGCGGTCGCAATGCGGTGCTGTACATAGTACGCATATATATCCAAGCCGTCATACAGTTGCAGCGTGAATGCCCTTGTTTTGCGCCATTCATCGCATACATAGAATGCTGCTGCCTTCTTGTCCCTTCGGTATATGTTGTATTCCATGTGCCTTGACATCCTGCTGCCCTGTCCGGCTTCACAGGTGCTGCACATTTTGATGTTTTGTGGTATCAGCGCACCACATCTGCATTGATGCCATAACATCCTGCTACCTCCTGAAATACGGGCATACACAGGCACCCTTTTTCAGATGCCTGTACATGTCACTTTTAAGGGGCGAAAAATGGCAATAAAAAAGCGACTGCAACAGTACCGAAATACTGCGCAATCGCTTCTTGCAACTTTCCACGCTACAATTATAAATCTTGTAAACCCCCAAGAAAACCCCAACTTTTCCCCAACTTTTCCCCAACTATGGTAAATAAAAAGCCGATTTTCCCGTTTTATTTTTTACCATTTTTCAATTCCATCAATTCCGAACAGTTTGACAGACATTTTTCGAATCATTTCCTTCGACCATCTGGCAGGTGTGTTCTTTCCGCAATTCAGGCGGTCGGAAATTTCTTCATACGGAATCCCGTCAATGTAATGCATCTTGAAGGCTTCGTACTTGTACGATGTCCCGATTTTCTTCTGTTCTTCGTCCAGTTCCTGCATCGCCTTGTCAATATTCGCAATCATCAAGGCTGTTTTCAGTTTTGACCTTCTGATGCTTTCCAGATGCGCGTCTTCGGATTTGAAAATCTGAAAAGCGTCGTCTTCCATTTCTTCAGCTTCAGAAATCGCATTTTCAATGTGCTTTCGCATTTCGATGTACGATTCCATCAGAATTCGCGTATTGTACAGAATCTGCTGCCTGCGCTGCTTCTTTTCGTCTTTCACCGCTTCCGCAATCGCTCTTTTCACAGTTTCTTCAATTTCCAGTTGCGTTGTTTCGTCAATCATACCTTCACCCGCCACATCCGGCGATTATCCCTTCTTTTTCTTCTTTCTGTTTTGCCTGATTTTGATATACTGTCTTCTTCGAATCATCGGAATTCCACGTCGTCTTCGTTCATTGTTTGACATCTTCAGTCGTTCCACTTCCCACGGTTCATCAATGTACACGATGTTCGCCCAGGCAATCGTCAACGCTTTCATGCAAGGTTTCAGACCTTCGATGATTTGCGTGACGATTCTTTCAACCTCTCGACCTAAAATCAGGAAGCGTTCTGCCAGTTCTTCGACTGTCATGTTCATTTCCTGAAGTCTTTCCTTGACTGCTGCCTGCTGTTCTGGTGTCATCGCTTCGAATTCCGACATGATCTGCTTCATCCTCTCTTCGTCTTCCTGTTCCTGAAGCATCTGCTTCACCGTTGCCTTTGTTTCATCTGGCAGCTGAATTTCCATTGATACTTCACCCAGCGCACGCTTCAGCTGTTCTTCCGGTACGATGACTTCATCTTCTTCCGGATGTATCACTGTTTCTTCTGAAGGTTCGATGAACCCACCTTCCGCATATTCGCTTCCTTCTGTTTCTTCCTGTTTCTTTCCGAACAGTTTGTCTTTTGCTTTCTGTATCATGCCTTTGATATTCATATCTTCACATCCTTCCTGTTGTTTTAGCTGAAAGGCAATTCTTCGTCGATTCCGTCCGGAATATTCATGAATCCGTCACCTGTATCCGGATATGGCTGTCCGTATGACTGCTGCCCGTTCTGCCCTTCAGATGCTGCTTTGCTTTCTGCGAATTCAACTTCTTCCACGACGATGTCTGTTGTGTATACCTTCTGCCCGTCCCTGTTCGTATAGCTGCCTGTCTGGATTCTTCCGACGATTGCCACCTTCATTCCTTGCTTCAGGTACTTTTCGGCGAATTCGCCTTGTCTTCCGAATGCTACGCACGATATGAAATCCGCCGACTGCTGTCCTTCCTGCTTTTGTCCTCTTCGGTCAACTGCTACCGTGAAGCGTGCGACACACTTCTGTTCCTGTCCTTGTGTCCATCTGACATCCGGATTTCGTGTCAGGCGACCCATGCCTATCCATTTATTCATTTTTCTTGTCCTTCTTTCCTTCTCTGATTGTCTTAATCACTGCATACACACAAATGACGATAAGGGATAGCAGAACGACTGCTACCCCTGAAATAATCGTCAATGTGATGAACCCTTTCACGTTCTCGATTGCGTCCGCAAGCCATGCGTTCATCATTTCTTCTTCCTCCTACTTTTCCAGTAATTTCTGAAGCGTATCTTCATACAGCTTCTTGAATATGTCGCGCTCTGTCTGCATCTTCAGCAGGTCGTGCGCCAGTATCTGTTCCGGTTGCACCTTTTTCTTTTCTCTGTCTTCTTCAGCTGCTGCCTTTGGAACCGTCACCTGCTTCGCTGGTAGTACCCCCCCCGATGCGATTTTTCCGGTCAAGATGTCTTCCATCGACTGCTGCATTTCCTTCGTCATGTTGATTCCCAGTGCAATCATCAGCGCGACGTCGATGTTCTCCATTTCCTTGTCTGATGCCTTGCAGATGTAGTTGTTGATGCGCTCTGTGGAAATCGCTGTCGGTTCTTCACATAATGCCACAGACATTCGTCCGGTGCTTCTGATTGTCACATGCGTCGGAAGTTCCTTCTTCGGCTTCGATGTCAGGTATACGACTTCGACGACGCTGCTGTATTTGTTGTTCGCATCGTTTGACACGATGATTGCCGGACGGTCTTTCTTCATTTCGCTTCCGACCTGACCGCCGCTGCCGTTGTTTATGTAGTAGATTTCGCCGCGCTCGTATTTCTGCGCTGTGTCTTCCACCTTCAGTCCTTTCAAAAGTCCATTCATGCTTGTATCTCCTTTTCATATCTTTCCTTCAGCACTTTCGCCCTGTATTTGAATTCTTCGTGAAGTTCTCTGTCTTCTTCCTGATACTTTCGTATCCTTGCTTTGCTTCCGTAGTTCTTGATGCAAAGATTGATTTTCTTCTGCACCTGTCTTCGTTTCTGAATGATTATCTTCTGCTGTCTGTCGATGACGGTCACAGTATAATGACTTCCGCAGTTCGGGCAGTCGAAATATCGTTCTACAACGTCGTTTCCTTCTTCATCCGTTGCGATTACTCTGTCCCACACTTCCAGCTGTTCCTGTTCTATCTGCGCTCTGCATTCATCGCAGATTATTATTCCTTTTTGCATGTCTGTTCCTCCGCTTCGTCAAGGTATGCTGCTTCCATGTCTGACAGATGCAGCATCAGTGCCAGTGGATACCTTCTGAACACTTCTGACAGTGTCCTGCTGCCGCCTTTGGCTGCATCATCGAATGCTCCCATATGCCAGCGTATCGCCACCATTTCTTCTTCAGTCAATGTCATGTGCTGCTGCACCAGCATGATGCTTCGTTCTCCGTGTCCAACCGGAAGCCACAGCTTGTCATTGTACTTGTACTTTTCGCCGTCCTTCACGTAGAAGTTCACCTTGCAGATGTCATGCAGCAGCGGTGCGACGATGCAGGATTCTGGTCGAATCCCGCGCGCGTTGCATTCCGCCTGTCTGCTTTGCATCCTGTAATGCACGTTTAAGCTGTGTCTACACAGCATTCCTTCGGATGAACCGTGATACTTGCTGCTTGCTGGTGCTTCAAAGAAGTCTGTGTCTTCCAGCCATTCCACGAAGTCACTGAAGCCTTGTCTGTTGCCTGCTGCCATCATCAGCAAACCGATGAATCGTTCTTTGTCGGTCATCCCGCTACCCCCCCTACAAGTTATCCTGCAATTTCTGAATTTTTATCATCTGCACCATGAACTTCGCCAGAAGTTCGTCCTGCTTCTCTTCCTTCTGCTTCTTGTCCACGTCTTCCGCTTCGATGTTGTCGGCAAGTTCGTCCATGATGTCCGCTGCCTTTCTGAATGCTCCGCCTAATTCTCGGAAGCCTTGTCCTTCATTCTTTGCCATGCTCTTTCCCTCCTATGTCGCGCTTTGCAATACATCTGCTGCTGCGCCTTTAATGTCTTGTTTTCTGCTTCTTCGCAGGTTCCTCCCTTCGCTCACAATCACGTATTCGATGTGATCTGTATTCAGGAATGCGACTTCTGGCTGTTCTCCGTACAGTTCCATGTGTTTGATTGTATTTCCGTACCATTCCACTTCCACTGATTCGCACTGTACTTCGATTGCCTGACCGCTTTTGAAGCCTATCTGCACGTTCTTCACTGTGCTTCACCGTCCTGTTCTGTTTCAACCGCCACACCCACAATGCAATATCCTTCGACGATTGCGCTTGATGTGTCTTCGGTATCCACGCAGCACACACGCATCTGCATCGTGTCGCCCGTGTTTCTGCCGCTTTCAAACTTCCATGCCACAATCACATCGCCTTCTTTGTACTTTTCATCTTTCAGAATCAAGTATGGCTTCTTGCCTGCTGCCACAGCTTCGAATTCTTGCACCGACAGTCTGATGGTCTTTTTCTTCTGGTCGTCTGAAGGAAGATGGTTCATCCTCTCTTCGTCCTGCATTTCGCGCAGCTTCTTTGCCGTTTCCTTGTCGATGGCATCCTGTTCTTCGTTGTATCTCTGTTCGTCAGTCTTTTCCGCTTCCGCCTTGTCAATGTATCTGTCACAGCTGGTGCAGGTCGATGTCTTGACGTTGCATTCGGAATATCTCTGGCATCCATAACACAGCGATATGATGCTTTCTGGATGCGCTTGCTGCCATTCTTCGCCTTCTGTCGCGTCCTGATTTGCCCCGTCTTCGTCGTTTTCCTCTTCGGATGAAGAATCTTCCATGTCGTCTTCTTCGTCCGTTCCTGCGCCTTCCTGCGCGTCCTCTTCATAGTCTTCCGGATAGTTCATCTGACCTTCAAGCTGTTTCGCCGCTTCCGCCGCCTTTGCTTCTTCCTTCGCCTTCTTCACATCCGTGTATGTCAGTTCGCCCGTTTCTTTGAACTTCTGAAGCATTTCCTGCTGCTTGCCTTCATCCATTCCGGATAGTTCATACGCTGCGGAAAATGTCAGGCGACCTTCTTGCAGTTCCTTTGTGAATTCCGGTATCAGACGTTTGTTGATGCTCTCAATCTGCGCGATGCGTGTCGTGGTCGTGTTCATGATATTCGCAATCACGTCACGAAGGCGACCGCTGTTCAGGTCGTACCCTTGCAGCTTCAGCTTGTTGTCCTTCATGTACTGAAGCGACTGCTTCAGCTGCTTTTCCTCTTCCAGAACGTCCATCACCGTTTTGCTTCTGTACGCGTTCGCGATTATAATTTGCACGCGTTCTTCGTGTTCATCCATCGGCGACTTGATTTGACATGTCGCGATTTCAAATTCTTCATAACCTCTGCCGACCAGAAGGTTCAGTGCGCGCCATCTTCTTTCACCCGCAATGATGCGATATTCGCCTTCATCGCACGGGTCGTATGTAACCACCATATTTTCCAGCAATCCGACTGCAAGAATCTTTCCTGCCAGTTCTTCGATGTCCTGCATCGAATAGAAATTCTTGTCATTGCTGTACATCTTCTTGATGCTGATGTCCCTTGACCTGAATCTTGCCTTCGGCATGTCTTCGACTGCTGCCGCTTTGCTATTCTTGTTTAACGCGTCCAGTACGCTCCATCCTGCTGCCATCTTTCATCCTCCATTCTTCCTTCGTCACGACGCATCCCGTCTACGACTTTTATTTTTCTGACATTCAGACCGCCTTCTGAAAGTCTTTGTCTTAGCTTCATCAATCCGTCCAGATACATCCGTTCATATTGACTTCCATGGTATTCGTCCACAATCATGTCCAGATTCGCCGTGTATATCACCATCGGTTTGTCCGTTGACAGCAGTGTCTTCAGCATGTGCGCTGTTGTCTTCCCTGTCCTTCTTCCGTTTACGTATCCGATACCGTCAGACAGGATATATTCCCTCTGCCACTCTTCCAATCTGAATCCCAGTATGAATTCGACCCTTTGCAGCGTCGCAGCTGTCAATCCTTCCTTCTTGCTTCGCAGCTTTTCAATCCCGTGCTTCGCCTGTTCCTGTATCTGCCATTCTGGTGTCCCTTCAAAGATTGTGAATGCCGTCGTCATGTTCTGGTTCTTATCATGCAGCCTGATGATTGCATCGCCGATGCTTTCCGTTGCTGCAATCGACGCTGCGATGTCTTTATATTCCTTCGTGACCTCTCTTACCGCTTCCCATGCTCCCATGTTTATCCCTCCATATCCTTCAGCAATTCATACACTACGTTCTTGTAGTCCTGCGTCACAACGCAGCCTTTTGAAAACTTCGGAAGCGGAACGTGTGCCATTGTCGCCTTCTCTGCGATGATGGAACGTCTGACCGCTGTCGTGAAGCAATCATGTCCGGATGTTTCCTTCAGCCATCCTTCCACCTGAAGTGATGTCTGGTTCTTCTGGCGCATCGTCATCAGCACTTTTGTCCGGATGTCCGGATTGATACTTCGCAGGTCTTCAATCTGTTCCTGCATGTTCTCAATGGCTTCGATTTCGAATCCGCCGACCTTTGCCGGAATGATTACCATATCCGCCGCCACCAGTACGTTCGTGACCGTCATGTCCATCAACAGTCCGCAATCTACAATGCAATAGTCGTATACGTCCTGCACTTCCAACATGGCAGCGGCGAAGCGTAGTATCTGGTCTTCCTTCTCTTGAAGCAGCAGCTTCATGTTCGTGCGCATCAGGTATCCGTTCGCCGGAATGATGTCGATGTGCGCGTATGGTGTTGTCTGTATCAATTCTGCTGTGCTATATGTACCGCCGACCGCCTGATGTCTTTCAAGCAGTTCGGACATTCCTGCGCCTTCCGGTTCGAAGCGTTCGAACGTCATTGATATGTTTCCTTGCTGGTCTGCGTCAACGACCAGCACCTTCTTCATTCTTTCTTCGCCCAGCAGGTAGGCAATGGAAGCCGCCGTCATGGTCTTTCCGATGCCGCCCTTCTGGTTCATTACTGCGATAATTTTCATAGATGTGTGTCCCCTTTCTGCGTGGTTAGATGTGTATTGTGTAGTACAAGGACATCTGCAAGTCGCTGAATCTGTATTCTGCCATTTCTTCCGGCATCAGCGGCTGCATCAATCCTTTTTCCTGCCACTTCTTGTGTCTGATTTCTGGAACCGCCCTGAATTTCTTCACTTCACAGTTCCGGATGTCGTCGTAGTTGTTCTGTTCTTCCGTCGTCAGTGAATACAAGTATCCGACGAATATTTCCTTGTCGTCCTTCAGTATTCGAACGCGATCTGGATTTGTAAGCAGCTTCACGAAGTCTTCAACTGTTGTCATAATGGCTTCACTCTCCCTTCGCGAAGAATGCTTTTGTTGCTGACTTTCATCTGGTTTTCGCCTTTTCCGGTGTCAATCGGTTTCAGGTTCACGTACTGCCTGATGATTTCGATTGCTTCTTCTGCGCCATAACACACAACACAGAAGTGACCGACATCGGCTGCTGCCTTCAGGAATTCACGCTGCGTCTTCTGAATGGTTCCGTCACCGTACTTCATTTCGATGTACAGTCCGCAGTAGATTCCCTTCGGAACCGGAAGGTGCAGGTCAGGAATGCCCGCCACAACTCCCATCTGCTTCAGCTTGACTGCTTCCGCTTTGTTCCTGCTGCCACCGTTCGGACAGTGATGAAGCAGCTTCAATTCCGGATGCGCGTTCAGCTGGTACTTGCTCCACTGAACGACCGCAATTTGTTCCGTGTCTTCGCTTCTCAATGCGTACTTCAAGTTCATTGCTTTTCACCTTCTTTCAGTGTTGCGCGTGCTGCTGCCGTTTCATCCTTCAGCTGCTGCGCTCTTTCCATGATGCCTGTGTTGTAGGCATATTCATGTATCCCTTCAGACCACAGATGTTTCTGTGCGCCATTCAGTCCGTAGTTATATGCTGCAAGCGTGTCCATCCAGTTTCCTGTCTTTTTGTACAGTTCCGCCAGATAGTCCACACCGACGCGCACGTTTCCGAACGGGTTCGTCAAGTCCACTACACCCAGTCGTTCCATGCGGTCTTTGTGCCATCTTTCCTGAATCTGCATGTATCCGACGCTGTCGCCGCCGTCACCTTCTGCATCCCATCTGCACCAGCTTTCACGCTCAATCAGCGCGAATACCATTTCATAGTCCACACCGTAGTTCTGGCACACGATGTATGTGTACACCTGCATGATGACGGGCATCTGTCCACCTGCTGCCGCTGCATCTTCAGATATTTCGTGATAGTAGAATCCTTTCACTTCGTCACTTCCCCAGTCTTGCGACATCTGATTGAACGGATATTCGTATGTGCCTATCAATTCGCATCCGAATATGTCCTGCTGCGTGTACTGCACTTCCGTTTCCGGTTCAGTTTCCGCAGCTGCTGCCGTTGTCGCATCCGGCGGCGGTGTTTCCTTTGTTCCGGACACATTTCTGACTACCAGAACGAACACTACAATCAACGCGATCAGAAACACAGTGACTGCTGCAATCCTCTTCATCCTGCGGATTTTCTGCTTGCGTCTGCGCGCTTGTAACCTTCTGCGCGCCCTCTCTCTTTCTTCCACTTGCCTTCATTCTCCCTTCTTTTCTTCGGTCTTCGCATCCTTGCGTATATGTAAAATCTGCCGTTGAAATCATTGAATCTGATTTCGGCTTCCGTGAATGTGTAGCCGTCTTTCGCGTACCACTTTTCCAGCATCGGCTTCAGTTCGTTCGCATTCTTTGCGGCTGCGTTCACGTCCTTCTGCTTGAATTTGTAATGGTTCACGCGTTCTGAAGGTTTGCGAAGGTTCTTCGATGGTGTCCACTTCTTCTGTCCTTTGCCCTTCTTTTCCTTCGTGATGTACTTCGCCATGCCTGACAGTCCGTTTTCATCCTTGTCCAGTCGTCTGACTTCATTTCTGTCGCCCTTCGTCCACAGGCTTTCCACGGTGTCCATGTCGATGTCGCCATCCAGCACGATGTGATGATGCCATCTGCCCTTTTCGCTGCACTCTGTCACGTATACATAGCGGGCATTCTCTTTGCCCTGTTTCTTTCTGTGATAGTTCAGCTTCCGGATGTAGTTCTGCATGTTCTTCTGTGCAACTTCCATGCTTGCAGGCATCTGGTCGTCTGTGTATGTAAATGTCGCCCACAGGTCGTCATCGCCGAAGTTCTCATTGATGACACGTTCACATTGTTTCCTGCTGTTCTTCTCGTTCAGGTTCTTCTGTGCCTGTCTTTGACGTTTCTTCAGTGCTGCTGAAGGTATTTCATTCTTCTGCTTCTTTGTGAACTCTGGATATATTTCAACTTCCAGCTGTTCACCTGCCTTTATCTCTTTAGTGGCATATACGTTCTTTGCTCTCTTTTCCTTCAGCATCTGTTCTACGAAGTATTCATCCATCATTTCCAGCTGATGAATGTATGCCGCTTCATAGTCATACTGCACATATGATGCCTTCTTCTTTTTCTTTCCCATGCTGTC
Organism: Tyzzerella sp.; assembly: GCA_017472665.1. Lineage (GTDB taxonomy): Bacteria > Bacillota > Clostridia > Lachnospirales > Lachnospiraceae > Faecalimonas. Next base: position 161,366 of record JAFUOS010000001.1, on the reverse strand, counting down.
GTCCCCTTGTCCTTCTTCCTCTCTGTCTATCTGGTATATATAGACTTCGTTGAAGTGTTACTATCTATTACAAGGGCGGAAATCCATGTCTGAAATATCGCAGAAACATTGACTTTTCAGGCTTTTCGCAGTATAATCTTTATAGATGTGTGTTGCTACTGCGAACAGCTGTATGTCAACGCTGAACCTTCGGAAGCCGTCAACTTCCGAAGGTTTTTCTTTTATCTCAACAAATATCCGCTTCCTTCACTTCTCCCAGAATTATCTTCCGGAAGATGCTTTCAAATATCGGTACGGCGATACTGTTTCCGGCTTGTCTGTACAGTGCCATGTAGTATCTGCCTTTTCTTTCCTGCACTTCTTTCGCACGCTGGAAGTCTTCGTCTGTGTATCCCTGAAGTCGCCAGCATTCCAATTCCGTCAGGTATCTGTACCTTCCGTCGCCGCAATCAATCACCTGCGCAGGTGTTCTGTCCTGCCGTGTCGTAATTGTGAAGGCATAATCTTCAATAACCGTCGCACGCTTGATTCCTGTGTGTCCGATGACGTTATACACAGAAGGCTGCGTCACATCGTATACTTCCGGAACAGTGTCGTTGTCTTCCAGAAATTCCCTGATATTTCGCATCGGTGTCCTGATAAGGTCATCGAAGCAGAACTTTTCACCGCCCAGAACTGAAATTGTGAACACTCTTTCGCGCGCCTGTGGCAATCCGAATTCCCTTGCGTCCAGAACTTCGCAGCTGTTCGTGTATCCCATGCGTTCCATTTCCTTCTGGTATCTGATGAAGTTTGCAATCATGTGCTTGCTTTTCACGTTCTTCACGTTTTCCCAGATGACATACTTCGGCTTCCATTCTCCCATCTGGTCGATAATATGTATTGTTTCCCACATCAGACTTGAACGCGTTTCGCTTCCTTCATCCGCGCCTTTCTGCTGTCCGGCGATTGAAAAATCCTGACACGGACTTCCGTGTATCAAGATGTCCGGCTTCAGGTTCCAACCGACCACGCTTTGCGTCTGGTATAGCAATTCCTCTGCAAACATGGAATTGTATGAACGGACTGCTTTTTCATCTATTTCCACATAGTCAATCGCCTTTGTCGGAATGCCTAAATTTCGAAGGGCGCATCGTGGACTTCCTATTCCGCCGAACAGTTCCAGAATCTGCACTGGTTTCGTTGTGTCAATCACTTTCCTTTCCTCTCTTTCACATCTTCATGTATTCATCGAAGCTGCCACATTTCCAGAATACCCACTTGTTATTCACCCATCGCTGAAGCCTTTTCAGTTCGCTTCCGCGCTCGATGTGCTGGCTGTCGTACAGCGTCACATATGGATTGAAGTTCAGGTCGCGTATGATCTGAATTCGTTCAAGGTTTTCTTCCATCGTTGTGTCGAACCCGCACAGGACGTACACGGTCACTTTGCTTCGTTCCCAGTTCGTGATGTCCTTGAACATCTTCAGCTTCGGCACGATGATGTTCTTGTCCTTGTAGCTGTCCCATGCGAAATGAATGTGCTTCGTGCGCATCTTCTGGATGATTTCTGCTTTCTTCTCCGTCATCAGTCGGATGTCCACACCCTGATTGAAGTCCACGTATGCACCGGAATTCGCAAGCTGCCACAGAATGTCCTTCCAGTCTTCACATGCAAGTGTGTTCGGGTCTAATAGTTCTATGTACTTCTGACCGCTCCAAAATTCCTTCAGGTCTGCCACCTTGTAGCTTTTCTTTCCTTCCTTCGCTGCCACATGACAGAAACCGCATCCACGCGGGCATCCTCTCGACATAAAGCCATAGGCAGTGTCAGTGATTCCGTACAGGGAATAGTCCGGCATGATGTGTTCTATTTCGAACGGAAGCGGCTTGTCAGCTTCTTTGTTGTAGACTTCGCGACCGTTCTGAAGGCTGATGCAGTATCCGCTGCCGCCTTTGATGACTTCATCTGCGTCTATGTAGTATTCATAGTCCTTCGTCCAGCTGAAGACTTTTGACATGTACACCCTGTCCATGTGTCCGCTGAACATCGGCTGATACCATTCCACCGTGTCGCCTTGCTGCTTGTGCCACGCTGACAGCTTCATCAGTGCAAGGTTCGGGAACCTCTTTCCTGTCTTGCCGTCGTTGTCTACGTCAATCAATCCTATCTTCACAATTTCACCTTCCTTTCCGGCTTGCCATCGTCAGGCGGTACGTTGCCATCGTATCGCGACAGGGCATCGCTGCCCTGTTTCGGCTGTTCGTTCTATCCGCCCGCAGGCGCGGGCGATTATCTGATTGTTGATTATTTGATGCAGAAGCCGAAGCACACGCTGTACGTGGACGTCGCGTAGCCGCTGGTCGCGCCGCCGTTGTAGTAGACACCGCGGAAGTACGCGGATGAACCGCTACGCGGTGTACGAAGTGTCCACCAATCAGTTTCACCGTTGCTCTGCTTCACGCGGCTGCGTTCGTCATTGAAGAAGTCGAAGTGGAATTCATCTGCATCGTCTGCGCCTGCTCTGTCATCGCGTCCGAAGACTTCTGTGTGTGATAACAGCCACAACTTGTCTTCTGTGATTTTCACATCGGAACCGATATTCTGCTTGATTGTGCGCTTGCTGATGACTGCTGCCATATCATCCGGAAGGTCAGTCAAGACTTTTTCCTGAAGGTGCTTTCTGACATTGCATTCCGCCCATGACAGCAGCTTGCCGTCTGAAATCTTGTCCACCATTGCCATCTGTTCCCATGCGTCCTTCAGTGCGAAATACACTTCATTGTGCTTGATATGTACGACCTGCACTGTTGCTGCGTGACCGTGTTTTGTTGTGATGTCGATTTCGTCGCCCAGCTGAAGAACTTCCATCGCACGCCCTTCACGAATCGCGTCCTGCAATTCCTTCCATGTGCTGTCCTTCAGGCTGGATGTCTTGATTACGATAGGATTGAAGACGATTTCCGGTTCTGCCGCATCGCAGCTGCATTCGCATTCACAGTCACAGTCGCATCCGACATTGCTTTCTGCTTCGTTGTACAAAAGTTCAACCATCACATCGCCTGTGAATATAATCGGCATGAATTCGATTTTCTTCACGCTTAACCCCTTTTCTTCTGCTTTTGCCTTTGCCGCTTCGCCTACTGTTCGCAGGTCGTCAACTTCATCGAAGTCCGGATTCTTGATTGTCACAATCGCCTTCGCTGTTCCTTCCTTTTCCGGAAGTACCATGTTGCTGTTCTTGACTTCAAGGTCGCTTTCCTTGATTGCTTCGCGCAGCACATCAACTGCTGCCGCGCATGTGTTCCATCGTTTGTTCATTTTTCGTCCCTTTCTGGCTTGTCATCTTCAGCGCACATGTTGCCATCATGTACGGACGGGACTGCTGCCCCGTTTCGACTATTCACTTCTGTCATTCTCTGGCACTTCTCTTGTCAGGATGACAATTCGTGTTTCGCTGCACTTTTCTTCTTCGTTGTATGCCTGTATTTCTTTTACCGAAATCAGATTGATTTCATAGCCTTCGTTGTACTCTGCCATGATAAAATCTTCCGTTGATCTGAATGAATCAACTGTCCCGTCGGTGATATTCACCAGTCTGATGTTTGCGTATCTATAATTCTTCTTCAGAAGTTCCTGAACGATACAGATTCGCAGTTCTGCCATCGTCATTGTTCTGACCTTCATTGTTTCTTCTTTGTATCCGTAGTTTTCCAGTTTCATATCGCTCTATCCTTTCTTCGCTTGTCCACATTCGCGTATCTTCTCGATTTCCTTTTCCACATCTTTTCCTGAATAATCTGCAAGCAGCTTTTCTGAAATGTGGTACGTCCAGATTGATGACATCTGCACTGCTGTTCCGATTGGCAGCTTGCCCTGCTGCATTGCTATTCTCACGAACTGCGGTGACACATTCAGGATTGCCGCCGCTTCCGTTGGTAGTATTCTTCCTATGCTCATTTCGCGTCCCTCTTTTCTATGTACTCCCCGACGCTAATGTCGGGGACATCCCTATGGCTTCGTTTATGCAGATTGTGCCGACAATAGGGTCTTCATAACCTGCATTCCCGTCATGATGCCTTTCACTTCTCTCTTTTCTGCATCTGTCAGACCCTTCAGCAGTTCGATATATTCGCGAACGTCTTCAGTCTGACTGTTTTCATTCTTCTGCATGTCCTGTACTGCTGCCATGTGTTTTCCTCCTTTCAACTTAAAACATGAATATAGATGTACTGCATGAGTTGTATGCGCGTTCCATTTTTTCGTCTGCTCCTTTTTCTTTGCATAGCGTTTCCGCGCTCTTGCTGATTTCTTCCGCTATGTGTTTAATCTTTTCTTCTATGTTTACCACCTACTTTCGTATTCTATGTTTACATTATATGATTCGCTGAATACATTGTCAAGATATTTTTGTATTCTTTGAATACTTTCTTGTTGATTTCCTTTTTGCATTGTGCTATTCTTTATTCAGAAGGGTGGTGATTATCCATGAACGAAGGTGAACGCATTCGTGAAGTCCGTACTACTTTGAAATTATCTCTTGAAGTATTCGGCGAAAAACTTGGTGTTACTCGCGCCGCTATGTCTAACATTGAACGCGGACAACGTAGCCTGACCGACCAGATGGCAAAAGCGATCTGCCGTGAATACAACGTGAATTATGACTGGTTGATGAATGAAGAAGGGAAAATGTTCAGCGATTTGCCGCAGACTATTCTTGACGAACTGTGTAAGCAGTACGACCTTGATGACCTTGACCGGAAATTGATTGAATTTTACCTGACACTTGACACAGATGTTCGTCAGGCTCTGAAGAAACACATCCGTAAATACATAATTAAAAACGATTGAAGGTGAATGAATGTTTGTAGATGGTATATATTTTCGCGTTGCTGGTGTCAGCTTTGATAATGACGACGGTTCAAGTCGGCAGCGTTACATATCTAAACTTCAACCCTTTGATGCTCTCGGAATGGAGTCGTTCGAATATGAAGGCGCGCTTGCCTTTCACATTTTAGATTCTGATGACCATTGTATAGGCAATCTTCCGAAAGAACACATTGACTTCGTCCTTGACCATCATCGTCAAGGACATGACATCAAACTATACGTCAATGAAATTCTTGGAAGGGATGAAAACGGAAAACGCATCGACGGATACAGTTTGGGTGTCGAAGTTGCTCTTGATATTTACGACGACCGCCCTGATGAACGGACGGCTTCCGAACCTCTTTCTTCCGAACCTCTTGTCGCTCCTGTTTCGAAACAAAAACAGAAGACAGGTCGTTTGATGATTGGGTTCGGTGTGTTTTTCGCTCTCGGTTTTTTCGTCGCTTTCAATCCAGTCGTCCTTGTTGTTTCTGTCCTGCTTCTGTTCTTCGGCATTCGCAGGCACAAAAACTATAAAAAGGGGAAGACCGACTGATGAATCGGCTTCCCCTTTTCTACTGCTGCACATAGATGTATATGTACTTTATGAATTTGTATATGCGCATCATCAGTTCTTCTGATGTTATCTTGTCCAGCAGCGCGTTGATTCTCTTTCGTATTTCAGACATCGCATCACCTTCTTTCCGTGAATGCAATTATATCACGGATTCCGGTGAAATAAAGATGCCTGGCATTTGTTTCCCGAAATCGGGAAATCGGCACGGGCGACGGTCACAACTGCTGCCTGTGTGGTATAATCATTTGAAATCGGATTCGAACAGCTGACTGATGTGAATGTTCAGTGCAGCTGCAATCGCTTCCAGCTGTCGCAGCGTTGGCGATGTCAGACCATTTTCGATATTGTTCAAGGTGGTTTTGCTGATACCCGTCAAGGATTCCAGCTGCTTCAGCGTCAGATTCTTTTCAACTCGCGCCTGCCATGTTAGCACTTCCATGTGTTTATACCTCCTATATGGTATTATGCACATTGTGCTTCCGGACGTGGCGCAGACATAAGAAAAGGACAGCCATTTCTGACTGCCCTTCACTTTGTTTCCTATGCAGCACACAGCTGATAGAATAACGCTTCGCACCCTTTATTCTACCACAAAAGCTGTGCTGCGCATAGCTTTTATTTTTATACTCTTTTTTAGGTGGTGATGAATATGAAGCTGCCAAACGGCTTCGGCTCCGTCTATAAATTGTCGGGAAATCGGCGCAATCCTTACGTCGCAAAGAAGACGAAGGGATGGGAAATCGACCCCGTTACTGGTAGAACGAAGCAACTGTACATAACCGTCGGATATTACCCGACAAGAAAAGAAGCATTGACCGCCCTTGCGGAATTCAATGCGAACCCGTATGACGTGAACGCTGCGAAGGTTACTTTCGAAGACATCTATGAAAAGTGGAGTGCAGAACACTTTCCGACCGTCAGCGATTCCAATGTCAAGGGATACAAGGCAGCGTATGCCTTGTGTGATAAAATTGCGAAGATGCGTTTCGTAGACGTAAAACTCGACCACTTACAGATGGTCGCCGATGAATCCGGCAAGAACTATCCTACACTGCGCAAGCTGAAGGTGCTTCTGGGACTGATGTATAAATACGCAGTCATTCATGAAGTCATCCCGAAGGAACGAAACATGGTCGAATACCTGAACATCAAGAACGCAGGCAATCCGAACGCATACAACCGCAAGCCTTTTTCGAAGGCAGAAGTCAAAAGAATATGGGATGTCAAAGACACGAATATCTATTATACGGTCGTCCTGATGCTGATATATTCCGGATGCCGTATCGGTGAACTGTTAGACCTGAAAAAAGAATGCGTGAACCTTGAAGAACGATACTTCAAAATCACAGAATCAAAAACAGACGCAGGTATCCGAACTGCACCCATTGCTGAAAAGGTATTCCCGTTCTTTGAATACTGGTACAATCTCAATGATTGCGAATATCTGGTGTCAACTCCTGAAGGTCAGCACTTCAAGTACCGGAATTATTATGACAGCTACTGGAAGCCACTGGTCGAAACTTTAGGTATGACACATCGTCCGCACGACACCCGTCACACCTGCATTTCTATGCTGACCGTTGCTGGTGTGTCCGATAAGGTCATCAAGAAGATTGTCGGACATAAAGGTCAAAGCGTCACAGAAGTCGTGTATACCCACTTCGAAATCGCCGAACTAATCGACGCAATCAATAAAATATAGCACTTTTCGTTTGTGAGTTACGTGTTAGTTACTTGTTAGTTACCGCAAGAATTTCACACAATTCTGTGCTGTTTCGTAGATGTGCCGGAAATAAAGAAAACCCCGAAAACACAATGTTTTCGGGGTTTGTTGTTTCTCTGTTCCGTTCTCTTGAACTATCGTTTTGAGAACTGTGGTGCTCTACGAGCTGCTTTGAGACCATATTTCTTACGTTCTTTCATACGTGGGTCACGTGTTAAGTAACCTGCTTTCTTAAGAACTGGTCTGTATTCTGCATCTGCTTGTAATAAAGCTCTTGAAATACCGTGACGGATTGCACCAGCCTGTCCTGTATATCCACCACCGTGTACGTTTACTAATACATCGAATTTATCAGCTGTTTCTGTAGCAACCAATGGTTGACGTACAACAACTTTCAATGTTTCTAATCCGAAGTATTCGTCGATGCTTCTTTTATTAATAGTAATGTTACCTGTTCCAGGTACTAAATATACTCTTGCGATTGATTTTTTTCTTCTTCCTGTTCCGTAGAATTTTGCGTTAGCCACTGTCGTTTCCTCCTTTTAACCTTTCTTAGAATGTTAATACTTCTGGTTTTTGAGCTGCATGAGCATGTTCTGCACCAGCGTATACGTGAAGTTTTGTGATCATTGATCTTCCTAAAGGTCCTTTTGGAAGCATGCCTTTAACAGCAAGTTCAACTACCTTTTCAGGTTTCTTAGCCATCATTTCTGCTAATGTTGTTTCTTTCATACCACCTACATAATCTGAGTGATTGTAGTAGATTTTTTGTTGTAATTTTTTACCTGTCACAGCAACTTTTTCAGCGTTGATTACGATTACATAATCACCTGTGTCGATGTGTGGTGTATATTCTGGTTTGTTTTTTCCTCTTAAAACTTTTGCAACTTCTGATGCTAAACGTCCTAATGTCTGTCCTTCTGCATCAACTACATACCATTTTCTTTCAATCTTGTCTGGATTAGCCATGTAAGTTTTCATTGGTTTTCCTCCTAAAATCATTCTCACTAATTATATTATCTTCTTGAAATTTATAGGAATCAGTTCACTCCGGGGCATTGGTGTAAACTGTTTCTTCTTTTTTCATACTGATTTATTATATTATGTTGTTCCCGCTCTGTCAAGCATATTTTTGCGTTTTACAGAAGATTTTCTCCTGCATAGAATCATCGTCTTTTGTTTGTTCTCATTTAAAATGTAATAAAAAGAAGTTCACTTTGATATGATGTCCCATCAAAGTAAACTCTTTTCTGTTCTAATCTTTAATTTTATTTCTCCACAAATATAACTCCAAACGCTCCCGGTCCAACATGTGCTCCGATAGTCGCACCTACCTGAAGACGCCCATCTATTTTATATCCAGCCTTTTCTAATTTTGCTTCCAACTTTTCTACATTTTCTGTCCCATAAGTATAAAGAGTATAAACAGAGTAATCTGTATCTATCGTTTTTTCCTCTAATTGTTTCATAATAAAGCTGGTTGCCTTTAAACGTCCCAGACATTTTCCGATTACCTTTATCGTTCCATCTTCCGCCAAGGTAATCATAGGTTTCAAATTAGCAATTTCTCCAATGGTAGCTGCAGTACGGCTAAGACGACCGCCACGGCAAAGAAATTCTAAAGTATCTAACCCTGCAATGATTTTACAACGAGATTTCATAGCTTCTACTTGCGCTACGATTTCTTCACAAGATAAACCTTCATCACGAAGACGAACGGCACATTCCACCATCAGGCGGATTGCATGAGTAGCACTTAAAGAGTCGATAATGTAGATTTTGTCATAATCTACCATATTTTTGGCAATCGTAGCACTTTGACAAGTTCCACTCAAGCTGGAAGCAAGTAAAATACAAATAATTTCGTCTCCTTTTTCCTTGGCATCTTCAAAAATTTCCGAAAAAGAAGCCGGAGAAGGCTGCGCTGTTTTTGGAAAAATATCACTGCCGGACAGCATTTCATATAACTGATTCTTATTTAAATCAATCCCATCCTGGTAATGATTCTCCTCAAGTGTAATCGTGAGCGGAACAAAATCCATATTTTTATTTGTTAATTCATTTAATTCAAAATCCGAAGAAGAGTCTACGAGTATTCTAATCATAATTAGTCATCCTTTCCTTTACTACAAAAAACTTTTGCTAAATCTTCAATACCTTCCGAAATCTTATCCAGAGAACGATACATGATCTCTCTTTCCTCATCCGTAATGCTGCTTCCAATTTTGTCTACAGCATTACATATAATGTCCTCTATCTTTCCTGTCATTTCCCGTCCTTTTTCTGTGAGGACAGCAGGTGTACGATATTTTTTATGATTGCCCAAATCAGGATAATACACATATCCCTTTTCAACCAGTTCGGAAAGCGCACGTGAAGTTGCGGCTTTATCGATAGAAATCAACTCGCAAAGATTTGTAGCAGTAAGTCCTTCTGGATATTGTGCAAGATAAAATAAACACATTACATAATTGCCGCTCAATCCAAATTCTTTCATTTTATTGGATTTTATCTTTTGTATATTTTTATGTATTGTGGAAATTGTTCCCACAAAGTTTCCAAACCTGTCAATCATAACTTCGCCCCTTCGCTCGTTGACCTGTCAACATAATACATATAAAAAGTTGATGTGTCAACATCTTTTTTGTATTTCCACTATGAAAAAGATGGAAAAGCATAACTCCTCCACCTTTTCACACTTTTATATTGTTTTAAAATATATTTTTGCTTCTAACACATCTTTCTTTACTTGTTCATGGACTTCTTCCAGATTCTGAAATTTCTGTACAGGGCGAAGAAACTTGCAAACCTCTAGCGACACAGTCTCCCCATAAATATCTCCGTTAAAATCAAAGATAAAGGTTTCCACTGTAATACGCTCATCCTGATCTACAGTCGGTCTCTTGCCAATGTTCGTCACAGAATTAAAAGCTTCTCCTCCAATTTTAATCCGAGTCGCATAAACCCCTGCTTGCGGAAGTTTCTGATTTTCTATGCAAAGATTTGCCGTCGGCATCCCTACCGTTCTGCCAAGCGCTTTCCCATGCACAATCTTTCCTTCTAAAATAACAGGCAGCAACTTGTCATTTTCCTTCATCATGGCTTATTTCACAACAACTTTTCTGAAATTCTTCTTTCCTCTTCTCAATACAAGACCCTCTTCTGGAATCTCACCTGCTGCAAATGTCTTTTTGATATCAGTCACTTTTTCACCATCCACAGCAACACCGCCTTGTTCTACCGCACGTCTTGCTTCTGATTTTGATGGAACCAAACCACTCTTAAGTAACATTGTTAAAATATCAATAGAACCGTCCACAAAATCTTCCGCTCCAAATTCTGCTGTAGGCATGTTTGCTGCTGCACCGCTTGAGAATAATGCTCTTGCACTTTCCTGTGCTTTCACAGCTTCTTCTTCACCATGAACTAATTTTGTCAATTCAAATGCAAGAATTTCTTTTGCCTGATTTAACTGGCTGCCTTCCCAAGCATCCATCTTATCTATTTCTTCCAATGGAAGGAATGTTAACATACGGATACATTTCAATACGTCGGCATCTGCAACATTTCTCCAGTATTGGTAGAATTCAAATGGAGAAGTCTTGTTAGGGTCAAGCCAAACTGCACCAGACTGTGTTTTACCCATTTTCTTGCCTTCTGAGTTAAGAAGCAATGTAATTGTCATGGCACTTGCATCTTTTCCTAATTTACGGCGGATTAATTCTGTACCGCCAAGCATGTTGCTCCATTGGTCGTCGCCGCCAAACTGTAAGTTACATCCGTATTTTTGGTATAATGCATAGAAATCGTAGCTCTGCATAATCATGTAGTTGAATTCTAAGAAGCTAAGGCCTTTTTCCATACGTTGTTTGTAGCATTCTGCTGTTAACATACGGTTTACGCTGAAGTGTGCACCAACTTCACGCAAAACATCAATGTAATTCAAATCCATTAACCAGTCTGCGTTATTTACCATCAAGGCTTTTCCATCTGAGAAATCAATAAATTTGCTCATTTGTTCTTTAAAGCAATCACAGTTGTGCTGGATTGTCTCTGGTGTCATCATTTGACGCATATCGCTTCTTCCGGATGGGTCACCAATCATTGCTGTACCACCACCGATTAATGCGATTGGCTTGTTTCCTGCCATCTGCAGACGTTTCATTAAACAAAGTGCCATGAAATGTCCTACATGAAGGCTGTCTGCTGTTGGGTCAAAACCGATGTAAAACGTAGCTTTTCCGTTGTTAATTAATTCTCTGATGACTTCTTCATCTGTTACCTGGGCAATTAAACCTCTTGCCTGTAATTCTTCATAAATTCCCATTTCTGTATTCCTCCTTAACAAGAAATCCTCGTCCCTTTAAAAGAACGAGGAGTCCTCAAATAACCTTGTCTTATTCTAACGAAATCTTAACTTATGAAGTCCGATTTGTCAAGATATAATCTTGTCAACTATACTTGCTTTCCACCTATTATAACTGCCTTCAAAGCTAAGTCTTTATCTAACAATACAACATTTCCTACTTTGCCCTCAGTAATAGAACCATATTGGTCATAAAGTCCTACACTCTTAGCCGCATTCATCGTCGCACAAGCCACAGCACTTTCCAATGGAATATTCATTTCTTTCACAGCCGTACGAATACAATCCATCAAGTTTGTACAAGAACCTGCAATTGCGCCGTCAGAGACCAATGTGGCAAGCTTTCCGACCACTTTCACTGCCTGTCCGCCCAATGTATATTCGCCGTCTGTAAGTCCAGTGGCTCTCATACTGTCACTAATCATAACAATACGGTCATCACCGAACATTTCAAATGTTGCACGAACAACTGCCGGATGAATATGTACGCCATCACAGATAAGTTCTACATGTACATGTTCGCTATCCCTTGCAGCACCGATTACACCTGGATCTCTGTGAGCAAATGGAGGCATCGCATTGTACAAATGTGTTGCATGACAAGCACCGAGGTCATAGCCTTTCTTTGCTGTATCATAATTTGCTGTTGTATGAGCAAATGAAACATTCACTTCATCTTTCACCGCATCAATGAATTCCATCGCCCCTTCTTCTTCTGGAGCAATATCACAAAGTTTAATTAAACCATTTGAAGCAGCTTGAAGTCTGCGGAACATCTCCACATCTGGTTTACAAATATGTGTCACTGCCTGTGCACCTTTTTTCGCTGCACTGATAAATGGTCCTTCCATATTGATACCAGCTAAGATAGCGCCTTTTTCATTCTTATAAGCACCAGCATTACTCATGATTTTCATCAATTCTTCTTCTGATAATGTCATAGTTGCAGGAACAATCGTTGTAATCCCCTGTGAAGCTTCATACTCTGCAATCGTTGCAATCGCTTCTGGAGTCCCATCACAAAAATCAGCACCCACACATCCATGAAAATGCACATCTACCAGGCCTGGAATCGCATAGCAGCCTTCTCCATCAATCACTTCGCCATCACTTGAAGCATTTGCAAATACACCATTTTCAATGTAAATAGTGCCTTCTTCAAATTTCTTATCTTCTGTATATACTAATACATTTTTGATAATCATGGACGTTCACCTTATTTCTCTAATTCTGCATAAGCTGCTGCATCACATACTACTGTTACATCTGGATGCATTTGTAAGATAGATGCTGGAACAGTTGGAGTAACTGGACCTGTGAAAGCTTTTTTCACGATAGCAGCTTTGTCAGCACCACTTACTACTACCAGAATTTTCTTTGCAGCCATGATTGTTCCGATACCCATTGTATAAGCTTGTTTTGGAACGTCATCGATAGAAGCGAAGAATCTCTTGTTAGCTTCGATTGTGCTTTCTGTCAAATCAACACAGTGTGTTGCTTTATCAAATGCTTCTGCTGGTTCATTGAAACCAATGTGTCCATTGTGTCCAAGTCCTAATAACTGTAAATCAACTCCGCCTAATTCTTTGATTAATGCTTCGTAGTTTCCACATTCCACTTCTGCATCTTCTACTTCTCCGTTTGGCACGTGAGTTCTTGCTTTATCAATATTTACATGATTGAAAAGATTATCATTCATAAAATAATAGTAGCTTTGATCATTCGTTCTTGGCAATCCTCTGTACTCGTCCAAGTTCACAGTTGTGATATCAGAAAAATCGATGTCACCATCTTCGTATTTTTTGATTAATTCTTTGTATGTACCGATAGGTGATGAACCTGTAGCCAAACCTAATACGCTGTTTGGTTTTAAAATCATCTGAGCTGCAATAATATTTGCTGCTTTTTTGCTCATTTCGTTGTAATCTGCTGTTTTAATAATTCTCATTTTGATCTACTCCTTTTCCGTTCATTCATGATTTATATACCTTTTTACAGTATAACATATTTTTCACCAGTACGACACCCAAAATGTATATTTTCTCACTTGCTCAGCTCACAGTATGCACGAAAACCAAAAAGAGTTCCGCTTTCGCGAAACTCTTTAAATCATGCTTCTTATACAAGTTCAAGAAGAACTTCCATAGCAGCGTCACCTTTACGTAAACCAATTTTTACGATTCTTGTGTAACCACCGTTACGGTTTTCATACTTAGGAGCGATTTCTGTGAATAATTTTTCCACTAAATCAACTTCTTTTGCACTTCTCTTCTTACCATCTTTTACTTCAACTACTGGGCAAAGAACTTTTAACATTTCTCTTCTTGCATGTAATCTAGATGGTTTGTCTTTTTTGATTGTTTTTTCAACTTCATCATAAACAGTAACTTTCTTACCATCTACAACTTCTTTTACTCTCTTACCATCTTTGTCTTTACGTGCAACTTTTGCTGTTACAGTTACTTCTTCGTAGTTGTCTCTTTCTTTTACAGCTAATGCAATAAGACCTTCAGCTACTTTTCTGATTTCTTTTGCTTTTGCTTCTGTAGTAACGATTTTACCATTGTTAAGTAATGCTGTTACTTGGTTTCTGATTAATGCTTTTCTTTGGCTTGATGTTCTGCCAAGTTTTCTATATTTTGCCATTTTTCTTATCCTCCATTTGACACGTGGTTATGCTTCTTCGGGCTTACTAGCCATGTGCTCCTGCTGTACTCTTCGGGTTTACCAGCGGGATTACTCTTTATAAGGAAGTTCTTTTCGCTAAGCTCAGTCATCGTCTTTGACTCGACTTCACTAATCTCCAAGAACGACCTCGCACTAAGTTCAATCATCGCTTACAGCTCGATTTCACTAAGTTGCTTTCGGCCTATTCCTCGCCTTGACTCAATTCTAAGCCAAGTTCTTTTAATTTTGCTAAAACTTCTTCTAATGATTTACGTCCAAGGTTACGGACTTTCATCATATCTTCAGAAGTTCTGTTTGTTAACTCTTCAACTGTGTTGATTCCAGCTCTCTTTAAGCAGTTGTATGAACGAACTGAAAGTTCTAATTCATCAATACTCATTTCTAATACTTTCTCTTTTTCATCGTCTTCTTTTTCAATCATAACTTCTGCTGCCTGAGCAACTTCAGATAAGTCGATGAATAATTTCAAGTGTTCGTTAAGTACTTTTGCCGCCAAACTAACTGCTTCATCTGGAACTAATGTACCATTTGTGTATACATCAAGTGTTAGTTTATCAAAGTCAGTGATTTGACCAACACGTGTATTTTCTACTGTAAGATTTACACGTTCTACTGGTGTGTAGATAGAATCGATTGGGATTACACCAATTGGTAAATCTTCATTCTTATTCTTATCTGCACTTACATATCCTCTGCCTTTTGTAATTGTAAGTTCCATGTATAATTTGCTGTCAGCTCCTCCATTCAGAGTTGCAATAACAGTCTCAGGGTTCATGATTTCGATGTCTGAATCAACCTGGATATCAGCTGCAGTTACGACACCTTCCCCTTCAAACTCAATGTATGCAGTTTTTGGTTCGTCTGTTTCTGCGCTATTCTTGATAGCCAATGATTTAAGATTCATCACAATCTCAGTAACATCTTCTTTTACACCTGGAATTGAGCTGAATTCATGTAAAACCCCATCGATTTTTACCTGCGAAACAGCTGCTCCTGGCAGAGAAGAAAGCATAATTCTTCTCAAAGAGTTACCAAGAGTTGTACCATAACCTCTTTCCAAAGGCTCCACAACAAATCTACCATATTTTTTATCTTCTGAAATCTCAGTGATTTCAATATTTGGTTTGTTAAAATCAAACATTACAAAGCCCTCCTTTTGGGTTAATTGGGTTTGAATCCTAAGGATTATTTAGAATATAATTCGACGATCAACATTTCATTTACAGGAACATCAATAACTTCTCTTGCAGGAAGTTCTTTTACAGTTCCTTTTAAAGCTTCTGCATCAACGTCTAACCATTCTGGAACTAATCTTCCGCCTGTTACTGCTGTAATTTCAGCATATCTTGGAGAAGATTTCTTAGCTTCTTTGATTTCGATAACATCACCAGCACTTACTAAGTATGATGGAATGTTTACTTGTTTTCCATTTACTAATACGTGTTTGTGGTCAACGATTTGTCTAGCTTCTTTTCTTGTTCTTGCAAAGCCCATACGGAATACAACGTTGTCTAATCTTGATTCAAGGAGAATCATAAGGTTATCACCTGTCATACCGTTCATTTTTGAAGCTTTTGCAAAGTAGTTTCTGAAAGGTTTTTCTAATACGCCATAGATAAATTTCGCTTTTTGTTTCTCACGTAATTGAAGACCATATTCGCTCATTTTTCTATTAGCTCTTTTTGATTGTCTGTTAGATTTTTTATCAATTCCTAAATAGATTGGATCCATACCAAGTGATCTACATCTTTTAAGAACTGGAGTTCTATTTACTGCCATCTTCTTTTATCCTCCTATTTAGACTATACTCTTCTACGTTTTGGTGGACGACATCCGTTGTGTGGGACTGGAGTAACGTCCGTAATACTTGTTACATCGATACCGCATGCTTGAAGAGCACGGATAGCTGCTTCTCTACCTGAACCTGGTCCTTTAACCATTACATCTACTGATTTTAAACCATGTACTAATGCTGCTTTAGCTGCAGTTTCAGCTGCCATTTGAGCTGCATATGGAGTAGATTTTCTTGAACCTCTGAATCCTAGACCACCAGCACTTGCCCATGATAAAGCGTTTCCTTGTGCATCTGTTAATGTTACGATTGTATTATTAAAAGATGATTGAATATGTGCTTGTCCGCGTTCAACGTTTTTCTTGACACGTTTCTTTGTCACTTTTTTTGTAACTTTTTTAGCCATCTTAAACTAACCTACTTTCTTTTTTATTTTTTCTTATTTGCAACAGTTCTCTTAGGACCTTTTCTTGTTCTAGCGTTTGTCTTTGTCTTTTGACCACGAACAGGAAGTCCTTTTCTATGACGGATACCTCTGTAGCATCCAATTTCTTGTAATCTCTTAATGTTTAAAGCGATTTCTCTACGAAGATCACCTTCAACTTGATACTTCTCGTCGATAACAGCACTGATTAATTTTACTTCATCGTCTGTTAAATCTCTACAACGAGTATCTGGATTTACTCCAGCTTCCTTTAAAATGTTTGTCGCACTTACTCTACCGATACCGTAGATATAAGTTAAACCGATTTCTACACGTTTGTCTCTTGGTAAGTCCACACCAGCAATACGAGCCATGTTGATTTCCTCCATTTTCTTTTTGTTTTTTATATCGTCTTTAATAGGGGTTCTGCTTTGCATCACCCAGGCATGTCGGTATACATACCCTTTCCGACCACCATCAAAGCTGCTTTTTTTCTACTAATATATCGTCTACCGTAATATAAAGACAGTCATCCGGTAATGACCGGTCGGCATTAGAAGCAATATACGAAGGACTCCCACCGGCTAAAGGTGCTTCCTTGTATATTTAAATAGTCCACACACCCTGGCGTGTCAACTATTATTGCCTAAATTCATACTTGCGCTTTACGCACAAAATTGACAACGATAATTATCCTTGTCTTTGTTTGTGTTTAGGATTTTCACAGATAACTCTGATACTTCCTTTTCTCTTGATGATTTTGCACTTTTCGCAAATTGGTTTTACTGATGATCTAACCTTCACGTCAAATCCTCCTTTCATCCATTGCTTGACCTTGATACCACGCACATTCTTTCTAAATTTCATCTATCATTTGCCGCGGAAAATGAAACTTATCCCTAAACGTGCCTTTATAGTATATCACCGCAATCAAGCAAAGTCAACATAATTTTCACCTGAAACAAATATTTTTTATTTGTCTCTCCAAGTAATTCTTCCTTTTGATAAATCGTATGGAGATAATTCCAATGTAACTTTATCTCCTGGTAAAATCTTAATGAAATTTGTACGTAATTTACCACTGATATGTGCCAACACCTGATGGCCATTTTCCAATTCTACTTTAAACATTGCGTTTGGTAATTTTTCAACTACTGTTCCTTCAATTTCGATAACGTCAGCTTTTGACATGCTAATTTCCTCCCGTTTCCTTATCAAATAGTTTTAGTATTCTTTTGATTCCTACATCATCAATCTTGGACAATTCATGTTTCTCACAAATAATCTGCACATGTTTCTTTTTCTTCTTTTTCGGTTTATCCATGGTTCTAATCGAACCGTCTACCAAATATACATATGCTTCATCTACCTCAAATATCACATATACATGACCTTTATCATGGCCCGCCTTTGATCGTGCAAGCATTCCCACTTCATATCTTTCCATACTATATCCTCTTCTTACTTTGATAAGGTCAAAAGTATTGGCTCATCTTCTGTGATCAATACTGTGTTTTCATAATGTGCTGATAACGAACCATCTGCAGTTACTACCGTCCAGTCATCTGCCAGCCATTCCACCGCATGAGTTCCTATATTAATCATTGGCTCTATCGCCAGTGTCATACCCTTTCGTAATTTGACACCTTTTCTGTTCATCTCGTAATTTGGTATCTCTGGAGCTTCGTGGAGTTGACTTCCAATTCCATGTCCGCAAAGATCTTCAACAACGCCATAGCCGCGCTCCGTGGCATATCTTCCAATTGCTCTTGAAATGTCATACAGATGGTTGCCCTCTTTTGCATATTTTATACCTTCAAAAAAGCATTCTCTTGTTACACGGATTAAATCTTTTGCTTCCTTGCTCACTTCTCCGATGGCATGTGTTCTAGCCGCATCGGAATGATATCCTTTATAAATGACGCCTGCATCTAACCCAACAATATCGCCTTCTTTCAGAATGCGTTTGCTGCTTGGAATCCCATGAACGACCTCTTCATTTACAGAGACACAAATGGATGCCGGATACCCGTTATAATTAAGAAAAGAAGGCACGCAGCCATAGCTGCGTATAATTTCTTCTCCCAATCGGTCGATATCCAAAGTCGACATCCCTGGTTTCAGTGCCTTTTCGAGTTCATTATGCACGATTTCCAGTATTCTTCCTGCTTCAGTCATTAATTCAATTTCTCTCGCCGATTTAATTGTGATAGGCATAAGATTACGCTCCTAAAATCTTAACAATTGCATCAAATACATCGTTAATATCTACTGTTCCATCAACTTCTACTAGGATGTTTTTGTTTGTATAGTAGTCAATTAATGGTTGTGTTTGTTCATGATATACATTCAAACGTTTTTGAACTGTTTCCGGTTTATCATCATCTCTTAAGATTAATCCACCGCCACAGTTATCGCATACGTTCTCTTCTTTCGTTGGTGCATATACAATATGATATGTAGCTCCGCAGTCCACACAAGCTCTACGGCCTGACATACGTCTTACAATATTTTCGTCTGGGACTTCTACATTAATAGCATAATCCATAGACTGTCCCAACGCTGTTAAAGCCTGATCTAAAGCTTCTGCCTGTGGAATCGTTCTTGGAAAACCATCTAAAACATAACCATTTGTACAATCTTCCTGATTCACGCGGTCTACTACTAAATCTACAACAAGTTCGTCTGGTACTAAAAGACCTTGGTCCATATATGTTTTTGCTTTTTTACCAAGTTCAGTGCCATTTTTAATATTCGCTCTAAAAATGTCGCCAGTTGAAATGTGTGGAATAGAATATTTTTCAGCAATTTTCTTTGCCTGTGTTCCCTTTCCAGCACCTGGTGCACCTAACATAATAATTTTCATATGTGTTCCTCCTGAGGCCAAAATAAATTCTGGCTATATAGCATTTTAACTCGCTTAAATTCTACCTTTACGAGTTTGAAATTTAAGCGAGCTAACCTGCATTTTCATTTATTTTCCACTATTTAAAAATCCTTTGTAGTTACGTACAAGCATCTGTGATTCCAATTGCTGTAATGTCTCTAATACAACACCAACAATAATGATGAGAGATGTTCCACCAAATGAAACACTTGCTCCGAGCCAACCATTAAAGAAGAATGGAATAACCTGTACAATTACCAGCCCTACAGCACCAATAAAGATAATGTAGTTCAAAATCTTTGATAAGTAATCTACCGTTGGTTTTCCTGGACGAATACCTGGAACAAATCCACCGCTCTTTTTAATGTTATTTGCAACTTCCATTGGATTAAATGTAATTGATGTATAGAAATATGCAAAAGCAATCGTAAGGATGATATAAATAATCAAGCCCCATGAATACTGAATATTTTCTGGGTTACACCAGTTGTTTGAATTTAATCCTTTTAAAATCTGGCTTCCAATTCCATCGCCATCTCCCTTTCCTAAGAAAGTAGCAATGATGATTGGAAACTGCATCAGTGAAGATGCAAAAATAACAGGCACTACGCCGGCTGTATTCACTTTCAATGGAATGTGTGATGACTGACCGCCAACTGTTTTTCTTCCTTGAATCTTTTGTGAATACTGAACTGCAATCTTTCTTTGACCATCCTGTAACATAATTACAAAGATAATTACGAAAAGAATAATTGCTACAATAATAAGTGCAGCTAAAGCTGCCATTGCCAGGCTCTTTCCTTGCATAAATTGTTCATATAATGAAACAAAGTCACTTGGAATACGAGAAAGAATGTTGATTAACAGGATGATAGAAATACCATTTCCAATCCCTTTTTCTGTAATTCTTTCGCCAACCCACATAAGGAATGCAGAACCTGCGGTTAATGTCATAACTACGATTGCTGCGTTCACGAAATTGTATTCAACAAGCAATCCCTGACGTCCAAATCCTACTGCCATTGCTGTAGATTGGATCAAAGCAAGAATAACTGTTACATAACGTGTAATAGCTGCAATCTTCTTTCTTCCATCTTCTCCGTCTTTTTGCATTTCTTCCAATTTTGGAATCGCAATCGCAAGGAGCTGCATAATGATAGAAGATGTGATGTACGGTGAAATACTTAATGCAAAAACCGACATCTGTTCAAACGAGCCGCCGGTGAAAGCGTTAAAAAAGTTAAACGCTTCCCCAGTTTGGCTTACAAAAAAGTTTTGAATAAATTCTGGATTCACACCTGGTGTTGGCAGCTGTGAACCAAATCTTACTACGATTAACATTAAAAATGTGTAAGTGATCTTTTTACGAATCTCTTCAATTTGAAATGCTTTTCGGAATGTCTTTAGCATTAGATCACCTCAGCTTTTCCACCAAGAGCTTCAATTTTAGCAGCTGCACTTGCACTAAATGCATTTGCTTGAACTGTAAGTTTCTTAGTTAATTCTCCGTTTCCAAGGATTTTAACTCCATCCCTAGGATTCTTAACGATACCAGCTTCGATTAAAGTTTCTACTGAAACTACTGTATCATTTTCGAATACTTCTAATGCACTTAAGTTGATACCAACGATTTCTTTAGAGTTTCTGTTTGTGAAACCTCTCTTTGGTATTCTTCTATATAATGGCATCTGACCGCCTTCGAAACCTGGTCTTGTAGCACCTGAACGAGCTTTTTGACCCTTGTGTCCTTTACCAGCAGTCTTACCATTTCCAGAACCGTGTCCACGGCCTCTTCTGAAATTATCACTTTGTTTTGAACCTTCAGCAGGTCTTAAATTTGATAAGTCCATTGTGACACCTCCTTATCTTAATATTAAGCTTCTTCTACTTTTACTAAATGTCTAACTTGTTGTACCATACCTCTTGTTGCAGCGTTGTCTGGTAAGATAACTGTTTTGTTAAGTTTCTTAAGACCTAATGCTTCAACTGTTTTAATGTGCTTTGGTACAGCACCGATTGTAGATTTTACTAATGTAACTTTTAAATTTGCCATCTTCAATCTCCTCCTTAGCCTAAGATTTCTTCCACAGATTTACCGCGAAGCTTAGCTACTTCTTCTGGAGTTTTCATTTGACTTAATCCATTAATTGTAGCAAGTACTACGTTTTGTTTGTTGTTTGAACCCAAAGATTTTGTACGGATGTTTTTGATACCTGCAAGTTCGATTACCGCACGCGCTGGACCACCAGCGATAACTCCAGTACCTTCTGGAGCTTTCTTAAGTAATACAGAAGCACTACCAAATTTTCCTACATAATCATGTGTTACACTTTCGTTTTCATCTAATGAAACTGTGATAAGTTTCTTCATAGCATCTTCTTTTCCTTTGCGGATTGCTTCTGGAATTTCAGCTGCTTTTCCTAATCCGGCACCAACGTGTCCGTTTCCATCACCTACAACTACTAAAGCTGTGAATCTGAAGTTACGACCACCTTTAACAACTTTAGTTACACGTTTGATGGATACTACTTTTTCTGTCAATTCTAACTGACTAGCATCAATACGATTTTGTCTCATGTGTGTTCCTCCTCCTAGAATTCTAATCCAGCTTCTCTAGCTGCATCTGCTAATGCTTTAATTTTACCTTGGTAAATAAATCCACCACGGTCAAATACTACTGTTGTAATTCCTGCTTCGATTGCTTTCTTAGCAATTACTGTTCCCAAATATGCTGCTGCATCAACGTTGTTAGTTTTTTCTAATTCTGCTTTTACTTCTTTTTGAAGAGTAGATGCTGAAACTAGAGTCTTTCCAACTGTATCGTCAATAATCTGAGCATACATATGATTATTACTTCTAAACACAGCTAAACGTGGTCTTTCAGCAGTACCGCTGAAACGGTTACGTAATTTTCTATGTTTGTTTACACGAACTTCGCTTCTTGATTTTTTACTAACCATCTTTACACTCTCCTTAATTATTTTTTACCAGTCTTACCAACTTTACGTCTAATAACTTCATCAGCATATTTAATACCTTTACCTTTGTAAGGTTCTGGTCTTCTCTTATCTCTGATTTCAGCTGCGTATTGGCCTACTTTTTCTTTATCGATACCTTTTACAGTAATTTTGTTTTGACCATCAAGAATTGTTTCAATACCTTCTGGGTCAACCATTTCTACTGGATGAGAGTATCCTAAGCTTAATGTTAACTTGTTTCCTGATTTTGCTGCTCTGTAACCAACACCGTTGATTTCAAGAACTTTTTCGTATCCTTCAGATACACCAACAACCATGTTGTTGATTAATGTTCTTGTTAAACCATGTAAAGATTTCATTTTCTTTAAATCGTTTGGTCTTGTTACAACAACTTTACCATCTTCTAATTTGATTTCCATTTCTACTGGAAGTTCTTTTACAAGAGTTCCTTTTGGACCTTTTACAGTCACTTTGTTATTTTCTGCGATTTCAACAGTTACACCTGCTGGAACTGTTACTGGCAGTCTACCGATACGTGACATACCTTTTACCTCCTACACTTAAATTCTCGGAACGGATGCTGTGTCCGCTCTGTTTTCAGTTACTTAGTTTATTGAAATTCTTTTCATAAGGAAGTTCTTTTCGCTAAGCTCGCTCATCGCCACAGGCTCGAGCTTGCTAATCTCAAAGAACGGCTTTCGTTCTAAGTTCGAACTTCGTCACAGACTCGTTCTCACTAAGAACTCAATGCCTACCATACGAAACAGAGTACTTCACCACCGATTTGAAGCTTTCTAGCTTCTTTATCAGTGATAACACCTTGGTTTGTTGAAATAATAGCTGTTCCAAGTCCGCCTAATACTCTTGGAAGTTCTTCGCTGCTTGCATACACACGAAGACCTGGTTTAGAGATTCTCTTAAGACCTGAAATAACTTTTTCATTCTTGTCAACACCGTATTTTAATGTGATGCGGATTGTTTTGAAGTTTCCGTCTTCTACGATGTCATATTTTGCAATGTAACCTTCGTTTAAAAGAATATCAGCGATAGCGATTTTCATTTTAGACGCTGGAACATCAACTGTATCATGTTTAGCAGTGTTTGCGTTACGAATTCTTGTAAGCATATCTGCGATTGGATCTGACATTGTCATTTAAGTTATCCTCCTTTTTTCTACTTTTTGCACAAGGAAGTTCCTTTCGCTAAGCTCGCCCATCGCCGCAGGCTCGGGCTTGCTAATCTCAAGGAACGGCTTTCGTACTAAGTTCGAACATCGTCACAGACTCGTTCTCACTAAGAACGGAGTGCCTACCAGCTAGCTTTTTTAACGCCTGGAATTTGACCTTTGTACGCTAATTCACGGAAACATACTCTACAGATTCCGTATTTTCTTAAATATGCATGTGGACGACCACAAATTCTACAACGATTATACTCTCTAGTAGAGAATTTTTGTTTACGTTGTTGTTTAATTTTCATAGATGTTTTTGCCATGAAATTGTTCCTCCCTACTATTTTGTAAATGGCATATTGAATTGTGTCAATAATTCACGAGCTTCTTCGTCTGTCTTAGCAGTTGTAACGAAAATTACGTCCATACCTCTAACTTTATCAATCTTATCGTATTCGATTTCTGGGAAGATTAATTGTTCTTTGATACCAAGAGCATAGTTTCCTCTTCCGTCGAATGCGTTTGGATTAACTCCTCTGAAGTCACGTACACGAGGTAATGCTAAGTTGATCAAACGATCAACAAATTCATACATTTTTTCGCCTCTTAATGTAACTTTACATCCGATAGCCATACCTTCTCTGATTTTGAAGTTAGCTACTGATTTTTTAGCTTTTGTAACAACAGCTTTTTGACCTGTAATTTTTTCAAGGTCAGCAATAGCTGATTCTAAAACTTTGTGATTATCTTTTGCTTCGCCAACGCCCATGTTGATTACAACTTTGTCAAGCTTTGGCACTTCCATAATATTTTTGTAACCAAATTTTTTGATCAATGCGTCTACGATCTCATTTTGGTATTGTTCTTTAAGTCTATTCAAAGTTTTGCTCCTCCTTCCTTGGATTAATCAATAACTTCACCTGTTGATTTAGCAACACGTACTTTTTTGTCTCCATCAATCTTGAAGCCTACTCTTGTAGCCTGTCCTTTGTGAAGATACATTACGTTAGAAGCATCAATAGGTCCTTCTTGTTTTACGATACCACCGTTTTGGTTAGCTGCACTTGGTTTTGTATGCTTTGTAACCATGTTGATACCTTCAACAATAACTGTGTTTTTTTCTTTATTAACAGCAAGTACTTTGCCTTCTTTGTCTTTGTCTTTTCCAGCGATTACTTTAACTAAATCACCTTTTTTGATTTTCATTGTTGACATTCTCGGCACCTCCTTATAATACTTCTGGAGCCAAAGAAACGATTTTCATGAATTGTTTTTCACGAAGTTCTCTTGCTACTGGTCCAAAAATACGAGTTCCTCTTGGGTTTTTGTCATCTTTAATAATTACTGCTGCGTTTTCATCAAATTTGATGTAAGAACCATCTTTACGACGAGCACCTTTTACTGTACGAACTACTACAGCTTTTACTACATCACCTTTTTTAACAACGCCGCCTGGTGTTGCATCTTTAACGCTAGCAACGATTACATCACCAATGTTTGCATATCTTCTAGTAGAGCCACCCATTACACGGATGCAAAGTAATTCTTTAGCACCTGTATTGTCTGCTACTTTAAGTCTACTTTCTTGTTGTATCATGCAGGTAAACCTCCTTCAATACTATTTTACTTTTTCCATAACTTCAACAAGTCTCCATCTCTTGTCTTTAGAGAGTGGTCTTGTTTCCATAACTTTTACTTTATCACCAATGTTGCATACGTTTTCTTCATCATGTGCTTTTAATTTGTATGTTCTCTTCACGATTTTGTTGTAAAGAGGATGTTTCACATGGTCTTCTACTGCAACAACGATTGTTTTGTCCATTTTATTGCTGACAACTTTACCAATACGTGTTTTTCTAAGATTTCTTTCCACGATAATATCTCCTTTCTAGAACAATGTTCTGGCTGCCGATTACTCTGCTTTAGAAGCTTCTGTAATAGCTGTTTGAATTCTAGCGATATTTCTTCTTACTTCTTTGATTCGGCTTGTATTATCTAATTGATTTGTTGCGTTTTGGAATCTCAAATTGAAGAGTTCCTTTTTAGCAGCTACTAATTCTTGATTCAATTCTGCAGCTGATTTTGATTTTAAATCTTCTACAAATTTATTAATTTTCACTGTTATCACCGCCTTCTAATTCTTCGCGAGAAACGATCTTACATTTGCAAGGTAATTTGTGCATAGCAAGACGTAATGCTTCACGAGCTACTTCTTCAGGTACGCCTGAAAGTTCAAACATTACACGTCCTGGTTTCACAACTGCTACCCAATATTCAAGTGTTCCTTTACCAGAACCCATACGAGTTTCAGCTGGTTTTGTAGTTACTGGTTTGTCTGGGAAAATCTTAATCCAAACTTTACCACCACGTTTGATATAACGAGTCATAGCAATACGGGCAGCTTCGATTTGGTTTGAACGGATCCAACATGGTTCTGTTGCTACCAGACCGTATTCACCATTTGTAATTTTATTTCCACGTAAAGCTTTTCCTTTCATAGAACCACGGAATTGTTTACGACGTTTTACTCTTTTTGGCATTAACATAACTATTTATCGCTCCCTTCCTTAGTTGCTTTAGTTGGAAGAACTTCGCCTTTATAAATCCAAACTTTAACACCTACTTTACCGTAAGTTGTGTCTGCTTCAGCGAATCCATAATCGATATCTGCTCTAAGTGTTTGAAGTGGAATAGTTCCTTCTGAGTAGAACTCTGTACGAGCCATATCAGCTCCACCTAAACGTCCTGAACAAGCTGCTTTGATACCAAGTGCTCCGGCTTTCATTGTTCTTGACATGCAAGATTTCATTGCACGTCTGAATGAAATACGGTTTTCTAATTGCAGAGCGATGTTTTCAGCTACTAACTGAGCATCTTTGTCTGGTCTTTTGATTTCTTTGATATCAACAACTAATTTTTTGTCTGTGAATTTTTGGAGTTCTTTTTTCACTTTTTCGATTTCTGCTCCACCTTTACCGATTACAACACCAGGTTTAGCTGTGTGAATTGTAATTTTAACGCGGTCAGAAGCTCTTTCGATTTCAATTTTTGAAACTCCAGCGCTGTATAATTTCTTTTTCAGAAATACTCTGATTTTGTGATCTTCTACTAAGTAGTCTGCGAATGATTCTTCAGCATACCATTTAGAATCCCAATCCTTGATAACGCCGACTCTTAAGCCGTGAGGATTAACTTTCTGTCCCATACTCTTCCTCCTTATCTTTCATCAAGCACTAATGTGATGTGGCTCATTCTCTTTTCGATTCTGTAAGCTCTACCTTGTGCTCTTGGGTGAATTCTCTTCATTGTTGGTCCTTTGTTTGCATAGCATTCTGCAACATAAAGGTTTTCAACGTTCATACCGTTGTTGTTTTCAGCATTTGCAATAGCTGATTCTAATAATTTCTTTATTAAACTAGAAGCATATCTTGGATTGTATGTTAAAATACCAAGTGCTGTTTGTACATCCTTACCTCTGATGGCATCTAATACGAAACATGCTTTTTGCACTGATACTCTAGCGTAAGATAACTTAGCTGATGGTCTAGTGTCTTTATTAGCATTTCTCTCTCTTTTGATTTGGGATCTATGTCCTTTTGCCATGGATGAACCCTCCTTTCAATTTGTGACTTATTGTCAATTACATCTTCTTGCCCTTCGGACAAGAAGCATCCCTCGCTTTCGCTCGGTCAATTACGATTTATTAACGTACTCTTGATTTCTTTTCGTCTTTTCCATGTCCTCTATATGTTCTTGTTGCAACGAACTCTCCGAGTTTGTGTCCAACCATATCTTCTGTAACATATACTGGCACATGTTTTCTTCCGTCATGAACTGCGATTGTATGTCCAACCATCATTGGGAAAATTGTTGAGCGGCGTGACCAAGTTTTGATAACTGATTTGTCGCCTGCTTCGTTCATAGCTTTTACTTTCTTAAGTAAGCTTTCATCCGCAAATGGTCCTTTTTTAAGTGAGCGAGCCATAGGTTCTAACCTCCTTGTAAACTTTATTTAATACCTTTACCGTCTCTTCTTCTTACGATTAACTTGTTAGACTGTTTGTTTTTCTTACGTGTCTTCAGACCGAGTGCTGGTTTGCCCCATGGTGTACATGGACCTGGACGACCAATACCTGTCTTACCTTCACCACCACCGTGTGGATGGTCGTTAGGGTTCATAACAGAACCACGAACTGTTGGTCTGATACCCATATGACGTTTACGTCCTGCTTTACCAATGTTTACTAAGTTGTGATCTCCATTACCTACAACACCGATTGATGCTCTACAGATAATTGGAACCATTCTCATTTCACCTGATGGTAATCTTAATGTTGCGTATTTACCTTCTTTCGCCATTAATTGTGCGCTGTTACCAGCTGAACGAACTAATTGGCCGCCACGTCCTGGATATAACTCGATATTGTGAATTTGTGTACCTACTGGGATTTCAGAAAGTGGTAAGCAGTTTCCTACTCTAACTTCAGCTTCTGGTCCGTTCATTACTTTCATACCATCTGTTAAACCTTGTGGTGCAAGGATATATGCTTTTTCACCATCTGCGTAGCAGATAAGTGCGATGTTAGCTGTTCTGTTTGGATCGTATTCGATTCCGATTACAGTTGCTGGGATACCGTCTTTCTTTCTCTTAAAGTCGATAACTCTGTATTTTCTCTTAGCTCCGCCTCCGCGGTGTCTTACTGTGATCTTTCCTTGATTGTTACGACCAGCTGTTTTGCTTTTTGCTTCTAACAACGATTTTTCTGGAGTTGTTTTTGTGATTTCAGAGAAATCAGAGCCAGTCATATGTCTTCTGGAAGGTGTATATGGGCGATATGTTTTAATTCCCATTACGTTCACTCCTTTCAATTCCTAATGTTATTTGTTGTCATGGTTTCTTCCATATAATTTCATTGCTTTCGTTCGCTTTTCATAAGGTAGTTCTCTTCGCTAAGCTCGCCCTTCGCCTCTGGCTCGACCTCGCTAATCTCAGAGAACGGCTTTCTCACTAAGTTCAAACTTCGCTGCTAGCTCGTTTTCACTAAGTGTTCAATGCCTATAGACCCTCGAAAATCTCGATATCTGCTGAATCAGCTGTTAATTGAACGATTGCTTTCTTTGTTTTAGCAGTTTTTCCGTATGTCATACCACGTCTTTTTGTTTTACCATCAAGGTTCATAGTATTTACGCTTTTTACTTTTGTTCCTTTGAACATTTTTTCAACTGCTTCTTTTACCTGAGACTTTGTAGCTTCTGTGTGTACTAAGAATGTGTATTTCTTGTCAGCCATAAGCTCCATGCTCTTTTCAGTTACTACTGGTTTAAGGATTACGTCATAGTATTGAATGTTAGCCATTATGCGTACACCTCCTCAATTGTTGCAACAGCAGCTTTTGTTACGATAACTGTGTTGTATTTTAAGATATCGTATACATTGATTGTATTTGTGCGAGCTGTTTTTACATCAGCGATGTTTCTTGCAGATAATTCTGCATTTTTGTTGTCATCTTCTAATACAACTAATGCTTTAGATACTGATAAGTTGTTTAACATGTTTTGGAAATTCTTTGTTTTGATTTCCCCAAAGTTCATTTCATCAACTACGATAAATTTGTTTTCTTGTACTCTTGATGTAAGAGCTGATTTAAGAGCTGCTCTCTTTTCTTTTTTGTTTAATTTGAAAGAGTAGTCTCTTGGTGTTGGAGCAAATACAACTCCGCCGCCTGTCCATTGTGGAGCTCTTGTAGAACCTTGTCTTGCATGACCTGTTCCTTTTTGTCTCCATGGTTTTCTACCACCGCCTGAAACTTCTGAGCGAGTTTTTGCTTTTTGAGTTCCTTGACGTTTATTTGCAAGTTGTTGAACAACAGCCATGTGTAATAAGTGTTCGTTTACTTCTACACCGAATACTGCATCGCTTAAATCGATTGTTCCAACTTCTTTACCTTCGATATTGTAAACAGATACGTTTGCCATCTGTGTGTTCCTCCTTTCCTACTTTCAGACTAGATTGCTTTTACGCTTTCTTTAATTGTCACTAAAGATTTCTTAGGTCCCGGAACTGAGCCTTTTACTAAGATTAAGTTGTTTTCAGCATCTACTCTTACGATTTCAAGATTTTGAATTGTAATTCTCTTGCTTCCCATGTGTCCTGGCATCTTTTTACCCTTGAATACTTTACTTGGATCAGATGCAGCACCATTAGAACCAGCGTGACGATGGAACTTAGAACCATGAGTCATAGGACCTCTGTGTTGGTTATGTCTCTTGATTGCGCCTTGGAAACCTTTACCTTTTGAAATTGCTGTCGCGTCTACTTTGTCGCCTGCAGCAAAGATGTCAGCTTTGATTTCCTGTCCCAATGCATATTCGTCAGCGTTTTCAAATTTGAATTCTCTTACAAATCTCTTGCTTGAAACACCAGCTTTGTCAAAATGTCCTTTTTCTGCTTTTGTTACACCATTTCTGTGTACGATTTGTTTTTTGCCGTTTCCGTCTTTTGTTACGATTTTGTCTTTCTTGTCTACAAAACCAACTTGAACAGCACTGTAACCGTCGTTCTCAACTGTCTTGATTTGCGTTACTGCACAAGGACCAGCTTGAAGAACTGTTACTGGAGTTAACACTCCGTCTTCGTTGAAGATTTGAGTCATTCCGACTTTTGTAGCTAAAATAGCTTTCTTCATTATTACTACCTCCTGTGATTTACAGCGGAACACTTTCGTGTTCATCCTAAATTTTAGGATTCTTACTGTCTGTTAATGTGTTACTGAACTCTTATTTGTTTTTCATTTTGATATCGATGTATACACCAGCTGGCATTTCTAATCTAGATAATGCGTCAACAGTTTTCTGTGTTGGTGCAATGATGTCGATAAGTCTTTTGTGAGTTCTTTGTTCGAACTGTTCTCTGGAATCTTTGTATTTGTGAACCGCTCTTAAGATTGTTACTACTTCCTTCTTTGTTGGAAGTGGTACTGGTCCACTCACTTGTGATCCGTTTTTCTTTACAGTTTCGATGATTTTTTTAGCAGATGCATCAACTAATGTGTGATCATATGCTTTCAGTGTAATTCTCATTACTTGACTTGCCATAAAAAAAGTCGCCTCCTTTTCGTACTTTTGAACTTCAGTACGACAAGCGGTGACTGTACACTCTCCCGTGTGTGTCGTGAGTACTCACACGTTGTTACCGTTTTTCATCGGCTGTTATAGATTCGTACAGTGACTTGTCGCCAGTTTCCTAACTTGACATTCGCTCCACGGAACACCTACTATTATAAGTAGCAACCTCACGCTTCATCGCTATCTTGTCACAGCTCTCTTATTATATAGGATATGAATCCATAATGCAAGCATTTTTTTCGATTTATTGAAAAGTTTTTTTGTATTTTTTTGAATACAATTTAAGGCAGGTTTTATTTTATCACTTGCTTGACTTCAAAACTAGGGGTATAGTATACTCAAGTAAATTATCTAGGGAGATGAATTAAAATGCGTATAGTAATTAAGGTCGGTACTTCCACACTGACCTATGGAAATGGAAACCTTAATATAAGAAGAATTGAAAATCTTTGCAAAGTAATGTCAGATTTGAAAAACTCAGGTCTGGAAGTAATCCTGGTATCCTCTGGCGCTATCGCCATGGGTGTCGGAAAACTCGGACTAAAAGAAAGACCTCGTGATATTCCTTCAAAGCAGGCCGCTGCCGCTATCGGACAGTGCGAACTGATGTATATTTACGACAAGCTTTTCCAAGAACATAACCACACAGTAGCACAGATACTTATGACTGGTGCTGATTTTGAACATAATGAACGTTTTTACAATTTCCGTAACACACTTGACCGGCTTTTAGAGCTGGGGGCTTTGCCAGTCATTAACGAAAACGACACTATTGTAACCACCGAGATTAAGGTAGGGGACAATGATACTCTCTCTGCTATCACTGCAGTAGGTGCTAACGCCGATTTACTTATTTTACTTTCGGATATTGATGGTTTGTATACCGCAGACCCTCATTGCGTTGCGGATGCAACTCTGATTCCAGAGGTAAAGGAAATCGACGACCACATCATGCAACTTGCAGGAACAAAAGGAAGCGAACTTGCTACTGGAGGAATGGTCACAAAACTCCATGCTGCACAGATTTGCATGGATGCAGGAATGGATATGATTATCGCCAATGGAAGTAACCCTGAGATTCTTTATGATATATTTGAAGGGAAATCTGTAGGAACACGTTTTGTAGGAAAGGGAAAATAAAATGACTGTGAATGAATTATTAGACGCTGCTTTGGCAGTAAAGCCAATCGCGGCCACTCTTAGCGAAGAAGAAAAAAACAAAGGACTTCATTTTATGGCGGAAAGCCTGCTCGCTCACACAGATGAGATTCTCGAAGCCAACAAGGCCGATTTGGAAGCTTACGGCGAAGGTGTGATGGCAGACCGCTTAAAACTGGATGTATCACGCATTAAGGCGATGGCAGCCGGAATTGAAGATGTATGTGCCCTGCCAGATCCAGTTGGAAAAGTTTTAGCAACTCATACTCTCGATAATGGTTTGCAGCTCGAAAAAGTTTCCGTACCAATGGGTGTTGTGGCTGTTATCTATGAAAGCCGTCCTAACGTAACTTCAGATGCTGCTGCTTTGCTGATCAAAAGCGGTAACGTTTGTATTCTCCGTGGCGGAAAAGATGCACATCGTTCTTCTATGGCGATTGTAAAAGCTTTAAAAGAAGGACTCGCAAAAGCCGGACTTCCTGTCGACCTTATCGGAATGCCAACCGACACGAGCCGAAGCGAAGCAACTGCTCTGATGACAGCCGTTGGCAAGGTAGACCTTCTGATTCCTCGCGGTGGTGCCGGACTGATTCGCGCCTGCGTTGAAAATGCTACCGTTCCTTGTATCGAAACTGGTACTGGTATCTGCCACATTTATGTAGATGAATCCGCAGATTTGGAAAAAGCGGTAAACATTGTAGAAAATGCGAAAATGAGCCGTCCATCTGTATGTAATGCTGCTGAGGTATGTCTCGTTAACAAAGCGGTTGCAAAAGAGTTTCTACCTATATTAAAGGAACGTCTCACGAATAGAACAGATGATAAACCAGCATGCGAACTTCGCCTTGACAGCGAAGCACAGAGAATTATTTCAGGTGTTCCTGCGGGAGAAAATGATTTCGATACTGAATTTTTAAATTATATATTGGCTATAAAAATAGTAGAAAATGTGCAAGAAGCAGCTCTGCACATTGCAAAGCATTCAACACATCACAGCGAAGCGATTGTTACGGAAAACGATGCAAACGCAGCATATTTCACTACAGCTGTAGACAGCGCTGCTGTTTATGTAAATGCTTCTACCCGTTTCACCGATGGCGGCGAATTTGGCCTCGGCTGCGAAATCGGAATTTCGACGCAGAAACTTCATGCCAGAGGACCTATGGGACTTTGCGAAATGAACACTTATAAATATGTTGTTCGCGGAAATGGACAGACTCGCTAAGGCAAGTACGAAAGGATTTTTATTATGTGGATTGCAGATGGATGGAAAGATTATGAAGTGATTGATACTTCAAATGGGGAGAAATTAGAACGCTGGGGCGACTATCTTTTGGTAAGACCAGACCCTCAGGTAATTTGGAATACAAAGAAAACACACAAAGGCTGGAGAAATATGAATGGGCATTACCACCGCAGTAAGAAAGGCGGCGGAGAGTGGGAATTCTTTGATTTGCCGGAGCAATGGCAAATCAACTACAAAAGTTTAACTTTTAACTTAAAGCCATTCAGTTTCAAACACACTGGGCTTTTCCCTGAACAAGCAACAAACTGGGATTGGTTTTCTGAGAAAATCAAGAATGCAGGAAGACCTATTAAGGTTTTGAACTTATTTGCTTATACAGGTGGCGCTACTCTTGCAGCTGCTGCAGCCGGAGCGAACGTAACCCATGTGGATGCTTCCAAAGGTATGGTTGCTTGGGCAAAGGAAAATGCAGTATCTTCAGGACTTAAAGATGCCCCTATCCGCTGGTTGGTGGATGACTGTGTGAAATTTGTGGAACGCGAGATTCGTCGTGGAAATAAATATGATGCAATTATTATGGACCCACCTTCTTATGGACGTGGACCGAAGGGTGAGATTTGGAAGATTGAGGATATGATCCATCCATTAATCAAACTTTGTACGCAGATTTTATCGGACGAACCGTTATTTTTCCTGATTAACTCTTATACTACGGGCCTTGCGCCAGCAGTGTTGACTTATATGTTAGCAACGGAACTCAAAGAGTTTAATGGAACTGTGGATTCACAGGAAATTGGGCTTCCAGTTTCAAGTAATGGATTGGTGTTGCCTTGCGGGGCTTCTGGTAGATGGGAAGCAAGATAAATAAAAAGAGATGTTCCACAATTCACAATGGAACATCTCATTTTTATTTAGTTTCATTTCAGAGCCTCATATATAAATGATATAGGCAATCCCACCACATTATAGTAGTCCCCCTCTATCTTCTCAATATGAATTGCAAACTTTCCTTGAATCCCATAAGCTCCTGCTTTGTCCATAACATTATCACTTTCGATATAATTCAAGATTTCTTCATCACTCATAGAATTTACATACACATCGGTCTTCACAGCCTCATTAATGACTGTTTCATTTCCATTAGAGTCAAATTTCAAAATTGCCACACCAGTGTAAACCTGATGTTTTTTTCCTTGGAAACTCTTAAGCATTCGAAATGCATCTTCTTTCGATTGCGGTTTTCCAAGAATCTTTCCATCGTATGCAACCACCGTATCAGCTCCAATAATAATTACATCTTTTTGTTCCACTTGTTCAGCGATATCCGAAGCCTTTAAAAGCGAAAGTTCCTTCACAATTTCATTTGGTTCTGTGCTGCGATAAGTTTCTTCCTTATTACTTACTTTTATCTCAAATTCATACCCTGCCAATGCCATAAGTTCACGGCGCCTCGGCGAAGCTGAGGCTAATATGATTTTTCTATTTTGCATATCTCTGCTCCTTATTTTTATTTTGCCCTCATTCAAACTTCCTTGCTTTCTTTAGATTATCACAAAACGCAGTTCTTTTCATTCTTTCTTATGATTTTCTTTAGATTTTTAATATTTCTTTTCAAGATTGGACATATTTTCCTCACATCTTCCTCATATAATATAATCATCAAAACAAGTGAGGACAACGGTTGAACTTAAGTATTTATTTTCGGCCGTTGGGCTTCGTCTAAAAATTCCGCTTTATAATTGTTTTACTTTGTTTTTATAGATTCGGAGCATAAGGCAAATCGCAATTACTGCAGTGACAAATTCTGAAATAATAAAAGTAAGCCATACAATCCACGCATTTCCCAAACTCGGAGCCACTAAAAGAGAAAATCCCCATGCTACAGGCAATACAAATATAAGCTGTCTGCATACAGAAATAATAAGTGATGAAACGCCACTGTCAAGTGCTTGGAAAATACCTTGCAGAGCCACATTGATACCCGCAAAAACAAAGCTAAGAGAAATAATGCGAGTGGCACTGATACAAAGGCTTTCGGTCGTTCCGGAAAGTCCAAAAACAGAACATAACGGCCCTGCAAAAATCTCAAGTCCTAATGTACCAATAATCATAATGACAAGGGTATATCCTATACCATATTTGATTCCCTCTGTAATACGCTTTTTATTGCGCATGCCATGACTAAACGAAACGATAGGTGTGATGGCATCTCGCAGGCCAAAAGCCGCAAACAGAATAAATTGCTGTATCTTGTAATACAATCCATACGCAGTAACCAGGGATTCGCTAACACCTACCAGTATAATGTTAATTCCATAGGTCATGATAGACATGAGTGCCTGCGCAATAATAGCTGGCAGACCAATCATATAAATTTCTTTGATAATTTTCTTCTCAGGCTTTATATATTTTAACCCCTTCTTCACGCTTTTATTGGATTTAACGTGGAAAAACAGCGCTATTACAAACGAAGCAATCTGACCGATTACAGTCGCATATGCCGCACCTGCAACCCCCAGTTTCGGACAACCAAAGAGACCGTAAATCATAACAGGATCTAAAACAATGTTAATCACTGCACCTGTTATTTGAGCGATTGTTGATTGCAGGGAAAGCCCCGTGGCTTGGAGCAGTTTTTCAAAAATGCTAAAGAAAACAATCCCAAAAGAAATAATGCAGCAGATCCTCAAATAGGTAACTGCCATATTAAATATTTCAGGGTTGGTAGTTTGTGTTCCAACATAAGCCTTCACGCCAAAGATTCCAAAAAGCATAAATACAATCGTAATTACTATCCCAAGAAAAATCGCATTTCCGGCCACCATTGCTGCCTTTTCTTCCTTTTGCTGGCCAAGACTTTTGGAAAGAAATACATTGACTCCCACACCTGTACCTATACCGATGGCTACCATAAGCATCTGTACTGGAAATGCCAGGGTCAGGGCATTTAGCGCAAGCTCTCCTCCTTCCATATTCGATACGAATGCACTGTCGACAATGTTATAAAGTGCTTGCAGCATCATAGAAATTATAATAGGAATCCCCATAGATAACATAAGTTTTTTCACGGGCATTGTAGCCATTTTGCCCATAGTTTTTTGTTCCATTTCAAATTACCTCCTGTCTAAAACGCAAATAAAGCGTAAATCCAGCTAATCTGGACTTACGCTTTCGCTACTCGACTTAACTATTTTAATTTTTTTATTCCCAAAAATCAAGTAGAAATTTATTTTTTGATTAGATCGCTCAGTTTAATCCCATCAAAATATTCATCGATTATATTCTTAAACTGCGTCCACATCGGAAGTGTCCGACACTCGCCTGCTCTTTCACAAGGTTTTGCCCCACATTCCAAACAACTAACCGGCGCCAAATCCCCTTCGGTCAACCGCAAGATATCTCCAATCCGATACTCCTCAGGTGCTTTTGTGAGCCGATAGCCTCCACCTTTTCCATGTATTCCTTCGATTAATCCATTTTTCGTCAGAACGGGAGTAATCCTTTCCATATATTTCAAGGACAATTCCTGTCTTTCTGCCACATCCTTCATCGGGATATAGCTTCCCGTATCATTTTCTGCCAAATCGATCATCAAACGAATCGCATATCTTCCTCTTGTGGAAATCAACATACTCTTTTGCTCCTTTTATTCGGTGTACTTCATGTACTCTTATCATAACAAATTATGCTATTTTCCGCCAGTTATTTCTCTCTAAAGATTCACACTAGTTATTTACTGCATCAAAGCCTCTTTGCAAGTCTGCAAGAATGTCATCGATATGCTCTGTACCAATTGACAAACGAATGGTGTTTGGCTTGATATCTTGATCAGCCAATTCTTCTTCAGTAAGCTGGCTATGTGTAGTCGTTGCTGGATGAATAACCAAACTCTTCACATCTGCCACATTTGCCAGAAGTGAGAAGATTTGCAAGCTGTCAATAAATTTATGTGCTTCTGCTACGCCACCTTTAATTTCAAATGTAAAAATAGATGCTCCTCCATTTGGGAAATATTTTTCATACAGCGCATGGTCTGGATGATCTGCCAAAGAAGGAT
The DNA here is from genome assembly GCA_017472665.1 of Tyzzerella sp. Taxonomy (GTDB): domain Bacteria; phylum Bacillota; class Clostridia; order Lachnospirales; family Lachnospiraceae; genus Faecalimonas. The sequence continues at coordinate 124,325 of JAFUOS010000001.1, read as the reverse complement.
GGTTCACCTTTTCTACCTGTGGATGGTTTGCTAAAAATTCAACTACCTTCTTTGTGTTCTCTGCGTGACGTTCCAAACGAAGAGAAAGTGTTTCTGTTCCCTGAAGCAGTAAAAATGCTGCAAATGGAGAAATCGTAGCTCCTTTATCACGTAATAAAATTGCACGAATATAAGTTACAAATGCTGCTGGTCCTGCTGCCTGTGTAAAGGCAACTCCGTGGTAACTTGGGTTTGGAGCTGCAATTGCTGGATAGTTTCCAGATGCTGCCCAGTCAAATTTTCCAGAATCTACGATGATTCCACCTAATGTGGTTCCATGTCCGCCGATGAATTTTGTTGCAGAATGTACTACGATATCTGCACCATGTTCGATTGGACGAATCAAGTAAGGTGTTCCAAATGTGTTATCTACTACGAGTGGTAAGCCATGTTTGTGTGCCAGTTCTGCCACTGCGTCAATGTCTGGAATATCACTGTTTGGATTTCCAAGTGTTTCTATGTAAATTGCTCTTGTATTTTCTTGAATAGCATTCTCTACTTCTTCCAAGTTATGAATATCTACGAATGATGCAGTGATTCCAAAATTAGGAAGTGTATGTGCAAGCAGGTTATAACTTCCACCGTAAATCGTCTTTTGTGCTACGATGTGTCCGCCGTTTTGTGCCAGTGCTTCAATCGTATAATTAATTGCTGCTGCTCCAGAAGCTACTGCTAATGCTGCAACACCGCCTTCTAATGCTGCAATACGTTTTTCAAATACATCTTGTGTTGAGTTTGTAAGTCTTCCGTAAATATTTCCTGCGTCTGCCAGTCCAAAACGTGCTGCTGCATGAGCGCAATCGTGAAATACGTAAGATGTGGTTGCGTAAATAGGCACTGCACGTGAATCTGTTGCAATATCTGGAGTTTCTTGTCCTACATGAAGTTGAAGTGTTTCGAATTTATAATTTGACATAATTTTTCCCTCTCTTTATACAAATGTGTGTTTTATAGTTGTGTTGTTGTCAAAGATGTTCTCCACATTCGTCCGAAACGGAAATTTGCTCTTACTAGTTCTTCAAAATAATAGTTCATTTCCTTTCCTCCAGTCATTGTTTTATTTACCCACCAATCAAGTGGGTTGGTGTTATAATAACTCTACTTCCATATTTTGTCAACTACTTTTTGTAAATTTTCAGATTTTTTAAATTTTGCTCAATTCAGTTTGCTCATGATATGCACAGTAAAACTATAACAATTCAAAATGATTTCGTTTGCATTCAATCATTCCCTCTTTGCGTAATTTACTGATTTCCGCAGACAAACCACTTCTCTCCACCCCAAGATAATCCGCAAGTCCCTGCCTGTCATACGGAATCCCGAAACTGTTGCTGTCATTTTTCTTTGCCTGCAACAGCAGATATGCCATCAGTTTTTCTCTTGTTGAACGTTTAGAAGTTATCACTATTTTCTGATGAAACACCAGATTTTTCGTGGCAACTACCTTCATTAGATTATAGATCATCTGCCGATGAAATTCGCAAGCATTGCTACAAGACTGCGTGATACGCAAGCAATCAATAAACATAATTTCCGTATCTTCGTTTGCCACAACATCAACTGGCATTGTTTTTACCCCAGCACAAGCGAAGGTCTCTCCGAACAATTCAGAAGGCTGAAGCCCTGCAACGATACTTCTGTTTCCATAATAGTCCGTTTGCTCGATTTGTGCAGCTCCCGTCAACAAAATGCCAATATATATCGCTGGTTCTCCTTCCGCCATTATCATTTCCTTTTTATGAAAATTTTTGACCGATGCCCCGAGGCAGCCGAGCATTGCCATAAGATTTTCATCCGCAATATCATCAAACAAGGAACATTTTCTTAGAATTTCAAAATATTTCTTCATAAATTTCTCCATTTGTTGAAATTTCAACATACATTTTCTTCTCATTATACTAAAGTATAGTCATAAGTTCAAAGAATAATTTAGTAATATTGAAGGAGGTAACCTATATGCTTAGAAAAATAATAAAAATAAATGAAAAATTATGTAACGGCTGTGGCGCGTGTGCTGCTGCCTGTCACGAAGGTGCTATCGAAATGATTGATGGCAAAGCAAAATTGACGCGTGAAGATTACTGTGATGGACTCGGTGATTGTTTGCCTGCATGTCCAACAAACGCAATTTCTTTCGAAGAACGCGAAGCACCTGCGTATGATGAAGCTGCTGTTGAGAGAGCAAAGCAATTGAAAGCTCGTGCCTCTTCCACTTTCAGTTGCCCTGGAATACAGTGTAAGACAATTTCGCATGAGTCTCATCAGGTAAATCAACCTGCTTCGCTCGAAAGTCAATTATCGCACTGGCCAGTACAAATCAAACTTGTGCCAGTTAATGCGCCATATTTTGACGGTGCTAAATTATTGATTGCGGCTGATTGTACCGCATATGCTTATGCAAATTTCCATAATGAGTTTATACGCAATCACGTTACTTTGATTGGTTGTCCAAAACTGGATGTTGTGGATTATGCTGAGAAATTAACAGAAATCATTGCTAGAAATGACATCAAGAGCGTCACTATTGTGCGTATGGAAGTGCCTTGCTGTGGCGGCATCGAAAATGCTGCAAAGAGGGCAATCCAGGCCAGTGGAAAATTTATTCCATGGAATGTGGTGACGATTTCTATCGATGGAAAAATATTAGATTAAATTAGGAGCGTTTTTAAATATGAATCATAAAATGTTTTGTTTTCAATGTGAACAGACTGCTGGATGCAGTGGATGTACCGGAGCCTCAGGGGTTTGTGGCAAAAAGGCAGATACGGCCGAGTTGCAGGATAAATTAACTGGCGCCTTGATTGGGCTTGCACGCGCGACGTTCGGAAATGAATATAAAATTTCCGCTTCCACCGACAATATAACAATAGAAGGATTATTTACTACAATCACGAATGTCAATTTTAACAACGAAACGATTTCAGAAATGATACAGCGAATAGAGGAAGAAAAGAAAAAGCTTGTTCCTGGTTGTTTTGAATGCGCTTCTTCCTGTGGCAAAACCGATGACTATGATATGAGAAATCTATGGAATGCTGATGAGGACATTCGCTCCCTGAAATCGCTCATTCTTTTTGGGATCCGCGGCATGGCAGCTTATGCGTACCACGCTTCTGTGCTCGGATATACGGATGCCGATGTAAACAAATTTTTCTACAAGGCTCTTTTTGCCGTTGGAATGGATGATTGGGGAATGGAAGAATTACTTCCAATCGTGATGGAAGTTGGGGAAGTAAATCTGAAATGTATGGCCCTATTAGATAAGGCAAATACCGAAACTTATGGGAATCCTGTTCCTACCGAAGTTTCACTGGAAGTCGAAAAAGGTCCATTCATTGTTATTTCTGGTCATGATTTATATGATTTGAAGCAGTTATTAGAGCAGACAAAGGATACGGGCATCAACATTTACACTCACGGAGAGATGTTGCCTGCGCACGCTTATCCTGAACTCAAAAAATATGAACACTTAAAAGGAAACTTTGGCACTGCTTGGCAGAATCAGCAAAAGGAATTTGCAAATCTTCCTGCTCCGATTTTGTTCACCACAAACTGTTTGATGCCACCGAAATCAAGTTATGCAGACCGAGTATTTACAACGGAAGTGGTGTCCTATCCTGAAATTGTTCATATTGGTGATGATAAAGATTTCACACCTGTGATAAAAAAGGCACTTGAACTGGGCGGATATCCGGAAGATAAAGCATTTACCGGAATCAATGGCGGTAATAAAGTGATGACTGGATTTGCTCATAATGCCGTGCTGTCTGTTGCCGACAAAGTAGTCGAAGCAGTCAAATCAGGGGAAATTAAGCATTTCTTTTTAGTAGGTGGATGCGACGGGGCAAGACCAGGACGTAATTATTTCACTGAGTTTGTAAAGCAGACGCCTCGCGACAGTGTTATTTTGACTTTGGCCTGCGGAAAATATCGTTTCAATGATTTGGACCTTGGAACAATTTGCGGCTTGCCACGCGTGATGGATATGGGACAATGTAATGATGCTTACAGTGCTATTAAGGTTGCCGTTGCACTAGCTGAGGCTTTCGAGTGTGGGGTAAATGATTTACCACTTTCTATGGTTTTTTCGTGGTATGAGCAGAAGGCGGTTTGTATTTTATTGACGCTTTTGCATCTTGGGATCAAGAATATTTTGCTTGGACCGACGTTGCCGGCATTTATTTCACCTAATGTGCTGGGATTTCTGGTTGAACGGTATAATATTGGGCCGATTACGACGCCGGAGGAGGATTTGAAGAAGATTCTGGGGTAAGAGAAAGACAGTTGGGAATGCGGGCATTCTCAGCTGTCTTTTTTATTCTAGTATGTTGTTCGTAGTTTATGCGACTATTCCCACTCAATCGTCGCAATCGGTTTCGGACTCATATCATAGCATACACGACACACCCCATCAACCTCACTCAAAATACGATTTGTAATCTTTTGAAGCACCGCCCAGTCAATCTCCGGAACCGTACAAGCCATCGCATCCACCGTATTCACCGCACGAATAATTACTGGCCAGTAATCAAGTCTCTTTCCATCCTTCACACCCGTAGATGTAAAATCAGGCACTACCGTAAAGAACTGCCATACCTTACCAGTCAATCCCGCATTATCAAACTCTTCTCTCAGAATCGCATCCGACTCTCTTAACGCATGCAAACGATCTCTAGTAATCGCTCCCAAACATCTAACTCCAAGTCCCGGACCTGGGAATGGCTGACGGTCAACCATAGACGCTGGAAGACCCAACGCTTTACCAACCACACGAACTTCATCTTTGAAAAGAAGTTTCACTGGCTCTACCAATCCTTCGAATTGCATATCTTCTGGAAGTCCACCTACATTGTGGTGAGCTTTTACCCCATCACTTTCCAAAATATCTGGATAAATCGTTCCTTGTGCCAAGAAAGAAATGCCCTCTAATTTACGTGCTTCTTCCTCAAATACACGGACGAATTCGCCACCGATGATTTTACGTTTTGTTTCTGGTGCAGCAACGCCTGCTAATTTATCAAGGAAACGGTCTGTTGCATCAATGTAAATTAAATTTGCATCTAATTGATTTTTGAATACTTCGATAACTTGTTCGCTTTCTCCCTTACGCATTAAGCCGTGGTTCACGTGTACGCAAACCAACTGTTTTCCAATCGCTTTGATAAGAAGTGCAGCAACAACTGAGCTGTCAACACCGCCTGAAAGTGCTAATAACACTTTTTTATCTCCTACCTGTTCTCTAACTGCTGCCACCTGTTCTGCGATAAATGCCTCTGCAAGTTCAGGTGTAGTGATACGCTCCATCGTATCTGGTCTCTTGTTTGAATCCATGCTCTCTCCTCCTATGTAATATGAATTTTTCATAGCATTCGTTCATTTTTATAAAATTATTATAATAAATGGGCTATTGGAAATCAATTATTTTTCCATGTATTTTGCTTTCAATTCACTGACTGCGTCTCCGTAAACTTTGTTCTGTTTTTGTTGCAATAAGTTTCTTCTGATATGCTCTTTCACTTCTTCCAATGGTGCAACCTGTGCTTCCTTTTTTGCTTCCACTTTGATTAAATGGCAGCCAAATTGTGTTTTTACAGGGCCGACCACTTGTCCAATTTCTGCTGCAAATGCTGCTTGTTCAAATTCTGGAACCATTTGTCCTTTTCCGAATTCACCCAAGTCTCCGCCTTTTTGTCCAGATGGGCATGTAGAAAACTCTTTTGCTGCGTCTTCAAATGTTTTTTCACCACTTGTAATAGATACCAAAATTTCATTACATTTTTCTTCGGAATCCACCAAAATGTGTTTTGCGCTTACTGTGTCGCCTTTTTTGAATTGCTGTTGATTTGCATCGTAAAATGCTTTGATTTCTTCCTCAGAAACTGTTGCATCTTTTAATATTTCGCGCATTGCCAGCTGTGCTAATACGTCTCTTCTGGCACTTGCCATAATTCTCTTGAATTCTTCTGACTCTTCTATTTTTTCGTCTTCGCCTTTTTTCGCAAATAAATATACGGAAATTAATTGTTCCAGACATTGTTCTCTGAACTGTGGATTTGAAAGGTATGCCTGTTGTTCTCTTGGGACAGCTTGCAAATACACATCGAAATCTGCTTGTGTAATTTCTTCTCCTGCTACTACTGCTAATACTTCTTGACTCATGTTTTTATCTCCTTGTATATGACTTTTTTCACAATCAATATAATACTATATAGTTTACTAGTTACGCAATCATTTTTGCACGCCCACCTTCGGACAAATATCCTGCAGGCAGCATTTATCGCAATATGGCGTCGTCCTTGCCGTACAAACCGCCCTTCCATGGTAAACTAGCCGATGACAGAAATCGCTTCCCTCTTCCGGCGGAATAATTTTCCAAAGCGCCATCTCCACTTTCTTCGGCTCCTTAATGCCATCCACAAGTCCCATTCGGTTTGTGAGACGAATGCAATGTGTGTCAGTCACGATGGCCGGTTCGCCAAATACATCCCCCATAATGAGATTCGCACTCTTTCTTCCCACTCCCGGAAGCGCAAGCAATTCCTCAAATGTTTTTGGCACCTGGCAATCATATTTATCCCTCAAAATCTTCATGCAAGCACTGATGTCCCTTGCTTTACTCTTTCCTAATCCACACGGACGCACAATTTCTTCAATCTTATCCACATCCGCATCCGCCAAGGACTGTACATCTGGGTATTTCTCATATAATTTTTCCACAATCACATTCACGCGCTCATCTGTGCACTGCGCTGCAAGTCTTACGCTCACAAGCAATTTCCACGCTTGGTCGTAATCCAGAGAACATGTTGCATCTGGGTATTCCGTGCGCAAACGTTCTATAATTTCTAAAGCTAATTTTTGTTTCTTTGTCTTAGGCATTCGCTTTTCTCTCCTCTAATTTCTTCATCATCCGTCTTACAATATAATTTGCCAAAACGCTGCAAATAAACCCAATAACACAGCCTGCAATAATATCTGTTGGATAATGTACGCCAACATACAATCGTGACAATGCTACCATTGTTGCCAAAATAATCGCTGGAATTCCTATCCTCTTCGGTACCCATTTATACAACGCAAACATAGCCGAGAACGAACCACCTGAGTGCCCTGACGGAAATGAGCGATAAGGAGACACATTCGTAACAAGCGGTGTGATTAACTCATTTACGACAAATGGTCTTGGTCTGGCAACTAATGCTTTCAATGCCACATTAATAATTAAGTAGTCAAATAACAGCGATAGCAATACCGTAACCCCAATTGGTCTGGTTTTTTTCCAAAACAATAATACGATTCCCATTGCAATCCAAAGAATTCCATCGTCTCCCAAATATGTAATAAATTTCACCACACCATCCATAGGTCCTCTTAAATTTTCCTGTATCCATAAAATAATAGATGCTTCAAACTGGTTCATACTTTTATCCTCCGTACTAAATTTGTTTTCTTACAATCTGGTATTCATCACCGAATTGATAATATGGGCAGTCCTTAAACTCACCTTTTACAAAACGGTACATTTCATCTTCATCCAGATTCTTCGTGCAGACATAATACTCGTATTCTTCATCGTATTCATAATTCATACATGTTTCACAATTTGACATAAATCTTACTCCTCTCAAAACGTACCGTTTTCTGTCGTCCGGCCACGCTCATAGAAAATTTATATTCTACATTTTATCACAAAATGCGGAAAGATAACAGATGCATTATAAACGCAACTTCATCTGCCCGAAACTTCATTTTCCATGACAGACACTCCGAACCATGATATACTGATAGAAACAATTTGCAAATAGACCTGGAATGATAAGGAGAATCACTATGGAATATGTAACACTTGGAAAAACTGGTTTAAAAATCTCACGTCTTGGTTTTGGCGGCATCCCGATTCAGAGAGTGGACGCTGCTGCAACCAAAGAATTAATTAAAGTCATGGCAGAAAAAGGAATCAACTACATTGATACTGCCAGAGGATATACAGTCAGTGAAAGTTATCTTGGCGAAGCCTTAGAGGGCTATCGCGACAAATTTATTCTTGCCACAAAGAGCATGGCACGTGACAAAGATGGGATGACCGCTGATATTGAAACCAGCCTTAAAAATTTAAGAACGGACTATATTGATATTTATCAGGTTCACAATCCGAGTATAGAACAATTAGAACAGGTTATGGCACCCGGTGGCGCTTTAGAGGCTTTAATCGAGGCAAAAGAAGCAGGGAAAATTGGTCACATCGGACTTACTGGTCATACGATGGAGCTTTTCGAAAAAGCTGTTGACCTTCCTTGGGTGGAAACCTTCATGTTCCCGTACAATATTGTCGAGAGACAGGGCGAAGAGCTGATGCGTAAATGTACTGAAAACAATATTGGATTTATTGTTATGAAACCGCTGGCAGGCGGCGCAATTGAGGATGCAAACCTTGCACTTCGATTTATTTGTGCGAATCCAGATGTTTCTGTTGTAATTCCGGGAATGTATGATGTGAAGGAAATTGATATGAACCTTGCAGCTACGGAAGATACTTCTCCGCTTACAAATGAAGAGTTAAAGAAAATGGAGGAAATTCGCGAGCAGCTTGGAAGTAATTTCTGCCGTCGTTGTAATTATTGTCAACCTTGTTCTGCTGGAATCAATATTTCGAGTGTATTTTTACTTCAAGGATATTTGGATCGCTATGGGCTTGGTGATTGGGCTAGAGGCAGATATGATGCGCTACCTGTAAAGGCTGGGGCTTGTGTTGAATGTGGAGCTTGTGAGCCAAGGTGTCCGTATAATTTGCCGATTCGAGAGATGCTCAAAGAGGCGGCTGGGAAATTCGGGTACTAAAATTTTCAAATAGTGCTGAAGTTATAAACTGACGAAGGAATAAATCTATCTCCTTCACTCCAACGCTCCATTGACTCCGAAGTCTAGTATCCGTAAGAGTGTGGGATGGTCGTCGTGAGAGACTCTCATCCCACACTCTAACGGCTACACGACGGATTCTCCGTCAATTCCACTTAACTTCCACTTCGGAGATAGATTCATTCCTTCTGTGCGTATATAATTTCAAGAACAACTTTGAGGCTGGTTTTTGTAGAACTCACGAATTTCGGCGATAAACAGCCGATATAGTTATATTAGTCTGCATGTTCTTTCAAGCTTTAACTTATCTATCTTCTGCATATTTCCGAAATAACCAAATAGCTATATAAGCTTGAATAGTTTTATATATAACCAGAAAGAACGTCCATCTATGATAAGACGAGGTAAGTGAAGCGTTCCGAAGACACATGCCGAAGATGTTAGTCTGTGAGAGACGAGCCCCTCACGGCGACTCTCTCAGAGGCTTACATATTCGTGCATGGGCTGAGGTAAAGTGGAGCTTCGAGGCTTATCATAGATGGACGTTCTTTCGTGAATATATAAACAGCTCAAATTTCTACGCTAAAACCCAAAATACGCATCAATCCCATTGGCAATCCCCTGCACCATATTATTCTGCATATTCCCATCCTGCATCGCCTGATCCTCCGCCGCATTACTCATAAACCCAAGCTCAAGAATCGTCACCGGCACTTCACTCCAGTTAATCCCCGTCATCGTATCACTCGCAATCACACCACGATTCTTAAATCCCGTCGCCGCACAATACGCATCAACAATACAACGACTAAGACTCTGACTCGCTGCCGCCAAATGACCCACATACACATTATTCGCAGACGGTGCCAATGTTTCCGCTCCGCTCACCGAAGAACTGGTCGAACCATTTGCATGAATACGCACTGCAATATCCGCACCCACGCTGGACGCATACTGTGCGCGCTCCATATTACTGATATTCACATCATGGGCTGACCTTGTCATATAAACGGTATAACCTCGATTTTCTAATTCTGTTTTCAATTTCAAACTGATATCAAGATTCAATATGTACTCTGCAACTCCAGTCGAAACGCCTGTCGTACCGCTTGCCACGCGTGCTTTCATTACAGAAGAGCCTGGTCCATTTGGCTCTTTAGTACTGTCCCCGCTTCTCTGATGTCCTGGATCGATAACTACAACTGCACTATTCGGATCGCGGTGTTGTCCTGGAATTGCTTCGACCTTTGTAGTTGTCACAGTGGTCTGTTTAGGCTCTTCCACCGGAACCTGTGCTGGATCAACAAGAAATTCCGCACTTACATATCCAATATCTTCTCCGCACTTCACTTTCGCCCATCCATTTTCTTCTGAATACTTTTGAAGTTCAGTCCCTTTCGCAATGACTTTGATAATCTCACAATCCGCATTTGCCTCTTTCCGAAGATTGACATTAGTAGTGGTTTTCATGGTAACTGCTTGCGAAACATCCAATTCATTTTCCTGCTCCGCCGCATCACCCGTCTCTGTAGTGGCTGCTGCATTGTCCTCGTCATCTTCCGAATCGCCCTGCTCATCATCTTTCTCAGCATCTTTCACCTTAGATGTTTCCACCGAATGGTCTGTCTGTTTATCCGAACGATTATGTGATGCAATCATAATTCCTGCAATCACCAGAACAAATGCCAAAACAATCGCAATTGCCAACATAATTTTATATTTTTTCTGCATATCCTTTTCCTCATCCCTACAATTTTAATGTTGTGCTTCTATTTTATGCTTCTTATTATAATACACATTTTAACGAAAATACATCCATTTCTTTATTACCTTGATTCGACTCTATAATTCTCATAAATAAATTTTTGCAAATAATTCCATTTTAGGGAAAATTTCTTAGTATTTTATCAATTATAAATATAGAAAATAATAATATTAAAAAAAAGGAGAAAATGATAATGATGAAAAATCACAAAAAAATAATTGCAGCATTATTTGTCACTGCAGCCATTCTCACAACGGGATGTACACGTACTAACACTGATGGTAACACTAACACTAACAACAATGGTACTGCCAACACAACTACAAATGCCGACGGTACCACAAACAATGCAACAAATACTGACGGCACTACACCAAAAGAACCAGTCCTCACAGAAACAGAGGCCAGAAAAATCGCGTTGGAAAGAGCAGGACTCGAAAGCGCAACTTTTACGCAGCAAAAATATGATGCTTACGATGGAGAATATGAATTCGAGTTTTATGCAAATGACAAAGAATATGATTGTGACGTAAATGCAATCGATGGAACTATTACAGAATATGATGAAGATATCGTAAATCGATAGAATCATAAATTTTATCTTCCCCTCTCTTTCAAAAAGTGGTATTCTACCTTATGGAAAAAAATATTGAGAGGGTTTACATATGAAAAATATTACAAAAGAAGTATTAAAAGATTTATTAGAATTTCTCCGGTGGATTGTCATTGCCTGTATCACTGGAGTTGTAATTGGAGCCGTTGGGGTTGCATTCGTAAAAGGTTTGAGTTTCGTAACTGGTTTTCGCACCACACATCCTTATATCATTTTAGGACTTCCAATTGCAGGTATCGTAATCGTAACACTTTACAAGATTTGCAAATTTGAAAATGATAAGGGAACAAACCTTATGCTCTCCACAATCCATGGCGAGACGGAGATTCCCCTTCGCATGGCACCATTGATTTTTATTTCTACTCTACTGACACACTTATTTGGTGGTTCGGCAGGCCGCGAAGGTGCCGCGCTCCAGCTTGGGGGAAGTATTGGAAATCAGATCGGCCGCTTGTTTAAATTAAATGAGGATGATACGCGTACCATTGTTATGTGTGGAATGAGCGCCGCGTTCTCTTCTATTTTCGGAACACCAATGGCTGCTGTTATTTTTTCGTTGGAAGTAAGTAGTGTTGGTATTATGCAATATTCTGCATTGGTTCCTTGTATGGTTGCTTCTTTAGCTGCCTCTATATTTTCAAATCATTTCGGGGTGTTCGCAGAAGCATTTGGCACTGTAAAAATGGTTGATTTTGGTGTGATTCCAGCGGGAAAGATTGCACTTCTCGGAATATTATGTGCAGTACTTAGCGTTGCATTTTGTCAGATATTACATACAGCAAATCACTTATATAAGAAATATTTAAAAAATGCATATATTCGTATTGTAATTGCGGGACTTCTGATCATTGCTCTTACTGCAATCTTAGGAACAAGTGCTTATAGCGGTGCTGGTGTAAATTTAATTGAAGAAGCGATTGCCGGCGAATGTCCTCCGGAAGCATTTTTCTGGAAGATTGTATTCACTGCACTAACGTTAGGGGCTGGATTTAAAGGTGGCGAAATCGTTCCATCATTTACAATCGGTGCCACATTTGGATGTTTGTTTGGAACACTCTTTGGATTATCACCATCGCTCTGTGCAGCGGTTGCCATGATTTCCATGTTCTGTGGCGTAACGAATTCGCCGATTGCTTCTATGATAATTGGATTTGAATTGTTTGGATTTGATATTATGAAGTATTTGCTCATAGGGGTTTCGATTAGTTATATGCTTTCTGGCTGCCACAGTCTCTATCATGAACAGAAGATTGTGTATTCAAAATTCAAGACGGAATGTGTGAATCCAGAAACGAAATAATTTTTCTTCTTTTTCCGGGTATATGCAACTCCAAATTTGCATATACCCATTTCAACTAATTTTCTATATATACATACAACTCATGCAGCGCCCTCGTCGCTGCAATATACTTATACTGATCATAAAATGGATTTGCCTTATCTCCACCAAGTATAAACACCTGATCAAACTCCAATCCCTTTGCCAAATAATATGTCGTCACCGTGATTCCCTTTTCAAACAGCGAACTATCACGATTGATATAAGAAACATCTTCCCTCTTTTTCTTCAAGTAAGCATATGCCTCTTTCGCTTCTCTTTCCGTCATCGTCAAAACTGCTGCGGTCTCATATCCTTCAGTTCCCAGATTTGCACATTCTAAAATACGTTTCAATGCATCCTTCTTCGAATCAACGTTTTCCTCTTCCACTGGTTTTCCGCGACGTTCCAGATATTTAATGCCTGTAACATTTGTAATCGCCGAAGCATACTCCGCAATCTCAAGCGTATTACGGTAACTCTTATTCATCTCAATTTTTCGTACTTGCTTTCCAAAAACCTTCGGCAAAAATGTAAGCACATCCTGCGGTACATCATCCACCGTCTGCGCACGGTCCCCTAAAATCGTCATGCTGCATGAAAATAAATTTTGCAGAATCACATATTGCAAATAAGAATAATCCTGCATCTCGTCAATCACCAAATGACGAATGTCTTTATGCTTTCTCACGGAACACAAGCGATATTTCAAATACAGCATCGGATATACATCTTCATATGCCAGATATCTCTGTTCCTTTGGAAGATTTGGCAATGTTGGCCACCCATTTTCCTCTAAAAGCTGATTATAAATTTCATACACATCCATGGTTTCATACATGTTCATGAATCTTTCGCGAATCCAAATGGCATCTTCCTCTGGGATTGTGCGATTAAATAATGTTTCATATTCATCCACTACATATTCCAGCACCGATTCCATGCGCGATAAAAGCGGAAGCTCTGGAAATTTGAAATAAAATAATTCCAACAATTCGCTTGCCGACTTTTTCATGCCGCGGTACTCAAAATCTTTGAAATTCATCAAATCATCTTCCAAAAGCACCAGAAAACTCTCCACTGCTCCCACGAAATCCTGGGACTGTTTCCAACGATAGCGTTCTTCTGATTCCCCATCCATATGTCGGATGCGATTCTCAATGTGGTGATAACGATCCTCGCAGTCCGCAGCCAAATCCTTTAATTCGCGGTATGCAAACAAATCAAAACTCATTTCGCGTATATTTTCCTCGCCCAATTCTGGGAGAATGTGCGAAATATAGTCTGAAAATACACTGTTTGGTGATAGTATCAAAATATTCGAAGATTTCAAGCGTTCTCTGTCGTGATAAAGCAAATATGCAATTCGGTGGAGTGCAACCGAAGTCTTTCCACTTCCTGCTGCTCCTTGAATCACAAGGATACGATCTTTTGTGTTTCGGATAATTGCATTCTGTTCTTTCTGAATCGTGCTGACGATATTTTTAAGCTGCACATCTCCATTCGCTCCCAGTTCTTGTTTTAAGATATCATCATCGATTTTTACATCGCTCTCAAATTCATAAATCATTTTGCCACTGCGGATTTTGTATTGCCATTTGGACAGGATTTCACCGTTCATGATTCCGCCCGGGGCTTCGTAAGAAGCGTCGCCTTTGTCATAGTCATAAAACAGACCGCTCACAGGTGCTCTCCAATCGTAAATCAATGGAACGCTTCCAGTACGCTCTGCAAAATTCCCGATTCCAATATAAAATGTTTCTGCTTCGTCATCCCCATCGTATAAAAACTCGACGCTTCCGAAAAATGGGGAGTCTTTCATTTTTTTCATGCGCGAGAGGCTGGCAAGATTTTGTTCATTTGCACTAATCTGGGTCAGAAGAGCTCGTCTGTTATCGAAATCTTCATATCCATACTGGTCCATCTCGGTGTAATTTTCCCAGTAATAATCATTCATACCTTCGATGTCTTTTTGGACTTCTTGAATCACAGTACTTAGCTCTTGGATTCGTGTATTTAATTTTTTCGTAACCAGTTCCAAATACTCGGTTCCTCTGCTCATGTTATCTTACCTTTCTGCTGCTTATATATCTTATAATTATATGAAATTTTACACCGTTTTACAACGAAAAGATTATACAGTAAATAATTTCCTATAAAGTAAAAACACTCCACTTTCAGGTTTCCCTAAAAGTGGAGCATGTTTTCCTTTAATTAATGGACAAACGTATCTTTGTTAATTCTTTTGAAATATTAAGCGCATGATCTCCAATACGTTCAAAATCTGTCAGCATTTCTGAAAAGAGGATGCTTCCTTCATCCGAACAGATTCCCTGTTGGATACGGCTCATCATACCGCTACGAAACTCTTCGGTCATGTCGTCAATCTTTTGTTCCAAAGAAGCGATTTTTTCGTATTCATCCAACACACCTGCATCCTCACAGAGCAAATGTTCAAATAATTCATTACAAACCGCCTGCATCTGCACTACTTCTTGTTTGCTGATATCAGAGAGTTTGATATCTTTTTCTTTCATCATCAGTGTATAACCAGCAATATTTACTGCATGATCTCCAATACGTTCAATGTTACTGGTGATTTTGAAATAAGAGTTGAACATTTCACTACCTTTTTCTGTTCTTTCATGGGTAATCATTCGTGAAATATATTTTGAAATTTCTTTATTTAAGTAATCAATGTATTCCTCTTGATTATCCACTTCTATCACAAGTTCTGCCTTGCGATCTCTGAATGCGTCGAAACTCTTATTAACATTTACCTTAGCCATCTCCAACATACGTTGTACTTCCATCTTAGTGCTATTCATGCTCATTGCGGAAAGTCCAAGTTGGTCTTCCTGAATATTGCCCTGATTATGAATATACTCTAAGTGGAGTCCTGTATCCTCTTCTCCCTTGTCTGGAAGAATCTTTTCTGCTAAGAAAGCGAGCCCTGTCCCAAATGGAATCAATAAAATTGATGTTACAACGTTAAATGTTGTATGTAAATTTGCAATTTGTCCTGCTGGATTTCCAGGTGCAGTACCTTCCATAAATACAATTAATGGTGTCACAATACATAACGTTGTGAAAATAATTGTACCAATTATATTAAACATAATATGGATAATGGTTGTTCTCTTTGCGTTACGGCTTGTTCCGATTGAGGCAAGAAACGCTGTAATACAAGTGCCGATGTTCTGTCCAAATAGTACGAATGCCGCACTCGACAACTGCACAACGCCACTGTTTGCCAACGCTTGCAAAATACCAACTGATGCCGATGACGATTGAATAATTGCTGTAAATACGGCTCCAGCTAAGATTCCCAAAATCGGGTTTTCAAATTGACTTAACAGATTTACAAATCCTTCTGAATTTGCCAATGGTTTCATTGCCGCGCCCATCATATCCATACCGATAAATAAAACACCAAGTCCGGCAAAGATATTTCCAATGTGACGCAATTTTGGTTTCTTTGAAAACACAACAATTGCCACACCAACAAATGCAATCATTGGTGCAATTACTCCTACATCCAAAGCAATAAGCTGACCTGTAATTGTTGTACCAATGTTAGCCCCCATGATGATCCATACTGCTTGTCTTAATGTCATCATGCCTGAGTTTACAAACCCTACTACCATGACGGTTGTTGCTGATGAAGATTGAATAATCGCTGTAATGACAGCACCTACAAATACACCTAAGAATCGATTTGCAGTCAATCTCTCCAAAATTTGTTTCATCTTATCGCCAGCCGCTGCTTCCAAACCTGAACTCATCATCTGCATTCCATATAGGAATAATGCCAGACCGCCAAGCAGTCCCATAATGTCTGCTAATTCCATACTCTTTCTCCTTTATTGTTCATTTTCTATATTCATTTTATAGCCAATACTCAATTCATTTTGTATGTACTTATTTGCCCCGGGTTTCACACCCATTTTCTTGCGGATATTAGCCATATTCACCTGCAGCTTCTTCGTGCTTCCCACATCGTCCGCACCCCAGACTGCCTGAATAATCTCCGCATATGTCAGCACGCGCCCTGCATTTTTTGCAAGCAGTGCTACAATATTGTATTCTGTCTGTGTCAGTTTCAATTCTTGTCCACTCAAGCTGACTTTGCGGTTATCATAGTCAATTTCCATATCTCCTGATTGGAATTTTCCCTGTGTAAAATTAGCGTTTCCCGCAAATGGATTGCTATTTCGAATGGCAGTGCGGATTCTTGCCTGCAATTCTGCTGTGCCAAATGGCTTCGTCACATAATCATTGGCGCCTAAATCCAGTGCCGTCACCTTATCCATTTCATCGAATCTGGCGGATAGTACAATGACTGGTGTGGCAGATTCTTCTCGAATTTCTTTCAAGAGTTCCAATCCATCCTTATCTGGAAGCCCCAAGTCCAAAAGCACCAAATCCGGGCAATAAGATTTAAACATAATTTCTCCCTGCACCGCATTTTCCGCAAGAAAGACCTGGTAATTGTTAGTGGTCAAAAGTGTTTTCACAAAATTCCGAATATTCGCTTCATCTTCGATTAAAAGGATTTTATATCTGTTATTACTCATCTTCCTCCTCATCCTCCATATCCAGCGTGAATTGTGCAATCGCACCGCCAGTCTTGCGATTTTTCATTGTGAATTCTCCGCCATGTGCTTTCACAATCGTGTCGCAAACAGTCAGTCCAATTCCAACATGTTTCTGTGTAAATCCAACTCCATCATCTTCAATTTTAAATAAAACCTTCTGTTCTTTCGTAGTTATTTTTAAGGATAGTCTTGTCATCCCTTTCGCATGCTTCACCGCATTTTCTAAAAGATTCATGATGACCTGCTCTATCAAAACCGGATCCATGGGAATGCTGATAAATTCCTCTGGCATATCCAGCTCTAACGCTTGCTTTGGATATCGTTTTTGGAACTTGACTAACACACTGTCTACCAATTCCTCCAAAACAATCGGTGTCTTGACAAGATTCAATCGTTCGCCATCGATACGAGTAACAGACAATAAATTTTCCACCATATGAGTCAGCCAATCCGCATCCTCTCGGATTCCTTCGATTAATTCTAAATGCTGCTCTTTTGTGAGCTTATCATAATTCTCAATCATGGCAGAACTGGAGCCATAGATGGTTGTGAGTGGTGTTCGTAAATCATGAGAAATGGCACGAAGCAGGTTCGCGCGCATTTTTTCTTTCTCACTCTCTGCCATCATTTTTTCATGTTTCCGAATCTTTGTCGTCAATGCACTGGTAATGATGGTCACTGTCAGCATGATAACCGCAGAAAATAAATTTTCTGGGATGGTGAAATTAAATTTAAAATAAGGAAAGGTGAATGCATAATTGACCGCCAGTACACTGATTAGTGCTGCCCCTACACCATAAAGATACCCATGCGTAAACAGTGTGGTTAAGAAAACCGATACTGTGAAAATTGCAGGAATCAAATGCTCGGTCCCAAAGCTTTTCTGCACACCCAGGCATATGAAAAAGGAAGCAAGCAGCATCAAAATCGTTTTCAAAAAATCATTTACACATTGTCTTAACTTATCCATCTGGAAAACCTCCGCTCTTTCATACTTCTATTTTAAAAGAGCAGATACAAAAAGTAAACAAGATAACATAATAACCTGATAATTCCCCCTATATCCACCTCATTGTATTTGAGAACTTGCAAATGTGTCAACTAAGATTCGGTAAAGATACCCCCTTAGTTTTGCGTCTGCGTGATGACGCCTTGTGAATCAATTTCAATATTTGGAGATAACTTTTCGAGGAAAAAATAAAGTTTTTCCTGCTCTTCTGCAGCGTCCAAATACTGTGTTGTAAAGCCTGTCTGCAAGCATGGCACAAATGACATTTCTTCCAGACCTTCAAACCCGATATTCAGTTTCAAAATTCCCGTATACTTCGTTTCATGATTGAACCAGAAGTCGCCAAGACTGTAAATAATCGGATTTCCGTCTACATATTCCATTCCCTGTAATACATGTGGATGCCCGCCAATTACAATGTCAGCACCTGAGTTTAAGAACTCTCTTCCCCAGTTCTGCTGGTCCGAATTATAGTAGTTCGAATCTTCTGTTCCCCAGTGAATATAAGCAATTAAATAATCGCATTCCTTTGAGGCTTCTTGAATCACCTGATTGTACTCTGTCGTGTCATAGGCGCGTAGAATCCCTGGGGAATCTTCCGTTGCCTGTGGCGTGTATTTTATCTTTTCGCCATTAGACGCGCCCACAAAACCTATCTTGATTCCATTTACAATGAAATAGATTGGACGTTTTGCTTCTTCGATATCTCTGCCACCGCCTACATATGGAATGCCTGTTTCCTCTAAAAGGTCCGCGGTATCCAATAAAGCATTTTTTCCATAATCATAAACGTGGTTGTTTGCCAGAGATACAATGTCCGTTCCCATTTGCTCTAAAATTGACATTCGCTCTGGATTCGCACGAAATGTATAATACTTTCCTTCCAATGGTGTACCTTGGTCGCTGATACAATATTCGTGATTGAGATAAAAAATATCGGACTGATTCGTAATCTCTAAGATTTCCGGCGAGATGCATTTCGTCAAATCATTCACCGTATCATAGTGGTCTAAGACAAATCCGTCTTCTGCAAGGCAAAGATCTCCGGCAATCGTAATCTCTACTTCGCTTTCGTTTTTTCCATCTCGTATGTAAATATTGTTTTGTGCTGCGATTTCCTCGTCTTTTAAAAGCCCTTGGTATCGGTCAGAAAGAACGTGCATGCTTTCACCGACAGATTGGTAAATTTCAGTACTTGTTAGTTCGCCGTCATCTGCTGCCGTCAAAAGTTTCTCTGTCACGTCATCCTCATAGTTTTCAAAAAACCATTTCGAAAATGTTTCCTCTTCCGTGTTCGAAACTGGCACGCTTGCATCTTCCGGCAGGATTGAAACATAAAGCTGTTCTAAAAGTGTCTTCGCATTTTCTTCCCGTTTTAATTGGAGTTCCTGTGCTTCTTTTGTAACCTTTTCTTTCGCAGTTTTTTCTGCTTCATCTTGTCTTGCATTTTTCAATATCTTCGCAGATGCAGCCACGATGATTGCAACTATTACCGCAAGCGCTGAAACCGCAAATACACCTATAATAATAGCCCTCTGCCGTTTTCTCTTCTGTCTGATTGCGTCATTGCGTATTTTTCTTTTTGTTTCGTAACTGTCTACATGATTCTGATCTATTTGGCAATTCCCTACTTCGCCGCTACCCTCTTCAAAATTGGTCATCCTTCTCCCCATCCTTCGCACTTCAATATAAGTACTTCATTTGCTTTCGTTCCTCACATGGTTTTGTAAAAAATAGACTTATATCGAATTGATACAAGTCTACTTCCCGAATGTTATTTCTGCATTTCTTCTTTCACTTTGTCCAAATCCTTGAACTCCATGACATCAGCAATATTGCAATCGAGCACTGCACAGATTCTTTCTAAAACTGGCATTGCTACATGTTCTTCTTTTGTGAGTTTTGCCATCGTACTGCTGCTAATCCCTGTTGCTTTACAGAGCTCGCTTTTGTTCATTCTCTTGTCGATAAGCAATTTCCACAAGTTATTATAACATACTGCCATAAGTGTACCTCCATTGTAAGAACTTCTTGATTTTGATAACCCTATTTAGATTATACTATCTCGGAGGCAAAATGTAAATTAAATCTTATTCTCCATTCAAACCAAAGCATACTATGAACCGATTGATTTTCTTTGTGAAAACCAATCGGTCAATCTCTACTTCAACAGTTCTTCAGTCAGTGCCAAAATCTGCGGTGCAAGTTTTTCTTTTTGTTTTTTTGTAATTGATCTATATACAGGATAAGCCGCTCCCAGAATCGCCATTCCAATTACTCCAATCACGATTCCCAGAATCAGGAACGTATCCTGCCATACCATGATAAGACTCATTCCGGTACCCATAATCAAAGTTCCAATTACGCCAATGATAATAGCTGCCATGTTTCCCGGTCTTTCCACGCTTTGATCCAGCTTTCTGAGCATTTCCATTTTATCTTCTTCTTTTTCTACATATTTGCTCTTTATCTTTTCAATTTCTTCCTGCCTCTTTGCAGAATAGGTATATTCAAATGTGTTTTCATTATTTCCTTCCATCTTCATTCTCCATTCTCTTTATCTCTTTGTTTGCTTTTTTATTTTCACATATTCTGCTATATCGCTCTTTCCTCCAGACTCACACAAAATGTCGTTCCTTCTCCAAGAGCGCTTTGTACATGAATATCTCCACCCACAATATCGATGACTCGTTTTACAAGCGCAAGCCCAAGTCCATTTCCTTTTGTTGCACGGGAAGTGTCGCCTTGATAAAATTTTTCAAAAATATGCTTGCCGACCTCGGGACTGATTCCACACCCATTGTCACTCACGGTCACAAAAATCTTCCCATTCTCCCGTTTTACGCCAACAAACACTTTTCCCCGATCCTCACTAAACTTAATCGCATTAGAAAATAAGTTATTCCAAACTAAACTCAGAAGCTCCGCATCCTCGCACACCATCACATCTTCTTCTAAATCGGTTTCGATTTCCAGTTCTTTTTCTTCCCATGCCTGTTCAAATCCAAGTAAGCACTCGCAAATCTGCTCTGTCAAATTATATTCCTTTTTATCCGGATATATTTGTTGATTTTCCAGACGATTCAGTTTCAAAATATTGGTAATCAGGTTGGACAGTTTCTTGGTCTGATTCGTGATTGCCTTTGCATATTCTAACCGCTGGTCCTCTGTCAAATTTGGGCTTTGCAGCATTGTTCCGTAGTTTTGAATGACCGCCAACGGCGTCTTGAGTTCATGCGATACGTTAGAAACAAAATCGGTTCGCAGTGTTTCAACTCCTGAAAGTTCTGCCGTCATTTCATTTAGCCCTTTGATAATAGAATCGAATTCATTTCCGCTATTTTCTCCCTTGATATAAGGAATTCGCACTTTGAAATCTCCGGCAACAATCCTATTCATTCCATCGAGGATTCGATTCACGGGTCTTCCAATCATCCACACACGGCGGACTGTATCAAAAATACTAAATAACCCTGTCAGCAAAAGAATGTTATAAAATGTAATCGGTGCCGCTTCTCTGATTTCTGCTTCGCTCATCTGTATGGAATTTAAAAACAAGAAAAAGTTACAGGTAATTACAAATGCTATCAATAGAAAAAATACAACAAAATGTTGAATCCCATCTTTCAGCATTTTTTTCTTTTCTTCTTTCGTATAAGGCATTATTTAATCACCGCCTTATATCCCAGACCATGCACTGTCACGATTTCAAAATCCTCACATTCAGAAAACTTATCTCGAATCTTTGTCATGTATACGTCAACTGTACGCGTGCTTGATGTGGAATCTGCATCCCAGAACTCTTCCATAAGTTTGGCTCTGGTAAATGTTTTCTTAGGATAAGACAAAAGTTTGTAAAGTAAATCAAATTCGCGGACTGTCAGATTGACTTCCTCATCACTCACATATGCGGTGTGTTCTTCTGCGTCCAACTTAAGGCTTCCAATCTCTAATTTCTTGCTGGTTGCAATCTTTGCTCTTCTCAGTAAAGCCTCGATTCGCCACAATAATTCTTCCAAATCAATTGGTTTTACCATGTAATCATCGATTCCTACGCGAAAGCCTTTTCTTTTTGCTTCGAAGTCATCGCGCGCTGTCATAAATAGAATTGGAATTTCTTTGTCTGTTTCGCGGATGGTTTCTGCAAATTCGAATCCGTCAATGTTTGGCATCATAATGTCTGAAATGACCAAATCAAATTTATTTTCATACATGGCATCGTAGGCATCCATTGGTTCTAAGACGCTGGTTGCTTTGTATCCGTTTTCATCTAAAAAGGTGCAAACCGTCTGGTTTAATGCTTTATCATCTTCTACTACTAAAATTTGAAACATACCTATCACTCCTCTTAATTTTGGCCTATTCTAACAGGCAAATGTTTATGAATTGTTAAAATTTAGAAATATTCTTAAGAAACCTTTTGGAAATCTTTCGTTTTTTCTTAATCGTACATTCGCCGTATCTTTTGTTCACTCTTTTATAATAACATCATCAAAACAGAAAGGACAACAGTGCAATGTTAGATATTTTTGCTTCTCCAGAAGCACTGCAGCAATATTTAATCCAGTTTGGCATGGTGGCTCCGCTTATTTTTATGGTGATTCAGATTTCGCAGGTAGTGTTTCCGATTATTCCGGGCGGACTGACTTGCGTTGCGGGGGTGCTGTGTTTTGGGCCGGTCTGGGGCTTTGTATACAATTATGTCAGCATTGGTATCGGCTCCTGCATCAACTTTCTGCTAATTCGGAAATTTGGGAAACCATTGCTTATACGACTGGCTTCGCCCAGGCTTTATGAAAAGTATGCCAGCTGGCTGGACGAGGGTGAGCGGTTTGTTCGGATGTTTGCCATTGCGATTTTCTTGCCTGTGGCGCCGGATGATTTTTTGTGTATGCTGGCAGGGCTCACGAAGATGACGTTTAAGAAGTTTGTGGTGATTATTGCGGTTTGTAAGCCGTGTTCGATTTTTTTGTATAGTGTGGGGTTGTCTACGATTTTGACGCAGATGATAAGTTTTTTCATGAGATAACAGAACTCAGGCTTCTAGCGGAGGTCAAAATAATAACATGCATAGATGCGATAAACACAAACAATGAAATCTGCATTTCTGGCACAAAAGAGGGGGATTTTGATGAAAATATTAATTACAACAGATGCTTATGATGCGATGGTGAATGGGGTAGCGATTTCGGTCAAAACACTTTTCGGCGCTTTAAAAGAGGCCGGTCATGAAGTTCGCATTTTGACTTTGTCGCAAACGCTTCATTCTTATCAGGACGGAGATGTTTATTATATTGGTTCTGCGCCTTTGAAAATTTATCCGGATGCGAGGGCGACACTTGCTTTTCGTAATTCGTTGTTGGATGACATTTTGGAATGGGAGCCTGATGTGATTCATTCCCAATGTGAGTTTTTTACTTTTGTGTTTGCACAGAGGATTGCAAAGCAGTTACATATACCTATTGTTCACACCTATCACACGTTGTACGAATATTATACTCATTATTTTTGTCCGAGTGAAACAGTGGGACGTAAGGTGGTGGCGATGGGTTCGCGGTGGATTTGCAACCGGACGGACGCGGTCATTGCGCCGACGCAGAAGACGGCAAGGATTTTGGAGGGTTACGGGGTGAGTTCTCCGATCCATGTCATTCCTACGGGGCTGTCGCTGGAGCGTTTGCAAAAAAACACAGGGAACAAACAACGGAATTTGAAAGTTCACTTACATATTCCTGAAGATGCACCTGTGATTGTAACTCTTGGTAGATTGGCACGAGAGAAAAATGTAGATTTTTTGATTGCACAAATGAAGCACCCAAAAATCCAAGAGTTGGGATTACATTTTGTCATTGTAGGGGATGGACCAGACCGGGAACGTCTGGAAACTTTGATGAACAATTTGAATCTTAGGGAAACAGTACATTTCACTGGAATGGTTGCGCCAGAAGAGGTGGCGCAATACTATCGGCTTGGCAATGTATTTGTCTCCGCATCCAGCAGTGAAACGCAAGGATTGACTTACATCGAAGCAATGGCGTGTGGACTTCCACTACTTTGCTTCCAAGATTTGTGTTTGGAATCTGTGCTGATTCCCAGATACAACGGATTCTTTTTTCAGGATGACGATAGTTTTGTCGACTCCTGCTGCGAACTATTTGGAAACCACCACGGATTAAAGGCAATGGGACAAAATGCCTTACAGACCGCGTCCCAATTTTCCAAAGAAACATTTGCACATCGTGCATTGCAAATTTATAAAGATGTAATTCTTCAATCTCAAGAAGCATATTGGGATTTTTCTTATACAGATGAATTAGCATTTGCGAAATACAAAAATACAAATGAAAACAGAAAGGAGCACCCAAAATGTACTCGATTCGCATGTATTCCAAAGCGGATATGGCACAAGGTCACGGGGTATTAAGCGCCCACGACGAGCAGGTGGCATTAATAAGAAAATATCTTTCCAACGATTTTCAGGTGGTGGAAAGTAAAGTAGACATCAAAAATAGAAACCTCAAGAAACCTTGTGATATCAATCATTTTCACACGATTAATCCAGAGTTTTTATTTTATGCATTTGTCGGGAAAATGAGAGGCAGCAAGAACATTGGCTATGTGCACTTTCTGCCAGAAACACTAGATAACAGCATCCATCTGCCTCGCCCTATTCAGTGGCTGTTTTATAAATATATTTTGTTTTTCTACCGTCGCATGGACGCGCTTGTGACTGTGAATCCGTATTTTATCGATGTGCTTGAAAAAAACTATCATGTTCCACGCAACAAAGTAACGTATATTCCAAATGTGGTGTCTTCCAAGAATTTTTATCCTCTGGCTGCGAAGGAGAAATATCATGCACGATTGCATTTTCATTTACCCCAAGACAAATTTATTGTGCTTGGTGCTGGGCAATTGCAAAAAAGAAAAGGAATCTTTGATTTTATAGAAATTGCGAAGCAGATGCCAGACATCCATTTTGTCTGGGCGGGTGATTTTTCTTTTGGAAAAATCTCGCAGGATTATGAGCAGATTAAGCAGCTTGTGGCCAATCCTCCAAAAAATGTGACGTTTCTTGGTCTGGTTGACCACAGTAAAATGAATCTCTTATATAATGCTGGCAATATGATGCTGCTGCCTTCTTACGAAGAATTGTTCCCGATGACTATATTAGAAGCTATGAACTGTCAAATTCCAATCCTTGTGCGCAGTCTTGACCTTTACGACGACATTCTTTTTGACTATGTCCAGTATGCGGATTCAACTGAGGAATTTGTCGCACGGATTCAGCAATTGTATCAAGATGAGAGTTTCTATCAGCATTGTTGTAAATGTTCTAAAGCTGGCAGTGCCGAATACAGTGAGGAGGCAGTAGCTTTTGCTTGGCAGTCCTATTATTTTTATGTCTTGTAAAAAGTAATATCTCTATCAGGTGAGTTTGGGGGGAATTTCTATATGGTCCAAAATCATCTTGCTATCCCCAACTCTCTAGACAAATCAAGGGTATCACAGGACATTTTCACCCTATATCGAAAAAAAAGCCGAAAAAGCTGCAAAAAATCCTGATTTTTCCTGCTATTTCGGGTATAGAATTTCCATTTTTTTGCATATACCCTCAGAAGAAAAAACATTGTCAAGAGAAGTTTTACTTCTCTGACAATGCTTTTGAATATCCTAAAAGTCTATTTTTTTCTTCCTGTGGCAAATTTTGGTATAAACTCACCAGTTTATACTCGTTGGATGCTTTGTCGATGATAACATATTCCAGTTGTTTCGATCCACCACCCTCTGTTCCTGCCAGCAACTCGTATGGTGAAACTTTTAATGCATCGCAAATTACCATAATCTTATCCGACGCCGGATTCGTCTTCTTCGTCTTCCAGTCACTAATCGTACTCTGGGCAATCCCTGTCTGAATCGCAAATTCCTTCTGAGAAATCCCTCTCTCTTTTAACATTGCAAAAATACGTTCACTGATAATCATAGTTCTTCCTTTCTACGCGCTAACAATGGCATCTCGCGGCGTTTCGCAGTATATTCTGAAACGTGTATCTTGATGATGCTGACAATCGAAACCATTTTATCCTGGAACTCAAAATCTTTCCCTGTCTGCGACTTCATGAACAATGACAATGCTTCTTTTTTCGCCTCCACATCTTCGACCAGCTCCGCCTGTCCCCTTCCCATAATAGAAGCATAAGCGGTGCCATATTGGCAAGGCATATCGCCTTCAAACGGAGTCACGTCACAATCCATCTCGAAAAACACCTTCGGATTAGCCCGCATCAAATCCAGTTTATAACCGGCTTTCGCCGCATGCAGATAAAGCGTCAACGCATCTCCTTCCATTGTATAGCCATAATTCATCGCAACTACGTACGGTTCGTCTCCATCCACCAGTCCCAGATGCAAAATTTTGCATTTATCCAGAATCTCAATGATTTGATTATGGTCCGTCACTTCCAGTTCGCGTCTAGTCATCCCTTTTCTCATTTGTCTGTCCTCTTTTCGAAAGTTCTGACTACAGTATAACAAATCTTTTTGTGTTTGTAACTAAGAGATTTTCATTTCTTTTAACATGGGTTTTATCATAACTTATCTTTGCGATTCTTCTTAACCAAATTTTTAGGCTTCTTCCAGTTTCAACGTTTTTACACCGAAACAGAAATAGATCATATGGAACAGCCACACACAGGCAAGTACGATTCTTCCTACTGCGACGCGGTGCATCATGATAAACCCAATTGTCATCAAAATCGTTACTGTAACCATGATTCGGATTTTTGTCTTTCTCGTCATTCCTTGCCCTTTTACATACGTTTCTAAGTTATCTTTGTAAAGTCTTGTATTGACAAACCAGTTGTTCAACTTTTCAGAACTTTTAGCAAAGCAAAATGCCGCCAACATTAAAAATGGAAACGCTGGTAATAATGGTACTACGGCGCCAACTGCACCCAATCCTACTCCGATGCATCCCAAAACAATATATATAATCTTTTTAATATTCATCTCTTTCCCTCTCTATTCTCCGCTTTTCTTTTTTCGATTCTATTACATGTGAAATTGCAGCAACCGGATGATGAAATATCATCCTTGGCCCCGAAAACCGCATGACTTCTTTTATTTTCGCACGCATATCTTTCCGATAACAATGCACTTTGCAGTTCGAGCAAAATGTTTTGCTTTCCATAAATGGGCATTTATCACTGCGAAGCAATGCATAGTCTTTTAATTCCTGACATTCTTTGCATAACGAATTTTTTGCGCCATGATTTTTTCTGCAATATAGTTCGATCATTTGAGATGCGATTTTCTTCTCCCGCTCACGTTTCGATTCTCCCGACTTTGCCATTAGCTCTTTCTCCCTCCGTTTGCAGAAATCTGCGCCATGGAATACACTTCATCCGCAATTCGCATCGTCGATTCCCTATGTGAAACCAGAATAATCGTCTTTCCTTTTTTCTCCTCGTGAAGTGCCTTCAAAATCATGCCCTCATTCAGACTGTCCAGATTGCTCGTCGGCTCATCCAAAAGCATCATTGGTGCATTATGTAAAAATGCTCTCGCAAGTCCAATTCTCTGCTTCTCTCCTCCAGAAAGAGTGTCCCCAAGTTCCCCAACCTGCGTATCATACCCATTTGGAAGACTCTCGATAAATGTATGTATCGCCGCCTTCTTACAAGCCTCCACAATCTCTTCATGCGTTGCATCCAGCTTCGCAATCCTCAGATTATTTTCAATACTGTCATGGAACAAATGCGTTTCCTGCGTCATAAAACTTTCCATATCACGCAAATTCGCCGTGTAAATTTCATTGACATCCGTTCCTGAAATCTTGACACTTCCTTTGTCCGTTTCCCAGAATCGCATCAAAAGCTTCAATAAAGTTGACTTTCCACATCCACTCTTTCCAACGATTCCAATCACGCTGTCCTTCTTCGCGTGGAGTGAAACATCTGAAAGAATTTCCTCTGAATCATACGCAAATGTCACATGCTCCACATCCGCTGACTCAAATGCGACCGCTTTTCCATCCGCAATCTCTTCCACCACTGGACTTTCCTCCAGAATATCAATGACACGGTCTCCCGCTGCGAATGTATTTTGCAGGGTACTTCCCAGATTCGCAAGCGCAATCACCGGCCCAAATGAACCCATCAGCGCAATCGTTGGGATCAGAACACCATCAAATCCAATCTGTCCACTGCTACAAAGCATTGCGGAACCAAATAACATCATTAAGTCAAATAACAAAATTACCGTATTTGTAATCGCTGTATTTTGCCCTGTAAAATCCTTCATTTTCTTTTCATGCTTTGAAAGGCTGTCTGTCTGCGCATTCATTTTCGCAAGACGGTCTTTTCCGCCGCCATACTGAATGGTTTCTGACAAACCACGCAGGCTCCCGAGTACAAATCCGGAAAGTTGGCCCGATTTGCTTCGGAATAAAATGCCTTCCGAGCCGCAGCGCTTCGAAATGTAAAGCGGAATCACAATTCCAACCACAATATACGCTGCGAGTGCAATGATTGCCAACACCAGATGGTAGTTTCCGATAAAGAAGCACATCACCAACGAAAACAGGAATGCAATAGCTGCCGGTGAAATCGTGTGCGCATAAAACACTTCAAGCAATTCAATATCTGAAGTAATAACGGAGATTAAATTTCCTTTATCGCGTCCGTCTAATTTTGCCGGGCATAATTTTCGCAGTGCTTGAAACACCTTGTCGCGAATTAATGCCAGCAGTTTAAATGCGATGAAATGGTTGCAAGCCTGTTCTCCGTAGCGAAGCAGGCCTCTGGCAATGGCAAATCCAATGACAAGCACGAACAATACGATGAAAGAAACTACAATCGGAAAGTTCAACATTTTCAGGAGGGCATATCCGCCGAGGATGGTGATGAAGGTTGCGCAAAGATGTCCTGCGAGGCCCATTGTGATGGCGAGTACCATGTAGCCAAGTAGGGGTTTTACTAAGCCAACCAGTTTTAACATGATTTGTAAGTTAGTTCTTTTCTTCATGTGCGGCCTCCTTTCTGTGTTCTTCGTCGAAGTTCTTTTCAGTGCTGTGTTTATCCACTGCCTGTTCAGTTTCAATCTTTTCATCACTGTTTGTTTTAGCACTTTGTTCTTTTGTCCCGAAATTTTCAAGGCTCTGCTGTGCATTCCAGAGTCCAGCATAATGACCGTCTTTCTCCAAAAGCTGTGCGTGTGTTCCTTCCTCTGTCACCACGCCATCCTTCAGCACATAGATGCGGTCCGACTTCACCACATTCGCCAACCGATGCGAAATCAAAATAATCGTCTTCCGCTCCGCCAATTCATAAATGCGCTGTATAATATCATTTTCACTTTCCACATCAATATTCGATGTCGCCTCATCAAAAATATAAATCGGCGTATCATGTAAAATTGCACGCGCAAGCGCCAATCTCTGGCACTGTCCTCCAGACAAATTCGCGCCCTTTTCTAAAACTTCCGTTTCCAGACCATTTTCTCCACGCAGGAATTCCGCAAGATTCGTTTGCTCTAACACTTCCCAAAGTCTTGCATCATCTGCATCTGGTTTCGCCAGCAAGAGATTTTCCCTGACACTTCCTTTAAATAAGTAACTATTATGACTTATGTATGTGACATGCTTCATTAAACTTTCTTCCGAAATCTCAGAAAGCTCCGTCTCTCCCACACGGATACTGCCTTGATATCCACTGTTCTTCGTCATCAAAAGCGATGCAATCGTCGACTTTCCGCATCCACTCTCGCCCACGATAGCAGTAAAACTTCGTTCCGCAAATGTCATATCAATGCCCTTCAAAATCTCACGTTCCTCTTCATACGAAAAACGCACTTCTCTCATCTGGATGTCTCCATGCTCTGGAAACTCCCTTTCCCCCTGCGGATTTTCTTGCAAATCCAATAACTTGAAAATCTTTCCGCTCGCAGCCATCCCATTCATAGCAATGTGAAAGAAGCTTCCCAACATTCGCATCGGAATAAAGAAGTCCGCCGCCAGCAAAATAATCAACAAACTTCCCGCCAGCGTCACTTCACCAGCTGCAAACTTTTGCACTGCAATAATAACTCCCAATGCAGCTCCGCCATAAGCAATCAAATCCATAATCGTGATAGAATTAAGCTGCATAGTCAACACTTTCATCGTAATCTTACGGAATTTCTCAGATTCCTCGTTCATCTGTTCATTTTTATAAGCATCCGACTGATAAATTTTCAAAGTCGTAAGCCCCTGCAAGTTTTCCAAAAAGGTATCGCCGAGCGCCGTGTATTGTCCCCAATACTTGGAAAGCAATTTCTTCGCCCAAGTCTGCACAGCCGCAATCGCCACAGGAATGAGCGGTACGCAAATCAAAAGCATCACCGCCGCCGTCATGTTGACAAAACTCAACACCACAAACAACGTGAGCGGTGCGATCATCGCGTAGAAAAATTGTGGTAAATACGCTCCAAAATAAGTTTCCAGCTGGTCTACACCTTCCACCGCGAGCTGCACAATCTCCGATGTGTTCACTTTCGTGTGGTACGATGCGCCCAATTTCAAAAGTTTCTCATAAATCATTTCTCTCAGTTTTTTCTTTACGGCTTTGGAAGAAAGATAGCTCATTTTGCTTGCTGCGATGGCGCAGACAAATCGTATTACTACCACTACAAGTGAAATTAGCAATGTTTGCAACATGTCGCTCTTGCTTGCTGTTTCATAATACAAACCTGCCAGCAGACGCGTAATTACAAACATCATCACAATATTCGCCAGCAATGAAATCCACTGTACCAGAACATTTCCAGCGATGTATTTTTTGCTTTCCTCGACCTTGCCGATTAGTCTTTTATCAATCATCATAAGTGAAGGTTCCTTTCATTTGGTATATATTAGTTGGTAAATATTAGTTAGCTTTGTCTAACCTGTGGGTTTTAAAAAACCTATGTCTGAGGTTTCTTATTACTTCAGACATAGGCATTTTTGCATGTCTAGTTAGTTCTTTGGTTAGTTTTCGCTAACAATAATAACATTAAACAAACTAGAATGCAAATGGTTTCTGTAAAATTATTTAGGCAAAAAAATAGAGCGTCACCGCAGCGCCGCTCATACAAAAACATAATTGTTTTTTGGTTCTGATATTATTATACGAAAATCATAAAAAAATCAATGCGTTTTATATGTTCTAAATCACCCTAACGTTTTTCGCAATCAGGCCAACGTGCTACTTACTTTTCATCCCCAAGAAAATTGGATTTGTCCATGCATATTTTCCATTCTTATCAATCACGGTAGCACGCACATATTTGAAACGATTTCCTATTTTAAATTCAGCACGCGTCATTGTGCCATCTTCTGATTTCACAACTTTCGTTGGATGCATAAAGCTATGCAGACGAATCTTTGCTACTGGAGAGCACTCTATAACTGCCATTCCATTCTCGACATAGAAATTATAAATTTCTGGTCCGCAGCTCGAATAAAACTCGCCATTTTTCAAAGCAGTAAGAATGGAATTAATATCATTTTCCGCTTTCACTCTTACCCAACCGACACAATGCTGATACTCCTTGTGTCCATCATCTGTTGCCACACCGTAAAGCACTTTCCCTTGTCCAAGAATCTCATCCCAATACGCTGCATCCTTATCCATGTCATTTTCTATAGCACACCCGCTGTTCCAGATTTCCATAGCAAAATTGCCTTTTTGATTCTCAAAATCTCTGGCAGGTGTGGCACTCCATTCTGGATGACAATATACAGTCAGATTCCCTTTTGCATGGATTTCATCTAAGTATGGTTGGTACTCTCCCGAATCTTTCGCAGTGCCCGATGCAGGATTTTCATCTTGCTCAAAGCCGTTACCGTCTTCTTTTGCAGGTCCTATACATACGGTATGGAAACATCGAAATCCCTGATTTTTCTCAAGCAGATTATCAAACTCCATTCCTGGAATAATTGTGATTGGCACATCTGGTGCAAAATTTGTAAAATTATATATTCTGTGGTCTGTAATTGCGAGGAAATCATAACCGTTTTCATAATGCAATCGAATCACCTCGTCTGGATTCATGCGCCCATCTGAACGTGTGGTATGGCAATGCAATCCTCCTTTGAGCATTTTCCCATTTCCTGTAAAAGCCTGTTGTTGTTTCATATTCGCATCTCCTTTATATACATTTTATTGCATTTTTCGTTTCCAAGGAATGCTGATGAGCACTCCAAATACCATCAAAGCTAACCAAACTAAGATCAGATTCTTCCATCCAATTGTAGTTACTGCATTTGCAAATATGGTGGAAGAAGCAGACGCCGCCATATAGCTCACAAAATCTAAAAATCCGGTTGCAGTTGAAACCATACCTGTATCACGAAGGCTTGGACAATATCTGCTCCAAAGCATCGAAGCTGCACAATTGGATGACATAATTGCAAGCACAAGGAACGCAATATTCAGCATCGGTATCTCCACTAAATATGTAAGGAAGAAGAAAACAGTTGCTGACGAAAAAACAACCAAAATGGTCAAATCCATATTTCTCTTCAATCTTTCATATAGAAAGACGGCAACAAACGTAGTCATAGAAATGACAAATGTTGCAACTGTAAAAATACTTGCTGCCTGGTCTGATGCAAATCCCAGATACTGCGCAATATATGTTGGCATCCAAAAAACAACGGATGTTCTCACAACACCTGTAATAATGGAAATCAGCGTGAATTTAACAATTCTATGCTCAATCAATATTTTAATATTGCCGCCACCTTTTTTCTGTGGCTTGTATTGATTGTATTTTACAAGGCCCTTTTTCTCCATGACCAGAAAACAGCAAAAGCAGATTGTTCCCATAGCTACCAATATTGCGCTACTCACATAGAAAACCGATTGCCATACAAGAAGCGCTGCTGCAACACCTGCTAATGGCGAACCAAAAAACGAAGCAAATGTATACCCGAGGCTGCACCTTGTCGCATGAATAGGCTCTGTATTTTCAGCTACTACTTTTGTCATAGGTGCATAAATCATGGACAGAAAGAATCCTGTCATTCCATATGTAATGTAAGCTCCTGAAGGCACATCCAGCATCACCGGAAAGATGAAATTACAAACACCTGCAAGTATCAATCCGAAACTTATCATATATCTGGCTTTTACCCGGTCACCGATAATACCATTAATAAGCTGTCCTATTGCATAAAACGCAAAATATATGGAAGAAAGTGTTCCAATAAATTCCGTTGTAGACTGACCGCTTTCAATAATTTGAGGAGTTACCGCACTTAAAATATTTCTGGCAAAATAAACACCCAGATAAGACACCGAACACAGTGTTCCGATAAATATCGCATTTTTGACTTTTTTGTTTTTTAGCATTTTTCTTATCCCTTTTAAATTTTAATCATTTTTATTTTGTTGCCAATTGAGTATAACTCATCTCAAAGATTTTGTAAATATAAAAATCACAAAAAATACCCATTTAAGCAATGTTTCATCATCCACATTGCTTTCATGAGTATTCTTAACGTAATCATTTAATCCATATCCTGCTTAGCCTTCAATACTATGAGAATCCAAAATATCTTTCAACTTATAGTACTGATTCGTACCGTCCTTATCAATCAAATGCCGGATATAAGAACAGATAGCATTCACCAAAAGAAATTTTGAAAATTGTCTTTCATACATATCGTTGCTGACATTGGTGCCACTAGAAGCAGCTACTAACACTTCATCCGAAACCTTAGCCAAAGGAGAATTTACATTCGCAGTGATTGCAACGATAGGAACGTGATTTTCTTTGGCAATATTTACAGCATCAATAATATCCTTTGTTTTACCCGATGATGAAACAGCGATTACAAGGCTGTCGCTCTTTAACATAGAAGCAGAAATCTGACATAAAAGAACATCTTCTACAAATTCGACCGAGAATCCCAGCTGCAATAATTGATACCGCAGATTTTCCGCAACTTGTGACGAAAGAAATACACCATATATCTCGATTTTTTTTGCATTCAATATTCGATTTGCTACTCTCTCAATCGCTTCTTCCGAATTCAACGCAAACGTATTTTCATAAGCTTCGTTCATCTGCCCCATTGTTTTTTGAAGAACGTCTTTTGCGCTATCGCCATCCACCACTGTTTCAAATGATTTTTCACTGTACGATGCAAGTTGCTGTGCAACTTGAAGTTTCAAAGCAGCGAACCCACTGCCTATGACTTTCTTTGCAAAATTATTTACACTACCCTGCGATATTTCTATTTCTTTTGCAAGGTCACCGATTGAGTATTCAATAAATTGCTCTGGACTATGCAAGATTTTTTCGGCAATCTTTTTTTCTACGTTGCTGTAGAACTCCAAATTGGCTTTGATTTCGCTAAAAATATTACTACTTCTCATTTTGATTCGCTTTCTGTTTAAATTTCATTTTCAAAATGAATATAGCTTATTTTCTCTATTTTGTCAAAGCATGCTGCCGTTGTTCTTCACGTCCCTAGCATCTCACCTTCTCCCAAGAAAATTTCCTCCAAATGATTCACGATAAAATACTGCGCTTCTTCATTATACATCACAACAATGTAAGAAGGACCAACAAGCCGCTCCCGTTTCTCCGTATAGATTCCAATCTCTTTTCCCTTTTCCGTCGGAAGCGTAACTTTCTTATTTAATTCCTTATCCTCTTCCTCCGTCAAATATCCTTGTTCCTTCAGCCATTTTGTCACTTTCACATAACTAAGTTTTTTGATATTCTTACCCTCAATTGGTTCATTCACCTGCTGCATAATATACGAAATCGAGTTATCCTTCCGGAACACAAAATCTTTTGTTGTTTCAAATGGGAATTTTTCTTTTTTACTTTTTGTGTTAGATGTGATTACGCCGCCGTTGGCTTGTACTTGTTTTAAGACGTCTATGATGAAGAAGAGGCATCGGATTACGTTTGGGTCGTTTACGATGGTTTCTTCGATGATGTCTTGGTTGGTTACTGGGTTCTTGCCTTCTGCCATGCGTTCGATGTATTTGATGGCGATGTCAAGTTTGGTTAAGTCGATGTTGGTTTCTTTGTTCAACATATTTTTCACAGACTACTTTTTTGCACTTCACTCATTTTTCTCCACGTCACCTTTCGGTGAATTATAGTATAGTATGGTTTTGGAGGAATTGCAATCTATTTTTATTTTGCTTTTCTTCCTTAAACCACATTTTTCAACATCTGATAAATCGCCCTTCCATCCTCTCGTCCAAATTCATGCAATGAACCCGTATACAAGATTCTTGGCGTTTTTGCATCCTGTTTTTCTATAAATCTCAAGATATTATCCGTTTCCTTTTCGTATTCTGTTCCTTCAAATGTTTTGATAATCTTATTTACAAATTCCCTATGTTCTTTTATTCTCGCTTGCTCTGAATCTATATTCAAGGTTCTCGATTTCTCATTTATTAACCTTCTGCGCGCTACATCCTCCGATGCATTTAATGACGATAATGCTTTTTCTATATTAGGTGCCACATGCACTGTTACATTTTCGTTTTCAGATTTGATGCGAAAGAAGTCAGCGATTGCCGAAAAGCCTTTGTCTCTGCTTACAATACAAACCTGTTCCACTCCACTCGCACTTAAATATCCACATTCCACTGCAATATAAAAATCCAATGCATTTTTTCCTGTCTTGGCTAACTTATATGTCTTGAACCCACATTTGCTTTTTTCTATCATGTCTATGTACTCTGCTCGAATCTTTTCACAACACTGACTATAAAAGATAATAAGGGTGTCATTTTCCTTTAGATATTCCGCACCTTTTAATCCGTCGGTTGTAAATACATTTTCATAATCCACCAGTATCGTTGCCAACGATTTCACCACCTTGTTATTTTTATGAAGTTTCAATTTGTTTTTCGACTAATCTATTTAATATATCCTCTACTATGATTTTGTCCTCTATCTTATTAATTGCAAAACACTTTTTTCCTGCATCTTTTAAAGAGGCACCGATATGATACGCGTAAATTTCATCTATGATTAAAAACCTATCATGAAACATCTTTGTATAATTCACCGCCACAAATGGATATTGTTGATTAAAGTTATCAATATCTTCCTGCGATAATTTTGTCCTTTTTAGCGTGTATAAAAGCACCTCTACATTAGCACTCTTTTTTGCCAGAATATTCAATGTACCAGTATCAAATCTTTCGTCAGTGTTTTTCTGATACGATAATTGCTTCACTTCTATTTCATTAATTCTATTAAGTACCAATGAATCATTTGCCATAAACCTTCGCATCTCTACAAATGTATTTATAATTCTTATGCAAACTTGTATCGCCACATCACTTCGTAAGACTGCTGATAACATTGCTATTCCTTGTTCCGTGAATACATATGGGAGTTTTCTCTTTCCTCCATGTCCATTTTTATTTTCCACACTTGAAGTCGCAAATTGCGACTTCAAGTTAAAAAATTCCTCTTCGGATAG
This sequence comes from Tyzzerella sp., assembly GCA_017472665.1. Lineage (GTDB taxonomy): Bacteria > Bacillota > Clostridia > Lachnospirales > Lachnospiraceae > Faecalimonas. The sequence goes on along the minus strand of JAFUOS010000001.1, from coordinate 87,646 downwards.
TCGAAAACAGAATGTGTCCGGAAATCTTTTTTGATTTCTTTTTACACCTTCGTTTATACGCTTTGTCTCCACCTGGTATAACATTGCCAAACCACTATCCAACATCACCTGTTGTCCGCGTACTACGTATATCAAATTCTTAATTGTATTTTCATCAATTTCCACATCAATTAATGGTTCTCTCACTTGATTCGCAACTTCCATCTTTTCTTTCTCAACCATATTTACTACCTCTTCTTCTTTGAAATGACAATTTGTGATTTCAAGTTTCCTTCCATTTTTGAGGTTCTAAATTGCAACCTCAAATTTCCATATTCCAACTCATCATCTTCCACCAAACAAAGCCGCAGCTATTGCCACGGCTCCATTCTACATATTTGCCTACATTACAGCCACGAGGATTACCTCCAGCCAACCAACTTAACGCTTTAACCTTCTCCGTGGATTTCAACACATTTCTATGTCTACACAAAAGTTCCCAATTTACATAAAACCGTCCAATGCCTGTGTTACCAACATTTTTTCGCTCATAAAAATCCCCCTTAAAATCTGTTCCTAAAAACAATTCTAACGGAGGATGTTTCATTTGTCATTGAATCTGTAGTTCAATTTTATGCAGCACGCAGTGCATTTAATTTTTCGTAGTACGTATATAATCTTCTATCATGCAAATCAAGCACTTCGAATGTGACGCTCGGCACAATTGGTGCTCGATTGCCACGTACAATCGCATCAATTGGTAATTGGAACAATTCGCTAAGTGCATATAAGTTATCAATTGTCGGCATATTAATACCATCAATCCACCGGTATACACTCTGCACGCAACCTAGGCCAAGATATTCCTGCACATCCTTTGCAGTAAGCCCACGTTCATCCATAATTTTGCGTAGATTAACTCCAGTTTCTCGTTTGTTAATTAATGGGAACATAGAACACCTTCCTTTCGTACTTGCAACTTAGTAAATGTCTTCTTGAGAATCTGAAGGAATTTCAGAAAACACTTCACTATTTGTATAAGGAATTTCGGCTTCCACCAAATCGCAAACATATGTTTATCCCTTAAACTCCATATCAAATGCCGGTGCCATTCCTTCTATCTCACCTCTACTAAGTCCATACTTTTTCGCTAATAATCTCCAATTATTTTCAACTGTCTGTTTTATTTCTTCTAGCTGCGCAGCTGCTTGCTTTTCCGTCACCCCAAATACTGATGCAACAGATAAGGCCAGCTCAAAGTCTATCAAATTGCTATATTCATCCACGTTCAAAGATAAAACATCGCCATCTGCATTCGGATTTACATCATATAGCGGAGATAATCTCCATCCTTCATTCGTCAGAATAAACCCATGATTTCTCAGATGATCATCTGTATTGGAAACTGCCATATTAAATACGATTCGCTTCCATAATTCCTGCAAATCTTTTTTCGGAGTCGCACCGTATTTTCTAATCAAAGACACAATATCCAGATAACTCGAACCATCTGCTGCGCTTGCACCATCATTTTTCCCGAGCAAAGTCATCGCCGAAGCAAAATGAATTCTTTTCTTTCCATCACGATCAAATCGTTTTGTCAAAAACGTGCTTCCTGTTTTCGAAAAATGTTCCATCTTAGCTTCTGGTACATCAAGTCCACACATATTGGCCAGATCATGTACTACCATTTCCCAGGCTCCCACGTTTATATCGTCATGTTTGGATGGGAATTTTGCGATCCACAGAGAACCGTCCGGTGCGGATACTGATGCTTTTGGCCTTGCTCCACCCAATGATGAACCTGGGGCTAATAACTGTTTAAGCCACTTTTCTTCCATCCCATCCTCATTTTTTTCAAATGCTAACGAGGCGGATTCTAATTTACGAAGTGTTGTCCATGGTGGTGTTGCCAGTTCTTTATCATCAGATAAAAATGGACCTCCTTCTACTAAAGAAAATCTCAGCCCTCCCATTCGTGTTTCATCATATACTCCAAGCAAAAAATCAACATCTTTCAATCTTCTTGGTTTTCTTTCTTCTTTTTTGGCAAGGATTGCTTCTCGGCGTTTCATCAGCAAACGTCCCCATTTATCCGGACAGGAATCTGCAAAAATTCCAAACATTGATTTATTTAATGGTGCATACTGAGGTCCCTTATATAACATCAAATCAGGATCAAAAACCAGACTCGTATCTACATTTTCAAGCCAATTATCATCATATTCAAAAGAAATAATCTCTTTTCCCTTTCCACCTTCTATGTAAAGTGTACCAATTTTTTTAGGAACAAGAGTATCCCAATCTTTATATACATAAATATTTTTTATATCTTCCATATTTTACTTACCTCTTTTTGCTCTGCCGCGAGTCTGAATATTTAAATCCTGTAACTTTCTACCAAATTCATCATCTTTTGCAACCAGTTCAAAATCTTTATCCATTCCGCCCAATGCATGCAAAACTGCCGCATATGTCCCTATTGACACCGTAGGCGTTCCTTTTTCTACAGCCCATAATGTTGCGCGGCTAATCCCAGCTCTCTCTGCGACCAGTTCAGTTGCAAGATTACGTCTTAATCTGGCCATTTTAATCTGTTCACCCATTATTTCCAATATTCTTATGGTTTCAGGCATAACAACTACTGTCCTTTTACTCATGTTAAATCACCTCTTATGTTTAATATAATAAACTATTAAGCCTTTTATGTCAATTTTATTAATCATAATACAAAAATGTAATTTCATACATATTAGGATTTCCATTTTCTAAAATATTATAGCAGGAATATGCATTCTTTTATTGAGAGCTTACTGTTCTTGTGAATTTTTAGTGCTGATATGCGAAAACGCTAAACAATAACTCAAAATATCGTTTAGCGTTTATGATTATTGCTCTTTTAGTTGTCGCATTCCGATGCAAGCAAGACCTGTTCCTAGCATTGTAAGTCCAGAATATAGATCGATTTCTTTCATAACAGATGTTACTATGACTGCCACGCCCATTGCCAATGGAATGACTTTTAGAATCAAGTCAATGATCTTGTCTATTTTGTCATTGGCTTTTTCTTCTTGCTTGGTGGTGTTTAGTAATTCTTCCACTGATACTCCCAGTATTTCCGCCAAAGTTGGGAGTGAATTGATGTCTGGACAAGACAGGTTGCGTTCCCATTTGGATACTGCTTTGTCGGTGACGTTCATTTTGTCAGCTAATTCTTTTTGGGTCATGCCTTTTGCTTTTCGGAGTTGGGTGATCAAGTCTCCCATTGGTTGTTTGTTCATGTTGTATGCCTCCTTGGTTATGATAGGGTTAGTATACACGGATGCCGGTGAAATGGTAAACCGACGGGGAGTTGAGTCGGGTAAACCGATGGTTTACTGAAATTTTCTTTACCTCAACCCCGAAAAATAATTACTCAAAATATCCTTTATATGATTATACCTTCTCGCATACGAATTCTCAACGCGAATCAATTCCAATTGATGCGCCTTACAAATCTCATTTTTCTTCTTATCTCGAGCTTGTACAATCTCATCCTCAAAATGCTCTTTTCCATCCAATTCAATCGCAAGTACCGGAATCTCTTTCTTATTGTTTACCTCATATACCACAAAATCAAATCTTCCTGAATAAAACAAATCCGTATTAGTCGTATTATCCATAAATACATGCGAAATTGCAACTTCCTTTTTCACCACATATTTATTCTGTGCAAACCAAATATTTCCCAATGCATGTCTCAAATTTTCTAAAAATGCCTCTTCAATTGCCGTGCTAAATGGCTTAACACCTAATGCCCGAGATTTTGCCGTTTTTTCTGTCACTTCAGTTTTTCCGTTACTTCTCGTATATTGAATCAACTCATATAAATCATCTGTCTCGTCTTCACGATGAAGTCGCTCAACATTTTTCATACTGGACAGGATAATAAGCTTATTCTTTGCTCTCGAAGTTGCTACATTGATGAGTTCCTTGTTGTTCTTTAGCCATTCGTATGTACCAAAATTAGTGTCATTAGTAATTGCAGTTGAGAATAAAATAACATCTTTTTCATCACCTTTGAAAGCGTGAACAGTCCCACATGACACATCATTTAAGGAATTAGCTTTCAACTGTTCTTCGATGTATTTTCGCTGATTCACAAATGGCGTAATGATACCTATCGATTTTTCCTTATTCATTTGACAATATTTAATAATCTGGTTAACTTCTTCCGCCGAGGTATTTTTTTCATTTGATTCAACATCGCCCACATCTACATACACCAACGGTTGCTTTTCTGTACTTTTGCTTAAAACACTCAGCTTGCCATTATAATATTTTCTATTATTAAAATCGATTATCCCTTTATTACATCTGTAATGATTTCTTAAAAGAACCTCATCACTTACCGAGTCACATGCCAAGTATGTCTTGTAAATAGAATTATCACAATAGTCATATTCATCCGAAATAGCATACTTTTTCTTTAATTGCGTATTTGTAATTCTATTAAGCAAAATAACAGGATTTAAAGTGCCTTGGCAAGGGTTTTCGTAACTTTGAGCATTTTCGCAACCGGTTTCTCTACGCCGCAAGGCAAGAACCTACTTTGAACGGAACCTCGAACCACAACCCTGTTTTATATTTCGATAACGATGATGATAATTAAATTTGGAGGATTACATATGGAAAATTATTGTGCTTTTAGCAAAAATCATAAAATCATAAATGTCTGAAATGGATGGACTATCAACTCACACTTTTTGAATTGAAAGAAACTGATGAAACTTGTCACGGAAACTGGATTGAAATCCAACGGCTATATGCCAGAATTGACGTGTTAGAGACCGCACTCAAAGAAGTAGGCATTGATATTCCAGAAGACTTTCTTTGATTTTTCCCATTAGAATAGGGGCTGATGTTTCTACAACATCAGCCCCTCACGAAAAACCCTCATTAACTCATGTACAATTTATAGTCTGAAAATCAATGAACCCTCACGAGAGACCCTCAAAAAGTTTGGCAAACCATCAAAAACTTTGATTATCCTAGATGTTTTATAGTCTCTTTAATTAATGCTATCTTCAAACTCGTCAATGCAATCTTTACCTTCTAGCATTTTTAAATCAAATATCGTTTCTTCAATCACACGGACGCATTCATCCGTATTTTTCTTTATATCATTGCCCCAAAACCGGATAACAGTCCATCCCCAAAAAAGAAGCTTCTTGTTAATTTCATCATCCCTCTCTCTGTTTCTGGATATCTTACTAATCCAAAATTCGCTATTGTTGCTTTTTTCCAATCTTGGTTTAAGCACTTCCCAATCCTTACCATGAAACAACTCTCCGTCACAGAAAATTGCAATTTTATACTTTGTAAGCACAATGTCCGGTTTCCCTGGCAGTTCTTTATAATTCTTTCGAAATCTATAGCCTTTTCTCCACAGCGCCTTTCTGAGCAACACCTCAATCTTTGTATTGTTTGATTTAATGTGCTTCATATTCTTTGTGCGTTGTTCTGGAGTCAATACATCAGCCATAACTAATCCTTCTTTTCAAAGGTGCTATCCTTTATGTAATTTGCAACGGTTGGATTATCCTTCATCATCCCCAAAAGCATTTGATGATATTTAATAATACGCTTCTCCATGGAGTTAACTCTTCTGGCATCAAAGATTTCGATTTCGTTCTGAGTAGGCAAAATTATTCCAACATTATTTGCATTCAACATCATACTGTAGGCAAGAAGCTGCAATCTGTCATTTCGAGAATCACCATTTGTATAATCCTTGTACTTCACATCAAAAACAACAGTTTCTCCGGTCTCCTGATCTGTAAGAATCAAATCCGGCTTAATTGAACCCGAAATATACTTTCCAGGATTAAGCAAACCATCTTCCTCCATAAAAACATCTGTTTTGTCATCGAATTTTTCTAACCTTATTCCTGTACTACTCTTACTCCTGTATGAGTTAATACCATTCTTCTTCAAATAAGCGCGAACGTATACTTCGAAAAGCTTTTCCATTGAAATCGCATATGGAACAATATACTCCGTAATACTAATTTCGCCATTTGATTCGATTGAAATATCATCCAGAATCATCCTTGCCATCGCAATCACAGGCTTATAGTAGGTATAGCAACCGGAAAACTTTAATCCATTACATGCACTTCCACTGCATTGAATATCCGATACATGTCTCAACGCATTTGAACAATATGAAATCATACTGGCATAATTATTATTATCTTTACTGCAATCTCCAAAATAATCGATTACAAACCTCTTTGCCTTCTTCAGTGCAGCCTTTAATATCTGATTTTCAACAATATCATCCGAAAAATGCAAATACTGACAGAAAAATCTATCATTACGTCCATGCATAGTATTTGCCCTAATGTTTTTCTCGATAACGATTTTTCCTTTAACTTTACCAGTAAGATTTTCTTCTTCTTTTAGCATCCTTCCCATAAGCGGACGTCTACACAATAACCTGAGTAATGTGAGAAAGACCGTGACTGTTATAATGCTATTTTCTGCCGATATTCCATCGTCCACCTTCAAAGGCTTTTCATTTTCAAAAAAATAGAATATTTCATTTCTGTCAATGGCCTCTATGTCTTTTTCCTTATGTCTGTTACTTATGGTCTGTGGTGCCATATAGCGATCAAATTCGTCGTCGTCTCTTATATAATTGAGAAGTCCAATAACCGTCACATTAAATCTAGGAACAACCTTTAATAAAAGTTCGTTGCCTTCTGCATCGTATAAAGTTTCATCATCAACTGATTTTACCCTACAAATTCCAACTAAATTTGATGAGTATAGGCTATTACGATAATAATGTATCCCCAGGTTAACCCTCGATTCACTATAGGTAACATATAGTCTGTCGATATCTTCTGACTTAATGCAATCAGTAAAATCATCCATCTTGGAATTATCAGTTATAAGGTATATACGTTGCCCGTTTTTTGGCTCTTGCCATCCGTTCATATAACCACTCCCAACTATGCTATAAGATCATTGAATATCTTTTCGATATCATCTCTCTGTGATGTCATACTTATCTTTCCGGCAATACAATTCCTGAATCCATTGATACCATCTGTTGCTTCACTAACATCAAAACTGATGATGCCATCCTTGTAATATTCCTTTAAAATCGGAATGATCTGATATTCAAATCTCTTCATCAGCTTGTCCCTACTATCAACCAAGAAATAGGTATGGCCAATCTGTACATCTTCCTTCCTGTATTCAGGGCTGAGGTCTTCATCAAATATCCTTTCTACGCTCTTAAACAGTTTGCACGCCTGATCATTTAATATCAGCTGTTCTTCACCTTCTTCTGTACGATATTCTTTGATAACCTTTTCATCTGGCAACTGCTCAAAAAACAAGAATCTACGTCTGATAGCATAGTCTATTCCACCAATAGATTTATCAGCAGTATTCATTGTTCCGATAATATATAAATTATCCGGTAAGCTTATTCTATTGTTATTATTTACCGCATAAGGTGTTGCCACTGGTTCAGCCCTGTATTCAAGACCATATATCAATTCACCAAATACTGTTGCAAGATTTGCACGGTTAATCTCATCGATAATTAAGAAGAACTTTGTCTTCTTATGCTTCTTTGCAAGTTCTGCTATATTACCAAGAACTTTATTCACAGTTTCATAAAGAATATTATCAGATCCTGGTTTTGTAGATACCTTAATTCCTCTGATAAAATCTTCATAACCATATGAAGGATGAAATTGCACTATATCCCATGCAATCTCTGGTTCTCCTTTGCCTTTAAATAACTTTGCACAATACTTATCCTCTTCCGAATAATCTGCAATTTGAATATCAGCCAGTTCTTCATCTGAACAGTTATGTGCCAGATACTTCAAAAAAGCCTTTGCTGAATATGTTTTTGATGTTCCAGGCGGTCCCTGAAGTATCATCTGCTTGATGCCAAGCAGTTCCATCGCGTCATAATATTCTTTATAGATTGAATCACTCATATCGTTATCTACTCCTTCCAGTATTATTTCTGAACCATCGGCTGTTCTGATTACATCCCCAGGATTGCTCCATAATATTTTCAAACTTGCTATATTTTTTCGAACTGTCTTATTTGCCTCCTGATTATATATGGCTTCTTCCTGCTTCCACTCCTTGTCGGCTCTGCCTTCCTTTATAACACTCTTCGGTTCTATTTTCTTAAAATCACTAAAGAATAAATTCCATTCTGCTTTTACAAAATCCAGTAATTTCCCTTTATCAATATCTGATGGATTGTTTTTTAAATAAAGACTATACTCATTCATCAAAGCCTGATAATACTGCCATACAATTCTAAAGAGTACCAGGTTACCCCCAAAGGATTCTCCAAGCTTATACCCTTCTGTTTTTTCCCAACAAGCAGCCTTTACATAATCTTTTGGGTGAAATCCTCCAGTAAAGTAATGCTCTGATCCATCTACAAGAATTGTGCCGCCATTATACAAACACCTTTCCGTCGGTTTTCCACTTCTTCGAATTTTATTATGCTGTATACTATTTGCAATCAGCGTAGCCTGATATGTGACGCCACCAACTTCCATTTCTCGATAACAAACTTTTTTGTTAAACAAGATACTATTTTTTATCTGAGTATCAGTCAGCAATTTCTGTTCAATAATTCTGCCCACAAGATTTTCTATCGGTATCGAGCTACATTGCCTTGTTGAATCTTCATTGATAAAGCGTGTTGTTGTCACACCATTTTTATACTCATCAAAGCTGCTTTTCTTGGACGCTTTTGAAATGACTTTTTTCTTCTTTGTGCATGCCGCATCCAGCAACCGAATTGACTCTTCTGCCGAATCATCGAGTATGCCTTCAGATATATACTGCTTTAGAATAGGAATCAACTGGTATTTTATTTTTAATGAAACATCGTCACCAACAAAATATCCGTGTCCAAGAAAATATCTGTTTTGTTCATATGTACTAAGCCGATACTGCATATCCAGATAATTCAAAACCAAACTTCGCACCTGATCGTAATATATTGCATTTTCTGACTTGGTATCTTCGGTAATATATTCAATGTCAGACAAAATTTCTCGGATGTAGAATCTTCCCATTAAGTCACTAGAAAGCGAAATGGCTCCCGTTTCTGTGGCATTGTAAGTTCCAATGATATAAAAATTTGGCGGAATATCAACCTCTGTTCCTGAATTCAGATACAAATTTGTATCTACATTCTCTGCCCCTATTGCATTAACCGCATCGCCCAGAAGAGTAGAGACATCATTTCTCTGTAAGTCATCCATAATCAGGACATATTTCGTACCTTTACCATCCTTATAGTCCTTTGCAGCTTTAAGAATTGTCTCAATCAGAATTTTATCCTTATATTCAAAAACCATTTTTCCTGATTCAGTATCAGCAGTTATTCCACCTACCACATCCTCATATGTAACGCTGTTATGGCATGAAACAATTTCAACGTTAACTGCCTGATCTTTACTTAACGGAAAACAGCTATATTCACTTTTTCCTAACTGTTCTGAAATCTTTTTGGCAAGGTATGTTTTGCCCACTCCAGTATTTCCAGTGAGCAAAACAGCCTTTTTTTCATAAAGTGCCTCGGTCATTTCAGACAGTAGCCTTTCTGTTTTTACTGTCATTAATTCATCACCTTGTTTTATTCTATTTCATCGAGCAATTTACTTAGTGCCAAAGCCACTCTTTTCGCCAACTGTGGTGGCACTGCATTTCCAATCATCTGATATGCATTTCCCTGAGAACCCACGAAATCAAAATCATCATCAAATGACTGCAGTCTCGCAGCTTCTCTTACTGTAATGGATCTGCTTTGTTTTGAATCATAATGAATAAAGCGGTTTCCATCTTTATATAAGTGCGCAATAATTGTGGTGCTTGGCAAATCTGGTTCCAACACATGATATCTGTGAATAGGAGATTTAGAACCGACTTTTTCCTCATACAATTCACTAATTTTTTTACTATCGTACTCCCTTCTGCCCGACTCAATATCAAGCGCAAGAGTTCTAAAAGTATCCATATCTCTCAAATTATGGTATCGCGGTCTATGCCATGTGTATTTGCATGCCGGAACTAAATGCGATTTTCTCTTTTTATGATGCTCTTCATCCCAAAACGGAACACATGAAGGCAAATCACCAATTGACTCTTTTACAGTTATCTTTTTTTCGGATTTATAACGTGGTAAAAGTTCACTATAAAAATACTTCAATTTAAATTGAATATTTTCACATGCCCCTTTCCTTATACCCACTATTATTACTCTATCTCTGTTCTGAGGAACACCATAATCTGCTGCATTCACCTTTGCCATTTTTAAGTCATCAATGATTTCATAACCAACTCTTTCAAATCCTTGCCGAATCAAATCTGTAATTGGAACTCCACTAGGTGTAGCACTTAGTATACCCGGAACATTTTCAAAAACAAATAACACCGGTTTGTATCTGTTTACCACATTTAAATAATGTTCGAACAAATAATTTCGATAGTCATCTTTCATTCCGTTTTCGTCACGTACTCTTCCTGCAACAGAATATGCTTGACATGGAGGACCACCGATAATTACATCTATTCCATTCTCTTTGTCTACAAAATGATCCAGCCCCACACCTTTTCCAAATTCAGCATCTTCCCATCCTCCGAAAAGCTCATCTTCTCTCTGAATATCAAAATGCATTACTCTTTCATCTGCATCTTTAATATTCCATCTCGATTTTAATCTGTGGCGCAATGTATCAACCTGCGGCTTTAACCATTCCACTGCTGCCACATCCTTGTATCTTCCAGATTGTAAAAATCCGTCTTCCAGACCTCCACATCCTGCAAACAAATCTATAAACTTATACTGTCTCATTATTCGTTCTCCTTAAGGTACTGCAGCAATTTCTTGGCCACTACTTTTCCAAGCATTGGCGGAACAGCATTTCCAACTTGTCTGTACTGTTCTGACTTATTGCCATAGAAAATAAAATCATCCGGGAAACTCTGTAATCTTGCACTTTCCCTTACTGTTGGAATTCTGTTCCATTTGTAATGAAAATGAGATCTGTGTCCGGTATTAATTGTTAATGACGGTTTTTTACTATGATATCTGGTCAATGCTTCATGATACTTATATAAACAACTATATTCTGGTGGAAGAGCTTTATAGTTTTTCCCCTCCGGAACCATTGAAATCATAGTCTTGGTTTTTTCGATTGGTACACTGCCTATATGATTATTTACCTTAGTGCTTCTTTTCCGCATTTCCTTTTGATATTCGTTGGCCGCATCGAACAAATAATCCTGTTCCTCTTCTCCGTATATAATCTCCCCGTCAGCTGTTTGCAGTGAAGGCAAATCACCAATTGCATCTTCACAAGTAATATAGTGTTCTTTATCTACAAGAGCTTCTGGAAATTCAAATTCCACATCAGTATCTCTCAGCCCAACAAAAAAAACTCTCTTTCTTATTTGAGGAATTCCATAATCAGGAGCATACAAAAGTTTCGGCACCATTTTATAGCCAATTTCTGCAAAATCTTGTACAATTCTCTTTGCACCAATACCATCATTTATCTGAATCATACCTGGAACATTTTCCAAAATTACAGCCTGTGGTTTTAAAACATCTGCAAGCTTAACCATTGCGAGATATAATGAATTTCTTTTATCATCCATATTTCTTGGTCCTGCAACGGAAAATCCCTGACAAGGAGGACCACCTACCAACACATCTATACTTAATCTATTACTTTCAAGATATTCTGTAATCTTATCTATATTGCTATGATCAAACAAATCTAGTTTCATAGCCTCTGATTTTCCGTGATTTGCCTTAAATGTTTTTAGCGCTGCATCATCAAAATCTACTCCCAATACCACATTATAGCCAGCATCCATAAATCCTCTTGAAAGTCCACCTGCACCAGAAAATAAATCCAACACATTATAAACCATGTTTCTATCCTCAATCCTTTTCATATTTTATTCTGCACTTTGTCCGCTCTTTACCCAAGCGTCCAATTCTGAAAACTTGAATTTCCATTGTTTACCTATTTTATGTGCAGGTATATCCTTCCCTTTTCTAATCCAGTCTCTTATCGTAACAGGTTTTACACCAAGATATTCTGCTGCATCATCTATACTTACCCATTTTTCACTTAAACTCTCTAACATAACCTCTCCTACGCTTTAAAATTTTAGACAAGAAATTCCTTCACTATCATATCATTATGTATAATATTTTTCAAGATATTTGCTGCCATTTGTTGTTATTTGTTGTTATTTTCAGTGGAATATAGGTAAGCGATTAATTTTTGGACGTTTTGCTTTCTGAGCACTTCTCTTCCATAATGATAGTAAATAGTTTTTTACTACAACATCTAAAGATAGCTACTGATAGATGTTAGATTTTTACTACAATTATGGAGGGAATACTTATGAGAAATCGTAACTGAACACTTAACGAATGGATGTCAATCATAATGGAATGCCGCCAAAGCGGATTATCCGATGCTGCATGGTGCGAACAGAACGGAATATCATCTTCCTGTTTTTACAACGCTGTCAGCAGACTGCGAAAAAAAGCCTGCGACATTCCAAAACCTGTTGGCAAAGCAAATGTTCTCGACCTAACAGCTTCTAAGCAGGAAGTGGTCAAGATTGAAATTACTCCGGATATTACACCGACTGAGACTGTTCCACATGTGGAGACATCTCCAATGTACCTTGATAATTCACATACGATTGAACTAGCAACGAACGGATTGTTTATCAAACTCAACAATTCTGTAAACCCGATTTTATTAGACCGAATTTTAAATTCTTTGAGGGCACCATTATGTTAGCGGATATCTCTAATGTCGATTCTATCTATATCGTAACTGGACGAACCGACATGCGTAAGTCTATTGAGGGGCTTTGTGCGATTATTCAAGACCATTTTTCCATGAATTTCGAGAACAACACACTCTATCTTTTCTGCGGACGCAAGTGCGACAGAATCAAAGGAATTCTAAAAGAACCTGATGGCATAGTGCTTATATACAAAAGACTCACCGCCCAAGGTTCTTATCGTTGGCCTCGAGATAAAAGTGAAGTCCGGAATCTTACCTGGCGTGAGTTTGACTGGCTCATGTCTGGTCTAGATATTGAACAGCCAAAAGCAATAAAAATGAACCCATGAGGATGTTGATAACTTTCCACTAAAATGTTGGAGAACCGATGGTTTTTCAACATTTTTCTGTTCTTCATCAACAAGTTTTTTGATGTAGTATCGCATCATTTTTGGTATACTAGACATATCAAAACCAAGGAGATACTGACGTGGCTAACAATTCAAAAGACCTTCAGCTTCGTGAGCTGAAAGATACGATTTCCGAATTGAATAATCTTATCAGAACACTGCAGGCTACTCTTGACGATATGCGCAAAAGCAAAGAAGCGTCAGAGCAGGAACTGAAAAATGCGCGGGAAGAGATTGCATATCTCCGCAAGAAACTCTTCGGTGCTTCCAGCGAGAAGCACGCCATTGATATACCTGGCCAATACAATCTTTTTAATGAAGCTGAATCAGAACAGAACGGCGAAGCTTTCGAAGAAATATTTCTCCAAACGTTCGAAGAGCCTAAAAAGCGAAAACCAAGAGCTACTAACGCAGAGCGCTTCAAAGGCCTTCCTGTTAAAAAGGTCTATCTTGATTTGGAAGGTGAAAAAGCATGCCCTGAATGTGGTACGCCACTAATCTATATCGGTGAAGAATACGTCCGCAGGGAATTACACTTCACTCCTGCCAAGATGACAGTTATTGAATACTACAGTAAGAACTATAAATGTCCAGAGTGTGAAATCAATGAACTTCCTAGTATCTATAAAGGAAAGGACGGAAAGGCTCATGGACTTTACGGCATGATTTCGGCAGAAACCATAGCCTGGCTTATGTACCAGAAGTTTTGTAACAGTCTGCCATTCTATCGTCAGGAGAAAGATTGGAAACAATACGGTGTATCAATTACCCGCGCTACAATGGCTAACTGGGTTATTAAGAATTCGGAAGCCTACCTTAAGCCAATGTATGACTTCTTCCGAAAAAAACTTTTGGAACGAAAGCATTTAATGGCTGATGAATCACCACTTCAAGTACTGCATGAACCAGAGCGCCGCGCGCAGACGAAGTCCTACATGTGGCTGTACAGAACGGGTGAAGATGGAGAAGCTCCAATTGTCATCTACCAGTATTCAGAGACGCGGGCAGGTGAAAACGCTGTGGAGTTTCTGGAAAACTTTCAAGGCTATCTTATGTGCGACGGATACAGCGGTTACAACAAAGTACGGGAAGCAACACGGACCGTATGTTGGGCTCATATCCGCAGATACCTGACCGAGGCCATTCCAAAAGGAAAACAGCTTGATTATACGCAGCCTTCTGTTCAAGGGATGATGTACGTTAATCATCTCTTCCAACTGGAAGATAAAATCAAGAAAACACACAATTCATTCGAAGCCATCAAAGAAGCTCGCCTCGAGAAGGAAAAGCCTGTCATTGAGGCCTTTTTGTCATGGCTTGATAATCAGAATCCTGTAAGAGGTTCTCGAATGGAGAAGGCGGTTACATATATTCGAAATCGCCGTGACTTTTTAGCCAACTACCTACAAGACGGTCGTTGCAGTTTTTCTAACAACCTAAGCGAGAATAGCATCCGCCCATTCACAGTGGGCCGTAATTATGTGTCGAACTTAGTTATGTGCTCTTAACGTATTTCAATAAAAATGTCATAGTTACCTTATTAATCGTAAAGGAGGTAGCTTATGAACCCAGAAATTATTTACAACTTTGAGAAATTCCTTAAAAATAAGGGGTATGCTCCACAAACAATTCATACTTATACGAAAGCATTAGAACAAGCACCAGATTCATGGAATGTAACAGATCCACAACTTTTGTATGAGCACATAAATCATACTCTGACCGATAACAATCAAACTTTTAGTCCGTCCACCAGACACAACATAGGACCTGCTTCAAGTTTATTGTTTCAGATGCAAACCGGTGAAGTCTTTAGAAACTATGATAGGAACCAGAAATATAAAACAACAAGAAATAAGGAATTGCTGGAAGAATTCTTCAAATATTCTACTGAATTCAAACACATAACAAGCATGTCAGCGACAGCAGAATGTCATCATATTTCAGTTTTTCTTGATTCTTTAGATTCTATTCCTGATGACTGGTCAATGTTAACAGCTGAGGATATAAAACAGTATGTATGTACGGTTTTTCAAAACATAAAAGCATCAAGTATCGGCAGATATATTACATCATTAAGAAACTTTTTCCGATTCCTCGAATATAAGGGATATGTAATAAATAGATCGGTATTAGAATTACCACTTACATCTGCTGACTGGCAAAAATCAAATGTTCCCATCATACTTACATCAGACGAGGAAAAACGGTTGCGTTTCCATTACAAGAATGATGAAGAAATGGGTATTCGAAATAACATCATAATCCGCCTGATGCTCGATCTAGGATTGCGATGTTCTGAAATTCCGAACATTATGTTGAGAGACATTAAATGGACAAATGCGTTGATTCAAATACATGATACAAAGAATAATCATGTTCGACAGTTACCCTTATCTGCTGAATTAGGAAAGCTTCTGGAAGAATATATCCTTCGCTATAGACCTTCTGTTCCTAGTGAAAAACATCTTCTTTTAAGAAAGTATGTAAATCGGTACACCTGTATGAGCCGTGAAAATGTCCGATACGTCATTCGTAATGCTTTTGAAAAAGAACACATTACTGGATATTGGAAAGGAACACATGCTTTACGTCGGACAGCAGCATCAAAGATATTCAATAATGGTACAGGACTTAAATTAACAGCAGATATACTTGGACACGAATCTCTCGATTCGACTAAAGCCTATATAAAAGTGGATTTCGAACACTTAAAAGCTGTTGCAGCACCTTGGCCGGGAGGTGATTGTGATGGAAAGTAACAGAATCTCCCGACAACTAAAAGATTATCTTGAATATAAGCACAGCCTTGGTTTTAAGCTGACACATGAAGCAACTGTACTTGAACGCTTTGCTGCTTATACTCGATTTATTAATTATGATGGCCCTTTAACAACTGAAATCGCATTGAAATGGGTTGCCTCCGGTAATCAGTCAGATAAGACTATGGGACGAAAAATAGAAGTAATACGCCCATTTTCTAAGTATGTATATTCCTTCGACCGCGAGAGTGAGATCATATATAGTCTGATTTTTAAAAATGTCCATGAGCGTCCTACACCATACATATATTCGCAATCAGATGTCAGGACTCTTATGGATGAATGTCAAAGCCTTTATTCACCTGATGGAATCCGCTCATACACAACAAATATCATCATCGGATTGCTGTGGTCTACAGGAATGAGACCATCCGAACCAGTGAATCTTTTGAACGAAGATGTAGATTTCAAAAATAATACATTACATATAAGAAAAACGAAGTTTTCAAAAGAACGATATATACCGATACACAAAAGTGTAACGGAACAACTTCGCTCTTATCATCAGTGGATTGAAGAAAAGTTGGGATTAAAATCATCGAAAGATCCATTTTTCTATACAACGGGTGGCAAAAAATTGACTGAATCATCACTTGCATATGCATTTAAGCTAATTCGTCCATGTATCAACGCTAAGCCTACTGGATATCCATATGTAAGATTATATGATTTTCGCCATACATTTGCCTGCAATACGATCCTAAGATGGAATGAGCAGGGAGAAGATGTAAATGAAAAACTACATGTCTTATCAACTTATCTAGGGCATGTAAAACCAGCAGATACCTTCTGGTATTTATCTGCAACCCCTGAATTATTAAAAGCATCGTGTTCAAAGTATGAAGAACAGTTTGGAGGTGATGATGATGAAATCTGAGTTACTTTCCGTACAAACGCTGATCCAAAACTATTTTTTACAACGTCTGATGCAACAAAGAAAAGTTTCCTATCAGACGGTTTGTTCTTATAAGGATACATTTCGATTATATTTACGATATCTGGAAGACGTGCATGGAATATCTGCAACAAAAGTAAGTATAAATCATTTCGATCTCGAGTATCTGCAATGCTTTTGTAAATATCTTGAGGAAAAGAGAAAAAATAAACCAGTAACTATAAATAATCGTATAGCAGCTGTAAAATCATTTATGCAGTATGTAGCTGAAATAGCTCCTGAATATAGTGCAATAAGCAAACGAACTCTTATGCTGCCTGCTCAAAAACACGAATCACCGGTTATGAGTTTTATAACGAAAGAGGAATTTAATGCCTTAATCAAAGTATGTGATACAAATACATTTATAGGAGCACGCGATAAATTAATGCTATTGCTTATGTACAATACTGGTGTTAGAGTATCAGAACTTCTTGAAATAAAAGTATCAGATATTCATAGTGCAGACTCAGTTAATCATGCAAGTGTGAGCATTCGGGGTAAAGGCCGTAAACAACGAGAAGTTCCGTTATGGAAATCTACCATAAAATATATAAATAAGTATTTAAAAGACTACCCTGTTAAATGCAGTGAATATCTTTTTATGAACAAAAATGGCGATGAATTAACACGTTCCGGTGTACGAACACGCATTAATAAACTCGTATCTCGAGCAACAGCCCAAGTTCCAAGTCTACACGAGAAAACAATTACACCACATACCTTTCGACATTCTGTCGCAATGAATTTGTTGGTATCAGGTGTTGATATATCAACAATAGCTATATGGTTGGGACATTCAAGTATAGAAACAACACATAAATATATGGTTGCCGATATGGAGCTTAAACGAAAAGCTATGGAAAAAGCGGGAAGTGCCGGTAACAGTTCTTATAAATATAAACCATCTGCAGACATCATGAACTTTTTGAATTCATTATGATAAAGAATTATGTGCTCATAGAATGTTCTCTAAGCTATATAAATAAGCTTAAGTAAACTTCATGAGCACATAACTAGATTGAACACATAATTACGGTTATGTGCTTAAGAACATAACCGTAAGAATTGGCTTTTTGCTGATACTCCCGCCGGAGCACAGGCTAGTGCTATCACATACACAATGGTAGAAATGGCGAAAACAAATGGAGTAAACGTCTATCACTATCTAACCTATCTACTTGAAAAGCTGCCAAATATTAGTATGTCAGATGAAGAACTGGAATTGCTCGCTCCATGGAATGCAGATGTCAAAGCAGAAATCGAACGTAGAGCTTCTAATACTAGCGAGAATTAACTCAATCATATGTGAATTGTCAAGGTGCTCTGATCACATCCAAGTGTGGTTAGGGCATTCTTTGATAGGAAGTTGGAGTAAAAAACTATTTTCTATCATAAACACCCCAAAATTAATCGCTTACGAATATAGATGATATACTTTCCTACAATATAAAAGGAGGCACCTCCCAACGAAGTGCCTCCTAAACATCATAACATATATTCTGTTATATCAATTTCTTGTATTTCCGGCCTTGACAACATCCATGTCATATTACCCACTGTATCCTTAAAGAACACTATATGCCAGTGCGAAATATTCCCATCATCATCTTGTGATGTATTTAAATGTTCGATTTTATCTTCAATTTCTTTAATCGGCAACAGTACTAAGGTTGCCTCATCTTTACAACCATATACAACATATTGCTCCTCACAATCTTGTATATCTTGCGCCTGGTTTTTTCTATACGCAAACCAATATTTTTCGCGTACACCTTGTACATACATTTTCGAAGTTGTAATTACATACCCTTTTTTCTTGTCTTGCGTTTTATATGTACTACGACCGGTTTTTATTAGTTCCTCATCTAAACTTTGTGCAAGTCTAAGAATACACTTGTCTGCAAACCGAACTTTTTTATTTGCTGTATCAACCTTCTTAGGTACAATAATTTTTTCAACCACTTCTTCTTGTTCCACAATCTCATATTCAATTCCCAAAGAATCACAGAATAAGTGTTTAAGTTTATCAAATCTCTTTACACAGTAATCAACATAGTATTCCTTTAGAACCGTAAAATCTTGTGGTTCATATGGCATATCCATCCATTCAAGATCATCTGCTTCAGTAAAGCTATATTTGTACTCCACATCTGCCAAATTAATGTGCTGCAAATACTTTTTATCTTGATAGAAATTTTTATCCTTCTTGCTTCGATTTACATACTCAGGCAAATAGCATAAATTTGCAATACAACTAATAGACAATCCTTCCCCATTACACATCTCTATTAACTTACGCATCTGCTCTTTGGGAGCAATATGCTCTACATCAAATTTATCTAATGAAAGCTGGTCCATTGCTGTGAATGTATTTAAGTATATACAATTAAGTATCACATACTCCTCGCTTCTTGGATTTGCTATGTTTCTTTTTTCAGCTCTTTGCATAGATTTTTCAAAAAAAGCATCAAGTGCCACCATCCATGAACGACTTGAAATTTCACTCATATATCTATTAGGTTTTGCTGCTGCGTGTATCTTTCCGGTTCCACCTTCACTCCAGTAATTTGTAATAATATCATACACATAATATCTCAAAAGATTCTTTGCCAAAGAAACCTTCTTATCATTCCAATCTGGTGCCTTCTGTGTAAAATCAGCGTCTACATACATTTCTTTAAAACTTGTAGAAATCATTGACATTATTTGATATTTAGAGTGAAAAATCTTACTTGATGAATGCGAATTCCCCTTAAACTTTGTAACAACAGAAATAGCTCCTTCTACAAACTCTATAGCTTCATATAAGACTTTTTCAAAACTATTGATATCCATTGCTTGTAAGTTTGTATACAGTGTTTTAATTCTATCAGCATCATTCAAACACGCGTTTACCAATTCAAAACTAAGCGGATTCACAGTATCATCTGCAAGCCCCTTATTAAATCCCAAAATAGAATACTTTGATACAAGATGCTTTCCTAAGCCGAATAAATACTCAAAAGCATTTAACTGCTTACTGGTTCTCATCTCTTCACGACTATATCCATGAATCTGAAAATCATCCTCCGTAAAGGAATCATATTTTTTAACCACATATTCAATAATCTCTGCATTTGTGATGGTATACCTCTGCTTTACCGGCCAAGCCGCGGCATATACTTCATACTGATCCAGTGGTGTGCCTTGTGAATTAATTCTATCAAAAATCTCCGGCAAATTATTTTCATCTCCAGTATATACAACCACTGGAATAACAGTACATGCAATTCTGTCATATAAATCCTGCCGTTCTTCAAAAAACTCAGCAAACGTATTAATCAATTCACCTATCGGCTCGTATCCCACATTAAACTCATCAGCGATTTGCTTAGCCACATCGTAATACTGTATGTTCTTAAATGATGTTTTACTTTTAATAAAAGTCGTTAATATAGTTCTTATTTTGGTATATCCGTCTTCTCTGCCCAATCCAACTATCTCAGAAATCTTTTTACAAAATTCATCCGATATACTATCATCATAAAAAAATTCTGTAGGATTTGTAATATATTTCTTAATACTATTTCCACGCTGGAGACCATCAACCAGGATGTATGTTCGCTTATTATCTTCATACGTTTCGTAAAAAAGCATAGTACCCACTGGATAACCTTTTATTAATGAATCAATAAACTTTTGCTCTTGTCCCCTTTTCCATCTCTTACCACGCTGAAACATAGGCACAACAATCCTCTTATTATCCTTGTGCATATCTCTTAAAGCATTTGATAAATCTTCCAAAGTCCAATTTTCACATGTGCATCCAGACATAATTTCCACACATCCTTTTCTTAAGTTTTAAGATCACCTTGATATTTTAGTATAGCATACCTTGCAGCCAAAAACCATAGGCATACTCCTCGCATATTCTTATGACAAATCCAATTTCTTCTTAACCAATAATAGCGTTTTCTGTTCTTCTTTCTCTTTTGCAAAACTTTCCACAATTTTTTCCATTGTTTCAGCACTCCAATATATCTTAAGTTTTTCCTTTGCTCTGGTTATTGCCGTATAAAATATGGAATGTGATATTTTTTCTGCATTATACGAAGGAATAACAATTTTTACAGATTTGTACTCTAAGCCTTGTGCCTTGTGAATCGAAACCGCATATGCAATTTGAAACGGAATGATAGTTTTGATTCGGTCATCTTCAGACGTCAATTCATCGTCACCCGTGATTACTTCTAAGCGTATACGTGTTCCATCCTCTGTTGCATCAACAAACTCAAAGCTTTCAGATCTACATTGTCGTTCTGTTAGAACAGTTTCTATATCCAATGTAAATACTATCGACGTCTCAGTTTTTGATATATCAACAATTTTTCCTTTCAAATTGTTGTACAACAAAGAGGAACGATTGTTATCCAGAAAAATCACACGATCTCCTACTTTAAATGTCCACTCAGCCCATATAAATACTTCGCTTTCCATATTGGCATTTTGAAAATAAAGGTTCATATTATTTAAACCAAATTTACCATCATAATTTAGGCACAATACAATCTCATCTTCTCCAAGCGTAAATATATCTTCTCCTATATCAGAAGAAAACGGACCATCCATTGCAAGTTTTTCCGTAATAATAGCTTCACTTTTTCTTACTTCATCCCACAAACTCTTTAACTCTTCTTTGTCAGTTCTCCAAGTGTTTAAAAGTTCAACGTTTGCACCATCCGTTTCGATTATGTCTTTAGCATAATAGAACCAGTTCCCAAAGTCGATAGCTTCAATTTGGTAAATATCTCCTGCCAGTACAAGTAATGTATTTTCGCCAATTTTTTCAAGTAGACTCTTCATAGTTCTGTTATCTATCGTACTACATTCATCAACAAAAATCACATCATAATTTGAAAGCGTAACCGTCTTTGTAAAGCTATCAATACTAACAAATTCTGAATCTAATCCCGGATTATCTATCCGTCTTTTCAAATTTTGTAAAGCGGTGTGAGTTTTGGTAAGAAACAACTTTTTAGATTGCCCCATCATATTTGAAATATAGTTAATCAATGTTGTCTTACCAGTACCTGCAGCCCCATAAATCAGCATTACCTGGGAGTTTACAAACAGCTTTTGCAATGCCGCCTTCTTTATTGGGTCTGCAAAATTTATATTACACTGCCTGAGATACTGTGAATTAGCTTCCTTTTGTCCTCTATTAGGTACTTTCGACATTTTTAATAATTTTTCAAGTATGTATAATGCCGTGCTTTCATAAGAATCAATAGTCACCATTCCTCCATCTTCTTTAATTAGAAATCCGTTATTGCGTTCCCAGCTGTCTAAACTGGCATTATATTTTTTTATTTCCTCTATAGTCCCCACTGAATCAATATCAAAATACAACTCTCCCGTTTCCCGTATCATATTTTCAATTATCAAGTAAGGTCGTACCACATTGTATTTTGCCGGATCATTTGTTATTTCAAGCAAATCTCTAATACTACCTTTGCTCGTTTTCCTTCCAGCCAAATTCGAAATAAAAGGCTTTTGTTCAAACGGAAAACACCTACTTGTGACAGAAAGCTCATTCGTAAGACATTTTTTATCAAAAGCGTTTGGTAATACAGACTCTAATATCTCTTCACGTAAATTTAGTAATACATATCGTATAGTATACCTTCCTACTTTTGTGGAAGATAAAGAATAATCATCTCTTAGTTTAATAAGTATCTCCTCAAATAGCTTGGTGTTTGTTTGTCCATAAATTTGCGATAAGGTGTTTTTAAAACTTGTTTCTTGCAGATTAATCAAGTCCAATAGATTCATACTTGTTTTGGTAAGAAAATCCATTAGTGAACTGTATTCACCATAATTTTTGCTCAGTTTCATATCTATCATCAAAATCTTACCCAACTTGTTCAAGCATAACGGATCAATAGATACTTTCCAATTTGTTACTACCTTAATTTCATTCTTTATTCCCCAAAGATTGATTTCTGCATTAGCATACGCGATTTGTATTGAGTAATTGGTTGATATATTTTGTTTTGTATATACCGTTATTCGGTTAAACTTAGTTGCATACATTCCCGCTAACTGCAATGTAATTTCAAAGTATCTTTCTCCGTTGACAAAAAACGGAGTCTTTTTTTGAATATAATATCGTGTATGTCTGAGAAGCTTTGGTGACAAATCAATTGTTGCAATACTTGAAGCCACCATTTCATAATACTCTATATCAAGAGTATCTGTACATAACGGGAATTCTTCCAAGTTCTCCAAGACAGTAATGTCAAATTTATTTTTTAGGAATCTTCTGATTTCCCAAAGATAATTATAATATTTCAACATTAATCTTTCAGATTGTCCAGAATCCGGAATCCTCGAACCAATATATTTAAGTCCTTTCAAAAAATTACTTAAATATTTCGTTTCAATATTAAATTGAGATAGCTCCCATGCCAGCTTCTCATTAACATCCGTGTACCCTAAACTTATGGCATTTAATACCAAAACAGCATAACACAGATCATATAACCCATTTACAATTCTTCTTGATATATTGTCACGCGTTTTATTTTCATCCTTAATTCTATCAATCTCCAGTGATATATCCTCACAACGAATCTGAACAATTTTTATTGCATCTTCTTTTCTAAGGTTGTCTCTATTTAATTTTCGTAAAAACAAGTGAAAATCAATAATTCGCTGAAGCTTATTACAGAACTTATTAACACTTTCATCTGTATCTTCTATCTCATCTTCAGGACCAAGTTTAATTGTAGTGCTATTCTTGTTGAAATCTATAGATTCAATCACACTAGGTGACAAGTATTTCCCAAAAACGCGTTTCTCACCTCTAACATCTGGATTAAGAACAATAAATAGGATTCCAGGATCTGCCGTTACTTCGCTTGCTATAAAAGCCGGAAACGCTAAACTCTTCAAACTATATGAAATTATTCCATCCGCTTCTGTGTAATTGTGCGTTCCCTTTATCTGAACAATAAAATTCTGTTCAGGGATTCTTGATATTTCTGGATTTGATACAAATTCAAATGTACCATCATGATTTGGCCATTTATCATCACACGAAAAATTCGTATTGATCTTTCCATTTGAAATCAGAAGTGTTTCCAAAGTCGAAACCGCTGCACGATCTTCGGCAGAACGTTCAGTATGGGTTGCTATATGGCGTCTGTATAACTCACTACTGTTTGACTGCAAAATATTCACCTCGTTTAAAATATTATTATTTTTTTATTTTACACTAATATTCTACATTTTTATGCTGTTTTCTCTTATAAGAACCTTCCCCTTCATGATAAATTAATGTTATTTTCTGCTACCTAATCCCTTGCACCCCATCAAACTCAACATTCTTACCATTTTCCTCCCCAGCCGCCGTGACAGATAAATAATACCTTCCACATTATACATATTTACGTTGAGTCTTCGAATCATAAAAAGAAAAACAGCAAGAATAAAGAGAATCTCTTCCCTTTCATCCTTACTGTCTGATAACCCTGTTCTCATTTTACCACTATTTATAACATATTTCCAGTCTCTTCGGCAAATTACATTAAATCTTCCCCTCTAATTCAACCACCACACCCCCGCATTCAAATACCCCGCAAACGTCAACCACACAAGGTACGGTATATTAAGCACCGCCGCCCTCCTATCAATCCTCCAAAACGCCAAAATCATCAAAACCACCAACACCCACAAAATCACCAACCACACAAACGAAAACAAATACCACTGAAAGTTAAAGAAAAACGTCGGCCACAAAAAATTCACCGCCAACTGATACCAATACAACATCATCGCCCGCTCCGTCTTCTGCTTATCCGCTCCCGCCGTCATCACCAAATAAGACGAAATCCCCATTAGCACATAAAGCACCGTCCACACAATCGGAAACACCCATCCTGGCGGCGACAACGGCGGCTTTTCAAGGCTCTCAAACGCCTCCATTCCTCCCCTTGTAATCAGCGACGCAACCACTCCCACAAGAAGTGGCACTAAAATACATTGAAGCAACAATAACTTTTTTCCTTTCATCCTCATTCCCTCCGAACCATATAAAACTACTACAAATATATGACAAACTATAGGTAATAATTCCCACGCAATCTGCACATACTATTCCAAAACAAACAAGGAGGCTCACCATGGAACACAAAGAAACAATCCATTTATTAAAAGAATGTGACGCAGGCAGCAAAATGGCCGTCACATCCATTGACGAAGTATTAGAATTTGTTAGAGATGAAAAATTAAAGAAGCTGCTCTCCGAGAGCAAAGCCCATCACGAAAAACTTGGAAATGAAACTCACGAATTGTTATCAAAATACAACAGTGAGGAAAAAGACCCTAGCATCATGGCGAAGGGAATGTCCTGGTTGAAAACCAACATGAAATTGGGAATGGATGACAGCGACGCGACCATCGCCGACCTGATTACCGATGGCTGCGATATGGGTGTCAAATCTTTAAATCAATATTTAAATGAATACTCTGATGCCGACAAAGCTGCAAAAGATGTTTGCAAACGTCTCATTAAAATTGAGGAAGACTTGAGACAGGATATCCAAACTTATCTGTAATTCACATACCCATCGAAATTACGGAGGACTTTTCAAATAAGTTTTGATTAGAAGCAGCTCTCTCTCAAGACGCAATCATAAAATAACAAGAGCTCCGGAGTTCCACACCCCGAAGCCCTACATAATTCCAGCTCCCTCTAAATTAATTCAGCCATCTCAAGTTGACTATCTGTTTAAGTTCATTCCCTAAGCCGCTAGATAGAAATCTTCTCACCAAAGGAACAAATTTTCTCCATCACGCCATCCTGAATCAGATACGTCTCTCCATACAGCACATTCCTTCCATCTTCCACAATAATATAACTTCCATCTACCAAGACATAAAACCGTTGCCCATAACTATCCTCAAACGTAATATCCTCATACAGTCTTCTCCCATCCAGCATATAATCCTTTACCATCTGGTAATGTGGCAACACATTAATATCCGTAAATCCAAGTCCCCGCAAATATCTCTGATAATCTGGATCAATCGATTCTCCTTCTTCTTCCGGCTGAGCATAAACCACATCCGCGCAATTCATCGTTCCTGCACTGATTCCCATAACAGCACCATCGTAATCCTGCAGTTTTTCGCGAAGTCCAATTTCCCGGAAAAATGCATTCTGAGTTGGCACGTGGCCGCCAGCGAGAATAATCATGTTGCTTGAATCAATCATTTCTTCCACCTGTTCTGCATTTCTCCAATCGCATATCCACATCTCTTCAAACACCATTCCGTGGTAGGCAAATCCCTCCCGAAATTCGTTTGCCATGCGGTCATTGCGCTCGTAGGCCTCCGGATTGGCGCTAATCATCAGGCAATTACTGCCTGCCACATAATGTTTTTTCAGGTTCTGCACAAATTCATTTTCTTCTTTTAATATAAATGGTACGTCTGCGCCCTCTGGTGCGTCATCGCATGGGCTGCTAGTTAAAAATACAACCATGGTTCCATCCTTTCCTAATCACGCTTAATACCCAATTACTAATCCAAACAGCAGTAATCCGCTCGTCAGCACCAGATTCATCACCTGGAACTTCCAGCTCCATTTCACCCATTTTCCGTAATCCACATCAGCAAGTCCGAGGCCGATAAGAAGCACAGGATTCGTCGGATAAAATACATTCGAAAATCCATCTCCGAACGCGTATGCAACAATGCAAAGCTGCGCTGATATTCCAAACGCTTCTGCAACTGGCACGATAAGCGGCATCAGCAAAAATGCTTTTGCCGAACCAGATGCAATGAAAAAGTTCATTACTAATACAATCAAATAGATAAATAGAATCACTGCCCATTTTGGAAGTGTTTCTGCGGTTGCTATCGCCGCCTGCAAAATCGTATCCAAAATATTTCCTTCCACAAGCGTATAGCGAATCGAATTTGCCATAAGAATCATAAGTACCGCTGGCAGTACACTCACGAGTCCATTCCAAAATGTTTTCCCTAATTTCTTGCCCATATCTGCCAATAAACTCGCTGCAATGCCTGAAGCCAAAAATGTCACCGCTACGATAATCATCGTATAATCCTGCAAAGCGGTAATAAATACAGAACTAAGCACAACCAGAATTCCGGCAACCATCAACGATACGAAGCAAACCAATCCACGGTCCATTTTCTCATTTCGAACAAAGGCCTCCTCATCTGCACCTGCATTCAGTGGCTTTTCTATGCGTTTCGCATAGCGGAACAGAAATCCGACCAAAAGTGCATACACAAGTACAAAACTAAGAGCGCGGAACCACATTCCCGAAAACATCGGAAGCCCAGCCAACTCCTGCGCCACCCCTACGGTAAATGGATTGCAGACGCCTGCTGCGAATCCGCATCCGATTGATAAGAGGCTCATGCCCACGCCGACCAAAGAATCCCAGCCAAGTCTGATTGCCAAAGCAACCACGATCGGAACAAGCGGTACGCATTCTTCAAAGGAACC
This sequence comes from Tyzzerella sp., assembly GCA_017472665.1. GTDB lineage: Bacteria > Bacillota > Clostridia > Lachnospirales > Lachnospiraceae > Faecalimonas. The sequence goes on along the minus strand of JAFUOS010000001.1, from coordinate 60,122 downwards.
GATAAACGAGCCCATTGCCATAAAGAAAAGCGTAACCAGTGCCAATAATTTATATCTTTCTTTTCCAAAACGATATGTAATCTTGTCCAACATGTATTTCATCAATCCACATTTATCCAAGCAGTTAAACACACCACCGATGACGAGCAAGAAAATAATTACCGCAATCAGCGATACATTGTCCTCCCCGCCAAGCACCAGAACTGGTGATAGAATCCATTTCCAAAATGGAATCCCGCCGCCTGGCACCACAAACGTCAAACCATATGTCAGCACCATCAATACAAATATCACTGCAATCGCCGTAATGAACGACTTAGCACTAATATTCAAACCTTTCTTTTCTGTCTTGTTTTCCATGCTCTTATCTCCCGTTTTCCCTACATAACTCATTTACCTATTATATTCCTAAAATACCCCACTAATAAAAATCTCGATTCCAATCAAAATCAAAATCACACCACCAAGAATCGTCGCCCTATTTGACAACTTCGTACCAAATCTCTTCCCAATCATGAGCCCTGCCGTGCAGATAAAGTACGTTACCACTGCAATGATTATCGCACAAATCAATGCCATCAAAAATCCATATTCCGCAATCGTAAATCCAACCGACAACGCGTCAATTGAAGTTGCCACACCTTGAACCAGCAGTGCCACAAATCCTACTGCAGTTGCTTCTGACTCTTCTTCACCACCTTTGATTCCATCTTTCAACATCCCTCCGCCGATAAATACAAGCAGAATCAGTGCAATCCATGGAATAAATTTTTCAAATGCCTTGAAATATTGAACGATGGTATGCACACAAATCCATCCAATCATCGGCATCAGCGCCTGAAATACCGCAAACACACCGGCAATGCCGCACATTTTTTTCTTTTTCATGTAGGGTTCATTCAGTCCATTTGCAAGAGACACGGAAAACGCGTCCATCGCAAGTCCAACTCCAAGTAAAATGCTGTTAAAGAAAAAGCGAAAACTCCAATCCATTAGTTTCATCCTCCTGTATCAAATTTCAGTATGCTTTGTCAACCCTTAATTAACGTTTTACAAAATATTCCTCATACCAAACTAAGAACGTATAAATCGTCCAAACTTTTCTCCAGTTGTCCGAATTTCCACCAACATATTCATCGAAAATCGCTTGAATCTCTTCCACATTAAAGAACTTCGCTGCCATCTCGCTGTGGAACTTCGCCTGCACATCTTGGTTATATCTTTCATCTGCCATCCAGATACGAATCGGCACGATAAATCCAAGTTTCTTGCGGAATGCGATTTCCTCTGGCAATACTTTTGCTGCCGCCGTACGAATGACAACTTTATTCTGTTCTTCGTTCACTTTGTATTTGGAAGGAATTCTTGATGCAATATCAAAAATTCTTCTGTCTGTGAGTGGCATACGGATTTCTAAACCTGCCGCTTCACTCATCTTATCTACATTCAGGTAAATATCACCCTCCAGCCAGATTTGAATATCCACATCTTGCATCTTTGAAAGCGGATCTAATCCTTCATTTTCCTCATAAATCTCCTTTACAAGATTGATTGGAAGTACATTTTCATCATAATTCTTGAGAATTTTCTTCTTCTCATCTTCTTTCATGATATTTGTATTACCTACGTAGAATGTCTTCAAGTTATCTCCATAGCGTTCTGCGTTGCGATACATGTTATATCCGCCAAAGAACTCGTCAGAACCTTCCCCTGAATAGCAAAGCTTCGTATGTTCTGCTGTCGCTCTGCATCCCAGTGCAAATGCAATCGCGGAAGCGTCCGCTAAAGGTTGTTCCATATGATACATGACATACGGAACAATATCGAAATATTGCTCTGGAGTAATCACGCACCGATTGAATTCCACATTGAGAAGTTTGGCTGTTTCTGCTGCAAGTTTTGATTCATCAAACCGTTCTTCTTCATAACCGCAGGAATCTGCTGCACTGGCCTCTGACATAGCAAGCACATAAGAAGAATCTACCCCGCCCGATAAGAACGAGTCGATTTCTTCATCTGCCGCTTTTGTCTCTGGCATGATTTCCTGGAGTGTTTTATGAACTTCGTCAGCCCATTCTTCTAATGATTTGCTTTCATCTGGATGGAACTCTGGTTTCCAATAGCGGGTGATTTCCATTTTGCCATTTTGCCATACAAGATAACGTCCTGGTAACAACTTCATCAAGCCTTTGAAGAATGTTTCTTCGCCCGGCACATAGGTAAGGCTCATGTAAATCTGAAGTAATTTCTCATTTAATTCTTTTACGAAACCTTCTTGTTCCATGATTTGGCGAATCATGGTGCCATAGAGAAGTCTTCCGTCTGCTGTCACATAATAATAGAAAGGCTTTGTTCCAAACTGGTCTCTCAGGCAGAAAAGTTTCTGCTCTACGTCATCCCAAAGTGCAAACGCAAACATTCCATGCATGTGATTTGCCATGTCATAGCCCCATGTTTCATAGGCTTTGATTAGGATAGCTTCTTCGCGAGCCTCTCTCGAAAGGGATTTGGCGATTCCTAGTTCTTCGCAAAGAGCTTCCCAGTTACGGATGTGTCCTCTGTATTCCTTAACTTTTATCATTGTGTAACCTCACTTTTTATATTTGTAGATTGTCAATCTATGTCGATTTTTGTCTTACTTGTACAGTTTAGCACACTATGGGAATTTGGGCAATAAACTGGAAGCGTTTTCCGCCCATTTGATACTCATTGACTCATTTGCCATTCTCCTTTATAATAAAATTAATAATTCTATACACAACAAAAACATTTATCAGAAAGGAGCTAACCACTATGGGACGTTTAGATGGAAAAGTTGCAATTATCACAGGAGGTAACTCAGGCGTAGGAGCAGCCACTGCTGAATTATTTGCAAAAGAAGGAGCGAAAGTAGTAATTAGTGCCCGTCGTTTACCACAGTTAGAAGAAGTAGCTGAAAAAATCAGAGCTAACGGAGGCGAAGTATTAGCCGTACCTACAGACGTATCGAAAGTAGAAGACGTTGAGAATTTAGTTGCTAAAACAGTAGAAACATTCGGGAAAATTGACGTTTTAGTAAACAACGCCGGCGTATTAGAACAAGGCTTAAAACCAATCGAATGCTGTACAGATGAAGACCTTGAATGGGTATTAGGAATCAACACAAAAGGATGCCTGTACTGTACAAGAGCGGTTGTAAAAGAAATGATGAAAAATAACTCAGGTTCTATCATCAACTTAGACTCTGTAGCCGGAGAATTCGGAACAGGCGGAGCTTCTTACGTTACAAGTAAAGCTGCTGTAATCGGTTTAACAAAACATACTGCATTACGTTTTACAGGAACCGGAATTCGCTGTAACTCTGTAAACCCAAGCACAATCGTTACACCGATGACAATGCACACGGATCCTGCTTCATTAGACCCTAACATGATGGGACAGATGAATAAACACATGAACTTATCGGTATCTCCATGTATGCCTGCAGATGTTGCGAACATTCTATTATTCTTAGCAAGTGATGAATCACGTGCATTAACTGGCCAGGTTATTGTAGCCGACTTCGGAGCAACTCTGTAATAAGCCCCCAGAAGGGTTTTTAACAAGCGTAAGAGAAGTCATTGAAAAGACGTTTCCTCCATATAATAAGACCTTGGAACGAGATTTTCCGTCTCATTCCAAGGTCCTTTTACTTATCAAATTCTACATTGCACACTTGAAATTATTCAAGTTCCACTATCTCATGATACAGTCCCGCATACCTGCCATTCATCTCCAGCAATTCCTCATGCGTTCCTCTCTCAACAATTTTGCCTTTCTCCAGCACCATAATCACATTCGATTTTCGAACCGTAGAAAGTCGATGTGCAATTACAAACGTCGTTCGATTCTCCATCAAAGCATCCATACCTTCTTCGATATACTTTTCCGTCCTCGTATCAACGCTCGACGTCGCCTCATCCAAAATCAGAATCGGAGCTTTGCTGATGGCTGCTCTCGCAATATTCAAAAGCTGTCTCTGACCTTGCGACAGATTTGCACCATCATTTTCCAGATAGGTATCATATCCATTCTCAAGCTGCATGATAAATGAATGTGCGGAAGCTGCCTTAGCCGCCTGTACCACTTCTTCATCCGTTGCATCCAGTCTTCCATAACGTATATTCTCTCTCACTGTACCCGTAAAAAGATGAGTATCCTGCAAAACCATGGCGATATTCTGCCGTAAAACTCCTTTATCCAACTTCTCAATCGGTATTCCATCAATTTTGATTTCACCGGATTGCAATTCATAGAATCGCGGCAATAAATTTGTCACCGTAGTTTTTCCGGCACCGGTAGAACCAACGAAAGCAACCTTCTGACCTGGTTTTGCGTATAACGTAATATCATGTAAAACTGCATGGTCGGGAACATATCCAAAATCAACATGATTCACTTCCACATTTCCTACGATTTTATCCGGTTTCAGACTGTCCGCATCGTCCGTTTCTGGTTCTTCATCCAATACCTCAAACACCCTTTCTGCTCCTGCTAAAGCTGAAAAAACAGTGTTCATCTGCATTGAAATTTCATTGATAGGGCGATTGAACTTTCTCGTGTAATTCAAAGATATCGTAAGTCCACCGATATCAAAGCCATTTTTCACAACTAAAATTCCGCCCACGCAGGCCGTAACCGCATAAATGACATTGCACAGCTGATGCGTCATCGGTCCCATAATCGATGAATTAAATTGCGCCTTAATTTGTGCTTTTGTCAACTCCTCATTCAAATAAGAGAATTCGTCAATCGCGATTTCTTCATGGTTAAATACCTTTACCACCTTTTGTCCAGAAATAATCTCTTCCGTAAAACCATTGAGTATTCCCAAATTTTTCTGTTGTTTGGCATAAGCTTTCCGCCCTTTTTTAATAATGGTCTTGCTGATGACCGTCAATAACGGCGTCACGATAATCGTGATAAGCCCGAGTATCCAGTTTGTCACAATCATTAATACCACAGTTCCAACGATTGTGATGATTCCAGAAATCAACTGTATGAGCGTCGTATTTAACATTTCTCCCACGGTATCCACGTCATTGGTGAAACGGCTCATAATATCACCGGTAGAATTGTTATCAAAATATTTCATAGGCAATGTCTGCATTTTACAGTACAAATCATTTCTCATATGCTTCAATGACCTTTGCGATACAGTTAGCATCAGCCTTTGCTGCAGCCATTGCGTAATTACACCAATCAGATAAATGACAGCCATAATGGCCAGTGCTTTAAATAATCCAGCCAGTCTGCCCGACAAATCAACCTCATTCGGGTCATAATAAATAAATGTATTAATAATCGGCCTCAGGAAATAAGAAGCAGCCAATGTAGCACCTGTATTCACAATCGCACACACAATTGCAATCATCAACCATTTTCTCTCGTGAACCAAATAACTGGCTAATCTTGCAACCGTCTTTTTCAAATCTTTCGGTTTTCCTGTGGCGCTCATCGCCCTGGACCGATCGGCTCTGGCAAGAACCTTCATTTCCTTTTTATTGTTCTCTACCTTTGTTCCACTATATTTCTTCGCCAGACGTTCATATCTACTATTCGTTTCCATAAATATTACGCCTCCTTGCTGTCTTTCTGTGAATAATAAATTTCCTGATATTCCTTGCAGGAATCAATCAAATCAGCATGTTTTCCCACACTAACGATTTTCCCATTGTCAATCACCACAATTTTGTCTGCGTCAATGACAGAATTAATTCGCTGTGCAATAATCAGCTTCGTAACGCCTGGAAGTTTCTCCCTGAACGCGCGACGAATCGATGCATCTGTAGCAGTATCGACTGCACTCGTGGAGTCATCCAATATAATAATCTGAGGCTTTTTGAGGAGCGCTCTGGCAATACATAATCTCTGACGCTGCCCGCCGGAAAGATTTGCGCCACCCTGTTCCAGCTCCGTTTCATATCCTTCTTTAAAACTGCTGACGAAGCCATGCGCCTGAGCGACTTTACATGCTTCAATCAGTTCTTCCTCTGTCGCGTTTTCATTTCCCCACATTAAATTTTCAGCAATCGTGCCAGAAAATAACGTGTTCTTTTGGAGAACCATTGCAACACTTTCTCTCAAGTGGAATAGGGACAAATCCTTTACGTTGACGCCATCCACGTAAATATTTCCCTCGTCGGCATCGTACAGTCTCGGAATCAAAGAAACTAATGTTGTCTTTCCAGAACCGGAAGAGCCGATAATTCCAACTAATTCCCCTGATTTTATGTCTAAATTAATATTGCTTAATACATTTTCTTTGTTCTTTTTGTAATATTTAAAAGATACATTTTCAAAACGAATGCTTCCTTTTGTGATTACTTTGTCTTTGCAGGCTGCCTCCTCATCACTCAAATCAATCTTTGCATCTAGGACTTCCACAATTCTTTTGTTAGAAGCAGCAGCTCTAGTTCCTTGTAGTATGATGTTTGCCATGAAGTTCAAAGCAGTCAAAATCTGAGTTAAGTATGTAACCAAGGCGGTTAACGTTCCAATTTCCATACCTCCGACTATAATGCGGTTACCTGCAAACCATACAACTATTATGGTAGCTACGTTTATAATCAATGTAGAAAGAGGCTGCATTAAAAGCATCATTTTTAAGGCTTCTGTACTTTTTTTAACCAGATTTTCATTTACCTGTTGAAACTTGTTGATTTCATATTCTTCTCTCGCAAAGGATTTGATTACTTTTTGATTGGTTACCGTTTCATTTACACTTGTATTTAAAAGGTCGATTTGCTCCTGCATTTTGGTGTAACGCGGAGCACTGACAACCATAATTACTGCTATTACCATTGCGAGCACTGGCAAAATGGCAAAGATAATCCATGCGATTTTCGGTTCCAATGCAAAGGACATGATGATTGCACCTACAATCATTACCGGACTTCGGAAAAGTCCTCTCAGCAACGTTTGGATAAAATTTTGTACTTGTGAAACGTCATTGGTAATTCTGGTAATTAGAGAACCTGTAGAAAAATCGTCTACATTTGCAAATGAAAACTTTTGGATTTTTTTGAAAGTTGTCAATCGGATGTCTGCCGCTAATTTAGAGGCACCGCGGATTCCGAAATTAGCACCTAATACACCGAAAATGAGCATGAAGATCGATATGAGTGCCATATATAAGCCATTTTCTATGATGTATGGGATGTTCTTATTTGCCGCGCCAATGTTGATGATGTTTGCACTGATGTATGGCAGGATGAATTCGCCACAGGCTTCTAGGACCATGCATATTGGGCCGAAGACAAAATAGTACCAGTATTGTTTGATGTATTTGAAATATCTTTTCATGGGTAACCTCCGAAAAATGTATACGACTTAAATTGCTATCTATTATAGCACTTTTTCGAAAAAAAAGCACACCCCATATATTGAGATGTGCTTCTACTTTGCTATTATTTCGAAAGCATTACTTTGTCATTGGTAAATTCACTACCACTCGCTTTTTCAAAAAGACCAAGCAGTTGACTTATGGTAAGCTTTTTCTTTTCTTCCCCTGACACATCTACAACGATTCTGCCCTCATGCATCATAATAAGACGGTTTCCGTGGGCAATAGCATCATGCATATTGTGTGTGATCATCAGCGTGGTAAGATGATTTTCATTCACCAGTTTATCTGTAAGTTCCAAAACCTTTGATGCCGTTTTTGGATCAAGTGCTGCCGTGTGTTCATCAAGCAACAACAATTTTGGTCGTTTTAACGTTGCCATTAACAGTGTCACCGCCTGTCTCTGGCCGCCGGAAAGCAAACCAACTTTGCTTGAAAGCCGAGTCTCGAGCCCCAATTCAAGCGTTGCAAGAAGCTGTTTATACTGCTCGCGTTCCGCCTTTTTTATCCCCCAAACCAGCTTACGCTTTGTGCCACGTCTTGCCGCAATAGAAAGATTTTCAGCAATCTCCATATCAGGTGATGTTCCCTTCATCGGATCCTGGAATACGCGGCCTAAAAATTGTGCACGCTTATGTTCCGGCATATTTGTAACATCAACACCATCAATCTCTATTGTACCGCAATCCGGTTTCCACACGCCCGCAATTGCATTCAACATCGTGGATTTTCCAGCACCATTGCCTCCAATGACGGTCACAAAATCGCCGTCTTCAAGAGTCAGGTTCAGGCCACTAAGTGCGGTTTTGGCATTGACGGTACCTGGGTTAAAGGTTTTCTGAAGATTCGTAATTTTAAGCATTTACGTCACCTCCCGTGCTATTTTCAGCAGAAGAGTCCGTTATCACTATCGGTTGTTTCTTGGCAAAGTATTCGCCCTTTAAGTAAGGCACAGCAAGGAACAACGCAACAATAATCGCTGAAAGCATCTTAAGATAGTCGGTTTTGAGACCGAGAAGCACAACAAAATTGTAGATAATGTAGTATACGATGCCGCCGCCAATAACTCCAATAAGACTGACAACGAAGTTCGGTTTGATTTTTGTGGAAACCGAAAGTCCTATGTAGATTGCAGCCAGACCGATAACGATAGCGCCACGACCATCATTGATGTTTGCAGAGCCTTTATACTGAGCAAGCAGAGAACCTGCCAATGCGACAATTCCATTGGAAATCGCAAGCCCAATTACTTTGTTTAATTTTACATTAATACCCTGCGCACGGCTCATGTCCGGATTATCGCCCGTTGATTTAAGCGTCAGCCCCACTTCCGTGTAGAAGAAGAGCCAAAGCAGGATGATCACCGCTATAATAATCAACCCTGCAGACACAATAGAGCGCGGGTTATTGCTCATGTGAAGCAGCAGATTATTTGCACGCGGATCGATAGCAACCAGCGATTTGCTGCCAAGTATCGAAAGATTCACCGAATATAATATAAGTTGTGTCAGAATACCCGCGAGAATAGCTGGTATGCCAAAAGCACTGTGAAGCAATCCCGTTAGGATGCCCGCAAGTACACCCGCCAAAAAAGCAGCAACAACGCTAAGCCATACCGGCGATCCGTTTGCGAGCATCACTGCACAAACACAACCGCCCGTACAAATAGAGCCGTCCACCGACAAATCGGCAATATCAAGTATTTTGTAGGATATGTAGACGCCAATCGCCATCAATCCCCATATAAGTCCTTCTGCCACTGCGCCAGGCAATGCATTTAAAAAAGCCATAATATACCTCTGAATTTCTAATTAGTTTTCTGGAACGGTGATGCCAAGTGCTTTGCAAAGCTCATCGTTATATTCTACTGTAGGCGTAAGAGTTGCAATCTCGATATCTGCAATCTTCTTGTTACCGAGTAAGATATCTGCCGCCATTCTACCCGTTTCCTGACCCAGTTCATAATAATCAATAGCTAAACTTGCATAACAGATGCTTCCGCCATAGCTTGTATATACAGGAACTTTCTTGTCAGAACAAACTGTACCTACAACACTGTCATTATCTGCAACTGTATTGTCTGAAGGAACATAGATTGCCTTACATTCATTAGCTGCAGAAGTTGCAATTGTCTGAAGTTCTGTAGTTTCAGAAAACGTGTAAGCCTCTACAACGATGCCTTCTTCCTCGAAAAGTTCTTTTACAGCATTATACTGAATCAAAGAGTTAGATTCGTTAGTACAATAAATAACACCAACCTTATCACCTTCTACGAGATTTAATGTGTTAATCATCATTTCTGCCTGTTCGTCAAAAGGAACCGCATCTGACGTACCACTTACGTTAGCAGGAATTTTTCCTGAGAAAGTATCGGAATAATCTGTTACGGAAGTACCAAGCACTGGAATCTCTGTAGTTGCATTAGCTGCTGCGAGAAGTGCAGGTGTCGCATTTGCCATAATAAGGTCAACCTTTTTTGCTGTGAAAGTATTGACAACTGTAGTACAAAGGTTCGCTTCGCCCGCTACCTGAGTATCAAATGCAACTGTCTTTCCTTCTTTTTCAAGTTCCTCTGTTAACGCGTCAATAAAGCCCTGTGTTGCCTTATCAAGTGATTCGTGCTCCATAAGTTGACAAACGCCAACTGTAAAATCTGCACCGTCATCACCACAAGCCGTAAATGACAGACACATACCAGTGCAAAGCACAAATACCAAAATAACAGATGAAATTTTCTTCATAATGAAATCTCCTTTAGAAATATATTTTTCACATAATTATAACTTTGAATATCCGTAACTATTTACAATCGCTTCAATGCGCTTGCCTTCCTTACACATCGGGCATTCATTTGGCGCATACGCACGGTAATCCGGGAGGTCTTTGCTTGTGAAAATCGTCTTTACTTCTAATCCATTAATCTTATGGATGGAACTAAACACCGAACAAATTCCACAAACGGTTCCACCATAATATAAAACTGCTTCAATCGCGCGCTTCACAGATTTTCCAGTTGTGATAGATGGTGCAAGAATCAGCACCTGGCTGTTTTTAATCATTCTCTGCACATTATCGCGGAATAAAATCTGCCCATTCTGATGATATTCTGGAGAAACAATGGAAATATTATTACCTCTGCTCAAAGAATGAGTACTCATATCTGCCAGCTGTTCCGCCATAAATGTTCCGATTGTGTCGGTTTCTTCCAGACATACAATCGTGTCTACCAAGGTTGTATGTGTATATTCTGCTGCTAATACTTTCGCTGTCTCTCTACAGTTATTATGTCTAACCTTTACGGTTGACATATCGATATATGTATTGATGTGCGAGTTGCTGGTAGCAAAGTGGCCTTTCAAAATTTTAATTCGGGCTTTTGGGTTCTTCGTCGAGCGAAGGTCTACTAATCTTTCGTCCATATGCTGCCTCCTTGTTGTCGTTTTTGTGAATTTTTACTATGTTTAGTATAACACAAGGGGGATTGTTATGCAATATGACGATTAGTTTCTCCGCAACTTTAGGTTGCGGGCTGTGTCTTTTAGGGTATATCTCCAAGGCTGCATTCTTATTCTTCCGCCCTAGCGAAGCACCTAAGAACATCCTGCTCCTTTATAATCGCAATTCCCTGCTCCTCATCGCCTAACACCAGCAATTGGTCGCCCGCCTTGATATCAAAAATCTTGCGTGCCCTAGCTGGAATCACAATCTGCCCTTTCTCCCCTACAGTCACCATACCAAAGGCGTGTTTCCCCCTAGGTGGAACACCAAGACCGTACAGAGTACTTTCATAATTAACCAAATCATCCAGTGTCACTCCGAACACCTCTGCCAACAACTTACACTTCTCGATATCTGGAAGTGAAATGCCTGTTTCCCATTTTGATAAAGTCTGACGAGACACATCTATTTTTTCCGCCAGTTCTTCCTGGGACATATGATTGATTTTGCGTAATTGAATTAAATTATCGTGAAACATTCTTTTTCTCCTTCTTTATGCCAAGTACGCACCAGCGGAGCAATGGAATTCTTGATATGATTTCATTCAACAGAAATCCGCCCCAAAAAGCCGCCGCTCCAGCTATGAGATACGACGGCAATGCCGGCATCTCCGTATAACGATTCATAAAATAAGCTGCTACTGACAATGGCAGATAGTGAAACACGTACAAGCCAAAACTTTTCTTTGTCATCCATGCCGAAAATGTAGTTTGGCAATCTCCCCATTTTTTCATCGCCGCAAATATTGCAAGAACGGCTATCCAACCATAAACGACAGAAAACGGACTATTTACAACTGGTTCTACGGCATAATTTTCTCCAAAATAATAATAAACATATCCCGCACACAGAATGACTGCGGCAATCGCAAGTATGTGCCAATATTTACTCAATTTTTCTATCACGGTCTCATGCGCAAACACAAAATATCCAAGTAAAAAGCTAAGTCCGTATATGCCAAAACGATAGACCGTAATGATTGGAGTATTTAATATCTGAGCAGCTGCCCATACTGCGACTCCCATCAAAACCAGAAGCAGCGGATTTACCTTCTTGCAAATCGTATATAGTTTTCCTTTTTCACATTTTCGAATAAGCGCTAGACCTAGTGAAAAAAGCCACAGCATTTGGATATACCAAAGCACGCCAGTACCAGATACCGACATAATGAGATATAAAATGACTTTTGGAACCGTGCTTGAAATGGTATCAAATGCGTTGCTGATTGACATACTGAAATAGCCTAATATCCATTGAAACACGAACAGACCGATGGTAGACGGTACCAATAATTTCCTAGTTCTGTTTGCAAGGAATTCCTTTATCGTATGCTTTTCCAAGTAATATCTGGAACTCATACCGGATACAATAAATAAGATTACCATGAACCAGGGATATAAAATGTATTGCAGGGCATCTTGATATTGGACCTCATGGAACGGACCGATTACTCCTGCAGTTGCCACGCCATTGTACATATAGATTACGTGGTAAAGGACTACCAATAAGACGGTAATCCAACGGATGTTGTCTACGTAGTATTTTCTCATATATTTCCCACCTTTGCAATGATTTTTAACATATTATACTAGGGCGGGAAGAGGATTTCTACCAACTGCTGTTAACAAAAATTGACAGATTTTGTTAAGATAAGGGGCGGGATAGGTGTTTGGAGTGAACTCATCGAAAAGCCTTCGAAATAAAACAGGGTTTGGAACTTTCCAAACCCTGCTCAGCTATATGCTTATTATTTTTGTAATCTTTGTTTTCTTAATACTACAGTAACAGCACACATTGCTAAACATAACATTGCAACATATAAAACTGTATTTGAAGTATCCCCTGTCTGTGGAACGGTTGTTGCTGTGTTCGTTGTAGTATTTGCTTTAGCATCACTATATACTACAGCATATGTAGAAAACTTATCTGTTTCAAATGTTAAAAATCCAGTCTTTTCATCATAATTAGCATCCAAGATATCAACCTTGCCATCATGGTATCTCATAATCTTATAAGTTCTGACCACATTTTTGTCCGTGTTCTTTAATGCTTCTGGCATTTCGAATGTGATTGAAATGAGACCTGTTGTCTCTGATACTTCTACTTCTGTTGAAGCAATTTTTTTGATTAAATCAATGTCGAGGAATGTTCCAAGTTTATTAGCCCCTAATTCTTTCTCAATGGCTTTCTTTTCTTCATTGTCCGCTTTCGTACCTGCATCATTGAATACCAATACAATTTCTAATTCTTCCCCATCTGCGATTGCTGCTTTTTCTTCTTTCGTCAGTTCAACCTTTGTTTTCACATCTGATTCATTTGAGAGTTGCCCTTTGTAATCATTTTCTGTATTAGATGCTTCTTCTCTCAATTTTCCAATTACATATTCCATGTATCCGTCATAGATGTCTTTTGGCACAACGCCAATTGTTTCATTCCATGAGCCTTCTGGCATTCCATGAGAAGTTATTTGAACGTAAATATTTCCTGCTGCATCTTGTAACACAATCGGATAAGTAACATCATACATTGAATCAGGATGCGCAGAATCTTTAAAATCTTTTAACCATGTAAGTTCTGTATCATCCACAAAAGTGTAAACATAATCAATGCGGATATATGTTTCCGCATCATACCAGCTAACTAATTCGTAACTTTCTGTGCCATCTTCGGTTTTTACAATACGTGCTGGTAGTGCATACGGGTCTTCTTCTGTTGATTCCCAAACCTTTTGACTGGTGCAATTTACAAGAATTTCATTTGCATCAAGGATAGCATCTGCTGTTTCGTCTGTAAATACAGTTTCTCCCGACCCAGTCCCTGGTGTTACTGGATCTTTATCATCATCTGCTGGTGGTGTTACTGGTTCTTGTGTACTTGGATTGATTGCTTCCTCAATGTCAGCACCTGTTCCAAGATTAAGATAAACCATTGCAAAATCACACAAATAATAACAACTGTAAGCATATGCCATATCCACAACAACACCATCAGCGATTACATTTATATTGTTTTTTATATCTGCATTATCAACAAGAGCCAAAACACGATATGTGTCTTGTATGTCTTCTGTTTGCAGTTCAAAGGCATATCCATACACATCAGTCTCACTAATTTTATAGTCGGAACTATAATCTTCTGCACTTATCCAACCGCCCTTCGCATTTGAATACATACTGTCTGTAATATAACCAGCTTTTACGTGTTCTTGGGTTGCCTTAATCTGTAACCCTAACATAAATGTATCTTTGATTGATTCGCCTGTCACAGACACCAACACATCTTCTACATTTGGTACGGATTCGCCAATGGTAAACGCAGATAATCCATTCCAATCAAATGATATTGTTGGTGAAATTATTGTTGGTGCTTCTACTGAATATCCTTCTACAACAAGTCTCTTATTAAAATCTCCAACCACATTTTCTTCAAAATATACATTTGTTACAATCCAATCATTCTTTTCATCCCATGTTCCAAGTCCAGACGCTTCGCTTGTTTGGTCTGCATAAATAACATAATATAGACCTGGATTTTCAGAACCATCTCTTACACTATCTTCCGTGAAATAAACCTTCCATTCAAATCGCTCATCATCATTCAAACTTCCAGCGCTGAAAATATCTGTTGGAGAAATACGTGTACCAATACTAGGCGCATCGCATACCTTTTTCTGTTCGGCATCATAATAAGGCGCATACGTTACTGTGTCCGTTTCTGCCTCAACTTCTAGCATATTTCCACCAGCAAATACAGATACTATCATCGCCAGTGCTAATGTGAAGCTAAGTATTTTTCCTTTTAAATTTTTTAACTTCTTCACTTCTTTTCCCTCTCTTTCTTTTTCTCTACCTTCTTGAATTATTTCGTTTAAATACCAATATAATATTACAACCATGATTGTAATTTGTCAATCTTTTAATGCCATAGTTGATTAATGTATCACTATATTTTCTATATAATATTGATATCGAAGTAAAAATGGGGTGTTTTCAATGAGCAATGATATTTTTTTAACCAACATGGGAATGCGAATTTCACAACGCAGAAAAGAACTGCTACTTACCCAGGAACAACTTGCCGAAAAAATGGGTGTTAGCCTACAAACCATCTCTTGCATTGAGCTTGGAAAAAAAGCCATTCGCCCTGAAAATCTGGCAAATTTATGCACACACTTAAATGTAACTGCCGACTACATTTTATATGGAAAACGAGACGAACAGCAAATGAATGACATTACCGAGAAATTATCTGCATTATCTCCAGATGAATACTCCATAATTCAAAACCTTGTTGATTTTCTATCGAATAGGAAGTAAAGCCCTAATTAGCGTACTATTTTTCAGTACGCTTTTATTAATGGGAGAACCATTTTCCTAACACCTCTTTTCCTGATAGTTTAAAAGAATTTTATCCAAATCTCTTATCACTTCCTTCATTTCCAGACCAACACTTTCGGCGTTTTTATGTATTCCAAGCATTAAATGATATGTTTCTCTTTCCTCATCTCGGTCATAATGTTCTTTTAAAATATCTGTTGTAATCACTATCGCCTGAATCGCTTCTTCCACGTTTAAAATTTTTTCAAATATTTTATCTAATGCTGCATTCATAGTTTTCATCCCATCCCTTCTATTGATAAGGGGGGATTAAGATTTAAATTGGTTTTATTTTTTCATAAAATTTTTAAAATTTAATATTCATATCTTTCTGCATAAGTTGTTTCATTTTGACTTTGAAAAACAGATACTCAAAAAGGGACGGCAAATCACCATCCCCTACTGCTAATTATCGCTTGATTCATATTCTTCTACGATTACGTCTAACCTTGCATTCATAGCTTCCGTACTCAACCGTTTTCTGCGATTCACTAATGATTGATCTACAGATGAAACCAGTATAAAATCTCCGTTTGTATAGAAAGTGAAATCTTCTATAAAAACATCGCTCCAAACATTACTATCGTCACCGCTTTCTGCGCCATACCATATCCACTCGTTAGGACGCAGGTTCGCTTTGATTTCGCTTACTAATACGTCAATATCTTCTTGGTTATTTACCTGGATTAATAAAGCATATACTTGCTCATTCGGTTCGACAACCGTTACTACTGCATTTTTCATCTTACTTTTATCAGAGAGTCCTGTGTATGTAAAGAGCGTACTATCCTCCATATCATTCAATTCATAATATCCGTGACTTTGCGTGTAATTCATAATCTCACTCAACAAGTACACTATATCATCTCCGTCCAGATTTCCCCAATCTTCAATTTCTGTTTCTAAACTGGCTCTTAAACTTGCCTCACTATTTCCTATCGTTCCGGACATTAGCATACTTCCCGCAGCCACGCCGCCTGTGACAACTGTTGCTATCACTACGCCTGTGACAATTTTCTTTGCCAGTAATTTTACCCCTACCTTGGCACTTTCTTTCGCAACGGTAGTCTCTGTCTTCTTGATAAACGGCATACCATTTGCAATTCTGTATTCTCTGAAGAGCCACAGTAACATTGGAATAACACCAACGATATGCAGTTTGACACCGTTTTTCTTCTCATAACTCTCAACAGCCTGCTTGATGGCTTTTCTACCATAGTTTAATCTGCTTTTGACTGTTCCTTCTGTAACACCTTGTATTTCTGCAATTTCCTTAACGGACAATTCCTCAAAATATCTCAGCATAATTGCAACACGTTGTTCCTCTGGAAGTGCCTGAATCATGGCATGGATTGTTTGCTTGAAATCTTCCTTATCCAACGCTTCATCAGGAATGAATTCTTCTCTTTCCTCAACAAGGGTATCAAATAAGGAATTGCCTTCTTCCTCCTCGTCTGCTAACAATTCCCTGCGTTTCCTGAAATATGCCGTACATCTGTGATAAGCAATTTTTCTACTCCAGGTCACAAATGCAGCAGGTTCTTTCAAAGAATTGATTGTTTGAAATATTTCTATAAAAGCATCCTGTGTAAGATCCAGCGCCAATTCTGGATCCTTCACAGTTTTCATTATGTAATGATATAAATTGTCATGAAATGTATCGTAAAGCGCTGTCTTAGAATCTTCATCGCCATTCTGCACAGCGCGAACCATAGATATTAATTCTTCTCTTTCCATTGTGAATTCCCCTTTTAGTATAATAATTGAGCCCATACAGTTCGTTACATGTCACAATATTTATTCCAACTCCCAACTCACAATATCCCGATGTGGATTGGGCTTCGCAAGTCCTATCTTTACGACTTCTCCCTCAAACGCTCCAAAACTATTTTGTATTATTTCAAATGCAATCTGCATTTCTTCTTTTGTCAACTTCTTGCCGATTGTGACATGTGGAAGCCATTGGAATGGTTGATAGTATGGGCTGATTTTGACTTTGTCCATTTGTGAAAGTGCTGCACCCACCATCACAGCCATTTCGTGCAGATACTCATTCAGTACAGGCGTAACATACATCACATATGGGAAGAATTGTCCAACCGACGCCAAAGTAAGTTTTCCACATTTCAACTTTTTTACCACTTCTTCCAGTTTTAGAATTGCTTCCTCTTCTTGCGTTGTTTCAAATGCAGATATCGTTATATGCGGCGGAACTTTTTCTTCAATCATATATTGATTTCCGGTGTGTTCTGCTACCTTGTTTATATATTGTTGAATTCGTTTATTCGTTTTCTCATTGAAATAAATAGATACTAGATACATACTTCTAACATTTCTCCCATATGAAACATTTTACTGCTAACACCCAAATTCATCTATGTCATACTTATCCATAAAGCACGAGCAGTATACATAATATTATACTTTATGTTACATGAGACTTCTAGACACCAAATTAATGAAAAATATTTTCACGGGGTTCTTTTCCTTATTTTACTATCTCTTCCGCTCCAATAAAAGAAGCCTATGAATCTAAATATTGTTCATAGGCTTCTTAAATTTCATGCAGACACCATATTATATAAAATTAAAATATTTTATCTAATAACATTTTTGGCAAGGACGCAAACCACGACTTTTTGCCTCATCAAAGCTTACCCAAAAATAAGTGCCATTTCCACATTTATGTGTATGATAACATTCTCCTGTCTTTGTAATCATTACTTGTACACTGCTAGTGCTTGCGCTTGAAGTACTGACTTTCTCTTTTATTGTTACCGTTACTTTTTGGGTGGCCGAATTGCCACTATTATCGGTTATCGTGTAGGTAACTTCATAAGTCCCTGCGGAATTATAATTGACACTCGAATCATCAATCACTACCGCTCCCGTTATGTTTCCATCCACACTATCATTTGCTGTTACAACTCCTGCGTAATTCGGAGCTCCATCACCCTCGGTCAAAGTGAATGTCATCGTTGTAAATGATAACGTTGGTGCTGTGGTATCTTTAATATTGACATCAAAGATTTTTTCGCATTTATTTCCACTACTGTCAGATACACTTGCCTTAATTGTGTACGTTCCTACTATGCCATACTGCACTTCTGAGTCGTCAACTGTAATCTTTTCAGTTAAGTCACCATCAATTTCATCATGGGCAGTCAAACTTACAGCGTAATCCCCTTTTTCAGCAGTCTCTGCCAATGAGAATGCTTCTTGCGTGCATTCGATAACCGGAGCTGTTGTATCTACGTTTTGATTTGGGGACGTTGCTGTTTGCGACTCATCTTCCTTAACACATCCCATTCCCAGAATAATCAGGAAAATTGCAATTAGACCATACGTAAATTTCTTTGAAAATCTTTTCTTCATTTTGTCACCTCTGCGTAATTATATTGTCTTATATATATTAGACACATAACTTGGCAAAAACTGACGCAATTTGCTTTTTTTCAAAGAAAAACGATTGGAGTCATAACTCTCCAATCGTTTCATTGTTGTATATTAGTAACTTGTAAGCCACTTAATTCTACTCAAACTCTATCGTTCCAGGCGGCTTACTCGTAATATCATAGAGCACCCTATTCACATGATCGACCTCATTCACAATCCGATTCATCACCCTTCCAAGCACATCCCAAGGAAGTTCCGCCGACTCAGCCGTCATGAAATCAATCGTATTCACCGCACGAAGTGCCACCGCATAATCGTATGTCCTCTCATCACCCATACAACCAACCGAACGCATATTAGTAAGTGCCGCAAAATACTGACCAATGCTCTTATTCAACCCTGCTTTTTCAAGTTCTTCGCGGTAAATATAGTCTGCATCCTGCACAATCTTAACTTTCTCATCTGTAACTTCACCGATAATACGCACTCCAAGACCTGGTCCTGGGAATGGTTGTCTAAACACAAGATATTCCGGAATTCCAAGTTCCAAACCTACTTTTCTTACTTCGTCTTTAAACAGGTCACGAAGTGGTTCGATAATTTCTTTGAAGCTTACAACTGATGGAAGCCCTCCTACATTGTGGTGTGATTTGATAACTGCAGATTCTCCGCCAAGTCCACTTTCTACAACGTCTGGGTAAATTGTTCCTTGTACAAGGAAATCCACTGCTCCGATTTTGTTTGCTTCTTCTTCAAATACACGGATGAATTCTTCACCGATAATTTTACGTTTTGCTTCTGGCTCTTCTACGCCTTTCAACTTGCTATAAAATCTTTCCTGTGCATTTACACGGATAAAGTTCAAATCATAATTTCCTTCTGGTCCGAAAATTGCTTCTACTTCGTCACCTTCATTTTTACGAAGGAGTCCATGATCTACAAATACGCATGTAAGCTGATTTCCGACTGCTTTTGAAAGCATAACCGCTGCCACAGAAGAATCCACCCCGCCTGATAACGCGCAGAGTACTTTTCCGTCTCCGACTTTTTCACGAATCGCCTGAATCGATGATTCTACAAAAGAATCCATTCTCCAATCACCTGCGCAACCGCAGATATTATACACGAAGTTTGACAACATCTTGGTTCCTTCTTGTGTATGAAGTACCTCTGGATGGAACTGTACTGCGTAAAGTCCTTTTTCTTCATTTTCCATCGCCGCTACTGGGCAGTCATTTGTATATGCAGTGATTTTGAAATCTGGTGCTGCTGCTGAAATATAATCGTTGTGACTCATCCAGCAAATTGTTTTCTCGGATACGCCAGTGAATAATTTTGAAGTGATATCTACATTTACTTCGATTTTTCCATATTCACGTACTGGTGCCCTGCCGACTGTTCCGCCGAGTAAATGCATCATGAGCTGTGAACCATAGCAAATTCCAAGCACAGGAATTCCAAGGTTAAAGAGTTCCACATCGCATGTTGGTGAGTCTGGCTCGTATGCGCTGTTTGGTCCTCCTGTCAGGATGATTCCTTTTGGATTCATTGCTTTGATTTCTTCTATGCTTTTTTTATAGGAATAAATTTCGCAATATACATTGCATTCTCTGACACGTCTTGCTATCAGCTGATTGTATTGCCCGCCAAAATCAAGCACGATGACTTTTTCGTTTTTCACAAAAATTCCCCCTAGATGTTTTTTCTTGTTATTTCCATAAATTCTTTTTTCATGCACTGAGCTTCAGACAACATGCTTCTGTATAATAATAATCCCATACGAAAAACTCGTCTTTTCTGCTTTTTATGCCTATCCGTAAAAAAAAGAATAGAAATATAATAACCCCTTCGCCGACAAAAATCAACAAAGGGGCCATATTTTTTTGTTTTTTACGCCAGTCGTCCGTAAATCCTCATCTTCCGTCTCAGCTTCTCCGCGAGCTCATCCGTAAACGCTCCCGGTACCGCTCTCCAGCACCAGTTACTTCCGACCGTCGACGGCGCGTTCATCCGCGCCTCGCTTCCCAGGCCCAGCAAATCCTGTGCCTGCACAATCGTGAGCTCCGCCACGCTTCTCCAAAGCGAAGACATCATGCTCCAGTGCAATTCCTCGCCTTCCGAAATGTCCAGATACTCCTTGCAGTACGCTGTATCCTCCGGATCCGCATCCCCGAACCATCCAAGGATGGTATCGTTATCATGCGTCCCCGCATAAGCCACACAATTTGGAATGTAGTTGTGCGGCAGATATTCATTGCCGCTGGAATCGCGACTATCGAACGCGAATTCCAACACCTTCATTCCCGGGAACCCACTATCTTTGAGGAGCCTGCGCACCGAATCCGTCAAATATCCCAAGTCCTCCGCAATAATTGGCTGCCTTCCGATGGCTCGTTCCACTTCATTAAACAGCTTCATGCCCGGTCCCTGTTTCCAGCGCCCGTTTTTCGCTGTTGTATCGCCATACGGAATCGCATAATAAGAATCAAACGCACGGAAATGGTCGATACGCAAGGTATCATACACCTTGCAAAGATACTCGATTCTCTGAACCCACCACGTAAAGTGATTCTCCTCCATGTAATCCCAGTCATATAACGGATTCCCCCAGAGTTGTCCGTCTGCCGAAAATCCATCCGGCGGACATCCGGCCACCTCTTTTGGAACCTTGTTTTCATCCAACTGGAACAGTTCCGGATGCGCCCACGCATCCACGCTGTCCAGCGATACGTAAATCGGCAAATCTCCGATAATAGAGATGCCTCTCTCATTCGCATAGGCCTTCAATTCTGCCCATTGTTTAAAGAATAAATATTGTAATACTTTCCAGAAAAGAATGTTATCTTTCTGCTCGCTCTCAGCCTCCGCAAGCGCCCCCGCGTCGCGGTTGCGAAGCGGCGCCTTCCACTCGCTCCAAGGTGCACCTCCGTGCACATCCTTCAGCGCCATAAACAGCGCGAAGTCAGAGAGCCATGCGGCGTTCTCACTGCAAAATCCCTCAAAATCCTCGGTCGGATTTTGCACAAACCGTTCGACCGCCTTGCGAAGTACCGGATACCGCTTCTGATAAAGCGCACCATAGTTTACCTTATCCGGTGTACTTTCCCAGTCAATCGTTTCATAGTCCGATTTTTCCAACAAACCCATCTCTTCCAGATAATCCAGATCGATAAAATATGGATTACCCGCAAAAGTCGAATATGATTGATATGGAGAATCCCCATAGCTGGTCGGACACACTGGCAACAGTTGCCAGCAAGACTGGCCACTTGCCTGCAAAAAATCTACAAATTTTCTAGCCTCTTCTCCCATCGTTCCAATTCCATATGGTGATGGAAGTGAAGAGAGATGCATTAAAACTCCACTTTTTCTCAAAACAAGTCACGCCCCTATCCGTAATTTTTTATCTGTAAGTTTTCAACTCCATCGTGCTTTCCCCATCAACCAGCGTATACGAAATCCGCTCATTTACCGCCGTCTTATGCTCACAAATACACTGCAGCAAAATATCCACACAACGGCTCGCAATCTCATCCCCTGGTTGCTGTATCGTTGTCAATTTAGGAACAAGATACTGTCCCATTTCAATTCCGTCAAATCCGATAATCGACACATCCTCCGGCACCCGAAGTCCTCTATCCTTCACAGCCCGAATTGCACCAAGCGCCATAACGTCTGCCATGGCAAACACAGCCGTAAGATTCGGCATCTTATCCATCAATCGTTCCATTGCATGGTAGCCGCCTTCCATTGTAAACTGTGTTCCCTCAAACTGGACTTGCGCTTCAAAAGGAATCTGCATTTTCTGAAATGCATTCACGCACCCTTCATACCTCGATCTTGCCGGGTTTGATCTTCTACGTCCCTTCATCTCACCGCCAAGAATCCCGATTCTCTGATGTCCAAGCGAAACAAGATGTTCAATCGCCGTTTCAGCCGCAGCTGTATCATCGATGCTAACACTCGAAAGATTTGGAAAATTCAATGTCTCCGCGCAGTTCGTTACCAGCACACAAGGAATATCCACTTCAGCAAATCGTTCCCTAAAATTCTCCAGGTTACTTCCCAAAAAAAGAATTCCAAGTGGCTGCCTCTCCCGGCACACCTGCAGAGCCTGTTCCACTTCATGGTCATCTTCACCAATATAGTAAAGCAGACACGCATAATCCTTCTCTTTCACCTGCCGTTGTAAGGATTCCACCATGCTCGCAAAAAGCATATTTCGATTTCCTTTTACAATAATGGCAACTCCACTGTTGGTCTGCTGTTTTAAATGCTTTGCATTGTTATTTAAACGGAAGTGGTATTTTTCAACCACTTCCAAAATCTTCTTTCGTGCTTTTTCTGAAACATCAGGATGGTTATTCAGTACCCTGGAAACCGTTCCCACTGCATATCCAGATTCTCTTGCAATGTCTTTTATCGTCATTGACTGTATCTCCTTATCCTTTTACTGCACCTGCAGCAACACCCTTAATAATGTATTTTTGACAGAATAAGTATACAACAATTACTGGAATAATGCTAATCATAATTACAGCCATAGTTGCGCCAAGGTCAACCGTACCGTAACTTCCTTTCAAATATTGTACATGAATTGGAATCGTCATGTACTCTGTTCGATCCAATACTAAGTATGGAAGCAGGTAGTCGTTCCAGATCCACATCACTTCCAA
Source organism: Tyzzerella sp. (assembly GCA_017472665.1). Taxonomy (GTDB): domain Bacteria; phylum Bacillota; class Clostridia; order Lachnospirales; family Lachnospiraceae; genus Faecalimonas. The sequence continues at coordinate 36,813 of JAFUOS010000001.1, read as the reverse complement.
CACACCTACTGAAATCAAGATTGATTTCAACATTGGAAATACCACCTTAAAATAAGTAGAAATCGCGCCACAGCCATCGATTGCTGCTGCTTCCTCAATTTCAAGTGGAATTCCCTTGATAAATCCAGTGAACATAAATACCGCAAGTCCTGCTCCGAATCCCAAATAAATAACCGGAATGGTCCATGGTGTATTAAAACCTAATTTATCTGCTGTACCTGACAAAGTGAACATTACCATTTGGAATGGTACAATCATTGAAAATACGCATAAATAATACATGATCTTAGAGAAGAAATCATCTACACGCACGATATACCATGCTGCCATTGAGGTACACAATAGAATCAGCACTGTCGATACAACCGTAATGAAAACACTGAAAAATACTGATTTCAAAAACGGATAGTTACCAAATGTCATACCTTTGATATAGTTTGCCCATCCGACAAAGGATTCTGAATTTGGAAGCGCGAACGAATCCGTATTAACATACGAATTTGCTTTAAACGAGTTAATCAACACTTCAAAAATTGGGACCAGCCAAAGGATACTGAAAATACTAAAAAATACCGTAAGCAGTGTGCTGCCAATTGTTCTTTTTTCTTTCATTATTGCTGCACCTCCTTATCACGTGTAAATCGAAGTTGTGCCAAAGCCAGTACCGCTACTAAAATAAAGAACAGAACTGCCTTTGCCTGTGCAAATCCTCGGTTGCTTGAGCCTGCATAGAATGTGCTGTAAATATTGAGTGCCAGCATTTCTGTCGTATTGATCATCGAACCATCTGACTGGAATGCAACCGGTGCTCCGCCAGTGAGCGCCAAGTTCTGGTCGAACAGTTTAAATGAGTTTGTCAAAGTCAGGAATACACAAATCGTAATAGAAGACATCACGTTTGGAATCGTAATTTTCCAAAGTGTCTGCCATTTACTTGCACCATCAATCTTTGCTGCTTCCATCATATCTTCTGGAATACTCTGAAGGCCGGCAATGTAAATGATCATCATATAACCAATCTGTTGCCAGCACATTAGGATAACTAATCCCCAAAAACCATACTTTGTATCCGCGAGAAGGAATGTTCCATATTTTTTCAAGATTCCATCGAATATCATAGACCAAATATAACCCAATACGATACCACCAATCAAGTTTGGCATAAAGAATACCGTACGGAAAATATTAGCGCCTTTGATATTTTGTGTCAACAAATATGCAACGGTAAACGCGAGTACGTTAATTGCAATGATGGATACAACTGCAAAGCCTGCTGTATACACAAACGAATAACGGAATCCTGTGTCTTGAAATGCCTTTATGTAATTTTTTAATCCTACGAACTGTGCATCCTGTGGAATGGTAAATTCACAGAACGAAAGCCAGATACCTTGAATAAATGGCCAGATAAATCCAATACAGAATGCAAGGAAAGTTGGCAGCATAAATAGCGGGAACCATCTTTGAATCGGTCTGGAAACCAGATGACCGTTTACCGCTGCTGCCGATGGTTTATTTTTCTTCTTCTTCATAAAACTCATCCTTTATATTATTTTAGTAATATGAAATTAGGGGAGTGCATGTGCCCTCCCCCAATCCTGTTGGTAGTTAAAATTATTGTGCTTTATATTGTGTAGCCCAGCCGTTTACATAAGCTGTCTTTACATCATCCCAGCTTCCGCCGTTAGCAGAGTATTGTAACAATGCTGATACAACAGGTGCTCTCCAGTCTTCTACGTTTGGAGTATAGTTGAATGCCCATGTTACAACATATTTTCCATCAGCGATGTAGTTGTTAGCTGCTGTAAAGAATACGTTTTCAGATTCTTTTGCTGATTTGAAAGGAATTGGACCAAATTGTTCAGCCATCATTGTTGTTCCTTCTTCAGATGTTACAACCCATTTCATAAAATCTAATGTAGCTTTAATGTCTGCTTCTGAAGCTTTGCTGTTAACTGCCCAGCAGTTTTCTGTACCACAGCTGAGACCTGATTCTTCTTCACCTTCAACACCACAGTAGATTGGAATCATTGTAATATCTTCTGCATTCATTAAGAAACCTTTTTCTTCATCTGTTACTAAATTAGAGTATTCCCATGTACCGTTTTGGAAGAATACTGCTTTACCCTGTCCGAATTCAGCTTCTGCTTCGTCACCAGTTTTTGTTGCAATTTCATTAGCTGCGCATGTAGCGTTGTTGATGTATAAATCCCAGATAGCTTTGAAGTTATCAAGGTAAGCACCTGTTACTTCTGCAGGTTGTTCTGTTACGCCGTCATCACGGAATTCATAGAACAATGGCAGGTTTGCAAGGTGTCCAGAAAATCTCCAAGAAGATGAACCGTCAAGTCCTGCTGATGTAAATGCTGAGAATCCAAGTTCGTCTTTACGAGCTGTGATGTCTTCAACAACTGTCTTAAGTGATTCAAAATCTTTGATATCAGATACTTCGTATCCAGCTTGTTTTAATAAAGCTTTGTTTGTAATGAGACCGTATGCTTCGTAGCAGTAACCAACTGCGTAAACTTCACCGTTTTCACCTTTTAAGTTGAAGTCATCTGTTGTCATTTCTTTGTATACTTCTGTGTCAGATAAATCTAAGCAATAGTCACCCCATGTATCAAGAGCTGCTTGATTACCACATTGGAATAATGTTGGAGCACTGCTCTTAGCCATTTCAGTTGTTAATGTAGATTCATATTCTCCTGAAGCTGCTGTAACAACTTTTACTTCTACACCTGTTTCTTCTGTGTACTGTTTTGCTAACTTCTGCCAAGCTGCGTCAGATTCTGGTTTGAAGTTCAGGTAGTAAACTGAACCTTCTGCGTCTGCATCTTTGTCAGAGCTTGAACCACATCCAACTGCTAATGACATTACACATACTGCAGACAGTAATAATGCTAATACTTTCTTTTTCATGATTGAAATCCTCCGTTTTTCTTTTTTTGGAAACGTTTCAATTCCTGTCCCAAATTATGCCCAGAGTCACTACCAATCCCCTGAGTTCTTTATTGGAAACGTTTCATTTTGCGTTCCATTTATCTTGTATCTCCTTTATAATCCTTTTTCGTCCAAGTTGCAAGGAAAATTTATCTTTTGTACTCAACTTTGTATATTTTTTAGAATTTTCTCTATTTTTTTTGGTACTTTTGCACAAATCCTTCTTTTGTATTGCTGTTGTATTTTCGAGTGTATTTTGGGACTAATGTTGCTGCAAGTACTTCTGTTTTGTGGCAAGTCCACCGCGGATATGCCGTTCTGACTTATTCATATCCAGCACCTGTCTTGTCTGGGCTGCCAGAATCCGATTAATTTGAGAAAGGCGCTCCGTCACATCCTTATGTACCGTAGATTTGCTGATGCCAAATTCCTTTGCGGTCTGCCTTACAGTTGCATTGTTCTCTATAATATAATATGCAATCTCTACTGCTCTCTCCTCGATATAATCCTTCATAAAAATCCCCACATAGTTTGCATTTTTTACAATCTATGCGTGGAAAACATGCAATATGCAAAGCAGCTGACGAAAAAAATCCGCGTAGTTTTGAACCTACACGGATTTCTTCTAGTCAGATTTTACTCTGATTCTTTTTCTACTTGTTTACAATTTTCCATCAGGAATTCCCCGACTCTCTTTTGTAGGAGTGTCTTTTGAAGTTCTTCCTTGCCAACCATTTCTTCAAATTCTTCTACATCATCATAGCCATATTGCTCTGCATAGTCTGCAAGACCTTTGTCGTAATCTTCTGCACTCAGTGTCAGTTTTTCTTTTTCTGCAATCAATTCTACTGCAAATTCCTGTTTAATTAGGTTTTGAGCCATTTCTTCCAGCGTGATGCCATAGTAATTCTCGACCAAAGCCGAAACTTCCATGCCATAATAAGATGCCATATAAGTGAACTGTGATTCTATACTACTTGTCACTTCTTCCATCTTATCCTCTGGATATGTTTCAATCACGCAGTTTTCAATTAAAGCGTTCCAAATAAGTTGCTCTAATTCACTTTTTGCTGACTCTTCATTGGATGTTTCCAAATCTTTTTTCACTTCTGCTCTGTATTCATCCAGTGTAGTTGCCGTAGTAGAAAGTTGTGGCAATAACTCTTCCGTCAATTCTGGGATAATTCGTTCTACAATCTTATCCAGTGTAATTGTAAATACTGCGTCTTTTCCGCCCAATTCTTCACTGTAACCTTCCGGGAATGTCACATTAATATCAAATGTTTCTCCAATGTTGTGCCCGATGATCTGTTCTTCAAATCCATCGATGAACTTACCTTCACCAATGGTAATGGTCTGGTCTTCTGCTGTGCCGCCATCAAATGCTACACCGTCTACTTTACCAGCGTAGTCGATAGTAACCTCATCGCCTTCCTGTGCTGGACGATCTGTAATCTCATTTGTTGTACTCAGGGTATAAAGTGTAGATTGAATGCTGGCTTCCACGTCTTCGTCTGTCACTTCTGCCGATTCCACCTTGTCTACTTCCAATCCTTTATACTGTGTGATTTTGATCTTATCGTTTTTAATTTCCCCGCCACAGCCTACAAGTGATAACACGGTACAAGCCGCAACGATACATGCTAAAATTCTCTTTTTCATACTCTTCTCCAACTTTCTCTCTTGAAATTGCATAAATGCTCTTCTATTATACCACATTTTTGATTTTTTGAAAGGTTTTCTTGCACTTCTTATAAAAAAATGTTAAAATACCTGTTATGTAAGAACTATGTGTTTACATAGAATAAGATTTGAGGAGGCGCGCCGTGAAACCAGGATGGATTATATTAATCTGTGTAATCGTTATATTAGTGGCCGCTATTATAGCATTATACTTTTTTGGTAAAAAGCAAGAAAAGAAACAGGCGGAACAACAAGAACAATTAAAAGCTATGGCACAAAACGTGTCTATACTGGTCATTGACAAGAAACGTATGAAGATCAAAGATGCCGGTTTTCCTGCTGTTGTACTTGACAGCACACCAAAGTATCTCCGCAGAGCCAAGGTACCTGTTGTAAAAGCAAAAATCGGACCAAAGATTATGACTCTGATGTGCGATGAGAAAATTTTCCCTCTTGTACCAGTCAAAAAAGAAGTAAAAGCCGTAATTAGTGGCATTTACATTACTGAGGTAAAGGGAATCCGAGGTGCACTGGAAACACCAGAGACAAAGAAAAAAGGATTTTTCAAACGTAATAAGTAAGGAACTGCTACGCAGTTCCTTTTATAATGCAAAACTTGAATCTCTCGGCTGGATATGAATCTGAATCGCACAATCAGCCAGCGGCTCATTATTCACATCCAAAGCATACTCCGCACGGACAGAAAGCTTTTCTTCCTGCTCCTCCGTTGCAATCGCAGTCGTGAAAATCCCCATATTCAGCTGTCCATATGGAGTATGATAAAAACATCTGTTTTTCTTATTTTTCTCAAAAACCATATGCACATTGGCAAGGCCTTTTTTTGTCACTTCCAGACTTTCTGTGTCTTTCCACTTTATCTGCGTCTTAATAACGCCCTGCATGCCTTCTGCCACCTCTTCAAAGAAGACATAATGTTTCCCATCTTTAAAATAATAAGTACCTGCGCTAAGGACTTCAATTGGCTCATCTTCATTATTCTCCATCGTTTCGGCTGCCATATGCAGACCTGAAATGCTCACTAATACATCTTTCGTCATGTTGTAACTAATACTCCTCAATGTTAATCTGCTTCGTTGTTTCGATATCGTATGGGAGAATCGAGTTTGCAAACTGTTTAAACTTGTCCGCAGCATCGCTTACATAAAATGAATACGCAGCATGTTCCTGTCTGGTATCCATATTTTCTATGCCGCGCGCTTTTAGGAGTTGTTTTAAGTCCATCGCAGTCTCATATGCAGGATTCACCAAAGTAATCTTTTCTCCCACATATTCACGGATTCTGGAGCGAAGCAGTGGATAGTGTGTACATCCTAGGATGAGAGAATCAATGTCCGTCTCCAAAAAGGATGCAAGATAATAATCAATAATCTCCTGTGTCACTCTGTGCTTTGCAAATCCCTCTTCTACCAATGGCACAAATAAAGGACAGGCTTTTCCTATCACCGTTGCCTCCGGATCAATTCCTTGGATAATCTTCTCATACATGGCACTTCGAATCGTTCCTTCTGTACCAATGACGCCGATTTTTCTCGTCTTTGTAGTCTCCAGTGCGGCACGTGCTCCCGGCTCTACCACTCCGATAATCGGAATGTCGCTTTCCTCTCGTACCACATCCAATGCCAGCGCACTTGCCGTATTACATGCAATTACAATCGCCTTAACACCTTTGGTCTTCAGAAAATGGATAATCTGTCTGGAATAACGGATAATATTATCTTTTGATTTACTTCCGTATGGCACACGCGCAGTATCCCCAAAGTATACAATATTCTCATTTGGAAGGTGGCGCATAATCTCTCTTGCCACAGTAAGACCGCCCACTCCGGAGTCAAATACGCCTACCGGAGCGGATTTTTTCACATCTATATCCAAAGCCTTTTCCTCTTTCTTTTACAACATCTTTGCAACTTCTACTTGATAATCTGGAATTTCTTTATGCATCTTCAGTGCATCATTGATATCGAAATCAATGTATTCTCCATGCTGGTAACCAACCACACGGTTTGTTTTTCCTTCCACAAGAAGGTCTACTGCTTTCGCACCCATGATAGAAGCGTATACTCTATCTTTTACAGTTGGGCTTCCGCCACGCTGCAGGTGTCCCAGAATCGTTGCACGTGTCTCTACACCGGTTGCTTCTTCGATTCTCTTTGCCATATTTATAGAATCGCCGACACCTTCTGCGTTAATAATGATGTAGTGCTTTTTACCGCGGTTTCTATTTTCAATAATATCGTCGATGATTGCCTGTTCATCATAGCCGTGATCCTCTGGAAGCAAGATATGCTCTGCACCATTGGCAATACCACACCATAATGCAAGATATCCGGCATCTCTACCCATTACTTCTACGATACTGCATCTTTCGTGTGATGTCGAAGTGTCGCGAATTTTGTCGATAGCTTCCATCGCTGTATTCGCTGCTGTATCAAACCCAATCGTATATTCTGTACATGCGATATCAAGGTCAATTGTTCCCGGAACACCAATGACATTAATTCCGTATTGAGAAAGTTTCTGTGCACCTGCAAAAGAACCGTCTCCACCGATTACGACTAATCCTTGAATTCCATATTTTTTCAGAACGCCAGCTGCTTTTAACTGTCCTTCTTCTGTACGCATCTGTTGACTTCTTGCCGTCTGAAGAATGGTACCGCCACGCTGAATGGTATCTGCAACGTCTCTTCCAGTCATCGGAATCAGTTCTTCTCTCAGAAGGCCATGATAACCACGACGGATTCCCCATACGTTGAGTCCTTTCGCTAAAGCTGTTCTTACTACCGCACGGATTGCTGCGTTCATACCTGGTGCATCTCCACCACTTGTCAATACACCGATTGTTTTAATTGGTTGTGTTGTATTTTTTTCGCTGCTCATAACTTTTCCTCCAGTTTTTCTATGTCAGTCAAAATGTTCCTATTTCGAGACAATTTTATAACATTCATCAAATGTTTGCAATCGCTTTTTCAACTACTTTTACTCTAGATTCCCCAAAATAATGATTCAATTGTTCTAAAAGTGCCGATTCCACATGGATATTGCGGTTTGCCGGCAGGCGTTTCATTACCTTTTCTTTTGCGCAATAAATAATCACGCTGTCATTTCCTTCACTGAATTTCAGCATTTCGAAAAGGTTTGCTTCCTCTGCTGTGTAGGACGCAATATCTGGAAATTGAATCCACACTTCGCAGTTCACCTGTTCAAACGGAATAATAGATTCGCAAATCAATTTACTTGCATTATCGTCCTCTTCCGATACACGTCCTTTCACAAAGACTTTGGAATCTTCATTCAGATAAGCACGATTCTTTTCGTAGTCTTTCGGAAATACGACTACTTCTACCGTTCCCAGCAAATCTTCGATTGTAAGGAACGCCATCGGTTTTCCGGTTTTTGTATGCTTAATCGTCTTTGCGGTAATCATGCCGCCGATAATTTTCTTTGCGCCTTCCCGTACCTTTGTACGTCCGGTTTCTTCATCAATCTGGAAATCTCCCGTCGTTGCCGTAATGCTTTTGCGCCATTTTTCTTCATATTCCTGCATTGGATGGCCGCTGATATAAATACCGAGCACTTCTTTTTCGAAGGCAAGAAGCGTTTCTTTCTCATACTCTCCTACATTCGGAAGCGGGATTTCAAACTCTTTCTTTTGATCATCGCTCACCATGTCAAACAAAGTCATCTGACCTGTCATCGAGTATTTTTTCTCTTGATTTACCTGGTCCAGAATCTTGATGTAAATCATCATAAACTGTTTTCTAGCACCATGCAGACTGTCCAGCGCCCCTGCTTTGATAAAACTTTCTATCGTTCGTTTATTGACCTCTTTTCCAGATAAACGTTCGATAAAATCTTTCAGATGCTTAAACGGACCATTCTGCCCACGCTCGGCAACAATTGCGTCAATCACAGGGCGACCGATACTCTTAATTGCTGCAAGACCGTAACGGATGTTGCCCCCATCTACTGAAAATCGACCTTCTCCCACGTTAATGTCCGGAGGTAGGATTTCGATCCCCATTTGTCGACAGGTATAAATATATTCTGCCACTTTTCCCGGATTATCAATCACGGAAGTCATAAGTGCCGCCATAAATTCTACCGGATGATAGTATTTCAAATAAGCTGTCTGGTATGCAACTACCGCGTAAGCAGCCGCATGAGATTTATTGAATGCATATTTTGCAAAATCAAGCATTTCGTCATAAATTTTATTGGCAACCTGCTCGCTGATGCCGTTCGCGATACAGCCTGGTACGCCTTCTTCTGGATTACCATACACGAAGTTCTGGCGTTCTCTCTGCATGACATCGCCCTTTTTCTTGGACATGGCACGTCGTACCAAATCGCTTCGTCCAAGGGTATAACCGGCAAGGTCACGCACAATCTGCATTACCTGCTCCTGGTATACGATACAACCGTAAGTCGGTGCTAGAATCGGCTCTAACTGTGGGCAATCGTATGTAATCGATGCTGGGTCATTTTTCCCGCGGATATACTGCGGAATAAAGTCCATTGGGCCCGGACGATACAGAGAAATACCCGCGATAATATCTTCCAGACTCTGTGGTTTCAGCTCCTTCATGAAGCTCTTCATACCAGCACTTTCCAACTGGAATACCCCATCCGTTTTACCTGTTCCGATGGAATCTAAGACTGCTTTGTCATCATAATTGATATGGTCAATGTCAATTTTCTTTCCTGTATTCTTTTCTACTAACTGCACTGCATTTTGAATTACGGTGAGCGTACGAAGACCAAGGAAGTCCATTTTCAGAAGTCCCAGTTCTTCCAAGGTCGTCATCGTAAATTGTGTCGTAACGGAACCATCTGATCCAAGAGACAACGGCACATATTCGTCTACTGATTTCTGGCTGATTACAACGCCAGCTGCATGCATAGAAGAATGGCGTGGAAGACCTTCGAGACGTTTTGACATATCAATCAGGGTCTTCACCTGCTCGTCCGACTCATAGAGCGACTTCAACTCGCTGTTCATGTCTAATGCTTTATCCAGTGTAATATTGAGTTCCTGTGGAATCATTTTCGCAATGCTGTCTACAAACGCATATGGCAAGTCCATAACACGTCCTACATCGCGGATAACTCCTTTTGCCTGCAACGTACCAAAGGTAACAATCTGTACCACGCGGTCTGCACCATATTTTCGCACTACGTAATCGATAACTTCCTGTCTACGTTCAAAACAGAAGTCAATATCGATATCGGGCATGGATACACGCTCAGGGTTCAAGAAACGTTCAAACAGCAGCTGATATTTAATCGGATCAATATTCGTGATTCCAAGACAATAAGAAACGATACTTCCGGCTGCGGAACCACGGCCTGGTCCTACCATGATATCATTGTCTCTCGCATATTTGATGAAATCCCATACGATAAGAAAATAGTCAACATACCCCATCTTTTGGATGACACCAAGTTCATAAGTAAGTCTGTCTTTTAATTCCTGTTTTGGTTCTTCAGTCGCAGTCCCATAATGTTTCTGCAAGCCTTCAAAACATAATTTATTTAGATATTCCCAGGATGTGTAACCGTCCGGCACATCATACTTTGGAAGTTTTGTCACACCAAATTCGATTTCCACATAGCAACGGTCGGCAATCTTCTGTGTATTTTCAATTGCCTGAAGCGCATATGGGAATAATGCTTTCATTTCTTCTTCAGATTTGACGTAATACTGGCCGCCTTCGTAACGCATACGGTTTTCGTCGTCCAATTTTTTCCCAGTCTGAATACAGAGCAGGATATCGTGCGGTTTCTCATCCTCCGCGTAAGTGTAATGCACATCGTTTGTTGCTACCAGTTCAATGCCCGTTTCTTCTGAAAGGCGTAAAAGCTGCTGGTTGACCATCGTCTGCTCCTGCATACCATGGTCCTGTAATTCCAAAAAGAAGTTTCCTTTTCCGAAAATGTCTTCGTATCGTTTTGCCGCTGCAAATGCTTCCTGATACATGGCTCTCTGCAGATTCTTCTGCACTTCCCCGGCAAGACATGCGCTGAGCGCAATGATGCCTTCATGGTATTCTTCCAAAAGTTCCATATCGACACGTGGTTTGTAATAATATCCTTCTACAAATGCTTTCGATACAATCTTCGTCAGATTTTCATATCCCTTTTGATTTTCCGCCAAGAGAACCAAATGATAATATCTGTCATCTGTTGTTCCCGGCGTTTTTTCAAAGCGTGACCCCGGAGCGACATAAACTTCACAGCCCAAAATTGGCTTAATCCCTGCTGCTTTTGCGGCACGATAAAAATCAATCACCCCATACATAACGCCGTGGTCTGTGATTGCTGCGCTGTTCATCCCAAGTTCTTTAACTCTGGAAACATATTCTTTTATCTTATTGGAGCCGTCCAACAGACTGTATTCTGTGTGGACGTGTAAATGTGCAAAACTCATATTTCTCACTTTCTACGAATCACGATATTTTTTTCTGTAATTTCAATCTTGTTTTCTTTCAGTAATCTGCCAACTGCACGTTTAAATGCATTTTTGCTCATGGCAAACTCTTTTTTAATAATCTCTGGATCTGCCTTATCTGTAAACGGAAGCATTCCACCATTCTTTTCCATTTTCTTCAAAATCATTTCTGCATCCTTGTCCATCTGCATCGGAATCTTGTCTTTCACGCTCAAATCCAGCTTCCCGTCCGGCTTTACTGCTGCCACACGTGCGTGTACAGTTTGTCCCACTCTAAAGTTTCCAAAAGAATCCTTCTTTGGAATCAGTGCCGAAAATTGATTGTCTACTGCCACGAAGGTTCCAAAATTGTCACTGATATCATAGATAATTCCTTCTACTTCATCATCTTTTTGATATGGCGATTCTTTACTCAACAACTCATAGACCTTCATCGTTGCGCACAGGCGCTGACTCTTATCGATGTAAAGTGATACAAGACATTTGTCCCCTTTTTCTACTTTCGCTGTCTGCTGTTTGAATGGCAGGAATAAATCTTTCTCCAATCCCCAATCTAAAAATGCACCAAATTTCCCAGTGTCGGCAACATCAAGCACCGCGAGTTCTCCCAGCTCAATCTTTGGCTCATTGGTCGTTGCAATGAGTCTGTCATCCGAATCTTTATATAAAAATACTTCTACCGGGTCGCCTGGCTCAATCCCTGCTGGAACCTGTTTTTTCGGGAGAAGCACTCTTTCTTCATCACTTCCCAGATACACACCAAAATCTACTTTTTTTACTACAGTTAAAACCTGTTTTTTCCCTAATTTCATCTCATTCTCCTATCATTTGTCAGAATCCGGCATATGAAAACAAATATGCCTTACTGCTCTTTGCTGCTTTATAGCTCTGTCATACCCGCTCTACTACGCCTGCTTTGGCAAGAGTTCCACCGTCGCATAAACCTCATCTTTTAAGCTGCAGAGTTCCACAACAATTCGATCTTCCTCTACCGCTTTTTTTACAACAATAGTATCTCCATACACGGCTGATTTCTTGTACTCTACACGCACTTCCCGTATTTGAAATGCATCTGGCACGGCTTCTAGTGCCATCTGCACGTACTGGGCATTGTTTACATGACTGTTTGTATCAATATGATACTTGCGTACAGAAAATGTGTCAACCACTACCGCATCATCCGGCAATTTTATTTTACGAGGGGCATACTCCATTTCAAGCGGGGGTTCTATCCCATAAATTGCCATCTGTTCTTCATCTGGTTTGATAGGGCGCTGTTTGTCCAAATCCATATGAACCCACAAAGTGTTTGCATATGCCAGCATCTCCCCATCCTGAGTTTTCATGCAGAAATTTCTCGGGCCAAACACCCCTTTAAATCCAGTCGGCCATGTCGTTATCTCTATTGCCTCATGGACTTTTGGCAGTCGCTCGATGACAACCTGCCATGAATTTAGAATCCACACACATCTCTTTTCTTTTAAATAATCCATTCCAACGCCAAGCGACTCAGAATGGGCACTACTTGAGTCCTGAAAATAATTAAGAAGTGCTGCTAATTTCAGTGTGCCGTCTTCTCCACATTCACTGTAGCGTACTTTTGTATCTATTTTGTACATTTATTTTTCCTCCGCAATATAACCACTTTCTACAACAATCACACATTGATATCTCTCGTCAATTTCATGCATTCGCTTCCTCAGCTCCTGACAAAGCATTTTTTTGTGTTCTTTATCATACTGAATCGGAACCAGCATGTCGAAAATCAGGTTGATTTGATTCTCCCCGGCCACCATACGAAAATCGTGAATACTTGCACGCGCATCCAGCTCGGCTAAGGTGCTTTCCACCTGCTTTCTTGTACGCAGCGTCTCCTCATTTTTTGTCTCAATCGGATCCATATGAATGACAAGATAGATGCCAATTTCTTTCAGAGCTTCCCGTTCAATGCGGTCGATAATCTCATGGGACAGCTCAATGTCCACATCATTTGGAACTTCTACATGGAGAGAAGCCATGCTTCTTCCCGGTCCATAGTTATGTACAATCAAATCGTGTGTGCCACAAACACCTTCGCGGCTCTCTACAAATTTCGTGATTTTTTCGTATACGTCTTTCGGAACAGCTTCTCCAAGAAGTGGTTCCAGGGTGTCTCTTGCAATTCCGATACCTGCCCACATAACTACCAGCGATACGCCGATTCCGACCAAACCATCAATGTTGATTCCAAACACTTTAAATACCAGAATGGATGCAATCGTTGCTGTCGTCGTAATCACATCGCCCATAGAATCCGCAGATGTCGCAAGCATCACTTTTGAATTGATTTTAGTACCCAGCTTTTTATTAAATAATCCCAGCCACAATTTTATGCCCACTGACAAAATCAAAATCAGTAACGGGATTAAATGAAACTGCAGTTCACGTGGGTCTCTGATTTTCTCAATTCCATCCTTAAAAAAGGATAATCCCACTTCAATTACAAGGAATGCGACCACAAGTGCCGCGATATATTCCATTCTTCCATGTCCGAATGGGTGCTCCTCATCCGCTGGCTTGTTGGCCATCTTTACTCCAATAAAACTGATGATCGATGATCCTGCGTCCGACAAGTTGTTAAACCCATCTGCCATGACTGAGATACTGCGCATCAGGGCTCCAACTGTAAACTTGACCGCAAATAAAAGCACATTGCAAAAGATGCCCACGATACTTGCTAACACTCCGTAGGAAGTACGCACAGACATCTTCTCTATTTCTTTATAATCTTTCACAAAATGTTTTACCAAAAACTCTGTCATTCCGTTCCTCCACAAGTACTATCGGAAAAAGAACCACCTGATTTTGAACTTTGACGTCGCCGTCACCATTTCATATTCTTCCTCATCCAGCACTTCTTTTAATTCTTCTTTCCCTTCGTCCGGCACAACTGCATGTATCGCATCTACAAAACACAGATTTGGATACAGTACGCACCACCAGTTCTGCCCTTTCGCTTCCCCGATTTCAATGCGGAGCGCATCATAATATCCTTGCGGGAATGTTATATCTCCGTAAGTTTTATCTGGAAAATAGCAGTTTGTTACTTCAGCGTGAACGGAATCACTACAGCCTTCTTTTTGCAATGTTTCCGTTGCCACTGCTTCAATTTCTTCCAAATGGAAAGCTGCCCAGTTTTTCGTCATTTCGACACTCTCGGATTCTGGCAGTTCCTCCTTCATATAGGCAATGACATTTTCCTTCACCAGCATTTTTAATGCTTGGTCTTCTTCGCTGTCACTGTTTGCAAGGACGTGAAAACGGAAAACTTCATCTGCCATTTTTTCCTGCACTTTTACCACCTTGGCTTCCGTGAGAATGCCGCTTGTGCATGTTGCAATGAGCAAGGCAAGTATCGTACAGACAATTTGTTTTTTCTTTATTTTGATTTTCATGTTTATGTACCTCCAACTTTTGTTAGTTGGAGTATGCACATTTTTTTTAAATTTATTCCATGTAATTTATTTCTTTGTACGAATCGTGTCTGACACTGCTTCTACTTGATTATCAATATGTGTGCAAACTGCTTCTACCGCACTCTTTTCATCTTGTCTTTCGATTGTCTCAATAATTCTTTGATGTTCCGCGAGTAAAACTTCGTGAGAATCTTTCCGTTTCAAATATTCCACACGATAGCGGTACATCTGCTCTCGTAAATTGTAAAGAAGCTGAATCAGTCTCTGATTATCTGTTGTACGGTAAATAATGTCATGGAATTTCACATCCGCCTCTGCAAATACAGTCACATCACCTGATTTCAGCGCATTTTCGAATTCTTTTGCTGCTGCTTTCAATTCGTCGATTTCTTCGTCCTGAATCTTTTCGCAAGCAAGCTTCACAGCCAATTCTTCCAAAGCTTTTCTTACTTCCAAGACGTCGCGCAGACTCTTTTCCGTAATCTCTGCCACAACCGCTCCTTTTCTCGGAATCATCAGCACAAGACCTTCCAACTCCAGTTTCCGCATTGCTTCACGAATCGGAGTACGGCTTACTCCAAGCTTATTTGCCAGATGAATTTCCAAAAGTCGTTCCCCCGGCTGCAGTTCTCCGCGCAAAATTGCCTGACGAAGTGTATTAAACACCACATCGCGAAGCGGCAAAAAATCGTTCATGTTCAATTCGAAGTTCGTTCCCATGCTATTTCCTCCTGCTGTTGTGTACATTCACCACGTATACCTGTTTTGTAAGTCCGAGTTTTCTTATCTTCTGCTGTGCCTGTTTTGCAATCTTTTTCTCTTCAAATATGCCAAACACGGTCGGGCCGCTTCCGCTCATCATAGCATTCAGCGCGCCTGCTTCTTTCATAGCTGTTTTGATATCTTCGATAATTGGATAATCTTCTATCGTGACACGTTCCAATACATTTCCCATAGAATCGGCTACTTTTTTTAAATCGTCGGCTTCCAATCCTGCAATCACACCGTCAATATCTGGATGGTCCTCGATTTCATGGGCATCCAGTTTTTCGTACACGGTTTTGGTCGATACACTGATGTTCGGTTTTGCCACTAATATATAACATTTTGGAAGCGGAGCAAGGGGCGTCAGAATTTCTCCGATACCCTCTGCCAGCACCGTTCCTCTCATCACACAATATGGTACATCTGCGCCAAGCTGTACACCGCGGTCCATGAGTTCCTGTTCACTAAGACCCAAATGGAATAATCGGTTCATTCCAACCAGCACCGCTGCCGCGTTGGAGCTTCCGCCTGCCATGCCGGCTGCCACCGGAATGTGTTTATCCAAATCGATTTTGACACCGCCTGGAATCTGGAATTCGTCCATCAATATTTTTGCCGCTTTATATGCAATATTTTTTTCATCCACCGGAAGGTAGAATAAATTCGTTGTCAATTGAATCCCTGGTTCTTCTGTCTTTTGCAGAGTCACGTTGTCGTACAGATAAATTGTCTGCATTACCATACGAACGTCGTGATAACCGTTTTCTCGCGTTCCCAGTACATCCAATCCTAAATTAATTTTGGCAAGGGCCTTTAATTTCAAGGTGTCACTCATCTTGCTTCCTCCTACACATTTCAAAAAATTTCCCATTCTGATTTTCTAATAGATCTTCTGAAAGATTTCCTCGATGGTTTTCTGAAATGTTGTATTTTTTCTGTATCTTGTATACATTATACCTACAGTATACTCATATTTTCCTTGAAAATCAATATCCGATCACCGACTTTTAACTTATCATCTGCCATATCATTCACTTCCCGGATGCCATCCATGGTGGTGCTGTAACGTTTTGCCAAAGTCCAGAGTTCATCGCCCTCTTTTACAATGTAGCCAATCACGCCCGGACGCTTTTCCATTTCACTCATATCAATCGGTTCTAATTTCAAATCACTAATCATTTCTGTCTTCACTGCTTTGCGAAAAAAGCAGTGAAATGCGAGTACTGCCTTCACTTCCACTTCATCGCCGCCAAGAAGCCCGACACTAAGCTGTTCTAAAATGCTGGAAATGTGATAGTTCATATTTTCCGAAGTATCTTTGCACTCAATTAAATAAGAAAATGGTACTACACCCTGCCATGTGTCAAATGGCACTTCGTCATTTGCCTTTACATACAGAAAACTGATATGTAACACGCCTTCTACACGGATGCCATCTTCCTGCATTTGCACATGGTCTACCTGGACATTTCCGCTGCTGTGGCAGATTTGCAGGATATCATTTTTCAGTTCTGGAAGTGCCAGTCGCTCTGCCACTTTGCATTTGGAATGGTTCTGCAAAATCAACTGCTCATAAGAGACTTCTTTTCTCTCTAATTTGCACTGTTTTTCCAGAGAATATACATCTTCCAGAACATCCATCTGCTCTTCTTCGTAAATGGCGATGCTAAGTTTTAGAGTGCCTTCGATTCCGATTACTCGCACTTCTCCATCTTCATCCATACGCACGTCTGTAATTACATCCTCCAGATTTGCACGCACCTGATGATACATGTTTTCGTCGGCACCGTAGCATTCCACTTTTCCCTGATACGGCACAATTTGCTCTATCCAGTCAATCTTCCCATCCGGAGATTCATAGAAACAAAAAACAAGCAGTTCGCCCAGAATCTGCATCTCATCTGCCACTAATTTTGTATCTAATTTGCGATTAGCTACGTCGCTCCAAAGCATGGTTCCGATAGTTTCCTTTGTTCCTGGCAAGGAAAGCTCTTCTTTTATGCGATAGGTATCTCTTTTGGACGTGTGCAGTTTTAACAAGTCAATCGGTTTCTTCTTTTTATAAAGTGTCGTGCTGCAATCGATGTCCGTCGGAATCTCTTCCATCATCTGTTTTTCCGATTCCAACTGTAGCTCAATCATTGCTTTTAGACGCAATTTTCGAGAATGAATCATCATGGTCTGCAATTCTACCCTTGCATCCTGCACGTCGTAAACCCCCTCTTTATCCTCTGTGTACACCATTTCCTCAAATGGAATTTTCCCTTCCAGGCAGCAGAGTGACGGTTCCAGGCCTTCGCCTACATACAACACTTGAAACTCCATTTTTCCACTGACACGGATATAATTTTCTACCGGCTTCACTTCGTCTATTTTTACTTTTCCTTCACCGACCACGATACGCTGCACGTCTCGCTTGCTGTCCGGTACGTTGTAGTCTTCATCCAGCATAAACTGGTCTATCAGCTTCTTTCCCATCTGATTTGTTTGAATTTCTCTTGTCATGAACTCCATATCGATTCTCCTTTACTGAAACACCACATTCTTATCAATGAATTCTAATTTGATTACGA
Organism: Tyzzerella sp.; assembly: GCA_017472665.1. GTDB lineage: Bacteria > Bacillota > Clostridia > Lachnospirales > Lachnospiraceae > Faecalimonas. The sequence goes on along the minus strand of JAFUOS010000001.1, from coordinate 18,928 downwards.
TGTATGGATAGGTTTTTGCCTCCACAATCTTTTCCTCTTTGGATGGTCCGATTAGGTTCGTATGTACATAAATGGCATTTTTCGTTTCAAAACATTCCTTGACTTCGATGCTGTAGCCGCTGGTCGCCTGCTCTCCGTAGCCTTCGGCGATGTAGAGGGCGCCTTGGTCGGCGTAGGTCAGTTTGAACGGGGAGGTGCCTTTTTCTTCTATCATGGTCAGGAGTTCTTCGGGGATGTTTTTTTCTTCGGTTACGGTGAAGTCTATATCCTGGATTTTCTCGGTGGCGAGCTCTTTAGCGGAGCAGGCACAGAGGGAAAAGAGGATGCAGAGGGATAATATGGTTGAAAGGATTTTTTTCATTGCGTTCCTCGCCTGTTATTTCTTTATATTGTATACAGGAGGGGGTAGGAATAGAACTAGGTGGTATTTTTAAAACTGGATTCATGTCATGCTTGGCACAGAATAAGAGCCAGGCTCAATTCAGAACCTGGCTAATCTTGTCACTATTACTTTAATAAATCTTTCGCAAATTCATAATCATGCTTGTGAACATAGATTCTATATTCATATGCATAATCTGCTTTAATATTAGGAGTCCCATGATGTCTTCCTAAATTTGTAATACTATTTGTTCTTGTTATGTAATCAATGCCATGCTTTGATAAAATGTCATGTACTGCATTCAAATCCCTGGTCAGATATACCTCTTTTCTGTTCCAAATAGTAATACATCTATTCATTACTTTTACTCCTTCATCTTATTTATAAATTCATCAAGCGACGTAGACCTTGCTGCTAGCTTAACCCATTTTTTTAATCGTTCCAAATCCGTTTCGGTCATAATACACATTTTAAGGTCATTGGATACTGTTCCCAGCTCTTGAAGAAACTCCAACACTTCCTCTGCTTTTCCTTCTGCTTTTCCCGCAGCGCGTTCATCTTTTAACAATTCCTGAAATGTCATATACCTTGCCCCCATTTCACGGCTCGCCTTCACTTCCCGAATAGATTTCTGCAGTCTTTTGATAAATGCATCTTCAAAATCTTTCTCACTGTCTGAAGGCTTCGCCCCAACAAATTTTAGAAATTTCACCAACTCTTCTGGTACTTCCCCTTCATTGGTTCCTTTGGTGCTAAGAAAAATCGTATGCGCTCCGTCGTCCATCTCAAGCTCCGGCACTTCCTTACAAATGGTCTGTTTCGTGTAACGATACTTGCCTTTGTGAAAAGGATCAAAGTCACATATAAATATGACATACGTATCAGGAAGTTCCTCGTATCCCACACCTGTAAGCAAAATCTCCATATCAATCTGCCCATGGTAGTATCTCGTCCGTTTTTGCAACGCTGGTTTCTGTAAAACCTGCATCTCTACATTGTACCTAGTTTGATTTTCGTCCTTTGCATATGCGTCTAAGCGAATCCCTTTATATTCTGGATTATAGACAATGCTTTTCTCTTTACTGACTTCTACACGCTCAATCTTAGTACCAATGGTTCGTTCTAATATCCCCTTACAATTCTCTGGGTCTAAAAGAACCGCACCAAACATGAAGTTATCTTTAAATGTTAATTCTTGTAAACTTTTCTTATGACTCATCTTGTTCTTCCTTTCCATTTTATCATATCTTGTAAATCTGTGGTAGCAAAAATAATTGAATTACATAAGTCAATTTTTTTGTTGATAATGTGGATAACTTCTTGTGTATTCACTTTAGGGGCATGTTGCCCCGTTTGCATGATTTTACCACTGCTCCTTATCGTCCGTTTTAAAAAAGTGCCACACCTTCACAGTGCGACACCTTACTCCAATCCGCTTACACAAGCGCTGCATTTTCTTTAATTGTCTTCTCTATAATCTCCTGGCACTTCGCCCCCATACTCTTCTGCTCTTCCCTCGAAAGTTCCTTAGGATAAATCGGCGTACCATACTCCAATATCACATGCGTCTTCCTAAGCTTCGGCACATGATTTTCAAAAATCTCAGATGAATTATTAATCGAAACCGGAACAATCGGACAGCCCGCCTTCGTCGCAATCTTAAACGAACCTTCCTTAAATGGAAGCAGGCTCAACTCTTCCCCTTTATTTCTCGTGCCCTCTGGGAAAATGCAAATCGAAACGCCCTGCTTAATATACTCGATCGCCTGCAGAATCATTTTCATGCCGGCTCTTGGATCATCACGTTTGAGGAACAAGCAGTACAGATATCTCATCCATACACGAAGTGATGGAATCTTCTCAATTGAATCCTTCGCCACAAATCCGGTAAGTCGCTCACATTGCACGTACATAATCAGGATATCGAAATAACTTCTATGGTTGGCTACAAAAAGTGCCGGTTCATCTGGAATATTTTCTTTGCCTTTTATTGTCAATCGTAGGCCGCTGAGTTTCAAAATTACAGAAAATCCCCATTGTACGATGCGAAGTGAACTGTAATCCTTCGCTTTCTTACTGATTTTTCCAATAATCCATTCTACGAAAAATAAAATGTAAGAAACCAGCAAAAATAGCACTAAAAATGTTGCGGCTATTATAAATCTAATCATATGTCGAATTCCTTCTTTCTATATACACCAAAACTTTCTAGTTATACCCTAGATTGCATGTAAAGTGGGGGGTATTCTGGAAATGTTTTTCTCTATATCGAAAAAAGCCACTTAAAAACAGTTAAATTTATCATTTTTTTGGCTTTTTAAGGGTATAGAGCACAGATTTTTTTGTATATACCCTCAAGGTCACTCCCATGCGTTCTTTCTGACACGCAAGTGTCTCCTTTAGGACACAAAACCGCCCCTTTTTCGCACATTTATCTACCATACAAACGTGTCGTTCTCCTCAGCCCCTCAGCGAGTCCGTCAGAAAGCGCATCCTCCTCATAACGCCATGCCCAGTTTTTCACAGCAACACCCGGCGTATTCATACGCCCTTCTTTTCCTACTCCAAGCACATCCTGCAGTGGAATAATCGCATATGCCGCAACCGTTCCCAAACAAGTGCGAAGAAAATCCCAGTGAATGCTGCTTCCGTCGGTGTTCATATAACAACGTACTTTGTCTTTTGCATACTCTGAAGCAGTCTCATACCAGCCCTTTGTCGTATCATTATCATGCGTTCCCGTATAACATACACAATTTGTCGTTTTAAATTGATGTGGCAAGAATGAGCTTTCATCCGTCGCCTCAAACCCAAACTGGAGAATCTTCATACCAGGCAGATTGAAGCGGTCGCGCAAATCGCGCACTTCCTGCGTAATCGTTCCCAAATCTTCTGCAATAATCGGAAGTCCCTCTCCAAGTTCCTTTTCAATTGCAAGGAACAAATCATCCTTCGGACCCGGTTCCCATTTTCCATTCATGGCAGTTTCTTCTCCCGCTGGAACTGACCAGTATTCGTCCAGTCCGCGGAAATGGTCGATACGCACATAATCAGCCAATTTCAATTGATTGCTGATTCTTGAAACCCACCATTTGTAATTTTCTTTTTTGTGTGCTTTCCAATCATAAAGTGGATTCCCCCAAAGCTGACCAGTTGCGGAGAAATAATCTGGTGGAACTCCTGCTACTGCCAGTGGATGACCTTTCGTATCTAATTGGAATAATCCTTGATTTGCCCATACATCTGCGCTGTCGAGTGACATGAATAACGGCATATCTCCGATAATCTTCACGCCTTTTTCATTGGCATAATATCTTAATTGTGTCCATTGTTTGAAGAACATAAACTGCACGAAATAATAATATTTCATATCTTCTGCAAACTCTTTGAGCATCTTGGCTTTTACAACTTTGGTTGGTTTGCGGTATTCTTCTTCCCAAGAAAGCCAGCTCTGACCGCTATGTTTTTCTTTGCATGACATGAAGAGTGCATAGTCTTCCAGCCAAAATGCATTTTCTTTCAAGAAAGCTTCATATTCTGCCAACAATTCTTTATCTGTTGTCTTCGCGAAGCCTTCAAATGCTAATTTTAAAATCTTTGTTTTCCATGGAATAATCGTTCCATAGTCCACGAATTTCCCATCTCCTGCCGGACAATCCGCCAGGTCTTCTTCCTTTATTAACTCCAATTCTGCCATAAACGCCGGGCTGATGATAAGCGGCTGCCCTGCAAACGCAGAAAAACTTTGATATGGAGAATCCCCAAAACCAGTCGGTGTAAGCGGCAATGTCTGCCACAAATGCTGTCCTGATTTTTGCAGAAAATCAATAAATTCATACGCTTCAATCCCCATGTCTCCGATGCCGTATGGCGATGGAATGGATGTTGGATGAAGTAAAATTCCCGATGTTCGAGTTAATGTCGCTGTGCTCATAACTTTTATCCTCTTTCCTCTTTTGGTAACATATTTCTTATTATACCGAAGGATAAAGAGAAAGGCAATGTTTTTGAAATTCACTTTGAAATTTACTTTTTGCATATGCAGTGCTATAATATCCGCAAAGGGCAGAGCCAAGTGTGCAGATATATAGATGTGATGCTTGCATAAACATCTATATATTTGTGCATTTGACGAGCGAAGCGACCTCGGGAACCATAGGTTTCCGAGGCTCGGCCCTATAATTTTTACAAGGAGCGAGAAAAATGAATAACAGAAATCTTACCTTATTAACCGATTTATACGAACTAACCATGATGCAAGGATATTTTGAACGTGGAGAAAACGAAACCGTTGTTTTTGACGTATTCTTTCGCTCAAATCCAAACAAGAGCGGCTACTCCATCGCAGCCGGCTTAGAACAAGTAATTGATTATATTAAAGGCTTAAACTTCACTTATGATGATGTTGCTTATCTTCGCAGTTTAAAAATCTTCAGCGACGATTTCCTACATTATTTAAGTGGATTCCACTTTAGCGGTGATATTTATGCGATTCCGGAAGGAACCGTTGTATTTCCAAAAGAACCACTTTTGAAAGTTGTGGCTCCTATTATGGAAGCGCAGCTGATTGAAACAGCGATTTTAAACATTGTAAATCACCAGTCTTTGATTGCAACAAAAGCTGCCCGCGTGGTATATGCAGCTTCAGGTGACGGTGTTATGGAATTTGGACTTCGCCGTGCACAAGGTCCAGATGCTGGTCTCTATGGAGCAAGAGCTGCCATGATTGGCGGATGTATCGGTACTTCCAACGTGCTCGCCGGCGAGATGTTTGACGTGCCTGTAAAAGGAACTCATGCTCACAGCTGGATTATGAGTTTCCCAGATGAATATACTGCATTTAAAACATATGCAAATCTTTATCCAAACGCATGCACACTTTTGGTAGACACTTACGACACCATCAAATCAGGTGTGCCAAATGCGATCAAAGTATTTACAGAGATGCGCGAATCCGGTATTGAACTTACCAACTATGGAATCCGTCTTGACAGCGGTGACCTTGCATATCTTTCTAAGAAAGCGCGTAAAATGTTAGACGCAGCTGGATTTGAAGATGCTGTCATCTCCGCTTCCAATGATTTGGATGAACTTTTGATTCACGATTTGAAAGTGCAGGGTGCGAAGATTACTTCTTGGGGCGTAGGTACGAACCTGATTACTTCTAAAGACTGTCCATCCTTTGGCGGTGTTTACAAATTAGCAGCTATCAAACAACCAGACGGTACATTCCAGTCAAAGATTAAGCTTTCTGAAAATACAGAAAAGATTACTAACCCTGGTAACAAGACGATTTATCGTATTTATGATAAAGAAACAGGTAAGATGCGCGCCGACCTCATTTGCTTTGTGGACGAAACATTTGATGAAAATGAAGACTTACTGTTATTTGACCCACTTGCAACTTGGAAGAAGACAAAACTTGCAGGCGGCACTTATACAATCCGTGAAATCCTGTATCCAGTATTTATCAATGGCGAATGCGTTTACGAATCACCATCCGTTATGGAAATTGCAGAATACTGCCGTCAGGAAAAAGAAACCCTGTGGGATGAAACAAAACGTCTCTTCAACCCACACCGCGTTTATGTGGATTTATCACAGAAATTGTATGATGAAAAACAACGCTTACTGAATCAAATGAGCGTTGGCTAATAAATAAAGGAGTATAAAGATTATGAAAATTGTTGTATTAGCTGGAGGATTAAGCACAGAACGTGACGTATCTCTCACTTCTGGTGCAGGAATCTGCAAGACTTTAAGAGAAAAAGGACACGATGCATTTTTATTAGATGTATTCTTGGGATTCCCTTACGATTCTGATAAATTAGAAGAAGTATTTACCCTCCCAGGGGCAGGGCTTGAAATTGCCGAAGGCATTAAAACTACCGAACCGGACCTGGACGCTATCAAAGCATCGCGTGAAGATCAGTCTGACTGTTTCTTGGGACCAAATGTGGTTGAAATCTGCCGCTTAGCCGATATCGTATTTATGGGACTTCACGGTGACGTCGGGGAAAATGGAAAATTACAAGCTACATTTGACATTTTAGGCATCAAATACACTGGTCCTAATTACTTAGGCAGTGCCCTTGCCATGGACAAAGGGATTGCTAAACAGATTTTCAAAATGTCTGGCGTTCCAACTCCACTAGGTACGGCTTTGAAAAAAGAAAAGAAAGACACACCTCTGGCTGAACTTGGCTTGTCGCTTCCGGTCGTTGTGAAGCCATGCTCTGGCGGTTCCAGTATCGGTGTCTATATTGTAAATACAGATGCTGAATACAAAGCAGCGATTGAAAAATCATTTTCTTATGAAGATGAAGTTGTCATTGAGCCATACATCAAAGGCCGCGAATTTGCCTGCGGTATTATCGATGGAAAAGCGCTTCCTGTAATCGAAATCATTCCGAAAACAGGATGGTTTGATTATTCCAACAAATATCAGGCAGGTGCTACAGAAGAGATTTGCCCTGCACAGATTCCAGATGAAGTTGCTGCAAGGATTCAAAAAGCAACTGAACTTGCATTTAAATCTTTGAAATTAGATATATACTCACGTGCAGACTTCTTGTTGGATGAAAACGGTGACATTTATTGCTTGGAAATGAACACGCTTCCAGGTATGACTTCCGCAAGTTTGCTGCCAAAAGAAGCAAAAGCTGCCGGCATCGAATACGCAGACCTTTGCGAATTAATTATTGAAAAATCACTTGCGCGTTACAACGCCAAGTAGGAGGATTTCTCATGAAACATATGTCTTTAAAAGAAATCGCTGCGGCATGTGGCGGTCAATACTTTGGGGATGCTTCCAAACTTTCACAGGAAGTAACCGGTGTTGCCATCGATAGCCGCAAAATTGAAGAAGGATACTTATTTATTCCAATCAAGGGAGCTCGTGTGGATGGGCACGACTTTATTCCACAGGTCATGGAAAAAGGTGCACTTTGCACTTTGTCGGAAAAAGAATTAGACGATGCTTCTTATCCTTATATTTTGGTAGAATCCTGCCCTGTTGCCATGAAAGCCATTGCCCAGCATTATCGCATAGCACTTGGTATCAAGGTAGTTGGAATCACTGGAAGTGTTGGAAAAACAAGTACAAAAGAGATGATTGCCTCTGTTCTCTCACAGAAATATAACGTCCTCAAAACAGCTGGTAATTTCAATAACGAAATCGGTCTTCCTCTTACGATTTTTAATATTCGTGAGGAACACGAAGTTGCCATTTTGGAAATGGGAATCAGTGACTTTGGCGAAATGCACCGATTGACAAAAATGGCACAGCCAGACGTTTGTGTGATTACGAATATCGGTCTTTGCCATTTGGAAAATTTGAAAGACCGCGATGGTATTTTAAAAGCGAAAACAGAAATGTTTGATTATATGCAGCCAGATGCAAAGATTATCTTAAATGGGGATGATGACAAGCTGATTACGGTGAAGAATGTCAAAGGACAGACGCCGAAATTCTTTGGGTTATCCACAAAGTTTGACGCTTTTGCGACAGATATCCACAGTATGTCGCTGAAAGGCATCGGTTGTACACTTCATCTTGGGGATAACTTGATTGAAACTGTAATTCCGATTCCTGGGGAGCACATGGTATATAATGCGCTGGCTGGTGCTTTAGTCGGACAAGAGCTTGGACTGACTGTAGACGAAATTAAGGCAGGAATCGAAGCACTTGTTCCGGTTTCAGGGCGTAACAATATGATTTCTACGGATTCGCTGCTTATTATTGACGACTGTTACAATGCAAATCCAGTTTCTATGAAGGCATCGCTGGATGTACTTTCGACAGCAGACACTCGCACGGTTGCGATCGTAGGAGATATGTTTGAGCTTGGGGCGAATGAGAAAGAGCTTCATGCTGGATGCGGTAGCCATGCGGTGGCAAAAGGGATTGATGTGTTGATTTGTATCGGGGAACTTTCGAAGAACACGGCGGAGGGTGCTTCTGCTGCTATTACAGAGGCGTCCATCAAAACTGTAACCGATATTCCTGCGGATCATACGAATGTTATTGATGGCGGTAACACATCTGTTTATCATTTTAATACAAAAGCAGATTTCTTTGCTGAGGCCGTTAAACTTCTGCAAAAAGGAGATACTGTACTTGTAAAGGCATCTCATGGAATGGAATTCCCTGAGATTGTGACATACTTAGAGAATTTGACCCTTGTATAAACCTTGCGCCAAAACTTTCACAAAGAATTTATATAAGGTGTCAATAAAGGATTCTCTTAGAGAAAGGTAACAATATGACTTACGAAATGCTCGTACTGGATTTAGACGGTACACTGACAAACTCCGAAAAGAAAATTACGCCGCCTACCAAACAAGCTTTGATTGAGATTCAACAGCAAGGGAAAAAGGTGGTGCTTGCTTCTGGCCGCCCGACTCCGGGTGTGTTGCCGCTTGCAAAGGAATTAAATCTGCAAGATTATGGAAGCTTTATCCTCTCCTATAATGGTGGTCGCATTATTAATTGTGCAACGAATGAGATTATTTACAATAAAACGCTTCCTCCAAGCGTTATTCCAACTGTCTATGACATTGTAAAAGAATTCGACGTGGATATTTTAACTTATTCTGATGATGCAGTTATTTCTGGCATTAAGCCGAATCAATATTCCGAATTAGAATCGAGTATTAATAAACTGCCAGTCAAACGAGTGGACAATTTTGCAGAATACGTGGATTTTCCAGTGAATAAACTTTTAATTACAGGAGATCCTGCAATTGCCGAGAAACTCGAAGGAATTTTGAAAGAAAAATTTCATAAACTGCTAAATATCTATCGTTCAGATTCATTTTTCTTGGAGGTTATGCCACAGAATATTGATAAAGCACATTCTCTTCAAAAGCTTTTGAGCAGCGTTGGGCTTACATCCGATCAGATGATTTGCTGCGGAGATGGCTTCAACGATCTCACAATGATTGAGTATGCAGGACTTGGAGTTGCAATGGCGAATGCACAGGATATTGTGAAAAAGAATGCTGATTTTATTACGAAGTCCAATGATGAGGATGGGGTTTTGTATGTGATTAATCAGTTTATGAGGGATTAGATGAAATAATTTGGGCGACAGCATTTCCACTGTCGCCCTCATTTATTGAATTTATTTGCAAAAATTCACTTATTCAAGCCAATACGTTACAGCCCTCGACACCGAGCAACGCTTTGAAGATTGCTTGATCTCTTCGTAGTCTAAATGCTCGCGCTCGACATTTCCAGTCTCGCCTTCGCATCCCTCATGCGATTCAAATCTTCCTCGGTTACCTTATCCACACGGAATTTGCCCAGCAATTTTTGTAAATCAGCACAATCTTTTTTAATCTCTTTGCGCTTCGCTTTATCCATCTGTTTGCCAGCTTCTTTCACTTTCTGCTCCGTCTTGTTAAGAAGACTTTGTGCCTCACTGACAACTTCCAATGCCTCGCGGCGAATGTTATCTGCTCCGGCGTATTCCTGTGCATCGCGCATCGCCTGTTGAATTTCTGCTTCAGACATACGGTCATCTGCTGTGATGGTGATTGACTCTGACTTACCAGTTACTTCGTCTCTCGCAGAAACTTTGAGGATTCCGTTCGCATCAATATCAAATGTAACATCAATCTGTGGAATACCGTTTGCTCCGCGCTTTAATCCTTTTAATACAAATTTTCCAATCAGCTTATTATCTTTTGCCATCGGACGCTCTCCTTGAAGAACGCGGATTTCAACATTCTTCTGGTATGGAGATACCGTTGTAAATATTCTTGAATACTTCGTAGGAAGCGTTGAATTTCGTTCAATCAATCTAGTTGCTACACCGCCCACTGTTTCGATAGAAAGACTGAGAGGGGTGACATCCAAAAGTAACAGATTTTGTCCGGTTCCTGCTGCCACAAGTGCATTTCCCTGCAGCGTACTTCCAAGAATGGCTGCACCCATGGCTACACATTCATCCGGATTAATATTTCTGGAAGGCTCTTTGCCCGTCAATAATTTCACTTTATTCTGCACAGCTGGGATTCTCGTAGAACCACCTACAAGCAATACTTTTCCAAGCTCGGATGCTGCAATTCCTGCATCGTTTAGCGCTGTCTGCACTGGTCCGGCTGTTCTCTCAATCAAATCATTTACCAATTCATTGAATTGTCTGCGGGTCAGAGTCGTTTCATAATGAATCGCTTCTCCTTTGGATTGTGTCAAATATGGCAAAACAATCTGAGTACTATCAGATGTGGACAGTTCTTTTTTCGCCGTCTCCGCAGCTTCACGCACTCTCTGCATTGCAGCCAAATCTCTGGAAACATCAACATGTTTTTCCGTTTTGAGATTTTTCACAATCCAATCTGCAACACGCGCATCAAAATCATCGCCGCCCAAATGATTGTCTCCAGAAGTTGCTAGCACCTCGATGACACCATCTCCGATTTCTATAATAGAAACGTCAAATGTTCCACCACCAAGGTCATATACCATGACTTTCTGTGCTTCACCGTGGTTCAATCCGTAAGAAAGTGCAGCGCTGGTTGGCTCATTGATAATACGTTTTACATTTAAGCCTGCGATACGTCCTGCATCTTTTGTTGCCTGCCTTTGGACGTCATTGAAATACGCCGGAACTGTAATAACCGCATCTGTCACTGGCTCTCCCAAGAATTCTTCCGCCTCTTTTTTGAGCTGCATCAAAATCATCGCGCTGATGGTCTGCGCTTTGTATTCTTTTCCATCGATGCGGGTGCTCCACTCCGTTCCCATGTGTCTTTTTACAGAACTGATTGTTCTGTCTGTGTTTGTGACCGCCTGTCTTCTTGCTGCCTCTCCAACTAAGCGCTCTCCGTTCTTGGTAAATGCTACTACGCTTGGAGTGGTGCGGCTTCCTGTCACTGTATGCACGATTACTGGTTCTCCGTTTTCTACTACGGATACGCAGCTGTTTGTAGTTCCAAGGTCAATTCCTATTACTTTACTCATTTTTCTGCCTCTTTCTGTTTTGTCTCATTATTATCTCATAATCTTTATTCGATAATTTTAATCCCATTGTCTGAATTCAATGGTCTGTATTTCGCCACTTGCATCTCTTAGAAACTTAGCAGCGACAGAACATGCAAAAGAAATTCATCAGACATAATGTCGTACACATACGATTCATTCCCTCCGCATATCTGCCGTACTCTTGTCCAGCCTCGTTATATGCATTTCCTGCACGGCTCATACTTCGGAGCGTTCTCTGGTAAATCTCATTGTTCGGCTCCATCTGAATCGCTTTTCGAATCTGCTCCTCCGCAAACATATAATTTCCAAGGCCATGGTTTGCAAGCGCGCTCAAATAATACCATCTTGCATTTCTCTGTGCACTCACAATACTGTTCAACGTCTGATTTGCATACTGATACTGGCCCATGTTAATCAAATCAATTGCCTGGCGGATATCATTGCCGTCTCCCGGCTGCGGTGAAGGCTTCGGTGGCTGCGATTCCGTTCTTCCGAATCCAAACAAATCATCAAAATCATAATATCCAAAACCGCTTGACTGCTGCCAGCCTCCATACGAATTGTTACCTTGCGAATTTTGTCCATAACCATTTCCGTTCGCGCCACCGTAACCGTTTCCATAAGCGCCACCATAGCCACTGCCATATGGATTTCCATATCCACGATTATAACCGCTCGCCTGTTGTTCTCTCTGTTTATACTTCTCTGGGTTATTCAGCATATCATATGCCTCATTTATCTCGTTCATCTTCTGCGCCGCCGTCGGGTCATTCGGATGCAAATCTGGATGATATTCCTTCGCCTTCTTTCGATACGCCTTCTTTATCTCTTCCTTAGTGGCATCTCTCGAGACCCCTAACACCTGATACGGATCCTGCACCATTATTTTTTCTCCTTCCCATGTAGCATGGCATAATATTGCTGCCAGACACCACCATATAAAACATTCCGAATCAAATGTGCATCCTGCACAATCGGAAGCTTCTCAAACTGCTCTGTTGCCCTTCCGATGGCACCTGCCATGATGCCTTCCATTTCCTCTGGTTTTTTCTGCATCTTGATAAGCGGATTATAATTTCCTTTTTTCAAATCCTGCTTGTAATCCATTGCGGCATCCATCAGATAAATAAATCTGCCAAGTTCGTATCCGAAAGTCCGAAGACTATTGCTCCAGAAATCTTCTTCATAAACAAACAGTTCTGACATCATCCGGCCAGAGCAATTCACTGCTTCATCCGGCTTGGCTTCTCCATCTTTCTCGATATTTTTCAATTCTCGAACACTTCTTGCAATGCTCTCACACTGTCTCGGATATTTGAGCTGCACCTGTTTATAACTCTTTTCCAAAATCTTTCCATATCTCCTGCTAATATGATTGTGCTCGTCTTCCCAATCGTCCAAACATTTATAATATGCTACGGCAACCGTCATATCCGCAGCGTAATCAATGTAAAGATTCTCATTCGCTGCCTTTTTGTGTATCGGATGCATCGCACAATGGAACTGCGATGTTTTTTCTTCTGGTTCATGTAATGCTGTCAAAAATAATGCTAAAAATGTCATATCATAGCTGAGGGAAATTCGCTCCATCGAGCCAAATTTGTTACCCAATGTCCTGCAGAGTCCACAGTAAAAGCTTTGATAGCGGTCCAGTTCTTGCTGTTCTAGACCTTCTTTATTACATATTACATATCCAAACATGTATGTTGTTCCTTTCGACCTATTTGTTGCATTTTACTCTTGTCAATTATACAAAAAATGGATATTTATGCAATGGCTTTTATCTTTTTTTAATACTCTTCATGGAATTATCACAAAAATGTTGGGATAACATTGGATTTATCGAGTTCATAGACGGACGAAGAAATTAAGATATATCCTTCACTCCAACGCTCCATTGACTCCGACTAGTCTAGTATCCGTAAGGTTCTGAGCTAGTCGTCGTGAGGGACTCCTACCTCACAACCTAACGGCTACACGACGGATTCTCCGTCACTTCCACTTAACTTTCGTTTCAGGATATATCTTAATTTCTTCTGTTCGTATATGAATGCTGGAACTTTGCTAGCTTGTTGAGTGCGAAGCAAAGTCGAGTAAGCAAACTTATCTGTCGGACATTTCATCAGATTCGGGATTTGCTAGAAGGATTACCTACGCGGGATAGTAAGACGCACAGATAGCAGGTAAGAGAAATGTCATGTAAAAACGAATTACCTACTAAGTAAGACATATTTGGTATGTAGCAGGTAAAATCCAAGTCACCATCAGCATGTTTACCTACTTTGTGGATGCATAGAGATGTTAAGTTGGTAATTTCAAGGAACACTGCGCTAGTTTTACCTATTGTGCTATATGAAAGTTTAACATAGCATGTAATGATAAAATAGTTGTGCAAGTTACTACCTGCTGGATTGAAAATCGCAGATGGCCAGTAGGTAAATTCGAACAAGTAAACTTAGCCGCCCGGAATTTTTACAAGATTCAGAAAGAATGTCTGCCCATGATAAGACGAGGTAAGTGGAGCGTTCCGAAGATACATCCCGAAGATGTTAGGCTGCGAGGGACGAGCCCCACACGGCGACTCCCTCGGAGTCTTATATATTCGTGGATGAGCTAAGGTAAAGCGGAACTTCGAGGCTTGTCATGGGCAGACATTCTTTCGTGAACTTTTAAAAGGGCTCCAGACTCGAGAAATTCTTCGATTTTCCCTCGTTGACGCTGTGCTTTCTTCGAAAGACGGCAACTTACGTTGCCCATTGCCTACGGCAATCACATCGTCAAATCCAAAGTTATAAAAAAAGAGGAATCCGAAATCGAATTCCTCCCAACATTACTTCTCAGCTAATACCGCCTTCAAAAACTCCCAAACTCTTGCAACAGAGCTGATACTAATCTTTTCATCCGGCGTATGAACATCCGACATATCTGGTCCAATTGAAATGCAGTCCAGTCCTTCCACCTTAGAAGATAAGATACCACACTCCAGCCCCGCATGAATCACATCAATCTTCGGTTCCTTGCCATATTGCTCTTTATAAACTTTGACACAAAGGTCACGTAGCTTAGAATCTCTCGCATATGGCCATCCTGGATATTGTCCTTGGAAACTTACGCTTCCGCCAAGCATTTCTGTAATCTGTTTCAATTTTGCTCCAATAAAGTCTTTTGCCGAAACATAAGAACTTCTAATTGAGAAGCAAAGATTGATTCCTTCTTCATCAATCTGGATAACGCCCATGTTCAATGAAGTCTCCACAAGCCCTGGCAAATCCATACTCATTGCCTGCACGCCATTTGGCATAAGATTAAGTGCTGTAATTGCTTTTTCTTTTGAAATTTCAGAAAGCACTTTGCACTCTGCAGTTTCTTTTACTTCCAATACCAATTCTATATCTGGGTCAGAAACACCATATTCCACATCCAAATAGCCATTGAATTCTGCAACTGCTGCCTTCACCGCTTCGATATCATTCTCAGCCACTAAAAATGTAGCACTTGCATTCTTTGGAATGACGTTGTCTTTTACGCCGCCAACGATACTGACCAAATCAAATGCCGTCTTTTCTTTTAATAATAGGAAAAATCTTCCCATGGTTGTGTTTGCATTTGCACGACCTTTATCGATTTCAATACCAGAGTGTCCGCCAAGGAAACCTTGTGTTTTAATCTCGCAAACCACTCCGCTCTTTGTCTCTGCTTCTCCCGGAATCGAGCAATCCGCTCTCACACCGCCTGCACATCCTGCTGTGAAAACGCCCTCATCCTCTGAGTCGATATTAAGAAGTCTTTTTGCCTTACAACATGATAAATCAATGCCTGTGGCACCTTCCAAACCTACTTCTTCACTGACTGTCAAAACCACTTCCAAACGTGGATGCGGAATATCTTTTGCATCTAAAAGTGCTAATCCATAAGCAACTGCGATACCGTCATCGCCACCAAGTGTTGTGCCGTCTGCGGTGAGATAATCGCCGTCAATCATCACTTTGATTGGCTCTTTTTCCATGTCGATTGGGCACTCTGGGACTTTATCCCCCACCATGTCAAGATGACCTTGAATTATAATTGGCTCTACATCTTCATACCCTGGTGTTGCTTCGCCGATGATGATGACATTTCCCATGCTGTCCTGTTTGTAATCAAGTCCTCTTTCTTTTGCAAAATTTACACAGTAATCACTGAGTTCTTTTTCATGATAAGAAATGTGTGGAATGTTGCAAATATCTTCGAAAAAGCCAAATACAGATGCTGGCTCTAATCCTTGTAAAACTTTCATTGATGTTCCTCCGATAATAATTTGTTCTTTACACACTATTTTCTTACATTATTTGCTTTTAGTCAATTACTTTTATTCCCCCAAGTGAGAAATAATTTCGCGCTTGTACGCCAGAAACTCCTCAGACAAATTAAAATCCTTGCGCCTCGGCTTTGGCTCCCGAATGGCAATCTCCTTCGTAATCGTCCCCGGCCTGCCCGTCAAAAGATAAATGCGGTCAGACAACAAAATCGCCTCATCAATATCGTGTGTAATAAAGAGCGTCGACAATTTTATCTTCTCCATCACATCCAGATACCATTCATGCACCGTGCTCTTCGTCAGCATGTCCAATGCCGAAAATGGTTCATCCAAAAGTGCCACTTTCTCCGAAAACAAATACGTGCGAAGAAGCGCTGCCCTCTGCTTCATTCCACCCGAAAGCTGCGCGGGATATTTTTTCTCGGTTCCTGCAAGGCCAAATTCTTCAAAATAAGAGGCAGCTTTCTGGCGTGCTTCTTTCTTTTTCATCCCACGGATAATGAGCGGAAGCGCCACATTATCCACAATGGTACGATATGGAAGCAGCAAATCTTTCTGAAGCATATAACTTACGTTTCCCGGCTTCCCTGTGATGTCTTCATTTTCAAGGTACACTTTGCCTCCGTCCGGCTCACTGAGTCCGGCAATGATATTAAAAAGTGTGGTTTTTCCACCACCACTGATTCCTAGAAGGGAAACAATTTCTCCTTCTCGCAGTTCAATGGAGATGTCTTTTATGATTTGCTCTTGTTCAAATGATTTTGAAACGCCTTTTACCTGTAAAACTGCCATGCGCTCCTCCTACTCCCTGCATTTTTATTGCGGCAGATACTCGTTCGTAAATCCTGTATCAAGTGGAACCTCGTCCTCTGTCAATTTGTTTTCATTAATCCAGTTGTAGAAATTATTCCAACGTTCTGCATCAATGTAACCCCAGTATTCTGCCTCTGCCTGATACTGCTCTGCTAAATATTTCTGACTTGCCACTACCAATTCTTTATCCAATTCTGGTACCGCACCGCAGAGGATATCTGCAGCTTCCTCTGGATTCTCAATGGCGAATTCATAGCCTTTGCTGAGCGCTTCTAAAAATGCTTTTGCAGTCTCTGGATTCTCTTCCAAATATTCATTTCCAGAAATGATAACCGGTGTGTAGTAATCGAATACTGGGTCAATGTCTGCAAATGCAAAGTAATCTGTATCAAGTTCTTCCAACTCTGTTTTCACACCTGCCCATGCGTAGAAAATCCAGATAGAATCTACCGATTTTGTTTTCAGTGCAGATACTTCATCCGTCACAGTGCTTGGGATCAGTTCTACTTTGCTGAAATCTCCACCGTCAGCTTTCACTACTTCTTCCAATGTTGCAAGCTCGATTGGGCTGTTCCATGTTGCGTAAGAATGTCCCTCCATTCCTTTTGGAGTATCCATGCCTTCGCCTGCACGTGAAATAATTCCTGAAGTATTGTGCTGAATCACAGATGCTACTGCCGTGACTGGAAGTGCATCTTCACCCGCAAATGCTGACGCGAGCGTATCCTGGAATGACACACCAAACTGTGCTTTTCCAGAAGCAACCATCACTTCCGCGCCGTCTTCCGGTGGCTGTACGATTTCTACTTCCAAGCCTGCCTCTTCAAAGAATCCTTTTTCTTGTGCTACATATAAACCTGTGTGGTTTGTGTTTGGTGTCCAGTCGAGGACAAATGTGATTTTTTCTAAATCCTTGATATCTTTCTTTCCATCTGTGCTTGATGTATTTCCACAAGCTGCAGCAGTCATCACGAGTACTGCTGCAAGTAATAATGCATATAATTTCTTTTTCATCTTTTTTCTACTCCTTTTCCCATGGCATACATTTCTTTTGAAGTAAGTCCACGCCCTTCATCAGAAGTAAACTGATGATAGAAATCAGGAAAATGACCGCGAACATTTTGTCAAAAGAAAATGCCTTTTTTACACGCGTCATATAAACACCGAGACCTCCGAAACCGCCAAGCCATTCGGAAATCACTGCTCCAACCACTGCATAAGATGCCGAGATGCGAAGTCCGGCAAAGAACTGCGACATTGCTCCCGGGAGTTTGATGTACCTAAAAATCTGCCATCTGCCTGCGCCCATTGCACGAAGCAGGTGAATGGAATCCATATCTACGGATTTGAATCCATTTAAAAGGCCTACTGCGAGCGGGAAAAATGTGGTGATGACGATTAGGATGACTTTTGGCGCCATCTCATAACCGAACCACAATACCAGAAGCGGTGCGATAGCGACCGTCGGAATCGTCTGCGTCAGTACAATCAGCGGATAAAATGCTTTGTATAACACTTCAAATTGATCCATCAAAACTGCCATGCCAAAACCGAGTAAAACCCCGAGTCCAAGACCGATGAATGCTTCTGCGAGTGTAATCACAGAATGTTCCATCAGAGTCGGAAATTCTGACACAAATGCCCCTGCAACCTGTAGCGGTGACGGAAGCATAAAACTATCTACGATTCCCAGCGAACTAATCAATTGCCATACAATCAAAAGCAATACAATCGCGGAGCATGACCATATTTTATTGGTGATGTTTTGTGACTTTCTTTTCAATGGTTAACACTTCTCCTTCTGGACGATATGAAATCTTTACGTAAGCGGAAACCTCTTTCGCGCCTGCAGAGACTGCTACTTTCTGACATTCTTTGATGATTTCCATCAGTTCGTCATAGTCTCCCTCGATGGATGTCTCACATGGACCGACATAGTAACTGAGTCCTGTTGATTTGATGTACTGAACCTCCCACGACTGAAGTCGCGGGGTTCCTGGTCGATAGTGCTAACGCACTAAGCATTCCCAGGCTATCCCCGCAGTTCCTACGGTTCTTATATATGTTGTTATTAGGCCACATCAGCCAATAATCTCTTGCCTTCATCCAGTATGTTCCTTGCTGCGTTTCCATCTCTGTCTAAGGTTGTATAACAGTTTGGGCATATCCACTCTCGTATGGATAAATTCTTTGTGATTGGAAACTGGTGTCCACAGCAGTTACATATCTGACTGCTTGCATACCACTTATCTACCTTTACAAGTTTTCTTCCATACCAGTCCGCCTTATATTCCAACTGTCTGGCAAACTCTGACCAAGAAACATCTGCAATGTTTCTTGCCAACTTGTGGTTACGAATCATGTTCTTTACCTGCAAGTCCTCAATGCATATGACATCATTTTCACGAATCATTTTAGTAGATAACTTCTGTAGAAAATCCGTTCT
>JAFUOS010000014.1 GCA_017472665.1 Tyzzerella sp. | reverse complement strand
GAAGTTGAGGCAGAGCCAGAAGTTGAGGCGGGGCCAGAAGTTGAGGCGAAGCCAGAAGTTGAGGCAGAGCCGGAAGTTGAGGCAGAGCCAGAAGTTGAGGCAGAGCCGGAAGTTGAGGCGAAGCCAGAAGTTGAGGCAGAGCCGGAAGTTGAGGCAGAGCCAGAAGTTGAGGCAGAGCCGGAAGTTGATGCGGAGCCAGAAGTTGAGGCAGAGCCAGAAGTTGAGGCAGAGCCGGAAGTTGATGCAGAGCCAGAAGTTGAGGCAGAGCCGGAAGTTGAGGCAGAGCCAGAAGTTGAGGCAGAGCCGGAAGTTGATGCGGAGGCAGAGGTTGAGGCAGAGCCGGAAGTTGATGCGGAGCCAGAAGTTGAGGCAGAGCCGGAAGTTGATGCGGAGCCAGAAGTTGAGGCAGAGCCAGAAGTTGAGGCAGAGCCAGAAGTTGAGGCAGAGCCAGAAGTTGAGGCAGAGCCAGAAGTTGAAGTAGAGCCAGAAGTTGAGGCGGAGCCAGAGGATGAAGTGGAGTCGCAAGTTGAGAAAATCGAGGCTTCCGTAGACGATATAGAGGAAGTAGAAGAAGTACCGGAGATTTCACTCTTGGAAGATGTAGCAGAGTCTGTAGATGAAGAAATGATAGAAGTTGTAATAGAGAAAGAAATAGAAACTGCCATGCAAGAGTTTGCTGAGAAGGCAATCTCGGAGCCCCAGTTCGAGGGAGAGATAAAACCGAATCGAATCATAACACGTTCTGTAGGAGGCGGATTTAAGCAGAAAGAACCACAGACAACATCTAAAAAGAAAAGAAATTGGTCTTTTAAATAATAACAAAAAGGAGAAAAGAATTATGGCGATTTCAGAAGTAATTGAATTTCAAGGTTCACCGGATTTACTGGTGTGGAAACATCCGCAAGAAGACTTTAACACAACGTCCCAGTTGATTGTTGACCCAACACATGAGGCATTGCTGGTTTTGAATGGAAATGCGGCGGATTTGTTTGGAGAAGGGAGACATACCCTGACAACGGCAAACATTCCGTTTCTGAGAAAGATTATTGAGATACCGACAGGTGGAAAGACAGCATTTCCATGTAAAGTTTACTTCATTAATAAAGTACATCAAATGGAT
Source organism: Tyzzerella sp. (assembly GCA_017472665.1). Classification (GTDB taxonomy): domain Bacteria; phylum Bacillota; class Clostridia; order Lachnospirales; family Lachnospiraceae; genus Faecalimonas. The sequence continues at coordinate 25,930 of JAFUOS010000014.1, read as the reverse complement.
TTGCTTTGGGGAACGAAAGACGCGATTCCATTGGAAGATCCGTTATATGATATTTTCCTTCATGTGATGATTCATGGAAGTTTATCATATTCAATTGTGGATTCTAGAAAATTTTTGCTGAAGTTAGCAGGTTTGAGAGATAGTTTCACGCCCGAGATGCTTGTTCAGAAATTCAGGGGTATCGTTGCGAAACATGTGAAGGACTGTGTTTCCAAAATTATGATTAATGGAAAACTCAGTTATTTTATGATTAGTGCTAATTTGATGGAAATTAGCGATGTTTTGCAGGAACGATTGGCAGAGATATTCGAGGACTATGGTATTGGAATTGAATTCTTTAATGTTGAGTCGATTTCTGTGCCGAAGACAGACTATGATGCAGTTAGCCAGGCAAAAGAAAGACGAACCAGTCGTTTGATTGAAGGATATACATGGCAAGAAGAACGTCAAATGATGATCGCTGAAAAATTTGCAGCAAACGAAGGCAGCATGGGTACAATTGGCGGTGTTATGGGCGGTACTATGGGTGGTATCGTTATGGGAAATACTATATCCGAAGTGGCGAGAAATGCACTTAGTGGAAAAACTGTTCCAAATGATGCACCACCGAAGGATGTTTCTGATGTTAGACCTGCAAAAGGGGTAAATGCATCAGGAGGGAACAGTCCATTTGATGTCGGAGCATTTTTGAGTGGGCAAAGTACAAAAAAGGTGCCAGAAGAACCAACTACTGCGAAAATTTCAGGAGGAAAATTCTGCTCTGAGTGTGGTGCAAGTATTCCGGAAGGTGCAAAATTCTGTTCGGAATGTGGAACTAAAGTGGCAAGCAATGTATGCCCAAATTGCGGAAACTCTATTAAACCGGGAATGAAATTCTGTCCGGAATGTGGAACTGGATTAAACTAAAAAAGGTGGAGGCAAAAATGAAGAGTAATATAGCAAAAAAAACTAGCATCATGACTGCATTAATTTATGTAATCGTGTTTGCAATATTTAATCTTTTAGTATTTGTGATATTCGAAAATAGGAACAATGTATTTTGGACAAGTTATGCATTTATGTGTGTTGCATTTGTTGTGCAGATTGCAAGTATAATTTTAGCATTCAAATCTCCGGATACAGAAAGTACATTTATGGGAATTCCGTTAGTATCACTTTCCCTGTACTATTTCTTTGCAGCTATTTTTGCAGGTGCAGTTTTTATGATATTTCAGGTTGCACCGATAAAATTGGCTGTTACGGTTCAAGTTTTAATTTTAGCTGCTTATGCTGTGGTTGCAATACTCGCACTAATGGCAAGGGATGTTGTGCAAGAAGTGAATGATGACGTGAAAGAAAAAGTAGCAGCTATTAAAACATTAAATGTGGATGTTGATGTTCTGATTCCGCAGGTGTCGGATCCAACAGTGAAAAAAGCATTGAAAAAATTAAGTGAAACTGTGAAATATTCAGATCCGATGTCAAATGATGCTGTTGCAGATATTGAGCAGCAGATTATGCAATATATGAACGCATTGCGTGTTTATATAGAAAATAACAACAATGCAGAAGCTGTTTCTGTATGTAAAGACATTGAAGTTTTATTCTTACAGAGAAATAGTTTGCTAAAAGCTACAAAATAATATTGGTTTCTGGAGGACTAGATTACAAATGGCTTCTCAATATAAAAATTTAAGATGCCCGGGCTGTGACGGGACTTTAGAATATAACAAAGAAAAAAAAGTCTGGGTATGTATATATTGTGGGAATGAAATTAGACGTGAAGAAGAATATGATGGACTTTATACGATAAAAAATGTTGTGAAGCAAGTTCTTGTAGATTTGGCGTATGGACGTATGGATTCGGCACAGAAAAATTTAATTGAATGCGAAAAAATTGCTTCCGACTATATAGGAACGGTTATCGCAAGTATTTGTTATAAAGTATTCACGATTATTACTCCAGGTGCCTGTCAGCAAAGTGAAGTCAAAGGACTGTTTGGACAGATAAAACGTTTATACCAGCAGTTTGTATCGATGGATAGTGGGATTTCTGCTGAAGAGGAGGCTCTATATGAGGCGTTTGAAGGGAACAGTGACGCTTTCGGAGTTTTGATATTAGTCTATGACTCGTTAAAGGCAAAGGAACATCTGGATTTTGTGAATGAATTTTTTGATGCTTCGACAGTATATTCGATTAGTTTGAATGCAAATTTATTAAACTACGCTTTGCGAAACGATTTAAGCGAATTAACTGACAAAATCTTTGCAAATTCAGACAATATTAATTGTCGCGAGTCATTGATTATTTTGCTGGATGCGTATCAGGATTGTCAGAAAAAAAGAGATTACATGGAGACTTTATTTTCGAAGTCTGAGTTCAGAACAGAAGATTATAAATTGATGGATAAATATATAGCAGAGACCTCTGATGGTATAGATACAAAAGTAGTTTTGTACTCGAATGCAGTCAAGTATCACATCAGTCCATCAATTCAAACGGTCATGATGAATATTTTGTCAGATGAACATATCACCGACGAGCAGATAGCAATCGTGATTCGTGCATTTGGAGACACGCATCCAAAAGATGCGGAATTATATGAATTTATAGAACAGGTTTATACGAAACATTCAGGACGTACAGCAAACATGGAATTTCAGGTTTTGATGGACTGTGGATTGTTTATAAAGCCGACAGAAAAATGCCTTAGATTTATGGTTAACAGACAAGATTGGTCGATTTCGGAGAGGAGTTCTATGCTTGAAAAATCCATGAAATGTAATCTGGATAATAGAGCAAAGGATTCGGTCCTGGCAGAAATTTTACTTCATAACGGAGAAGATACAGAGAGCAGAATCATTTTGATAAATAAGGCTTTAGAGTATGTTGACACGATATCAACAAACGCTCTCACAGATTATATTTTGAAATGTAATCTGGATGGGGAGAGGAAGCCGGAAGTATTGCGAATGTTCTTAAAGCTTGATTTAAACATGAGCTTTTTCAGAGATGTTTTGAGTAGATATATGCAAGGTTCAATAGACCAGGCAGAAACGAAAAAAGAAATTATTCAAGAACTTAGTAATTGTGGTTTGCAGATGGACTTTAAAGTACTGCTGGATATGGCGTGCCGTGCTACAGAAGCAAATTATATGGAAGTTGTGAGTACGCTGCAGCGAGCAATAAAAAATGGGACAAGGATTAGTAGTGATGCAGTAAGCACATATTTAGAAAATGTGAAACCGGAAAATTATTGTGGAGAGTTAATTTCATTACTACATACATCTATGTCGAGGATTTCAGATAAGGCACTTGCCAATTATGTTTTATATGCGACAGAGAGTTTTGATATAAAACTAAAAAATAGTGTAGAATTTGCAGGACAAAATCCTAGCAGATTTGGTTCTTCTATGTGCGGAATAAAGTATTTGAATTCTGATATACAATGCAATTTATTACAGGCTTATGTACTGAAAGCAGAGGATTCGGTAGCGATTGTCGAGGCCATGGTGACCGCTATGAAAAATGCGGGAACAAAGTTGAATGACAGTATTATTGTAAATGGTGTATCAATGAGATTTAAGAAATACGTGATGGATTGTAAAGCACAATTGTCGCAAATGACACTGGCAATTTTAGAAGAAAATAAAGTTTTTTCAATTTTCTTTAATTAAATAAATAAGGAGGGGAAATATGACTCAGGAAGAATACGAACGCGAGCAAGAGGAAATACGACAGCTGATCAATCAAATTAATGCATTAGTTGCGGAGAATAATCGACTTGTGGAAGAAATCAACTATGGATTAAGGAATATCAATGTGTTGCAAAATAATGTTGTGCAGCTCCATCGAAGTGTCGAACCGAAAATGCACAGTGCAGCTGGAGAAGTACAGGTAAATAGCGAACATACAGAGAATGTACGTAAGGCTATAGCAGAAATGGCAACACAATATTTGACATTCAAGGCGTTGTCGACAGCTTCAAAGAATGTTACACAATATACGGATGAGTATAATACAAAATTTTCATATTATAATCATTTGCGTAGAGTGACATTGGGTTATGTGATTGGCTTAGATGCGAATTTTGTTTCCAGCGAAAAGATGCGGAACATCGTAGAAAAAGCCTACTTACAAAATACAGAGTATTGGCTTGCATATGCAACGATGGCAGTGATGCTCTGGGCAAGCAATGAGCAGGAAGCAGCCAAGAGGGCACTGGATAAAGCGATGTTTATTGCACCGCAAAAGGCAGCTTTATATTTCATGCTGATTAATCTGCGTTTTGCAAGAAATGAAACAGCAAGAAACTGGTTTATTAATTATATGGAAAGAGTGAATCCCTCGGATTTGGGAGCAGAGTGGCAGTATTTGCTGCAGGCTTATTTGGCAGGCGCATTTGGTGAAGATGAAAAATTCCAGGAAGAAGTAGGAAAATATTTCAAAAAAATGCTAGTACAATCTGAGGCAACAACCGCTAATTTCAGCAAGAGATTTATTGACCGGGCATATTCGTATGCAGATACATATTTGCACAAAACAAAAGAAAGTTTTGCTTACTTAAAAGGAACCTGCACCGAGTACGATAAATTAATAGATGGTTTATCCAATGCGGAAAAAAATGCGGTTATTGCGCAGTATTATGACAAACTTCTTAACGAAGAAGAAGAAACAGGTGAAGATATTGCACAGAGAATAGAAAATGTTTTGTATTCTTTGGTAAACGAATATGATAAGGCTGAATTTGAGGTAGTTAAGAAGATTAAGCGTAATGAGTATATTATCTCTGCGCAGGGAGACCAGACCGCAGCACAAAAGAAATTTGATGCAGAGTTTGGAAAAGAGAAAAATAGAAATTTTGCAGATTACTTAACAGAATGGGCATTTACAGAAGATAGCAGATTAACCCCGTTAAGCGTGCGAAGGTTTGCGATTACCTTTATGAAGGATTGGATTTATAAAGGATATGAAAAATACGCAGAACATAATAGAAGCAAGGTGCAGCAGGCATATACATTTAACGTTGACGGCTGTGAGATGACTGCGACGGAGAATGATTTTGCAAAATGTCAGGACACAATAGAAAAATATTATGAGAAGAATAAGTGGAGTAATGTTTGGGGCGATAAGATGATCAAAATATATGGACTTATCACTCTTGTTGGATTACTTGCTCTTATTATCATGGGTGTTCAATTAGCGCAGGGACATTTTTCTCCGGTGGCATTAACCTTAGGAATTTTGTTGGTTTTAGTTGGTGTATTTTTGCTATGGAGACAGTCGGTAGCTGTTCTTGAACAATTGAAAGAAAAGAAACGATTGAGTATCCAGCGGATACAGCATGCCTTGTCAGAGTTGGGGCAGTGGCGTGAACTTTTCCATTTAGAAGACAGCAAATTATCTGATCTAAAAGATGCACTAATGCGATTTGGTGATGTTCAAGAATAGGAGGGAGAAAAATGTCAGAAGTTACATATGCTATACAGAATTTAAATAATACAATTAATCAGTTCGAGTCTAATGTCGATGTACATGTAAATGGTATTAGAAATTCGAGCAACGCGGTAGAGAGAGCAACACAGAGTATTTATCAGCAAATTTCGAAGTTCCGTCAGGATATGGAACATGGGGAGCAGAATCAGCTTGCACATGAAAATATTATCCGAATTGATCAACTTATTAAAGAACGTTTTGGAAGTTACGAGACTATTCGTAAAACAGTAATGGGTGTTGTTCGTGATTTTGATATTAATTTGGTAAGAAATTCTACGATTCAAGAATTGTCGGAAGAGCTTTGGATGACCAGTTCCAGATATTGGTTGTCATATGCTTTGATTGCAATTACTGCATGGGTAAACAATTATCCAGATGTGGCAAAGAGTGCATTGGCAGAGGGTGGAAGAAAAGATGCGATAAAGTCAACATTATTCTTCTGTCTGGTTAATATGCGTTTTGAAAGAACAGATGTTGCAAAGCGTTGGTTTTATGAATATTTGAAAACATTGGATCCAACGATGCTGCAACAAGAATCGGCAGTTATGTTGCAGGCTTTTCTGGATGGAATTTTTGGAAAAGACAAAGAATTGGAACAAGCAGTTATTGATGTAATCGACCAATGGATTGCTATCATTAACGAAGATGTTGCAATTTGTGAGGAGTTGATTTCTGCTTATAGCAGATATTTGGATAATATTAATCCAAATAAGGAATTCAGTTATGCATCTATTTTAGAATATTGTACGAACTCGGAAGAACTGTCAAAGTCATATAGAGAGGTATCAAAATACGATGTGATTTTAGCGCTGTTAGAAGAGTTGAATGTTGAAGCAGTAGAACAGACTGATGAAAATTACAAAGAACGTGTAGACGCAGTATTGATTAACCTAATTTCAAACTTTGATGAAGAAGAAAGAGATTTGAGAAATCAGCAAGAATATTTTAATTTGGTCGTTAAAAATGCAGGTGTTGTAGAAGTTGCTGAAAAGCAATATCAGGAAGAAATGGCTCTTCAAAATGAAAGCTTTAATATTGGTAAACAAATGATTAGTTGGGCTATTTATGATGAAACAGCTAATTCACGTGTCAGAAAATTTGCTTTCCAAAATACAAAAGAATGGTTCAAAAAGGCTTTGGATCGTTTTTCGGTTAAGATTCAACAGGAGTTTCCAATTGAGTACTCATTGGCTATTGACACATGGTCAGGAGTCAGCAACGGACAAGATCAAACGGAAATTGTTGAGAATATGAGAAATTATTATGAAACAAATAAATTCCAGAATATGTTTGTAAATACACCAAATATTGCGGCAGTGATTATCTTGGTAGCATCTTTGGCATTAGTGTTTGTTACACCATATTCGTTGATAGCAACAGTTGTAGCAGGAATTTTCTTGGGTTACCGTTGTTTCAAGGCCATCAAAGAGTATCCGCAACGAGTTGAAAGAGCAGTCAGCGCATTACAGCAGACGTTAGCAGAAATCACAGAGTTCAGGCAGTATTTTGAAGATAATAGCAATAAGAAAGATGCAGTTCTTTCTGAAACAGAATTTATTTAAAAAACAAAGGAGAAAAACTATGAGTCAAGAGAACATGAACAAAGAGGAAATGGATTTTGAAGCTATGATGGAACAAAGATTGCAGGCAAATTTTGCAGATGCCGGAAAAGCAAATGCGGATGTTTCTAATGAACGCCTGAAAGAAATGAGCAAAAAACTGCCATCATGGAGTTTGGAGCCTCCTTACAATTTCTTGAGATAATGGAGACGAGATTTATAATCCCCCAGAATTATGAGCAATGGTTAAAAACTTTTGGGATTTTAAGTTCGACCACTGTTCCGGCAGATAATATTAGTGAATTAAGTTATGGTGTTTGTCCGGGAATCGAGAAAGTTACTTTTGAATTTCAAGAACGTTTACAAGAAACAACCAATCTTATGTTAACAAGAATTACAAAAAGATGTACTTGTGCATTGAATGATTCTCTTGAAGAAGGCGAGTTTGAAAATTTTGATGTAATTATGAAGCGATACCGTGGAGAAATGAAAAAGTGCAGATTTTATCTATACATAAATTTTCTTTCTGAGGATTATTTGCAGGAACTTGATAATCAGGTTACCAAAGAAATTGAACGTTATTGGAAAGAATTAAAGGGTTATTTGACAGAAATAGTGGAAGAAACTGAAGATTCTAGGATATACGATATAATTTACTATCTGAAAAGAATAAAATAATGTAAGGAATGAGAAAGCATTGGGTAATTATATAGATACAAAAGAAGAAGTCAAAAATCATCTGTTTGCTCGTGTGCCATTAATTATTATAAATTCATCCGAACGTGAGCGGGTTGAGCGAATGTTTAGGGAATTGGCTGCCGAAATGAAAACCAGCATATATTATTATACAGATGTTAAGCAGGTTGTTTCGCTGTATGGAAATGCCAAAAAGGATGTAGATCGAGATCCAATGATGTTTGTACAAGATTTGTTTCGAAAAAACAGAAGTTCAACATTTGTTATCGGAGATGCAAGAAGACTGAGCGAAGAAAATGCCTTTAGTCGGGAAGTCTTAGACACATTGTATTTGGCAATGGAGACATCAAGCACGTTGGTGTTGGTTACACCGGATTATGTCTGGAACAGATTGGCTCAGTTTGGGCTTCAGGTTGTATTGCAGTACCCGGACCTTATAGAGAGAGAATCGTTAATTAGAAAGTTTGTAGGATGTTATGGTGGTAAATATCCAATTCAATGGAATGAACACGATATTTATCGGGCTGCAATGCTTTTGAGCGGTTTTTCGGAAGTGCAGATTGATAATATTTTGGTATCGCAATTAGTAGCTCATAAAGGACTTAAAAAGCAGAACTTGTTAGATTTAACTCGCCAAAAGAGTCGTTTGTATGCGACGGTACCTTGCGTAGAAGAAGTACAGGTCAAACCTAATTTAATGGTTTCGGGGCTTGACAATTTACGTAAATGGATAAGAGAGCGAAAACAGTTATTTTTTATCGAGGATGATGTTTTGGATGAATACGGATTGACGGCTCCAAAGGGAATATTGCTGGCAGGAATACCTGGATGCGGAAAGTCGTACTCCTCTAAGATGATTGCAGCAGAATGGGAGCTGCCGCTGTTTCGTTTTGATATTGGTGCAATTTATGATAAATGGATGGGCGAAAGTGAACGGAAAATGAAAGATGCACTTACCTTTATCGATAATATGGCACCATGTGTAGTATGGATTGATGAAATTGAGAAGGCATTATCGGTTTCGGATTCTGGAAATGATACAGGAAAACGAATTTTAGGTCAATTTCTTTACTGGCTTCAAGAATCATCGAAAAGGGTGTTTTTAGTTGCAACAGCTAATGATATTACTGCGTTGCCGCCGGAACTATTCAGAAAAGGAAGATTTTCAGAAATTTTCTTCATTGACTTGCCAAATAGTGAAGAAAGAAAAGTTACCATCGAGCAATATGCAGCAAAATGTTTACATATGCAGTTTTCGGATGAAGCAATGGAAGAATTGGTCAGAGCGTCAGAAGGATTCTCTTATTCGGATATAGAAAGCGTAATTAAAGAGGCGGCTCAGTTTTGCATTTTAAATACGGATGTGCAGATGGATTTAAACAAGTTGATTTATTTTTTTAACCAGAATATATCTTTTTCAAGTACAAACCCGGAAACAGTACAAAAATTACGTAAGTGGGGAAGAGAAAGGGCTGTTTCTGCATCAATAGAAAATAAACAGGAAGGGAGTGTTTTATTATGAGTGATGTTTATAGTTTGCGTGCGCGCTTAAGTGAAGAACAAGCCAGAAACAGAGAATTACGATCTTGTGTAGCAGAACTCGAGATGGGAGTTACAAATGCCGAGAGACATATGAGCGACTATAGAAATAAAGTTCAAAACACTTTAACGGACAGTGCCAATAAAATTAATATGTCCCATGAGAATATTGTCAGATCTCATGAAGTTTTAAATGAAATTAATAAAATGTACGTGCGATTCAAGAATATGGAATTGGCGAACAAGAAGATACGTGAATGTAATAATAAGAAATATTACGATTTTGCAAATTACACAACAGTACGAAAAATTGTGCAAGGAATGCTGGATAATCTGAATGTGAATATGATTTCAGATTCCATCATTTATAAAGCAATCGAGAAGGAGCATTTGAAAACACCTGACTATTGGTTGACTTCTGTTTTAATCAGCATTATGGCATGGAAGAATGATGACCCTGAGCTTGCAGAAAGAGCAACTGAAATTTCGGTTAAGCTTGATAAAAAGAACAGTTCGATTTTTTATATGCTTTTTAATATTCGTATGAGACGTGAAGAAGCTGCCTTGAAGTGGTTTTTTGTATATCAGGAATGTGAGTTGAAGGGTAGTGATGAAAAGACATTTTTGATGTTGTTTTCTTTGTTGTGTAAGACGCTTCAAGATGAAATTGAAGATAAAGTGAAGTATGAAATCATTGATTTTATCAACAAAGTAATTGCAATGAATGCACAGTCAGAGGGCTTCAGCGAAGAAGAAATTCTTGATAAAATTGAAATGTATTATAAAAGAATGAAAGACAGTGACAAATTGCAGTTAAACATGTTAAAAAGATGTCTTGTCGATTATTCTGAAGTTGCAGAGACTGTAATACTGGCAGAAAACAATATTAATATTCTCCAATTTATTATGGATGTAGGCAATGTCAGTGAAATGGAAAAGAATGAGTATCTGGATCAGTTCATTAATGATGAAATTGCAAAACCAAACGAGGTCGAAATATCAGTTTATAATGAAATTGAATACAATGAATTAGTTATAGCATGTAATGGAGATATGGAGACTACAGAGAAAATTTATAATGAAAGACAGCTCAAGAAAAGTCAGGAATTAAATTTGATCTCTGAAATGATAGACTGGATCTATCGTAGAGATGCAGAAGATGAAGTGAATGGACAAGCCAGAAAAAATATGTTTACATTAACATTATCTCTGCAAACAAAAGCAATTGAGCAGTACATAGAACATTACAGAAAGCGTGTTAAAAGTAAGCATCCGGCAGTTATTGGTGATTATAATACAGAAGTTAATTTCCATGACAGGGCAGAAGAAAGTAACAAGATTCAGACTTATTACGAATCAGAACGAGAAACACAATTATCACAGATTAAATATACTGTCTCTATTGTAGGTGCAATTTTGGCTGTGGCAGGAATTGTGGGTATTTTCTTCATGGGAGTTGGAAGTATTGTCCTCAGTGTAATTGGTGTTATAATGGTTGTTTATAATGTTTTATCTAACAATAAGCAGAAAAAACATATTATGGAAACTTGTTTGCTAAATATAAAAAATAAAAATGAGTTGATGGATCAACTGTTCAGTGAATATGAAACGATGAAGAAGCAATATGAAGAATATGATTCCTATGCAGAACGTATAGAAGAAGTAATGAATCAATTCTAAGAACGAAAGAGTAAATATGAAAAAGGCAGGAAAATGCCCAAAAAGATACCGGTGTTCATACATGCGGTGTCTTTTTTGTACTTTTCTATTTTATAAAGCTTTATTATTTGTTGCTTTCTATCTGTCGTGAAAAATGCTAAAATAGATACAATAGCAGTTAAATTAGTAACATGCAAACAAAAAGAAAGCGAGGAAATATCTAATGGGTGATTATTTATCACAAGTCAATTCCGGATGGTTCTACCTCATTGTAGCCCTGGTTTTGACATTTGTCACAATTATGTGTGTTGTGTTTTTAGTAAAAAGTTATCGTGCAGGTATCAAGATTGGCATGGATAAGGAAGTGTTGAAGAAAACGATTATTTCAAGTGCGACGTTTACGCTCCTTCCATCGATCAGCATTCTGTTGGGTGTTGTAGCACTCAGCGGTACACTGGGCGTACCTCTTTCATGGCTGAGACTTTCAGTCATCGGTGCCCTGCAGTATGAGTTAAATGTGGCAGAGATTGCTGCACAGAGCATTGGGTTATCAGGGCTTCGATTGGAAGAGATGAGCATGGGTTCTTTTGTTACAATCGCGCTGGTTATGACCGTTGGAATCTTAGGCGGCATTATCTGCTGTATCTTCTTCCTGAAAAAATATTTGAAGAAGATTCAGAGTAATCCAAAGAAAAAGAGTGATGGCAAACCGGGATTTGGGGCCCATGCAACGACAGCAATGTTCGTCGGCTTATGTGCTACATACATTGGTTCTTATATCGGACAGGCGATTCCAAGAGAAGGCTCAGATATCATGCCGCTTCTTGTGGCCTTGGTGGCAGCTGCAGCGATGGCAGTATTTGAATATTTTATTCAGAAAAAAGGAAAAGCAGTACTTGAAAACTTTAGTCTTGCAGCGAGTATGTTGATTGCGATGGCAGCGGCAGTGCTTTTCGGAATGATCTTATAGGAGGCGACGCAAATGAACGAAAAAGAACAATTTTTAGAAGAATTTAATAAGGGTCTCCACAGAATTGGAAAAATCATGATGATTCTAGTCATTATTGTATTAGTATCAGTGCCATTTCTCATGGGTGCAATTTTCGGAGTTTCTCCAGATATGAAAGGTTTTCTTGCTGGATTTGCAAAAGTGGCGCTTATCTATTTCCCTGTATCCATTGTGGAATTTCTCATATATTCTCCGATGCTCGGGGCGGGCGGAAGCTATTTGTCATTTGTCACAGGAAATGTGACAAATATGAAGATTCCTTGTGCAATGAATGCAAGGGATATGGCAGGTACACAAGTTGGTACACCGGAAAATGAGATTATCTCAACAATAAGTGTTGCGACGAGTGCGATAGTAACTACTTTAGTCATTGTAGTAGGTGTTGTTTTATTAGTGCCATTGCAGCCAGTATTGCAGAATGAAGTGTTGTTACCTGCGTTTAATAACGTGGTTCCGGCATTGTTCGGTGCATTGGGATTAAAATATTTTGCAAAGAGTCCACAGATTGCAGTGATTCCGCTGGCGTTCATGTCGCTCCTTTGTATTTTCGTACCATCGATGATTAGTCAAACAAGTACATTGCTCATTCCATGCGGCGGTTTGGCATTATTAATCGGATTCATTTTATTTAAAAAAGGGAAATTATAGGAAGATTTCATAAGAGGAAGGACTGGTGCAAATGAAGATTTTATTAGCGATTTTACTTGTTTTGGTAGTGCTGATTGCAATTGTACTGCTTCGTGCGATACTTTTGAAACCAACTTCTGCGAAAGTCACAAAAGTACAGTTAGAGGAAAGCGATAGGGCAAAAAAATATGGACAGCAGCTGGCAACGATGGTCCGCAAAGAGACGATTTCCAGCAGATTCGACCCAGATAGAACGAAATTTTATGAATTCCATGAGATTTTGGAAGAATTATTTCCAAATGTGCATAAGACTTGTGAGAAACATGTGTTTAATGGAAGTTTGCTGTTTAAATGGAGCGGTAAGGGCAACCATGAACCAATTCTGTTTATGAGCCATCATGACGTGGTAGAGGCGAACGGCACATGGGAACACGAGCCATTCTCCGGTGACATTGACAAGGAAGGAAATGTCTGGGGACGTGGTACGGTGGACACCAAAGCTTCTCTGTTTTGCGAATTGACAGCGGTAGAAGAATTAATCAAAGAAGGATTCGTGCCGGAAGGTGATGTTTATATTGCCAGCAGTTGTACGGAAGAATGGAGCGGCGAAGGTGCTCCATCTACAGTGGAATACTTGAAGGAACAAGGTGTGAAGCTTGCATACCTCATGGATGAAGGCGGTATGATTATCGAGGAACCAGTTGGTGGTGTAAAAGGCACTTACGGCATGGTCGGTGTGTTGGAAAAAGGCTATGGCGATGTGAAATTTATTGCTAAAGGAAAAGGCGGACATGCGAGCGCTCCGACAAAGAATACACCAATTGCACGCCTTTCAAAATTCGTCATAGACGTAGAGAAAAAGTCGCCATTTAAACGTAAGTTTAGCCCAACGGTGAGGGAAATGTTCCGCCGTATGGCACCAAATATGAATTTTGGCATGAAAGTAATTTTTGCAAATATGTGGTTGTTTGAAGGGCTTCTAATTAAGCTTCTTCCTTCGATTAGTTCGGCAGCAGGTGCGATGCTTCAGACGACATTAGCATTTACCATGGCAAAGGGTTCTGATGGACTCAATGTACTTCCGCAGGAAGCATGGGTGACGGGAAATATGAGATTTATCCCGCATCAGGACGATGAAGAAAGTATTGCATTAATTTCTGAGATTGCGAAAAAATATGATATAGAAACAGAAGTTATTTATAAGGATGCACCATGTCCAGTGGTAGATTATAATAACGAGCCGTTCCATTTGGTGGAAGAAGTTGCATCGGAAGTATATCCGGGCATCGGAATTTGTCCATATGTGATGACAGGTGGTACAGATGCGAAGTTTTATCGTGACTTGAGCGATAACTGTCTGCGATTTGCTCCGCTCTATATCAACGGACAACAGTATGGCAGTATTCACGGATTGAACGAGAATATTTGTCAGGGAACTCTGCCGAAGGGCGTGGACTTCTATAAAATGATGATTCAGAGAAGTTAGACATATTTCTATATAGATAAAAACATCTTCGTTATACCCTGATTTTTGAATGAAGTGAGGGTATTTCGAAGATGTTTTTTTAAGTATCGAAAAAATGGTTCCAAAAGTGGCGAAATTTATCGATTTTGAAAGCTTTTCAGGGTATCCAACATCCAATTTTTTTGTATATACCCATAAAGAGGAAAATATCCACAGAGCAATTTGTAAAATTGCATACCAGCCTTATGTTAAATGAAAAGTCAAAGCTTATCCGAATGAATGTCCATCTTCTCTGGCCTCAAATTCACCTGCATATCCCGATACTCCTTCGGCGAAATTCCATACTCCTTCTTAAACGCCCGATAAAAACTAGAATAATCACCAAATCCATACGCCTGATACACCTCAGTAATATTCGTATCCGAGCGAATCGCTTCCTGACAGAGAGAAAGCCGCTTTTTCGTAATATACTGGTGGATAGAAAGTCCAATATTTTCCTTGAAAACGTGTGCAATATGGTATTTGCTAACATAAAATTCCTCTGCCAGCTTTTCCAAAGAAAGCTCTTCCTCCAAATGCTCCTCAATATATTCTGCAAGATTAGAATAAAGAGATGCATCAACCTCCGTCTTTTGTGGCTCAATCTGTTCGTGTACCAAACGATTGATACGCAGGATGAGGTCATCTACATAAAGTGCAATCTGCACATCTTTCCCGAAACGGTCTGCCTGCATCTCCTCCAGCAGGCGAATCATTTTTGACTGTAGCGAATTAAATGCAAGATGGTCCATATGGAAAAGATAATTCTTACATGTCTCTACATGCCGGATAATATAAGTGTAATATTGTGAACGCAGTTCCAACTGCTGACAGAATTCTTCGCTGATCCAAAATACAAAACGGCGATAAGGAGTTGTATTGCTATGAATAATCGCGCGGTGGGGAGAATGGGGCGGAATCAGCATCATATCGCCAAAATGTAAAGGATAAATGTCTTTTCCTACCTGCATACTAACATCACCCTCGATAAAAAAACAAAATTCATAATAATTATGGGTATGTGCTTCTACTTTGGTGAGATTGCGGTCATCATAATAAAACAGCTCAAAATCGCGGGACGTCATATATTGTCTTGATTGAAAGGCACTTTGCAGTTTCTTTTTCATGGAAATACCTCGCTACGTATTTTTATGGGATAGAAAAATTTTACCATGAAACCGCAAGATTTGCAATGTATACAACAACTACATCAATGGATAAAAAATTAAAATCCATTTATAATAAAAATAATGAGATAACGGAGCATTTGGCACGCATATTTGTGAGAGCTCTGAGCACTAAGTTTTAAGGAGGCAACAAAAAATGAAATTAAATGCGCAAGGACTTTCTGACAAAAAGCAGTGGGAAGAAAAAGGTTATGCACTTCCACAGTTTGACAGAGAAGCCGTAACAGCAGCTACAAAAGAAAATCCATTCTGGATTCATTTCGGACCAGGTAACATTTTCCGTGCATTTCAGGCAAATGTAGTACAAAATCTTCTGAATCAAGGTTTACTCGACAGAGGTCTTGTAGTGGCAGAAGGTTACGATTACGAAATCGTACAAAAGATGAATCATCCACACGATGATTACAATCTTCTTGTAACATTAAAGGCAGATGGAAATGTAGAAAAAACAGTAATCGGAAGTGTTGTAGAATCATTAACAGTTGATTCCACAAACGAAACTGACTGGGCACGTTTAAAAGAAATCTTTGGAAAAGATTCTCTTCAAATGGCTTCATTTACCATCACAGAAAAAGGTTACAGCCTTGTGAATGGAAAAGGTGATTTGCTTCCAGGTGTACCGGAAGACTTTGCAAACGGACCGGCAAAAGCGATGAGCTACATGGGCAAAGTTTCCGCATTGGTTTATGCAAGATACGAAGCAGGACAAAAACCTATCGCGATGGTGAGTATGGACAACTGTTCACACAACGGAGACAAGTTATACGCAGCAGTAAATACATTTGCTGAAAAATGGGTAGAAAACGGAGTTGCTGATGCTGGATTCGTAGCTTATGTAAATGATAAGAGCAAAGTAACATTCCCATGGACCATGATTGATAAAATCACACCAAGACCAGACGCATCTGTAGAAGCTATTTTACAGGCTGACGGCGTTGAAGAATTAGAACCAGTTATTACTTCGAAAAACACTTACGTTGCACCATTTGTAAATGCTGAAGAAACAGAATACTTGGTAATCGAAGACGCATTCCCGAACGGAAGACCAGAAGCACTTGAAAAAGGCGGCCTGATGTTCACAGAACGTGAAACAGTAGACAAAGTAGAAAAAATGAAAGTTTGTACTTGTCTGAATCCATTACACACATCCTTGGCAGTATTTGGATGTATTCTTGGATACGAAAAGATTTCGGAAGAAATGAAAGATGCAGAGCTTAAGAAATTAGTTGAAACAGTTGGTTACGTAGAAGGTCTACCGGTAGTTGTAAACCCAGGTGTACTTGATCCAAAAGAGTTCATTGATACAGTATTAAACGTACGTATTCCGAACCCATTTATGCCAGATACTCCACAACGTATTGCAACAGATACATCACAGAAATTAGCGATCCGTTTCGGAGAAACCATCAAAGCATACGCTGCATCAGAAGAATTAGATGTAGCTGACTTAAAATTAATCCCATTAGTATTTGCAGGATGGTTACGTTACCTCATGGGCGTAAACGACAATGGAGAGAAATTTGAACTCAGCCCAGATCCACTTTTGGATACCGTTTGCCCATACGTTGCAGGTTTCGAATTAGGAAAAGAAGCTGATGTAGAAGCAGCATTAAAACCTGTACTTGAAAATGCCAAGATTTTTGGTGTGAACTTATATGAAGTAGGTATGGCAGACAAAGTTTGTGGATACTTTAGCGAAATGATCGCAGGACCAGGAGCAGTGAGAGCAACTTTAAAGAAGTACGTGTAAAAATTGCAATGCGAAAAGCGGCGCATGATAAAGCAATTCGAAAAATACGTGCAAAGGCACGAAAAACGACGAGGTGAAATGCGATGAAAGCATTTATGGATCAAGATTTCTTGCTGTCCACAGAGACGGCAAAGAAATTATATCATGAATACGCAGCGGTAATGCCAGTCTTGGATTACCATTGCCACATTAACCCACAGGAAATTTACGAAGACAGAAAATTTGAAAACATCACACAGGTGTGGTTGGGCAGTGACCACTACAAATGGCGTCAGATGCGCTCTAATGGGGTAGAAGAAAAATACATCACAGGAGATGCAACTGACCGCGAAAAATTCCAGAAATGGGCAGAAACTTTAGAGATGGCAATCGGAAACCCATTGTACCACTGGAGTCATTTGGAATTAAAAACATACTTCGGATACGAAGGAATCTTAAACGGAGACACAGCCGAAGAAGTATGGAACCTTTGCAATGCAAAACTTGCTGATGACAGCATGAGTGCAAGAAATATTATCAGACAGTCAAACGTTACATTAGTATGTACCACAGACGATCCGGCAGACTCTTTGGAATGGCACATCAAAATCAAAGGAGACGATACATTCGATGTGCAGGTGCTCCCAACATGGAGACCGGATAAAGCGATGGGGCTTGAAAAAGTAGATTATTTAGATTATATTGACAAACTCGGCGATGTAAGTGGTGTGAAGATTGACAGCTTTAAGAGCCTGTTGGAAGCGCTTCAGGTAAGAATGGATTTCTTTGAAGAAGTTGGATGCCGTATCTCTGACCATGGTTTGGAATACGTATTTCACAAACCAGCTACCGAAGAAGAAATTGAAGCAATTTTTGCAAAGAGACTTTCGGGCGAAACAGTAAGCAGAGAAGAAGAATTAAAATTCAAGACTGCTTTCATGATAGCTATGGGAAGAGCTTACAATAAAAAAGGCTGGGCAATGCAGCTTCACTATGGAGTAAAACGTGATAACAATCAAAGTATCTTCCGTAAATTGGGACCAGATGCAGGTATTGATTGCATCAACAACTTTGCACCATCTTCAGAAATGGCTGATTACTTAAATGCATTAGCGGAAACAGACGAACTTCCAAAGACGATCCTTTACAGCTTGAATCCAGTGGACAACGCTGCAATCGGTACAATTATTGGATGTTTCCAGGATTCATCAGCAGTAGCAAAGATTCAGCAGGGAAGCGGCTGGTGGTTCAATGATAACAAAACTGGTATGATTGAACAGATGACATCCCTTGCAAACCTTGGTTTGCTTGGAAACTTTATTGGTATGCTGACAGATTCAAGAAGTTTTTTGTCATACACAAGACACGAATACTTCCGTAGAATTATGTGTGAATTAATCGGTGGATGGGTAGAAAACGGAGAATACCCAGCAGACTATAAGGCGCTTGAAAAGATAGTAAAAGGAATTTCTTACAACAATGCTGTAAGATATTTCGGTTTTAACGTTTAGTCATGCGGCAAGACTAACCCCAAAGTATTGAAAAAGGAGAGAACAAACATGAACGAATTATTACAAAAAGTACAAGAATTAGGCGTTGTACCAGTAGTTGTATTAAACGACGCAAAAGATGCTGCTCCACTTGCAAAAGCGTTATGCGAAGGCGGCCTTCCATGCGCAGAGGTTACATTTCGTACAGAAGCAGCAGAAGAATCCATCCGCATTATGGCAACACAATTCCCAGAAATGCTGATTGGGGCAGGAACTGTATTGACAATAGACCAGGTTGACCGTGCAGTAGCAGCAGGTGCAAAATTTATCGTTAGCCCAGGATTTGATCCTGAGATCGTTGATTACTGCTTATCAAAAGATATCTTAGTGTTACCAGGATGCATCACTCCTTCAGAAGTGGCACAAGCTGTAAAACGTGGATTAGAAGTAGTAAAATTCTTCCCGGCAGAACAATTTGGCGGCGTTGCAACCATCAAAGCATTGGCAGCTCCATACACAAACACAAAATTCATGCCAACAGGCGGTATCAGCGCTAAGAATTTAAAAGATTACTTAAGCTTCAAGAAAATCGTAGCATGCGGCGGAAGCTGGATGGTAAAAGGAGACTTGATTGCAGCGGGCGAATTTGATAAAATCAAACAGATGACGTCCGAGGCAGTAGCATTAGTAAAAGAAATTAGAGCTTAATTGTATAAAATGTGATTTTAGAGGAGAACAAATATGAATTTAAATTTAAAACCAGCAAACGAATGTAAATACGATGCAGTTTCTTTAGGAGAAGTAATGCTTCGTCTCGATCCGGGTGAAGGCAGAATTCGTACAGCACGTCAATTCCGTGCATGGGAAGGCGGCGGAGAATACAACGTTGTCCGCGGACTCAGAAGATGCTTTGGATTAAACACAGCAGTCATTACAGCTTTTGCTGATAACGAAGTAGGTATGCTTATGGAAGATTTCATCCTCCAGGGCGGTGTTGATACATCTTTAATTAAATGGATGCCAACAGACGGTATCGGAAGAACATGCCGTAACGGCCTCAACTTCACAGAAAGAGGATTCGGTATTCGCGGCGCAGTAGGATGCTCTGACCGTGCAAATACAGCTATCTCAAAAGCAACACCAGAAGATTTTGATTTCGATTACATTTTTGGTGAACTTGGAGTGCGCTGGTTACACACAGGCGGAATCTACGCAGCATTATCAGAACAATCTTGTGAAACAGTATTAGCAGCTATTAAAACAGCGAAAAAATATGGTACAATTGTATCATACGACTTAAACTACCGTCCATCTATGTGGAGTGCAATCGGTGGACATGCAAAAGCACAAGAAGTAAATAAGGAAATTGCAAAATACGTTGACGTTATGATCGGTAACGAAGAAGACTTCACAGCATGTCTTGGATTCGAAATCGAAGGAAATGACGAAAACTTAAAAGAATTAAATATTGAAGGTTACAAGAAGATGATTAACGAAGCTGTTAAGACATATCCAAACTTCAAAGCAGTAGCTACAACGCTTCGTGAAGTAAAAACAGCTACCGTAAATGATTGGAGCGCACTTTGCTGGGCAGGTGGAGAAATCTACAAGGCAAAGGACTACAAAGGTCTTGAAATTATGGACCGCGTTGGTGGTGGTGACTCCTTTGCATCAGGTCTGATCTATGGTCTTATGACAACTGGAGATGCAGAAATTGCTGTAAACTATGGTGCAGCACATGGCGCACTAGCTATGACAACACCAGGGGATACAACAATGGCAAGCAAGAAAGAAGTAGAAAGACTTATTGGCGGAGCGGGTGCAAGAGTTCAAAGATAAAAAACCCATATAATGCCAGAAGAAGTCACAGTAAACTACTGTGGCTTTTTCACATTAATATGTTATAATAGCAGAGTAAATAAAAACTATCAGGAGGATTACCATGAAAGCAATTTTTGAAGCAATTAATAGCGTTTTTGATTTTATTGGTCCATTATCCGATTTGCTTTGGGAATTTCCAACGAATTTAGAATGGTATGCCAACCTTCCATTAATCGGAAATTTGTCATTGGCAATCATCGTACTCGTTGGTTCCGGACTTTTCTTTAGTTTCAAACTCGGATTTGTTCAAGTGACAAACTTCAAAAAGGGCGTCAAGATTTTGACGACAAAAAGAGAAACCCAAACAGGCATCTCGCCACTCGCCTCTTTCTTTTTAAGTACAGCGATGCGTGTAGGCCCGGGTAATATTATCGGTGTAACCGGTGCAATCGCAGTCGGCGGCCCGGGAGCTCTTTTCTGGATGTGGATTTCAGCATTCTTTGGAATGGCGACCGCTTATATGGAAGCGACACTGGCTCAGATTTTCAAAGAAAAGAAAGATGACGAATTTGTCGGCGGATTATCTTTCTATGGAAGAAAACTGTTGGGGAACAAAGTTTGGATTGGTATCTTCCTTTCTGTATTATATATTTTATATGCGCTCTGCTGCCTTCCAGCACAAGGCTTTAACGTAGTATCTTCTGTGGGAAGAATGGCAGAAGTAGTAACAGGCAGCAGTATAGATACAACTTCTATTTTCTATTACATAGTAGGAGGGATTCTGATTCTTATGACTGCGATTGTTGCTTTTGGAGGAATTAAGAAAGTAACAAAATGGACGGACAAAATGGTTCCAGCCATGGCTGTTGTCTACGTGATTACAGTTATTGTGCTGATTTTGATTAACTTTAAGACTGTTCCATACTTCTTTAAGGCAGTATTCGTAGGAGCATTTAAACCAGAAGCATTCTTTGGAGGTGTCTTTGGGACTGTGCTTGCACAAGGCGTAAAACGTGGTCTGATGTCAAATGAAGCAGGCCAAGGTACGATTACTATGTCAGCTGCAGCATCAGACGCAGACCATCCATGTGAACAAGGTATGGTAGCATCACTTGGTGTATTCCTTGACACAATTGTAATCTGTACATTAACAGGTTTTGTAGTTGTCATGGCGCAATGCTGGAATGGACCAAATGCAGAGGCATGGGCACTCATGGACAAATTACCAAAATTCACAGAGTCAGTTGCAACACTGACACCGGGAACAGCACTCAATGCAGTAATGTCATTCTTGGTTAGCCTTTGCTTTGGACTTTTTGCATACACAACCATGCTTGGTATGATCAGCTTTTCAGAAATCTCTGCAAACCGTATCAGCACAAGCAAAACATGTATCAATATCGTACGTGTTCTTGGACTTTTCGTAGCAGCATTCGGTATCGTATGTAATATTGCAGGTCTTGAGCTCGGGAACTTATGGGCATTCTCGGATTTGGGAAATATTTTGATTGTATACTTCAACGTGCCAATCGTATTTATTGGCGCAAAATATGTATTCCGCGCAACCAAACATTATAAGAAAAATGATGGCACACCATTTACTTCTAAAGTAATTGGAAGAGATGACTGTACCTATTGGGACGAGAAAGCAGAAAAATAATGCAATGAAAGCATAAAGAGAAACGCACCCTCAAATATCAGAAAAAGCATCTGATGTTTGGAGGTGTGTTTTATTTGAAAAAACTTCCATGGAAATTTTTGCTCTCGTTGTCAGCCATGCTGTTTTTGTGGTATAATAAATTATAAAGTTATATTTAAGGAGGAAATTTTTATGCCAATGCAAATGGGTTGGAGATGGTATGGAGAAGGAAACGACAAAATCAAACTCTCCGATATCAAACAAATCCCTGGCGTGACCAGTATCGTCTGGGCTCTGCACGACAAAATGCCTGGTGAAATCTGGGAAGTAGAAGAGATTGCAAAAGTACAAAAACAATTAGAACCATACGGATTCAATATGGACGTAGTTGAGTCGGTAAACGTTCATGACGACATTAAGATTGGTCTGCCAACTCGTGACAAATACATCGAGAACTACATTCAGACGATTCGCAATCTTTCAAAGTTTGGAGTTAAGGTGATTTGTTACAACTTTATGCCTATTTTTGACTGGACACGTACAGACCTGTTCCATCCGGTTGGAGACGGTTCTACAGCATTATACTATGAAGCGAGCCGTATTCATGATGATCCGAAAGAAATGGCGGATTACATCTTAAATAATTTAGGTGGAATGACATTCCCAGGCTGGGAACCAGAACGTATGGCGAAACTGGACGAACTGTTCGAAGCCTACAAGCCAGTCACAAAAGAAAAACTTTGGGAAAACCTAAAATATTTCCTGGAGGCAATTATGCCAACCTGTCGTGAATGCGACATCAAGATGGCAATTCACATGGATGATCCACCGTGGGATATTTTCGGACTTCCACGTTTGCTGACCAATGCTGAAAATATCGATCGTTTCTTGTCTATGGTCGATGATGAATACAACTGTTTAACACTCTGCTCAGGAAGTTTAAATGCAGATGCGAACAATAACGTTGCTGAAATCGTGCGGAAACACTGCGACCGCATCGCGTTTGCCCACATCCGTAACGTAAAACATTTTGAGAACGGAGACTTTTCAGAAGCAAGCCACCGCGACTGCGATGGAGATACTCGAATTCTTGATATCCTGAAGGCTTACCATGACTGTGGTTTTGAAGGTTACATTCGTCCAGACCATGGACGTCATCTTTGGGATGAAACACCAGGAAATGTGCGTCCGGGATACGGTTTATATGACCGTGCATTAGGGGTAATGTATATGCTTGGCGTTTGGGATATGCTGGACAAGCTGGATGCTGAAAAATAAGATTTTTATTTAAAGTAGGGTATGTAGAGATGCATATCCTACTTTTTTGCTGGGATTCTTCGTCAGAATCGACAAATTTCCAATATTTTCTTGTCATTTTGCATAAATTTCCAGTAATTTAAGGAATATTTTTGAAAAATACGTAGAAATAATCTGCAGAAAGTTATATAATAGGAGTTACTAAATGAAAGAGAGGATTCGCTAATGAAACAAAACAATATGTTAGCAATGATTTTGGCTGGTGGTCGTGGTTCCCGTCTCCACGATTTAACAAACAAAGTAGCCAAACCAGCTGTTTCATATGGTGGAAAGTATCGCATCGTGGACTTCCCACTTAGCAACTGTGCAAATAGTAACATCGATATCGTCGGCGTTCTTACACAATATGAATCAGTATTATTAAACAGCTACGTTGCTGCCGGCGGACGCTGGGGGCTTGACGCAAAAGATAGTGGCGTATTCGTATTACCGCCACGTGAAAAGGCAGATGCAGACCTTGACGTTTATAGAGGAACAGCAGATGCTATTTCGCAAAACATTGATTTTATTGATACATACAGTCCAGAGTATGTGCTTATCTTATCTGGAGACCACATCTATAAGATGAACTATGACAAGATGCTGGATGCGCACAAAGCAAACAATGCAGATGCTACCATCGCAGTTATCGAAGTGCCGATAAAAGAAGCAAGTCGTTTCGGTATCATGAATACAAACGACACAGGTCGAATTATTGAATTTGAAGAAAAACCTGCGCAGCCAAAGAGCAATCTCGCTTCTATGGGTATCTACATATTTAATTGGAAACTTCTCCGTGAAATGTTATTAGCAGACATGAACGATGAAAATTCAAAGCATGACTTTGGTAAGGACATCATTCCTGCTATGTTAAATGACGGAAGAAACTTATATGCTTATAAATTCCAAGGTTACTGGAAAGATGTAGGAACCATCGATTCTTTGTGGGAAGCAAATATGGACCTTCTCGATGAAAACTGCGAATTGGATTTAAGCGACCCTTCATGGAAGATTTACACAGAAGATGTTACAACACTTCCACACTATGTAAGTGCTGATGCTGTTGTAAAAAATGCGTTCGTGACACAAGGCTGTACAATCAAAGGTGAGGTAACAGGATCTGTATTATTCACAGGTGCGAAAGTCGGCAAAGGTGCAAAAGTTATTGATTCTGTTCTGATGCCAGGTGTTGTTGTGGAAGATGGTGCAGTTGTGAATCGCGTACTGGTTGCCGATGGTGTTGTGATCGGAAAAGGTGCCGTAGTTGGTGCGGCTGACAGTGATCACATCGAATTGATTGCGAAAGACGTAGAGGGGGTACAATAATATGGCAAAAGCATTTGGAATTATCAATACATCCGGAAACCATATTTGGGTAGAAGGAATGCAAGAGTATCGCCCAATCGGTGCATTCTCATTTTTGGGAAGATATCGTGTCATCGATTTCCCTATGTCAAACTTTAGCAACAGTGATATTGACCGTATTCATGTAATGGTGGGGAATAAGCCACGTTCTCTTACAGAGCATCTTGGCACAGGCCGTCATTACAATATCAACTCTAAGAAAGGAAAAGTTCAGGTATTATTTGCTGACAACCATTCTAGAAATGATATTTACAATACAGACATTGATGCTTTCAATGAAAATATATACAGCATTGAAAGAATGAGAGAACCATACGTGGTAATCGCACCAAGTTATATGGTATTCAAGCAAAACTTTAGAGAACTTCTTGACAGCCACGTTGATTCAGGAGCAGATATCACATTATTATATCACTCTGTTGAAAATGCGAATGAAGCCTATTTGAATTGTGATTATGTCACATTAAACCGCCAAAAAGGTGTCTTGGAAATCAAAAAGAACAGAGGAGACGAAGCGCAAAGGGACATTTTCATGGGCACTTATGTAATGAAAACAGAGTTGTTCATTAAGTTGATTAAGAAAGCGAAATCACTTTCTTCTATGTATACGCTTCCTCAAATTGTAGGACTTTCTTGCGAAGAACTCGATGTACGTGGATATGCTCATGAAGGTTATTTTGCAGCTCTCACTGATCTTAAGAGCTACTATGACGCAAATATGTCACTCTTAGACATTGAAAAGGCCGAAGATCTGATTAACGAAGATTGGCCAATTTACACTCGTACGAACGATTCTTGTCCGACAAAATATTTTGCGGATGCGGAAGTGAAACACTCTGTTGTTTCCAATGGATGTAAAATCGAAGGTACGATTGAAAATTCTATTATTGGACGTGGATGTACGATTAAGAAAGGCGTTGTGATTCGAAATTCAGTGGTATTACCGGATACCTATATCGAAGAAGGTATTCATATTGAAAATCAAATTATTGACAAGCACTCTAGATTACTTCACTGCAAGGAGTTGATTGGAACACCACAGCAGCCAGGGTATGTAAGAAGAGGCGATACATTATAGAAATAAAATAGCACCAGTTCAGCCCTGCAACCTCGAATCCGTTTCGCGGATTCGAGGTTGGGCAGGACGCTCTATGTCGAATGACTAAACTGGTTACAAAAAAGGACTTGACGGCACATTTGACTTGTGATACAATAATCGGGCGAATGGAAGTAGGTCTTTTTTTTATGCCTAAAATTAGGTAGTCTCGCAAACTACCATGTAACACGTAAAAATACAAACAAAGCGAGGTGGAAGTTGTGCGCACAAGAATAAC
>JAFUOS010000027.1 GCA_017472665.1 Tyzzerella sp. | reverse complement strand
TAAGACGAGGTAAGTGGAGCGTTCCGAAGATACATCCCGAAGATGTTAGGCTGCGAGGGACGAGCCCCACACGGCGACTCCCTCGGAGTCTTACATATTCGTGGATGAGCTAAGGTAAAGCGGAACTTCGAGGCTTGTCATAGGCAGACATTCTTTCGTGAACTTTTAAAAGGCCTCGACAAATTCAAAGTTGTCAGCTCCCCACACAAAAAGGACCCCTCTCGAGATCCTTTCCACAGTGAAACTCTACGCCTCCAAATACTCCAACGGATTCACCGGCTCTCCGTCCTTCAGCAACTGAAAATACAAATTCGGCCCCTCCACACTATAATACTTTGTCGGCTCACTGACATATCCAAGCACATCACCCTGGACTACACGGTCGCCTTCATGCACACACACTTCCTTCACTTGTCCATACACCAATTCATAACCATTTCCAAGATTCATCGTAATGGTAGTTCCCGTCTGCGCAGTCGTTTCGATGGATGTAATTTCACCTTCCGCCGCCGCAAGAACCTCATCTCCTACTTCCCCGGAAATAATCATCGCCGGATTATATTTATATTGGTCTAATGTAGAAAAATAGACAGTCTGATTCATGCTATAACTCAAAATCACATTACCGTCTACCGGCCAAATGAGAACATCACTTGGCGAAAATTCCAATACACTTGGCTGTGACAGAGATGGTGTAATCACTACATCTGGTGTCTCCTCCTCAATCGGAATATCTAATTCCGCCTGCACCGAATTCGTGTTTGCACTCTGCGTTTTGTCCTGCTCTGCATCCTTAACTTCTGTTTCAGTTGTATCTTGCAATTCTGCTTCCGCTAGCTGCTGTTCTTGTTCCTGCTGCGTGTTCCGCTGATATTGGCTAAATGTAATCATCCCCACAATTGCAATCATTGCCACAAAACAAACAACCAGACCAACTGCTGCACTTTTTTCTCTTCTTGAAACATCGTTCTTGTTTTTCATATTTATCACCTCTGGCTTTATTTTTGCCAGAAAGTGACCCTCTTATTCTGTATCCCACAAAATTTCTGCGACCTCTTTGATTTCTGTTCCTTCAAAAAAATATTGCAGGATTTCGGTGTAACTTTTTCCACCCTTTGCCATCTCATTTGCCATATACTGACTCATTCCAAGTCCGTGGCCTACACCTCTTGTAATGACTCGGGTTTTTCCATCAAATTCCTGTAGTTCAAAACAGCTGGACGGCAATCCATATGTATCACGAAAACTATCGCCGCTACAGGTTTCTTCGCCAATTTTTACTTCCAACACATATCCTGCACTGTCAGTGGAAACAATAGAAGCACCGCTGAGTTCTAACACTTGTGTCTGCATTTGGTCATCGGAACCCACATCTTTTGAGCAGTCCTTTACCTGCAAATATGGATACGCATCACTGCCAAGTACTTCCTGTCCGCTGCGCGTCTTTCCATTGCTTAACTGATGAAATGGCACTAGTGCAAGTTCTTCCCCATACATCACAACTTGTCCTTCTGTTTCCTGCCAGATTTCTTTCAGTCTCTGATACCACTCAGAATTTAAATCTGGTTTTTTCAGCTTTTCCTGGTCCAGTTCGTCCAGGTCACTATATACCGTTGTCCGCACGATTACTGCCTGGGCTTTTAACATTTCATCCTCGTAATTAGAAGAAACTTCTTTTGCCAGCACTCCGATGCAATAATCATCCAGCGCTGTATTTTGATTTGATTCCATACTTTGTCCATTCATAAATATGGTAATAATATAAGGCAGCAATATTATAATAATTAGCACCGCACATAATTTTTTTATTTTTTGCCACATCGTTTTTCGCAACATAAAACAAGCCTCCCATACTGTATTGTATGAAAGGCCTGAATATTTTATTCCATAAAGAAATCGATATTATTTTTTCACAACTACTTTGTCAAGTTTCCAGATATCATCCACATATTCCTGGATTGTTCTATCTGATGTAAACTTACCACAAGAAGCTGTCTGTAAGAGAGCCATCTTTGACCATCTATCCTGATCTCTGTAAGCTTCTTCCACACGTTTTTGTGCATCTGCATAGCTTCTGAAATCTTTCAAGATAAAGTAAGTATCTGCTCTGTCACTGCTTTGTGTATTTAACAATGAGTTATATAAGTCTCTATACATTTCTCTGTCGCCATTTGCATAAGTTCCATCCATAAGCTGGTCAACTACACGTTTGATATCCCAATCATTGAAGTAAATGTCAACTGGGTTATATCCACCGTTGTTTTCGTGGTTAATAACTTCATCTGAGCTTAAACCGAAGATAAATGCATTTTCAATGCCAACTTCTTCTACGATTTCCACATTAGCGCCGTCCATTGTACCAAGTGTTGGAGCACCGTTTAACATGAACTTCATGTTACCTGTACCAGATGCTTCTTTCGATGCGGTAGAAATCTGTTCGCTGACATCAGCTGCAGCAAAGATTAACTCTGCATTTGATACTCTGTAGTCTTCGATAAATACCACTTTCAACTTGTTGTTGATGCTTGCATCATTGTTGATCACATCTGCAACTGAGTTGATTAACTTAATTGTTTGTTTAGCACGTTTGTATCCAGCTGCTGCCTTTGCACCGAAGATAAATGTTCTTGGGTAGAATGACATTTCTGGATGATCTTTGATTTGGTTGTATAAATACATAACGTGTAAGATGTTTAATAACTGACGTTTGTATTCATGTAATCTCTTAACCTGAACATCAAAAATGGAGTTCGGGTCAACTTCTACACCATTGTGCTCTAAAATGTATTTTGCAAGACGAACTTTATTCTGGTATTTGATTTCCATAAATTCTTTTCTTGCTTTTTCATCCTCTGCAAGTGGTTTTAACTTCGCCATCTGCGCAAGGTCTGTAATCCAGCCATCTCCAATGTGGTCTGTTACCCAGTCTGCAAGGAGTGGGTTACCATGTAATAAGAAACGTCTTTGTGTAATACCGTTTGTTTTATTGTTGAATTTTTCTGGCATCATTTCATAGAAATCTCTTAACTCTTGTTTCTTTAAGATTTCTGTATGAAGGGCTGCAACACCGTTTACAGAGTAACCTGCAGCGATTGCAAGGTGAGCCATCTTCACCTGTCCATCGTATAAAATAGCCATCTTACGAACTTTTTCTTCGTTACCTGGATATTTTGCACGGATTTCGTTTACAAAACGACGGTTGATTTCTTCTACAATCTGGTAAACACGTGGAAGCAATCTCTTGAATAAGTCGATTGGCCATTTTTCAAGCGCTTCTGCCATGATTGTATGGTTTGTGTAAGCACAAGTTTTTGTTGTGATTTCCCATGCTTCATCCCATTCCAAACCTTCTTCATCCATAAGAAGTCTCATAAGTTCTGCAACAGACACAGTTGGATGAGTATCGTTCATCTGGATTGTTACTTTTTCGTAGAATTTTTTGATGTCTCCATCATGTTCTCTCTTATATTTTGCAATTGCTTCCTGTAAGCTTGCTGAGATGAAGAAATATTGTTGTTTCAAACGAAGCTCTTTACCAGCGTAATGGTTGTCGTTTGGATATAATACTTCTACGATTGTTTTTGCAAGGTTTTCCTGTTCGATTGCTTTTTGGTATTCCCCACGGTCAAATGAATCCAAGTGGAATTCTGTGATTGCTTTTGCATCCCAAATACGAAGTGTATTTACGATGTTGTTATTGTAACCAACGATTGGCATATCGTATGGAATCGCAAGAACAGATTCATAATTTTCCTGAATGTACATATCACGTCCAGTCTTAGGATCTTTTTCTACGCGGATGTTTCCACCGAAACGTACTTCCTTTGCATATTCATCACGGCGTACTTCAAATGGGTTGCCGTCTTTCAACCAGTTATCTGGTGTTTCTACCTGATAACCGTCTTTGATTTTTTGTTTGAACATACCGTAACGGTAACGGATACCGCAGCCGTAAGCTGCATATCCCAATGAAGCCAATGAGTCTAAGAAACATGCTGCAAGACGTCCAAGACCACCATTACCAAGAGCTGCATCTGGTTCTTCATCTTCGATTACGTTTAGGTTGATACCCATTTCGTCTAATGCTTCACGTACTTCTTTATAAGAAGTTAAGTTGATTAAGTTGTTTCCTAATGCTCTACCCATTAAGAATTCCATTGACATATAGTAAACTGTCTTTGGATCATCTTTTTTGTATTGTTCCTGAGTTGCAAGCCAGTTGTCGATAATCGTATCTTTGACTGCATAAGAAACAGCCTGGAAGCGTTGTTGTTCAGATGCTTCTTCGATTGTCTTTCTGTATAATCTCTTTACATTATCCTTTACTGCCTGTTGAAATTCCTTTTTATTAAATTTTTTCTGTGCCATAAATCCCTCTCCTTATTTTTCAACTCCGAGAGTTACCTTTTCACCGTTGATGTTCCAATCTTTAGTATAGCCTGCTGGTGCTCCTTTGATAACTTCGATTGCTAATACTTCTCCGCCGATTTCATCAGCATGTGCTGCAAAAATGCCTTCTGCCTTTTCTGTGCCTTCATAGTAAACCTTGATTTTATCTGTCACTTCGAAGCCAGCTTCTTTTCTCATAGTCTGGATTTTACTGATTATTTCTCTTACGAATCCTTCTTCTAACAATTCTTCTGTCAGATTTGTATCCAGAACAACTGTAATACCGTTGTCATTTTCAGATACATAACCTTCCATTTGTTTCATGTCAATCAAAAGGTCTTCTTCAAGTAATGTAACTTCCTGACCGTTAATGTCTAATTTAAGCATACCGGTTGCGTTCACTTCATCCATTGCTGCATTTCCATCCAGAGAATCAAGTGCTGCTTTGATACCACCTAAGATTTTACCATATTTTGGTCCAACTGTCCTCAGTTGTGGTTTAAATGTGTATGAAGTGAATGCGCGAACATCATCTGTGAATTCCATTGTTTTTACATTCAGTTCTTCTTCCACGATTTCCTGATAAAATTCTGGCAATGCTTTTTCTGCTTTTACAAACATTTTTCCGATTGGCTGACGGTTCTTGATGTTTGCTGTATTTCTACATGCACGGCCCATTACAACCAATTTCAGAACTTCATCCATGTTTGCTTCCAATTCTTTGTCGATAAATGCTTCATTTGCAACCGGATAATCACATAAGTGAATACTTTCCGGGGCATTTGCATCAAGACTTCTTACCAGATTCTGATAAATGTCTTCTGTCATAAATGGTACCATAGGTGCTGCCACTTTTGCAACTGTTACAAGTGCTGTGTAAAGTGTCATATAAGCATTAATCTTATCCTGTTCCATTCCTTTTGCCCAGAAACGTTCACGGCTTCTTCTGACATACCAGTTACTCATGTCGTCTACGAAATCCTGAAGTGCTCTTGCGCTTTCTGGAATTCTGTAATTTTCAAGGTTC
>JAFUOS010000013.1 GCA_017472665.1 Tyzzerella sp. | reverse complement strand
TTCTTCCACCTGCCTTGCGAACTAGAGCATTTACCCTGCGTCTAAAGACTTCGTAGCTCATACGCATTTCCTCACTTTCTCATATTATAAAAACGCAGATATTGCGACTCGAACGCAAACGCCGGTTTCCCGACTACTGACGGTTTAGCAAACCGTTTCCTTACCAGTTAGGATTATATCTGCATTCAACGACGAGCCTGAGACTCGAACTCAGAAACCACTTTCGTGATACGCCGGTTTTCAAGACCGGTGCCTTACCATTAGGCTAACTCGCCAGATTACCCCATATTGCACGCTATGGGGCATCGTAACCTATTTCAATCCAATGGAGGTGTGTGATGTGCTTTTAATAAGCCCATCAGTAAGCACACCTACGGAGAGATGTGCTTCGTTGATAGGTTCATTTTCCCTGCATTATTTGTTGCTGATTTGCTTGAAATCCACTTCGTATTTCTTTCCTAAGACGATACGGTGGCAAACTTCAGCGAGATACTGACGCATATACTTGTGATTTGCACAAGATACCGTCAATGCCTTTCTGTTCTTGCGTGAATAAATGCTCATAAGGAAATTCACATCGTGAGATGTTGCTTTGTATTCCTCGCCAATCATAGCAGCAACCACTGTATTGAGAGTTTTCAAGATATTCGTCTTTGATGTAGGTGATTTTCCCATATCAATAGCACGAGAAATCTCGCTCATAGCGTAACTGTCATTGACTACTTTCGGGTCAACACCCAAATCAACGGCTTTTTGTGCAGTCATTAAGAAATTGAATTTCTCGACTGTATAAGCCCAATTTTTGTCAACTCCGATACCACCTTCGATGTACTTGTGAAGTTTTAACAAGTCGATGGCTCTTTCGATATCTTCAATGATAGTTACCGGAACCTTTTCTTCGCCTTGTTTTGTGTCCTTTGCACGAATTGTAGGATATGTGAGTCTTGTTACTGCTGCGATGATTGGATTTTCTGTGGCTTTAATCTCATCAAAGCACTCAGTACGAGCTTTACTCGTATACTCATTGATAACCTGCTCCATTTCTTCACGAATTTTCATGGCTTCTTCAAATTCGCCATTTTGGATTTTGTCGTTGTATTCTTTACACAACGATTCTGCTTTTTCACGCAACTCCTGTTTTGATAATGCTTTTGTTTCTGTCATAACGGTTATTCCTTTCGACTTTTATTTTATTTATGAGCATAAGCCCATACTGAAACACGCCTACCGATACTAAGATACAGCAGGCGTGCTTTATATAGACTCATAGTCGCTCAAGCGACTTTATAATCATTTCAATATTCAGTTTTTCATTATACTTATACTACTCGCTCATTCTTCATATTCTCATAGCAATTCGGGTAATTCCTTGGAATTATGACCGATACATCCTCGGATGTTTTCAATGCTATATATGTAAAACACTTCAAACGAGTTTTCATAACTATCCCATCATTTTTAACGCACCGGGGGAATACCTTAATAGATACCGTATTGTGCGGCTCGTTTCACAGATAAAGGCAACTCTGAGGGTTTTCACTATCCGAACCATAGGCTTAATTCCATATGCACTCAGCGACATCATAATGATTGCTATGATACACCTTTTCTTTTACGTCTTTAAGGTAGACACTAGGACTTAAAAAGCCCTAAATAAAACGCTCATATCATAAACGCTTTATTCAAGGCTTTTGTACTGTGTAGCACTCCCTACAACCTAAGTCGCAAAGGTACAACCCTTGTCGTGTGGGGTACTGTGTAGCACTCCCTACAACCTAAGTCGCAAAGGTACAACCCTTGTCGTGTGGGGTACTGTGTAGCACTCCCTACAACCTAAGTCGCAAAGGTACAACCCTTGTCGTGTGGGGTTGTAGTCCGTACTACTTGGATTGTATCCAACAAAAAAGGGGGCTTGTTGCCCCCTGTGTGTGTCGGTCTACTTTGGTTGTAGTCCGTTGCTTGTTGCCTTGGTCTGTATCTGTCCTAGTGTTTTTTGTATTGCTTGGAATGAAACCCCCAGATAAGTTGCGATTGCTCGTTGTCCGTACCCTTGCAAACGTAATTGTAATACTTTTGCTTGTCGTACTGTCAACTCAAGACTTGCTATAAGTGTGTCTATGTCTTCTACTGTCTGTCTGTCCGCACTGTATAATGTCTCTTGTCCATTGTAGTCCGTTGCGTGTCCGCCTAGGTCGGCATATTTAGGCAATCGTCTATAAATACGTTGCTCCGTGTCTGTCTCTGTGTCTGTTGCATAGTCTTCTAAATATGTGTAGCCGTTGCGTGCGTCTGTACTCATAGCACGGCTTGTATCTATTGCGTGTCTAACGGCTTTGAATACTTGACGAATTGGCATTGTTTTAACTGTTTCCCATCCGTTTGCACTGTCTTCTAATTGGATGTATACTTTGCGTTTTAACTGTCGCACTGTGTAGCACTCTTCCATAAATGCCCCTTGTTTGCTTGTTTTCTCTGTCTCTTCCAATATGGCAACGATTGCACTATTGACAAGGTCGAGTCCGTCACCGAGTGCGACACTTGCCAACTTATCGAATGCTTGTGCTAGTGACTTATCATTGATTGCTTGTATTAAGTCCCCGTCTTGATTATATGCAAGACTAAATGCATTATAACTTGCATTATGTATTGCTTGTAAATGGTTGTTGTCTCTTGCAATATCACGCTTGACACTAACAAGTTGTGGATTGTATGAAACATCAATGCATTTTTTCAATACTGAGTATGCACATGCTGTTGCTAATTCAATCAATTCGTTGTCGTTGTTGCCTTGCCTTGTTGCTTGTTCATAATTGCGTAACAATGTAGCAAATGCATTTTCTGTTGTTTCATTGGTTGCTTGGTTACCTTGTTTTGTTGTTGTTGTTTTGTTCATAATATTGAACCCCTTTCTTGTTTTGTGGTATTGGTTGCGTTGCTTGGTTAGTGCTTGCAATCAATACATATTTATAATTTACATAGTCCATTATAATGGTTGCATTGTAACTTGTCAATACAAAATTATAATTTACATAATCGCAAAGGTACAACCCATAAAATACAAGTATTTTCTATGTTATAAATTCGCACTATATCACATTGGGGGGCGTGGTTATGGTATTTCTAGGGGTGGCGTTGCCGGAGTTATTATCAGTCGCTTCATCTCCCACATACGAATCCAAAAAAAATAATCAGCTCAATTTTCACCACGCTTCTGCGTTTGTTATTGGATTTACATTGCTTTCTTATTTTTCGAATCGTTAAAACTAACTTTGTAAATGCGATAACAAACGTCTCTGTCCAAGCAAAAATTCGCTTTAAATTTAATGCAGTTTTTTCAAAAACAGGTGTTGACAAGCAAATTATAAAATGGTATACTATGTATGAACACAAATATATTATCTGCATTTAATCAATTGCAGATTTACTTATTGGATTGTGTTTACAAATATATCATTTACAAACAAAGATAGTGTGTATACAATGATTGTATAATTCACATTATTTACAAGCGGAGCAATGGATGGTTTTTCACTTCTCCTTATAGTTTTTAAGGACGATTTTGAAAACCCTTGTTTTTCAAGGCTTCCGCACCCCTCAAAACTAAATTTTAGAACTTTTTGGTTCTAAAATCGTCAAATTGGGTATTTAAACGCATCACCCTTTTCTCCCCTCACACAGAGTTGCACATTGACAATTGAATAAAGAAATACTGGAGACGTTTGCAATCACAAATCAAATCATACACAGGGCGACCAGCCCGAAACAATAAATTACATAATAAAGGAGAGTGAGACTTATTGATTAAAGTATGTGACGCTATCATGGGTGCAGGTAAATCTTCTGCTGCTATTCGTTATATGAATGAACATAGTGACCAGAAGTTTATTTACATCACACCCTATCTGGATGAAGCTTCCAGAATTAAGACCGGGTGTCCAAAGTTAAAGTTCGTTGAACCGAGCGACAAAATTGAGAAATATAACTTTAGGAAATCCGACCATACAACAGCGTTGATTAAAGAGGGTAAAAACATTACTACCACACATCAGGCATTTAAGAGATATTCAACGGAAACATTGGATGCTATTCGCCAGTGGGGTTATACATTGATTATTGATGAAAACTTAGAATTGTTGGAGAAGTACGACATTCACGCTGATGATGTACAAATCGCATTGGATGCTGGTTACATTAAAGAAGAAAATGGTGTGTACTCTATTCAAAACGAAGATTATAGTGGACGAATGTTTAAGGAGTTATTTAACTTCCTACATTCAAGAGAATTAGTTCAAATCACAGATAATGAGCAAGTATCCTTATACTATTGGGTGTTACCACACGAACTAATTACTGCTTTTTCAGATGTGTTCATATTAACATATCTATTTCAGGGACAAAGCATTCGATACTTCTTGGATATTTATCATATTGAATATTCTTTCATTGGAATTGAAAGAACACCGGACGGTGGATACCAATTCGGAGAGTTCCCGGGATATGTTCCGGAGTATTCAACGAACATCAAGAATATGCTACACATTTTGGATAATGACAAGATGAATAGCATTGGTTCAGATTATTATGCACTATCGAAAAACTGGTTTGAACGGCAAGAAAACGAAGAGGAACTTGCTCAGTTGAAACGTAATATGCACAACTATTTTAATAATATTCATGTTGATATTCCAGCAAACCAACGAATGTGGGGAATCTATAAATCAGTAGAATCTTCCGTTCGTGGAAAAGGATATACCAAAGCGTGTGTAACATTTAATCTGAAATCAACGAACGAATATAAAGGGCGAAAATGTCTTGCATATTTACCGAATATTTTTATGAATGTAAACGAGAAGAAATTTTACTATAAGTACGGACAGGTGGTTGATGAGGATATGTTTGCTCTGTCCGTAATGATTCAATGGATTTGGCGTTCTGCTATCAGAGATGGCGAAGAAATCTATTTATACATACCAAGCAAACGAATGAGAACTATCTTAACCAATTGGATTGAAACAGTAAGTACAGAAAGGAGTATAACTAATAATGAGAATGTGTAAAAATTGCGTATACGCAGATAATTGCGAATCAAATCATGTATGTGATGATTTTTATCCAGCAGATGGTAATCTGGAAGATAGCATGATTGAGAAAATGATTGAATTTGAACGCACAGCATTTCGTAAAGAATGGCATCAATACATAACTGAATTTAATTCTTAATTTTTATTCTTTCAATACAAATATACTATTTACAGAAATGAGGTGACTGACATTAGTAAACAATTAGTATGTCAAAAGTACATATATAAAATTCACAGCAGTAGACTTCGCAAAGAACGTTGGAAATTAACATTGCCAATTGACGAAGCTCGTCGTAACGACGAAGTCATATCATTAGCCGACAGTCAAATCCTACGTTGGATTGATGAATTAAACGACATCACAGATGCTGATGAACAAGCAAAGAATATTAAATCAGAAATACGACGTATTAAAAAAGAACCAAATAACGTAAAAAATCGTCACGAAATTCGCAAACTCTATGCAGAGTTGGATAAATTGCAATTCAAACCGGATTATATGTGTTTGATTATCGATAAGGAGAAAGATTACCATCGAGCGTGTAAGGGGTTCTCAATCAACGGAACTAAATACAAGCGTCTGCTAGGTACAAATGGTGGTATCAAAAATAGCACTATTGTATTTGTATCAGAACGGCACGTAGATACACTTCGTTGCCGAATTGATAATGGGCGAAACCTAGAGAAGAAATTAGTGCCAGCCAAATTAGAGGCATATAAAGCATTAACGTGTAGTGCTTCTACCCCGGTGTCACTTCCAAATGGAATATTGGTCGTTGATGATTGTGAAACAGATTTCTTATCGGATATCGTTTACTTAACCGATGAAAATGACGGCGAACCAACAATGGAAGAACGTAAAACACAAAATATACATATGGATGCTTCAGACGGATATGGTCTAATGCTCCCCTCTCTTGCTTCTAGGTGGAGTAACGAACTTGGATTAGATTATATGGTCAGTGGTGTGAATACTAGATTTTCATTTGAAAAAGGTATGGTGTTCACTTTTGATTTTGTAGACTTTGCTCGAAAAATAGCAAATGAAAAATACATAGTAAAAGATGCGTGGGGAAATGATGTTGATGTTCGTAATGTGGAATTGATTCTTACAACTTCTATGGTCAAACTTTGGGATAGCTATGAAAGTTGTGACGACTATATTTCAACATCATTAGAAAACAAATATACATTTGGTGTTGCAAAAACATGTCCAAAGGAATTGGAAAACGAGCGTGCATTGAATTATCAATTCATTCAAAGCTACGATTTAGACGACAATGATATTGAAGAACTAATCGCTCCAACACTAAACGAAATTCGTGATGTGCTACACGGTGATTGGCGAAAGACACTTCTGTTCCTGCGTGGTTCGGGTATTAACGAAAACAATATTGTTAATATGAATGATGACTTCATCAAAGCGATTATGATTGACCAACGGATGATAAATGACCCATTCATACAGAACAACATCTATCAGTTAATTAAAACACGTATTAACGAAGCAAAAGTTGGTGTCTTAAAGGTTCACGGTAACTACTCTATTGTTTCTGGAGACCCATTCACACTATGTCAAAGCATTTTCGGATTAGAATTAACAGGATTATTACACGAAGGTGAAATTTATAACCAATATTGGGTGGATGTAGGTGCAAAAAAACTCGCCTGTTTCCGCGCTCCGATGACTTGTCATAATAACATACGATTAGTGACGCCAGTTGACAACCAAGAGGTTCGTTATTGGTATCAATATATGAAAACCTGCACAATTTTTAATAGCTGGGATACCGCTGCAAGTGCATTAAATGGTATGGACTTCGATGGTGACCTTGTTATGTTATCCGATAACGAAGTGTTAGTGCGAAAACTTCAACCTCTTCCAGCTCTAATGTGTGCGCAACGTAATGCGGTCAAAATCGTACCGCAGGAAGAAGATTTTATACGCTCTAATATCGAAAGTTTTGGAAATGATATTGGTCAGACTACAAACTGGATTACATCGATGTTTGAGGTACAGTCGCACTTCCCGAAAGGCAGTGTCGAATATGAAATACTCTCATATCGTATTCGTTGTGGACAATTATATCAGCAGAACGCTATTGACAAAGCGAAAGGAATTATTTGTAAACCAATGCCAAGGTCTTGGCATGACAGACATTCAGCAAACAAAATTGAAGACGATAAAACAAGGGAACTCTATAGAGGTATTGTTGCAGATAAGAAACCGTATTTTATGAGATATATCTATCCTGCGTTAATGAAACAATATAATACATACATCAAAAACACAAATCGTAATGCTATTCGTGAATTTCAGATGTCTATCGCAGAACTGCAAGCATTAAATCCAGACCAGTTGACAGAACGCCAAAGAGACTTCCTTCGTTACTACGACTATCGTATGCCTGTAGGTGTCGGTGATTGCGTGATGAACAAAATTTGCCGCAGGTTTGAGCAAGAGTTCGACGGATATATTGGTAAGAATAAATTTAAAGAGAAGTTCGACTATACAATCATGAAGAGTGATGCTGAATATACCATGACACAATATAGGGCAATTGAGAAGTTATACGCCGACTTTAATAAAAGAATACAGAATTATGCCATTTTCGCAGACTACGAACGTATTGATGAATTTGATTCTACATCGGAACTTGTGACAATGAATCAGGAGTTCCATAAAGAATGTTCTCTCATTTGTCCAAATACCGCTACACTTTGCAACATTGTTTTGGATATGTGTTATATGAGAAACTCAACCAAACGATTTGCGTGGAGTATGTGTGCGAAAGATATTATACATAACTTATTACACAGTAATGATTACACACTCTCATTCCCTGTACTAGATAGAGATGGTGAAATTCAATATTGTGGCGAAAACTTTACGACAAAAACAATGAAGATTGGGGTGAATGAATGAGCATCATATTAAAAGAACGTGAATGGGCTGAAAAAATGATTCAGTCCAATTCGCTTGGCAAGAAACCTTCTGAAACACTGTATCGTGTCGCAAGATATTACATAGATAACGGATATGCCAAAAAAGAGGTACGTAACAAACTTGAATTGTTCTTAACACATTGTGACCATACGGTATCAATTCCAAAATGGTCAGATGCGTTAGACTATGCAATTTCTCGTGCGTACAAATATGAAGCAATCAATATTGACAGTATCGACATAACAGACACTGAAATGAAAATTATTGATTCGTTAGATGGCAAACAAATTCGACGACTAGCGTTTACACTGCTATGCCTTGCTAAATACTGGAATACGGTGATACCCAACAGTGATTACTGGGTAAACAATAAAGATAATGAAATTATGTCAATGGCAAATATCAACACATCAATTAAAAGACAAGGATTGATGTACTGGACACTACGCGAGGCTGGTCTTATACAGTTCTCACGCAAAATCGACAACACAAATGTACGTGTATGTTTTGCTCAGGAAGGAAATGTTGTGTGCCGAATTTCGGACTTTAGAAATCTTGGTTATCAATATTTAAAGTATCACGGCGAGCCATATTTCGAGTGTCAAAACTGTGGTGTCACCACAAAAATTAGTGACCCTAATAATAAACGCAGGCAAAAATATTGTCGCAGTTGTGCGACCGAAATTGCAATTCAGCAACGTATCAATTCTGTAATGCGTAGCCGTGCGTTATCAATACAATAATATTATTTTCAGAGTTGTTGAAAATTAAAAACCCTAGAAACTTAGGTTATTTACCTGAGTTTCGGGGTAAATGATGAGGTGCTATATATGAAGGGAAAATATATGAAATTACTTTTTTATAATATATAAGGAAGGCAAGGAGGACTTGATATTTTGAATATAACAAAACATGCTGATGAAACTCCGTTTGACTATCATAAACGTCTTGTCTATGGCAAATTGGTTGATAAAACATTGTCGGATGTTGATTATTCAGAATTGTCACAGTTTGTGTATGGCAAATCATATTCAAGTGATGTGGCAAGAAGAATGTTGTATGGCAGTAGATTTACATTAGAGTTAATGGATGCAGAGAATGTTGCCATTTCTTCCGATGAATTGTTAGCCGAGTTAGACGCGAAGTTAATCGAAATTAGGAAAGAAAAACAGAAATTTTACGATTATAGAAATGCATATCACGCCATAGTACGTCAACGTTCGAGACAAGAAGAATTAAATGAAATTATCGTTGATGCTATTCACAACGGTGAACTTCCAGAGCTTGATTATCATCAAAACTTTTATGAGACTTCTGATAACGATTTATTAGTAAGTTTAAACGACTTACATTATGGTGCTAATTATGATAATTATTGGGGAACCTATAACTCAGACATTTGTAAGGATATGCTCAAAAAATACTTAGACAAAATATTACATATCGCTGAATTGCATCATAGTGAAAATTGTATAGTATGGGAAAACGGTGACGCTATTTCCGGAAACATACATCGTTCGATACAGGTAACAAATAAGGAAAATGTTATTGAACAAATTGTTGGTGTATCAGAACTAATCTCGGAATTTCTTGCAGAATTAAGTAAACATTTTAAAACTGTTACCTTTTTTAGTGTATCGGGTAATCATAGCAGGGTTGAGACAAACAAAGATAATTCACTTATCGAAGAACGTCTTGACGATTTGATTGATTGGTATTTAAAAGCAAGACTGCAAAATTTCGAAAACGTTATCGTTGGAACAAATAAACGTATTGATTCTACCATGTATGTTGTAGATATACGAGGTAAAACATATTGCGGTGTACACGGAGATTTTGATGGTTCTGCTTCTAAAATTCAATCTTTACAGACTATGGTTGGACAACCATTATATGCTGTATTATCAGGT
Source organism: Tyzzerella sp. (assembly GCA_017472665.1). GTDB lineage: Bacteria > Bacillota > Clostridia > Lachnospirales > Lachnospiraceae > Faecalimonas. The sequence continues at coordinate 255,055 of JAFUOS010000013.1, read as the reverse complement.
CACTTACATCATAATAAGGTAGATATGGTACAAGGAATCAAAACTATCATGGCTGGGTCATTTTTAGGAATGGATAGCTATTGTGTTCAAAAGCGAATATATGGAAAACCAGAACAAATGGTTTGCGTATGTGATTCCGACGGTGTGTTATGTCATTATGATATATCACTATAATTATTCATTAAATACATAATTGGGGTTAATATTTGCGGATATTGACTTGCAGGGCTGGGTGAATCTCAGTCCTGTTTTTATTTGGGGAGTTATACCGTATGTGGAAGCGGTGCTGACTGTAAATCAGCTGCCTCTGGCTCAGGTGGTTCGACTCCATCCCTCCCCATTTCAATAAACAAAAAATAAGGAGGTACTTGCAATGGGACGCAAGACAAAAATGAATTCAATCACTAGCCCTGAGTTACTGGCGCAAGTGAATCCACAAAATATGCAGTTACTTGAAGATTTCAAAGACTATTTGCGTTCGCTTCAAAGAAGTGAAGCAACAATCAATGGTTATGATAGCGATATTCAAATCGCGTGGGTATGGAATCTGAAACATAACAATAATACCTTCTTTTGTGATTGGACAAAAAGACAGGTTATTAAATATCAAAACTGGTTAATCAATGAAAATGAAAACAGTCCGGCTAGAATTAAACGCTTAAAAGCAGCGTTATCAAGTCTCGGAAATTTCATTGAGGCTGTGCTAGATGATGAGTTTCCAAATTTCAGAAACATTATCAACAAAGTTGAAAGCCCAGTAAATCAACCGGTGCGAGAAAAAACGGTATTTACCGACGAGCAAATTGATAGCTTGCTTAATCATCTCACCGCAACTGGACAGCACAAAAAAGCGTGTGTTCTTGCACTTGCTCTCTATTCTGGTAGACGTAAGGCTGAATTACTTCAGTTTAAAGTTGATGACTTTACACCAGAAAGACTCGTTTGTGGCGGAGCCTTATATAAGAGCGCACCTATGCGTACTAAAGGTCGTGGTGTTCAAGGAAAACAACTCGAAGTATTTTGCTTGGCAAAGAAATTCGACCCATATCTACAACGTTGGCTTACATATCGCAAAGAGCATGATATTGAAAGCGAGTGGTTGTTTCCAGATAAATCGAATCCGTCTGAACATATGTCAATTTCGACACTCAATAGTTGGGCTAAAACGTTTAGTACATTTTTAGGCGTAGATTTTTACTGGCACGCAATGAGACATATGACAGTCACCACATTTAAACGTGCTGGTATCCCAGACACTGTGATTCAGCAATATATTGGCTGGGCAGATATTTCAATGGTTCCAGTTTACGTTGATATGAAGGCGGATGAACAACTCGGTATGTACTTTAATGAAAACGGAATGGTAACACCAGAACAAAAAAGCCTAGCAGACTTATAGAACTGGCGAGATAAAGGAGATTTATATGAATAGAATGGATTTAATCAAGCGTGTGACGAATGTGATGCGCGAAAAAGATATACGTAAACTTGTATCAACACCGAGGAAGGTATTTCATATTTCAGATGATGAGGGTAACTCCAAAGATTTTATTATCAAGAAAACAGATAAAGGTGTGTTATTCACATCTGATGATATAGAGATTATCGTAGATAACATTCTGGATGTAATTATGGATACTTTAAAACACGGTGAAGAAATTTCAGTTCGTGGATTTGGTACACTTGCACTGAATTTACGCGAGGAAAGAGCAACAAAACATCCGGTTACAGGTGAGGATATTACAATCGCAGCACACTACACACCAAAATTTGTTGCAGGAAAAGATTTACGTATGTGTGCAAAAATATATGAATTATCTATTGAAGATGATACACCTCCGCAAGACAACAATAGGGATGGTGATACATAATGGCGATAGAAGTTGGTTCAGAAAAAGTGATTTGTCCAAAGTGCGGTACTGCATATGGTCGTCGAAAAGGTTATTTTGGCGTAAGTTACGCAGAATTACACAAAGGACTTGGATATATCCCGTGGTGTAGAGATTGTGTTGATAAATTATACAGCTCATATCTCGCACAATGCAATGATGTAAAAATTGCAGTACGTCAGGTTTGTCGTAAATTAGACCTGTACTGGAATGAGACAGTGTTTGAAAACGTCATGAAGAAAAGTTCGACACAAACAGTGATGACTCAGTACATGGCAAAATTAACAGGACTTACATATGCGGGGAAAAGTTATGATGACACACTATTAGAAGAAGGTACATTATGGATTTTCAACGATACATCAGTTGTGCAAGACGATAATATACCTGATGCTGAAGAAGAACTTTTAGATGATACAGAAGAATACATTGCTTCTGACGAAGTTATGGCTTTTTGGGGTGCCGGATATACTCCGAGCATGTATCAAGAATTAGAGCAACGACGTTCGTATTGGATGTCTCGCTTCCCAGAAGATATGGAACTAGACATTGGAACTGAAGCTCTAATTCGTCAAATATGTAATCTTGAAATAGATATCAATAGGGATAGAGTCGCTGGAAAGTCGATTGATAAAAGCGTAAATGCATTAAACAATCTGCTTGGCAGTGCAAGTTTAAAACCCAATCAGAAGAAGGAAGACGCCGATGCTTCATTGATGAATACTCCGATGGGAGTATGGTTATATCGTTTTGAGCAAGAGAAACCATTGCCTGAAATTGACGACGACTTAAAAGACGTTAATCGTCTGAAAAAGTATGTTTTCACATGGATGGGACATCTCTGCAAAATGATGGGGATAAAAGACGGTTATACACGTCTATATGAAGCAGAAATCGAGCGACTTCGTGTAGAACGTCCAGAGTATGAGGACGAAGATGATGAAACATTACTGATTGATTCATTTGCTGACGATGGCGGTGATACAGAATGAATCGGTATCGAAAAATAATGAATGGTGCCGCGATATGGGGTTCATATTATAGGCACAACCCAGACAAATTTGCCAAAGATTATCTTCATTTGGATTTAAGAATTTTCCAGAAGATACTTTTAGTAATGATGTTTTGGAGTACAATATTTGTTTTGATTGCGTGTCGTGGTCTCGGTAAAACATATTTGAGTGCAGTATATTGTGTTATTCGATGCATTTTATATCCGGGTACAAAGATATGTATTGCATCCGGAACTCGTGGACAAGCAATCAATGTTCTGGAGAAAATTATATTGGAATTAAAACCAAAATCTCCAGAATTACGTGCAGAAATTAACGAAAAAGAGTCAAAAATTAACGGAACAAATGCACAAATTGTATTTAATAATACCAGTGTAATCAAAGTTGTTACTGCATCTGATAGTAGCCGTGGTAATCGTTGTAATGTTTTGTTACTAGACGAGTATCGTTTGATTTCTAAAGATACAATTGATACGGTTTTAAGAAAGTTTTTGACGTTACGTCGAATGCCGACATATTCATTATTATCTGATAAAGAAAGGAAACGTGAGTATGCGAAAGAAAAGAACTTAACACTGTATCTTACAAGTGCATTTTTCAAAGACCATTGGAGTTATATGAAATGTGTTGATACATACAACGCAATGATACGAGATGGTAAAAAACAATTTGTTTGTGGATTCCCATATCAACTTTCGATTGAAGAAGGTTTATTAGACCCAGAAGCTGTTGCTGACGAAATGGCTGAGAGTGATTTCAGCGAAATCAAATGGTCGATGGAAATGGATGCGATGTGGTATGGTTCAGAAGACGATGCGTTCTTCGATTTCACGTCTGTTTCAAAGAATAGACGAATTAAATACCCGATGCTTCCAGATAATCTATCAAATAAAGTTGGTAATGCGAAAAATGTAAAAATTCAGCCAAAACAAAATGGCGAAGTTAGAATTTTATCTGCCGATATTGCGTTGATGTCGAGCCGTAAGCATAACAATGATGCTACCGCACTTTTTGTCAATCAACTAATGCCAACAAAAGCAGGTCGATATTCTAATAACATTGTTTATGCCGACTCGTGTGAAGGATTACGAACTGATGACCAAGCGTTACTAATCAGAAAAATGTATGATGAATACCAATGCGATTACATTGTTCTGGACTGTGCTGGTGTTGGTCTTGGTGTTTATGACTGTCTTGCAAGAGAAATCATCGACCCAGAATCAGGCGAGATTTATCCCGCACTCTCTTGTTGTAATAATTCTGAAATGGCATTAAGATGCACCGTTGCCGGTGCTGACAAAGTTATATGGGCGATTAAAGCGACTGCACAATTCAACTCGGATTGTGCTGTTTTATTACGTGAAGCTTTTAAAAGTGGACGCATTAGATTATTAGCTACCGAATATGACGCAGAAACTGCGTTAAAGGAGATTCGTGGATACTCTTCTCTTTCGCTGGCAGAACAATCTCAGTTTATGTCTCCGTATGCTAATACAACTTTGTTAATTGATGAATTAACAAAATTACAACACGAAGAATCGAGTGGTAAAATTAAGATTTTTGAAAAATCTGGAATGCGAAAAGACCGTTATTCCAGTTTGTCATACAACTACTATGTTGCAACGCAAATAGAAAACAAATTACAGAGACGGAACAATTTAAACGGTGGAAGTTCCGACTTATTTATTATCAAACCACCAAGTACAAACAGAAAGGCGGTGAGTGGGCTAGGTGGAAAAACAAAACACTCAAGTTGGCGAAGCATCTCGCTCTAAGAAAGATGATTTTGCTGGGTTGGTCAGTATTTCAAGTAAGTTTGCAACTTTAAACAAGTTGATTACTCGTGACCTAAACAACAATACGTCAGCACCTACATTTTCATTGTATACGAAAGACAACATTACTGAATATCTTGCTAATCCGTATCGATATGAAAAGCAATTAAGAGATGCTGTTGTATACATATATGGTGCTTCTTCACATTTTCGTCGTTTGATTCAGTATTTCGCAAGTTTGACTAATTTTGCATACATTGTTTCGCCTTATAAAATCGACCCGCGAACTGCAAACGAAAAATCTGTCAATCGGAATTATCGAAAAGTTTTAAACGTTTTATCTTCAATGAGTATTAAAACGCAATTTCCGAAAATTCTGACAGTATGTCTTCGTGAAGATACATTTTATGGCACATTATGGGTGACTAACGATAATATTACAATTCAGCAGTTACCAAGTGATTATTGTGCCGTATCTACAATTGAAGGAAATGTTCTTAATGTAAGTTTTAACTTCTCATATTTTGATTCCAATGCAACGATGTTGGAATATTACCCACCAGAATTTAAAACTAAATATGCAATGTACCAAAAGAATAGAACACAGAAATGGATTGAATTAGATTCTCCAACGTCATTTGCTGTTAAGGCAAATAACGATATCCTGTCGTACTCTCTCCCACCGTTCATCGGAATTTTAAGAGAATTATATGACCTAGAAGACTATAAACAATTAAAACTCACAAAAACGGAATTGGAGAACTACGCAATGCTCGCAATGACATTGCCTATGGAAGACGATGGTTCATGGGGTATTGACTTAGATAAGGCTAAAGAATTTTGGCGTAATCTTGACGCTGTTCTTCCAGAAGAAGTTGGTTCAATTTTGACGCCGATGAAACTGGATAAAATCAGTTTTGAAAAGTCAAATGCTGGAGATACCAACACTATTTCCGATGCAGAACAAAACATTTTTACCGCAGCCGGTGTTAATTCATTGTTATTTAATAATGAAAAAGCATCTGCTAACGCTCTGCAATTATCTATTAAAGCTGACCAAGCACTAACTTTTGGTATTGTAAAAAGTATTGAAGATGTCGTGAACAGATTTATTCAATCACAAAGTTATGGAAAAAACTTCAAGGTTACATTCCTAGACTGTAGCGAATACAACCGAAAAGAATTAGGAGATGCATATTTGAAGGCGGCATCTTTTGGTATGCCAACAATTTCTTTATATTGTGCATCACAAGGTCTCGGACAAGCAGAACTCGATAACATGAGTTTCTTGGAAGGACAAGTTCTTGGTTTACAGGATTTATTCCGTCCACTGCAAAGTTCTTCGCAAATGAGTTCTGAAGATATTATAAAAGACAATCCTGATGGTGGCGCACCAGTTAAGGACATTGGTGAAGGAACTGACTCTGGTGAGCAAACTCAAGAACAGAAAGATGATTGGGGTTAATGAAGTAATGGGTGGAAAATTTATATATGCGTGTACCGAATCGGCAAAAGATAAACTTCTTGCCGAAGGTTATACGCTTTTAAAAAGTAATGAAACAAAAAATATTTTTGTGTTTGAGAATAAACCAGAGATGTGTTTTGGATTAAACGAATCTGAATATGTCTTCTCGGACACTCTCACATTTTAACCGTATGAGTTTTCATACGGCTTTTTTATTATAGGAGGTTATTGATGAATCAGGAAGTCTTACATTTGACATATTCATCATCTCTAACCAATTTATGCGAGGTCAATTCGTCATTTGATGCCGGAGTCTTACGTATTGCGTATCACGGTAAAAACCAAAACAAAAGTTACATATCAAAGGAAACATTTGAACGTTGTTTAAAGACAATCTACAACTGCCCGGTTGTTTGTAACTATGACGTAGAAGCTGATACTATCGGCGGTCACGATATGGAACTTGTCCATAGTGGCGATGGAAGTTTACGGCTTATTAACATTACTGAACCTATCGGTGTAATTCCTGAGAGTGCAAAGGTATTCTGGGAGACCGTTGAGGAAGAAAACGGTGACCTGCATGAATACCTGTGTGCTGAAACACTGCTTTGGAAACGTCAACCTGCGTTTGCAAAGGTAAAACGAGACGGAATCACGGCTCAAAGTATGGAATTAACAATCAAAGATGGAAAGTCAGTAGATGGCATCTACCATATTGACGACTTCGAGTTTACTGCATTTGCTTTGCTCGGAGATTGTAAACCTTGCTTTGAATCTGCTTCGCTTGTTTTTGCAAAACAAGATTTCAAGCAACAGCTTTCCGAGATGATGCTTGAGTTAAAGGAAAGTTATACAACGGTCAATCCCTCTCAAGAGGATGACAATACACATCAAACAGAATATTCGACGGAAGGAGGAGAAAAGGTATTGGATAAGAAACAAGAACTCATTGAAAAATACGGCATTGATGTTACTACTTTAGATTTCTCTATTGAAGATTTTACAGTTGAAGAATTAACAGAAAAGTTTGAGGCAATGACACAACCGCCGGTTGTTGAACCACCGGTTGTACCTGAAAAATTTGCTCTCACAAGTAATATCGTAGAAGAAATTTGCGGTTCATTAAGCGCAGTCAAGGTGCAGCGCGAATGGGGCGAATGCTCTCGTTACTACTATGTTGATTGCGATTTTGAAGCAAAAGAAGTTTATTGCTGGGATTCAAACGATTGGTTGTTATATGGATTCTCGTATGAATTTAATGGCGACAATATCGACATTGATTTTGAAAGCAAGAAACGCAAGAAATATGTGATTGCTGATTTTGATGAGGGTGAACAAACATCTCCAATTCTCGGGGTTTTCTCTCAAATGGAAGAACAACTTCGAGCAAATGCTGATATTGCAGCAAAATACCAATCTGCCTCTGACACGATTGCGTCTATGGAGACAGAACTTAGTGAACTCAGAAAGTATAAGAGCGACATTGAGGACACTATTGCAAGAGGTGAGCGCGACGAAGTTTTCGCTCAGTTCGAGGACTTAGTCGGTGTCGAGGCTTTTGAAACATTGAAAGCAGATTGCATGAAATATGACCTTGAAACACTTGAAGAAAAATGTTTCGCATTACGTGGTAGACAAGGCGTGAGTGCAAAATTCTCTGCTGAACCAACAACGGTTCCAAAAATCAAAATTGATAAAGAACACAAAGAAAAACAGCCTTATGGCGGACTTTTCGAGAAATATGGTTTCTCGGAAGATAACTAATTTTTAGGAGGTAAAAACACATGGCAAAGGCAAAATATGGTGTTGTTCGTACAGACAACTTAGCTGGCACTGATGTGCGCACAGCTTTGGTATCCGTAAGATATATGGGTGCTGATGGAAATACTGCCGCTGAAATTGAAAACGGTAATGTTGTAAAGATGACTGTTCTCGTAGAAGGGGAACGCGAAATCTTTGTAGCTACTGATGTTGCGGCTAATGACAAATTGAGTGATGTAGTGTTAATCGCTGCACCGGAAGTGGCTTACGACGAAAGAGTTCGTAATCTGGATGAGTTTATTAACGAAGCAGGTAAGAACGTTCGTGGATACCACTTACATTCTGGAGATGAATTCTCTGTAACAAAAGAAGCTTTAACAGGAGTTGAAGCACCAGCTGTTGGAAACATTGTTGAATTGGCTGCTGGTACAAAATTGAATGTTGCAGCTTCTGCGACAGCAGATGCTACTGCTGTTGGAAAAATCATCGCTGTTGAAATCGTAGGACGTTATACATACTACGTTATCAAAGTGGACTAATTTGGAAAGGAGACATAAGAAATGAGTGATATGAAAGACATTGTAAAACTTGCCGTTGATAACTATAGAGGCAAAGTTGAAAAATACTCCGCAGCACAGTCTAATGAGGTGCTGATGAATGCACTTATTGAAGCAAACGGTGGAAGCACTGTACTTGACTTCAAGAATGTGCGTGATGGTAAATGCAATGGTTTGTTCTCTTTACTTGAAGAAGTTTTGAGCAGAACTGTTGTTGAGGGACTTCAGGGAGATGAATACTTCAATGCTCTCGTTGATTTCCGTAATGTTGCTGAAGGTGACAAGAACTTATTCCTTGTTGAAGATAAGAACTTGTTTATTGTAGCTGAAGCTGCTGATGGTACTCAGGGCGTTCGTCGTCAGAGACTCGGTGGAGTAAGCGAAACTTCTATTCCAACTACTCTCAAGATGGTTAGAATTTATGAAGAGTTAAATCGCGTACTCGCTGGTCGTGTTGACTTCAACGATTTCATCAACAAAGTATCTGAATCTTTCCGTCAGAAACTGTTGAATGATATTTATGCTTTGTGGGCAGGTGCAACTGCTGACCAATTCGGTGGTGTTACATACTTCCCAACAGCTGGTGCTTATGATGAGGACGAGTTGTTAGACTTGATTTCTCACGTTGAAGCTGCTGCTGGTGGAAAACAGGCTACAATCATCGGAACAAAGAAAGCACTTCGTAATCTCGCTCCTTCTATTCAGAGCGACGGTTCAAAGAATGACCTTTATAACATGGGTTACTACGGTAAGTTCTATGGAACTCCTGTAGTTGCTGCGCCACAACGTCATAAAGTAGGTTCTACTGAATTTGTGATGGATGATGATGTAATTACAATCATCGCTGGTGACGACAAACCAATTAAGGTTGTTTACGAAGGAAATCCGATTGTTCTTATGGGTGACCCAATGAGCAACGCTGACTTTACTCAAGAGTATCTCTACGGAGAAAAATACGGAATGGGTATCGTATTAGCTGGTGGTAACGCTGGTATCGGTCGTTACGAAATGACTGCCTAATTTTAGGTATAACAATATGCGGGAGTCTTTGTGACTCCCGTTTTCAATGAAAGAAAGGAATATAAAAAGACATGAGTAAAAATACATCAAAAACAATAAAAGTTGATGGTCAAGGCATTTCTGTTACTAACAAAAAAGACGGTGCCGTAAATGCTACAGTGACCGAAAGAAAAACTTTAATCCCAAAAGATATTGACGCGACACAATATGTGGTTGTTCGTAATGGATTTCAAGGCAGATTAGTATATCGCAGTAAGAAAACTGGCGAACGTTTTGTTTGGGATTCATTTGGTGCTGAACAAGAAATGGAATTACGTGAATTGCGTAACGCCAAAAACACATATAAGAAATTCTTTGAAAATAACTGGTTTATGTTTGAAGAGGATTGGATTGTGGATTACCTCGGTGTACGCCAATTCTACAAAAATGCAATCAGCATTGATGAGTTTGATAACCTCTTCTTGAAAAGTGCTGATGAAATCAAAGCAATTGTTTCAGAATTATCCACCGGTCAGAAGAAATCGGCAGCATATCGTGCAAGACAACTGATTATTGATGGGCAAATTGATTCTCATAAAGCAATCACAGCACTAGAGGAGTCTTTAGGTGTTGAGTTAATTGAGAAATAAGGAGGCTGTAACTAATGAGCGTTCCTTATGATGTGTTTGTTAGTGCGTTTCTAAGCAAAATCACTGAATATGAATTACTATCGCTTCCTGAAGATGATAGGAATAATGAAGTGTATGGTTATATGAAACGTGCTATTAGTGGTTTTAAAAAGAACTGCAAATATGATTTCAGTACAACCGCAAATGATGAAACAAAAGAATTTGCTGTTAGTGTTCCTTCCGAAGATATGGATGAAATTATTGATATTGTTTCAGAAGGAATGGTCGTACAATGGCTTAAACCATATGTATATAAGCAGGAATTGTTAGAAAATGCAATCAGTACAAAAGATTTTAGCGTCTACTCTCCTGCCGAGCTGTTACTGCGTGTAGGGAACGCATATGCTAAGGCTCAAAAGGATTATACACGTTTAATTCGTGAATATTCCTATAACACTGGGGATTTAACGGATTTACATCTATGATGGTGAATACTGTTACTGGAACTCCAGTTACCACGAATCTTCTGAAAAACTATTTTCACAATCTCGTAAATCAATTTTTTAAGATTCTCCCTATGCGAGAAAACAACGAAGATTCACTTATTACATATATGCAGAGTTTGCAAACAGAATTACTTGGATGTAAGGACTTTATACCCGAAGTTGGTGAAAATCCTCAATATTTAACACTTTTAGCGATACTTCAATACTTAATCGACAATCCGTCTTGTACAGTTGTAATAGTTAAGCGAGAAGTGTTCCGAGCAATTTCGATATGTAATAAATTAAAATCTGTTTATGCAAGTACGGAGGTGTGTTAATGAGCGCATGGAAAACATACACAGAGCGTCTCAATACACACGGTTCTACGAAACGTAATGCTACATTATTGCGTGAGCAAAGACGATTGAATACAAAACTTCAAGACTCATTGTCTTATCAAGTTGTGAGTATTAACAATGTCTCTATGAATGTGGCAATAATTGATTCTGATAACTTAGACGAAAAAATTATGTATTCTCTTCCGGGAGAAACATTTAATGCTGGGGAGATTGTAGAATGGGCAGACCATCATTGGTTAATTACCGAAAAAGATGCTGCTGTCGAAGTTCAAACCAGAGTTAAGTTAGTTCAGTGTAATTACTTGTTAAAATGGATTGATGATTCCGATATTATTCACGAACAATGGTGTGTTGTTGAAGACGGAACAAAATACATGAGTGGTGAATACGAAGATAGGGATTTCATTGTTACACGTGGAGATTCTCGTATCGCCATTACAATCGGTCGCAATGCAGATACTGTGAAATTCGACAGAGAACACAGATTTTTAGTTGATGACCCATTGTCACTCAAGAAAAATGCGTATCTGCTAACAAAACCAATGAAAGCAGGTAAAACATATAATAATCAAGGCGTATTCACGTTTGTCTTATCTGAAACCATGAGTACAGATATGGACAATTTTGAATTAAGCATTGCCGATTATTATAGTCATTTCCCGTTGGAAAATGATAACAATAATCAGGAAGATAACTCATCTTCTAACATTGGAAAAGAGGTGTGGTTATAATGCAATTAGAGGAATTTTTCGACTATAAGAACAAGTTGATGAAAGACCTATTAACCAACGAAGCAATTATCAAATTATTAGATGAAGATGCTACGCTGGATAATTCAAAACGATTAGCATACACTCTCGTATTTCCGACCGAATATATCCCAGAAACTGTAGAACATGGGAATACATATATTTGTTTTGATGTAGACGTTCAATCCGTCACAGGTAAAACATTTTTGACCCCCATTCTATATGTATGGGTGTTTACGCACAGAAGCAAATTACGACTCGACGAAGGAGGTATCAGAACTGATAAACTCTGCTGTGAAATTTGCAAAGAAATCAATGGTAGTTTTGAGTATGGACTTGGCACATTAGACCTACATTCGGTTAAACGTTTTGCGCCAATGACTGATTATAACGGTAAAGTAATGACATTCTATGCAAAAGATTTCAACCGTAATTCAAGCGTAAGCAAGCCGATTCCTTCCAATCGAAAACGAGGTGTATAGGAATGGCTACACGAAACATGCTTTATCAAAACACATATCCAATCAATGAACATATTCAGATTATGATTCCAAAAGTTGGAGATGTATTAGAACAGGAAGATGTGTATTATAATCTCATCACAGTATTAACTGCTATGCCTATTGATTTGATGGTTGAGCTTGATGATGCTCATATTGATTTTACGTCCATCAATGAATATGAATTATTCTTATTGATGTTCGACGGTTTAAAACGTAGAGATACCTCTCTCGTATTTGGAAATCTTGATTTGACAAAATTTGTCTTAGAAGAAAACCCATCAAACGGACATTTTATTCTGAAAAATCCAGAAACAGGTGCTGTAATAGATAAGTTGGTGCATAACTATATTGCTAGTGTGCTTAGAAAAATACATCATCTTGAGAAGAATCGTAGAAAGCCTGCGAATGATGAAGCAAAAGCATATATGCTCGAACGAGCAAGAGCAAAACGAAAGCGTAACAGGAATCGTTCAAAAGATTCTGAGCTTGAGTCTCTCATAGTCGCTATGGTCAACACAGAACAATACAAATATGATTTTGAGGGGACAAGAGAACTTTCAATTTATCAATTTAACGAAAGTGTTAGACAAGTCTTAAAGAAAGTCGACTATGATAATCGGATGTTCGGTGTGTACACCGGTAACATCAACCCAAAAGAGTTAAGTCAGTCAGATTTAAACTGGCTAACACATAAATAAAAAAAACAAGCTGAACTCGTTGCAAAACGGGTTCTTTTTAATTTCAAAAAGGAGGATATATCACATGGTAAATATCAATGATATTACAATTACCAGTCTTGAGACAATCGACGTGTTTGATTTAGTAACTGGAGCATATAAGTTCACAATGGACGAATTGCAGAACGCTACAATCAGCAATACGGAAGAAAAGACAGATATCACTGGTAAAGGTGGACGTAAGCTTTCAAGCTTAAAGAGAAATAAAGCCGTTACAATCAGTGGTACAAACGGTCTCGTATCTGGTGGATTGCTTGAGTTACAAACAGGTGGAAAATTTGAAAATAAGACAACGGAAGTTGCTTGGACAGACCATAAGGTAGTTTCTGGTGGTGCTGCTTCAACAGACTATATTGCCATTGGTACAGAAGGTGCTGAAATCGAAGCGTTGTATGTACGTAATGACAATGGTTCTCTCGGTGCTACGTTAGAGCAGGCTGCTGAAGTTGGTGAAGGTAAGTTTACTTACAATCCAGAAACAAAAGCTTTGGCATTCCATACTGACATTGCTGACGGTTCTGAAATTGAGATTCGTTACAAGAGACGCATTATTGCTGATGTTTTAGCAAATGACAGCGATGTATATTCTGGCAAATGCAAGATGTATATCAATGCTTTAGCTGAGGACAAATGCTCTAATGTTTACAGAGTACAAATCTATATTCCAAAGGCTGACTTCTCTGGAGAATTCTCTTTAGAGATGGGCGATAACCAAACCGTACACGCATTTGATGCTGAGGCTCTTGCTGGTGCTTGCGGTATTGGAGCAAACTTGTGGACATACACTATCTTCGGTGCAAATGTTGCTGATGCAACAGAATAATTAGGAGGTAGTTTATAATGGCAACTGCGACTAAGAAATGTAAAGTGTGCGGTAAGGAATACGAGTATTGCCATACTGCGCGTCATGTCGCAGGTGTCTTCCGGTGGCAGGATGTTGCTTGTTCGCCAGCGTGCGGTTCAGCATATCTTGCACAGATTAGAGCGTCTCGCTCGGTAAAACCCGTAGCGGATGAAGTTGCGGAGAAAGACGTTATTGTTACAAAATCGGTTTCGGATTATAGCGACCTCGCTGAATATGACGAGGAAGATACATGGTTCGAGGACGATTTCGAGGACGAAACGGAAGAAACTGCGATATAAAGTATTACAAGGCTACATCTTTTGTGAGGTGTAGCCTTATTTTCAATGGTGATAATAATGAGAAAAAAGATTCGTTTAGTAATTGATAACGATGTGTTAAAACGATATGATGATTACTATTTCTCACAACATCCAAAGGCACAAAAACGCCCTATCCCACACCCGTATCATGAAAGCATTAACATTTGGATGATAATGAAACGTCCGATGATGAATGCATTAAAACAACGCTGGAAAGATTTTATTAAATGGTTTGTAAAAGAACAAGGTTACGCTAACCTACGCATTGACGAATGCGAAATCTACCAGACGGTGTATTATGCCACAAATCGTAGACACGATATTGATAATTCCATTGGGAAATTCTTGTATGACGGACTGGTTGAAAGTGGGATGATTGTCGATGATAGCAGTCAACACATAAAAAAAATCACTCTGACGTGTGGAGTAGACGCAACAAACCCACGTACAGAGTTAAAAATTACAATAAATAAATACGCAGACGAAGTCTGCAACACGGAAATCAAGGAGGAAAATTGAATATGGAAAATAATAATAAAGCAAATTTAGAAAACTTAAAAGAGGTTGTAAACAGATTACATAAACCGACGCAGGTTGTTGCTTGGAACGGATTGGATATTAACGTACAGCGCACTCTCTCATTTAAGGATATGTTGACGTTTGTAAACAATGTCTTCCAATTATGTTTTGATGGAGAAACCGGTGAATTTATGCCAGAACTTAAAGATTTTGCGATTAAAAGTTATATCTTGGAAATGTACACCGACATCGAACTTCCAGACAACGTGCAAGAAAAATACGATTTGATATATTGCTCAGATATTCTTGAAAGCATTCTTCCATATGTACATTCAGCGCAATTAAGCGAAATGATTCACTCTGTAGAAGATAAGATGAAACATCACGCACAGGCTAATATTGAAGCAATCAATATGCAGATGAACACATTATTTGGGGCGTTTGAAAGTTTACAAAAACAATGTACTCAAATGTTTGAAGGATTTTCTGGTGACGAAGTTTCAAAACTGCTTAGTATGATGGCTTCTGGTGGTATTGATGAAGAAAAATTAGCAAAAGCAGTTTTAGAGCGTTCCGAAGACAGTTCAAAAATCATTCCGATGCCTAAGACAAATGGAGATACAAATGACTAAAATTGATATGCAATCTATTCTGAAAAAAGCACAGGCTGTTATGAATACGAATGCAAAGCAAAAAGAAGTATCTCAGTTAGTGGATAAAATTATGCTTGGTAGTTTTACATTAAGTACGAGTAAAACTGGTATGATACATACTCCAGAAGAAGCCGCAGACAAATTTATTAGTGTGTTACGTCAAGAAATTCTAAGTCATGCTGGCACAAATGCGGCAAATGGTGATTTGGGCGAAACCGCAATTGAGGCTCTTTCTGACTTAAACTTTACCGCACCTAAAAATATCGGCGGTAATCGATATCAAATTGAAATATATTTTGAAAATGATTTGAGACGAGAATCATTAGCACCATCGTCATATCCAGATGGTATTCAAAATATCGCGGCTCTGTTAAATACAGGCTATTCAGCTGGACACGTTGTTCGTGGCGTGTGGCACGGCGAAGATGCTCTTAGTTTAAGACAGAGAAGCGGCACTCATTTCATAGATAACGCAATAAGAGATTTTATGGGAAACTATGCTGTTGATTACGGTGTGTTAGATATTACCCCTAATGAAATCTATAACTAAGGATTGGCAAGTTTGAGCCAATCCTTTTCTTTATATTCAACATTAAAGGACGGTGAAAAAAATATATGGCTGATTTTCTTTTAACAGTCGGGGTTGATGTGCAACCCAGTTATAAACAAATGGCTGGTCAAATTCGACAATTGACAAACGCCTTAAACGCAAATCCCCCGAAAATAAAAGTTGAATTTGATTCAAATTCTCTCACCACTATGCGAAAGCAAATTGAGAATTTGTATAAGACTGCTGGCGGTCAGTCACTATCACATAGCACCGCCGAAATAAATAAACAAACTGCTGCCTTTCAGCAAAACACACAGGCAAGAAAACAAAATGCATCTGCTCAACAGTCTAACAATAATGCTAGTAAAACGGCATTAAATGATAGAGAAAAAGAAATACATGCTTTAACACGTGCTTCAAAACTACACGCACAAATGACTAAAAACCTCACTAAGTGGACTGCTGCACAACGCGGAAAGTCATCTGGTGAGTATGAAATTTACAATAAGCAAGCTCAAGCATTAGATTCTTTAATCGGACAACTAAGCAGACGAGAAATTGATTTGGAAACATTCAATCAACGCATGGCAGCAATTAGAGATACCTCAGACACCGCTGCGGCTGGTATTAGGCGAGTAGGTGAAGATACTAAAACACTTGGTCAACGTCTCGGTGGTCTTGCAAATAAATTCACAACTTGGTTTGGATTAACTAGAATTATTATGGCGGCGTATCGTGCAATACGACAGATGGTAACAAATGTCAAAGAGCTTGATACAGCAATGACTGAACTTAAAAAGGTTACTGATGAAACCAATGCAACATATAATCAATTTTTAGATAAAGCATCAGACCGAGCAAAGAAACTTGGTTCTACGATGACAGACGTTGTTTCTGCTTCTGCCGACTTTGCAAGATTAGGATTTGGTTTGTCTGATGCGGAGCAATTAGCAGATGCTGCGATTGTATATAAAAATGTTGGTGATGGTATCGAAGATATCAATACCGCATCAGAAAGTATTATTGCTACAATGCAGGCATTTGGTGTTGAAGCGTCAGATGTTATGTCGATTGTAGACAAATTCAATGCGATTGGTAATAACTATGCTATTTCTTCTGGTGGTGTCGGTGATGCTTTGTTGCGTTCTGCCGCTGCTATGCGTGCGGCAAACAACACGCTTGACGAAACCATCGCATTAGCCGCTGCGGCGAACACTATTGTTCAAGACCCAGATAAAGTTGGTACAACATTAAAGACCGTATCTATGTATCTGCGTGCGGCTAAGACTGAGGCTGAAGAGGCTGGCGAATCAACAGACGGAATGGCAACTAGCGTTTCTGAATTACGTGACGAGATTCTTGCATTAACCGGAAGTAAGGTTGATATTATGGCTGATGACAATTCGTTTAAGTCTACATATCAGATTCTTAAAGAATTATCAGGGGTTTGGCATGAATTAACTGACGTATCTCAGGCTAATATTCTTGAAATGGTTGGCGGAAAACGTAATTCGAATGTTGTAGCCGCAATATTGGAAAATTTTAAGGTTGCAAACGATGCATTAGAAACATCGGCGAATTCTGAAGGTTCTGCATTAAAAGAAAATGAAAAAGTGCTTGCTAGTATTGAAGGTAAAATCAATATCTTCAAAGCAACTTTTGAAGAGTTGTCTAATACTCTAATTCAAGGTCAATTCATTAAAGATGTTGTGGACTTAGGCACAAATTTACTCAACATCTTAATATCAGTAGGTAAGTTAGTAGATAAATTAGGTGGACTAAATACCGTTTTGTATACTACTGCTGGGATATTAGCCATTATAAAGGCTGAAAGCATTGCAGGATTGATATCAAGTTTGTGGAAAACAATTTCGAGACTAGGTAATGATATCTCTGGTGTGTTCGCAATCTTTAAAGATGGTTTTGTATCTGCAAAAGCCGCAGGGACATCATCCCTCGGTGCTATTGGTGCTGGGTTTAAAAACATCACTGCACTTGCATCAACTGCACAACTAGCCGTTGCTGGATTTATTGCGGTATTTACAGCTTTTACTTTGGCACAACAATCAATTGAAAAAACAAAAGAAAAAACAAAAGAAGCCGCACAAGAAAGTGCAAATCAAGCGAATGAATCTCTAAATCACGCATTAGCACTTCTTGATTTAAAGAAACAGTTAGACGAAGGTACTAAAAGTACCGAAGATTTAACAGAGGCGTTTAGACTTCAACTTGAGCAAATGGGATATACCGAGAAGCAAATTGATACGCTTATTGGTAAATATGACTCACTATCGGGTGCAATAAATGACACTACTTATGCGACATTAAAAAAAGCTAGCGAAGACGCTTATGCAAACAAATCATTGGCAGAACAAGCGTTAGTTGCTGCTGCTCAAAACGATTTTAAAGGCAATAGTATCGGTTTTAGTTGGAGTAGCACAGGGTATGATAGTTTAGATAAAGAAATAGCAAAAATCTTATCGAAGACTGCAAAGCAAACCAGTCAGCAGTTCCAACTCGACGGTGAAAATCTATTTGGAAATTGGACGGCAAAATCTGAGTCTGCTGAAGATTTATACGAATACTATCAAGGTATGCAACAGATTTCTGCTCTGATACAACAAACTGCATCTGAGTTAGACGACAGTTCGTTATTAGACCTTGGTAGCGCAGTTAGTGGAATGGGCGTAAACACGATATATGGTAATGTAACCAGCAATATCAATATGTTGAAAGAAAGTGCAACTGCTTATGCCGACGCTATCAATACTTTACATCAGGCAGATGCAAGATTAGAATTAGCAAATTATCTTAAAACAAACAGTATTAAAACCAAAGAAGATTTAGATGCGTATATCCAAAGTATACGTGATAATACAGCATATTCAGAAGAATACAAACAGGTTTTAATTGATACTGCCCAAAACAGTTTTCCTGCGTTATCTAAAGCCGTCGAAGATACATCAAAACGCCTATATGACGCGTTTGATGACACAATAATAGGCAGACGTATACAACATTTAACCGAGTTGTTTAATAAAGGTGCGCTGTCTCATAAGGAATATTTTGACGCATTACAATCCGAGATTGATAATTTTGATGCTTCTTCATTTACAGATTCAATGGAAGACGCAACAAAGGCTGCAAAACAATTTTTTGTAGATAGTGTACAGCAATCTGCCAGCGGATTATCCGGTTTAATTGAAGCGTTTGATAAAGGTGAAATGAGTATTTCTGAATATCTTGAAGGCTATTTATCAATCGGAAAAGCTTTAAGTAAATTAACCGACGCTCTTCAAGACAACTCTGAGGCTTGGAATAAAAACGGTGATGCAATTGATAATGCAACAAACAAATCGCTAGATGGCACACAAAGTTCTATGAACGATGCGATTTCGATTATCGAAGGTTACCAAGATAGTATTTATTCACTTGAACAAATTATGATTGGTGCCGTTGAGGTCGGTTCCGATGAATTTACTGCACATGCTCAAGTAATCGCACAAGATTTGGCGAATATTGTTGCCTCTGGTGGTTTGATGGCAGATGAAATTGCCAGAACACTTGGAACAACAACGAGTGAAATTGCTGCAAACCTCACTGCGAATGTAGCAAACCAAGAAATTGCTGCGCAGGCTATTGCAGCAAACACAAACAGTGCAATTCAAGACATGGCGACTGCAATAGGTACACTATTCGATAATCTTGGACAGGCAATATCTAACTTCAAGGTCGAACTCAGCTTTGGAATAAAATCAATCGACTGGAGTTCTGTTGAGGTTCTTGGACATCAGTTAAAGCTACCAGCAATTAAGTTTGAACTTGGTGCCAGTGGAGAGTCTTTGAAGTCTATCGGCGATTCCATAGCTGCATTTGGAAAATCTGTATCATCTAACTTTGTACCACAAACCATTGATATCAATGATTTTCATTTCGGTAATACAGAAAACGGTAAGAATCGAAATTATACACCTAGTTCAAATATTACAGATAATTACAATAATGCTTTAGAGAATATTAAGGAAGCGAACAAAAAGGCAAACAAAGAGTTCTCCGAATCATTCAATTGGATTGATATTGCTGTTAAGCGTTTGCAACGTACTATTACTAATCTTAGTGATATGGTGTCATCTACATGGTTATCTTGGACTAAACGTAATGCCGAACTCAAAAAACAAATTTCTGCTGTTAATACGGAGCTTGGTTTACAAAATGATGCAGCCAAGACATACGAAGCACTTGCAAACGGTGTGACGTTAGATGAATCTTACAAACGCTTAGTTCGTAATGGTGCGTTAGATATCAGTACGATTACAGACGAAGATTTAGCAGATAAAATAAAGCAATATCAAGAATACTATGAAGCATCTCTTGATGCATACGATGCAGCGCAAAAAGCACGAAACGAACTGTCTTCACTTGCCAAACAGAGTTTCGACAATATTTCGAAAGAGTATAACGACGAACTAGCGTTAATGGAGCATCTGACTAATACCTTTAATACGGGTATTGAAAAAATTGAGGCACAAGGTTATCTTGCTAGTACGAAATATTATTATGCTATGCGTGACGTAGAGAACGAAAATATCAACGCACAAAAGCAAGAACTACAACAATTAGTAACTGCGATGTCTGCCGCGATGAATGCCGGATTGATTGAAAAAGGCTCTGAAGACTGGTATGCAATGCAACAGGAAATCAACGCTGTTAAGGAGGCAATCCAACAATCAGAATTAGCAGTAATTGAGTTTGGAAATTCTATTCGCGAAGTTGAATGGGGACACTTTGATTACCTACAAGAGCAGATTTCTAATGTAACAGCCGAAGCAGATTTCCTTATCAAACTTATGGAAAATTCTGATTTGTATACCGATAACGGACAACTTACTGATACCGGTAAGGCGACAATGGGATTACACGGTCAGAATTATAATGTATATATGCACCAAGCAGACGAATATGCAAAAGAAATTTTGGCTATTAACGAACTGCTTGCGGAAGACCCTAATAATACTACTCTTCTTGAACGAAAAGAAGAATTATTAGAATTACAACGGGAATCTATTTTATCTGCCGAAGATGAAAAGCAAGCGATTATAGATATGGTTGAGGAAGGTATCAACCTTGAACTTGAGGCTCTAAGCGATTTGATAGATAAATACAAAGAGTCATTGGATAGTGCAAAAGATTTGTATGACTATCAGAAGAAAATTAAAGAGCAAACATCCGAAATTGCAACACTACAAAAACAGTTAAGTGCTTACCGAAATGATATGTCGGAAGAAAACCGTGCTGTTGTTCAGAAAATTGAGGTCAACCTTGCAAAAGCAATGGAAACATTGGAGGAAACACAATACGAACGATATATCAGCGATACAACAAAATTGCTTGACAATCTGTATCTGGAATACGAAACAATGCTCAACTCACGTTTGGATGACGCAGAGGCACTCATGAACGATATGATTACTGAAATCAACCAAAGTGCGACTGATATTGCATCCGCATTGAATACAGAAGCAACAGAAGTTGGATATACTTTATCGGAAAGTATGAAATCTATTTGGATGCCAGAAGGACAAGCGTATACGGTAATCACGTCGTATGGCGAGAAGTTTAATACTGCTCTTACCACAGTTAATTCAACATTAACTACGATTTCAACAAACGTAGGCAAAATGATTAAAGAAAGTGATAAAGAAGCAGATAAAACCGTTGATGGTGCGACACCAACAACCGAAGCAGACCCATCGGTTAAACCAGCGGTTGTACAGCAGGTCAATCCACCTACTGTTCAACCTACACAGACCGCTGCAAAAGCAATTACCGTTGGCGGTAAAATCAATGCTGGAAGTGCAAGAATTTATTCTACATCAAGCGGTGGTGGTGGTGGTACACAGTATTATAAGAACGACCCTATTTATACTGTACTTGGGGAAAAGAATGGCTATTTAAAAGTACGCTACCATAAACTTTCAAGTGGTGTGACGGGCTGGTTTAAGAAGTCTGATGTAAAAGCATATAAAACTGGTGGTCTTGTTGATTACACAGGTCTTGCTTGGGTTGACGGCGAAAAGGACAAACCAGAGAGCTTCCTTGATTCGGAAGACACCGCAAATGTCATGTCATTGCGTGATGTTCTGCGTGATATTGCAGACGGACACATTTCACTAGATAGTATCTTTACAGGTGGTAAACTGGATATTTCCGAAACATTAGGACATACAAATGTTCCAGACGGTATTCAGGGTACGACATTTGGTGATGTGCATTACGAAATCAATATACCTATTGACCACGTCGAAGATTATAACGATTTTATGAATAAGATGCGTAACGACGACAAGTTTGAAAGATTCATACAATCTATGACGGTAGACCGTTTGGTTGGTAGAAGTAAACTTGAAAAGAGTAAATTCAAGTGGTAACACCGGAGAGGCATTTTGTATATGCCTCTCCTTTATATTTGGAGGAAAAGGAAATGAATTATCAAAAAAAGTGTGAAACACAGCAAAAACGTATTAACTCTCTGTTTAGACAGATTGCTAAATACAAAGCAGAAAATGAAAATCTAAAAAGACAAAACACAGAATTATCAGATGAGGTGGTTCGATTAAAATATCAACTTACTTCCGTTGAAGAAACTCGAAAAGAATATCTTCAATGCATGGAAGATATTGCAGCAATTAAAGAACAGTATTTACAAGCAATACATGAAGTTCATCAGATGAAAAACCATTACACTATGAAGTTTCGTCAGTTCATGCGTTGCATAAAATAATCATTTTAGAAAGGGGCGATAAATATGTTTGCATTAGATTTTGAGTATGACGGTCAATATCTAAGTGATTACGGATTTATCATATGCAAGTTTGGTAGTTCTTCAGACTCGGAAATTGCTAGTGCTGGTTCGAAAATTACATTCAATACAGTCAAACGGCATAGTGGTAAAATATCCAGTTTGACAAGCGCAAAATATGACGAATGCGTACAGGCTACCTTTCAGATTTGTAAGAACCCAGATGAATATGAGGATTTGCGAATTACAAACGACGAATACCGTGACCTTATGAGGTGGCTCAATCGACGTGAATTCTTAAAATTTCAGGTTCTTAATGAAGACGACAAAGAACAAGAGACTTGTTATTATGAAGCAAGTTTTAATATAAGCAAAATTACAGTCAACAAAGTTCTCTACGGATTAGAGTTGACAATGGAAACAAATAAACCTTTTGGATATGGTCAAGAACAATATGTCTCATGGACAATCAGCGATACAACAAAAACGTATGTATTGAGTGATATGTCAGATGAAATCGGTTCAACATATCCGTCAATGAAAATCACCATCAATCGAGACGGTGATTTATTTATTTACAACGATATGGAAGATTGTACTCTTGAAATCAAAAACTGTTCGGTTGGCGAGGTAATCACTATTGATGGCGATGCGTTAATTATCAGTACATCCCTAGATAGTCATGACATTAGCAATGATTTCAATTATACATTCTTACGAATTGGAAACACGATTACAAATAGAAATAATCGAATATCCGTATCGTTACCTTGTAAATTAGAGTTTCGCTACTCTCCTATTATCAAGGATACGCCAGACTAAGAAAGGAAGTGACACATTTGGCGGTTAGAATTAAATTTGACAACACACATAATGTCATTACTCCGACATTTGTGTTAGCTACCCGTAAAGGTAAAAAAATTGGTGCTATCCCGGCAACAAATATTTCATTATCTGATGCATTTAACGCTCAATTTGATTTGAGCTTTCAAGTGCAAAAATACGATAACGGAAATGAATGTGTACACTGGGATAAAATCACAAATTTTCGCCTATTATGGTGTCCCGAGTGGGATATTTGGTTTGAGATATATGTTGAGATTGCAAGCGAAGACGGTACAGTCAAGAACATTACTTGTGTATCTCTTGGTGAATCGGAATTATCCCAAATCAACTTATATAATATTGAAATCAATACCGAAAATGATATAGCACGCGAAGATTATAACAAAGACTATCCTACTGTGCTTTATCGAGAAGACCATATAGAAGCTTCTTTGTTACATCGCATTATGGAAAAAGCACCTCATTACACGATTGGTCACGTTGATGTTAGTATCGCAAATATACAGCGAACATTCACGTTTGATAGTCAATCCTTATTAGATGCTTTTCATACAATTGCTGATGAAATAGATTGTATTTTCGTGATTGATTCTAGTTCAAATGATGATGGCTCAATTAAACGTGAAATCAATGTGTATGATTTACAAGCATACTGTCTTGAATGTGGAACTCGTGATAACTTTACACATGTATGTCCGGAATGTAATAGTAAAAACATTCTGACTGGCTATGGTAAAGACACGAGTATTTTTGTGTCTACAGATAATCTTGCAGACAATATTACGTTTACAACGGATACTTCTTCCGTCAAAAACTGTTTCAGGCTAGTTGCTGGTGACGATTTAATGACTGCTACAGTTTTAAACTGCAATCCAAACGGTAGTGGATATATTTGGAATATGTCTGATGAAACAAGGGCTGATATGTCTGCGGAATTATCACAAAAATTAGGTGAATATGACACTTCATATTTGTATTACATCAAAGAACACAAAGTTAGTATACCAGAAGAATTATTAACATCATATAACGCACTGATTGAAAAATATGCGGTATATAATGACAAGTTACGTACTATTTCCAGTCCAATTGTTGGATATCAAGAGTTGATGAATGCATTATATGACACGATTGATTTGTATTTATTTCTGAATGACAGTTTTATGCCATCACCAGAATTATCACGTACAACGGCGGCATTACAAGCTGCAAGGTTGGGTTCCAACACACTCTCTCCTGTTGCTGTCGAAGATTTGAGCAGATGTTCATCTGCAAGTGCATCAAATGCGGTGTTATCAGTTGCTCGTACAATTGTTGACCCGCGCTATCGTGTAAAAGTAAAAAATGGCGTACTAGATGGTGATGTATGGGTTGGTAATTTTACGGTGACGAATTACGCTGATGAAACAGATACTGCTGATAGTTTGCCTGCACAAGTAATTATCAATGATGATAAAGAAGAATACATTCGTCAAAAACTTGAAAAAACGTTAAAAGATAAAGCAGATGATAATGACGCAAATGATATTGTCTCGTTATTTGAATTAAGTTTGAGTGTATTTGTGGAAGAAATCAAAAAGTATTGCTTAACAAGTTTGCAAATGTTTGAAGATTCATGCCAGTCTTGCTTAGACATACTGATAGAACAAGGAATTGCAAATAGTGATACGTGGGCTGATAAAACGCCTAACTTATATTCTGCTTTATACACTCCATACTATCAAAAATTACTTGCTTTGCAAGATGAAATGAAAGTCCGTGAAAGTGAAATTGCGACAATCATCGGCGTATATGATTTAGATGACGATTTGACTCAACACGGTTTACAAACATTCCTAGAAGAAGAACGTGCAAATATCCAAAACTCACTTAATTTGGAAGGATATCTTGGAACGGAATTGTGGTTGGAGTTTGTATCATACCGACGAGAAGATACATATACAAACGATAACTACATCTCAGATGGATTGGATAATGGAGAGTTATTCAATCGCGCAATGGAGTTTATTGAAGTTGCAAACAAAGAAATTTATAAATCTTCAACACTTCAGCATTCAATTAGTGCAACTCTCAAGAATTTGCTTGTGATGAAAGAATTCACACCACTTGTAGAGCATTTTGCAGTCGGAAATTGGATTCGTGTTGAGGTCGATAATACAGTTTATCGTCTACGATTAGTTTCCTACACAATTGATTTTGAAAATCTTGAAAATATTTCTATCGAATTTTCAGACGTAAAACGTTGTGTTACGGGCGTAAGTGATACCGAGAGCGTATTAAATCAAGCCGCATCAATGGCTGGAACATACGACGCTGTGACAAGACAGGCTAGTCAAGGACAAAAAAGTAACAAACAACTTGAAGATTGGACAACAAAAGGTCTTGCATTAACAAAGATGAAAATTATTGATAATGCAGACCATCAAAATGTCACATGGGATTCTCATGGGATATTATGTCGTGAATATCTGCCGACAACAAATATGTATAGTGATAAACAACTGAAAATCATCAATCGAGGATTATATCTCACAGATGATAATTGGTTGACATCAAAGGCAGGTATTGGAGATTTTACCTACTACAATCCTGAAACCGGAAAATTTGAAGAAGCATATGGTGTTATCGCTGATACGCTGATTGGTAATTTAATTCTCGGTGAAAAGGTTGGGATTTATAACACCAAAAATAGTATCACAATGGACGAACGTGGTTTAGTCATAACAACTGATTATACTGATAATGTTGAAGATGGTACAAATGAAATGGCGTTCACGATTCAAAGACGTTCTATTGACGAAGACGGCGAAGAACAAATCACTCGTGTGTTGTACATTGATGGATATGGAGACCTAGTATTAAACGGTGCAATCCGTATAAACTCTTCTGCTGATACATCATTAGAAACATTGAACGATTTGTGTAACATCGACAGATTTAGTGCTAGTATCCAAAATGCCGTACATACGGAATCACAAAACATATACTCAGACATTGATAGACGTTATCAGGAGGTATTAGCCGAAACCAATGCGATTTTGGAACAATATAAGGCAGATACTGAGCAGTATATGCGATTCGATGGTAATGGATTAACACTCGGTGCTATTGGAAGTGAGTTTCATACATTGATTGATAATCGTGGCGTGTATTTTAAACAAGGCGACACGATTGTTTCTTATGTAAACAATAACCAACTCTACATTCCTAATGGTGTTATTGAGAACTCTTTAGTTTTAGGTAAATTCTTCTTTTCTCCTAGAGAAGATGGCGGTGTATCTCTGACATGGGAAGGTGACACCGAAGAATAGGAGGAAAAATTATGGCTTTAAGCGGTAGCGTTACTGCTGGATATTGGTATGCAGATGACGGAACATCAAGAGGTTATACTCTCTCGTGGACTGCTACACAATCCATTGCAAACAACCAATCAACTATTTCATGGACATTAAGTACCGCTGGTTCTTATCCATATACAGTTGCGGAGCGTACATTGGAAGTAGTCATTGCTGGTGAAACTGTCGTAAGTAAAACTGATAGAGTTATGCGTGGTGTGGGTACTGTTACTACCGGAACGAAAACGATTGACCATGCTGCTGACGGTACACAATCATTTAGTGTATCAGTTAAAGCGGCGGTATATTACTCATCTGTCAATTGTTCAAATTCAGCAACGTTCACCTTAGATACGATACCAAGAACATCTGGGGTAAGTATGGGAACCGGAACTATGGGTAGCGCGTCAACAATCACAATATCTCGTGCAACCTCATCCTTCACGCATACATTAGAATACTATTTTGGCGATGCTTCAGATACAATTGCAACAAAAACAGCAAGTACATCCGTATCGTGGACTCCACCTCTAGCACTTGCAAATCAAGTACCAAACGCTACATATGGAACTGGTACTTTACGTTGTATTACATATAGTGGGAACACAAAAATTGGACAAAAAGATATTTCAATTACTCTGAATGTACCATCATCAGTTATACCAACTATTGATAGTGCATCCTTAGAAATCGATAACAGTAATAATGAGCAGGTTGCCGACTGGGGTGTGTGTGTGACTGGATATACAAGAGTAAAAGTAAAAGCTTCGGCTTCTGGTCAATATAGTTCAACTATCAGTAGTTATACTATTTCTGATGGCTATTCAACCACACAAAATGGTGCAACTCTTGATTATACTGGAGGTGTCTTAACTTCATCAGGAGATATTACATTTAATGTAGTAGCAAAAGATAGTCGTAGCCGAAATTCTGCAAGTAAAACTGCTGGCACACTGACATTTTATCCGTATTCAAATCCGAGGGTAAATGAGTTTATTGTAGCCCGTAGTGAGTCGTCAGCAAAAACACTTGTAATTCAAACAAATTGGGAATTTTCGTCCGTAAACGAACTGAATTCTATTACTGCTACCCTATACTACAAGAAACCACACGATTTCGGATGGACGGAGTACGGAGAAATAATCGCAGGTTCAGATATTACCTTGGATGATATTGAGTTTGATGAAGCAAGTAGCTACGACTTTCAATTAGTTGTAACGGATTTACTCGGTAATTCAGATACATCTAATGCGTTTATTTCGACAATCGAAGTATTATTAGACTTTCGTGCTGGCGGTAAAGGGCTTGGTATCGGAAAGATTGCAGAAAGTGATTCAATGGAAGTAGCTCTCGATGCACGTTTTATGCGAAATGTTTACATATATGATGCAGAAGGAACGGCTATGACACTTGCGGACTATATCCTATCGGTTGTAAATGGATAATTGAAGGAAAGGAAATAAATATGATACAAAAACCTATCACTGTTGCTAGAGCTGAATTTATTGAAAATCTAACATCTCTGATTAACACATCTGGTTTACCATCATTTGTGATAGAACCGATTATGAAAGATTTTCTGTCAGATATTCGTCTGATGGCTCAACAACAATTGGAAACAGATAGAAAACGCTATAACGAACTTTTAGAGGCGGAAAAAGAATAACTGAATAATGAATGTGGTGTAATTAAAAAATGCACCAAACTAGCATTTTACAGAGTGGTACATAGTCGTACCACTCTTTTGCATTTGCAAACAAAAAAAAAAGAAC
This sequence comes from Tyzzerella sp., assembly GCA_017472665.1. Classification (GTDB taxonomy): domain Bacteria; phylum Bacillota; class Clostridia; order Lachnospirales; family Lachnospiraceae; genus Faecalimonas. Next base: position 226,496 of record JAFUOS010000013.1, on the reverse strand, counting down.
ATAGAAAACATTATATTACTAAGGGTTGCCCCTTTGCGATATGAAAGGAAGGAAAATTTATGGACATATTAGTTAATGTCGCCAATCAAAAATTGAAAATTGCGACAAATTTAAAGAGCCTCGTGGCTGGAACACAAGAATTTGTTCGTTTTGTATTTAATACATCTGGTGACTGGGATGGACTAGCGACGTTTGCTCAATTTATGCAAAATGGTGTGGCATATAACGCATACCTAGATGATGATAAAGCTGCTTATCTCCCATCTGAAATTGGTGTTGGTACATGTACGGTAATGTTATACGGAAGTAACGAAAACACAATCGCCACAACCAATTACTTAACTTTGACAATTGATGAAAATATCCTTGTATCAGATGCACAAAGTACAGATATTTCTTTATCTTTATATAACCAACTTGTAACAAAAGTTAATGCACTCGCAACAATGAACGAGCAACATGCTTCTGAATTAGCTGATGCTGATAAACAGTTGCAAATCCAAATCAATGATAAAGCCAATCAGACAGATTTGGAAACAGAAATCGCACGTGCAAAAGCTGCGGAAAAAGCGAATGCGGAAGCTGTGGCAACAAAAGCCGAACAGTCAGAAGTCGATGAATTGACGATTAAAGTTACACAATTAGAGAATAACGAAATAATTGCTGAACTGATTTCAGAAGCTGTACAAAAAGAAATGGATGAATATCTTTCTAGCGGTCAATTAGCAAATATGACAATTCAGGACGGAAGTGTTACAAGACAAAAAGTTGATTCTGGATTTGAAGAAACATTGGTCAAGGCTGATACAGCGATGCAACCTAATGTATATGACCCACAAGGATTGAAAATTGATATCTTCTCATATGCACAGGCGAAAGCCGATACAGTTGAGCGTAAACTGAATGATGTCAAAGATGAAATCGCAGATGCGTATAAACTGACCGATACGATATATTACACAAATCTTGGTGATGCTGTGCGTGGTGCCGTAACATTATCAAGAACTTATGCACAAGCTTTACTTGCCGATTACGAAGCATTTTCAATTGAAATTGTTGACGAATTACCTTTAGTTGGTGCAAGTATGACTTTCTATTTAGTACCAAATAATGCCGGTACTGGATATGATAAATATTGGTGGATTATCGATGATAACGGAGATGCCAAATGGGATGTATTTGGTAGCTCATCTACAATGGTTGTAGATATCTTACCAGAAGTAGGCGAAGAAGATGTTGACTACATTCTCAAATCAGATTCAGGATGTCTGTATTACAAATGGATTGATGGATATTGGGAAGTTGTTGCAGGGTCTATCGCAGAAATTGTATCCGAACTTCCAGAAACAGGAAATGAGTTTACAGATTACTATGTTTTGAATGACGAAGGGTCATATGTGCATTATAGATACATCAATGGTAATTTCCATGCAATTGGAGGAAATTCGTATACAAAAGATGAAATTGACACAATGATATCAACACTGTCCGATAAAAACTTGGAATTAAGTGCAATCATTGAAGAGCAAAATAACAAAATTGAACTTATTGGTGCAAAAGTAGATTCGTTAGGTAATCTCGTTTCTGATATTACTGAAGCTGACGCAGGTATTCAAGTTCATTTCAAAGATGGAAGTTCAAAAATTGTTGATACAAAAGATACAACTATTAAGGTTGAAGACGTAAATAAGAGTGAAAATGGTATCACTGTAGTTTATACAGACGGAGAAACAAAGGAAATCGAAATTTCTGGTGGCGGTGGTGCATCTGCTACAGGTTCTGCATCAATTACCAGAATCACTGCATCATCTACTCAGTGCGTATATGGTGATGAATGCCCTATCGAATTCACATTTAATGCAATTGATTCTGCCGGAGATATGGTGGGTGATGGTACAGCAACATGGTATGTTGGTAATGTAAAGAAAGCAACCAGTGTCGTACATCAGGGCGATAACTCTTTTGATATTGGCAAATACCTTGCAGTTGGTACTAATAACGTTAAAATTTCAGTCAGTGTTGATACTGGTGGTGATGAACCGACAATCACAACAAAGACTTGGTCTGTCAATGCTATCAATATGTATGCAGTATGGGATTACGACGATACTACCGTAAACATTTCTGATACTGTGGCTATCAGATGGACGCCTTATGGTGATTTATCGAAAACAACACACATCTTGATTGATGGTGTTGAAGTGGTTACAAGTGAAACAACACGTTCTGGTGTTCAACAGTATGCAACCATTGACAAATATCCTCACGGAAGCCATATGGTTGAACTGTATCTTACTGCTACTGTAAATAAACAAGAAATTCGTTCAGAGTCAATCTTCCACGACATGATGTTTGTAGATACAGATAATCTGTCTACTGTAATTGGAAGTCCTATAGCAGACGTAACGATGACACAACATAATACACTGCAAATTCCAGTTGCGATATACAATCCGTCATCTCTTACTGCCGATGCAGTTCTTGCTGTTGATGGGGTAAATGTTGCCACATGGACAAACGTAGACCGAACACTTCATTATTGGAACTACACTCCTGATACAGCTGGGGAAAAACAATTAACTATTACTTCTGGAGATACAGTCAAATCTATTAAGATAACAGTTGAGAAACTGGATATTGAAAATGAAGAAATTCCGGGATACGCATTTCGTTTGAAAGCAAGTGACATTGCCGGAAATGACGCTTTGCGTTCTTGGAGCAGCAATGGTGTTAATATGACATTTTCCGATAATTTCGATTGGAATAATGGTGGTATTAAGACCGAGACTGATGAGAACGGTAATATCAGACAATATATTTGTATTAAGGCTGGTACTACTGCAACTATCAATTACGAATTATTTGGTAATGAAGCAAAAACAAACGGTAAAAACTTTAAAGTTATCTTTAAGGCTTTAAATAGCCGTGATTATGACGCTGTATTCCTTTCATGTATGGATAGTGGTATTGGTATCGAACTTGGTGCAAATGGTGGTACTGCTCGTTCTGGACAGAATACGCTCGATATTCAATACGCTGAAGGTTCTTATACAGAATTTGAGTACGACATTGCTCCAGACAGCGGATATAGATATATTCAAACATATCTTGATGGTGTATTAACAAGCACAAATGTTTATGCAACTGATGATAACTTTACACATATCAATAAACAAAAAGTTGTAATCGGTTCTACCGATTGTGATGTTTATATTTATATGGTCAAAGCATATGAGTCATATCTGACGATGGATAACCATATTGAAAACTTTATCGCAGATGCACCAAACGCTCAAGAAATGGTGGCTCGATATAACAGAAATAACATTCTCACAGAATCTGGCGAAATTTCATATGAAGAACTCGCGAAGCAGAACCCGAAGTGTAGAGTTCATCTTTGGGATATTCCAAGAATGACTGAGGGTAAAAAGGACTATGTAACCGGATGTAGTTATCAGCAGATTTACAACGCTGGTGATGCACGACATCAATTAACTGCAAACAATGTTACAATCAATATTCAAGGTACTTCTTCTGTAGACTACAAAGATTCTGGTGCAAATACAGATGGTAATTTTACTGAAGGGTTTACCGATGGTAATGGCGACCATATTGATACATATAGCATGAGTGATAACTCTATTGGTGTTAATTACTTTAATACAAAAGTAAATATCGCTTCTTGCGAAAACATCAACAATATGTGTATTGCCGAATGGTATCACCGTTACCAACCTTATATTACTGCATACAGACTTAAAAATCCAAACTCCAGAGACTGTATGGAGCATAATATCGGTGTTCAATTTATTAAAGACCAATCTCATGGATTGTTTGCTGATGATAATTATCATATGTATGCAATTTGTAACATGGGTAATAGTAAAAACAACTCTGCTGTTTTCCATGATTTAGATAACCCTCTCGAATGTTGTATCGAAACGAAGGATAACAACTCTACACACTGTATGATGTTAGACCCTACATTCAACGTAGACCAACTGGATAGTGAAGATTATTTTGAATTCAGATATCCAGAATCTCCGACAGATGATATGAAAACTGCATTCATTAACTTGGTACATTGGTTTGCGAATGGCAACCCGGCTGCTCATACGGATGAAGCCTTAGACGAGGAAGTTACTTTTGAAGCATATACCTTTAGAGGTACAGGTCAAGACGGAGAGGTTTTAGCTGGATTGACAATTGACACATACGCTGGTACGTATACACATGATACATATGAATATCGTATGGCGAAGATGTTGTCTGAGTGTGAAGACCATTTAATCATGGATTCTATGGTATATCACTATGTTTTCATTGAACAACATGCAATGGTTGATAATGTATGTAAAAATACGTTCTGGGGTACTGAAGACTTAGTACACTGGCACTTAGTAAAGAACTACGACAACGATACGGCTGATGGAAATAACAACACTGGTAAGTTGGTTATTCCGTTCGGAAGCGAAGGTTATGACGATTTAGGAGATGGTGCTGTATTTAACGGTAGAGACAATGTTTACTGGTGCTTTATCTATGGTTTGTATGAGGCTCGTCAGCTGATGTGGACAAATCGTGAATCGGCTGGTGCATGGAATGCTGAAGCGTATTTAGCATTTGCTAAAGAACGTCAGGATATAATTCCTGAGCGCGTATATAACCAAGATTATTGGTATAAGTATCTTCGTTTGTATGAACAAAAAGAAGTTACAACTTACATTCCAATGCTTGAAGGCGGAAAGAAAAACCATCAACGAGAAGCGTTTGTAACAAATAACTTATACTATATGGCAAGTCAGTATATGGGTACTGCTTGTACAAGTAAGTCTATTACATTACGTGGGTATACACCTAATGAGTGGGCTGGTGTCGAACCAAAATCAGAGTTACAAGTTATGCTCTATAATAAGGGTTATATTGTAACGCAAATCGGTAGTATTTTCAAAAGACAGAAAGCTGAAAAGGGACAATATTATACGATTGTGTTCTCTGAGTCTGGTGATATGAACGATACTGTAATCAACATTCATGGCGCAAACTTAGTACAGGCTGTTGGTGATATTTCGTGCCTGTATGTTGGACGTTCCGACTTCTCTGCGGCTACGAAACTTCGTTCATTACAAATCGGTTCAACAGCAGAAGGATATAGCAATAATAACTTAACAGAAATTGGCTTCGGTACAAATACAATGCTCGAGCATTTGTATATTCAAAATTGCCCGAATGTTGCTCAGACACTAGATTTATCTGGCTGTCAATCGTTACGTGATTTGGATATTCGTGGTAGTGGATTTACTGGTGTAACGTTCGCTCTTGGTGGATTATTGGAAAATGCACAACTCTGCTCTCCTGCTTCTTTGAACATGAGAAGTTTATATAATCTCACTGATGAAAACTTTACACTTGAAAGTTATGAAAATCTTTCATCAATTAGATTGGAAGATTGTCCAAATATTAGCACACTTGCGTTAGTTAATAATGCAAACAATCTTACACGTATAAGAGTATTAGGTGTAGATTGGGAACTTGCTGAAACTACTCTGTTAAACAGATTGTTAAAGTTGATGGGTCTTGATGAAAACGACCGAACAATTACTGTGGATTCTACAAGCGAACTCTATGGCATTCACGGTGGTTCTGTTTTGACCGGTGAAGTATATGTTAGTGGACAAGTGCGTGACCAAGAATTAACAAACTACGATAAATCTTGGGATAATCTTGATGTAACATATGACGCAACCCAACTCGTACAACAATATCTCGTTACATATGTCAACGCCGATGATGAAAACACTGTTTTATTCACAACATACGTTGATAGAGGTTCTACTCCGCCAGACCCATATGCGGAAGGATACATTGAGAAACCTGTCAAGGAAAGCGATGCTCAATATGTATATACGTTTGGTACGGAAACAGATGGTGTATATGATACTGGTAGTGGTTGGGATGATATTACAAGCGTTGTATTATCTCCACGTACTATTACTGCTGTTTATACAGAAACCACTCGAAAATACACTGTGACATGGTATGCTCGTGCTGGTTTATCTTTAGGTTCTGTTCAAGCAGATTATGCGAGCGAAGTTGTGTATAGTGGCGATACACCTATAAATACCGAAGATGAAGGACAGTATATTTATAACGTCTTCGCAGGCTGGGATAAGTCTACAGGATATATCACAGGCGATACAGACGTATATGCAATCTGGGATAGAGCCGAATTACCTGCTGTTGGCAAAGACCTAAAAGATATGTCTGCCGCTGAGGTTTATGGTGTAACATCGTCTGGAAGAACGGCAAACTACTTTGAATTGAAGGATTATATTGACATTCAAGTTGGACACGATTTTGACTTCAATAATGTCGAATCACAAGTAATTTGCGAGAACAAATTCTTTGATGGTAACACCGCAATTGATACTGGCATCAAACTGTTTAGTGAAGATGCTCCATCATTTACATTAGCGATTGATTATGAGTTCTATGGAACGGACACCAATAGTACCTTGCTTGCATGTTTTGAAGAAGATGGTAGTGAGGGATTTAGATTGCGTTACAGTGGTGCGCCAAATATTCAATGGGGAGATAAATCAACAAATGTTGGTTTTAAGACCAGAAAGAATATTTGTGTACTGAGACATCAGAAAGGGTCTGACCGCTTGTTTATCAATGCGTTTAATATCGCAGATAATGTATATAATGACGCACAATCAACATTTGAGTTAGTACGTGTTAGACCAACATCATCTGAGGCAACACTTGTACTTGGTGCTATCAAATTCATAGAAGATGGTGGATACGACGATTACGGTACAGGATGGATTAACTGGTGTAAAATCTGGTACGACGATTTAGGTGCTACAAACGCTCAACAATTAGCGTCTTGGACACACGAAACATGGCGTGCTGAATACTGTGGTGCTGAACGATATCGTATTGCAGGTGGCGGAAGTCAAAAAACAATGGCATCATTTATTTTGAACAATATGCTTGATTTTGGACATCGCATGAATGCGTCTAATACAAATGCTGGTGGATGGGATGCGTGCTTGATGCGTACATTTGTCAATACACGTATTTATGATGCGTTCCCTACGGTATGGAAGTCGTTGATTAAAACTGCAAGAATTAGCGCAAGTGCTGGTTCACAATCTGAAGAAATCCTAGTTTCGGAGGATAAAGTATATCTTGCTGCTAGAACCGAATTGGATAATTCACAAGAGACACCATACGTTGGGGAGGGTAGCTACATTACTTGGTTTACCTCTAATAACTCAAGAATGAAATTTAGAGGACAAATTATACCAGAAGATGTAACGTATTATACGGATTCATCAACCGACCCGACCTCTCTGACTACTGCAAACGTAAAACGAGGCGATATCTGGGTTAAATCAAACATTGGATATTACTATTTGCCACAGGAAGAATTTGCGCAACACGAGTATTACTATGAACCAACCAGCAACTTGGATGCTTCGGACGGTGGTAAATGGCTGCGTGCGCAGAATTGGTGGGAGCGTTCGCCGATTATTAGCAACTCTACCTACTTCATGAGTGTCTCCCATAGCGGTGGCGCGTACAGCTACTACGCGTCGTCTACGTATGGAGTCGTTCCCTGCTTCTCAATCTAAAAACGTAGTTTTTCTACAAATAAAAAAAATACATCGGGGTGGTTTACCCACCCCATATGTATTTACGAATGAAAGGGTGAAAATATGTCAGTATTGAAAAACAAACGAAATTTATCTCCGTATGAGTATGAACGAAGTTTTAACGAATTGTATAAATATTGTCGAATACAATTTGCAAAAATTCCGAATCGTCGGCGTTCAACATTACTTAATCCTCTACAGGATGTAATACAACGCATTCATACAAATATAATGGAGCTTAGTACAGGATATGTCCCCTATAATACTAGGGCGCAGTGGCGATATGATTTGATAAACCAAATACTATATGATATTGGTACACTACAAAAGCCATTATTCTGCTACTACAATGTTTTGTCTGTAGAAACAAAACACATGCGACAAATCAGTGTATTATCAAATAATCTAGTCGCTTTATTAGAAGGTATGCGTAGAAAATCAGAATTTTACAATAATAATGAAATCGATGAGGTGAAGCGAATTATGTATTATAAAGCTGAGGATATTAGTCGTGTGAAATTTTTATCAAAAATGAGTGAGTTACATCAGTATGTGCATGGTAAAGCAATCTATTTACAAAAATCTACACTAGGATATGAAGCAAAGTTACTTTTAGAACTTGTGAATAACGCATGGTATCATTGCTTGATGGCAAATCAAAAGATACCTACTACAAAACTTGAGTATCAATATCGTAGAAGACATATTTCAGATGCTATTTCATGTTTACATAAATTAAACAGACCAATGTTAAGTGTCTTTTGCATGGCAGAATATAGCAATAATGTCATGAAAGAATGGTCTGCTTTACTTACAACAGAGATAAGGCTTTTACAAGCATTACAGTCTTCTGATAAGAAAAGATTCGGAAGGCTAAATTAACAAAAATATAGGTTATATTCTACACTAATATGTTTCCGTGTTCTGCGTGCGCAGAATTGGTGGGAGCGTTCGCCGAATATTAGCAACTCTACAAACTTCATGAATGTCAACAATAACGGTAACGCGAACAACAACAACAACGCGTCGAATACGAATGGAGTCGTTCCCTGATTCTCATAAAATTAGTAACCTAATAGTAGGGCGAAGTATCTTATTTATGAGAAGGAGAATATGACCTCTCGGTAATAAATTTACTGATAAATCAAAGACCACTTGCTTAAAGTTGGTGCGCTCAATAACAGCGTTTTTGTGTTGTGTGGTTCGAGCCGATATTTTATATCAGTGCATGGCTATTTTTCTTGTTACCAAAATAGTTTCATACCACATCAACAAGTGAATACACGGTAACACTATAATTTTTCACACAAAAGGATAGTTATTAAACAAAGAATAAAAGGAGTATTGAATATGTCTGCGAGTAAAAAACGTCGAATTGCTCGTGTTGAGCGAGATAGACAACGGAGAGCCGAAAAGAAAGCATCCAGAATGAAACAACATGATAACTTGGACAACATTATCACATATGAAAATTATGTCCAAGCTCTGTTAAAGTGCAATCAAAATGTCAGCTATAAGCGTAGTACACAAGAATTTAATATGATTGCGATTGAGCAAATTCATGAAATTATCACACGCACCTTAAATGGTGAGTTACCTGTGACAAATAAGATTTCAAAAGTAACTATAAACGAACGTGGTAAAGAACGTATTATTACGCCAATCTCTTACTATGATAGAATCACACAACGAGTTTTGTGTGACCACGCTCTTGTTCCGGTGTTGGGTAATTCGTTAATATATGATAACGGTGCCAGTACAAAAGGAAAAGGTGTTGACTTTTCCAGAAAACGTCTTCTAAAACACTTAAATCAAGCAACAAAAGAATATGGTGTAAATTACTATGCGTTAGTTTTTGATTTTAAAAGTTTCTTTGATAGCATTAGTCACAGTGTCTGCCACTCTATTTTGGACAAAGCATTTACAGATAAGCGAATAGTTAATCTAACTGTTGGTATTATTGAGTCATATCTTATAAACGAGATAAAACAGGAAATGCCAGACACTCTCGAACGTGAACAATTGATACAAAGTATCAAAGAACATAAGGCTTCTGGAATATGTCTTGGTAGTCAAATTTCGCAGGTTATGGCTTTATCTGTTCCTAGCCAACTCGACCATTATATTAAGGATGTCTGCTCGTTCAAACACTACGTCAGATATATGGATGATGGTGTTGTCTTAGCACAAAATAAGTTTGAACTACAACGATTGCTTGATGGATTACAAACAATCGCGTCACAACTAGGGTTGAAATTCAATATGAAAAAGACCCGTATTGTCCCGATTCGCAAGGGATTTACTTTTATGAAAGTAAAATATTTTGTTACTGATAAAGGTAAGGTTGTACGCGTGCTTTCACGTTGTGGCGTGACAAGAATGCGTCGTAAATTAAAGAAGTTCAGAAAATTAGTTGATGAAGGAAAAATGACCTTAGATGATGTCTATGCGTCATTTCAATCTTGGGTTTCTCATTCAAGAATTGCGAAATCATATAATACAAGACAGAATATGATGCGATTATATGATGAACTATTTGGTGGGTATAGAATAACCAAGAAATATTATAAAATGCATAGTAATGAATGTTTACAAGGAGGTGATACTGGTGAAGTATTACAAATTGCTTAATGATAATGAGTTCGTTGGTATTGGAACATCAAATGATTTACGTAGATTTCAAACGAAACATCGCATTTTACTTGCCTGCGATGAATCACAGGCTCAATATCTGCAATGTGGAGATGAACTATATCGTGCGTCGTGGATGATTGCCGAAACAACCGATTTGTTACATAGCACTAATTCACAAATCATTGAAATTGATGCTGAGGAATACTGTATACTGTCTGAAGCATTGAATAATGGAGAAGACGTAGTAATTACACCAGAGGAAACTTATGAAGATATAGATGAATCAGTAATTGATGCCACAGATGAAATCACATTGGAATTTGTCAAAGAGGCAAAAATTGGAGAAATGAATAAGGTGTGCAATAATGTGATTACAAATGGATTTGATGCAACACTCTCAGATAATCAGACATATCATTTTTCGTTGACAACACAAGACCAACTAAATCTGATTACTCTTTCATCAATGGTTGCAAATGGTGAACAATCAATTCCTTATCACGCTGATGGTGAATTGTGTAAATTTTATTCTGCTGAAGATATCAATATTATCGTAACAACAGCAACATCACACAAAACATACCATATCTCATATTTCAATGCTCTTAGAGAATATATCGAATCATTGGATTCTATTGATGTGATTAGTTCGATTACATACGGAATTACAATTCCTGATGCTTATCAGTCTGATGTACTAAAAGTATTGTTAGCACAACAGAATTAGGAGGCATATCATGAAGAAAAATATATTGAACATATTAAAGTATACGACCCTGTTTGTAATAATGGGGTCTATTTATTATGTCATTGAATTATTATGGCGTGGTTATAGTCATATATCAATGTTTTGTTTGGCTGGTATCTGCGGTATTATTATCGGATTATTAAATGAACATTTCTCATACCAAATGCCGATATGGAAGCAATCACTCATTGGTGCAGGAGTAATCCTTCTAGGCGAGTTCATTTTTGGGTGCGTCTTAAATTTGTGGCTCGGACTAGGAATATGGGATTATTCTAATATGCCACTCAACATTTTAGGACAAATATGCCTTCCATTTGGACTGGCTTGGGTGTTCCTTTCTTGTATAGCGATTTTTATTGACGACTACTTACGTTACTGGCTCTTTCGCGAGGAAAAGCCACACTATCGGTGGATTTAGTATGAATAAAATCAGTGTTTTATAAACGAGACGAGGTGGTAGAAATGGCATTTATGACCGAATCTGAGTTTGAAAAGAAACTCAAGAAAATACAGGACGAAAATCTCCAAAAGGAGAGATTGAAACAATTGAAAGACGAACGTAATAAAAGCAAGCCTGCAAAGAAACCTGCTTCGACTAGCAAGGTAATTTTGTGGGCTGTTTCTATTATGTGCCTAGAAATTATTATCTTCTGTGAATACATTATGGTCGCACTACAAGATACAAGCGCAATGTATGTACTAATTGGTGTGCCTGTTTCGTTAATACCTGTTGTATTAGGCTATTACTACAAAGCAAAAGCCGAGAATACGGCTGGTGGTATTACTTACGAAACAGCAATGGCACAGATGATAGAACCAATAACTGATACGGGTAATTCCGTAGGATAAAGAAATAAAAAGGAGAAAATGATTATGAATATTTTGAACGGACTTAAAAACTTTTTGGAAATTATTGAAGCAAACTGGACAACAATTATGGTAATCATCGGATTGATTATTGGGATTGTACAGAAAACGAAGAAGTATTTAGGCAAGAGCAAGGAAGAAAAGATTGCGATTGCAAAAGCACAGGCAAAAGAAACAATTTTAAAATTGGTATCTGACGCTGAAGAGGATTATATCGAATGGAACAAAGCTGGAACAATCAAACGTTCACAAGTCATTGCTGATATTTTTACAGACTACCCTATCTTATCAAAGGTAGTTGACCAAGAAGCATTGATTAAATGGATTGATGATGAGATTGATAAAGCTTTGGTAACCTTGCGACAGGTAATTGAAATCTCAGATGATGAAATTGAATAGTGGATTATAAAGGGACGGTGCTTCTGCCGTCCTTTTTGTATGTCAATTTTTTTAAGGAGGTATAGATTATGACATATACAAACAGCCCATTAGTAAACTACACAAAGTTGAGTCCGAATCATTCTGGTACAAGAACACACATTATTGATACAATCACAATTCACTGTTATGTTGGTCAAGCCTCTGTTGAGAGTGCGGGTGATTGGTTCGGCAAATCCTCAACACAAGCATCATGTAACTATATGATTGGTGCAGACGGGCGTATCGGACTTATTGTAGAAGAGAAAAACCGTTCATGGTGTACTTCTAGCAATTCAAATGACCAAAGAGCTGTCACAATTGAATGTGCGTGTGACAAAACGCATCCATACGCGGTGAATGATAAAGTTTATGCTTCTCTTATCAACTTAGTGGCTGATATTTGTAAGCGAAACGGCATTAAGAAACTGTTATGGGAAGGAGATAAATCTCTGATTGGAAATGTTGCTCGTCAAAATATGACCGTTCATCGTTGGTTTAAAAACAAAGCGTGTCCGGGCGAATATTTATACACACGACACGGCGATATTGCAAATCAGGTAAATATCAAACTTGGAGCTAATGAAACAACACAAGCACCTGCTCAAAACGCAACAAATACTTCATTCCCTGCTGTCCCATTTACTGTGCAAGTTCTTGTGTCAGATTTGAACTATCGTAGCACAGGTTCAATGTCAGGAAAAGTAAAAGGACAGACCGGTAAGGGAACTTTTACAATTGTTGAGGTTAAAAACGGATGGGGTAAACTCAAGTCAGGAGTTGGCTGGATTTATCTTGAAAACCCTTCTTACTGCAAGATTGGAAAAACAACTGGTTCTGCTACGCCCGCAACAACTAAGCCAGCAAATACATTTAAGCCATATAAAGTACAAGTAACCGCATCTGTTTTAAATATTAGAAAAGGTGCCGGTACTAATTATAAGACCAATGGCTCTATCAGAGATAAAGGTGTATATACAATTGTAGCCGAATCAACTGGTAAAGGTGCTACAAAATGGGGGAAACTTAAATCTGGAGCCGGTTGGATTTCCCTTGATTATTGCAAGAAAATTTAAACAGATTGGGGTGAAATTTTGCGATGAAAGGACTTGATGAGTTTATCGCACTATTCGGCGATGTGACGGTTTTGCACGTTGTCGAATTTATTCTGGCTTGCGTTTTTCTTTTTGGTGTATATAAGAAAGTGAGAGATTATTTAATTAAGAGACACGACGCTGAAACTGAAAAGAATGCTCAATTGCACGAAGCATTAACTGCTGTGCGTAAGTATCCTGAATGGCATCAACAAAGTTTGGATATCCAACAAATGTTCAAGGCTGAAATACAGGAGTTACGCGATATACATAAAGAAACTTCGGATAGATTGATTAAAATGGAAGCCGATAATCAGCGTAGAGAACGCAATAAATTAAGAGATAGGTTATTGCAGAATTATCGTTATTATACGAATATTGAAACTAATCCATCTCAAACATGGACTCGTATGGAGTCGGAAGCATTTTGGGAATTATTCAAAGACTATGAAGATGCTGGTGGTAATGGGTATGTTCACACAGAAGTATTACCTGCTATGCAACGATTAAGAATAATTGACCATAATAATTAACGATTAAAAAGTTGAATATTGTTTAGATGTGTAATTATTTGTCCCAAAAACTATACAACTTTTGTGACAAAATTTTAGGCAGATTGGAATCAAACCCAGTCTGCCTTTCTTTTCCGTTTATAATGCTCTCTAAGCGTTTCTTTTGCCCCTAGAATCGTTGTTGATGATACACGTGAAGACTTTGTTGGGTGAAAAATATTTTTGATTTAAAGGCATTTTAGAGCCTTGTAAAGAATATGATATTAGATTAGACATGTTGTTTGAATTGTAAAAGATTTTCGATTGTGTAGGCTTGGTCTAATGTGTGAAATTTGGCTTTACGCCATTTTTGAAATTTTACGCCATTTTTACGCCAATCGTATCGTAAAAGGCAGGATAATATAGGATATTTTAGTAAAAGTAAAAAAACGTGAATCGCCTTAAACCCTTAGTTTTCAAGACTTTCCACGTTTTTATCTAGTTACTTATTCTTATTTCGCATAGTCTGTAACGCGTGATTCACGAATTACATTTACTTTTACTTGACCTGGATATTCCAATTCAAATTCAATCTGTTTCGAAATATTTCTAGCCATTAGTACCATGTCTGCATCAGACACTTGTTCTGGAACTACCATGATACGAATCTCTCTACCTGCTTGAATAGCAAAAGACTTATCGACACCTTTGTATTGGTTCGCGATTTCTTCTAATTGTTTTAATCTGTTTGTATATGTTTCTAATGTTTCTTTTCTAGCACCTGGTCTTGCTGCAGAAATAGTATCTGCTGCTTGTACGATGCATGCAATGAGTGATGTTGGTTCTACATCGCCGTGATGAGCTTCCACTGCATTAATAACCACTGCTGATTCTTTGTATTTCTTACAAAGGTCAACACCAATTTGGATATGGGATCCCTCGACATCGTGGTCGATGGATTTACCAATGTCATGTAATAGACCTGCTCGTTTTGCAACTCTCACATCAAGACCAATCTCGCTAGCTAATAAACCAGCTAATTGAGCTACTTCGATAGAGTGTTTCAAAGCATTTTGTCCATAGCTTGTTCTAAACTTCATTCTTCCTAATAAACGGATTAATTCAGGATGAATACCATGTACGCCTACTTCTAACGCTGCTGCTTCCCCTTCTTCACGAATCATTGTTTCTACATCTTTTTGTGCTTTTTCTACCATCTCTTCGATTCTTGCAGGATGGATACGTCCATCTACAATCAATCTTTCGAGTGCGATTCTGGCAACTTCTCTTCGAATTGGATCAAATCCCGATAAAACAACGGCTTCCGGAGTATCATCAATGATTAATTCTACACCCGTCATCGTTTCGAGAGTACGAATATTACGTCCTTCTCTACCAATGATTCTACCTTTCATTTCATCGCTTGGAAGCTGAACAACAGAAATCGTAGTTTCAGCAACATGATCTGCGGCACATTTTTGAATTGCATTAACAACATATTCTTTCGCTTTTTTGTGAGCTTCTTCTTTTGCCTGCGTTTCTAATTCTTTAATCATCTTCGCAGTATCATGTTTTACATCTTCTTCAACAGTTTTTAACAAATAATCCTTTGCTTGTTCGGAGGTTAAACCTGAGATTCTTTCTAGTTCCTGTACTCTTTGCCTGCTTAATTCTTCGACCTTTGCTTCACGCTGCTTCATTTGCTCTTCTTTTTGCGTAAAACTTGTTTCACGTTGTGTCAATGCATCTGCTCTTTTATCTAAAGCTTCTTCCTTGGATAACACTCTTTTTTCATAGCGTTGTAATTCGGCTCGTCTTTCTTTGGTTTCTTTTTCGAGCTCGTTTTTCGTCTTGATAGACTCCTCTTTTACTTCCAAGAGAGCTTCTTTTTTTGTTGCTTCAGCATTTTTTAACGCGTCATCGATAATTTCTCTGGCTCTGCTTTCCGCACTTCCAATCTTCGAGTCTGCATCCTTCGTAAGTTTGGATACGGTTACAAAGTGAGTTACAATCGATGCTACAACAAGTGCAATTACCACAGCGATTACAGTGATAATAATATCCTGCACAGGAGCACCTCCTTATTTAATTTTCATTGTACAAATACAACAAATAAATTTTATACTGTTTTCACAATAATGTCAAGCATTCCAGAAAGAAACTTGTATCACTTGACGAATCAAATCATACGAAAACCCTTTTCTTACAAGGTATTCGTACATTTTCTTTTTTTCGACATCAGTAGCTTTTTCCGGGCAAAATCGTCTTTTCTCAAGTATTTTCTGCACTGCAGCGGATTCATCCTGCTCCTGATAGCACTCCTCTAGAGCTTGTTCGACAATTTCTTTGGACACACCTTTTTGCAATAATGCCATCTTGATTTCCCGTTTACTTTTGGAGTTCTGTCTACTTGAAACATAACGTCTCGCATAATCCGTATCTCCAATGTAACCGAAAGATGCTACATATCGTATCGCAGCTTCCACAATTTCTTTGGGATACAAATCTCGCTCTAATTTTTGACGAAGCTGCTCTTCCGTGCGGTCCATCTGGTTCAGAAGATACAGTGCACGACGCTTTGCTCGTTTCACCAATATTTCTGTTTTGATTTCTTCTATCGTTTCCTGTGAAAGTTCCGCCTCTTCTTGTATCTTATAGCGCGACAGTTCGCCTTTGTATAATACAAAAGCGAACTGCTCGTCTAAATACACTTTGTACTTCGTCTTTGTCACAGGCTCCAGTTTAGTTACTTTCATCCTGCGCCGCCTCTTCTTTGCTGCCACCCAGATTATAATGTGCTCTTACCTTCGCCTCAATCTCATCCATTACTTCTGGATGTGTCGTCAGATATATCTTCGCATTTTCACGGCCCTGGCCAATCTTATCACCGTTATATGCATACCATGCACCGCTCTTATTGACGATATCCACAGATGCCGCTAAATCCAAGATATCACCTTCTTTTGAAATACCTTTTCCGAACATGATATCAAACTCTGCTTCTTTGAATGGAGGTGCAATCTTATTCTTTACAATCTTGACGCGGGTACGGTTACCTACCATCTCTCCGTTTTGTTTTAAGGACTCAATCTTTCTGACATCCATACGGACAGACGCATAGAATTTTAACGCACGTCCACCTGTCGTTGTCTCTGGATTACCAAACAGCACACCTACTTTTTCACGCAACTGGTTGATAAAGATTACAACGCAATTCGATTTACTAATCACAGGTGTTAATTTACGAAGTGCCTGTGACATCAATCTTGCCTGAAGACCCACGTGAGTATCTCCCATGTCTCCTTCGATTTCCTGGCGTGGTACCAATGCAGCTACAGAGTCGATAACAACAATATCCATCGCACCGGAGCGAACCATCGTCTCAGCAATCTCCAGGGCCTGATCTCCACTGTCTGGCTGAGAAATATATAACTCATCGATATCTACACCAATATTTTTTGCATATACTGGATCCAATGCATGCTCTGCGTCGATAAATCCTGCAATGCCGCCTCTTTTTTGTACTTCTGCAATCATATGTAAGGTAAGTGTCGTCTTACCACTGGACTCTGGACCGTACACTTCAATCACACGTCCTTTTGGCACACCGCCTAATCCAAGGGCAATATCCAGGCTTAACGATCCTGTAGGAACTGTCTCTACTGAAACATTGGCACTGGCATCTCCTAATTTCATTACTGCACCTTTACCAAAATCTTTTTCTAATTTGGATATCGCTGCATCCAGGGCTTTCTTTTTATCATCATTTATCATTGAATCTGTCTCCTTCTTCACTACGAACGGATGTTCGTTTTTCTATTACTATAGTATTATACTTGTTTGAAATTGTCAACTATTTTATTGGGGAATTTGGAGCAGATTTGCTTGTTTTGAGTATTATGGATGTCTAGTATAGCACGAACGGGCTTGAAAGTAAATATTATTTTCTTGAGTTGTAAACGTACGAAGAAATAAATCTATGTCCTTCACTCCAACGCTCCATTGACTCCGACTAGTCTAGTATCCGTAAGGCTCTGAGTTGGTCGTCGTGAGGGACTCCCACCTCACAGCCTAACGGCTACACGACGGATTCTCCGTCAATTCCACTTCACTTCCGCTTCGGACATGGATTCATTTCTTCTGTGCGTATACAAATTCAAGTTTCATGCTAACTTTGTGCTCTGTGCTCTAAAGTAAAGAGGTAACAAGCAGCCATATTGTTCCAGCTAATTTACAGCATAAAAAAAGAATGCTCCACTCACCTCGTCTTATCATAGATGGACATTCTTTCTAACTTTGTAAAATTGTTCAACAACTAATTTTCTTATCCGACTCAGTTGTAATTTTCATGAAATTAGCATAGTTATAGAATTCATATGCGTACAGAACAAATAAATATATATTCTGAGCGGAAGTTAAGTGGAACGACCGAAGAATCCGTCCCGTAGCCGTTAGGTTATGAGATAGGAGTCCCTCACGACGACTATCTCAGAGCCTTACGGATACGTGGACTAGTCGTAGGGCGTGGAGCGTTGAAGTGAAGGATATATATTTATTTGTTCGTCCGTTTATGAAATCAATTTCTTAATATTTTTCAGCTACTTCGCCGCGTTTTTTATAAATACTATTCGCCGGAACAAATTCTCTCACCATAGACAACGGATAAATGTTCGTATGGCTTCCAATCACTGTTCCTGGGTTCAATACGCTTCCGCAGCCCACTTCTACTTCATCGCCAAGCATTGCACCAAATTTCTTAAGTCCAGTTTCAATTGGACCTTCCGGTGTCTTTACTGTAGTCAATGTTTTGTCTGATTTCACATTAGAAGTAATAGAACCTGCTCCCATATGAGCTTTGTATCCCAAAATAGAATCTCCAACATAATTGTAGTGTGGTACCTGTACTTTATTGAATAAGATTACATTCTTTAACTCTGTAGAGTTTCCTACCACTGCACCTTCTCCCACAATCGCATTGCCACGGATAAATGCACAATGTCTTACCTCTGCATTTTTTCCTATAATCGCTGGTCCATTGATGTACGCTGTCGGTGCAACTTTTGCAGATTTTGCAATCCAAATATTATCGCCTTTTTTCTCATATTCTTCCTCCGATAAGGTATTACCAAGTTCCACGATAAACGCGCTGATTTTTGGAAGCACCTCCCAAGGATAGGTCACTCCTTCAAAAATGTCCTTTGCAATCGTCTCGTCCAGATTGTAAAGTGCCTTCACTGTTAATTGTTCCTTCATTTTATTTACCTCCCTGTTTTCCTTGTTTGTAATACGACGCTGCTTTATCATAGCAGCTCTTTAACTGATACTGATTATTTAATACTAGTACACCGTTGGTACGGCTTGCAATAAAATGTTCTAATTTTACCATATATTCTCCTGAGGTAATCTGCCCCTCTGCCACATACGTCAGTCCCTTTTCCCAGCTTGCGGTCAGTTCCGGATTCAGGAGTGAGCGAATGGAGTTCTCCACAACATCAAACACCATCTCGCCAAGCAAAGTCGGTGTAATTACCTGTGTCTTTTTATTCAAAGCTAAATATTTGATATGTATCAGCTTCTTCAAAATTTCTGCACGGGTCGCGCTGGTGCCGATACCGCTTCCTTTGATTTGTGCACGCAGTTCTTCATCTTCAATGAGCTGTCCTGCGTTTTCCATCGCAAGAATCATGGATCCTGAATTGTAGCGTTTTGGCGGTGATGTCTCGCCTTCTTTGATGCTAAGCTCCTGTACTTTTAACACATCACCTTTTCGAATCTGTTTGACTACTTCAAACAATTCTGCATCTGCGCCATTTTCATTTCCTGTGCCAACGACTTTTAAATAACCTTCTTCACTCAGTACTTTAAAGTTTGCAAAGAATTGTTCTTCTTTCATCTGAGTGGTGATGCTTACTTTATGATATACAGCCGGTGGGTAGAAAATGCTTAAAAATCTTCTCACAATGGTATCATATACCTGCTTTGCCGTATGCGACACACTGGAAAGTGCCGAAAGTCCCTGTCCTGTCGGAATCATCGCGTAGTGATCTGTAATCTGTTTATCATTCACATACCGACTCTTTGCGAGGCCTTTATGGCTGCCAAACTGCGCAATGTCTTTTAAATATGGCGCTGCTACATCATATTTCGACAGTCCATTTAAATTTTTATGTATCTCCTTTGCAACTGCCGTCGAGAGCACTCTAGCATCCGTTCTCGGATAGGTAATCAGCTTTTTCTCGTACAATTCCTGTGCGATACGGAGTGTTTCATCCGGGCTGATTTTAAATCGCTTAGAGCACTCATTTTGAAGTTCTGCTAGGTTGAACAAAAGTGGCGGATTCTTTTTCTCCTGTTTTCTTTCAATGGCAACTACCTGACATGATAATTCATTTCCTGTGTTCGAAAAATTTTCGTAGGAGCCGCCTTGACTTGCCTGAAAACTTTCTTGAAAGTTTTCTCGACTGCTCTGGCTACTCAAATAAGCGACCAATTCTTCCGCTGTCTCTTTCTTTTTAAATCCGTTTTCTTTATAAAGCAACGGACTTTCAAAATATTTCGAGCCAGCCACCGCTTTCCATTCACTTTCGAACGTCTGCCCGCCTGCCTCTATCGTACTTACCACGCGGTAAAATGGTGTTTTCACAAAATCTCGAATCTCTCGTTCTCTACGCACTACCATTCCCAGCACGCAGGTCATTACGCGCCCTACTGAAAGCACAGTATATTTCGTATTCAGATAATTTGAGATACTGTTTCCATATTTCAAAGTCAAAAGTCTGGAGAAATTAATCCCCATCAGGTAATCTTCTTTCGCACGAAGATAAGCCGATGCTGAAAGATTATCATACTCTGATAAGTCCTTTGCCTCGCGGATACCACGAAGAATTTCTTCCTCCGTCTGCGAATCTATCCAGACACGTTTTCTCTGCTTGCCTTTAACGCCTGCCATCTGCTCTACCAGACGGTAAATATACTCTCCTTCACGCCCAGAGTCGGTGCAGACGTAAATCGTATCCACATCTGGACGATTCAAAATGCCGCTAACAATCTGAAACTGTTTTTCCACATTTGGAATCACTTCATATTTAAATTCCTTTGGCATAAATGGGAGCGTCTCCAAACTCCATCTTTTATATTTTTCATCATAGACTTCGGGATAGCTCATGGTAACAAGATGTCCTACACACCATGTCACAATCGCGTCTTCGCCCTCAAGATATCCGTCTTTTCTTTTTGTATTTAATTTTAATGCCTTTGCAAATTCCTGTGCCACACTGGGCTTTTCCGCAATATATACTGATTTTCCCATAAATCTTCCTTTTTGTTACAAATTTGCGAAGAACTTCTTCAGGCGTTTCCACCAAGACAATTCTTCTTTTCTCTCTTTTGACGGAGTATTCATTGCCTCTTTCATGAAAACTTCCTGTGCAACAATTTCTTCTCCCGTCTTTTCTTTCAAGACATAACTGCCGTCACTCAGCATCTTTCTTGCCTTTGTATTGTCGGCCAGCATCACTTCCAGCATACAATTAAGACGTTTTTTAATTGTATCATCTAAAATCGGGCATGCCACTTCCACACGTTTTTCTGTATTACGGGTCATCATATCAGCAGAACCAATATAAATCTTCTGCTCGTTTCCTGTTCCGAAGCTAAAAATACGGGCATGTTCCAGATAGCGCCCCACAATGCTTGTGACCGAAAGATTGTCCGTCACGCCTTCTACTCCTGGCAAAATACAGCAAATTCCGCGCACAATGAGATCAATCTGGACTCCTGCCTGGGACGCTTCTGCAATCTTTTCAATAAACTTCAGGTCCGTGACAGAATTCATCTTCATAATAATGCGGCCTTTTTCGCCTTTTTCGATTTCTTCATCAATCATTTCCAAAATCGACTTTTTGAGAGTCGTCGGCGATACAATCAAATGCTGATAGTTTCCATCCAAGTTTCCAATCGACATATTTTTAAAGAAAGCAGAAGCGTCTTCTCCAATCTTTCGATTTGCAGTCATAAGCGAAACATCGGTGTACATCGCAGCCGTCTTTTCATTGTAATTACCGGTGCCAATCTGTGTAATGTATTGGATTTCATTTCGGTTGCGGTAAGTAATCTGACATATTTTGGAATGTACCTTATACCCTTCAAAGCCATAGATCACCCTGCATCCTGCTTCTTCCAGTCGTTCTGACCAGTCAATATTATTCTGTTCATCAAATCTTGCACGGAGTTCAATTAAAACGGTGACTTCCTTGCCATTTTCGGCAGCCGCACACAAATATTCCACCAAACGTGTTTTCTTTGCCAAACGATAAATGGTAATCTTAATCGTAAGGACGCTCGGGTCTACGGAAGCTTCTTTGATTAATTGTAAAAACGGTTCCATACTTTCATATGGATAGGATAATAAAATATCTCTCCGTTTTACTTGCCTCATCACACTGCCTTCCTGCACCATCTTAGATGGCTGTGGTGTAAACGGCACATCTACCAGAGAACGTTTCATGGAATCCGGCAATTTCCCGATAATCGAGAAAATATAGTCCAGTTTCATCGGCACCTTGGTTCTAAAAATCTGTTTCGGAGCCAGATGTAATTTCTCGCATAAATATTTTTCCATCTCTTTGGTAAGTGGATATGCAACTTCCAGTCTGACCGGTGCCATTCTCCGTCTCTTATGAAGCGTCTTCTGCATTCGATAACGAAAATCCTCATTCTCATCAAATGCCTCATCATCTGGAGAAATATCCGCATTTCTCGTCACGCACACATAATTGCGGTCTGTAATATCATATTGTTCAAAAATCAGCTCCAGATATTCCATGATTACTTTTTCCATACGAATATAACGGATATCATGTCCCGGCAGATATAAAATATCGGAAATAAACTGTGGTACCGGCACAATTCCAATCATGGATTTATCATCTTGCTTCAAATCTGCAATCACGTACAGTTCTTTATTCAATAAATGTGGGAATGGATGGTTCGCATCTACAATCTGTGGTGACAGAACTGGAAGAACCTGTTCTCTAAAATATTTCTTCACATATTTTCTCTCGGATGGCTCTAATTCTTTAAATGACAAGCCACAGACTCCATACGGATGCAGTTGTTTCTTAATCGCGTTGTATGTGCGGTCGCGTTCTTTATACAAAGGCCCCATCGCATCATAAATCGCGTCAAGCTGCTGCTTTGCATTCATTCCTGAACGTTTGTCAACAGAAGTGTCTTCAAGCATTACCATATCATACAGGCTGCCGACACGAATCATGAAAAACTCGTCCAGATTGCTCGTGAAAATGGCTACAAATTTCATTCGTTCCAAGAGTGGCACAGTCAGATCCTGCGCCTCTTCTAAGACACGCTGGTTAAAACGCAGCCATGATAATTCTCGATTCTGTGTATAATTCAATGTATTTTGACTCACGCAAATCACCCCACTTTTTTCTCTCCACATAGCATAACAAATTTGGAGTCATTTTGCTAGTGTGATGTAAAAAATATCATGTAAAATTTCTGCTTCTCAAAGGGCAAAAAATGCCAGGAAAGAATTCTCTCTCCCAGCACCTTCTCAAGCATTATTTGATACCACTGTCCTGCAATATTGCATCTTTATTTCGCTTGGATATAACCCTTTGCAGTCAATGTTTCTGCACAAAGGATTGCTCCACCTGCAGCACCTCTTACTGTGTTATGTGATAATCCAACAAATTTGAAATCGTACACGCTGTCTTCACGAATACGTCCAACGGAAATCCCCATGCCTTTTTCAAAGTTTACATCCAATTGTACTTGTGGACGGTTGTCTTCTTCTAGGTATTGGATGAACTGCTTTGGAGCACTTGGAAGTTCTAATTCCTGTGGAAGTCCTTTGAAGTTCACGATACGGTCGATTAATTGTTCTTTTGTTGGTTTCTTTGCAAATTTTACAAATACGGCTGCTGTGTGTCCGTCTAATACTGGAACACGGATACATTGTGTTGTGATGACAGGGCTTTCTGCTTTCACGATTTCGCCGTCAACAACTTTACCCCAGATACGGAGTGGTTCTTGCTCACTCTTTTCTTCTTCGCCGCCGATGTATGGGATAATGTTTTCTACCATCTCTGGCCAATCTTTGAATGTTTTACCTGCACCTGAGATAGCTTGATATGTAGTAGCAACTACTTCTGTTGGTTCAAATTCTTTCCATGCTGTTAATACTGGTGCGTAGCTTTGGATTGAACAGTTTGGTTTTACTGCTACGAAACCTCTAGTTGTGCCGAGACGTTTCTTCTGTGCTTCGATTACTTCGAAGTGTTCTGGGTTGATTTCCGGAACTACCATTGGAACGTCTTTTGTCCAGCGGTGTGCACTGTTGTTAGAAACAACTGGTGTCTCTGTCTTTGCATATGCATCTTCGATGGCTCTGATTTCTTCTTTTGTCATGTCAACTGCACTGAATACAAAGTCAACGCTTTCAGCTACCTTTTCTACCTCATTTACATTTGCAACGATTAATTTCTTTACACCTTCTGGCATTGGAGTTTTCATTTTCCAACGATCTCCAACTGCTTCTTCATATGTTTTTCCAGCGGATCTTGGGCTTGCTGCCACTGTCACTACTTCATACCATGGGTGGTTTTCCAACAAGGAAATAAAACGCTGTCCAACCATACCTGTTGCTCCAAGAATACCTACTCTTAATTTCTTATCCATCTGAATCTCCTCATTTCTCTCTCATGTTTACTGATTTTTTTATGATTTGAAAATGTTATAACATTTTTTGCCATTATGCAAGTGTTTTTTCCGAATCTTTTAAATAATCTTCGCAAATTGCAATCACTTTTTCCATCGCAGCCCTGCTTGGAGCGCCAATTGTCATACGCTTTTCTACGCAAGTTTTCATGCTGATTGCTTCATAAATATCTTCTTCAAACACTGGCGAAATCGCCTTGTATTCTTCCAATGTCATGTCATCTAATGCAATGTCTTTTTCAATACAATATAACACAAGCTGACCTACGATGCCGTGAGCGTCACGGAATGCCACGCCATGATTTACGAGGTAATCTGCTGCGTCTGTTGCATTTGTAAAACCATTTTTCGCACTGTTTTCCATCACTTCTTTGCGGAATTTCATCGTGCGGAGCATACCTGTAAATAATGCGAGGCATCCTTTTGCAGTGTCAATGGCATCAAATACAAATTCTTTGTCTTCCTGCATATCTTTGTTGTATGCCAACGGAATTCCTTTCATGGTAGTTAAAATAGACATTAATGCGCCGTATACACGTCCTGTTTTTCCACGTACCAATTCTGCGATATCCGGGTTTTTCTTTTGTGGCATGATGCTGCTTCCTGTGCTGTACGCATCATCAATATCTACAAATTGATATTCGTTCGAATTCCAGATAATGACTTCTTCTGAAAATCTGCTGAGGTGCATCATAATCGTAGATAACGCAGATAAAAGTTCAATTAAATAATCTCTGTCTGCCACAGAATCCATGCTGTTTAGTGTAGGACCATAGAAGCCCAACAATTCTGCTGTATATTCCCTATCCAATGGATAAGTAGTTCCAGCAAGGGCGCCTGAACCTAATGGGCAGTAATTCATGCGTTCGTGAATATCGTATAATCTTGAACGGTCACGTTTGAACATTTCAAAATAGGCTCCCATGTGGTGTGCCAATGTGATTGGCTGTGCTTTTTGTAAATGAGTAAATCCCGGCATGAAAGTCTCTGTGTTTTCTTTCATGATGTTTAATAATACGTTTAATAGTTCTTTTACAAGAGCGTCAATTTCTAAGATTTCATCTCTTGTATAAAGTTTCATATCTAATGCAACCTGGTCGTTACGGCTTCTTCCTGTATGTAATTTCTTTCCTGGTTCGCCGATTCGATCAATCAAAGTAGCTTCCACGAAACTGTGAATATCTTCGTATTTATCAGAGATTTCTAAAGTGCCTGCATTGACGTCATCTAAAATGCCTTGAAGTCCTGTGAGAATCTGCTCTCTCTCTTCTTCTGTCAAAATTCCTTGTTTTGCAAGCATTTTGACATGTGCCATGCTTCCTTTGATATCTTGTGCATAGAACTTTTGATCAAAGGAAATTGATGCGTTAAAATTGTAAACTAACTGGTCAGTTTCTTTTGTAAAACGTCCACCCCATAATTGTGCCATGTTCTTCTTCCTCTTTTCTTTGTATAATTCACATCGTGTGTATCTAAATCGTTTCATATATTTCGAGAAACGTCTTTCGCTTTACTTTAATTGCTTTTTTCTTTCAACATATGAATACTCACATCCACAGTAGTCTTGTCTGTAAAGTCCATATTCTTTTGATAATTCAATGGAACGCTTGTATCCATTTTTCTTTTTAAAATCAGATTGTAGATAAGCGATGCCATATTTTTTTCCAACTCTTTCACCAATTTCATTAAGCTTTTCTGCATTTTTCATCGGGCTGATGCTTAAAGTTGTCGTAAAATAATCATATTCACCTTCCTGTGCCATTTTGGCAGATTCTTCCAAACGAAGTTCATAACATTTAAAGCAACGCTCTCCGCCTTCTTTTAAATGCTCCAGTCCTGCTGCAATTTCATAGAACTTCTCTCGCTCATAACTGCCAGCGATGAAAGAAACCGGATGTTTTACTTTCATATCGTGAATCAGCATCTGTTGCTCCAGAATACGCTTTGTATATTCATTTTCCGGAAAGATATTCGGATTATAATAGAAAACTGTGATTTCGAAATAATCGGATAAATATTCCAGCACATAACTGCTGCATGGTGCACAACAACTGTGCAATAGCAGTCTGGGTACTTTTTCTTCCTTTTGAATATTTTGAATCAACTTTTCCAGTTCCTTCTGATAATTCATACTATTTCTCCGATTTCATCCATACTACGAGTGATTATACTATTTTCTTTCCATTCATTCAAGCACAGATTCAGTTTTTCGACATAAATTAAATCATACGAAATGGAGGTGTGTGATGGAAGCTATCTTGGAAATCAAAAATTTGAGTCATTCTTACCATAATTTAGAAGGCGAAACCCTTGCACTTTCAGACCTTTCTTTCACAATGCAAAGAGGGGAATTTATCAGCATTGTAGGTCCTTCTGGATGTGGAAAATCCACATTGCTTTCTCTGATTTCAGGGCTTATGGAACCGGAGGAGGGAACCATAGAATTACACGGCAAACGGATGGGATACATGCTGCAAAAAGATCATCTGTTAGAGTGGCGTACCATTTATAAAAACATTGTGCTTGGCTTGGAAATTCAGCATCTACTCACTTCTGAAACCAAGTCTAAGGTGCAGGAATATTTAGAGCAATATGGATTAGCCGATTTTGCAAATGCGAAACCTTCGGAGTTATCTGGCGGAATGCGCCAGCGTGCCGCACTCATTCGTACCCTTATCATGGAGCCAGATTTACTTTTACTGGATGAGCCATTCTCTGCTTTGGATTATCAGACGCGGCTGACTGTTGCGGATGATATTGGTCAGATTATTCGCAAGGAACATCGCAGTGCCATTTTGGTAACCCATGATTTATCGGAGGCAATTAGTTTGGGAGACCGCGTGATTGTGCTGTCGAAGCGGCCGGCTACAATAAAAAGTATTGTTCCGCTTACCTTTTCTTTAGAGGAAGATACACCGCTAAAAAGAAGAAACGCACCTGAATTTAAAGGTTATTTTAATACAGTATGGAAGGAGTTGAACGAGGATGCATGAGGCTTCTAAAACGCAAATTTCTGCAGAACAAATTGCTGTGGAAGGAGTTTCCACGAAGCAAATATCTGCAAGGCAATCACAGTTCCTAAAAGAATTGAAAAAACATCGATTGTTTGTGCAAAGCGCCAGAGTCATACTGTTAGTAGGATTTTTGCTACTTTGGGAGGTCACTTCCTACTTTGACATCATTGATTCTTTCATTTTCAGCAGTCCAAGTAAGGTTGCACTTTGTTTTTGGTCGATGGTACTAGATAAAAGTATTTTCACACACATTGGGACGACGCTTTACGAAACTATCGTCAGTTTTTTATTGGTTACAGTCATTAGTATTTTATTAGCTACTATATTGTGGTTTAGCAAGAAATCGTCTGAAATTTCCGAGCCTTTCCTTGTAGTATTGAACAGTCTTCCAAAATCAGCACTTGCACCCCTTCTTATCGTTTGGCTCGGTGCAACTCCTACTACAATTATCGTAGCTGGTATGTCAGTTGCGATTTTCGGAAGTATTTTAAACTTATATACCAGCTTTATGAGTGTGGAAGAAGAAACATTAAAACTTATCTATACACTGGGCGGAAAACGGCGTCATGCTTTAATAAAAGTGGTAATTCCTAGTTCTGTTCCAGCAATTATTAGCAATATGAAGGTGAATATTGGGCTTTGTCTGGTTGGTGTTGTTATCGGAGAATTTCTTGCTGCAAGAAACGGACTTGGTTACTTGATTATTTATTCCAGTCAGGTATTCAAGATGGATTGGCTGCTCATGTCCATCGTGATACTCTGCATTATTGCCATCGCATTATATGGAATAATTGGAATTGTAGAAAAATGGTATTTAAAAAGGCTTTAGCGCTAACCTAATAGAAAAAGGACAATCATGGTAACTTTACCATCATTGTCCTTTCTTAAAGCTCACAAACCCATAACTTTCCAAAATCTGAAAGAATTTCGCCAGTCTTGGATATAACGGTTCTGCCTTCTCGCCAAAATGTTCTTTTACTTCTTTTCCCAGTTCGATGATATCTTTTTCCCCATCAATCAAAGGCCATACGAAACTTCCATTTTCGTCCAGATGTACCTGTGTATATTCTGGCTTTTTTAAAAGCTTTTGCGTAATTTTTTTCATAAGGCCTGTGTTGTGCACATACAAAGTTACAATACCTTTTTCATCGGCATCCCACTTTAAGCCTTCCTGTCTTACCGGAACATTTTCCAGATAGTTCTGATTGATTACTTCTTTCTTTTTTCCCATTTAAAACACCTTTTTAAAAAGTTCGAGCCCCTTTTCAGAAGCTCGAAACTTTAATCATTATTTTTACGCTTTTTTATCTCTTTTTCTCCAGATTGTGAACTTTAACAGACACAGGATCATAAGAGCAAATACTACAAGGCTAAGTACATTAGCAACACCTGCAGATAAATTCAGTACACCACTAATATCGATCACTCCATCGATACCAATTACTGCGAATATAGCAAGAAGGATTCCTACAAGGCCCTCACCTGCAATCATACCTGAACAGTAAAGCACACCATCTGTAATAATCTCTTCTTTCTCTTTTTCCTCTTTCTTCATCTTATCAAAGATCAGACGGATAACACCACCAACCATGATGCAAGCATTTAACTGAACTGGCAGATAAACACCGATTGCAAATGGAAGTACTGGGATGCCCAGTATTTCAATCACGATTGCAAGGAATACTCCTACAAATACAAGTCCCCATGGAAGATTGCTGTTCATAACGCCTTCGATAATCATTTTCATCAAAGTTGCCTGTGGAGCACCAAGTTCTGCTGAGCCAAATCCCCAAGCAGCATCCAACAGATAAAGCACACCGCCGATTGCAAATGCAGCTGCAACAACACCAATGATCTCACCAATCTGCTGTTTCTTTGGTGTAGAACCAAGCAGATAACCTGTCTTTAAGTCCTGAGATGTATCACCTGAAATAGCAGCTACGATACAAATAATAGAACCAATTGCAATAGCTCCCTGCATACCGTGTGCACCAGTGTCACCTGTAATTTTTAAGATTAATGTTGCAATAAGTAATGTTGCAATAGCCATACCTGATACAGGGTTGTTTGAGCTTCCTACTAAACCAACCATTCTAGAAGAAACAGTTGCAAAGAAGAAACCAAAAATAACAACGATAATAGCACCAACTGGCGATACTGGGATTGCTGGTACTAACCAAACAAGTAATGTTAATACCAAAATAGCGCCAAGCACGATTTTCATACTTATATCTTGTTCTGTACGTTTTGCAGATGCAGATCCTACTCCACCTTTTAAGCTCTTCATAGCGTCAGCAAATGTGCTAACAATGAGTGGAAGTGATTTAACCAAACTGATAATACCACCGGCCGCTAAAGCACCTGCACCAATGTAACGTATGTAACTGCCCCAGATTCCGCTTGCTCCACTTTCAGCATAGATTTCAGCAATTGTTTTTGTACCTGGATATAGAATTGATTCTCCGCCAAAAAGTACAATCAATGGAATCAATGCCATCCAGCTTACCAAACCACCGGCAAACATATAAGAAGAAATCTTTGGCCCACAAATATAACCCACTGACATAACAGCTGGATAAATCTGAGTTCCGATTTCACCGGCGAAGCCTTTAAAACGAAGAGAAACTTCACTTGGAACCGCTTTTAAGCCATCAATCACAAATTTGAAAGCTGCTGCAATACCCATACCAGCGAATACTGTAGTCGCATTTGCGCCACCTTCTTCACCAGCAAGAAGAACTTCTGCACATGCTTGTCCTTCTGGATATGGTAAAATACCATGTTCTTTTACAATCAAGGCATTTCTAAGGGGTACCATAAAGAATACTCCAAGGAGACCACCAATTAATGCAATTATTGTAATTTCAAGGATGCCTGGTTTTTCCATCACACCTTCAGCTGCCCAGAGGAACAAAGCTGGCAATGTAAAAATAGCACCTGCTGCAAGAGATTCACCGGCAGATCCAACGGTCTGCACCACGTTACTCTCTAAAATTGAGTTTTTCTTCATAATCACACGGATAACACCCATAGAGATAACTGCCGCAGGAATAGATGCAGATACAGTCATACCAACTCGAAGTCCGAGATAAGCATTTGCTGCGCCAAAGATGACTGCAAGGATGATACCCATAACGATTGAAGTAACTGTTAATTCCGGAGTGACTTTTTCAGCCGGAATATAAGGTTTGAATTCGTTTTTGTTTTCCATCACAAATAAATTCCCTTTCTTTATTATTTTGTCGATTTATCGCGATAACGCAATAATATGATCAATTTATTATATCATAAAAATAAGACTTACGCCATTATTATTTTATAGCATCAGAAGGTTTTCAAATTTATTTGCAACAAAAAAACAGTTGCGGTCTCCCGCAACTGCCTTTACGTATACTTTGACATATATTCTTTTGCTATCATCTTAAATTCGTGCAACGCCTGTATCTCGAGCCGCCTGAGCCACTGCTGTAGAAACTGCCTCTTTCACGCGCGGATCGAAAGCTGCTGGAATAATATAATCTTCATTCAATTCATCATCTGAAATGAGATTAGCAAGTGCAAGAGCTGCTGCAATCTTCATCTCTTCATTGATTTCTTTTGCACGAACATCAAATGCTCCACGGAAAAGTGCCGGGAATGCAAGCACATTGTTAATCTGGTTCGGGAAGTCACTGCGTCCTGTAGATACTACACGCGCACCACCTGCTTTTGCATCATCAGGGAAAATCTCCGGTGTAGGATTTGCACATGCAAATACGATAGCATCCTTATTCATTGTCTGAACCATTTCTGTAGTCAAAGAACCTGGAGCAGAAACACCGATAAATACGTCAGCTCCTACGATCACATCAGCAAGTGAGCCTTCTTTCTTTTCTAAGTTTGTCAACTGTGCCATTTCTTCTTTGTATGGATTCATGCCTTTCTGGCGTCCTTCGTAAATTGCTCCAGTGCGGTCGCACATGATTACATTTTTAACACCATAAGAAAGAATCAGTTTGGTAATTGCGGTAGCGGCTGCTCCTGCTCCATTTACAACAACTTTAATTTCTTCTTTCTCTTTTCCGACAACTTTAAGAGCATTGATAAGGCCTGCAAGCGTTATGATTGCAGTACCATGTTGATCATCATGGAAAATCGGAATATCACATTTCTCTTTTAATTTTTTCTCAATTTCAAAGCAACGTGGAGCTGCAATATCTTCCAAGTTTACTCCACCGCATGAACCTGAAATCAGATATACTGTATTTACGATTTCATCTACGTCTTTTGATTTGATACAAATTGGGAATGCATCCACATCACCAAATTCTTTGAAAAGCACACACTTTCCTTCCATAACAGGCATACCTGCTTCTGGACCAATGTCGCCTAAACCAAGTACTGCTGTACCATCTGTGACAACAAGACAGGTATTCCAACGGCGCGTAAGATCGTAGCTTTTGTTAATATCTTTTTGAATTTCAAGACAAGGCTCCGCTACCCCTGGTGTATATGCAAGAGAAAGGTCTTCTTTTGTAGCAACCGGAACACGGCTCACTACTTCAATCTTCCCCTTCCATTCTTCGTGTTTTTTTAGAGATTCTTCTGCGTAATTCATATTATATCCTCCTTTTATGTATCATTGCTATATAGCATTTTTAACCCTATATTATGAAATTGACATGATATAATGTCAACCCCATAACTTATAAATTACTCCTTTGATTGCAAAACGTCAACCCAAAACTTTTTCTATCTTATTTTCTTAACCATTTCTTGTTTTTGAGAAAAACGTTTTTTCATTACAATTCTTCCGCCAATTCATAAATTAATCTTTCGGTTTTTTCCCATCCAAGACATGGATCTGTAATTGACTGTCCATAGGTTCCACACTCTGCTGATTGTGCTCCATCTACAATGTAACTTTCAATCATCAGACCTTTTACCAAAGAACGAATGTCTTTGTTTACCCGGCGGCTGTGCATAACATCTTTACTAATACGAATCTGCTCCATAAATCTCTTATTTGAGTTTGCATGATTGGCATCAATGATAACGCTCATATTCTTCAGTTTCTTTTCCTGATAGCTTTCATACACTTTCATCAAGTCTTCGTAATGGTAATTTGCAAGATTTTCACCCTGGGCATTCATACCGCCACGTAAAATGGCATGTGCATATGGATTTCCTGTACTTTCTACTTCCCAACCTCTATAGATAAATGTATGTCCATGTTGCGCTGCTAAAATGGAATTCATCATAATAGACAAATCTCCGCTGGTCGGATTCTTCATTCCCACGGGAACATCAATTGCACTTGCGGTCAGACGATGCTGCTGATTCTCAACAGAACGCGCGCCAACTGCTACATATGCAAGCAAGTCAGATAAATATCTATAGTTTTCTGGATATAGCATTTCATCAGCACAGGTAAATTCTGTCTCTTGCAATGCTCTCATATGTAATTTTCGAATTTTTGTAAGTCCAGCCAGCATATCAGAATCATGCAATGGGTCTGGCTGGTGGAGCATTCCCTTGTAGCCTGCTCCAGTCGTTCTCGGTTTGTTTGTATAGATTCTTGGAATGATAATAAACTTCTCTTCTACTTTTTCCTGTACCGGACGGAGTCTTGAAATATAATCCATAACCGAATCTTCGTAATCTGCCGAGCATGGACCGATAATCAATAAAAACTTATCGCTTTCTCCTGATAATACTTTTTTTATTTCGATGTCCCTTTTTTCAAAATTAGCCTGCATTTCAGCTGTAACCGGGTACATTTCTTTTAATTCCATTGGAATTGGTAATTTTCTTTTGAATTCACAATTCATTTCTAGTTCCTCCATCTTGACTCTCTATTTCGTTTCGATTTCTAATCTTCTATTTTTACTTGGATGCCTAATTTCTGGATCGTTTCGTAATAACTTGGAAAACTTTTATTCACAGCGTAGCATCCGTCAATAGTTCCACCTGTTATCGTGCACAAAGTTGCCAGCGTCATTGCAATTCTGTGGTCATTGTGGCTATCTAAAATCACTTCCGGCGTATGTAATTTGCCTGGATGAACGACAATTTCATTTTCAAGTACATCTACTTGGATTCCGAACTTTTTAAGTTCTATCGCCATTACAGTCCCACGGTCGCTTTCTTTGATTTTGAGCCGCCTTGTGCCTGTAAATACAGCTCCATGATTTGCTGCTGCCATACCGATTAAAATCGGTCCCAAGTCCGGGCATTCGGAGATATCCATCTGCGGTAAATCAATATTTGAGGAAATGTCCGTCCGAGATAATTCTTCAGATTCCAAAATATCCGTCTGTGGTCTTGCTGTCTGCAATGTTTGAAAATATGTTTGATAGATCTTGTCGCCTTGCAGACTATCTTCTTTCAATCCTTCTACAGCGACATCTCCACCAATCAAATTAAATGCCTCTAAAAATGCTGCATTCGAATAATCGCCTTCCACCATGCCTTCCAATGCATGATAAGTCTGATTCCCCTGAATATAATAGGTATTTTCTTCTCGTTTTACATGAATTCCATATAACTCCAATGCCTCTAAGGTCATCTCGATATAAGCTTTGCTCTCCACTGGTGGAATCACTTCAAGCACACTATCTTTTTCCAACAACGGAAGCGCATATAATAATCCAGTAATAAACTGACTGCTAATATTACCTGGAATCTTATAATGTGTCGCTTGCAATTGCCCATCCAATTCTAATGAATCTTCCGTCTTATGAAAATAAATCCCTTGTTCTTTGCAAATATCTTCGTAAATTCCTAAAGGTCTCGAAAAAAGGCTCTTCGCTCCTGTCAACTTGCTCTTTCCACCGCCGCTAAGCAAAATCGGAATAAAGAAACGTAGCGTACTACCGCTTTCTTTTGTATCCAGCGGACGGTCCACTTTTACCTTTTTGCCACCAATTCCTTTCATAGTGACAGTTCTATCTTTGATTGTATATTGGCTGCCCAGCGCTTCTAAGATGCCCAAAGTTGCTTTAATATCCTCACTCAAATCAATATTTTGGATCACAGAGGTTCCTTCGGCCAATCCTGCTCCCATAAGCATGCGATGTGCCATGCTTTTTGAAGGTGGGGCAAGCACGGTTCCTTTTGCCTTACCTGGTGTAATTATTGCTTTCATTCCTAATTCTCCTTTTGCAGCCAATCTGTTCCATATCTCAACGCCAGCATATCTGCAATCACAATTGCTGTCACGCTGTCAACCACCACACGTGCCCTGTGAATAATCGCTGGGTCATGTCTTCCTTGAATCTGGAAAGATACATTTTCCTTAGCATTCATATCCACTGTATTCTGTGCTTTATAAATGGATGGAGTTGGTTTTACTACAGTATTAAACAAGATTGGCATTCCGTTTGTAATACCACCGTTAATGCCACCATTATTATTCGTTTTAGTTACGACCTTTCCATCTTTCATTTCAAATGGGTCGTTTGCCTCGCTGCCTTTCATTTCGGCAAATGCAAACCCTTTGCCAAATTCTACTCCTTTTACAGCTGGAATGCTGAAAATTCCGTGTGCAAGCATACTTTCCATTGTATCAAACCAAGGCTCTCCAACGCCTGCCGGAAGCCCTGTGACTACAGTTTCTAAAATGCCTCCAACGCTGTCGCCCTCGTTTGCTGCCGTTTCCATGTAAGCATGCATTTCTTCTGCAGCTCTTTCATCTAATACCGGGAAAATCAAATCATTCACCTTTGCAATCTCTTCGTCATAATTTGCAAATGGAGTGTCTTTAATCGTTCCGCATTGCTTAATGTGTGTTCCAATATGAATTCCTTTTTTCTTTAAAGCATCAATCAGGATAGCTCCTGCTGCAACAATTGGTGTCGTGATTCTTCCCGAAAAATGTCCGCCGCCACGATAATCTGCAAATCCATGATATTTTTCAATTGCTGTATAATCAGCGTGCCCTGGACGCATCATATCTTTCGTCTTTGAATAATCTTTGCTCTTTGTATTATTGTTTTCAAATAGGATGCAAATCGGAGTTCCTGTTGTCTTTCCTTCAAACACACCGCTTACAATGTGTGGTTCATCTGTCTCTACACGCTGTGTTGAAATCTTTCCATGTGGCTTTCTGAGATTCAGCTGTTTGCGCATAAATTCTAAATCCACTTCAATTCCCGGTGCTATTCCATCAATGACTGCACCGATTTCTGCTCCATGGCTCTCGCCAAACAAAGTTACCGTAATGCTATTTCCCAATACATTTTTCACGCTATTCACGCTCCAATCTGCCTAATACTTGTTCCATTGGCCATTCTTCGATTTGTCCATTTCCGATTTCTGACACAAATACGACGGAACAGTTTTTGTTGCTTGCTTTTTTATCGTGTAAGATTGCTTCTTTTACTTCATCTAGATTAAATTCTGAAAGGCCGGGAACTTTAAAACCTAAATTCTCATAGATTTCCAACAATTGCTTCTTTACTTCGTCCCCACTCATGTATAACATACCGAGTGCTACACATTCGCCATGCAGGTATTTTCCTTTTGCTGCGCTTTCAAATCCATGTCCGATGGTATGTCCGTAGTTCAAAATTTTTCTCAGATGACTTTCTTTTTCATCTTGCTCTACGACATATTTCTTCACTAGTAATGCTTTCTCAATGATGATATCTAATGATTCTCTCCAGTTTCCTTTTTTGAAAATATCAAATAACTCTGGATCGCTGGTCGCCCCCATTTTGATTGCTTCCACCAATCCGTTCACAATCTGGCGCTCTGAAAGTGTATTCAACGTATCTGGATCAATGAGTACCGCTTTTGGTTGATAGAACGCACCGATAATATTCTTAATTCCAGCAAGATTTACTGCTGTCTTTCCTCCAATGGAAGAATCCACTTGAGACAATAATGTCGTTGGAACGTTATAAAAATCGATACCGCGCATATACAAAGATGCTACAAAACCGCTGAGGTCGCCGACAACTCCACCGCCCACGCCGACTACACAGTCTTTTCTGCTAAATTGGTGTTCTAACATTTCTACTAAAATTTCTTCGGCTGTCTGGAGTGATTTGCTGCCTTCACCCTGCGTCACTACTTTTATGTATGCCTCTTTGCTCTGTCTTGCAATTTTTTCAGCATATTGAATTGGAACACCTGCGTCTGTGATAATCATTACTTTGCGGTCCAACTGCAGAAGTTCACTCGCTTTCTCTAAATTTCCTCTTTGCAGTTCGATGTTGTAACTGTTTTTTCCTAATTCCATTCGAATCATAGTTTTATCCTTCCTTTGTCGTTTTAAGTCCAATCATACTCAGTGCGAATCCGATCTGTCGCTTCTCGCTGATGGCACTTATCAAATAAAAAACCGATATTTGTCACATTCAAATACCGGTTTGCAACCACCTGTCAATAATATGTTCTCATTATAAGCATATGAATTTTATTTGTCAACTTTTTCTTGACTTTATGATTCATCCTCGGTATACTAGTTGATGTGGTTAGTTAAACCACCTGCCGAAATGGCTCAGTTGGTAGAGCGACGCATTCGTAATGCGTAGGTCGTGGGTTCGAGTCCCATTTTCGGCTGTTATAAAATGCAAAGAGCAATAGAATCAAGTTTCTCGCTTGATTCTATTGCTTTTTTATCGTCACTTTATTCTATTGCTGCCCCTTTTCTGCCCCCTGGTTTTCCATGTGCACCGTAAGCTGCTGATATGGAATTTCAATTCCATTTTCGTCTAATGTCAACTTAATATTCTCTAACAATCTCCAGCGAGTCGTCCAGTACTCTTCTGTCTTTACCCACGCTCTTGCGCCAAGCACAACCGAACTGCTTGCGAGACTGTCTACAAACACAAGAATCTCTTCTTCCTGCTTTATACTTGCATCATTTTTCAGTAATGTTTCAATCAGTTCTTTTGCTTTTTTCAAATCTGCATCATAGGAAATATCTACCTTTAAGTCAAGTTTACGTTTATCCTGTGCTGTCACGTTTGTTAAACTATTATTCGCCAGCGTTCCATTTGGAATCACAACTGTTTTGTTATCCGCAGTCACTAACTTCGTATAGAAAATTTGGATTTCTTTTACTGTTCCTTCACATTTATTGGTATCTTCAATAATGTAGTCGCCTACCACAAATGGTTTTAAAAGCAGAATCAGGACACCTCCTGCAAAGTTTGACAAACTTCCTTGCAGAGCAAGACCAATTGCAACACCGCCAGAAGCAAGCACTGCAGCCACAGAAGTTGTATCAAGGCCGAAATTCTTTCCAATTGAGAAAATCAAAAGCGCATACAACCCAAATTTCAACATAGAGTCAACGAACTGTTCTACCCCTTTATCCACACTGGAATGCTGAAGCGAACGTTTTACCAACTTGCGCACCCAGCCAATCAGTTTTGCACCAATCACAAATACAACTAATGCCAAAATCACACTAAATGCAAAATCTATGATATCTGGAATCTTATCATTTATATACTGCGTCAGTTTGGAAACTTCCTCTACCACTTCTTCTCCTTCCACTGTCTTTGCTAATAACATATTATTCTTCCTCCTGTTTTAATGCCAGAAAAGCAGCTAAATTCCCTCGTTTCCCCTGTGAGGCGCGATGTGAAAATAAAGTTTCAGAGTTACAGCATGTACACAAATTGGTGACAG
This sequence comes from Tyzzerella sp., assembly GCA_017472665.1. Taxonomy (GTDB): domain Bacteria; phylum Bacillota; class Clostridia; order Lachnospirales; family Lachnospiraceae; genus Faecalimonas. Next base: position 188,204 of record JAFUOS010000013.1, on the reverse strand, counting down.
CAATATTTGCTTTTCGAACGCCTGCTTCTTCTAAAATAATCTCATTTGCTTTCCACAGATTCAGCTGATATTTTCCATTCTCTTTTTTGTAATATAATGAGTCCCAATACTTTTCATCAAATGCACTTTGAAATTCTAGGATAACATCTTCACTCACCTCATAACAGTCTTGACAAATGGATGGTCCAATTGCTGCTATGACGTCTGACGGATTCGTTCCATACTCTTCCTGCATTTTTTGAAGTGTAGCCTGTCCCATTTTCCCCACTGTGCCACGCCAGCCAGAATGGCTGAGACCTATCGCCTTATGCACAGGATCAATGAAAAATAGTGGCACGCAATCCGCATAAAAGGTAGTCAGACAAAGGCCTGGAACATTTGTCACCAATCCGTCTACATCATAATAATCTAATGGCTTTGCAAATCCTTTTCCCTTGTCTTCCAACGTTACTTTTCGCACATTTGTCGTATGGGTCTGTTGTGAAAACACGAAACTATCTGCTTCCACATCCAAAGCCTTTGCCATACGCCTGAAATTTTCTCGCACATTTTCTTCCTTATCGCCTCTTGAAAAGCTCAAATTCATGGAACTCCAGATTCCTTCGCTCACACCGCCAATGCGCGTTGAAAAGCCATGCTTCACAAGTCCCGTCTGTTCTAATAGCGGATAGGATAAATACAGAACTTTTCCCACCTGCTTTTCTTCAAAAATCTGTTCTTGATTCTTATATATCATTCTATCAGTTCTCCTGTAGCAAAACTATATTAAAATATTTCCAAATCCAACTGCATCTCACATCACGAATTCAAATGCATTTTGAAGAACCTGAATCTCATCACCTAAAATTCCAACTACATCAAAACGTACCGGCATATCAAGTAACCCCTTTTTCTTCATGTAATACAATGCGCATTTAGAAATATGCTTTTGTTTTTGCATGGAAATCGCCTCAAACGGATGTCCTGCTGATGCATCTTTTCGATATTTCACTTCAACAAACACTAAATAGTCATCGTGTCTCGCAACTAAATCAATTTCCCCTGCACGAGTATAGAAATTATAATCTAAGATCTCATAGCCTTGTGTTTCTAGATATTTCCCTGCAGTTTTTTCATAATCGTTTCCTACTGTTCTTTTATTCAATCCATTTCCCCCACAGCATTCTACATTTGAAGCCTTAACTTTTTGCCGCCGCCACAACATCACAAGAAATTCTTGATAAAAGTCTGTCTATGAATTGGTGTCGCTCCAATCTCCTTAATCGCCTGAATATGCGCCGTCGAACCATACCCCTTATTGCTCGCAAATCCATATCCCGGAAGTACCTCTTCATACTCCACCATCAACCGGTCTCTCGTCACTTTCGCAATAATACTTGCCGCCGCAATAGACGCACTCTTTGCATCTCCTCTGATAATCGGAACCTGTCTAATGTCCACTTCAGGAATCGTCACCGCATCATTCAAAAGCAAATCCGGACGCACTTTCAGATTTGCAATCGCCATACGCATCGCTTCATAAGTCGCCTGCAAAATGTTAATTTCATCAATGCGAGCCGGACCAACAAGACCAATACCGGTAGCCACAGCCTTTTCCATAATCTCATCATATAATTTCTCTCGCATTTTTTCCGAAAGTTGTTTAGAATCATTCAGATAAAGAATGTCACAATCTTTTGGCAGAATCACAGCACCTGCAACAACTGGCCCTGCCAGTGGTCCTCTTCCGACCTCATCAATCCCACATATGTACTGAAAATCTGCATACTTACGCTCGTAAATATACATATTTTCCATTCTTCTTTTTTCTGCTTCCAGCTTTTCTTCCTGTTTCTTATACTTGGCAATCAGGCTGACAACACCCGCCCGATTGTCCTCTGCATATTTCTCATACAGAGTCCTCAAACTTTGTCTGTCAGCCTGTTCAAATTCTTTTTTAATCTCACTGATACTTTTATTCACACTACTCATGAGGAATCACTCCTATACTATCTAATGGCCAGATACGAATCCATGCTCTTCCAATCAAATCCTCCCGATTTAAGACACCGACACTGGAATCACGGCTGTCTGAACTGTGATTACGATTGTCCCCCATCACAAAATATTCATCTTCTCCAAGGGTAATCGGATCTTCCGCAATCCCTTTTTTATCCTCATCAATCGGTTCTATACCGTACTTTTCTCCCAATGGTTCGTCGTTGATATAAACTGCTCCATCCTTTATCTGTACGGTCTCACCTGGAAGTCCGATGATTCTCTTAATATAATACGTATCTTCCTGATATTTATATGGAAATACAATTATCTCATATCGTTCCGGGTCACGAAAGCGGTACGAAATCTTATCTACAATCAAATTATCTTCGTCGTGCAACGAAGGCAGCATAGAATCACCGCTGACTCTCGTACGCTGTCCCACATAGGTTACAATCAGATAGGTAGCCGCAATAATAATCGCCACATATAAAACCCAGCCCAGCATCTCCCTCACAACACTGAGTTCTTTTTCCTCTTTGTCAGCTATCGCACCCCTGTCATCTTCCAAAATCTCATCTTTTGCATCGCCCGCTAAAGCCTTGTTCGCTTTCCAAGCCTCTCTAGCTGCCCTAGCCTCCAACATCTGTTGGCGTTTTAATTCTTTTTTACGCTCTTTCGCTCTCTTTTTTTTGAGATATTCCAATCGATATTTGCGCGCCATCGTTATCCTTCTTTCTCCCGCTTATTTACAACTCCACAAAAAATTTCTATTCGAACTCTTGTGAAAACCCTTACTCAAAATCTTCTGGAAACTCCAGCGTAATTCTCCCCAATCTTCCGCCTCTAAAATCATCTATCAAAAGCATTGCTGCTTTGTTTGTATCCAGCTCACTGCCTCTTAACAGACAGTGCCTACTCTCCGCAATATCTGCAAGACACTTGTACGGGTCTTCTGACTCTACAATATTATACTTCTCCGCCAGCACTCCTGTATAGTATTTTTTCATAAATTGAATCAACTCGGCTGCAAGTTCTTGAATATTTAAGATTTCATCTTTAATGGAACCAATAAAGGCCAGTCTGAGTCCAACCGTCTGGTCTTCGAATTTTGGCCATAAAATTCCTGGCGTATCCAGAAGTTCTACATTTTTATTCAAACGAATCCATTGTTTTCCTTTTGTAACGCCCGGTTTGTTTCCAGTCTTTGCACAGGCCTTCCCTGCGAGTGAATTAATAAAGGTTGACTTCCCAACATTCGGAATTCCAACTACCATCGCACGGACCGGACGATTCAAAATCCCTCTCTTGCGGTCCCGCTCCATCTTTTCTTTGCAGGCTTCCTGAATCACACCTTGAATGGATTTGATTCCACCGCCTTTTTTTGAATTCACTTTTACCACGGAAAAACCTTTGTTTTTGAAATATTCCACCCATGCATCATTTTGTTTTTCTTCTGCCAGGTCGGATTTATTTAACAAGATTAATCTGGCTTTGTTCTTTCCTAATTCATCTATATCCGGATTGCGGCTGCTGATTGGAATACGCGCATCCACCAGCTCAATCACTAAATCAATTAACTTTATATTTTCCTGCATCATACGTTTTGCTTTCGTCATATGACCAGGATACCATTGAAAATGCATCTTACTTCTCCTTCTATTTCACAAACCCAAAGTGCTTCATCGGCGAAACAACAAGCCATACTTTCCCTGCAATCTCTGACCGCTTCACATTGCCAACATTCGCCGTGCGGCTGTCTTCACTGTTTTGTCTGTCATCACCCAGAACAAAATACTCATCGTCACCTAGTGTAATCGGTTCCTCTAAAAGACCCAATTCTTCTATCTTTATAGTTTTATAATCTTCTTCAATCGCTTCCCCATCAATCAAAATCTTGCCATCGGCATATTCGATTGTTTCTCCTGGAAGTCCAATAACCCTCTTAATATAGTAATGCGAGTTTTCATTGCCATTCGGCTTAAAGGCAATTACTTCGCCTCTTTTTGGCTTTCTCGCGTCGTAAACCAATCGATTGATAAGTGTAATATCTCCATTCTCAAGCTGCGGATTCATCGAATCCCCAATCACACTTACCTTTTGTCCAAAATACCATACCAATCCAAATGCAATCACACATACAATCGCGATTTGGACAATCCATTTCAAAATTTCCTGTATCAGTTCATAATTGACCTGTCTTCTTCTCTTTTTTCCAAACGATAATCCCGACATAGAATCTCCCACAATTTCAACCAAAACTCAAATGAAAGTTTCAGCCCCAAATTACAATCAAATTATCTTGTCCTGTATAGAATAAAAGGGACAATTACAATTATGTAGTTGTCCCTCTCACATTTACTATTTTACTAATTCTTTTACTTTAGCTCTCTTACCAACGCGTCCTCTTAAGTAGTTGAGTTTTGCTCTTCTTACTTTACCTCTACGGATTACTTCTACTTTTTCTACGTTTGGTGAGTGTAATGGCCAAGTTTTTTCAACGCCGATTCCGTTAGAATTTTTTCTAACTGTAAATGTTTCTCTAGCGCCGCCACCTTGTTTCTTAAGTACTACACCTTCGAAAACCTGGATTCTTTCTCTGTTTCCTTCTTTGATTTTACCGTAAACTTTAACAGTATCACCAACGTTAAATGCAGGTACTTCTGCTTTTAATTGTTCAGCTTCAATTTTCTTAATAATTTCGTTCATTTTGTGTGACCTCCTTATATTTTGGACGTTCTTAATACCTAACTTGTACCAGAGGACCATCTCTCTTCTTCTCACAACACGAATTATTTTATCATAGTTCTATTCTGTTGGCAAGTACTTTTTTGCCAATTCTTTCTCTTTTTCTGTAAGCACCGCCTTTTCCAGTAAATCTGGTCTTCTCTGGGCCGTACGAATTACGGATTGTTCTCTACGCCATTTTTCTACGTTCGCATGGTGACCGGACATCAAAATTTCCGGCACTTTCTTTCCATGCCATTCTTCAGGCCGTGTATACTGCGGATACTCCAACAGGTTGTCCTGAAAACTTTCGAATTCCGCCGAAGTATCGTTGTGAAGCACTCCCGGTATCAGTCTGGAAATAGCATCAATCATTACCATTGCAGGGAGTTCTCCGCCAGTTAATACGTAATCTCCAATCGAAACATAGTCTGTCACGATTTCTTCCAGAACTCTCTCGTCGATTCCTTCATAATGTCCGCAAAGAAAAACCAGTTCTTCTTCCTTTGCAAATTCTTCCGCCATGGACTGGGAAAATGTCTGTCCTTGTGGTGATAGATAAATCACTCTCGGAGTCTTGCCTGTCTTTTCCACAACAGATTGGTAAGCACCATACACCGGGCCAGCCTGCATCAGCATTCCTGCGCCGCCACCGTAAGTATAATCATCGACACGATTATGCTTATTCTCTGCAAAGTCGCGGATGTTAATAGCTTCCACTGTAAGCAACTGATTATTGATGGCTCTCCCTACGATACTTGTATTTAATCCATTCATCACCATTTCCGGAAATAATGTTAAAATATGAAAATTCATGAGTCTATACCAAACCTTCCATCAGATGAATTACCATCTTTCTTGCTTCAATATCTACCTCTAAAATGCACTGTTTGATGGCTGGAATCAAGACTTCTCCATGCTTTGGACTGTCGATGATATAGACATCATTTGCGCCTGTTTCCATTACGTCTTTCATTACGCCAAATTCTTCTCCGTCTTCTGTGAATACCTGAAGCCCAATCATATCTGCCACAAAATATTCATTCTTATGAAGTTTCACTGCATTTGCTCTATCTACCAAAAGGCTTTTGCCTTTATATTTTTCAATGTCATTGATATTGTCAATCCCTTTGAATTTCAGGATGACAAACTGTTTAAAGAATTTCACACCTTCCACTTCTAGAGTGAGATGCTCTCTTCCAGTATCAAGGATTACCTGTTTTAATTTTTTGAAACGCTTCACATCATCGGTGGTTGGAAATACTTTGACTTCCCCTCGAACACCATGTGTGGATGAAATTACACCTACCTGTAATAATTGCTCCATAAATTCTCCTCATCATTCTCTGCGTATACAGTACTATGCCAGTGCATGACTGTATAGGATAGCAAATAGACACCGCGATTACGCGATGTCTACGATTACCTTTTTGTCTTCCTTAGCGGCTGCTGCTTTCACAACTGCGCGAATCGCTTTCGCAATTCTACCTTGTTTTCCAATTACTTTACCCATGTCAGAATCAGCAACTTTCACTTCGATGACAATTGCTTTTCCTTCATTTTTCTCTGTAATAACAACTTCTTCAGGATGATCAACTAATGCTTTTGTAATTACTTCAACTAACTCTTTCATTACGCATGCCTCCATTCCCAAACAAATTATTTTTCAATACCTGCTACCTTGAAGATTTTTGCAACTTGTTCTGTTGGTTGAGCACCGTTGTTTAACCATTTTTTAGCTGCTTCTTCATCAACTTTGATTGCGCTTGGATCTACTGTTGGATCATATGTTCCGATTTCTTCAATAAATCTTCCATCTCTTGGAGATCTTGAATCTGCTACTACGATTCTATAGAAAGGAGCTTTCTTTTGACCCATTCTTCTTAATCTGATTTTTACTGCCATTTTGTTCACCTCATACATCTTTCTTTTGATTTGTTAATTTGTTTTCATTTTTATCTATGTGTTAAAAAGGAAGTCTGAACTTTCCTTTCTTACCACCTTTGCCACCCATCATACCCGGAAGCTGTTTCATCATCTTCTTCATTTGTTCAAACTGCTTCACGAGACGATTGACTTCACTGATATCTACACCGGCACCTTTTGCAATGCGGTGTTTTCTTGATGGATTTAAAATATCCGGATTGCGTCGTTCCTGTGGTGTCATTGAATATATAATAGATTCAATTCGTGCCATCTGCTTTTCGCCTGCATCCATATCTTCATCCTTGATTTTGGCATTGCCTACCCCAAGGCCGGGCATCATATTCATGACGTTTGAAAGACCGCCCATTTTCCTCATCTGCTGAACACTCATAAGATAGTCTTCAAAATCAAACTGGGCTTTTTTCATTTTTCTCGTCATCTCTTTGGCTTGTTCTTCGTCAATGCTCTCGCCTGCTTTTTCAATCAGGCTGAGCACATCGCCCATTCCCAAAATACGGGAAGCCATTCTGTCTGGATAAAACTGTTCCAAATCGGAAAGTTTTTCACCCATACCTACGTAGAGAATCGGTCTGCCTGTAACTGCCTTAATGGAAAGTGCAGCACCACCTCGGGTATCACCGTCTAATTTTGTAACAATGACTCCGTCGATTCCGATTTTCTCATTGAAACTGCTGGCTACATTGACTGCATCCTGACCTGTCATCGCATCTACCACTAAAATGGTCTGATGCACGGTCACAGTTTCTTTAATCTCCTGTAATTCTGCCATCATGTCTTCATCCACGTGAAGTCGACCTGCAGTATCCAGGATTACAAGATTGTTACCATTCTTTGCAGCGTGTTCCAAAGCGGCTTTTGCAATATTTGCCGGCTTGTGATTTTCACCCATCGCAAATACTTCGACGCCTTGCTTTTCACCGTTAATCTGCAATTGTTTGATTGCCGCCGGACGATATACGTCACAGGCAACCAGTAATGGTTTCTTGCCTTTTAATTTGAACTTTCCAGCAATCTTAGCAGTCGTAGTCGTTTTACCGGCACCTTGAAGACCTGCCATCATGATGACTGTCGTCGCCTGACCTGGCTGAAGTTTTATCTCTGTTGTCTCGGAACCCATGAGCTTAATAAGCTCTTCGTTTACGATTTTGATTACCATCTGTCCCGGATTGAGTCCGTTCATAACATCCTGGCCAATCGCACGTTCCTGAACATCTTTGATAAATCCCTTTACAACCTTGAAGTTTACGTCAGCTTCTAAAAGAGCCATCTTTACTTCCTTAAGTGCCGCTTTTACATCATCTTCTGTTAAACGGCCTTTGCTGCGAAGGTTTTTAAATACATTCTGCAGTTTTTCTGACAAACTATCAAATGCCATACTACAACTCCTCTAATATTTCTCCTGCGATTTGTCTGATATTCTGTATCAGTTCGTCTTCGCTTTCTTCCTCCAGCAGTTCATTGATCTGCTGTACTTTTGCTTTGACGGATAAAAATTTTTCTACCAGATGCAGTTTTGCTTCATAGCCTTCCAAAATCTTGTTACAACGTTTTATCAGGTCATGTACGCCTTGTCTGCTGATACCGGCGTCTTCTGCAATCTCGCTTAAAGACAAATCTTCTAATACGAACTGTTCGTATATTTCTTTTTGGTGATCCGTAAGTAACTCACCATAAAAATCATATAATAATGCTTGTTCTAAAAGTCCATTCATTTGAATCACCTTTGCTATCATATACGATTTTTGTATGGGTGTCAAGTATTTTTTCTTGACGGAGGTGATTTTGTCTATTTTCATCTATCTTTATCTATTTAATTTTAGCGACTTTGTCAATATTTCCTATTTTCATCAAATCTCGTCTGTTTCCATCACTTGAACTTCATTTGTCACACCTGCTGTAACGTGCCCCTTAAAGACAAGTACATCACCTTTGTACTTTGCCAAGATAAGACTATAAATGTGGCTGCTCTTATTAAGTATTCGTAAATTTCCTATACCGTTAACGTTAGAAACTGTCTCACTTTTCTCTTCTGCGTACTTTCACATACACAATGATTCCAACACTCAGTAAAACCACACCTGCTGCAATACTAAGAATCATTCTTGTTGGATAATAATCCCTTCCCGGCATAATCGCATACACTGGATTTTTAGATGAACATAAGGTGAATTCCAGTTCGTTTTCCGGCAACCCATCCAGTTTCAAGTAATAACCGTCATCTGTTTTGGTAAATTCTTCTATACTGTTTTCTGTTAAGAAATATGGTGTATTGATGCGAATCTCCAACTCACCGAACTCCTTCCACGTTTTTGCAGGTGAAAGCAAATATTTGTAGCCATATACGGTAGGCTCATGTCTCCCGTTAATAGACGGATAAATTGGTGCAATCATGGTGTTAACAATGCGTTCTCCCGGTTCCAATGTAATTTCATACTCGTACCAACGCATCAGATACCCTTTATATTCTTGTTTATATCGCTCCAAATCCACAATCGGATGATTGTAATGTGTCGCATCTTCCTTCACTTCCGCAAACACTACATTATACCAGTCTGTCTGTGACACTCCGATTTCTTCATGCCAGTCTGCCAAGGCGAAATCTAAAAAAGTAATAGTTTCCATATTTTGTAAGGTAGCTTGTCCCTTAATTTCTTCCTTATCTTCCACACCACCATTTTCATAGAATTTCCATTTTGGTGCAGACGGAAATGGTTTTCCGATTGCATATAGTGTAATTGTCTGTTCATTTCCTTCTACCCACGCACTGATGCGCATGTCACCGTTCTTCTGCGTGTGGCCGCCGCTTTGCTCTTGAAAATAGACAGCCGTGTCTTTCATATCAGCCGATACATCAAACGCAACATTTGCAGCATAGTACTCACCCAAATCTACGCCACTAATCTGATAGGTATATTTCGTAACGCTCTGCTCCGGATAATAAAAATCATCTTCCATGTAACCATCTGAAAGCAAAGTCATATCCTCTTTCAAATCGAACTGTGCATAAGGGTAAGTCAGCGAATGGCGAACGGTTTTATCAATTACTTCCCCATTTATGGTGATATCATATTTTTCTGTGTCCGTATTGTATGGATACCAATCATAAACTAGATTATGTTCATCTATAATATGCACATAATCCGGCGCATTCCCAAATGGGAATCTCATCTTAGCTGTGACTGCATAATCTGCAGGATTATAAAAAGAATATTCAGCGGTAACTTTTCCGCTATATGCAAGAAATTCCTCAACTTCATTATAATGATTTGACGGAAACTCCTGGATATCAAAAGTCAATATTTCCTTTTCAACTACGATAGGGCTATTCTCTTCTGTAATAATAGCACCTGATGAATCTACCCCTTCCCAATGTGTCTGAGCGGAATTTGCATATACTGAAAACGTTTGGCTGCACAGCATAATGCCACCGCATAATAAACCAATGAAATAAATGATTCCCTTGTTGCGTTTCATGGCTACACCTCCCTGATGACCATCTGTTATAAGTCCCCTTGTTTTACTTTCTTTCGTAAAATAAGCCCAGTTGTTATAAGGATAATTGCCGGCTTCTTTTCTAGATATTTTCTGTTATACCTTATTTCCTACCCTCTGTTCTTTTTATCTGTTTTATGATTCCGTATGCAGCTAATGATATTCCTGCTAATAAAGTAATAACGAGTATGGCAAAGAACAAAAGCGACTTTGTACCCAAAAGAAACCCTGCTAATCCTTCAAAATACATGTCATCTATCATTACTCCCCACGGGTGTAAGACAGAACATATCCCAAATGCAATAATCCCACCAAACGATATGGTAATACTGATAACCCCTAGTAAAAAGCACCATTTGTATGCTACTTTATCACTTGATGTATTGCCAGTCTGTATGATGTTGCCTGAAGGTAATGTCTCAGTTTTTAATACACTATTTTCTTCTTTGTGTTCACCTTTGATTAAATAATCTGTAGACACATTGAAAAATTCGCTCAGTTGTGCAATATAATTCATATCCGGCGTGGATTGATTTAACTCCCACTTTGATATCGTTTGCCTTGCAATGTTAAGTGTTTCCGCTAACTGTTCCTGGGACAATCCCTTTGCCTTGCGAAGGCTTGTAAGTGTTTCTCCAAAAGCCATATCTCATACCTCCTTTTCATCTGCTTATAGAACAGCATAGATGACTGTTGCATTCTTCCATCATACAAAGGAACTTCCGCAACAGAACGTTGCAAAGCCTCTTGCTAATTGGTTTCTATCCTGTCAATCATACGCCAAACGAGATAGCCAAAGAAGTTCGTCCAGGCAATTCCCAAAAGAATGGTAGTCAATGGTCTTGTATTTAATGCCAGTAATACAACGCATACCACATCAATCACCCATAAAAACATAGTTAGAATAAATACTCTCTTTTTACTTAATGGTTTCATACTGAACCTCCATTTCAAATCATCATTTTTTTAATATTCCTTGAATCGGACATACTTCATATACAGCAACATAAGTATACAAACTATCGCTCCTGAAAATACATTACCAATTACCGGTGTAAGGAATGTCATGACACAATATACTGTTATGCAATATGTAAGTTCCTTTAATGCCATTTTAAGACGTACTTCTTCCGGTAATCTCATAATGTTCACGCACATAGCAATCGCAAGAAACAACACCATAACATCTGCGAAGATGTAGAATCCTCTGTCATTGGTTGTTATGCCTGTCATGATTACTGCACCTGAGTAAAAAGATGCTACCATAACTTCCATGTTTTTGCGGAACACTGCATTTTTCGCAGGCTTTTCTGACTGATTACCTTGTGCCAGTTGACCAGATTCAACCAACTCTGAAACTGTAATCCCAAACAGTTGTGCCAACTCCACAAGATTTTTCGCTGTTGGATCTGTTTGCCCTGTTTCCCATTTGGATACTGCCTGTCGGCTCACTCCAAGTTGCTCTGCAATATATTCCTGCGACAGTTTCAACTCTTTACGCTTTTCTCTAATATTCTCTCCTAATTTCATTCTAATCATCCTTTCATTCGTATCCTATTATGGAATGGATGCGCTGTCTACCAACTATATGTCAACCGTTAGTTGCAATTGCCTAATCTTCTTTGGATTTTTTCTTTCTAATATCTCGCCACAAATATAAGCATAGAACTAGCAATATTACATACAAACAGATTAACATAAATAGTGAGCTTCCGGTAGGTTCAATCAGCCGATACACAGGGTAAAACGATGCACAAACGAGGATTGGTACTACTGCTCCCCAGATTGCGCTTTTCCTTGTGCATAAGTATGTGTGCAGCCCCAAAATAACTACTGCTATAAGATATGCCATAAAATCATCCGTATTGAAACCACCATCCGATAACTCGATAAAATACAGAATGGTCACGGCAATAATAAAACATATTAATGTTGTCATACATATTTCCTTTATTCAGATAAACATTTCTCTATATCAGTATTTTTTTGATAATGTGTATGTATAGTAGACGTCAACAACCAAAAGTATTGCTACAATGCCCATTGTCCACCAGAAACAAGAAAAACCTTTTGTTATAAAGCATACTATGATTATAATAACACCGCCTAAAATAAATGAAATACCGCCAAAACGTTGGCTTTTTTTCCACGTTGTTTCATTTTTCATACTCCATACTGTTCTCAGTCCAGCAACTGAGTTCATTCGCAATTTTGGCATAATATTACCTAATATAATCATTGCAACACCAAGCAGTCCAAATAAAAGTTGATTAATATCAAATGCAATTGAAGAGAGATTTTCAATTGAATTGAAATCAGCATACAGGAAATAACCTGTCATAACGTTAAAAAGTGTAAGAGATACAATTCCTGCCACAATACATACATTTTCGTTGTTACTTCCATTTTCTTCTTGTTTTGAAGAGAATTTAGCCATGCCAAGCATGAAGTAGCCAAATAAAACTGTGATCACAGGGAAAATTAACGTTTCGTATTTACTGCCCCAACGTGTTACTTGATTATTCAAATCATAATGAGCTGGAATTTGCTCTGGTAAGAACTGTAAGGCAATCAAAACAACTATCAATGGCAAAAACATAAGACTATAAAAAATGATTTTTTTCTTTTTCATTGTTGACCTCCACGTAATCTACTTATCCACATAATTGTTTCATCAAGGATAGATAAATTTAATTCATAGTAAATAAAATTTTTATATCGAGTTTCGTAAATCAAGTCTGCCTTTTTTAGCTTTGATAAATGATACGACAATGCCTGTGGTGTCATATCCAATGCGATAGCTAAATCGCCTGAGCTTATTTTTCCTTCCTGTAACTTTAGCAAAATTTTTCGACGGGTATCGTCTGCTAAAGCAGCTAACACTTCATTTATAGCCAATCTGCCACGCTCCAATCTATTTCAAATAATCTTTAAATAGATTATATCAGTTTAGCATTCGTTTTTCAATAGCTATTTCAAAATGTTTTTAAATAGCAAAACAAGGGATATAATAATCTCCCTGCAATTCATACCGTAAACCGTTGCTATCATCAAAAATAGAGTACTTGTCCATATAATAAATCCTCCAGTATAATATATTCGCACATACGTCACAGTTCTCCGATTGCCACATTCTGTTATATCTTGTTATCAGATTTTCTTGCCCTTGTGTTTGCCCTTATCAGCTTACAACACTTGTATTTTAAAATCTCCGTACATTTTCCTTATCAATTTCTTATATTTCCCTTAAATGAAATACTTCTCATGTTCAAGGGTTTCTTGTTCGAGTTACAAAAAGGCTCTATATACAAGTCTCCCCGTACATAGAGCCACATTTTCTTGACTAAAATCTTAGTTTTCATACTTTATAGTTTCGTTTAAAATTCCTTCTTTCTCATTATTTTACATGAAATCAAGTATGACACACTGAGAATTACCAAAACAATCATCACAAGAATGCCCGTGACAACCATTGGTTTGATTTCTCTAATTCCCCAGTACAGTTTCGTCAAATCCATTTTTCCTACTACTTTGCTTATAGAAAATCCGCTTGTAACAATAACTGCAATTACAATAATCATCGCAATTCGTCCTTTCTCTGGCCCAAATTTCAAATTTATAGGTAACATAATAGATAAGAAAATAATGGAACCAAGGGCATACCCTATTATAAATGCTAAGTCTGATGTTGTAAGTACATAATTATCCTTTATTAGACTCACTCCTACCATCAAGACAAGAGAAAAAGTAGCTCCAGTCGCTATACTCAACAAAGAAAACACATATTTCTCCATGACATACAGTTTTCTGCTAATTGGCAGTGTAAATAAAAATGCATAACCATTATCATGAGTATCGTAACTAAGTGTTGTAATACCAAATGTTACAAATAATATATTTGCATATATAACAGCAAATGTTGTATTATTTCCTGCAATCAGCATAAACATTGCTATTGCAATAATAATCACAAACGAACGCCCCTGTGTTTTCAATATAGAAAGATCTTTCAGCAACAATCCTTTCATTCTCTTTCCCCCTTCACCATGATTAAAATCATTTCATCAATGTTTCCCTTTTCGATAACTACATCCGGATAATTTTCCATATAATATTGTCTTTCATTGGTTAAACAGCGATATCCAAACGCTTCCTTCTTTACCTTCAGAAGATATTTCTTATCTAGTGTCTGATACTGCTCTGCAGTTGGCTTTAGTATTCCGTATTCGCTGAGAAGTATATCAGTTTCTTCATGCATAATAATCTTTCCATCATGAATCATATAAAAATCATCGCAAAGGTTTTCCAAATCACTGGAAATATGGGAACTGATTAGAATAGAACGCTCTCCCTTTGACATATAATCCTGTAGCATTTCTAAAAACTCATCTCTCACGATGACGTCAAGACCAGCCGTTGGTTCATCCAATACAAGCAACTTGGCTTCATGCATAATAGCCACAAGCAATTTCAATTTTGTTTTCATTCCGGTTGAAAAATCTTTGATTTTTTTATTCAAAGGAATACGATACTTTTCGCAACCTTTTAGAAATGCGTCTTTATCAAATTTCTTATATAACGCAGATAAAACCGGAAGGATGTCTTTTACTGTTACATAGCCACTGAATCCCGAATCAGATAACACAACACCTATATTGGCTTTATCGTCTCTTGTAAGTTCCGAAGCCGGCTTCCCAAATACTTCGATTTCTCCACCATCCGCATGTATCAAGTCTAAAATCAACTTGAATGTTGTACTTTTCCCTGCGCCATTCTCACCAATTAGACCTGTAATCTGTCCTGGTCTTACTTCCAGCGAACAGTTCAAATCAAACTGTTTGTAATGTTTTTCAGCATTTACTAATTTAATCATTCTATCACTCCTCCAACATAAGTTTAAACAATTCGGTAAGTTCTTTGTTATTCATTCCACAGCTTCGCCCTTTACGAATTGCCATTTCCATATCATTTTCGACTTCTTTTCTCTTTTCTTCTAACATTAGTTCTTGGTTGGCACATGAAACATAACTTCCCTTTCCATGTACCGTTACAATAAAGCCCTGCTCTTCTAATGTGTCATATGCCTTTTTTACTGTTAATGCACTGATTCGCAAATCTTTTGCCAAAGAACGAACGGAAGGAAGTATTTGCTCTTCTTTTAAATCTCCCTTCATAATCGCTGCCTTTATCTGATTCACAATTTGCTCATAAATCGGCTGCATGGATGAATTATTGATAATTATATGCATAGTTGTCACCCCCTTCTCGATAAACAGTATATAACAGTATATAACTCTAGTCAATACAACGGAACAATTTTTTTATATTTTATAAATTCTATTGACCTTCCCCCTGGTGGAAGGTATACACTCTAATCAGAAAGGCAGGTGTTTGTCACTTGAAGATTAACGAAGTAGAAGCTTTAGTAAATATTACGAAGAAAAACATCCGTTTTTATGAAGAACAAGGGCTTTTATCTCCTCAAAGAAATACAGAAAACGGATACCGTAATTACAGTGAGGAAGACGTGCAGGTTTTGCGACAAATTAAACTGCTTCGCAAACTTGGTGTACCTATCGAAGAGATTCGGCACATGCTAACAGGTGTTCATACTGTCGGTGATGGAATGCGCCGGCATTTGATTAGTTTAGAACGCGAAAAACAAAACTTGGAACATTCAATAGCCTTCTGTCGCAATCTGAAGACTATGGATATTTCTATATCTACTCTAGAAACAGAACAAATTCTAGGTGATATGGAAGAATTGGAGAAAAGTGGAACTACTTTTAAAAACAAACAATTATCAGATATTCGCATTCGATATGTTGCCCCAACTGTGATTACATTACTGATGCTTGCCCTTATATCCGCTTTCATTGTACTTATTGTTTGGGGATATTTATCTTCCCCAGCAGATGCACCACCTCTTTGGTTCTTATGGATCTGTATTGGAATCTGCCTTGCTATGGGAGCTGGTGTAGTACTTGCACTAATCCAAAGAATAAAAGAAATCGGGAAAGGAGAGATTGACGATGCCAGACACTACTAAAAGGAACTCTAAGAAAAATGCACCAATATTATGTGCAGTAATTATGATAACCCTTTTGGCAATATGCATTGGTGTAATTATTTTCCCACTACTGGGAGCAAGCTATGGTGATGCTGCTGCCATAGGATTTCTGCTGATATATATTTTAATATTAGTAGCAATCATAATCGGAATCCTAGTTGCATTACGCCAAAGACTTAAGGAGATTGAAGGCGGTGAAGAGGAAGATGCAAAAAATTATTAATCAAAAAGCGCAAGCCAAGCGCCGTAAAGAAGCATTCCAAAGCACGATTATTTCCAGTGTTATGCTGTTATTAGCATCTCTAACAAAACTGG
Source organism: Tyzzerella sp. (assembly GCA_017472665.1). Classification (GTDB taxonomy): domain Bacteria; phylum Bacillota; class Clostridia; order Lachnospirales; family Lachnospiraceae; genus Faecalimonas. Next base: position 171,676 of record JAFUOS010000013.1, on the reverse strand, counting down.
GACTTCGCTGGTATTACCAAATGGATGACTTTTGGGGTGCTCTACTACTTATTTTTGCCATTCTGGAATTGGCAATGCTGATTCCTATTTGGATATTACTAAAAACAAGACTAAAGGAAATTGAAGGAGGAGAAGAAGATGTTGCTACTCAATATTGACCACATCTCTGGACGGGAAATTGAGGCCCTAGGAATAGTGAAAGGAACCGTTGTGCAGTCTAAAAATTTTGGTAAGGATTTCATGGCCGGCATGAAAACACTTGTAGGTGGAGAAATCACTGGTTATACCGAAATGTTAGTGGAAGCCAGACAAATTGCTACGAAGCGCATGGTGGATGAAGCAAATGCCCTAAACGCAGATGCTATCATAAATATTCGCTACGGCTCTTCTGCTGTTATGCAGAGTGCGGCGGAAGTTATAGCCTACGGAACTGCAGTAAAATTTGTATAAGATACAACAAACCGGATGTCCTATTTGGAAATCCGGTTCTATTATTGCACGTTTGTATGAGTATAAGGAAAAATCTCTCCTCATCTCCTAAACGGTTCTTCTTTGGTTACCTTAAACGTTCCACCGCGCATCGTAATATAATCCTCTATCTGCGCTGTCAAAACATTTGCATCATTATACTGTTCTACCTGTATGCTACCACCAAGCATATGATTTACCTCCTTCTGTTGGTACTATCATATCGTTTGATGTATCGTTGCCACAAGCAACGAAGATTAACATTTATCACTTCTGTCTGCTATTTCCATTAACTCACGTTCCGACTCGACATCATTTTGATATGGATAGGATTTCGCGTGTTTTTCAAATAGAGATTTGATTTGCTCTGCCTTCGCATTATCCTTGTCGTGTAGAAGTGCAAGTACATACTCTGTTCGTAATACAGATGGGAATTTTTTCATCTGCTTCATAAACTGCTTCTGCTCTTTTGTAAGCATTCCTTCAATGATTTCTTTTCTGTTTTCTGAAATCATTTCTATATACATTCTGTCACAAATCATAAGGCTCCGATGCAGACCAACCATACCACTTTCAATACTCATAATATGTTCCATCAGTTTGTCTGCTTCCCGAAAGTCCTGCTGATCCATCAGACGGTTGCAGGCGAAAATTCCCATTACAACCACCATACTGTTCTTCATAGCTTCATCAGAAGGAACTATAAACCACTCGTCCGGCATATCCTTCAGACGCACACCTTTTGCAAGCTGTTCATTTACTTTCATCTGTATCCAGAAAGAACGCATTGCTTCGCTATTACGTGTAAGTGAAAATGCATTGTAACCGTCATTATCCACCGTTCCCAACCGCATAGGTACACCGTTCATAATAGCAATTACAACACCGGTAATTGCACACATTAATAATATTACCGGCAAAAATGCTATGTTCTTAGTGGCAACATATAGCGCAAAACATACAGTTGAAGCAATTACATTCATCAGAGAGCCGCCCAGATTATAAAGCACTAATGGAATCTTTCCATCTTTCATATCCGGTGGGGACATTAAGCACTGTCCTCCTGTCCCTGCAATCGACAGTCTTCGAAGACGAATCTTTCCGTTCTCTTTTACCCACATAAAACTGAAAATGCGGAACGAGCTAAATTTGTATCCAGAAAGTAATCCAAACACCAAATGCCCCGTCTCATGGATAATCAGCTGTATGAATATAGCAACATACATTCCCACAAAAAGACAGGCTAACGAAAACAGGTTTTCCCATGAGGAAGTACCTGGTTGTGCGTTTTTATCTACGTATTGAGCCATCAATACACCACATACAGCGCCAATCAGCATGAAAAATATTACTGCTATGTACTGCTGCCATTGTATTTTCTTCTTTGTTTCGCTCTTCTTCATTACTCTTTCCCTTTGCTTGTCTCTAATGATATCAGTACGCCTTCTCTTTCTTCGGCTACCTTGTCTCCAGCTTTAAACTTCTCTGCTTTCATTGTCTTTGCAGAAACACGAAATTCTTTCTCGTTACCATCTTTATCAATGGCATAAATAAACACTTCTGAGAATCCTGCCAAATGTTCTATCTTGCTGATTTCCATTCTGCTCTCCCAAAGCTTTCTATCCTTTTCTTGTCCGATTGCCAGTCCAAGGCTCATTCCGATAGATATTCCAAAGCACATGCCGACACCTATACTGTCCGAAAAGAACAGATTCCCATAGATAAGCCCTAACGAAACGCCCAAGCACATACCGATACCCATATACTCATTTGCATATTTTTGGAACTTTGGCTCCCTTATTTCGCTTAAAAACGTTCTCTTCATCAATTTTCTATTGAGTTTTCTTCTCTCTTTTTCGTCTTTGTTTCTCATTCTTATATCCCACCATTGCTATACTTATTCTTTCCAATATCCTATTGTTTTCAATATGCCAATCGCATCCGCTTTGTATTCCTCCAGAGCAGAAACATAAAGCACGGTATCTCTTATATGAACTTTAGCCACATACATAGAACCATTATCAATAGAATGTATTTTATGTATGATTCCATCTTGCACTTTTTCTTCGCCCTCGGATAATGGAAGTGTCATTCCTGCATAGAGGCTCGCAGCACTATCCGCCGTATCCATAACGCAAAAGTCCATTCTCACATTGCCATCATCAAAGGATATGGCCTCTTCCATCATAGAACCAACCTTCCATGTTTGACGCAACTCTTCTGTTGAATCAGTAGTTAAATAACCTTGCTTTTCTACCACGCTTTTAAACTGTTCTATATCAGTTGGCTGCGTTCCCGGAAAGAATTTATTAGATAGGAAAATACCACCTAACACCACGGCAAACAGTAAAAGTCTAACAAAGATATTGTTACTCCATTTTTGAATTGGAGTTCTTTTTATCGTTTTTGGGTCCACATACTCCTCTGGCGGTAATATCTCCTCTTCTTCCGACTGACCTCTTCTTCGTATCCTACGAAGCAATGCCCAAGCACCCGAAAAAAAGTAGCCTATTACCGCAAATATGCTTCCAAAAATAAAGAAGATAATCATATTATAAATGCTGGGCGATAAAATGTCTGTGGAGTTTTCCGGTGCATCCGGATCATACTTGATTTTGACCTTATCTCCAAGTGCCATTGGTTCACCCCTATTATACAACATATCGGAGTATTCTTGTCCGTCCACTTCATATTGGTATGTAATGTCATACGAGACATGACTACTGCTTCCATGACGGCTCCAAGTACTTGAATATTCGCTGGATATATCACTTACTTCTGCGTAAATTGTAATCCAGTCTTTTTGCGTGTGTTCGTCTATGTAATTGTAAATACCTTCACCTATCATACGCAGACCTTGAAATAGGATAAAGATACCGAGTAGGCGAAAAGCAACCGTAAATAATAAACCTTTTTTCATACTTAACATTCTCTCTCCTGCTGTGCCTGTTCGATGCGAGACTTCAACACATTCATTTCATGTTCAAATAGGGCTTTATCAAACATAATTTTTTTCTTCTTGCCTGAAATATCTTGAAACACAAAAAAATGCAAATAATATGTTCTCCGGCTACCTGCTCTATGCACCGAACCTGTTCGCTTTCTTATTTCCAGTATCTCACATTTTACAATATCATTATATTTATAATATTTCCCGTCGAATGGATTGGTTTGACAAAAGAATCCATTCTCTTCAATGTGAATCCTATAAAAATAGTATTGAATGATTACATATATGATAGCAACAAAAGCGAATAAAATTGGCAGAATAAATGACGCTATCGATAAACCTTCTCGTACAAGAGGATTCACTAATAACAATAGAATACCTAAAATAAAGAGTGTAATACCAATCTTTTGTGCCCCTTGCACTTTGCCACTGATTGTATATTCCTTTTCATCCACATATTGCTCTAACGGAATTGCTTGTACTTTTTCAACACGTTTCAGGAAATACTGTACTGCATCCATATCTGCGCCTGTATAGAAAAACCGAGTTACTTTCCCGGCATTTGTCTCGAAGTTACAGTAATTCATTTCATTCGTATTTGTTTCACGTCCGGAACTAATCCACGCTTCTTTAATCTCACAGTAACTATAATATTTGCCATTCGCTGGATTACTCTGATAAAAGAAACCCTCTTTGCCAATCAGCACTTTAAAGAAAAGCGCCCGATATAAAGCAAGTACAAAGGCGAGCGCTGCAAAAATTACTACGATTCTGCCTATGACAATTGCACCATTTTGAGTTTTATGCATCCACAGTGCTAATGCACCAAAACCTGCAAGCATTATCGCAGATAAGATAACTCCTGTTATGCCACTAGTAATCTTGTGTTTCCACTGTTTTGTATCCAATCTACCTTCCTCCATAACTAGTACCTCCTCTAAAACATTTCTTTATTCCTAATTTAAAATACCAAAACTATTTAGCGGCCAGATTCTTATCCACGCCCTTCCGATAAGATTCTTTCGTTTTAATACTCCTACGCTCGTTTCTCTACTGTCGGCGCTCTCATTCCGGTTGTCACCCAATACAAAATACTCGTCATCTCCTAGTGTAATCGGTTCTGCCGCCTGACCATATCTGTCTGCACGAATCACTTCCCGTCCAAAAGATTCTTCCAACTTTTTATCATTGATGTATACATACCCATCCTTAATCTGCACTGTTTCTCCTGGAAGTCTGATAATGCGTTTGATGTAAAAAGTCTCTTCTGCATAATGGTAAGGGAAAACAATGATTTCATATCGTTCCGGGTTTCTGAAGCGATAGGAAACCTTGTCAATAATCAGATTATCCTTATCGTGCAGGGTGTTTAACATAGAGTCACCTGCTACTACTGTCCGTTGACCTACATATGTAGTAACCAAATGTACCGCACATATCAGTACTACGATGTAAAGCCCCCATCCAAACAGCTCACGTATTTTCTTCTCGCTACTACTGAAATTTTGTAATCTTTCTTCTCTTTCTTTTCTGGCCCGCTCTTTTGCTCTTTTTCTCATGAGATATTCATAACGATATCTTCGCGCCATAACAATTCCTTCTTCCTTTATATGACACCAAATAATATGAAACCAATCGTATTTATTCCAAAGTTCGCACACATATGAACTAACCATGACGGATAAATATTCTCACACTTTTCATTTAGGTAGTTGAAGATACATCCGCCGACAAATAATCCTAACATTGATAAGATATAAATCAAGATATTAAACCACCCGCTTGTCATACCCACGTGATAAAAGGCAAACATAGCAGAACTAAATATGTAGGCAAATTTCTTTCCGCTCTCCTCCCTCAATATCAGAAATGCATATCCTCGAAAGAAGAACTCCTCCAATAGAGAATTTACAAAAGAAATATAGATTGCAACATACACAAAGTTGTCTGCCGTAACGCCGATTCCTGTTGTAAGAGATTCCTTGATTGTGTTTAGGTCTATATAATAACGCAAAACAAAGTATGCGATTATGATGATACCAAACACACCTATGCCTAATAGAAGTGCCAAAAGAAAATCCTTTTTCTTTGGAATAAACAACTTCTTCAGATATGCACCTTTCTCTTTATACAAAAGGAAATAGCCCATTGGTATTAGTAAAAACAATACAATCTTGATGATTGATTTATATAAATATGGTGGCGATATGATACCGTCAACAAAGCACATCAGCAATGTTGATAATAACACTGAAAATATAGCATAGTTCTTTGCTTTCATCCAAATCCGCCTCCCTAAACACACTTTTTATTTCTTAATAGCTGGTATATTTATCGTTCCTTCTGTATCATCCCACATAACACTAAATGCATATACTGGTTGATAAAATCCCTTGGTATCGAGTTCATAACTCAACTCAACCCCAAGTACCTCCAAATCATTACTGCCGTACCAACGAAAATATCCTTCTTTTAATCTGTCAAAGGCCTCTTTTTCAGAGATGATTGGGAATGACTTATATTCCTCATACTCAATAATATTATTTGTCAAATGTGATATCACACCATCTGTTGTGTACTCGCACCGAATAGAACCATCATACATTTTCCCGTCTTTTACAATCTTATCTGCTGTAAAGTAATATTCTTCTTTTTTCTCCTCGAAAACAGCTCCTTTTGGAATCGTAACACCCATTTTTTCAAGTGCTTGAATCAGTTCGTCCTCGGAAGCATTCGATTTATTTTCCATTCTCTCATCGTTATGGTAAAGAGCATCGTAGTCTGTAAAGCTGTAGGTTGACCCCGCATAATTGATCCATATATTCAAACGGTTATTGTCTTCGCTGTAATAAATTGCTGTATCTTCGTAAATGTCGGTTCTGCTTTCATCAATTCCCAGACCAAATCTTCCAAATGTCTCTTCTGCCCTTGCTCGAGTGTCTTTCACATTTGCAACGCTTGTCCGATACACCATGGCCGTGTTTTCATCTGATGACAATTCCAACTCTGTTGTCACCTGCACATCTCGTTTGCGAACAATATAACTGCTAGGCAGATTCCCCAATTCCTTCATTCCATAGATTCCAAAAATTAATACAAATGAAACTATAGTTACCAAAAATGGTATTTGAAAATAAACTATTGGCAAAACTTTGATTTCTTGCTTTCTCCACTTTTTCACTGCTAACACAAACAGTCGATAGAGTCCATAACCAATCATGGTCCCCACAGTATTGTTCATCAAATCATCTAATTCACAAATCCCTAAATTCAGCAATAGTTGCGTCATTTCAATAAGGAATGTAAATAGAAATCCGGCCAAATAGGTCTTCCAAAATACTTGGAACTTTTTTGACACAAGTGGTAATAGAAAACCAAACGGTACAAACATCATAATGTTTAATATGATGTTTCTCCATTCTCTTGCTGAAAAATGATTCCAAGCTTCCTTGTAGGAATAAAACAGCGGATATATTTCTCCTATTTCTCCTGAATAACTATGCATACTATACCTAAGCATAGTTGCACCCACTACAACTACAATATAAATAATAAAAACTGCATATAACAACAGTCTTCCAATTGGAATTGATACCTTCTTTTGCTTTCTGAATTTTGCAATTAAATTATAAACCAGTAGTATTGCACCGATAAGCACTACTACAATAATTCCCAATGTAATAAAACTACTTCCTATTGAAACAATATCCCTTATTCTCATGATTTTCCCCTTTTATACCCCTTATTTTTAGCTTTCCTTTTAATTTACAACTGACCGGAAGGAATTACAGAAGCTGCATAACAGTTCCGAAACTTCGTAAACCATTTGTCTTTATATCCTATAACCTGTCCGTCATAGAGCAGGCAGAAATCCTCTGCCACACATTCTGCCAAATCTGAATCCCCTGTTGATTCATAAATCTGGCGATATACGTTATCGTGAATCTTATGCCTCTTCTTTTTGTGGTCTTCTGTGTACGTACGTATATCTTTTAACATCTCAACTTCTAAGAATATACGGATTCTTTCACTATCGAAGACATTCTCCTTTCGTCCAGCAAATATTTCATCTACATCAGCTAAGTAGAAGTTGATGTGTCCTAATGCTTTAATTAATTCTTCCAATATGTTCACTCCATACTAACTGCTATTATTCTCTTTTATTCGAACTTGTTTAATAGGTTCCCATCTTTATCATAGATGCCCAATGTATGAACTTCTTCAGTTGCATGTCCGGTTGAGTTTTCTTTTTCCAACCAAAAATATTTCGAGGATCTGTGAATATACCCTGCTGAATCCTCTATTTCTACATACATGGATAGTTCCTCCCCACTACCTACTTTGTATTTCTCTTCGAAAGAGAAATCGCAATAATCATCTACGAGCTTAGAAGTAATATCCCTACGTTCAATCTCTTTTCCATTCAATTCAGTAATCAATTCTGCTTTGGATGTTGTTACCTTACTGCTTGCTGAAGAAGGTTTGCAGTCAATTAATACATTTCCGTCAATTGAGAGAGTACCATTTCTATAAGTAGTTGAACCCCAAATATCTGACTCTAAAACAGGAAGATAATTATAATGTAAGTAACTGAGTTCTACACTCTCTAATAATTCTGTCTTGGTGCCATCCGGCGTTTGGATATGCAGCATCGGATATTCGCCATAGTCTAAAAAAATATTTGCCTTTATAGATGCAGTATACTCATTACCTGTTCTTGCGAGTTCAGCACTTTCTTCTCCAATGCTTACGGAAAGATGCATGTCCTCTGTGATGTTTTTCGGCACTACTTTTAATTGAATTTCAGCCTTATTCGAAGAATTATCAAGTTCACCCAATTCATAATTCACATGCGATAACAAACTTGCCTCTTTCTTCAAATGTTCATCGACATTATCATAAATAGAACTGATTTCGCTGCGGATATTGTTGCCTTCCGTCTGCCAATAAGCTATCTGCCCCTTCAGATTGGATATCTCATTGGTCAATTCACTGATTTTTATATACCCCATTACTAAAACTACAACTAGCGCTACGCCCAACACAACTTTCCAATTCACTTTATTCTTTTTTTCTTCCATAACAGCACCTCCTCGTGCATTCCCTAATCAGTTTTTCGTCTTTCTATTGCTACACTGGATATAATGGCATAAACAATCGCCACAATTGCTATCGCTATTACAAGAAAAAATATCCAATTTGCTGATAACAGCACGCTTACTCCATTTAGCAGAAAGATTACTCCAATCATGAAAAATACAATTGCGCTTTGCCGATAATGTGGCTTTTTATTCATCGTTTCACGCTCCTGCTTCGATGCGTAAATATAAGCGTTATTAAACAAAAATCCCTTTTCTTTAAAAGAACGATAACTAAAAAAAAATGCGCCTATTGCTATCAAAAATAAAATGCACGAAATAATAATCTCTTTCATAAAAACCACCTTTCTTAACTGAAAAGATCTATTGTCTGTATTTTTCTTCCACACGTATATAAGCAACTATAATTGCGAAAACAAGAATAAGAACAGCAAATACCACTATGAAACATAGCGGTGAATTTTGTTCTAAAAATAATAATGGTATGCCCAATAGTTCCAACAAACCTGCGAACACAAACCATATTTTCGCCACTGCGCGATTATAAGCTGTAACATCTTTCATTGTGGCGGGTTTTACACCGGTAAAGAAGCCAACTGGTTCTTTCGCCTTCCAACTGCTGCACCCAATACCCCAAAAGATAAGTGAAACCAAACTCCATATCACGAATCCAATTATCATACTCTATTTTCCTCTTTTCGCCACTTTGATTCCGAAATGCATCCCTATCATAGCCAACAATCCAACCGCAAGATACAATGCTGAATATATAAACAGGTCCGTTACCAGTTCCATCACAACAATTCCGAAAAACAACGGGAACACGACTGCTGCCAGAAGAGGTACCCACCAAAGCTTTCTAAGCTCTGTACCAGCCATAACACTAAGTGAAATAACCACAAGCGGATTCACAGCAAAAAACAAGATGAAGCATAATGCCATTCCTGCGTCGGAGGATACAATACGTACCGCTATAAGTGGCAGTATTAACATAACAACCAGCATAGTGACTATTGCAATACAACTTTTCTTTTTTACACTCATGATGCACCTCCGCAATTATAAAATACGTTTCGCTTTCTTACTCTTCTTTACCGTTTCAAGATCTGATTTGTCTATCCACTCTTCCGTGTAGCCACAGTCGCAGCAAATATAACGATTCACATTTACGGCAGACATAATCGTCATACCTACCATCACGTTATTCCCTGCACCATATGCCCCTGCATATCCATCAATCCTTACAATATTTGTTCCCGAGCATTTAGGACACTGATTCGTCATCTTCATTTTTCATTCTCCTTAATTCTTCTTAATGATCTGATTAAAATCCCCGTTTAATGTTCTTTCTAATTTTGCCATAATCCTTTCCCCCTTAGATTAAAAATTTCGCCTGTTCAAAATCTCTTTTATATACCAAGATTTCATATTGATACATTTGTTCCGTGTGATTTCCAAAGCTCCCTTTCGCACCTCGAATGGTTCCTCTGCCGCTAAACTGTCCGAGATGATTTCTTACTTTGTATTTATATGGAATGGATTTGCTGTCAAGAATATCTCGGATCTGATTGAATCTATCCATCTCAAATCCTATCCATAAACTTTCTGAATTGAAAAATGTAAACATTGTACGCCTCCTTATCACACGGTTTTCGCCTTTAATTGTGCCAATACACCTGAAACTGACTGAATGGCATCTCTTACCTGAACCTTTGCATCTTGTATCTTTGTCTGTACCAGGTAATCTGCAATTACTCCGTCAAAAAAGAAGTCTGCAAAGGACAGGAACCCACCTATGTCAAGCTGTAGGTTGTAAGTCCCATTCACATCCCGTAATTCCTTTTGGAATATGGTAAGGTTACGCTTTGCCTCCTCCATATAGGAAGATGCTTCATTCATTTTGTTGTGTTTTGCAATTCCGGAAATCAGACCGCCGCCAAAAATATCCCAGAGTCCCCAGTTACTTGCACTGGTAAGTTTCTCTTCTGCTTTTCTGAGGCTTGTGAGCGCTCTTTCCCCTGCCTGAATTGCTTCGTTGATTTCTCTCATTTCGTTTGCCATATTTTTTCCTCTCTTTCCGCAAGTTTCTTGTAGCAGATGAGGGAAATAAAAAAAGACTTTCACTATGACATCTGCCACAATAAAAGTCTTGCTATCTCATTTGTTCCGGATACCACATCGGTATCGAATGTCGGTTGCAAATCCGTCTTGGACGTTTCGCTACTCCCTTTTATTTACAAGGTGAAGATAACATATTTATGTGTCACTGTCAATAGTCCCCAACTGACCTTTTTCCCTCATTAAAGGTCAATCGTTCGTTATATCTCCGGCACCGTGTATGTCAATGAATTTATTATACTATCTCTAAATATATTTTAGTATGCTAAAGCATTGGTGTCAACTTAACAATATCTTAAGCAAAAATCAAGAGTGTTACAAAAGTTATTTTACTTTTGCACCACTCTTGGTATTAATCTAATTTCACTAAATTTTCCCAATGTTCGTTACCAACAAGGAATCCAAAGGTTTCTTTATCTCTAAAGCACTCCAGTAATTTTTCTCTCATATTTTTCACAAACGCCGTATCCAATTCTTTAAATGTCATATGCTCATAGAGTGATGACTTGCTGAAAGCACCTAGTTCACCAACACTTGCGAGCATTTCCTGCATTGTCTGAATTACTGTATCTGCATCCTTTTCCAGCGTTGCCAAATCCAGTCTTGCTGACACTTCCTGGTATCTACCCATTTCAAAAAGACGCGCCAACTCTTCCCGCTTGTCTATCATTTTGTGAGCCTTCTCCATATTCCCCTCGCTTACTGCAAGCATGTAAATACTATTAAATACTAAACTCAACATCTGAGAAGAAGAAAACACAATCTCTTCATAAGACTTGTATGCTTCATGCACCCGATTAGTCTTACTGTATATTAAAGCCTGTTTCTGCTTCCGCATTGGATTCTGCTCTGAAAAATACTTGAGGTATTCTTCTGCCTTTTCATACTCTTCTTTTCTAACATAATAATTGAACAACGAATCTGCTGCACTCGTCTTGATTCTTTCATCATCACTGCTTAGTCCCTGACTGTACCAATCAAGAATGTAACTATCATACTTATCTAAATTAGGTACATCCATTGTCATACGACGAGCATCTAGTATCAGAGCCATTTGCCAGATTAACTGCTTACTGTTTGGATACATTTCGAACTTCTTTTTCGCCCAATGAAATACTTCATCATAAGATTCTTCATTAAAACGCTTGTCTAATGCCTGCACCAAGTCTGCTATCTCTTTCGGCGAAAGTTCCTCTTGGAAAGATAATAACGTATCAATGGAAATTTCAAACAAGCGGGCAATCGGACCAAGAAGCATAATATCTGGAACCGTTGCTCCATTTTCCCATTTGCTGACTGCTGGAGCCGTCACGCCCAAACGTCTTGCCATTTCTTCTTGTGTGATATTTTTTTCTTTTCTGTATTTCTTTATTACGTCACCTATCTGCATAGAAAATCCCCCTTTGCTTTGATTTCATCATAGCAAAAGAGGGATATATTTACAATTGAACGATGGTTAAGTATTGGTTGAAAAACTTTCCTATTGCTCAATATATTTTTATTACTTTAACTGATTACCATCGCTAAATGCATTTCCTACTTTTTCCCCTAATCTATAGTATCCATAATGAGCCGGATCATAGGTTATCGGGAAGAATTTAGTCAAATCTACATTTCCATCATCGCCTAAAATTCTTTCATCTGCACTTACCAATTCCTTTTTCCTTGTATAGATACTGATAATCATATTTCCGCAACAATTTGGTGACAGTATTGGGCGGGGTGTAATTATCTCCGACAGCGTTCAGCAGATCGGTAGCCGTACCGATCCATTCTTTTCTCGTTTTCATAAAGGCAATTACTTTCCGAAGAAATGGGTGTTCCTCGGTCAGCACGGGCATCCCCGTCTGCGGTATATCTCCGAGCATTTCGGCTACAAGTCGTTCACCTTTGGTCATCTGCATTTTCAATCACTCCTTTCGGCAGGTATCTTTGGTTTTGCCGTTCTACCCGAATGTCGTTCCTGCCCCTGCTTTTTCAGCGGCGTTTTCTCGCTCGTTCCCATAAGAGAAGTCTTGGCGGAGTATCCCATTCAGACGGTCATTCAGTTTTTTAAGTACAACTGACTTTCGAGAAAAAATAAAAAGCCGTTACATATCAACACTAATAATCGGCGGGAGCGTTAACTCTCGCTTCAAATCAGATGCTCATATGTAACGGCTTTGAATAATTCAAAATGCCATACTGTTTATGTCGGCTCAACTCCACCTTAAACAGTATAAAAATCAATGGTGGCGAGTCACGGTGTGCATAAGCAAAGGCACCGCCGTAGCGACGCCTTTCAACTGCCGTGTAGCAAGTTTTATAGCTTACTATTTTCCATTCGGATAAACATAATCTTTCGAATCAGGATCATAGTAACACCCTTCATAATCTTGCCAAAGATACTCACTCCAAATAGCGAATTGTGCAAGTGGATCTGTAATGAAACTTTCGCTTCCGCTAAAATATTCAATACCATCATCGGAAACCATAATATCAAATAGTGTTTCTTCGCCCGCATAGTTTATCTTGAATATTATTTGATAAATAGGTGTACTGTCATTATCCTGAGCGTAAAGTGATATTCCTATATACTCGTATCCCTGAATTCCACCGTTTTCCTCTACTTTCGCTCCGTATTCACAGAATTTTGCAAGGCCGTCTGACTGGATATTTTCAAGTTTTTTTCATCAAACCATTGCTCTAACCATTCTTGTTTTAAGCCATCAATATCAATATATTGGTATGCTTTTTCATAATCACCTTCGTCTAAGCATTTCATAAAGGCATTGCCGATCTGCATTTCATAAATGTTTGTATAATGAACTCCACGACCATGGTATTGATTCCATCCGAGGAATATAACCGGCACAAGAATCAGTACAGCCAAAACGGATATCCACCAGCGAAAACGGATTTTCTTAAAGCTTTTTTTCACTGCACTGTCTGCAGCAGGCTTTTCCGGTTCAATATGCGGGATCTGAACGGTTTGTGTGCTCTTAACCAAGCGTCGGCATTCTTCACATTCCGCTAAGTGTTCTTCAACCATTTTTCTCGATTGTTCAGAACACATATTATCTAAATATAGCGGTAATAAATCCTCTATGACTTTGCAATCTAATTTCATTTCGATACCTCCTGTGCAATTCGTTGTTTTGCTCTAAAATATGTAACTCTCGCCCAACTTTCTGTTTTTTCATAAATACAGGCAATTTCCTTTAACTTGACCTCACCGATAGCGTGTAATATAAACACATCTCGATAGGGATCTTCCAAATCTTGTAGTGCCTTGAGAACTTTGCGATACATTTCCTTATTGATAACCGTCTCCTCCAACGAAGGTTGATTATCAGGAATGTCCAAATCATCTAAACTTATTTCACTATATCTCTTATTCCTACAGCATTCCTTGATCCATGCGTTTTTCCCAATCTGACATAACCAAGTGTAAAGGTTGCATCTACCCTCAAATTTATCAATATGCCGAAACGCTTGATAAAAGGTTTCTGACAGAAGTTCCTCTGCCAAATCATCATTTCCTGTCAGGGATAAGAGGAATCGATAGACCGGCTGAGCATATTCTTCATAGACGTTTTGAAAGGTCGCCACCTATTATCCCTCCTTTCCTTAGGAACAATGCCATATAAATTTCCGTGCCACCGCATCAGCATATGTGTTACATACAAAATACCGTTTTTGAGATTTCCGTGCGGTGCAGCATGATATAAATAAACTACCGAAATGTTGTTACCGCCACAAACTATCAGAAGAAAAGACAATACAAACGATGCAATACCAACAAGCCGAAGTTTTTTCCAAGGGAAATCCGAATTGCATATTAGACCTATCCAAAAGTACGGGAAGAAAACCAGTGTTCTCGATAATGACAATTCACGCCCAACAAACGGAACAAGACCGGCAATACATCCAATCACAACAGAACCTATCAGAATTATCAGCTTTCCTTTGCCCTTACAAAAACGGAACCATATCCACGCGAAGCATAGCCATATGCAGTAGCTTAATAAGTACCACAGATGCCAAAAAGGAGTTAACGGTTTAATCGCCCCTTTTCCCACAATAACAGCAATCGTCTGTAATAGAATGTATAATGGAAATTTTCTCGCAAGTTGTTTTTTGCATCCTTTCGCATTATGCAAGAAGAGTCCTGATATAAAACTGAACAATGGCATATGGATCAGATAAATCCAACGATATTGTACCATAAGCACATCTGATTGCCAAATTCTTGGCTCAATTAAATGCCCGTATATAACAAGAAAAATCAGAAATAATTTCACTTTGTGTACGTCATGACAACGGGCTGGTCTTGCATATCCATGCAGATATGCTGTTTTCCAAGCCGACCATGCTGGGACTTTCACCCTTAAGAGTTTGCCCATGCTGGGCAAACAAAAGCCTAGAAACCACCATTTTCTAGTGTTTCTAGGCTATATACATCAAGTACTTTTGACATGCTATATTTTTTACTCTACCGTTACACTCTTTGCCAAATTTCTCGGCTTATCCACGTCCAAACCTTTTGCCACACTCACATAATATGCCATCAACTGCAATGGCACTACTGCCAAGCTGGTTGCAAAATGTTCATCTGTTTTCGGAATATATGTTGTAAAATCAACCGTATCTTCGATGCTGTAATTTCCATAACTTGTAAGTCCAACCAAATACGCACCACGGCTCTTAACTTCTACCAGATTACTAATCATCTTTTCATATAAATCCTGCTGAGTAAGGACACCGACTACCAACGTACCATCTTCAATCAAACTGATGGTGCCGTGCTTAAGTTCGCCTGCCGCATAAGCCTCCGAATGAATATAACTGATTTCCTTTAATTTGAGGCTTCCTTCCAAACTAATAGCATAGTCCATGCCTCTTCCGATAAAGAAAACATCTCTCGCACTGGCAAATTTTGCTGCAAACCACTGAATACGTTCTTTATCATCCAAAATTCGCTCGATTTTGCAAGGAATCGTTCCAAGTTCGGCAATCAGTTCCGCGTATTTCTCCTCACCCATTTCGCCTCTGACTTTCGCGAATTCAATCGCCAGCGCATACATTGCAATGAGCTGTGTACTGTATGCTTTCGTAGTTGCAACAGAAATTTCTGGTCCCGCCAAAGTGTAGAATACATGGTCTGCCTCTCTTGCAATCGAACTTCCTACCACGTTGACAATCGCAAGTGTTTTTACACCCTTATTTTTTGCTTCACGGAGTGCTGCAAGGCTATCTGCTGTCTCTCCTGATTGACTAATGATGATGACCAGTTCATCCTTCGCTAATAGCGGCTTACGATAACGGAATTCTGATGCCAGTTCTACTCTGACTGGTACTCTCACCAAATCTTCTATCACATACTGTGCTGCAACACCTACGTGATAAGCGGAACCGCATGCCACAATATGAATCTGGCTATAGCTTTGAATCTCTTCTTCTGTAATCCCAAGATTCGAAAAATCAATCTTTCCATCTTTCACAACCGAATTCAACGTATCTTGCACTGCTTTTGGCTGTTCGTGGATTTCTTTCATCATGAAATGTTCAAATCCGCCTTTTTCAGCAGCTTCAGCATCCCATTTGATTTCTGTCAGTTCTTTTTGAATCTCATCGCCATCCAGATTGTAGAAATGCACTTCTCCTTTTTGAAGTTTTGCAATTTCCAAGTTGCCAATATAGTATACATTACGTGTAAATTTCAAAATTGCAGGTACATCAGATGCTACATAAGATTCTCCATCTGCAATACCAATTACCATCGGGCTGTCTTTTCTAGCTACCCAGATTTCTCCCGGATACTCACGGAACATCACTGCTAGTGCGTAAGAACCACGGATACGAACCATGGTACGGTTAATGGCATCGATTGGCCCCATGTTATATTTCTTATAGTAATAGTCAATGAGTTTTACCGCTGCTTCTGTATCTGTCTGTGAATAAAATACATATCCATTTTTCAACAATTTTTCTCGAATTTCCTGATAATTCTCGATAATTCCATTGTGAACAGCAACTACTTCTCCATCATCGCTGCAATGTGGATGTGCATTATCTTCGGATGGCTCCCCATGCGTTGCCCAACGTGTATGACCAATACCGCATGTTCCAACAAGTGCCTTACCATTGTTTGTCTTCGCTGCAAGTATCTTCAGTCTTCCTTTTGCTTTTACTACTTCCACCTTATTTGAATCATTTCGTACAGCCATACCTGCTGAGTCATAGCCTCTGTATTCCAGCTTTGCCAGACCTTCTAATAAAATAGGTGCTGCCTGCTGATTCCCTGTGAATCCTACAATTCCGCACATTTTTATTTCCTCCCTTTTTATCGGATTATTTCCAATCAATATATAATATAAAAATTTTTTTGCATTGTCAATAAACATTCAAAAATCTCATGCACACATTTTCACCTGTTACATATTATGAACTGTAAATAAAATTTCTGGAGGCTTCATTATGGGAGACTTAAGTTCAAACTTTGGATGTGGACGTAACGAAAGATCTGGCTGCGGATGTGGCTGCAATAACAATTCATGTATCTGGATTATCTTAATCCTCTTATTCTGCGGTAACGGCTTCGGAATGAACAGAAGCGGCTGTGGATGTGACAACGACTGTGGCAACAACAGCTGTATCTGGATCATCCTCATCTTAATCTTCTGCAGCGGCAACAATGGTTTGTTCGGCAGAAGCGGCTGCGGATGTGGTTGTGACAACGACTGCGGATGCTAGTTTTTATCTAAGAGTTCGCTTTTTGCGGACTCTTTTACATATTTTCCATTTCTGATTCATATATATTGACAACGTAAGTTTTTGGAGGCACTTATGGAAGATTGGAACATCACGCAAATGACCCCTTTCGACTGCAGAATTACAACACAGTCTCTGCAAATCACGAAATTACTAATTCCATATCTGCCTCCGCAGACGCAGCGCATCATGGCCATTTATGTAAAATTCGTGGAATTTCAGAATACACTTGCTTCTTTTCGTTCTTTCAGGCAGACTGCTCATTCTACCCAGGACATCATTCAGGAATTAAGACCTTATATGCCCTCTTCTGCCTGTGAATCGATTGACAACCTTATGAATATGATGAGTATGATGGAAATGTTCCAGAGTTTTCAGGAAGCTTCCGGAGCCGATGGAGACTTCGACCCGATGTCTATGATGCAAGGCATGCTTACGCCTGAACAGCAGAGTATGTTCGAAATGTACAATACGATGTTTTCTGGCGAGAATGAACCAGAGAACAATCGCAATTCATCCGAAGGAGGTAATAACGATGATAGATTGGATTAATGACCCGGCTTTAAAAGATATGGACCCGGCAAAATTAGAACTATTTAAAATGGCTGCATCTCAGGTGGAGGGAAAATCTGGAAGTGCCATGGCACCAATTATGATGTCCCTGATTATGAATGCCAATAAGAGAGGCATCCAATTTACTCCCGATGAAATGTCTTTAATTTTACAAGTGCTGAAACAGGGCAAATCTCCTGCTGAGCAGCAAAATATTGACAAAACTGTACAGCTCGTCCAAACCATGATGCGTAACCAAATGAAAGGCGCAAATGGAAATCCTGGAAAAGGGCCGAAAAAATAGCCTCGTTCCTGCGAACGGGGCTATCCCTTTTCTTTTTCGTAATTCTATTCTTCGTCTTCTAATTCATTTTCCACATTCATAACTGTGTATGTCTGACGTTTTCTTGCCATCTCATCGCTTTCCAGATATTCATCGTAAGTCGTAATCTTATCGATTAACTTGCCGCCTGGAACGATTTCCATGATACGGTTTGCTGTGGTCTGTACGATCTGGTGGTCACGAGAAGCAAATAATAAGACACCTGGGAATTTTATCATTCCGTTGTTAAGTGCTGTGATTGCTTCCATGTCTAAGTGGTCCGTAGGTTCGTCAAGGATGAGTACGTTTGCTCCTGAAATCATCAATTTTGATAATAAGCAGCGTACTTTTTCTCCACCTGAGAGAACTTTTACTTTCTTCACGCCATCATCGCCTGCGAATAACATTCTTCCTAAGAATCCACGTACATAAGTAACATCTTTTTCTTCGGAATATTGTGTAAGCCATTCTACGATAGTATCGTCATTGTCAAATTCGTGTGAGCTGTCTTTTGGGAAGTAGCCTTGTGATGTTGTAACACCCCATTTGTAAGTTCCTTCGTCCGGCTCCATTTCTCCCATGAGAATCTTGAATAAAGTAGTTTTTGCTAATTCATTTCCGCCGACAAATGCAACTTTATCTTCACGGCCGATTGTAAATGACAAATTATCCAATACTTTTACGCCGTCAATCGTTTTTGAAAGTCCTTCTACCATCAAGACTTCGTTTCCAATCGCACGATTTGGTCTGAAGTCAATGTATGGATATTTTCTGCTGGATGGACGCATCTCATCCAACTGGATTTTTTCCAATGCTCTCTTACGAGAAGTAGCTTGTTTTGATTTTGACGCATTGGCACTAAATCTGGAAATGAATTCTTGTAATTCTTTAATCTTTTCTTCTTTCTTACGGTTGGCTTCTTTCATTTGACGAATCATCAACTGGCTTGATTCGTACCAGAAATCGTAGTTACCTGCGTATAACTGAATCTTACCATAATCGATATCTGCAATCTGTGTACAAACTTTATTTAAGAAGTAACGGTCATGGGATACCACGATTACCGTATTGTCAAAGTTGATGAGGAACTCTTCTAACCATGCAATGGCATCTAAATCCAAGTGGTTGGTAGGTTCGTCCAAAAGTAAGATATCTGGATTTCCAAATAAAGCCTGTGCAAGAAGCACTTTGACTTTTTCTGGACCTGTCAAATCTTTTACATATTTATAGTGTAATTCTGTATCAATTCCAAGACCATTTAAAAGGGTTGCCGCATCAGACTCTGCATTCCAGCCGTCCATGGTCGCAAATTCACCTTCTAATTCGCTGGCTTTGATTCCATCTTCTTCTGTGAAATCTTCTTTCATGTACAGGGCGTCTTTTTCTTTCATGATTTCATACAGTCTCTTATTTCCCATGATGACTGTATCGAGAACCAGGTACTCATCATATTTAAAGTGGTCCTGTTGTAAGAAAGAAAGTCTCTGTCCTGGAGTGATGATTACCTCTCCCTTTGTAGGCTCTAACTTTCCTGATAAAATTTTTAAAAATGTAGATTTACCGGCACCGTTTGCTCCGATGAGTCCGTAGCAGTTGCCTTCTGTAAATTTTACATTTACATCTTCAAATAATGCTTTTTTTCCAACGCGCAATGTAATGTTACTTGTGCTGATCATGTATGAATTTCCTCCATAACTGTGTACTAAACTCTATATTTACCAACGCTTATCTTACCATGAGAAGACAAAAATAGCAAGCCGTGTTTTCACTGGCGTTTCCTATTTATAGTGAACTTCCTGAAGATAGAGCCCTTTTGGGTCGACCGGGGCACTGGAAACTACTCCATCTTTGCCTGCAAAAATCGCTTCAATCTCTTCTTTCTTGCGATTGCCAAGTCCGATATCAATAAGGGTGCCAAGAATCATACGCACCATATTGTGAAGGAAATCATTTCCGCTGATGGTGAATTGAATCTCATTCCCATCTTCGTAAATGTCGATGTCATAGATTTCTTTCTCGGTAGATTTGTTCTTCTTTACTGTAGAGAAATTTTTAAAATCATGTTTTCCTACTAAAACTTGCGCTGCCTGTTTCATTGCTTCCACATCTGGCTTTTTGAATGAATGATACACGTATTTTCTTTCAAATACACTTGGCACATCGTTGATTGCCATGCGGTATAGATAAACTTTCGAAGCCGCATTTAGCTGTGCATGAAAGCGTTCTGGCATCGCCTCGATTTCAATTACTGCGATATCCATTGGAAGATAACGGTTCAGATAACGCTTGATTTCGATGAGTGTCATATCTGTTGTTGTCTTGAAATTGACCACTTGTCCATATGCATGCACACCGACTTCAGTTCTGGCTCCGCAGAAAAGTTCTACGTCTTCGTTTGTCATCTTTTTAATAACTTCTACAATTTTATTGGAAATCGTGTTGGTCGACTCGTCTTTCCCTAATCTCTGCCAGCCTTGGTAGCGGCTTCCGTCGTATTCTAAAACTAATTTTATATTTCTCATCGTACTCTCCTTGATACATAATTATTTATAATAGTGTTGAGAAAAACAGAAGGGTTCTAATCGAACCCTTCCTGTTTATTTCAATTGATGATTATAATCAAATCCGCATTTATCTAAAAATGCTCTTGCCATAAGTGTAGCACCTACAGTATTCGGATGCACTCTATCCCACGCAATAAATGTTGAATGACGCACTTTACAATAATCTTCATATAATTGCTGGAAGTCAACAAAAATACAGCCATGTTTTTCTGCAAGTCTTTTGCAGATTGCAACATACTCGTCCATTCTTGCACGCATTGCATCTTCACGATTTGGCTCCATGTAATATGGAGATAAAATAAAGATTCCTTTTACACTACCTTTCACAGATGTAATCATCTGTTCCACATTACTCTCATATTCATCTGGAAATACCTGTGCATCTGTCATTGCCGGAGTATCAAATTGACGCCACACGTCATTGATGCCAATACAGATAGAAACCCAGTCTGGTTTTAAATCCACAACATCTCTTTGAAATCTTTGAAGTAAATCACGACTTGTGTTTCCTGAGACTCCTGAATTTGTAACACGAACCTTGATTTCAGGATAAACTGCTGCCAGCATGTTGTCAATGATTCGGACATAGCCTTTTCCAAGTTTGTCAAAAAGACCTTCTCCTACTGGTTTTACACTGTCCATATCTGTTACCGAATCGCCTGCAAAAACGATTCGGTCCATATTTTCAAAAATCATCATTGCCACCTCTTATATATTACTAGCGAATTCTTTCTGGGAATCCCACCTTTTTCTGTACTTTTCTTAAAGTTTTCATAGCATAATAACTTGCTTTTTCTGCATTATTCTTGATAATGCCGTCAATATACGCTTTGTCTTTTTCCAATCTTGCAACTTCGTCCTGAAGCGGTTTTAACACAGATACCACTGCTTCACCCACTGCCATTTTGAAATCGCCATAGCCTTTTCCTTCGAATTCTTTTACAACATCCTGTGGTGTTTTGTTTGTACAAGCGCTGTAAATGTCGATTAAGTTCTTCACGCCTGGTTGTTCATCACGATATAATATCTGAGCTTCTGAGTCTGTCACTGCACGTTTACATTTGCGGATAATCGTATCCGGGTCATCCATAAGGTAAATGCTCGCGTTTGGATTTTCGTCAGATTTCGACATTTTTCTTGTTGGGTCTTGCAGAGACATAATCTTCGCTCCAACTTTTCCAATGTATGCTTCTGGCACCGTAAATACATCGCCATAGATTCCGTTAAATCTCTGTGCGATATCGCGTGTTAATTCCAAGTGCTGCATTTGGTCGATACCTACTGGAACGACATCTGCCTGGAATAATAAGATATCTGCTGCCATAAGTACAGGGTAAGTAAATAAACCAGCATTAATATTGTCTGCGTGTTTTGCTGCTTTGTCTTTAAACTGTGTCATACGATTCAATTCACCCATGTATGTGTAGCAATTCAAAATCCATGCAAGTTCTGCATGTCCTGATACGTGTGATTGATAGTAAATGCAGTTCTTTTCTGGGTCAAGGCCAGCTGCAATGTAAAGTGTGAGAAGTGCTCTCGCTCTCTTACGAAGTGTTGCAGGGTCCTGTCTTACTGTAATCGAGTGCATATCTACTACACTATAGAAACATTCATATTCATCGCTCAATGTAATCCAGTTTTTGAGCGCACCAAGATAATTTCCCAATGTCAAATTTCCTGTTGCCTGCATGCCACTGAATAATACTTTTTTATCGTTAATCATGATTCATTCCTCCAAATTTCATCTTTCCTAAGTGTAACACTTTTTTCCAATGCCCGTCAAGACAGTGATACAATCGCAGTGCCATAAATACTGCATTTAAAATACTATCGTTTTACTCATAAGACCAGTACACCGCAAACTTATGAAGTACGGCATCCTCTGCATAGTAATATTCCACTTGATTTAATCGGTATCTGTTACACAAATATTCTGCTGCAGAGTTCATTAATTTATCTAACATCAATTGTCTTCCATATTCATACGATGCAGCATCCGCAAATTTAAATACGACACTTTCCGCCTTTGCATCAATGGATGCGCGTAATTTGTTTAGTAGCTGCTGTTCATCTGCTGTTTCATAAAACATGTCGTTTAGACGGTAATAATTTAAGTCTCCTGAATGACACGCTGGGTAATCATACCCCTCTTGTAATACATGGGTTTCTGCCAAATCTGATTGGCTGCAGCAAAGATAATCATAAGCTAACTCGTTTACTGCCAGTGGATTTTCCTCATCGACAATTGGATCTGCCCATGTCACATCCACATAATAATAGTTTCCGGCGCACCGCACGATATTCCATGCATGGTTTTCTGTCTCACCATCTCTTGTAGTGGTGCCAACCACATAAGTACAATAGACGCCTAGTCGATTCAATAAATATTGCGTTGCCTTTGCATAACCTGCACATACTGTTTCTTTTCTTACCAGAGAACTGTAAAGATTCTGATTGTCTGGTGCCTCCTCTACATATGAAACATTGTTTATCAGATATTCGTATACATATCTGATTTTTTCATATTCATTTAGTTCCGATGGAATGCCATTTATGACTTCTGTCACTGCGCTTTCGATTTCAGTCTCTTTCTGCGCTCTTTCCTCGTCAGAATACGTGTAATTCACTTCTATCACGGTATGGTATTCTGAATAATATGTATCATCAAAGGTAGTCGAAACGGCTGTCCCGTCTATCCAGAAAATCTCTGCAAAATCATAGATTACATTTTCAAAAATTTTATTAACGCTCTCTGCATCTATACTATGTACATAGATTTTTTCCTTCTGATCCATAAGTCCCTGATAAATCTCTTTATAGACAATCTGATCTTCATCCGAAAGCTGTTCATAATAGAACTTATCTTCAAACACTATATCTTCCACAAGGATTTCCATATATGGCGGTGCCTCCTTTGGCACAAGAAGCGCACAGCTTGTGCAAATCATCAGCAGCATGATCAGAATGGCTGCGCCGATAAGTTTTTCCTTCCCTCTTTTTATTGCTTTTTCCATCGCTTTATTCCTTTATTTTCTACATTACTTACAGCTTGATTTCCACTTTTTCTTAGCAAGTTCTGCCTCATCATATGCCACAATGGCTTCTTCTAAAATCTTTGGCACTCCATCTTTCACTTCCACGATAGAGAAACCACAGTTTTTATGTAATCCGCCCTTCCAAAAATCCGCAATCGGCCAGTTTTTGATGTTGCAAAGTAATCCACTGAGCGCCGCTCCATGCGTCGCAATTAGAATCGTACTGTCCTGATACTTTGGATTTGCATACAATTCGGACAGAAATGCTTCCGTTCGTTCAACAATCGATTCCATGGATTCGCTGCCGTTTACTGGATGATAGAGTTCTGGTCTGGAGAAAAAGTTTTGCAGGTTTTCATCTCCCAGTCTGAAATCCTCTCCTTCATAACCGCCAAAGTTTACTTCTAAAATTCTCTCTTCTTCGATAATCGGCACATCTCTGTCTTTTAAAATAATCTCCGTTGTCTCTTTTGCACGAGACAATGGACTTGTAAATGCAACGTCAAACGGAACATCTTTGAGACCATCTCTTGTCAATTCTGCCACGTAACGACCATATTCATTGAGCGGTATGTCTGTGCATCCCTGCAATTTTCGCGCTCGATTCCAATCGGTCTGTCCGTGTCTGATTATGTATAATTTCATTCGCTTTTCCTCCAAGTACTCTGTTAGTATATCATATATAAAATCAGATTTCATCTTGTTTTATATGGGATTTACATGCATCTCATATTTTGCATATGTTTTGGCTTGTCTTATCAAAATGTTATCTGTATAATATCTTTGTACAGTTTAAGCAAAGGCTACACGCCTAAAATTTAGGAGGAAGTATATGGAAAAGATTACAAGTTTTACAATAGACCATATCAAATTAGTACCGGGAGTATATGTTTCGAGAAAAGACCCTGTTGGGAATGAAACGATTACTACTTTTGACTTAAGAATGACTAGTCCTAATGATGAGCCAGTTATGAATACAGCTGAAATGCATGCCATTGAACACTTGGCCGCAACTTTCTTGCGCAACCACAATGAATTTGGGGCAAAGATTATCTACTTCGGACCAATGGGATGCCGTACTGGATTCTATCTTTTGCTTGCAGGAGATTATGAGTCAAAAGATATCGTTCCTCTTATGATTGAGTTGTTCCAGTTTATTGCTGATTTTTATGATGAAGTGCCTGGGGCTTCTGCAAAAGATTGCGGAAATTATTTAGATATGAATCTGCCGATGGCGAGATATCTGGCGAAGAAGTATTTGAACGAAGTGCTTCTGAATATTACAGATGCTCAGTTATACTATCCAGAGTAAATATAATATCCTGTAATACCCTAGTTATACGAAAAGCTTTGGGTATTGCAGGATATTTCTTCGCCACCACTATTTCTTCAGCACTTCTCTCCTAATATACCGGAACGTCTCGTCCTCGCCCTTCTCAGCCAGCATATTAAGAAGCCTCTCTAGAAGCTCTCTCGTATGTTCATGCAAAATAATCTTATCCTTATTAGGGCTATAATATTCCAATGGACTTCGATCCGTATATTTTTCTTTCATGTATATCTTCGA
Source organism: Tyzzerella sp. (assembly GCA_017472665.1). Taxonomy (GTDB): domain Bacteria; phylum Bacillota; class Clostridia; order Lachnospirales; family Lachnospiraceae; genus Faecalimonas. The sequence goes on along the minus strand of JAFUOS010000013.1, from coordinate 146,248 downwards.
TGCCGCAATCCGGTCCATAACCATCTCGACAATATATTTATCCGGCATTTTCATCCCAGCTAATTTACCGTCTCCATCTGTAGAATAATCAATCCAATACTCAAAATGATGTTTGTTGCGTCCCTTGTGGTGCAGCCACGATGAAGAATATCCTACCTCTTCTCGCTCTGCGTTGTTTGGGCTGCGCGTTCCCTGAAAGTATTTCGCTCCTACACGGAACTCAGTCCAGCCATACTTCGACATGTCATGAAGTAATCCCTGCCGATATAATCCAACGCGAAAACACCCTTTCGCAACTAATATTTTATGATGTGTAATTGTACAAAAATGCTGCCATGCTTTCATCTTATCTTCTCTTTTCTTATAATTTCTTATCTGAATTGTATTTGCACCACCACAAGGTGCACTTTGCAACAAATATTTTGCTGTGAGCCCATCCATCTTACACTCGCATGAAATATTTTCTGTGAGTCTCATCCATCTTACACTCGCAACAAATTTTTCACATTAACAGGCAAATGAAATACAACACAAGCAAATGCACGGGATAAAATCCGTAGAAAAACGCTTTGCACTTGCGCCCTTGTTCCCCATTATGCAGCGCAATCGGAATCAGCGACAGAATCGCATAAATTTGGATGCCGCCCATGCAAAGCACATTAACCAAAGCAATTCCAATGTATTTTACAAGCTTGTTTTCGCGAAACTGGTAAAACCAGAAAATCATCAAAAGTCCCATGCTGCTATAATCCGTGCGCAAAAGGTCTGCCAAAACCAGCATTGCCACAATGGTTATCACCCGCTGCCAGTTTGTCGGTGCTCTTAGCGCGAGATACAACATCAAAATTCCTAAAAATAAAGTAAAAAATACATTCTGATGTCCAAATTCCAAAATAGCGCCATTAAACGCTAAATCAAATGGAATCTCAGAAATCAATGCCAACGCGCCAAGACGCAGCATATACTTTTTCACATCGTGTGTATGCATAAATCCTTCTACCAATGTGTATGCGAAAATTGGAAATGCAAGTCTCCCTAAAATACGAAAGATTTCGTATTGAGGAAACAGCACTGCGCCGATATGGTCTATCAGCATCGACACGATTGCAATCATCTTTAATGTAAATGTATTGATTCCTATCTGTCTTTCTTTCATCATTTACCTTCCAACAAACATAACAATGGTTCTTCCATCCACAGTTGTTTCTTTTTGATTCTTCTCTACGCTTTCTTTTCCATCATAGGCTGCGTCTGCGGTCGTAAAAATGCGATACCATTTCTTTCCTTTTGGCAGCGTAGGAAGTGCAAACGAATGTGCATCACTATACATATTATATGCGACAAAGCAATCAGATACCTCTTCTTTCGCATTATGATAATATACGCCCAGCTGTCTGCTCTGCATGCCAACTGGTGCCTGCCATGCACTTTCTCCATGGTAAGAAACATCTGGAACCCCGCAGCTTGTCCGGTCAACGCCTAAAAGTGGCTTTTCCAAATGCAAAATTGTATATTTCTTTCGAAGGGCGATGAGTGCCTTCACATATGCAAAAAGTTCTTTCTCTTTTTCTAAACCTCTCCAGTTCAACCAAGAAATTTCGTTATCTTGACAATATACGTTATTATTTCCTTTTTGTGTATTGCCAAACTCATCACCAGCTAAAATACAAGGAGTCCCCTGTGCCGACAATAATAAGAAAAATGCATTTCTCACTTGTCTTTTGCGAAGTTCGATAATTGCTTTTTTACGGGTTGGACCTTCCACGCCACAGTTCCAGCTGCAGTTGTAATCTGGCCCATCGTGATTATTTTCTCCGTTTTCTTCATTATGCTTTTCATCATAAGATACAAGGTCAGCCAGTGTAAATCCCGTATGGTTTGTCATATAATTACAACTTCCGCTCATGCTCGTCTGCTGTTTGAGCCACCACATCACACCGTCAATCATGCCTTCGTCTCCTTTTAAGAAGCGACGCATGACATACTGAAAATCGTCTTTATTCTGTAAAATCTTCGTTTTCTTTAAAATTGGGTCAGACGAAATGCTATCCATCGGGGCAGTAAATGGGTTCACGATAAATCCATCCACATGATATTCCATCGCATAATAGCGAAGACACTCTACAATCAGTTGCTTTGGTGTTTTTTGTGCGAATGGCAGATTCAAAACGACTTCAATTCCTGCCTTGTGGCATGCCTTCACCATATCTTTGAGTTCACGCTCTGCATTTTTCCCAGCAGCGTATGCATTTTTCACTGCAAAACAGAAAGCATCTCCATATCCCCAATAGTTTTTGTATTTCTTTGCTTCTTCGAAGCTGTAAATCGGCATACATTGGATTTGATTAATGCCAAGCTCCTGTAAATATGGAATCTTTTCTATCACACCTTGAAAGGTTCCTTTTTTCTTCACTTTTGAACTACTATGTTTCGTAAATCCTTTGACATGCAGGCTATAAGCAACCACCCCATGATATGGTAACTCTAAAGGCTTGTCTTCTTCCCAATCATATTTGTCCAACATAACGCGGCCACGCACATGAACATCGTCCTTTTCAACCACAGATTTTGCATATGGGTCTACAAACACATTTCCGCCAATTTCATAGTTGTATTCCATTCCTTTTACCTTTGATTTAGGAAGTGCAACAAAACGTACTTCACCAACCGCATCGGCTTCCGGAAGCGCTATCTCCATCTCTGGCTCTTCTGCATCCTTTTTATACAATTTTAAAACACATTCTTTTCCACTTTCTACTGCCATAGAAAAATTGATATATCCTTCTTTTTCCGAAACTCCAAGTGGCAGAGGATATCCTTTTCTTTCCTTCATCTGCATGCTCTCCTGATTCTTTACTTTAGTCGTCATTACCTCTCTTATTATACATGATAGGACATTTTTTGCATAGAAAAAAGATGTATAAAGACAGAAAAAGATTGCGCGAAAATCACGCAATCTTAGCACTCTGTATTCCTTTCCAAATATAATTGCCATATATTACTGCCAGGTGTCAGTTCCATATTCGGCCACATTTTCCTTGTCAATCCAGAAAGTCTCAAGATAGGTAACACTTTCATATTTTTCATCGTTCATAATTTTCAAAGCAACAGAAACTGCTTCTTTTCCCATCTCCTCTATCGATTGTGCGACTGTTGCCACAATCTTAGAACCTTCTTTTACAATTTCTTCCTTCACTTCTGGAGAACCATCAATCCCATATATGATGACATCATTGACCCCAACTGTATTGGCTGCAACCACTGCGCCGAGTGCCATCGGGTCATTTCCACACATAATTGCCACCACGTCCGGATTATTCTTTAACACTTCTTCTACCTCTGGCAATGCCACATCCAAATCACCCTTACCATCAATTCTGGCAACTACTTCGAACCCATTCTTGGCAATTGCTTTCTCGAAACCTTTGATTCTTTCGTTGATAGAGTTTCGATTCGGACATTCTACAATAATAATCTTTCCACCTTCTGGAAGGCGTTCTAGCAAATCCTGTCCACACAAATATCCAGCGTTGGTATTATCTGAACCCACATAAGCATCTACTTTGTCTAATGCCTGTACCTGCGTATCAATATTAATAATTTTCACCCCTGCCTCGTTAAGCATGTCAATCGCCGGTGTAATCTCCATCCAGTCCACTGGTGATAGGAAAATAGCATCAATTCCTTCATCAATCAACTCCTTAATCTGCTCTTTCTGAAGCTGCGAATTTGACTCCGCATCTTTGGTAATCAGCGTATGTCCCTCTGCTTCCACTGCATCTCTCAGGGAAGTCTCCAGTTTAATAAAATATGGATTATCCATCGTAATGCAGCTATAACCAAATTTGTAAGTTACCTGTTCTTCTTCCTGTTGTGGTTCCCCTACAAGTTCATCTTCAAATGTTTCTTCCGCTTTTTTACATGCAGCCATCAGAACCATGCATAAAACCAGCAATAAAAGTATTGTAATTTTCTTTTTCATCTCCGTATATTTTCCTCCCTATGTTATTACTACGGGTCATCACTTTATTTTAGCTGTTTTTCTCAGAAAGTCAATAGTTTTACCTCTTGCAATTCTTTCCTATGTCTGTTAGAGTTAGGATATCGAATAATTCATTTAAAAGGAGAATCCATTATGAGTAAACACGATCAAGATTGCAACTGTGGATGCAACGAAGAAGTAACTGTAACATTGACACTTGACAATGATGAAGAAATCGAATGTGCAGTTCTTACAATTTATGAAGTAGACGGCAAAGAATATATTGCATTACTTCCATTAAATGAAGAAGGTACAGAAGAAGACGGTGATGTATATATTTACCGCTATCTGGAAACAGAAGATGGAGAGCCAACTTTGGACAACATCGAAGATGATGATGAATACGAAGCAGCTGCAGACGCATTCGACGAATGGCTGGACGAGCAGGAGTTCGAAGAATTAGAAGACGAAGAATAATTAGAGATTGAAAAAAGGATGACCGCCGTGTTCATCCTTTTTTCATATAATGATAATATAATTTCGGTTCCTATCTGTAAATCTTTTTTCTCTGCTGTTTCGCCGCAATCCGGATGTACAATTTTGCCGGAATCAGTCTGCCGGCAACCACTGCGGCTTTCATCTTAAATGTAGGAACAATGGTAATCTTTTTCTTGAACATCTGGGTCACTGCACAGTTTGCACAAGCAGACGAGGAGATTCCTTTGAGGGCAAATTCTACATTTGCCACTTTGTTGAATTCTGTATCCACTGGTCCTGGGCACAAACAGCCGACATACACATCACTGTGTTTTCGACGTAACTCTTCTGCTACCCCTCTTGTAAAACTGGTAACGTACGCTTTTGTTGCATAATAGGTCGACATGTATGGTCCTGCTGGGAGCAACCCTGCTGAAGATGCCACGTTCAGTATATAGCCTTTGTTTTTCTCGACCATACCTTTCAGCACCAATTTCGTGAACAGATGTACTGCTTTCACATTAACATCAATCATGTCAAGTTCTGTTTGGTTCTCAATATTGAGTGTTTCGCCACAGTAACCGAAGCCTGCATTGTTAATCCATACATCGATTTCTTTTCCTAACAGGCCTTTTACCAGCCGTTCGCATTCTTTCATATCAGACAAATCTGCTGCCATCACAATGCATTCAGTTTCAAGTAACTCTGCTAACTTTTTCAGCCGTTCTTCTCTCCTTGCCACGAGAACTAATGGGTAGCCTTCTTTTGCGAGACGTTTGGCAAATTCGGCACCAATACCGGAACTTGCGCCAGTGATGACTGCATAGCCTTTTGGTGTTGTGTTATTTGTTTTCATGGATTACCTCTTGTATTTTTCTGCATAATTTTTTTGATATCTATTATGACATTTTTCATTGGGATTAACAAGTTTTTTCTTCCTATGTCTGAAGCAGTTCCTGCACAAACCTCGATGGTTCCATCTTCTTCCCATTTCGTTCCTTTGTATAAGAAATCACAAGCTTCTTCTTCGCTCTTGTCATCGCAACATAAAACATCCGACGCTCCTCTTCGATTTCCTCTATCGTTTCCGCCTTCTTATAAGGCGTAATCTTCTCATTTGCGCCAATTATAAAGACTGTGTGAAACTCCAACCCTTTTGACCCATGCATTGTCATAAATGTAACAGCCTCCGAATTATCATAGCGGTTCTCCGCCTGACGTTTTAATTCTGCCGTATATTCTTCGATGTAGGCGAACCAGTCCTCGATTGTCTTGAATGCTTTTGCACGTTCTTCAATTTCCTGCAAAACCTCACGTAAATCCTCAATCTTGAGCCTGCGTTTATAAGCATATTCCACCAAGAATTCATCATATCCAATATGCTTGCGGATATACTGAATCGCCCCATACGGAGCCATTCTCTGAATCACGCGCAAATCTACTTCTAACTGGTCAATGCGGTCCAGCATCCAGTCTTTTTCCTCATAATATTTCCGCAGATTTTCAAAAGAAACTTCTCCTCGCTCTACGCTATCACGCCCGATATAACGGTTGGGACGATTCATAATCTCTAAGAAAGACTTTCTGGTGCGATCGCCGAGTGCCATTTTCATATAGGTAATCAGATTTCGTCCAATGAAATGCTCGTACAGGTTTGGAAAATGTTCTTTCATTCGAAATGGAATACCGTATTCCATAAAGGTTTCGACCATTGCTCTAGCCTCTACGTTTGTGCGAAACAACACTGCAATCTCCGAAGCCGGCACGTCTCTATTCTGTGCTTCCTGTATCTCTTTAATTACATACTTACTTTCTTCAATTGGATGTAGGACTTCTTGAATATGCACAGTTGCACCTTGTTCATTCAATGTAATAATTTGTTTTGCATATCGATTTTGATTATGCTTTATCACTCTGCCCGCGCCATTTACAATTGCTTTCGTAGAACGATAATTGACATCCAGTACTATTTGTCTTGTATCTGGATAATCTTTCGGAAAATTCAGCATAATCTCCGGCCTTGCTCCCCGGAAACGATAAATCGACTGGTCATCATCTCCGACAATAAACAGATTATTTTCTGGCGCTGCAAGCATACGGATCACATCGTACTGCACCTTGTTAATGTCCTGAAATTCGTCAATCAATATGTATTTGTATTTATTCTGCCACATTTTCAAAATATCTGGCCGTTTTTCAAACAACTGATACGTCAGAACCAGCATATCGTCAAAGTCAATTTTTCGCCTTGCGTTCCGTTCTTTTTCGTATGCTTCGTAAATCTGGCAGAAAATATTTTCATTACAGCTAAGGGAACGATATTCGTTTAGAGGAATCTGATTATTTTTCACATTCGCAATCTCCCCTGCAATGTCTTGGATGAACTCTTTCTCATCATCCATATCTAATTCCATTCGTTCCACAGTTCGATATAATAGCTGATATTTTTCTTCTTCTGACAAAATGTTTTCTGTATTTAATTTATACGCCCATTTTAAAATCCCATAATAAATCCCGTGAAAGGTTCCAAACGTAACCGGATAATGCTGTTTTGGATTCAGTGCATGAAAACGCTCCCGCATCTCTTTTGTCGCAGCTTTTGAAAAAGTAATGACCAAAATTTCTTCTGGTTTTACTTTGTGCTTCTGAATCAAATGTTCAATTCTTCTGGTGATAACGGTAGTTTTCCCGGAACCGGGACCGGCAAGAACCATACAGGGTCCTTTTTTGTGGGCAATGGCTTGAAGTTGAGCTGAATTAAAACTCATATATTACCCCTTTTCTGATGAGATGAGGACGGATTTTTCTCCGTCCTCAAATAAATTATTTACTAAGTAATTCAATACCCTTTCGGATACGTGCAAGCGATTCTTCTTTGCCTAAGATTTCCATGATCTCTGTGGCACCACCTGGTGTATTTTGTTTACCAGATACGGCAGTTCGAACCGGCCACATTGCATAACCATTCTTGCATCCTTTTTGTTCTACATAGCCTTTCAGCACTTCATACAATGCGTCATTGCTGTAATCTTCCTGTGCTTCAAAAAGTGGAAGGATTTCTTTTAACACTTCCAAAGATGTCTCTTCGTTTGTTTTCATCTTTTTATGTGTGTACATTGCCGTATCGTACTCTGGCAATTCTTCAAAGAAATCAATCTGATCTTTGATGTCTGGGAAGATTTCAATTCTAGTCTTCACAAGTGCAGCAATCTTCTTTAAATCGTAGTCTTTTGTTACAACTTCTTTAATATAGGCTTGTGCTAATTCATAGAATTTGTCAAAGTCCATTGCCTTAAGATATTCACCATTCATCCATTTCAATTTCACTGTATCGAATACAGCTGGTGATTTACTCATATGACGGTAATCAAATGCTTCTACCAATTCTTCTAATGAGAAAATTTCTCTGTTATCTGATGGACTCCATCCAAGCAGTGCAACATAGTTTACAATCGCTTCTGTCAAATATCCTTGTTCCACCAAATCTTCATATGAAGAATGTCCACAGCGTTTGCTGAGTTTCTTATGTGTCTCATCGGTAATGAGTGGGCAGTGTACGTAAGTTGGTACTTCCCATCCAAATGCCTGATATAATTGGTTGTATTTTGGAGCAGATGATAAATATTCATTTCCACGAACGACATGTGTAATGCCTTGTAGGTGGTCATCTACTACGTTTGCAAAGTTGTATGTTGGATATCCGTCTGATTTAATCAAAATCATGTCGTCCAATTCGCAGTTTGGCACGGTGATATCTCCATAAATGTCATCATGGAATGTAGTTGTGCCTTCTGTTGGCATATTGATACGGATTACGTATGGTTTGCCTGCAGCAAGGTTTGCCTCAATCTCTTCTTTGCTAAGATGCAAGCAGTGTTTATCGTATACTACGATTTCTTCTCCGCCTTCTTTTACTTCACTCTTCAAAGATTCCAATCTTTCTTTGTCACAGAAACAATAATATGCATTCCCTTGTTCAATCAGTTGTTTTGCATATTTCATATATAATCCGCTGGCTTGTCTCTCGCTCTGTACGTATGGTCCAAAACCGCCGTCTTTGTCAGGCCCTTCATCATGAATTAAACCTGTCTTTTCCAATGTACGGTAAATAATATCTACTGCGCCTTCTACGTAACGCTCTTGGTCTGTATCCTCAATACGAAGTAAGAAATCTCCGCCTTCGTGTTTTGCAATCAAATAAGCATATAAAGCTGTTCGTAAGTTTCCTACATGCATTCTGCCTGTTGGGCTTGGTGCAAATCTTGTTCTAACTTTACTCATGTTCCTAACACTCCTGTTCTTTTGTGCTTTCGCTAAACTTCATTATATCTTAATTCTTATGGTGTGACAACTGTTTTTTCCAATACTGAATGCTGAAGAATTGTCGCGGTATGGAAACAATAAATACAATTCCAAGCACAATGGCAAATGCCAGCTTCATTGCATCAATCCCCTTCGCCAACGCCAGACTCAACTCGTTCATGACAAAATAGTAAGCCGTATAATATACATACGTTCCTGGCACCAGCGGAATAATGCCCGGAATCAAAAACACGGTAATCGGACATTTCCTCCAAACTGCAAAAATCCTGGACAAAAGCACCACCAGCATTGTTGCAAAAAATGCTGAAAACGCCGGGGACATATACGTCAGCAAGAGCACATAGGTAACAAAACCTGTCATACCCGTCAATCCACAATATAGAGCAAATTCCCTTGGCACATTTGACACAACCGAAAATCCAACTGTTCCCAAAAAGGAACACACAATATTTTGTATCATCGTATGGTTCCTCCCAGCACCTGTTCATAAAAGATAAGCACGCAGCCCACACCAACTGCAATATAAACAAATACCAGAAGCGCATCCAGCATTCGCACAATCCCGGAGATGAAATCGCTGTCTGCAATATCACGAATCGAATTCACAAACGCCATTCCTGGAATCAGTGGAACGATGGAGCCAATGATTACTTGGCTGAATCCCACTTTAAAAGGCAGCGGCAGGCTGGTCGCAATCAAAGCCAGCACTGTAATCAGACCTCCTCCAACGATGTTAATAATAAGTTTTGACAGTTTATATCTGCGCGCAAACAACAAAAAGATGTACAAAACGATTCCGATGGCAAAGGCCATGCAGCTCGCTGGTGTATTTTTCTGTGTCAAGTAACAGAATGATCCGCAGCTGAGCCCTGATGCTAAGATAAGCTGCCAATCTTTTCTCGGCGGCATCTTTTCAATCTCTTCTAACCTTGCAAATGCCTCTTCAATGTCTAGCTTGCCTGCCGCAATCTCACGTGACAGGGCATTTACTTCTGTGACAATTCCCAGATGTATTTTTGCCAGCGGGACATATTTGACTCTGGCAAAGTTCTCTTCGCCCTTCTGATGGGCAGTTAAGAAAATCCCATTGCTGAGTACAAACGCATCCATCTGCTCTATATGATAACGATTGCAAATATGCCAGATGGTTTCCTCCACACGGAAGATTTCTGCTCCGTTTTTTAACAAGATACATCCAGCTTCCAGGGCGAGCTCCAACACCCTGTGCATTTCTGGTTGTTCTGAATTATTACATTTTCCCAACTCATTTTCTGCTCTCAAATCACTTGAATTTCCCTGAATCTTGATTTTATCTGATTCCATTATAGTTCCTACTTTCTTTACATTGCCGCAACGATATACTGTTCTTCCATTTCTAGCATTTCCAAATATTACACCAAAATACATAACTCTCCAATGTACAATAGTTACATAATAGAAAAAGCGTGACCCTGCTTTCGCATAGTCACGCCATATATTCTGTATAAAATTACGCTGTTTTTTCTTTCAAAATCTTATCGATACTAACCAATTTTACACTCAGCACGAAGACGTCTGCTGCCTTAGAAAGCTCCTCCGGTGTTGGGAAAGATGGTGCAATACGAATATTGCTGTCTTTTGGATCCTTTCCATATGGGAATGTTGCCCCTGCGCCAGTCATAACCACACCAGCTTCTTTTGTCTTTGCCACAATTGCTTTTGCACAACCTTCCAAAGCATCAAAAGAAATGAAATATCCACCACGTGGTCTAATCCAGTTTCCGATTTCCAGACCTCCAAGTTCTCTTTCCATAACGTCAAGAACAGCTTCAAATTTTGGTCTTAAAATGTCCGCATGTTTCTTCATGTGTTCTACCATACCATGAATATCTTTGTAGAAACGCGCATGACGTAATTGGTTCAACTTATCGTGTCCGATTGTCTGGATGCTCATCTGTTTACGAATATCAGCTAAGTTTGCAGTTGACGCTGCAATCGCTGCTACACCAGAACCTGGGAAGCTGATTTTTGATGTCGAACAGAATTTGTAAACCATATCTGGATTACCTTCTTTTTTACATTCCATCAAGATTTCAATTAAGTGATCCTGTTTGTCTTCATATAAGTGGTGAATGCCATATGCATTATCCCAGTAAATACGGAAATCTTTTGCTGCTGGTTTCAGTCTTGCAAATCTCTGTACCGTTCTGTCAGAGTATGTGATTCCCTGTGGATTTGAATATTTTGGTACGCACCAGATACCTTTGATTGCTTCATCGGAGCTTACCAGTTCTTCAACCATATCCATATCTGGACCTTCATCTGTCATTGGAACGTTAATCATCTCGATTCCAAAATGTTCTGTAATGGCGAAGTGTCTGTCATATCCTGGTACCGGACATAAGAATTTTACTTTATCTAATTTACACCAAGGGGTACTTCCCATAACACCATGTGTCATAGAACGTGCAATGGTATCGTACATTACATTTAAACTTGAGTTTCCAAAAATAACAATGTTATCTATCGGAACCTCTGTCATATCTGCGAGAAGCTGTTTTGCTTCACGGATACCGTCAAGCACACCATAGTTACGGCAGTCTACGCCTTCTTCACAAACTAAATCTGTATCGCTGTTTAATACATCCATCATGCCCATACTTAAATCAAGCTGTGCTTTTGATGGTTTTCCGCGCGACATATCGAGTTTCAAATTTTGTGCTTTAATTTCATCAAAGCGTTTTTCCAATTCACTTTTGAGTGTCGTTAATTCCTCTACACTTAAATCTTTATACGGTGTCATGTTATAAAACCCTCCTAAAAATCTTCATCATGGGATAGTCTATATGATTTTTGACTTTTTGGCAACTAATTCTTGCAAATTTTTTCCATTTTTTTGAATTTTCGGCATTTTTTAATGTTTTTTTGAATTTTAAAGCTGTTTTTCATTCATTTTACCGTCATATCGAAGAGAATTTTGCTTCCATCCACGGTGAGAGACACGGAACATGGCATCTACAAGAAAGATTGCGATGGCAATAGCCCCTGCCAATTCCAGTGTTGTAATGAGATAATGCGCTGCCAATTCGCTATTCCCTGCGATAATGTTATACGCGATGCGGTACATCCCTGCTCCTGGTACGGTTGGAAGAATTCCCGCAATCAGGAACACTGTGACTGGCGCTTTAAATACTCTTGCAAAAATATGCGATACTATCGCAATCGCCATTGCGGAAAAAAATGTTGCCAACACTTCGTCTGCCCCTGCCTTCTCGCACACTAAATATACAAGCCAGCCCACCGCGCCTACTACACCTGCACACCAGAGATAGCGTTTTGGCGATTCCAAGAGAATGGCAAATGCTGCAATGGCAATGAACGCTCCTATTACCTTCACTATCATATGATGCCACCTCCTATCAGCATATTAAACAGAGCCATCCCAATTCCTGCTCCGATGGCAATGGATGCGGCTTTCAAAAATGCTTCTAAAATTCTTGCACATCCTGACAGATAATCCCCTTGCAGGGTATCACGAATCGCATTTGTAATAGCAACTCCCGGCACAATCGGCATGATTGCACTGACGATTACGATATCCATGTTAAGAGTCGGTACAAGAAATGTCTTCACCGCCATCGTAATCATTGCAATTCCGGCGCAAGAAAAGATATCCACAAAAATCGAATTAATGCGAATCATTTTCCCCAACATAATGCAGGCTGCAAGCCAAAATCCAACCATAGTCGCAGCCATAACATCTATTACACTGCCACCAAACATCATCGCAAAACCTGTGGCAATGGCAGCCGTTGCAATATTAAACACTGCTCTGCTGTACTGCTTTTCTTTCACACATTTGAGTTGTTCATAAGCTTCTTCCAAAGAAATCTTTCCGCCGCAATATCTTCGCGAAATTTCATTTACCTTAATGATATTGTTTAAGTTGGTGGAACGCTCATTGATGGTTTTTACCGTCGTGATTGGCTGGTCCATCGTTTCATCATTGATGGTCGTAACAATCCCTGTCATAAGCGCAAATGCTTCGATAGATTCACATTCTGATGTCTTTAAAATATGGCACATCGTGTCCTCCACACGATAGGTTTCCGCGCCGCTGCACAGCATAATTTCGCCTGCCAGCACTGCTGTATCCATTAACAATTTATGATTCATCGTTCACCAGTCCCAACCTTACGATATTGTTCCTTCCATTGTTCCAATGTATCGTCCTCCAGCGAGAATTTCAACCTTTGGTCGATTTCATTCATTTCCTCATGCAGCCAGAGATCAATTCCCTGATAAATCTGACTTTTCTGTAAAAGTGCTTTATATTCCTCTTTTGACATGTATCGGTAACATGCGTAAATATATGCCTTTAGCATGGATTCTTCTTCGCAAATCTGGAAGGCAGCCTCATACATTTTTGCCGCCTCTTCGTATAAGAAAAGTCTTCCATATGCAGCGCCCAGGCATCCATATACTTTGCCGTAAAACTTGCGGTCTACACTGTCATCTTCCTCTCCATATACAATAGATTGGTAAATTAAAATTGCCTGTCTGACAGCACCACTTTCCAGTAGATTGTCTGCTTTGTACTTCTGTTTTTCAATCGGTTTCTGATTCTTTAATTTCTCTAATACGTTCTGAATCTGTGTCAATTCTGCTGTCGTATAAATAGAAGAATGAGCCAGAACAGTGACCACAAATTGTTCTGATGAGCCATGCTGCTGTAAAATCTGACGCAGATTTTCTGCCAGTTCTTCCAGCTCTAGCTCTTCTTTCAGCCAGTCGCATAATTGCTCATTCATGATTGTGTAATCAATCAGATAGAGATGATTGCACATATAATAACATAACTCTTCGATGGTATAAATTCTGCGATGTATTCTGACAATCTCATATGGCTGTCTCGCTTTCTTTTTATGACAAAGAATTATACTGCCCATTGCTTCCTCCTAAATGTATCTCTTTTTCCACGCAAAAATCGGTTGCTGGGAAAAATTCTCCAAACCCAAGGTCTTTAAACGTAATTTTACATGTTTTTTCATCGATAAACAGTGTTTTTACCTTTAATCTTAATGTATAGTCTTTTCTCTTTGGCAGGCCTTCCAGAGAAACTTTCTCTACCTGCATTTCATTTCCGACAAGTGATTCCACATGAATTTCGATGTCATCTGCATTTTCCAATAAGATTTCAAACTGAGAATCTGCCTCGTACCATCTGATTCCCCATGGGACAATCGGTTTCCATTGGTCCATGCCATGTACACGCATCTTCAGGCAAATCTGGTCCATCATCTTGGTCTCATCCAGATAAATCGGGCCTTCTTCGATAGCGAGATTTCTTCGATATGCAGTGTAACATGCGCCTTTACTATATAGATTATTTCCTAAAAAGGCTCTTCTGCCGTTGCAGAGCACTTTCAAGGACTGCGGGTACCAGTTATTTTCAAACCCTTCTCCCACTAGAAATACGGAAGATACCAGCTTTTTGTTAAATACGCCTTGGACAAACTGTTTGAAACAAACGTCTGCGTCTTTTGCCCGGTCTACGTTTAATACCGGATAAACTGCCGCCAGTTCTTTCATCTGTGCACTTGCAACTTCGTCCACCGTGATAAATGTATCTTTTCCTTTTCCAAAACCAGTGCGAATCTTTCGCAGCATGAAGGCTTTCACCTCATGTCGGTCACAATGGAATAGCGCCGCTTCATATTGCCAAAGTTCCTTTGGCTGGTACAACATGTAATTGCAAAAACTCTCTTTATAGTCCTGCACATAGATGTTCTGCTTCAAAACGCCTGCACGCTGACCGATTCCCTTTAAAATCTTTCCGATATCCACACTCAAAGTTGGAACTGTAAATACAATCTGCTCTATTTCTTCAAATTTCTGTAAGGAAACTTCTACGAATTTTGCCAGTAGCCAGATGGCTTCAAAGGTTTCCTCGCCAAATTTCACCTTTTCCTGGCGAATCGCCTTCACATACAGATCTTCTGCAACGTATCCCTGCTTCAGTACTTGAAGTCTCTTGGCATCATTTCCAATGACCCAGTTTTCCTCTTTTTTGCCTACCACAAGAGGAATCTGATAGTTATCGAGCGCAGTTTCCATCGTCTGTGGCTCTTGCTGTTCTTCGTCAAAAAAACTAATCTGGCAATATTTTTCGTTCAAGTCATATCCAATTATATTTCCTGTCACGCCACAATTCCTCCTTTTCGTATCTTAGTATACAGGGAATAACTCCTTCGCAAGTTCTTCTTCTCTTCTATATTGAAGCATCGCTTCTAACTGTTCCTGCGCAGACAGCTTCATCATTTGATTCAATCTACCATATTTCCCTCCATCAGAAATCGTATCCGACTGAATATAGGTAAACTTTTCGCTGGTAACCTGTTTTCCGTTTTTTTCTTCTTTGAAGTAATAATCCAATCTCTCTCCATTGTATAAGATGAATTCTTTTACATATGTATTTTCATACACTGGAAGAAGCCCTTCTGTATGAGTTTCGCCATTTTGTATCCGATAAACAATCTTCACTTTATTTTCTGTGGAAGCATGATATTCCACCAAATATTTATCATAAAGTTGTACTTCTTGCAGCCATTCTTTCGGATAATCCTGGTAAAAAGCGAAAATCATCCGTTTTTCACACAATTCACGCAAGTATCCCTGCAGAATTTCCGCGGATTTCGCACCCACTCCTCTGTTTGAGAAATATTTTAAAATCGCCGCCTTACAGATATCTGCCAGATACTCTTTGTCTTGAAGTTCTTTCATGATAATCGCAAAGATATTCTGATTTACTTCCCGTTCACTTACCACATAAAGGTATGATACATAAGCAAGGTAAGCCTGCTTCAAACGGAAATATGGTTTTCCTACATAATAGTCCTCAAAAATCTCATGCTCCTGGAACATCACTTCTGAGAATAACATCTGTGTGATGATGCGCTCTGCTAACTTCTGCGTCACCACACCATACTCTCTGGCTTTTCTCCACAAGAACTTCATATCACCAGTCGCACCACAATAAAAATGCGACAGATAATTTAGTAAGGCTTTATCATACATGCCCCGTTTTAACAGCTCAAAACTTACATATAACAAGAAATCATCTTCTACATTTTCCTGTTCCCGGATGCGTTTTGTACACATAAAAAATATTTCTTCTTCGTTAAATGCATCTATACCATATAACCTCAAGTTTTCAAATGATAATGGTATTTTCGCTGCTTCCTGTTCTGCTTCAATACGACTGTTCATGCGATTCTTGCACATTTCCATAAAACGCATCTCATAGAATAACCGAACTGCGTCATACGGAATGGAATCGGTATAATGCAAGCCATCGCCTGCTTCCCAAACGATTCGAGATTCTTTATCATACAGGTACACATTTGCACCATATTCTGTATAGGCGACGCGCTGTTTGATACTTCCGTCCCTTTCGATGACGAGCACATATTTCATTCCTTTTTTTGTGGTCGTCACATGATATTTGTGGCAAATGTCGTATAAAGCGTCCAATTCTTCCAAAGAAGCGTTATTTTCATTGATAAAACGATTATAAATAATGCGTAAGGAATCATTGATATGGCGCTTTTGCAGATGTTCTCTGGCGAACTGCCCAATCTGCTCTTTGTAAGTGTTATAAATCTCACCATTCTCATCTTCGTAGCTGAGAATATTTTCATATAACAGTGCTGTTCTTCGGTAATCTAAATTGATACCATGCATAAAATACAGATAGACAATCTTTGGAAGCGGTCCTTTCACA
This sequence comes from Tyzzerella sp., assembly GCA_017472665.1. Lineage (GTDB taxonomy): Bacteria > Bacillota > Clostridia > Lachnospirales > Lachnospiraceae > Faecalimonas. The sequence continues at coordinate 129,704 of JAFUOS010000013.1, read as the reverse complement.
CGCTGTGCATTGATTGACATCATATAATATTCGTACAGCTGTGCTATCTTTAATTCCTGCTCAACTGCTTTTTCATACCATTTAAAATATTCTGTTCCGATTTTGTTGCCCTTGATGAGCTGCATGCACAATGCATTGAGAATGCGTGGTTCTTCATACATTTCATATGCACGTTCCAAGATGCGGACCAATTTTTTATTGTATTTCTTCTGCTGGCTGATCAAGTCTGCTGCATATAAGGCAAGCTCTTTTGTAATAATCTTATATTTTGTTGCGAAATTCAAAATTTGAATTTCAAACGATTCCAACTTACGAAGCAGAATCACCTTTTCCTGCAGACATGTATAAGCCTCGGCGTATAACAATATCTGATTCGAACCATTAAAAAACTGTCTTTCCAGTACACGCATCCGGTCGCTGTAATTTCTATATTTCGGATCCAGATTAATAATCATACAAAGAAGCTGCCACGAATATGGATTCTTAATATACAAACGATTCAACTCTTCCAATGCACGAACCTGAGATGCTGTATCTTTTTTCAAAAGTGCCGTCAAAAACAGATAATATGCACTGATTTCTGCCTTTCGTCCAATTACAAACTTTCCAAAATTTCCATTTTCTAGAATCCATTTTGCTTCTTCTTCGCGTCTGCCGCGAAGATAAATGTGTGCCTGCAAAAGAGTATAATACTCATTCTCCGGCTCTATGTCTCGGAGCTGCCCCACATGTGCGAGTGCCTTCTCTACCCACGTATTCACATCCATCTTGCTGGAAATACACGCTAAATATTCTTTAAGTGCCTGACCTGCAATCATGCCTGTCATGCCATATGTATCATCCTGCTGTGCGTGCTGATGCACATTGACATCCATATGTAAGGTTTCATATGGTGTCTCTACATAAATCCTGCCAAAATTGTGTCCTGCATGCAGTTTGTCTTTCTGAATAATGTATTCTAAACGGTAATTATTTCCTACAAAATCTTCTGTCGTAATCTCATTTTGTCTGATGGAGATAAAATCACCCTGGGCATGAATCCGAATCGGTGCATAGCCCCATGTATTCTTCGTGATGTTAATCCAATCTTTTTTCTCTTCTAAAATATTTTGATATTCCAGACTTTCTTCGGAAAGCGTCAAAAATATTTTTTCCTTTTGTTTTACTCCGACAAGGAATTCTTCCATTGCCTGTTCGTCCAACGACCATTTACGCATATTGTCATATAGATTTTTTACACGCTGATCTTCGTATTTTAATACATCGTAGAATTGTCTCGTGCGGAACAAACGTCTCGCTTCTCCAAAATCCTGCATAGCAAGTTTTTTAAAATCTGCAATCGTCTGAACTTTTCCATAAGCAGTCATGATAAATGGTTTTTCTATGATAACAGTAAAATCTAAATCATACTCGCCGCCATTGCAAACAATTGTGAATTTTCCTTTTTCAATCTGCCCTGGCTGAAGGCCGGTGCTGTCGTATGTAAAATTCACTTTCACTGGATTTGCATCAAATCCCTGTTCTAAGCAGTGCACGCGAAAAGAAGATGGATATACAAGACCTCTGATATTTCCATCTTTTTGATTCTCTATAAGAAAACTTCCTTGATAAACTTCACCTTCGCCGACAGAAATCTGAATGTGGGTCTCTGGAAACACCACATCTGGCTTTTGAAGTTTAAATTCGCCTTTTGAAAATTGCTTAATTTTGTTCTTCATCTAGTCACCTGCTCTGCTTTTCTTTCGTTGCGGATTAATAAAATTACCGCATAATGAGATATACTGTGTATGCTAAATATGCAGCTACCATTGTAATTCCCATGCCGCGCGAAACCTTTTTCGTCTTTGCAATCGGGATATAACTAAGTACCATAACCGCTGATAACACTGCAATATCATACAAATATGTGCTGCTTACATTCATCGGTAAAATGGTAGCCGATACACCGAGAATAAAGAAGATATTAAAAATATTGGAGCCAATTGCATTTCCAACTGCAATGTCGCTCTCTCCTTTTCTGGCAGCGACAATCGATGTTACGAGTTCAGGAAGAGATGTTCCAACCGCTACAATCGTAAGTCCAATGAGGGCCTCGCTCAGGCCAAATACTCTTGCAATCTCTTTTGCACCATCAACAGATAAGTCACCACCAATTACGATACCAGCAAGTCCCAATACTAAAATTAAAATGCTCTTCCATGTCGGCATATGCATATTCGCAAGTGCCTCTTCATGCTCTAGATTCGCAGCCGCACGCTGTTTTAAACCTGCTTTTACTGTCGTATACATAAAGAAAGCAAATGCAACTAACAAAATAATTCCGTCCACACGGCCGAGCGTCATAGCTGGCGCTTTGAAAAGAATCATATCCAAAGAAAGTACGCCAAGTAAAATTGCAGCAAAAATCGATAACGGATAATCTTTTTTAATGATCCCTTTTTCTACTGCAATCGGTGTAATCACAGCACTTGCTCCTAATACAACCAATGTATTGAAAATGTTAGAACCAACTACATTTCCAATGGCAATATCATTGCTTCCCTTGATTGCTGCTGAAACACTAACAGCCAATTCAGGTGCGCTTGTCCCAAATGCAACAATTGTAAGACCGATCACAAAGGTCGGAATCCTTAATTTTCTTGCAATGGAAGAAGCTCCCTCCACAAAATAATCTGCACCTTTTACCAGAAGCAGGAAGCCAATTATTAATTTGATTAATGATACAACTATCATCTATTTTTCTCCATTTCTTTATCTTTTTTCATAAAATCCTGTACATTTTATCATATCATTTCGCGTTATCGATTACAACTAAAATCTGTCTTAAGGGGCGCAATTACCGCATGGTTCGTATCCCTGCTTGATTAAATCTTCTCTCGTTCCAGTATATTCCTGCTTGTTTGAGTCTTTCATAGCCTTTACACTGGAGCAATCTTCATAATGAAACTTTTTGTTGTTGGTATTTAAAATATATGTTTGAATCTCACCCGAAGAATTCTCCTCTGACTGTGTTTTCCAGCTGTCGCCTGTTGCATAATCAATCGCAATCCCTGGCTGAATGTTGTAAACATAAACATTGAAGCAAATGCTTTCACCATCATCTTCCACTGACTTTGCTTCCATCTGCACACCAGACGCCACCAGATTGTCTCCCTCAAAAATAGGCGTCACACGATATAATACATGATTCCTGGTTTCTCTGATATAATCCGCAACCATGTTTTCAAATGGCAGCATGCCCTGTGTATTCATATAACGGGTTCCAGTAATCAGATTCCTTTCATTTGCATTTTCCCCGGCAAGCTGGAATCCAATCAGATGACAGCGGTTATATAAATATTTTCCATCTACATTGTCGTATTTTACAGTCTGCCAGCCGGATGGTTTTACCTGCCCGATACTTTCGCGGTCTTCTGTCGGCATCAAATCTTTGCCGAGGTTTGCCATTGCAACACCGCAGCGTCCGGATGAATCGAGTTCACTATAGACTTCATAGGACTCGGTAGTCATGTCAGACTCGGTGAATTGCGGTTCGTTATTGTTGATGACCGCGTAAGGTTCGTCGGAGTAGGCTGGTACTTCAGCTAAGTTTGCAGCGTAGGCTGACGTGGTGCTGCCTGCACTTCCTATGTACTCTGTATTACCTAAATTTCCTGCGTCGCCTGCATTCTGTGACAGTTCGAGGTTGCCGCAGGCGGTAAGTAGTAATGTGCTTAAAATAATTGCCCCTATTTTTCTTAATCTGCTCATGATGTACTCCCCTAATTTTAATTTATGATGGTTCTATTTTACCAATAAAAAGCAGAACAAGAAAGGGGAAAATAATAGAAAAAAAAAAGCAAATGCAATCCGTTAGGTTAGTTAGTAGAGGAGGTTGCATCTGCTTTCTTATCTTACATATTTTTAAATGATTGGAGCAATTTCATCCAGAATCTTCTCAATCCGAGCACTGGAAGGAAGTTCCTCTTCAATAATACTCAAAATATCATCCCACTTCTTCTCTCTTGAGTAGTTACTTCGCGTGTTATTTTCTCGTGGGATGACCCTTCAAACTCTATTCTCTCTATCAATTCCCAATCCTTCAAATTCACATCCAATTTAAAATCCGATGGATATTTTCGATTCCATTTATATAAGATAATCTGTTCTATTTTATCCGAGTACGGAGCAAGCTGCTGATTTTCCACAAAACAGAACTCCCCCCGCCCTGCTTTCCCCAAAAACTCCTCATCTACAACTACTCGTCCATCATGATCTAAAAACAGTTTGTCTGAAAAAGGGTGAATCCATAACCTTTCTGTCATTTTAAAAATGTCTTCTATCACCTTCGCATCTCTGCTCTGTCTTCTCTTGTTAAATAACATTCCTAAGTTATCATCTACACATACGATTACTTTCATCTCTATCACGCCGCCTTTCCTTTTGCATATTATAAATGTAACAGATTTTCTATGAGGTATCAACATGGCTGATAATAATATTGATAAAGGGAAATTACAAGTCAGCGTCACTTCGGCTGGCAATTCGCTTCCTATTTCCGATGCAAAAGTATCTATTGCTTATACTGGAGTTCCAGAATCCACTTTAGAAGAACTGACCACAGATTCTTCTGGTCAAACAGAGACGATCGAGTTAGACACTCCGCCTTTGGAATATAGTGTAAATCCAACAATTGAATTGCAACCATATTCGGAATATACACTCACTATCACTGCACCTAACTTTGAGCCCGTCAGCATTGCTGGAACAGAATTGCTTCCAGATGTAACTGCTCTTCAAAATGTAAGAATGCGCCCTCTCACCCCAATTGAAGGTGGCGAAGAAGTATTTGTAATACCGGCACATACATTGTACGGCGAATATCCACCAAAAATTCCTGAGGCTGAAATAAAACCTGTGAATGAGACTGGAGAAATCGTACTTAGCCGTGTGGTAGTCCCAGAATATATCGTGGTTCACGATGGTTCTCCGAGAGACTCCACTGCACAAAATTATTATGTGAAATACAAAGACTATATTAAAAATGTAGCTTCGAGCGAAATCTATGCGACTTGGACACCTGAAACCATTCGGGCAAATGTGCTTGCAATTATGTCCTTTACGCTGAATCGCGTATATACGGAATGGTATAGAAATCAGGGATATGATTTTACGATTACATCGTCTACTGCATTCGATCATAAATGGATCCCTGAACGCAACTACTATGATACGATTTCTGCAATTGTGGATGAATTATTTGCAGGTTATTTGTCGCGTCCAAACGTAAGACAACCGATTTTAACACAGTATTGCGATGGAAGACGGGTGCAATGTCCGAACTGGATGACACAGTGGGGTTCGCAGTCTCTCGGTGAACAGGGCTACTCAGCAATTGAAATTTTAAGATATTTTTACGGTGATAATATGTATATTAATTCGGCTGAGCAGATTTCAGGAATCCCATCTTCTTGGCCGGGATACGACCTGACTCAAGGCTCTACTGGCGACAAAGTCCGCCAAATGCAAGAGCAGATTAATGTGATTGCAGGTGCCTACCCAGCAATCCCAAAAGTTTCTGTGGATGGAATCTATGGTCCGGGAACCGCAGCAGCTGTAAGTAAATTCCAGTCTGTGTTTGGATTGCCAGTGACAGGTGTTGTGGATTATCCGACCTGGTATAAAATTTCGGAGATTTATGTTGGGGTTTCTAGAATAGCCGAATTAGTGTAAAAATAAAACTGCCGCACTTACGATTTTCTAATCGTAAATGCGGCAGATTCACTTTCACACTTCCTTATGCATTCTGTAATTCCTTAATTTCATTCACATGATAAACAATATATCTCACCCACGTAAAAATCAGCATGCATATCATCAAGCCAATTATCACATTTTCTATCGGCAACGCCATATTTGTAAAGAACAAAAGCACCAAAACACCCACATCGAGAACCGTCGTACATATCTTTCCAAACATCTGAGCCATATTCATCTTTCCATACTTCTTCAAAATGTAAAGCCCCATGACGCCCATGTAAATTTCCTTGCATGCAAACAAGACAACAAAGAAAATCATAAAAGGATTCCGGAAACTAATCGCAATCGCCATCGCTCCCTGCGTCAGCTTATCCGCAATCGGATCCAGCATTTTCCCAAAATCCGTCACCATATTAAACTTTCGCGCGATTTTCCCATCAAACAGGTCCGTCAAGAAGGAAATGACCAACACTCCAAATGCCGTCCCATATTCCTTCATCGTCTCTGCATGATAATACAGATATAAAAATACCGGTATCAGTAAGATACGAAAATATCCCATCAAATTAGGTATCGTAAAATACTCTCTTTTCTTCATCTGTTTTCCTCATTCCTTGTTTCATTTTTCGTTTAGAAAATTCTCTTTATGTCATTAAAAAATACAAATATCATCAGTGCAAATAAGAGTATCATTCCCACAAAATGTACCATGCCTTCTTTATCCGGCGGCACACGTTTTCCGCGAATCGCCTCGATAATCATGAACACCAATCTTCCGCCATCTAATGCCGGAAGCGGCAGTAAATTCATGACACCAAGGTTCGCCGACAATAAGATGCCGATATTCAGCATTTGCATCAACACTACTAAAAAGCCATAGGATTTGCTTTGCTGATAGGTTTCATCCACAACATCTACAATTCCAACCGGCCCGGATAGCTGATCCACACCAACTGCGCCCGTTACCAACATCTTTAGACTCTCGATGGTAGTAGAAATCCAGAATTTCACTTCATAGACACCATACTGCATCGCAGTCAGCACGTTGGCTTTTGTATATTTCCCCGGTGACAATACACCTAAAAGATAATTTCCATCTTCATCCTGCTTTGGAATAATCGTGACCTCGTGTTTTTCTCCATCGCGTTCGTATACCAAATCTACAGTCTCACCCTGATGGAACATATTATAATAAGTCACTTCTCTCCAAAGGTTGATTTTCTTTCCGTTCATGCGAACGATGCGGTCTCCCGCCTGCATGCCTTCCGCTTCTGCCGAATACCCTTCCAAAGTTCCAGAAATAATCGGTTCATCGTAGCCTGCATATCCTACGATGATGACTGCAAAAATAAATGCTAATATAAAGTTGAAAACAGCTCCCGCTGCAACCACTGCCATTCTTGCCCAGACAGACTTGCTGTTAAAGCTTCCCTCTGACATGTCCTCCACATCATCTTCGCCCATCATACAAGAACCGCCAATCGGAAACAGCTTCAGCGAATATCTCGTTTCCCCTTTGACTTTGCTAAGAAGCCTTGGTCCCATTCCAATCGAAAATTCATCTACACGAATGCCGTTTGCCTTCGCCAGCAAAAAATGTCCCAGCTCATGCACAAAGACAATCGTTCCAAATACTAATACTGCAAGAATTATACCCAATCTACCACCTGCTCTCTATCTGTTCATATACATTTACTTCCGTCTGTAAGATTTCTTCCACAGATGGATTTAAAATATTTTTGTGATTTTTCATGCAGTCTTCAATGATTTCCGGTATCTGTAAATACCCGATTTTGCGGTCCAGAAATTTGCTGACTGCAAGTTCATTTGCTGCGTTAAATACTGTTGGAAGCGAACCGCCTGCTTTTCCAGCTTCCATTGCCAGACGCAGACCATAAAACGTCTCCAAATCTGGCTTTTCAAAAGTAAGTTGTGACAGTGTGGCAAAATCCACTCTGTCTCCTGGCAAATATCTTCGTTCCGGATAATACAGCGCGTACTGAATCGGAAGCCTCATATCTGGAGTTCCAAGCTCCGCAATAATTGCACCATCTACATATTCTACCATAGAATGAATAATGCTCTGCGGATGTACAACTACTTCAATCTGGTCGATATCTACATCAAAAAGCCACTTTGCTTCGATGACTTCCAAACCTTTATTTACAAGCGTTGAAGAATCAATGGTAATCTTTCTGCCCATCTCCCAGTTTGGGTGCCTCAATGCATCTTCCACTTGAATGTTTACTAAATCTTCTTGTTTTCTTCCTCGGAAAGGTCCGCCAGATGCTGTTAGTAAAATCTTATGCAACTGGCCTCTCTTATTTCCCTGCAATGACTGAAAAATTGCACTATGCTCGCTGTCCACCGGCAAAATCGCCACATTATGCTCTTTTGCAAGCGGCATAATAATGTGTCCGGCTGTTACCAGTGTCTCTTTATTTGCCAGCGCAATGTCTTTTCCTGCTTTGATTGCTTCGATGGTCGGACGAATCCCAATCATACCGACAATGGCTGTTACAAGGATTTCTGACTCTTCCATCACTGCAACCTCAATCAATCCATCCATACCAGATACGACTTTTACATCCAAATCTTTGATATTTTCACGCAGTTCTTTTGCTTTTTCTTCTTTCCATACTGCTGCGAGCTTTGGACGAAATTCTCGAATCTGTTCTTCTAATAATTTGATATTATTTCCTGCTGCAAGGCCGAGCACTTTGATGTCTTTGTTTTCGCGGACTACTTCTAAGGTCTGCGTTCCAATCGAACCTGTAGAGCCTAAAATTGCTATTTTTTTCATGTAAATTCCTTCCTTACATAAGAACAGTTGCCATATAGAAAATAATCGGCGCTGTAATAATCACACTGTCGAAACGGTCTAAGATACCGCCGTGTCCCGGAATCAATTTCCCATAATCCTTAATATCATGGTTTCTCTTAATCGCAGACGCTGCCAAATCTCCCACTTGAGAAATCATACCACCAACTGCACCAATAATGGCATATGCTAATACATTCACATCTGTAGCTGACGCAAAATAATTGATTGCCACCGCATAAAGAGCTCCCAGTAATGCTGCGCCAACAAAACCGCCGACACCGCCTTCTACCGATTTTTTCGGGCTAAGCACTGGTGCCATCTTGTGTTTTCCAATGAGCATTCCCACGCAATATGCACAGGTATCACATCCCCATGAACAAATAAACACAAGCCATACTAAGAAAGCACCCTGTTCCAGCATACGAATCTGGTACACATAGGAGAGCATAAATGCTACATAAAATAATCCAAAGAATACGAGCATAATATGTTCTGAACGATATTTCGGATAGGCAAACACGTACACGATGAGCAGTGCGATTAAAAATGCAATCGTTAAAAGTGTTACCCATTCTGTCAATCCAAATCGAATCAATCCATAGTATGCAATTGCAGCCGCATAACTTACGCAGCCCAATAATTTATTATTTACTTCTAAAATTTTATAGAGTTCTGTCATTCCAATCAAGCTAATAAGTAATAATGTTGCAAATAAAATATCTCCACCACTGATAATCGTAACAAGTGCAATGATTACAAGTAGTATTCCACTTAATAGTCTTGTTTTAAACATCTATTGTTCTCCTTCCTTAACACCGCCAAAGCGTCGGTCTCTTCCGTTGTAATAATCGATGGCTTTCACCAAATCTTCTTTTGTAAAATCCGGCCATAACACATCTGTGAAATAAAATTCACTGTATGCCAGCTGCCATAACAGATAGTTAGAAAGTCTCTGTTCCCCGCTGGTACGAATCATCAAATCCGGGTCTGGAATATCATGTGTGTCCAGATATTGTTCAAATAGGGCCTCATCAATCTGTTCCGGCTCAATCGCTCCTGATTTACAATCTGTACACATTCTCTTCATGGCACGAATCATTTCGTCTCGGCTCCCGTAATTTAATGCAATCTGGAAATTGAGTCCGTCATTATTTTTTGTTGCCTCTTCCAGTTCTGCAATACGGTTACGGATATCATCGGCTAAAGCAGTTTTATCACCAAGCACACGCACTTTCATGCGATTCTTTTCTGCCGTCTTTAAACAGGTCTTCATATAATTACGAAGCAGTCCCATAAGAGCGTCTACCTCATCCTGCGGGCGTTTCCAGTTTTCTGTCGAAAACGCGTAAACTGTCAAATACTTTACGCCCAACTTATACGCATCTTCACAGATACGCTCTACATTTTTACTGCCCTGTGCGTGACCGTAATTTCTAGGCATGCCTTTTTTCTTTGCCCAACGTCCATTTCCATCTAAAATGATGGCAATATGCTGTGGCACATTCATGCAAAAATCCTCCTTTTTACAACTACAAAAAGATAAGAAAGGATTCATTCACAATCCCCTCTTATCTTCCCCTCGTAAATCCTTCTTCTTATACAGTAAGAACTTCTTTTGATTTTGTTTCTACTGCTTTATCAACTTCTGCAATATACTTATCTGTAAGTTTTTGTAATTGTGTTTCTAAATCTTTGATTTCGTCTTCTGAAATATCAGAACCTTTTAATTTTTTGAATGCGTCGTTTCCGTCACGACGGATGTTACGAACTGCAACTTTTGCTGCTTCGCCTTTTTTCTTGACGTCTTTTACTAATTCTTTTCTGCGTTCCTCTGTAAGTTCTGGGAAAACAAGACGGATAACTGAACCATCATTTGTTGGGTTGATTCCGATATCGGATGTCATAATCGCTTTTTCGATTGCTTTTACCATGCTCTTTTCCCATGGCTGAATCTGAATCATACGGGCTTCTGGAACAGAAACGTTTGCCACTTGCTGAATTGGTGTTGGCATTCCATAATAGTCAACTACTAATTTGTCTAAGATGTGTGGGTTGGCACGTCCTGCACGGATGGCTCTTAATTCTGATTCTAAGTTGTCGATTGTCTTTTGCATCTTTGTATCATATACTTGTAATTTTTCGTTCATGTGTAAATCCTCCGATTTTTATTATATTTATACAGTTACTTTTGTACCTGTAAATTTCCCTTTCATGGTTTCTACAATGCTGTTTTCTTCATTCAATCCAAATACTAACATCGGCATCTTGTTTTCCATACATAAAATGGATGCTGCAAGGTCTACTGCTGCCAAACGTTTGTCGATGGTTTCCTGAATCGTAATCTCATCATATTTCTTTGCGTTCGGATTCAGCTTTGGATCGCTGTCGTAAATACCGTCAATTGCTTTTGCAAGTAACATCGCATCTGCTTCAATCTCAATCGCACGAAGCACTGCACCTGTATCTGTTGAGAAATAAGGATGTCCCGTTCCTCCTGCAAAGAATATCACCTTTCCTGCATTTAGAGCTGCTACTGCAGCATCTTTTGAGAATAAGCTTGTAAATGCTCCGCATGTGAATGGTGTAAAAATCTCTGTCTGCATGCCAACGTGTCTGAAAATATCAGAAACATAAATGCAGTTCATAACTGTTGCAAGCATACCAATCTGGTCAGCCTTTGTACGGTCGATCGTCTCGCTGGTCCGTCCTCGCCAGAAGTTACCGCCTCCGGTTACGATAGCGACCTGGATGCCGTCATCTACTAACTGTTTTACCTGATTCGCAACACCTATGCAGGTCGCTTCATCAAATCCTGTCTTTTTATCACCTGCCAGGGCTTCGCCGCTCAGCTTTAACAATACTCTTTTCATATGTCTGCTCCTTAAGTTCATTTTTCCTCTTATGTCATTTCATTATAGCATAAAGAGATGCTATTTCACACCCTCTTTTTTTATCCTTTTAGATTTTTTTTAGTTTTATTTATAAATAGACAATATTATTTTCTGGATAAACATGGTATTATAGCAAAAGAGGTGAAAAACATGAGAGAAAAATTACGAAATTTTATGATTGGCCGATATGGCGTGGATGATTTATCAAAATTTTTGATGGGATTTGCATTAGTTTTATGTATATTGGATATTTTTGTGAATAACGCTATTTTAAATATACTGTTTTGGATGTTGCTCATTTATGTATATTTCCGTATGCTTTCCAGAAGCTATAATAAACGTTATCAGGAAAATATGAAGTTTCTTAAAATCAAAAATAAGGTAGTTGCAAAATTCGATTCTCAAAAATGGATGATGCAGCAACGCAAAACACATCATATTTATAAATGTCCGACATGTAATCAGAAAATCCGTATCCCGAAGGGAAAAGGGCGTATCTGTATTACTTGTCCGAAATGCAAGACAGAGTTTACAAAGACAAGTTAAGGGTGCCACATGGCACCCTCTTTTTTTACCTTACTTATATCCCTGCGCGAATTTCTGCTGAGCTTCCTGCACCTTTTTATCATCCGCTGCCGGAGTCTCATAATATCCTCTATCATGCATCATATTAAACACTTCATTCTGAATCGCGTGTTCCTGTTCCAGAATCTTCAACATCGTGCTTCTTACATTGTCGTGCACACACTCATTCGAAGCTGTGTTAAATAGATCAGTGGTTGCTTTCTGTGTTGATAATCCATCACCTAAAATTTCTTTATCTGTATATTGCTGCATAGCTCTTACCTCCTACTTCAAATGCGCATATAACGCATTAAAATGTCCTTGATGTTGTTCTGAAATACGTTCGTATTTCTGTTTGATCTCTGCATCTTGTGTCTGAGCTGCAAGCATTTTGAATTTTTTTGTGAGTAATTGTTCGTCTGTAAGCAAATCACCTAATAGGGATAATTCTTTTTCTGATAGCTGTCCCATTTTGTACCTCCTGAATTTTCAATATTTCATTTTTAGTATCTTGCAATCAGAAAAATTTATACTCGCCTTATTTTTTATTTTTTTAAAGAAGGGCATCGGAGATTCCTCCAATACCCTTGCTTCACTTACACCTTATAGCCTTAAAATTTCATATTCTCAAGCGGTACCAAATATTGAGCCCTTCTGTTCTCCTGCTCTGCAAGATACGATTGGTCACTCGAAGCATGCAGATCATGCAAATACGCATGATGATTCTTCCAAATCTCCTCATTATTCTTGCCAAGCATCAGCATAGCAATGCTAGAACACTGGTCTGCTGCACGCTCAAACGTAGTAAGCATGTCCATAAAAATCAGCCCTGAATCGATAGAACAAATCCCCTGACACAGACGCGCTGTATGCCGATTTTTTAACAACAGCACCATATCATCAATCACTTCTTCCAACGGCTCGATGCGGCGTGCAATATCATCGCTGTCATTTTCAAGTGCCTCTACTGTCAGACGCAAAATTTCCTGTACTGCATCACCCAGAATTCTTAATTCTTGCTGTGCAATTTCCGAGAAAACATATCCCGAATCATACATCTTCTTCGCCATCTCTTCAAAATTGGTAGCATAATCACCAATTCGTTCAATATCGCGAATACACTGCATCAGCATATTATGCTGACGGTTATCTGCTTCTGTCTCAATATTGCCGGATAACTCAATCAAATAATTGTCTGCACTGTCTGTAAAATGGTCCAGACGGTCTTCTCCTTTTGCAATCTTTTCTGCTCGTTTTGCATCATACTTTTGGAATTGAGCAAGGCTGAGTGCTATATTCTTTTTCGCCGCCAAAGCCATCGTAACAGTAGCTTTTGAAACCTCACCAAGTGCAACTGTTGGGGCAATCATCAGCTTACTATCAAGAACAGCAATTTCCGGCAAAATTTCTTCCTCTGTTTCATCATCCTTAACTAGCATACATGCCAATTTCACCAGAAAATCCGTAAATGGAAGAAGTACAATGGCAGTAATCAAATTGAACAATGTCTGGAAATTAGCAATCACACCGCTGTCTACCACACTCTCCCACAATCCTGCGAAACCACCCAACTGACGAATAATGGTCATCACAATCATGAATAATATAGTTCCTATCGTATTAAATACAATATGTACAATACCAGTACGCTTTGCATCTTTAGAAGAACCAATCGAGCATACCATCGCTGTCGTCACACAGGTACCGAGGTTAATACCCATAATAATCGGATACACCAGTTCAAATGTCATAACACCTGTAGAAGACAATGCCTGAAGAATACCAACCATTGCAGACGAGCTCTGCACAATTACGGTTAAAATCAAACCGGTAAAAATACCGATAACTGGCATATCACTAAAATATGACAGTACATTTGCAAATGCAGCCGATTCTGATAACGGTTCTACAGCGGAAGTCATGGACATGAGGCCTGTAAACAGGACACCAAAACCAAGAGCGATTAAACCCACGTTCTTGCTGCTTTCTTTCTTGATAAACATCACTAAAATAATACCAAGAATCAAAGCAATCGGTGCCAACGTGTCCGGTTTAAAGAAAGCCAGAATGGCTCCACCCGACGAATCAATATCCATCAGACGAATAATCTGTGCCGTGACTGTAGTACCAATATTGGCACCTAGCACGATGCTGACAGCCTGACGCAGATTTAAGATTCCTGCACCGATAAGACCTACTGTCAATACAATGGTAGCCGTAGAACTTTGGATTACAGCAGTTACCAATGTACCGGTAAGCAGACCCAAAAATACATTTTGTGTCAATTTCCCAAGTACATTTTTGAGTGCTGTACCTGAGCCTTGCTTCAGGCCGTCTCCCATGATTTCCATTCCGTACAGGAACATAGCGAGGCCGCCGAACAATTTAATTGTAATTAAAATTGCATTCATAATCATTTTCCTCCATAAAATTAACCTAACACTACTATCGTATATGAAATGACAAAATTTTACAAGAAAAAAAATAAAAGCAAATCCACTTTCCACCTTTATAACTCATTCCATTTGTTGATTTATAAGTTCTTGCAACTATGATAACAAATTTGTTGCAAAACCAAGATAACACGGTCTCTGGAATATCAATTAGTGAATCAAAATCATCCGGAATATCCCAGAAATGCTAAACTCTTCCTATAATCTTATATAACAGACCTTTTTCCAGCGCATTCTGATCGACATGGTAGATGTAAATTTTGCTCTGGTACATATATTAGTTTTAAACGTGAAAAACGCCGAAAACTCGCGGTTTTTCGGCGTTTCTAAGGTCATTTTATTGTAGGGATTAGTTTCCCATCTGTTTTGCAACTTCTTCAGCAAAGTTCTCTTCTTTCTTTTCCATACCTTCGCCTACTTCGAAACGAACTACGTTCTTGATTACAAGAGCACTGTTTACAGACTTAAGGTATGCAGCAACAGTTTGTTTTCCATCTTCTGCTCTTACATAAGCCTGGTCTAATAAGCAGATATCTTTTAATTGTTTAGAAACACGACCTTCAATTGCGCCGCCAAAAATCTTATTTGCCATGATATTTTCTTTGTCTGCCATAGCTAAAGTTGCAAGTGCATCTTTTGCTTCATTTGAAAGGAAGTTGAATAAATATTTATTATTCTTCTGCTCTTCGTAGATAGCAATATCTTCATCACTCCAAATCTTTTCTGTGCAGGCTTTGCTGATTAAATTATTTAAAACTGGCTTTGGAAGAGACGCTGGATCGTTTAATGAAGACTCAACAATGATTTCTCTGATCTTTGCAAGTTCTGCTTGATCAATGTCATCTTTGCTGATATATTCTGGTTTCATAGCTGCAACTTGCATAGCAATATTTGTAAGCGCTTCTTTTGCATCTGTTGCACCATCTGCTGCAATGATTACACCGATCTTACCACCTGCATGAAGGTAGCTAGCTACACATTCTCCAGAAATTTTTTCAAATCTACGTACAGATAATTTTTCTCCGATTGTAGCAGTTTTTTCGATTAACTCATCCTTAAGACCATTCATTTCAAGAAGAGCTTCTACATCTTCACCGTTTTTACCACCATTTAAACCAGAAACGAGTGCAGTGTCAGCTATTAACTGTACAAACTTCTGGAATAATTCGTTCTTTGCAACGAAGTCTGTTTCAGAGTTAACTTCTGTAACGACTACTTCGTTGTTATTGAACGCAACACGTGTGATACCTTCAGCTGCAATACGAGAAGCTTTCTTTGCCATTTTAGCTGCACCGCTTTTCTTTAATACTTCAACAGCTGCATCCATATCTCCATTTGTTTCTGTAAGAGCTTTTTTACAGTCCATCATACCTGCGCCTGTCATTTCTCTTAATTCTTTTACCATACTTGCTGTAATTGCCATGATTATTTCCTCCATAAGATTGTGTATTGTTTTGGATTGTTTTAAAAAATGCTTCAACCCGTAATTAGGCTGAAGCATTCTAGTTCGAAATATTACGCTTCTTCAGCTGCTTCTACTTCTTCTACAACTTCTTCTGCAACGTCTTCGTATACTTCTTCAACGCCTGTTTCACCTTGGTTAGCTTCGATAACAGCATCTGCCATCTTAGAAACGATTAATTTAACGGCTCTGATTGCATCATCATTACCTGGAATTACGAAATCTAATTCTTCTGGATCACAGTTTGTATCAGCGATACCGATCAGTGGAATTCCTAATGTATGAGCTTCTTGTACACAAATTCTTTCTTTCTTAGGGTCAACGATGAAGATTGCATCTGGAACTCTGTCCATTTCTTTGATACCACCTAAGTTCTTTTCAAGTTTTTCCCATTCTTTTTTAAGTTGGATAACTTCTTTCTTAGGTAATACATCGAAAGTACCATCTTCTGACATTCTTTCAATATCTTTTAAGCGGGCAATTCTTCCTTGGATTGTTTTGAAGTTTGTAAGCATACCGCCTAACCATCTTTCGTTTACATAGAACATACCGCAACGTTCTGCTTCTGTTTTGATAGCATCTTGTGCTTGTTTCTTTGTACCTACGAAAAGGATTGTGCCGCCTTGTGCAGCAATGTCTGCGATTGCTTGGTAAGCTTCGTCAACTTTACCTACAGATTTTTGTAAGTCGATGATATGAATCCCGTTTCTTTCTGTGTAGATGTATTCTGCCATCTTAGGATTCCATCTTCTTGTTTGATGTCCAAAGTGAACACCTGCTTCTAATAATTGTTTCATTGAAATAACGTTCATGTTCTTTCCTCCATTTTTTGGTTTTTTTCTTCCATATACTTCCCGCCTTGCAACCGCTCTTTGAAAATGTGCTCAAAAGAGTTAGGCACCTGCAAGGATAACCATATATGTGATTTTTTGCAACGCTAGTATTGTAACACACTCACGTCATATATTGCAAGCACTTTTATGTAAGAAAACCTAGTTTTTCAAGGATTTTTGCTAAAAAACGAGGCCGCTATCGTCACAATAGCCGCCTCATATCATTCCGATTCTCTTACCAATATCTTCGAATGCCAGAGATTGGTTGGGAAGGACCCATATAAACACTTGCTTCTGTTACACTTCTTCCTGGCTCTGGGGCATGAATAACCATATTGTTTCCTATGTAAATTGCCACATGTCCCGGATAGCAAATGACATCACCTGGCAATGCATTTGCCAGACCATCTACTCGTTTTCCAGCCCCTAACTGACTGCCCGAAGTACGTGGAATTGAAATTCCAACAGCTTTGTGTGCAGCCTGCGTCAATCCCGAACAGTCGATACCATTCTTGTTCGTTCCACCATATACATACGGAACACCTATGTAACCTCTTGCCGCTGCTACAATCGCCTGTCCAACACTCGCATCGCCGGTTCCAGTATAACTTCCGCTGCTCGAACTTGTATTATTATTCGTATTGTTGCCTGCATTATTGTTTGCATTATTGTTTGCATTATTATTTGCATTATTATTTGTGTTAGTATTCTGTTTTTTCTCGGCATCTTCAGCCGCCTTCTTCGCCGCTGCTGCCACCGCTTCCTGAATTTGCGAGTCAATATTTGCGACCTGAGACTCCTGCTTTTCAATCATCTCTCCAAGTGCTTCTTTCTGTTCCTCCGCCTTAGCATGAAGGGCTTCCAGCTGTTTCTGCTCACTTTCCAGAGATTCTTTTAAATTAGCAATCTTTTCTTTTGTCTCCACAAAACTTTGCAACTGTTTTCGGTCATATTCATGTAACGTCTGTACATTTTCTGCTGCTTTGAGCATATCTGCAATCCTTCCTGAATTGAAAATCATCTCAATCATAGAAGTATTTCCATTTTCATACATAGCAACAATACGGCACTTCATCGCTTCGTATTGCTCCTGTTCTTTCTGCTCTGCCTCTTCTAAGTCTTCCGTCGCCTGAATGATTTCTTCCCCCTTAGAAACCATCTGTTCTTCCAGTCCATAAATCTCACTCATCACACTCTGTAATTTGCTTTGAAGTGTATTTAATTCCTTTTCTGCCTGACTTTTTTCATCTTCCAAATCTTTTACTGTTGGTGCCGCGTACACTGTTCCTGCAACCATGGAACACACCAGAATCAGCAGCATTAGTCTCTTTGCAATTTTCTTCATAGGCCACTCCCCTTTATGTATTTTTTGCTCCCCATAGGTACTTTTAATATAACTTATTTTCTACTTTTTTTCAACGATTTGCGACAAATTGGGAAACATTTCCTTTATTTCTAAAATCAAAAAGAGACCTACACAAGCAAACCGCATTTCGCCTCTGTTAAGTCTCTTAAACATCTTACCAATATCTTCTAAACCATGGTGAGCCATAAACATTTACAATTTTTACAACATCACCTGTCTGTGGTGCATGAATCATCTGTCCATTTCCGATGTAAATACCAACATGTCCAGAATAGCATACCACGTCCCCCGGCTGTGCTTCTGCTCTGGAAACTGCTCTTCCGCCGCTTCCCTGGGAACCAGAATAATGAGCAAGATTTACACCAATTGCTTTGTGTGCAAGAAGTACAAGTCCCGAACAATCTACACCACTGCTGCTTGTGCCGCCCCATACGTAGTCAACGCCCAAGTATTTACGAGCTTCTGCAACAATTGCTGCTCCGCCGCCTGTCCCTGAAGGTGGTACATAATTGGAACCGCTGTTTGAACTTTTCCCCGCTGCAGATGTAGCTGCTCGCTGAATGCTGGAATCAATATCATCTACCTTTTCTTCCAGTTCTGCAATCTTGCTATTCAACTCGGCCTTGTCATCTTCCAACTGTTCCTGTTTCTTTTCAATCGCAGCCATATCTTCTTCCAAAGATTCTTTCAAATCTGCAATCTTTTCTTTTGTTGCAACATATTCCTCTAATTGCTTTCTATCATAGGAATGAATGGTCTGAATATTTTCAGCCTGCTTTAACATCTCTGCAATGCTTCCAGCTTCCAGAACCATGCTTATCATCGAAGTATTTCCATTTTCATACATGGCAACAATACGGCGTTTCATCGCTTCGTACTGCTCCTGTTCTTTTGCCTCAGCCTCTTCCAAATCTTCTGTTGCTTTAATCACTTCTTGTCCAACTTCAACCAGCGCCTGCTCGGTCTTGTTAATCTGTCCCATGATGTCAGACATTTGATTTTCTAATTTTTCAATCTTTTTTTCTGCATTAGCTTTGTTTCGTCGTAATTCACTCACACTTGGTTCAGCAAATACAGTTGATACAACCAAGGTGCTCGCTAACAGAGATACGATGAGAGCTTTGCCAATTTTTTTCATATGCCACCTATTCCAATCTATTTTTAAATTTAAGTTTGTGTTGTTGTAATCCACAGAAAATTATATACTATTGAACACATATTTGCAATAGTTTTTAATATTTTCGTAACATTTCACAAATAGTGGATTCTATCTTGCACGGTTAAGCTCTGGTCGTTCACTTGCCTGCACGATTCACTCACACTTACTCCACTTCATTCTCTGGTTGCTCCGGCTTTTCTTCAATTTTCTGTATCAGCAAGAACATCGACGATGCAATTGCTGCACAAGCCACCGTAATAATGCCCATGCGCATCACCTTTGAGAACATCCACGTAAACGCATCCACTTCCGTCAAAACGCACGCCATAATATTCATCAACATATGCGCCAAAATCGGTGCTTTGATAGAACCATACTTTTCATACAGCCACGCGAGCAGCAGACCACACAATGTTCCATAAATAATCTGAACCAGATTTCCATGATATAAACCAAAGAAAACTGCTGACAAAATAATCGCATAGATTGCCGACGCATAACGTCTAATGCGCTTGAAAATCAAACCTCTGAAAATATATTCTTCCAAAATCGGAATGATAATTCCCACGCATAAAATCTGTACCGGGAATGATGGTGAATACAAAATCTCCGCCGTTTCCTGATAAGACTCGCTATACGCTGCAAGGTCACTCAGCAGAATCAGATTGTTCAATCCCAATGAAAATGGAATACAGATTCCAGCTATCAAAATGTACTTTGATAATGGTGCCTTTTTGTTCGGCACGATTCCGGCTGCCGCCTCTCTTTTCGCATCCTTCCGGGTCATCCACACCAAAAATGGAAGTGTAAACACCGCTGCAAGCGCTGTGATTTCTGTGCTGTACTGCAACACTTCCAGCAACATATCATAATAAATCTCCATAAAGTCGTCCATCGTTTGAATCGTGTCAACCATCGCTGGTATGCGCATTGCATAATAAGCAAAAAATATGATTAATTCCACAACAGTCGCAACCACCATATACAAAAGTAATGGACTGAAAAGTTCCCATAAATGTTTTCCTAAACCTCTTTTCTGCATGCTTCTATTTCCTCTCTTATTTCAATTTCATTTCCGACACAAATGGACCCCTGCACCATCTCAGGCTTTCCTCCCCCTCTTCCATGAAACTTCTCATTAAGCACTTTGGCAAAGACCCGCACATCCGCAGTTTTGCTTCCAATCACATAGCGGTATCCAGAAGCAGAATTTCCTGCAAATACAGCTGCCACACCTGTCCCTTTGCTTAAAATCAGGTTTACAAGTTCACGTGGTGCATTTCCATCTAGTTCCGGTTCGAACATTACTACTGTTTCTTGGTTTTCCTCTAATTCCTTTACTTTATACGCAAGAAGTTTTTTCTGCATATCACCTACTTGACATTTTCTACATGCCAATTCCTCTTTGAGCCTTTCCACTTCGTCTGCCACTTCATTTTCTTTTGCAGACAACATCACTGAGATCTGTTTTACACTTTCTGATTTCTCTTCATAATCAGCAAGCGCCCGGAATCCGCATAGCATTGATACACGCACGCCGCCTTTATAATTTTGCATTCCTATGAGTTTGACAATTCCAATCTCGCCGGTTTTCTTGACATGCGGTGCACAGCAGGCGCAGGTATCATACCCTGGCACAACTACGATTCGCACCTGTCCTTCAATCTCAATTTTACTGCGGTATTCCATCTGTGCCAGTTCTTCTTTCGCAGGATACAACACCTCAATGTCCAGATTTTTCACTACCGCTTCGTTTGCCTTTTTCTCAATTTCCCTTAGCTGGTCTTTTGTAAGAATGCCATTAAAATCCATCGTAATAGCATCTTTTCCCATATGAAATCCCACATTGTCATATCCAAACGCAACATGCACCAAACCCGACACAATATGTTCTCCGGAATGCTGCTGCATTTTCGAAAAGCGTTCTTCCCAATCGATGGTTCCTTCTACCGTTTTTCCAATCTCAAGCGGACCATTTGTCTTGTGATAAATGTTTCCCTGTCTTTCTTGTACATCCAGCACCTCTACGCCATCAATGACACCTGTGTCAGCGTATTGGCCGCCTCCTTCTGGAAAAAAGGCAGTTCTATCCAGAACTGCCTCATAATAGTCTCCTATTTTCTCACAAGATTCCACAACGGCAGAGAAGGTTATCATATGGCTGTCTTCATAGAATAACTTTTCTGTCATCTGTTACATCCTTTCTGGTGCTTCAAATCCTAACATATCAATGCAAGCTTCCAAGACTCTCTTAGTAATTGCAAGAAGTGCAATATAGCCAGCCTTCTTTTCTTCGTTTTCTTCTGAAAGAATCTTTGTTTCGTGGTAGAAACGGTTGAATGCATTTGACAAATCGTAGATATATGCACAAATTTTGTGTGGTGCCAGTTCTTCGTATGCGCCTTCAATTACTTGATTGAATTTTGCCACTTCCAGCATCAATGCTTTTGCACTTACAGAATCTGCTTTTTGAATCTCGCATGCATCTACAGTTTTTCCTGTCTCTGCGTATCTATTCAAAATAGATTTGATACGCACGATTGTATAAAGAATATATGGTCCTGTATTTCCTTCAAATGAAGTGAAACGATCCACATCAAATACATAATCCTTTGCAGCCTGATTTGATAAATCACCATATTTAATCGCTGACAAGGCAACTTTTTGGGATGTTTCCTTTGCTTCCTCTTCTGCAACCGTACGGTTTTCAGCGATTTTCTTATACATCTCATCATTGATATCTGCAATGAGATGTTCCAGACGCATAACACCGCCATCTCTCGTCTTAAACGGCTTACCGTCTTTTCCATTCATCGTACCAAATCCGATGAATTTCAATTCCGTTTCTTCACGCACAATCTTGGTTTTCTTTGCGCAGCGGAATACTTGAACGAAGTGTAACTCTTGACGTTTGTCGGTGATATAAATCACTTCGTCCGGCTTGTACAATTTCTCACGTTCAATTAAAGTTGCAAGGTCTGTTGTATCATAGAGAGCTGCACCATCTGATTTCAAAATCATGCATGGTGGAATCTCTTTCGTATCTGTCTCTTCTTTTACGTCTACGACAAGCGCACCCTGGTCAACGTGTGCATATCCTTCTTTTTTCAGATATTCTACCATGTCTGGGATGTAAGGCTGTGCGTCTGCCTCGCCTTTCCATAGGTCAAATTCCACATTCAAATTACCATAGTTTTTCTTGAGGTCAGCTACAGAAACATTCATAATGTGTTTCCAGATGGCTGTATATCCTCTGTGTCCGTTTTGCAATAAAAAGGTGGCCTGCAGAGCTTCTTCTTTATAATCTTCGTGTTCTTTCGCGTATGCACTTGCTGTTGGATAGATTTCTTCCAGTTCCGCAATCGTAAATGGTGATTCTTCTGGATATTCTCCTTCAAACGAATCATCAAAGTATGGGAGATCCGGTTGTCTTTTCTTTAATTCTGTGATGACAAGCCCCATCTGGTATCCCCAGTCGCCAAGGTGCACATCACCGATGACGTCGTGACCTGCATATTTTGCAATACGTTTTACACTTTCCCCGATAACAGCAGAACGTAAATGTCCTACATGGAGAGGTTTTGCAACGTTAGCTCCACCGTAGTCAATGATAATTGTTTTCTGTTTTTCTGGTGCATTTACACCCAGTTTTTCTTCTGCAGACATTGCTTTCAAGAAAGATGCCACAAATGCTGCATCCAAAGTAATATTGATAAATCCTGGTGCAACTGCTTCTACTTTTTCTACGCAGGCACTGCCTTCTAAAGCAGCAACTACATCATTTGCAATCATTATTGGGGCCTTTCTGTAGGCTTTTGCAGCCGCCATGGCACCATTACATTGATATTCACATAAATCTGGTCTGTTAGAAAGCGTTACTCTCGCATACTGTTTTTCATAACCGGCCTTTTCGAATGCTGCTTCTAACTCCTCAGTCAATAAATCAATTAACTTTTTCATAGTTCCTCCTGTTTTACATTTTGTCACATTTTACATATTCTATCATATGTATCGTTAAAAAACAACTTGTATCAGCACCATATACAGCACCGTTCCAACCCCGATGCTAAGCAAATTGTTTCGTTTCCACACATGCAAAACTGCAACCGTTATCACCGAAATCAATTCTGGAATTCCATGCGGTGCTGCCATCACCTGTGTATTTTTCAAACAATACACCACCAACATCCCAATCACCGCTGGTGTCAGCACTTTTCCCAAATACTGAACCGTCTTAGGAATCTCTTTCCCTTTTGGAAAAATCAGAAAGGGAATGACACGTGTTGCAAACGTGGTAATGCCTACTACTAAAATAATCAAAAGTGATGTTCCTACACTTAATGGCATACTTCATCCTCCCTCTGCTCCAATCTCTTTCTGCCTGCGAATAATACAAGCATAATGCACAGCATAGCCGGAAGTACAAAGCTGTCTGCCCCAAAAATCTGTAAACTAATAAACGCCACAGCAACACCTATAATTTCCGGTATCCGATTTTTCTTTTCCATCCATTGTTCAATAAAAACAACAACAAACAAGGCCGTCATTGCAAAATCAATTCCTTCGGAGTTAATCGGAAGCAAGGTGCCAGCTATCGCTCCAATGGCACCACCCAGTGTCCAATAGGAATGATCCAAAATCGTGATCGCCAGTAAAAATTTCTCTTCATCCACATCTTCCGGAACCTTCGTAGTACAAAGCAGCGAATAGGTCTCATCCGTCAATCCAAATATCATATACCATCTGGATTTCCCAAATCGATTAAACCTTTCTACCAAAGATATCCCATAAAATACATGTCGCACATTCACCATGAAAGTCAAAAAAATGACCTGTAAAAAAGAGATACCTGGCACAAAGAAATTGACTGCCAGATACTGTCCCGAACCTGCATACACCAGTAGGCTCATCAATATTGCCCATAAAAATGAATAGCCTTTTTCAGCATACATGACACCAAATGCAATCCCGATAAACAAATATCCAGTCAGAACTGGAATGGTGTAAGGAAACGCTCTCTTAAAAGCCTTCTTATATTCTTTCATCTCTCTCTCCTCGCAACACACCTAGGCGGACTCGAACCGCCGCACCTGCCTCCGGAGGGCAGCGCTCTATCCACTGAGCTATAGGTGCACAGTCGTTTCAAACGACTTTATTATCGTAACACATTTATTTTTAAAAGTAAAGGTATTGCATTTTTTGTTTTTATCAGTTATAATCACCTCACCATAACTCAATTCAAATCTATGATCTTTGGCAGATATCTGCCACGACCCATGATTACAATTAAATAAGCTCATCCAAAAAGAAAGGAGAAAATATGAATTATCAAGAATTCGTCACCATGATGAGCGAAAAAACAAATAAACTTTTAGAATCAGAAGTAAATGTACATATCCACAAGGCATTAAAAATCAACGGAAAAGAACGCACCGGTCTTACCATTTCAGAACCGAATACAAACATATCACCAACTATCTATCTGGAAGAATTTTTTACCCAATACCAAAACGGACGACTTATAGATGATATTGCACAATGCATTGTCTCTCTTTATCGGGAAGTAAAATTTGAGCATTCCTGGGATGTTGGTCAGATTCAGGATTTTCAGCGTGCGAAGTCAAAACTTGCATACAGACTCATTCATTTTGAAAAGAATGAAGTTCTGTTAGAAGAACTCCCTTACGTTGCATATATGGATTTTGCAATCATCTTTTATCTGCTGGTTGAATCCACAGAAAAAGGGGCTGCTACCATTCTGATTACGAATGATATGTTAAAGTGCTGGGGCATTTCTGTGGAACAGGTTTATCTGGCAGCCAAGGAAAATACGCCACGGCTCCTGAATGCAGATTTTCAGACTATGCGTACCGTCATCTGTCAATTACTGGGCAAAAACTGCCAAGAAGTGTGTCAGGAAGAAGAATGTCAAGAAGAAAGTTACATGTACGTGCTTTCTAACCAATATCGCCACTTCGGTGCAATCTGTATGTTGTACGACCGCGTTCTGGAAGATATCGCAAATCAAATTGATGAGGATTTTTATATCTTGCCTAGTAGTATCCACGAAGTGATTATTCTGCCAGTCAGCTGTAGTCCAAGTCTTGCTGAGATTAACGATATGATTGTGGAAATCAACGAGACTCAAGTCACAGAAGAAGAAGTGCTTTCTGACCACGCTTATTTCTATAGCAAAAATGAGAGAAGGCTGCTGTCTGTGTAAACAAAATGATAGCTGCACCGTCTGCATGGTCAGACTGATAGGCGCCACTGCCTGCATTATTAGGCAGCAATAAAAGAAGGAGTTCCTCTCCGCCTGGAAGTGGAACTCCTTGTCTTTATCATTATTTCTATTATACTCTTGAAAGATATTCTCCAGTACGTGTATCAATCTTAAGAACATCGCCTTGTTCTACAAATAATGGTACATATACTACTGCTCCTGTTTCAACAGTAGCTGGTTTTGTAGCACCTGTTGCTGTATCACCTTTGAATCCTGGTTCTGTATCAATGATCGCAAGTTCTACGAACAATGGTGGTTCTACTGCAAATACGTTACCTTTGTGTGAACAAATTTTAACCATCTCGTTCTCTTTTACGAACTTCAATGAATCACCGATTGCATCTTCATTTAATGCAATCTGGTCGTATGTTTCAACGTCCATAAAGTGATATAATTCACCATCTGAATATAAGTATTGCATATCTTTTCTCTCAATGTGAGCTTTTGGGAATTTTTCTGTAGGTCTGAAAGTTTTTTCTACAACGCCCCCACTGATGATATTTTTTAATTTTGTTCTAACGAACGCTGCACCTTTACCTGGTTTTACGTGTTGGAATTCAAGAATTTGATAGATATTTCCTTCAATTTCAAGAGTTACGCCATTTTTAAAATCGCCTGCTGAAATCATGTTTCTCCTCCTTATATTACTCTCACAAAATATTTCGATATTCTACGAGCATGCTTTCGTAAGCATAATGATTTTATTTCACTTTTTTTATTCTATAATATCTTGTACATTTTTTCAAGACTTTTTTCGAATGACATCCGAAAATGCAAAAAGCAAGACCTTATTGTGCATGATGCAGAATATCCAGCACCTGTGCCAATTCCCCTACTGGAATCTGTCCTGGTGCGGATGCTTTCTTTGCGGCGCCAAACGTCATAGCCGAACCAAAAACCTCTCCAGCAAGCCTGCTGATTACACCTTTGCCAGACATCGACATCGTAACAACTGGCTGCTCGGCATAAAGCATCACCATCTCTTCTGTCGCCGAAAGCAATGTGAGCACATCTTTTTTCGTCTGTGGCATTACCGCGATTTTCAGGATATCTGCTCCAAGTTCCTGCATGTTTTGCAATCTTTTCACGATCTCTCCCTGACTCGGTGTCATTTGAAAATCATGATTCGAAGCAACCACTTTTACACCATTTTTATGTGCCTTTTCTATTATTGGTTTCACGATATGCTCTCCCGAGAAAAGCTCCACGTCAATCAAATCTGCATATCCTGTTTCTGCTGCCATCTGATTGAGCGCAAGATAAGTCGATTCTTCAATTTCCTTTTCGCCGCCTTCTTTTGCAGTTCTAAAAGTAAAGAGAATCGGTGTATCTCCCAATACGCCTCTTAATTCAGCAAGCACTTCTTTCACTTTTTCAAATTCAAATACATCCTCATACCAATCCGAGCGCCATTCCACAAGGTCCAATGGAATCTCATCAAACGACTTTGCTTCATTTATAATATCTTCTACTGTCACACCTACGATTGGTACGCAGATTTTAGGAATACCCTCTCCAATTTTTATATTTCTTACAATTACAGGATTCATCTTCCTTCTCCCCTCAAAGTCCTACTGGGACAAGCCCATTTAGGATCAAATGATCAATACAAGCTTTTCCATGATTGTAGCATTCCAAGAAAACTCTTGCAATAAAAAACTGAACTTTTCACAAGACTCTTGACATTTCCCTCTTTCCCGATTTAAAGTATAGAAGTACATATTTTACAGGAAAGGAAATCACCTATGAAAGAAATTACAGGACACACAAGATTAACGGGCCTTTTAGGAAGCCCTGTTTCCCATAGCATCTCCCCTATGATGCATAACGAATCTTTTAAACAGTTAGACTTGGACTATGTATATCTTGCATTTGATGTAGGAACAGATACATTAGAAAAAGCAGTAGAAGGTCTCCGTGCACTGAATGTACGTGGTTTTAACCTGACTATGCCAGATAAGAACTTGATGAGTGAGCTTTGCGACAAACTTTCCCCTGCTGCCGAAATTATCGGTGCAGTAAATACAGTTGTCAATGATAACGGCGTATTCACCGGCTATACAACAGATGGTATCGGTTATATGCGTGCTGTACAGGACGCAGGACATGATATCATCGGCAAGAAGATGACCTTACTTGGTGCTGGTGGTGCAGCCACTTCTGTATTGGTACAGGCAGCATTAGACGGTCTGTCAGAAATTTCCGTATTCAGTATTCGTGACGCTTTCTTTGAACGTGCCGAAAGAACAGTTGCTGCTTTAAATGAACGTACCAATTGTAAGGTGAAATTATATGACTTTGATGATGAGTCTATTTTGCGCCGCGAAATCGGTGACAGTGCCATCTTGACAAACGGAACTTCCGTAGGTATGGCACCAAATACGGACCGTTCCATCATCACTGATACTACGATGTTTCACAAAGACTTAATCGTTTCGGATGTCATCTACAATCCGCGTGAAACAAAACTTTTGAAACTCGCAAAAGAATCTGGTTGTGCAACATTCAACGGATTATACATGCTCCTCTACCAAGGTGCAGAAGCATTCAAACTTTGGACTGGACAAGATATGCCGGTTGATATTATCAAAGCAAAATATTTTTCTGAATAATGAATCACAAAAAAACAGCCCAAATGTCTTTTCACAAACATTTGGGCTGTAATATTCTGTCTTAAAATCTCTTACAAATTTCAAGAAGATATTTTGGTCGGAAATCCCGATTAGATATTTCTCTGTTTCTTGTAAAAATACAAAACGATCTTCTCCAGCTGCCGTTTCAGCACAATCTGAATTTCCTCTTTCGGATGAATCGGTTTCACCAAGAAATTTCGCATCCCAGTGCGTTTTGCTCCCCACACATCCGTAAAAAGCTGATCTCCAATAAAAACCGTACTCCTTAAATCAGTCCCCATCATCTCCATGGCTTTCTGATAATTTTTCACCGACGGCTTATGTGCATCACAGATATAATGCACTCCAATCTCCTTATTAAACATCTTCACTCTCGGTTCCTGGTTATTCGAAAGCAGACAGCAATCAAATCCAATCTCCTTCAGTCTGGCAAACAGTTTTTTTGCACGCTCGTCTGCTGGTGCTCCATGTGGTACAAGTGTGTTATCGATATCAAATATCAGCCCACGATATCCTTCCTCGTAAAGTTTTTCAAATGGTATCACATACGTAGATGCTACATAGTCATCTGGAAAGAACATTTCAAACATCTTACTTTTCCCTTTCTGCCAATTTCTGCATAATTTCTTCACAAATCTTAGGAATGGATTTTTTATCCGTGTGAATCACGATGTCTGCCGCCGCTTCGTATTTCTCCCGACGAGCTTCCATCAATTCTGTAATCCCCGCCACAGTCTTCCTGCCCTTTAATACAGGACGATTATTATCATATTTTACTCGTTCTAAAATCGTCTCAGGCTTTGCGGTCAACAGAACAACCTGCCCATTTTCCTTCATCTTTGCCACATTCTGCTCACGAAGTACGACACCGCCGCCACAGGACACGACTTGATTTTCCATCCCTTGTATCTCTGCAACCAATTCCGATTCCAAATCACGGAAATAATTTTCTCCATATTGTTCGAAAATCTGCGGAATGCTCATTCCTTGACGTTCTGAAATTAGCTGATCCATCTCAACAACCTTCATACCATACATTCGCTGAAGTCCCGAAGCAACGGTACTTTTTCCGCACCCCATAAATCCGATCAAAAAAATATTTCTCATAGTCTTTCTTGTCTCCTCTACATATTGTCTAGTCTTTTTCCCACATCCTGCTTAAATGTCTTCCATGCATCCTCATGTTCGACAAAATATTTCGGACAAATCTTTTCGGTAATATCATAGTGCCTGATGACATCCTCTTCTGTCAAGTCAAATTTCACACATAGCCACGCAGTCAACTCCACCATGGACTGATACGTTTCGTCCGTATAAGCGCCATCCTCTGACAAATGACAAGTCTCGATGGCAATAGTGTCCGAATTTCGCTCATTGGATGCATAAGCAACTTCCCAAGTAGGAATGCACTGTACAATCTCTCCTTCTAATCCTACCACAAAATGGCTGCTGGCTCTAGTCTCTTTGCTATCTTTTAAACCTTCAAAATAATTTCTGTTCTGTATCGCCGTAGAACCTGGATTCGCCGTATAATGAATCACAATGTCATTGATGCGTCCAATCTCGGTTCCCGGTCTGGAATAAGGATTCACCGTCAAAAGCTCTACATCCATTTCCGGACACAAGGCATCGATTTCGTCACCTGTCCGCTCTACGTATTCATTCGTAAATGGACCCGTCTTTAATAGTTTCATACCCACCAATACGACCATCAATATTAACAGAATCCCAATTCCCAATCTCATATATAATTGTATGCGTCTGCGAAATCTTGTTCTTCGTCTCTCTCTTCTCCGTCTCATAAGAACCCCTCTTTTGTGTATATGTTGTATTTTATCATATTTTACCAGAAAATGTATAAAGACTTCCTTAGAAGTTGCTTAGGATTTTCTTAGGAAAGAAGATTTCATAAAAATATTGCAATATAAATCAAGAGTCTTGAGAAAGAAACTCTCAAGACTCTTGTGTCGTGGAAACCAACGCCCGGTCTCCTGTATTCATATTCATTGCTTTTAAAGATTCACTTTTCTAGGAGCATAATATCTCATGCCCTGTAAAATCTCATCGTTTGGCTCGAAAATCACTCTGACATTCTGGTCTTTCACTTTTGCCACAATCTCATAGGTCTTATTGCCCGTATTGGAACTACAATCGTATACCTTTAAATTCTGGAATGGTCTAAGCTGGTCTGATCCAGTCGGTGCAAGCACTTCCATCTCCTTTGCGCTGGCAGAGAATACTCTCTTTCTAGCCTCTCTACCCATAATGCGATCAATATCAATCTCACCATTATAGTAGATATACTCAAATTCTACGCAGCTCCAACGCTTCCATAAATACCACACTCCCATAATTCCAAAAGCCGGTAATATCACTAAAACTGGAATAACCATCGCTATGATTACTAAAATCAACAGCGCCACAATTAGTCCTGCTTTTTTCAGCATCGTCTGCGTACTTGTTTTTTGTTTTACTAATTGCTCTGTATAAGATTCGCCCATAATAAACCTCCGGTCAAAATATTGCTGACCTTATTGTAACACAAGTCAGAATGAATGAAAAGCACAAAATTACATCATGCCCATTCCGCCGCCTGCTGGTGCTGCTGGTGCTTCTTCTTTAATGTTTGCTACAACAGATTCTGTTGTCAACAATGTAGAAGCCACGCTTGTTGCATTTTGCAGAGCGCTTCTTGTTACTTTTGCAGGGTCAAGGATGCCTGCTTTTACCATGTCGACATATTCTTCATTGTAAGCATCAAAACCGATACCTGGTTCTTGTTCTCTTACTTTATTGATAATAACAGAGCCTTCTAATCCAGCGTTTGCTGCAATGTGGAACAATGGTGCTTCTAATGCTTTTAAGATAATCTTTGCACCTGTTTTTTCGTCGCCTTCTAATCCTTCTGTCATCTTTTCCACTACTTTTGCTGCGTGGATATATGCAGAACCACCACCTGCTACGATTCCTTCTTCTACGGCTGCTCTAGCTGCTGAAAGAGCATCTTCCATACGAAGTTTTGCTTCTTTCATCTCTGTTTCTGTAGCTGCACCAACGCGGATAACTGCAACGCCGCCTGCTAATTTTGCAAGTCTTTCCTGTAATTTTTCTTTATCAAATTCAGAAGTTGTTTCTTCGATTTGGGCTTTCATCTGTGCGATACGGCCTGCGATTCTGTCTTTGTCGCCCATACCGTCTACGATAACTGTGTTTTCTTTCTGTACTTTTACAGATTTTGCACGTCCTAACTGGTCTAATGTCACTTCTTTGAGGTCAAGTCCTAATTCTTCAGAAATTACTTGGCCGCCTGTTAAGATAGCGATGTCTTCTAACATTGCTTTTCTTCTATCGCCATATCCTGGAGCTTTGACAGCAACAACATTGAATGTTCCACGTAATTTGTTTACGATTAATGTTGTAAGTGCTTCTCCTTCAATGTCCTCAGCAATGATTAATAATCTTGCGCCAGACTGTACGATTTGTTCCAATACTGGAAGTAATTCCTGAATGTTGGAAATCTTCTTATCTGTAATGAGGATATATGGATTTTCCAAAACAGCTTCCATCTTTTCCATATCAGTTGCCATGTATGCTGAAATGTATCCACGGTCAAACTGCATACCTTCTACTAAATCTAATTCTGTCTTCATAGTCTTAGATTCTTCAATTGTAATAACTCCGTCGTTTGATACTTTTTCCATAGCGTCTGCTACCATAGCACCAACTTCAACGTCTCCAGCTGAGATAGCTGCTACACTTGCAATACTTTCTTTGCTGTCAATCTTTCTGCTCATGGATGCAACTGCTTCTACTGCAGCATCTGTTGCTTTTTTCATACCTTTACGGAGTACGATTGGGTTTGCTCCTGCTGCAAGGTTTTTCATTCCTTCGTTTACCATTGCCTGTGCTAATACAGTCGCTGTTGTAGTTCCATCACCAGCCACATCATTTGTCTTAGCTGCTACTTCTCTGATTAATTGAGCACCCATGTTTTCAAATGCGTCTTCTAATTCGATTTCTTTTGCAATCGTAACACCATCATTTGTAATGAGTGGAGCACCGAAAGATTTGTCTAATACTACGTTTCTTCCTTTTGGTCCGATTGTCACTCTGACTGTGTCAGCTAATTTATTCACACCTGCTTCTAATGCTTTTCTGGCTTCTGCACCATATTTAATTTCCTTTGCCATGATATATGCCTCCTAAAATCAATCCATCATTATTTAATAATTGCTAAAATGTCGTTTTGTTTTACTACAAGATATTCTTCTCCGTCTAATTCTACTTCTGTTCCAGAATATTTTGAGTAAATAACCTGATCACCAACAGATACAAGCATTGTCACTTCTTTTCCATCAATGCATCCGCCTGGTCCCACTGCCACAACTTCTGCCTGCTGTGGTTTTTCTTTGTTCTGTCCTGGAAGAACAATTCCTGATTTTGTTGTTTCTTCTGCAACGATTTGTTTTAATACAACTCTGTCTCCTAATGGTACTAATTTCATTTAAACTGCCTCCTTATATATCATTGTAATAATTTCCATTTTATTAGCACTCATTTTGAACGAGTGCTAATCTATTTAGTATTAAAATATCACTATGTTTCCTATTTGTCAACAGACTTTAGATTTATTTTATAAAATCCATTTTCTATTTCAAATTTCAAGATTTTCCCAGATTCGTTGTGGTACCTTTCTTTGATTCTGCCAGTGCAAAATGTATCTCTTTCTGATTCTCGGATGCTGCATTCATAGATTGCATCCAGAGAAAGGGCTGTTACCTCATCATTTTTCAACACTAAATATATACTTTCCTGCTTCACATCATACCTGAAAACTTTACAGAGATATGGTTTTTCATCCAGATTGCTGCCTTTTCGAAGCGTTTTTTTCATAAGTAATTTTGCATCATTTCCCGGTTTCATAGCTTCCTCCCGTCTGAAAACGAAAGGGCATCAGAAAACTGATCCCCTCATTCGTGTTTTATTTTAATTTTTTCTTTTTAATCTCTTCCAATTCATCAAAAATAAAATCGTTGACCACTTTGATGTAAGTACCTTTCATTCCTGACGAGCGCGATTCAATGACTCCGGCGCTTTCAAACTTGCGGAGTGCATTCACAATAACAGATCTGGTAATGCCGACACGGTCTGCAATCTTGCTGGCAACGAGAATTCCTTCTGTACCTTCGAGTTCATCAAAAATATGTATCACCGCTTCCAATTCAGAGAAAGAAAGGGTGCTGATTGCAGATTGTACAATCTGCTCTTTTCGAACTTCCTCTGCGCTTTCTTCATTGACAGAGCGCAGCATTTCCAATCCCACAACCGTTGTTCCATATTCGCTTAAAATAATATCATCGATTTCGTATGCATCATCTTTTTTATAAATGAAAAGTGTTCCAAGTCTCTCTCCAGCAATCTCAATCGGCGTAACAATCGCTTGATACCCTTTCACAACTTCTGGCGAAAATCCAAGAGTCTGAAGGTTGACATTTTCTTTGGTAGATAAAATACTCAACATTCTTTCATTGAGCATGGCATCAATGTGACCACCCACCTTATTTTCGAGCAGCTCATGTATCAATTCCACACCTTCACATTGACCAACGCCAAGTACTTTTCCTTTTTTACTTACTACCAGTACATTTGATACCAGAATTTCCTTCAACACCTCACAAATATCATTAAATACTACTTTGCTTGAATTGTTATTATGCAACAAACGATTGATTTTTCTGGTTTTGTCCAATAACTGTACACTCATTGCTCTTCCTCCATCATATGAATCTACACGCCAACTATTTCAGAACATTTCGAACAACTCTGAAAAAAGCTCCTCATGTGTGTATATTATCATACAATTTCGATTTTTACAACTTTTCCGCAAAATTTTCAGTTATTTTTGCACAGTTTTTACAGTTTCTTTATGGCCACATTCCTCATTGGCACACACCAGTTTATTTCCTTTTTCTACCATATAACTTCCACAATCCGGACATTTCTTTTCCGATGGCTTCTGCCATGACATAAAGTCGCATGTCGGATTATCTTCACAGCCATAGTATTTTCTGCCTTTTTTGGTCTTACGAACTACTACTTCTTTTCCACAAATCGGGCAGGCAACTCCCACTTTTTCCAAATACGGTTTGGTGTTTCTACATTCTGGGAAACCTGGGCATGCAAGGAATTTGCCATGTGGACCATATTTAATCACCATGTTTCGTCCACATTCTTCGCAGACTACATCTGTCACTTCATCCTCAATCTTAATCTTTTCCTGCTCCTGCTGTGCAATGCGGACTGCTTCATCTAAGTCAGGATAGAAATTGCTGATGACAGATTTCCATTCTACCTTTCCTTCTGCAACCATATCGAGAAGCCCTTCCATGTTTGCAGTAAAGGTAACGTCCACGATGCTTGGGAAAGATTGTTTCATAATATTATTGACAACCTCACCAATCTCAGTGAGGTATAAATTTTTATTTTCTTTTGCCACATAGCGCCTTGCAATAATCGTAGAAATGGTCGGAGCGTACGTACTAGGACGTCCAATTCCCAGTTCTTCCAATGTCTTAACAAGCGCCGCCTCTGTATAATGTGCCGGTGGCTGAGTAAAGTGCTGTTTTGGTTCGAAGCCTTCTTTTGTGAGTTTTGAATTCTGATCAAGACTTCCTGCCAATACGTTGTTTTCTTCCTGTTCTTCGTCAGATTCCATGTAAACCGCACGGAAGCCTTCAAATACAATTTTAGATGCAGCGACTGTAAATCGATAGTCTTTTGCTGCTATCTTGACAGAGGTCGTCTCATATTTTGCAGGATTCATTCTGCTGGCAACAAAGCGCTTCCAAATCAATTGATACAGTCGCAGCTGTTCTCTCGTCAGCGAATCTTTTAAGGCTGCCGGTGTTCTGGTAATATCTGTCGGACGAATGGCTTCGTGCGCATCTTGGATTTTCTTGCCCTCATCTGCGTTTTTGCTGCCTTTTGCCACATACTCTGCACCATAAACATCTGCAATATACTCTCTTGCGTTTGCATCTGCTTCCTGTGAAACTCTGGTCGAATCGGTACGCAGGTAAGTAATGACACCGACCGTGCCGCTCCCTTTGACATCTACTCCTTCATAGAGCTGCTGTGCGATCCGCATCGTTTTCTGTGTAGCAAAATTCAGTACTTTAGAAGCTTCCTGCTGTAAGGTACTGGTGGTAAATGGGAGTGGAGCTTTCTTGGTACGTTCGCCCTTCTTCACATCTTCCACATAGAACTTCGCATCTTCTAGTTCTTCTAATATTTGATCCATCTGCTTTTGAGAATGAATCGTCATTTTGCGTTTGTCTGTACCATAGAATTTTGCAATCAGAGGCTTCTTTTCGCCCTCTACTTTCAGTTTCGCATCCAAGGTCCAGTATTCTTCTGGAATAAATGCATTAATCTCTTCCTCACGGTCTGCAATGATACGAAGTGCTACAGACTGGACTCTTCCTGCACTTAATCCGCGTTTTACTTTTGCCCAGAGGAGCGGACTGATTCGATATCCCACGATACGGTCCAATGCACGGCGTGCCTGCTGTGCATCCACCAGATTCATGTCAATCTCTCTGGCTTGTTTGATTGATTCTTTCACTGCATTTTTCGTAATCTCGTTAAAGCTGATACGATATACCTTCTTGTCCTCTAATTTTAAAGCAAACCATAAATGCCACGCAATCGCTTCCCCTTCGCGGTCAGGGTCGGTTGCGAGATAGACTTTGTCTGCTTTCTTCACTTCTTTTCTTAAATTGGCAAGAATATCGCCCTTTCCTCTGATAGTTATATATTTGGGTTCAAAATCGTGTTCTACATCAATCCCCAGCGTACTTTTTGGCAAATCACGTACATGTCCATTTGAAGCCATTACGACGTAATTGGTTCCCAAAAACTTTTTAATTGTCTTTACTTTCGCAGGAGATTCCACGATTACAAGATAGCGTGCCATGTATAACTTCCTCCACAATTACTTGTCACTAATTTACTTTCACATAATAATTTTTAGAGATTTCCTTAATACACCCTTTTAATTCCAGGTTAATGAGTATATTCATCAGGGTTGGAATCGAAAATCCTGTCATCCCCAAGATATCACTCAAACTCCTTGGTTGGAAATCGAAACAACTATACACTAATTTTTCTGGACTTTCAAGTGATATTTTATTTTCGGTTGTTTTTCCCATTTTTTTCATTTCTTCTTTGTGAAAAATGCCCAATTCTTCCAGCAAGTCTTTGGGTGACAATAAAATGCCTGCTCCCTGACGAATCAATTCATGACATCCTCGGCTCAGCCGACTATTCACCTGTCCAGGAAGTGCATATACATCCTTTCCCTGTTCTAATGCCATATCTGCCGTAATAAGCGAGCCGCTCTTCTCTTTCGCCTCAATTACAAGCACAACATCTGCAAGACCGCTGATAATGCGGTTTCGTGCAGGGAAAAATTGAGGAAGAGGCTGCATACCGAGCGGCAGCTCCGATATAATGCCGCCTGATTTTTGTAATTCCATATAGAGTTCAATATTTTCCCTTGGATAACAAATATCCACACCGCATCCCAGCACACCGAAAGAGGTGCCTCCTGCCGACAAGGCACCTCGGTGACTTGCACCGTCAATACCTCTTGCCATTCCGCTGATGACCTGAAAGCCTGCATCAGCCAGACATTCTGAAAACTCCTTGGCCATCTCTCTTCCGTAAGGACTGCACTCTCTTGCACCCACAATCGCGACAGAACTTACATCTTCTTCCGGCAATTTTCCCTTCACATAGAGTGCAAAAGGTGGCGCGGGAATCGCCCGCAGTCTCTCTGGATACTCGGGATTTTGTATGGTATAAAATTTCACCTGCTTTTCCAAAAGTTTCTCATATTCTGCCTCTAACTTCCATTCTTTCACACTTTCCAGAATTTTATTACAATCTTTTTCTTCTAAGCCCCATTTTTTTAACGTTGTTTCTTCTATATAATATAGTTCTTCTGCGGATTTTACATTTGAAAGCAGAGCAAGTTTTTTCTTGCAGCTGACTCCTTGAATGTTAGCAAACCAATATTCATATTTCATGCTTCCCCACCTCCCCAATATTTCTGATCCATGGACCGGTAACTCAAAGCTTCCGCCAGATGTACCAATTCGATGTTTTCTTTGCCCTCCAAATCTGCAATCGTTCTGGCAACTGCAAGTACCTTGTAATACATTCTCGCAGTCAGATTCATGCGTTCAAAGGCCTGCCGCATCATCCTCTCTTCCTTTACCCCCAAGTGACAATATTTTTCTACATCTTTTACTTTTAGTTCCGAATTCGTAAGAATCCCTAATTCTTGATAGCGTTTCCTTTGTATTTCTCGTGCGGCACTGACTCTTTCCCGAATCGTTTGTGAGGTTTCCTCCTCCCCTTCGTTTTGCAAATCCTGATACTGAATTTTCTCCACTTCCACGCAAATATCGATGCGGTCTAGAAATGGCTGGCTAATTCGCCCCAGATAGTTTCGAATCTGGGGCGTAGTACACATACACTTATTCAAATCCGGATAATTGCCGCAAGGACACGGGTTCATGGCTGCAACGAGTAAAAATTCGGCTGGGAAGAGATATTCGCCTCGTTCCCTTAGTATTTTAATCTGATGTTCTTCCATCGGCTGACGTAAGAGTTCTATGACTGGTTTTTGAAATTCTGCAATCTCATCCAGAAACAATACCCCTTTATGAGCCAAGCTGATTTCACCTGGTTTTGGAATAGTACCGCCTCCAATCAAAGCTGTCTTGGTCACGGACTGATGGACTTCTCGAAATGGCCGCTCCCGCATCAACGGAGAATCTTGATTTAAACCGCCTATGACACTGTAAATCATGGTAAGCTCCATGCTCTCTTCTTTCGTAAGTGGCGGCAATATTGTTGGAATCCGCTTTGCTATCATACTTTTTCCAGTTCCCGGCGGACCTATCATAAGCATGTTATGATTTCCTGCTACCGCAATCTCAGCCGCCCGTTTTGCAATCCGCTGTCCATGAATGTCACTGTAATCCAATTTAGTTTCGTGGAAATGAATATCCCAACTTTCATTTTCCTGCTTCTTTCTATATCCTTCACTATGCTTTCCCTTAAGAATCTCATAGACTTCGGCCAGGTTCTCAACCCCAATCACCTGAATGCCGTCCACCAGTGACCCCTCTTTTTGATTTTCTTTAGGTACGATACAAACCCTGCATCCCCTCTTTTTCGCCTCCATGACAATCGGCAGAATGCCCGGTACATGCTTCACTGCACCGTCCAGGCTTAACTCTCCTACCAACAAGGCATCCCGTAGCCTTACTTCTTCCACCTCTCCCAGAGATGCCAGAATGGCAATTGCGATTGGCAAATCGAACATACTCCCCTTTTTCCGCATATTGGCCGGAGACAAATTGATGACTATCTTCTTTGCCGGCAATGCTACTCCCGAATTTTTTATGGCGGTTCGAACCCGCTCTCCTGCTTCTTTGACTTCCGAAGACAAATATCCCACCATATGGAACATAGGAAGTCCGTTACTTGTGTCTGCTTCCACTTGGACAAATTCTACAAAGAGTCCTCTAAGGGTTGCAGATAAAACTGTGCTAAACAAATCGTTGCACGCTCCTTTCTGTTATAAAATTATCTTGAAATGAAATATTTGGCGGATTCGCCAGATGCTACTTATGGAAGATGAACTCTTCCGAAAAGTGAGTGAGTTTATTCTTTCATACTTTTTAGAAATTGTCAATAAATAAATTTGGAAAAGCACAAACTTCTTTGTCCCGACATACAATGTTATTAAATCCGCTAAGAGGTGCTTTCCTTGAAAACATTTCCACCGCCACTCTCTGCCGATGAAGAACAATACTATTTGCAAAAGTATATTGAGGGTGACCTTGAAGCGAAACACATTCTCATTGAAAGAAATCTGCGCCTGGTAGCCCACGTCATCAAGAAATACCAGCACTTAGACGAGGATATGGAAGATTTGATATCCATCGGCACAATCGGCCTTATTAAAGCAATTGTAACCTTTAATCCGGAGAAAAATAATCGGCTTGGAACCTATGCCGCGCGTTGCATCGAAAATGAAATTCTGATGATGCTTAGAAGCAAGAAAAAAACGTCGCGGGAAGTGTCCCTTTATGAGCCTATCGGAACTGACCGGGAAGGAAATGAAATACAATTATACGATATTATCGAAACTTCAGAGGACGATGCTCAGACAAAAATCGCGTTGAAAGATGATATCAAGACGCTTTACGACAAACTGGAATCGGTTCTTTCCCCCAGAGAACGTCTTGTATTAAAAATGCGGTACGGTCTATATAATCAGGAAGAATATACGCAGCGTGAAATTGCAAAACAGCTCGGTATTTCCCGCTCCTACGTTTCTCGCATCGAAAAAAGTGCAATAGAAAAACTGCGGGAATACTTTTAGTCCCGCAGCCAATATTATTCTTGTCGTCTTAAAATGTCATATTCGTCCACCTGGATTCCCAAGTCCACGTACAACACCTGTTTTGGATGTGGCGCACTCTCCTGCGGTGCTCCATCTTCTGTCAGAATACGTTTTACCGTCACTTCGATATTATCTCCGTTCGGCTTCATAACCTCAATTGTCTCACCAACTGAGAATTTGTTTCTTTGTTCGATACGATATGTTCCATCCCTCTCTTCGCCGATAATACCAAGATACGTATACTCCTTCACATACGTATTGCTATCGTAAATCTGGCTGGTCTCATCCGGTTTGCCAAAGAAGAATCCTGTCGTAAATTGTCGATAAGTACAGTTTGAAATCTGTTCCAAATACCAAGGCATATTCTTTTTGTAGAGTTCTGGGTCTTTCTGATAATCATCAATTGCCTTGCGGTAAGTTCTTGCCACCGTTGCAACATAAAGCGCCGTTTTCA
Organism: Tyzzerella sp.; assembly: GCA_017472665.1. Lineage (GTDB taxonomy): Bacteria > Bacillota > Clostridia > Lachnospirales > Lachnospiraceae > Faecalimonas. The sequence continues at coordinate 89,561 of JAFUOS010000013.1, read as the reverse complement.
TACGGCCTTCAATTTTCAGACTGTCTACTCCAGCATCCAAAATCTCAGGAATATGCTCAATCATACATAAATCTTTCGAGTTGAAAATGTATGTGCCTCTCTCATTTTCAAACACCGGCATGTATTCGCCTGGTCTCGTCTCTTCTACAATCGAGTATTTCCAGCGGCATGGATGAGTGCAAGCTCCTTGGTTTGCATCTCTTCCCACCAAATAGTTGCTAAGAAGGCAACGTCCTGAATAGGAAATACACATCGCCCCATGGATAAATGTCTCAATTTCCAAATCATCTGGAATATTGGCTCTGATTTCTTTAATTTCTTCTAAAGATAATTCGCGTGCCGTTACGACACGAGTTGCACCTAATTTGTACCAAAAATTGTATGTTCCATAGTTCGTATTATTCGCCTGTGTGCTGATATGTCTTTCAATCTCCGGACATACTTCACCTGCGATTTCAAAGATAGCCGGGTCTGCAATAATCAGCCCGTCTGGCCCTATTTCTTTTAATTCTTCAAAATATGCTCTTACTCCGGCCAAGTCATTGTTGTGCGCCAAGATATTCGCAGTCACATAGACTTTTACATCGTGTTCATGTGCAAATGCAATCCCTTCTCTCATTTCATCCATGGAAAAGTTCTTTGCCTTTGCGCGAAGTCCAAATGCTTCACCGCCGATATAAACGGCATCGGCACCAAAAATAACTGCTACTTTTAACACTTCCAAACTGCTTGCCGGAATCAATAATTCTGGATGTCTTGCCATAACTATTCCTCTCTTACTTTTGTACTTAATGCAACCCCATCTCCTAGTGGAATGATTGAGGTTTCTAATAATTTATGGTGTTTCAATTCGTACAGATATTCTCTCATTCTACTGTGAATTGTGCGGTTTCTGCGCTCTACTGCGAAACGAGACTCAATGATGTCTCCGTCCTGCAGCACATTGTCAGATACCAATACCCCGTCTTTTTCGAGTAAACGTACTACTTCTGGCATGTAGTAGATGTACTGTCCTTTCGCCGCATCCATAAAAATGAAATCATAGCTGCCGTCAAGACTCTGTAAGATTTCCAGTGCATCGCCTTCTACTAGCGTAATCTGGTGTTCCTTTCCAGCGCGTTTGAAATTTTCACGTGCAATTGGGATGCGTTTTTCATATTTTTCAATCGTCGTAATCTGACAATCTTCTGGTGCATATTCGCTCATCAGGATTGCGGAAAATCCAACTGCTGTGCCTACTTCTAGAATCCGTTTTGGCTTTTTGATTGCAAGCAGTACTTTTAGAAAACTTTGCATTTCTTTTCGGATAATCGGCACATATGTGTCCAGTGCTTCTTTTTCAATTGTCTCTAAAATTTCACTATTTTCTGTTTCTAACGAGTGAATAAATGTCACCATACGTTCATCTACTATCATGTATTTCTCCTATTCAAAAGCCCAGCACAGTCGTGCTGGGCTTGATTTCATAACATTCGAACCTTCTACACATCCATAATAATCGGCAGAATCATCGGTTTTCTCTTCGTACGTTTCCACAAGAAATCATTCATCGTATCTCGAATCACCAACTTAATCTTGCTCCAATCTGCATGACGATTGGAAAGACATTTTTCCAGTGCATCATACAGTATTTGTCTTGCCTCTTCCATCAATCCTTCTGATTCTCTCACATAGACGAATCCTCTTGAAACAATATCCGGACCTGCGAGCAACTGGTTCGTTCCCTTTTCTAATGTGAGAACAACAATCAAAATACCATCTTCTGCTAAATGCTGACGGTCTCGGAGCACAATATTTCCAACGTCTCCAACGCCAAGTCCATCTACCAAGATTGCTCCTGTGTGTACTTTATCCACAATCTCTGCTCTTTCCTGATCCAGTGCAAGCACATCTCCGGAACGCATAATAAAGATATTTTCTTTTGGAATACCAAGTGCCTCTGCAATACCTGCATTTGCTTTCAAATGGCGGTATTCACCATGCACTGGAATCGCATATTTTGGTTTCAAAAGACTATAAATCAGCTTTAATTCTTCCTGGCAGGCATGGCCTGATACATGCGCATCCTGGAAAATAACATTCGCACCTTTTTGCGAAAGTTCATTAATCACACGTGAAACAGCTTTTTCGTTTCCTGGAATCGGATTCGAACTGAAGATAACAGTATCCCCCGGTTTAATACTCACTTTTTTATGAATATCCGCTGCCATACGAGAAAGTGCCGCCATAGATTCACCCTGACTTCCCGTCGTAATGAGTACAGTCTTCTCATCTGGATAACTGCTTAGCTGGTCAATTTCAATCAATGTGTTGTCTGGAATATTCAAATATCCCAACTCAGAAGCTGTGGAAATGATATTTACCATGCTTCGTCCTTCTACCACTACTTTTCTTCCATATTTGTAAGCAGAGTTGATAATCTGCTGTACACGGTCTACATTTGACGCAAATGTTGCAATAATAATTCTGTTATTACGATGTTCTGCGAAAAGATGGTCAAATGTCATCCCCACGGTACGTTCTGACATCGTAAATCCTTTTCTTTCCGCATTGGTGCTGTCTGACATCATTGCCAAAACACCTTTTTTACCGATCTCTGCAAAACGCTGCAAATCAATGGCATCTCCAAATACTGGAGTATAATCTACTTTAAAGTCACCTGTGTGTACTACGGTTCCTACTGGTGAATAAATTGCAAGAGCTGCTGCATCCTGAATACTGTGGTTCGTCTTGATGAACTCAATTCGGAATTGTCCCAAATTGATGGACTGACCGTAAGTTACCACTTTTCTTCTTGTGCTGCGGAGCATATTGTGCTCTTTCAATTTATTTTCAATAATCCCCATCGTCAGCTTCGTTGCATAGACAGGTACATTAATATCTTTCAGTACATAGGACAACGCACCAATGTGGTCTTCGTGTCCGTGGGTAATTACAAAACCTTTTACCTTTTGAATGTTATCTTTCAGATATGTGACATCTGGAATTACCAAATCGATTCCTAACATGTCATCTTCCGGGAATGCTAAACCGCAATCCACAACAATAATACTGTCTTCGTATTCAAAGGCAGTAATATTCATCCCAATCTGCTCAAGTCCGCCGATTGGAATAATACGCAATTTCGAGTTTCCTTTTTTGCTCAATTTCACACCTCCATGTTGTCTCATTCTATTTTCGTGCCTTTTTGGTGCATGCTTCACATCATCCATGAAATTTCGATTGGTGGTCCAACACCCAATTTCCGTTACATTTCAATATCGATGTCTTCCAACAATTCTTCAAAAACTTTTAATACAGCCGATAATTCCACTTCATCTTCCACGATTTCGTATAAACTTTCCTTGTCTTCTGCCGCACTTGTATCTTTTAAAATGAGGCATTCTGCCTCGTCCTCTTCTGAATCAGTCACCAAAATATAGGAATTCCCATTTACTTTTGTCTGTTCCAGCACGAAAAATTCTACTTCTTCTTTTGTTTCTTCAAATGTAAATTTAATCTTTTCCATACAAACCTCTCGTGTTCTTAATCTTGCCTCATTCCTACAGGACCTGTCTCTGGCAGTTCCCTTCGGATGCTTGGCAGCTGAGCGAATCCAAATATCCCTGCAATATAAAAACAGCCGCAATCTTATCCACATATTTCTTGCGGTTTTCTCTTCTCACATTGCTTTCTATGAGTGTTCTTTCTGCTTCTACTGTCGTCAGACGCTCGTCCCACATAATGACAGGGAGACCGGTACGTCTTTCCAACATTTCTTTTAGTTCTAAAGATTTTTCTGCACGATCACCTATTGTATTGTTCATATTCTTTGGAAATCCAAGCACAATTTTCTCCACTTCGTACTCTTTCACTAATTCCTCAATACGGGCAAGCGTCTTTCGTAATTTGTTTTCTTCTTTCCTCTGAATCGTTTCAATCCCTTGGGCCGTTATACAGAGTGGGTCGCTAATCGCTACACCAACTGTCTTTGAGCCGTAATCTAATCCCATTATTCTCATAATATTTTATTCCCAAGAATGATGTTCAATATACGATTTTAACATCTCTTCTACTAATTCATCGCGTTCCATCTTCATAATCAGGCTTCTTGCCCCATTATGGCTGGTAATATAAGTTGGGTCACCAGACATGATATAACCTACGATCTGATTGACTGGGTTGTACCCTTTTTCGCGCAGAGCTTCATACACAATTTCAAGGATATCTTTTGCTTGAATTTGTGTTCCGTTCTCTACTTGAAAAAATTGTGTGTTACTTAATTGACTCATCTGCTCACGTCCTTTGTCTCTTTCTCATGTTTCATTCTAATATAATTTAAAATGAAATTCAATGGATAATTTGTAAATGATTATCGATTTGAACATCAATTATCTGATTTTGTAAATTAATTTCAGAATTTAGTGCAATTTTTACATATTCCTTCGTATGTCCCACCTGCATCATCTTACCATCTATCTCTGCACTTTCTTCCATCAAAACTTCCACTGTCTTTCCAATATAGTAAGATTCATACTTTCTTCTCTTTTCCTGGTCCAGCGCAAGAAGTTCATTGCTTCTCACGGTTTTCATCTGTTCCGGCACCTGATTCTCCATCACTGCAGCTTTTGTACCAGCACGCTTTGAATATTTGAAAATGTGTGTCTCATAAAAATCCACTTTATCCACAAATGCTTTCGATTCCGCAAATTCTTCCTCGGTCTCTCCTGGAAATCCAACAATCACATCTGTCGTAAGGGCTGGATGCTCAAAATACTTGCGTAACAACTGGCATTTTTCATAATATTCTTCCGCTGTATATTTTCGATTCATCCTCTTTAATGTTGAATTACAGCCGCTTTGAAGTGACAAATGGAAATGCGGACACATTTTTTCCAAACCTGCAATGGTCTTGACAAATTCCTCAGTAATAATTCTTGGTTCCAAAGAACCTAGACGAATTCTCTTGATGCCCTCCACATCATGGACAGCAAGAATCAAATCGAGCAAATCTTCTCCTTCCAAATCCACTCCGTAAGAGCTCAAATGGATCCCTGTAAGCACAACTTCCTGATAACCGTTTTCCGCCAGCTCCTTCACTTCGCGGATCACATCCTCTTTTGCTCTGCTTCGTACTCTTCCTCTGGCAAATGGAATAATACAGTAGGTACAAAATTGATTGCAGCCGTCCTGCACTTTAATATAGGCTCTCGTGTGCTCTGCAGTCTTGCTGAGATGCATGTCCTCATATTCGTTTGTATGATTAATATCAATCACTGCTTTTTTCACGCCTTGACGCTCTTTGCAGTACTCTTTCAAAATTTCAATTAATTCTTTTTTCTTATTATTTCCAATCACAATATCGATACATTCATCGACTTCACCAGACTGCTCTTTTGCCTGTACATAACAGCCTGCTGCTACTACAATTGCATCTGGATTCATCTTCTTTGCACGATGAAGCATCTGACGGGATTTGCGGTCTGCCATGTTTGTAACTGTACAGGTATTGATGATATAAACGTCCGCTCCTTCTTGAAAAGGAACGATTTCATAGCCGTTTTGTTCCAGCAATTCCTGCATCGCTTCAGTCTCATATGCATTCACCTTACACCCTAAATTGTGAAGTGCTACTTTCATCATATTGTCTATCCTTTCGGTTAAATTTTTCCTTTTTCTTAACATTTTTTACCTTGACTTTTGTTGTCATACATCATAAGATATCTTATAGATAACGAAGAACATAAGGAGGTTATACCAATGAAAACTGTAGATATTTCTTTAAACTCAATTGACAAGGTAAAATCATTCGTTAATGATATTAGCAAATTTGATTTCGATTTCGATCTTGTATCTGGAAGATATGTGATCGACGCAAAATCTATTATGGGAATTTTCAGTTTAGATTTGTCTAAACCTATTACATTAAATATCCACGCTGATGATGCAAGCATTGAGCCAATCATGGCTATACTTGAAAAATACTTAGTATAAGAATTTTAGCCCCACTTAAAAGTGGGGCTTTTTTCTTACGGTTTCACCACAATCGTCTCTACCGTACTAATCGCGGCCTCCATCAGCTCATCAATCTTCTCAGCTAATTTCTCCTCAGACCGTCTTATCACATTAATATTCGGCTTTGTAACCGGATGCTTCGCAACAAAAATCGTACAGCAATCCTCAAATGGCAGAATCGAAGTTTCAAACGTATCAATCTTCTCTGCAATCTCCACAATTTCTTGCTTATCGAATCCAATCACCGGACGATATACCGGAAGCGTACACACATCATTGGTTGCCGCAAGACTTTGCATCGTCTGGCTAGCTACTTGTCCAATACTTTCTCCTGTAATCAATCCTAGGCATCCGCTCTCTTTTGCGAAATGTTCTGCGATTCGCATCATATATCTTCTCATAATAATCGTAAGTTCATCATGCGGACATTTTTCGTAGATATACAACTGAATATCTGTAAAGTTGACAATATTCAGCTTAATTGGTCCTGAATATTTGGAAACCAGCTTTGCCAAATCCACTACTTTCTGTTTTGCACGTTCGCTTGTATACGGAGGTGCATGGAAATATGTTGCTTCCAGTTCTACCCCACGTTTTGATATCATATAACCAGCAACCGGACTGTCAATTCCTCCCGATAACAGAAGCATTGCTTTCCCGTTTGTTCCAACCGGCATACCGCCCGGTCCTGGAATGATTTCAGAATAAATATAAATCAAATCACGGACTTCCACATTTAACTTAATTGCAGGGTGATGCACATCTACGCGAATCTCTGGAAATGCATCGAGAATCGCTTCGCCCAAATCGCAGTTGATTTCCATGGAATTCTTTGGATAGCTTTTCTTACCACGTCTTGCTTCTACCTTGAATGTGGTATTTTTGTCCGGATACATTTTATCCATATAATCTACAACGTCTTTTTTCAGTTGTTCAAATCCTTGGTCTTCTACGTGTACTACTGGACAAATGCCTACGATACCGAATACTCTTTTCAGAGCTTCTACAGTCTCTTCGTAGTCATAATATCCTTCACATTCCACATAGATTCTACCCTGTGATCTATGCACATGGAAAGAACCGTCTACTTCCTGCAGTGCGAAACGAATTTGTCTCATCAGCGCATCTTCAAACAGATAGCGGTTTTTTCCCTTAATTCCAATTTCTCCATATTTGATTAAAAAAGCTTGAAATGTCATTTGCCTATTATCCTCTCTTTTGCATAATTCTTTCCACACTTAGTGTCTTGTATATTTTCGAAGCATCGGTACACACTGGTACAATGTTTCTAATGTATAATCAATTTCTTCTTTCGTAGTAAATTCCGAAAGGCTGAAACGCAGTGTCGCATCCAGATACTCTACGCTTGCACCAATCCCTTTCAAAACTCCGCTGATTGCCGGATGATTCGATGCACATGCAGAACCTGATGAAACATAGATCCCCTTTTCTTCTAAAGTGTGAAGCAATACTTCACTTCGAATACCAGCAAAACCTACGCTGATAATATGTGGAGCACTCGTTTCATCGGTACGTCCGTGAATCGTAATATTATCAATCTTAGAGACTCCTTCGATAAAGTAATTTTTAAGTTCACGCATCACGGCAACTTTTTCTTCCAAATTACTATAAATCTCTTTTGCCGCAAGACCAATACCCGCAATACCCGGAACATTTTCCGTACCAGAACGAACATTTCTCTGCTGTTCACCGCCGAATACAATTGGCTTAATCTTTACCTTTTCGTTTATATATAAAACACCGGTTCCCTTTGGTCCGTGTATCTTATGACCGCTGATTGACATCAAATCCACGCCAATGCGTTTCGGGAAAATTCGATATTTACCAAATCCTTGTACTGCATCCACATGGAACAAAATCTTCGGACTGTAATCTTTTACAATCTTTACAGCTTCCTCTATCGGCTGTACTGATCCCACTTCGTTATTTACAAACATGATGGAAACCAGAATCGTTTCCTCGCAAAGCGCTTTCTTAAGTGCGTCCAACCGAATCCTTCCATCTTTATCTACTGGAAGGAATGTCACACGGAAACCTTCTTCCTTTTCCAGATACTGCATCGTATTTAAAATAGCAGGATGTTCAATCGAGGAAGTAATCAAATGTTTTCCTGAGCGATGATATGCCCTTGCACAGCCAATGAGTGCCAGGTTATCACTCTCTGTTCCACCTGAAGTGAAATAAAGTTCTTTCTCCTGCACTTTTAAAATTTTCGCCAAAGTTTCTTTCGACTCTTTTATATACTTTTCAGCATCTACCCCTTTTTTGTGCATGGAAGATGGATTACCATAATCTTCACACATGACTTTTCCCACGATATCTTTTACACTTTCATAGCACTTGGTAGTCGCCGAATTGTCTAAATATACCTCCATGATATTCTCCTATATAACACTTTCTTACTATATAAATTATGTGGTTAGCTTTCTAAATGATACATCAAAATCGACAAAGTTGTAAGACCGGCCGTCTCTGTTCTAAGGATTCTTTTTCCCAGCGTAATTGGCTTTGCACCGGATTCTATGGCGTATAATACTTCTTCTGTTTCAAATCCACCTTCCGGTCCAATAAAAAACCCAATCGACTGTCCTGGTTTAATTGCCGAAATAATCTGCTTCGTCTCCTGCATCCCCTCAGCTAATTCATACGGAATCAATACCACATCCAAATCTCTCGCATATGCGACTGCTTCCTTATAAGATAAGACTTTTGTCACTTTCGGAATCACATTTCTTCCAGACTGTTTCGCACCGCCTTCGGCGATGCTGTTCCACCGTTCGACTTTTTTCGACGCTTTTTTCTCATCTAGCTTTACAACAGCACGCTTTGTGGCAACTGGAATAATCTCATACACACCCAGTTCTACTGCCTTTTGAACAATCAACTCCATTTTATCACTCTTTGGGAGTCCTTGAAACAGATAAATTTTGGATGGAAGTTCGGTGTCCGCCTTTTGCTCTTCCTTCACCAACACGCAAACCATATCCTGAGAAATCTTCTCAATCTCACACAGATATTTTTTGTTGTTTCCATCGCTGATTTCCAGTTCTTCGCCTGTCTTCATACGAAGTACATTCTTAATGTGATTCACATCAGAGCCTTCGATATAAATCCGATTATCCTTTACTTGATCTGGTGTTACAAAAAAATGATGCATATGCTTCTCCTAATTCTTTCTAGCTGTCACAGAAACCCATTCACCTTGATATGTCACTTCGAGTACTTCCAAGCCGGCTGCTTTTACTGCACTCACCACCGTCTCTTCTTTATCATCAATAATTCCGCTGGTAATATAGATGCCGCCTTTCTTTAATTGATTGATAATCACCGGAGTGAGTGGCACCAATACGTCGGCCAAAATATTTGCTGCAACAATATCATATTTTTCATATCCAACTTTGTCCTGGATTTCTTTATCATCAATGATATTACCAATCATCACTTCATACTGGTCTTTTCCAATGCCATTCACTTCCATGTTCTCATGAGTGGCATCGATAGCACATGGATCCAAGTCTGTTCCCACAGAATACTTTGCTCCAAATTTCAAGGCAAGCATTCCAAGGATACCGCTTCCGCATCCCACATCCAGAATCGTCGTTTCCGGAGTTACAAATTTGCGGATTTGTCTGATACAAAGCTGGGTCGTCTCATGCATACCAGTACCAAACGCAGTTCCCGGATCAATATGAATAATCATCTTATCTTCATCTTCTGGTCTTACTTCTTCCCAAGACGGAATAATTAACACATCATCCACGTAAAACTGATGGAAATATTGTTTCCAGTTATTTACCCAGTCTACATCCTCTGTCTGAGACTCCTCGATCGTACATTCTCCTACATTCAGATAGGTGCTCATCTCTTCTAATTCTGCTCTTACATTTGCAAGAACAGCTTCTTTATCATCCTCTTCTTCCAGATAAAAACTGATGTATGCCACACCGTCATCTGCTGCAATCTCTGGTAATATGTCCACAAACATCTGCTGCTTGTCAAGCTGCGTCAAAGGGACTTTGTCTTCAATCTCAATTCCCTGAATTCCAAGGTCCATTAACATGCTGCTAACAATATCTTCACTTTCTGTCGTTGTTTTCAATCTAAATTTATTCCATTTCATTTTGATGGTCTCCTTATAATTGGTCTAAAATCTCGTCAAAATACGTTTTAACTGTTCTGACTGAAAAAATGGTGTTTTCGCACAGATTTTTTCCACACGGTTTAAGTTCAAATCAGAATGTTCGATTTCTCTGGACACCCGATGTGCAATATCTACAAATCCATCAAAATCAAGATGTTCTTTCTGTTCAATCCATTTCGCAATGGATAGTTCTTGCGTCAACAGTACACTTACCACTGCTGTCTGCATCTTTCCTATAATGTTATCATCGTACACAGCTCCACAAAAATAGGTGAACACAAAATATACCATCATCTGCTCCAGCCAGCAGGACCATATTTCATAACAATTACTCTTTAATCCAATACTTTTGTGAAATCTTTGCCGATTTTCCTCATACACGCTCTGACCTTCTCCATAGAGCGCAAATTCCGCTTTTTTTACGTACTCCGGCCAGTCTGCCTTCAACACCTCTAATTTATTGAATATCCGAAAAATCTTTCGCATCGTGCTGCAATACTCATTTTCTCCAATCGGATGACTTTCCGCATCTTTTTGGAACTCTATGAGCTGATCCATATTTCCGAAGTTTTCTATCAATTCATCCATCTGGAACACTTCATCGGCATCCAATGCATCCTGCATTTTCTGAGCCAAATCCAGCACCATACTGATACGGATCATGATATCAACATCACGTTTTTGCAATAACCAGATCATTTTCTCTCTGGCATCCATCAACTTCGTAAATAATAAATAATCGAAATCTTCGAATTCCTCGTCTTCTTCCTCATCTTCGAAACTGATGAACTGCACTGGTTCCTTGCAGCCTAATATAATCTTTGCAGCTTCAATACAGGATAAAGACAGCGAGCCTTCTCTTAAGCCTTCGTATTCTTCCTTGTGCCTTGGATAATCCCTACAGGTATCGCAGAGCATATGCTCGCCTGCTTCCATATGTATATCACAAAGATTCTGCTCATTTAGGAATGCGCAGCGCCTCTCGTATTGCTGAAAAGAGCCTTCTTCCCAATTAATCGAATTGCGCAGACGATTTCCAAAAGGGCCTTCTAAGTTTTTGTATTTCTCCAATGATTTTTCATCAATCATGATTGCCCAGCCTGCACAGCAAGTATCCTTGCATTCTGCGGCAACACATTGAAAATCATTAAAATAATGTGGTATTCTATACTCCATATTTTCCCTTTCTATTTGCCTTATCGAATCTTATACGAGGTATTGTAACACACTTCGACCAATATAGCACCCCAAATATTTTCCATGTATAATGAATTACACATACTACAACTCAATTACAACGACCGCTGCACTTGCCAGTATAACTTCGTCGCCTTGAACTTTCGGTTCTGGGAAATTGCTAAGTAGTATTTTTTTCGCTGGACTTTCCAGTTTCAATGTACATGCTTCTTCGCCATAGTTTGCGGCAATCAGAATTTTCTGCGTCTCGTTCTGACGATAATATGCAAAAATCATGTCTTTGTCTTCGTAAACTGGCACACAAGAACCATACACAAATACTTCTTTATAGTATTCTGACTTGCGAAGGGCAATCAGTCTCTTATAGTATTCTAAAACAGAACCTTCTCTACCCTCTTGGTCTTTTACATTAATCTCTTTATAATTTGGATTCACCTTAAGCCATGGCGTTCCGCTGGTAAATCCAGCCTGTACATCATCTGACCATTGCATTGGTGTTCTTGCATTATCTCGACTATGTTTGTAACAGGCATGCATCGCCTCTTCCTCCGATAATCCCGCATCCAATGCAACCTGATACTGATCCTTTGTATTAATATCATCATATTCGTCAATGCTTTCCATCTTACAGTTCATCATACCGATTTCCTGTCCCTGGAAGATGAATGGGATTCCTCGCAACAAAATCGAAGTAGTTGCAATCATCTTCTTGCCCATATCATTTTGACAATATTCTGGCAAAAATCTGCTTGCACCTCTTGGCTCATCATGGTTTTCAATAATATTTGCTTCAAAACCAATTTCTTCCGCTTCCTTTTGTGCTTTGAAAATGACACTTCTCCAATCTTCAAATTTGATTGGCTCCGCATCATACCAGCCATGTCCTCCAAATGAAAGAATCTGTGGTCCGAAGTCGAAAATTGTTGAAAAATGTCCATCCTTACCAACAAAGGTTTCCAATGCGCCCTCTTTCATATTAAACACTTCACCTACAGTAAATGCATCGTGTTTTTCAAACGTTTCTCGTTTTAATTCTGCAAGGAACTTATCCACACCTTCTACAGATTCTACCATCTTTGTACACATGGCAAGTCCGTCTGGGCCATCTGGTTCAAATGACTTAAATTCCAAATCTTTTTTGATATTGATAATGGCATCAATGCGAAATCCAGCCAAGCCTTTATCCAGCCACCAGTTTACCATCTCAAACAATTTTTCACGAACCACTGGGTTCTCCCAGTTCAAATCTGGCTGTTCCTTTGCAAACATGTGAAGATAATACTTATCAGTACCTGGAACAGACTCCCAAGCACTGCCACCGAAATAAGAGCGGTAATTGCTTGGCGCTTTTCCATCCTTCCCTTTTACGAAATAAAAGTATTCTGCGTATTCCCCCTCCGGGTCAGCTAATGCCTTCTGAAACCATTCATGCTTGTCAGAACAATGGTTAATAACCAAATCCATTACGATATGCATATCACGCCTCTTTGCCTCTAAAAGCAGTTCATCAAATTCTTCCATGGTTCCGAATTCTTCTGCGATTGCATAATAATCCGAAATATCATATCCCTGGTCTACAAAAGGGGATTTATAAATCGGTGAAATCCAAATCATATCGATTCCTAACGCCTTCAAATAATCTAATTTAGAAATAATCCCTCTTAAATCTCCAATTCCATCTCCGTTTGTATCCAAAAAACTCTTTGGATAAATCTGATAAGCCACCTTATCATGCCACCATTTTCTTTCCATTCTGTCATTCCTCCTAAAGTCACTTTTGTTTTTCCAAAAATCGGAAAATCATTCTCCAATAACCTGCTCTTGTATGTCTTTCGGCATTAAAAATTTCATGTCTTGCACCTGGGACTCTTACCAGCTTTGCAGACAACAATCCTTCTTCTCTCAGATTCAGAATAAAACGAACCTGTTCTTTATTGGAAACCAGACGCTCATGTTCTGCCTGAAATAACATCACTGGTATGCAAATTCTTCCCGGCGCTTCTCTTCGTAAATACTGGTTCAGCTTGACCGCCGCACGCATCCAGCCATAGGAGGCGCCGTTCGTCTGAAACATCGGTTCGTTGCTCCGAATTTCCTGATAATAATTATACTGGTCCTCCCGCATGGAAGATACAGTATTTTTCCAAGTCTTAAGACCTTCATATGGTCCGTGTCCAATCACATAGTGCTTCTCCCTTCCTGCTGCGCAGAAAGTTCTGACAAGCGCCTGTATATCACGCCATGGGATACTCGGAACATATGGGCGTATCATCGGTGAGGACAGCACTACTTTTTGAAACAAATTCGGCTCCTTGGCCACAACTGCTGCCGCAATTCCGCCTCCCATGGAATGTCCAAACAAATACATTGGGAGTCTTGCATTTTCTGATTTTGCGCGATGTGCAAACATCAAAAAATCATCTACATATCGCTCATAAGAGTCCACATAGACCATGGACAAATCTTCGACCAGACGATAACTGCGTCCATGACCGCAGTGTTCCATAAAATACACTGTATAATTCTGTTTTAAGAAGCGGTAAATCACTTCTTTGTACTTTGCTTCATTTTCTGTAAAACCATGAGAAAGAAGCACCACGCCCTTTGGAGCTTTCAGACGGAAACTAAGACAGTATAATCTATTTCCTTCTTCTCGTTCTAACCAGAACTGTTTCCGATATTGGTTTAAAAACGGCTCGATCACCTGTTCCATCTGCGTTTTGTAATCTGCCATTACAACATCTCCCTGATCATTTTCATTTCTTCTTTGTGGCCTTCATCCTCAAGTGGTGTTTCCAAATAAATTGGAAGCCCCTGCAGTTTTGGATGCCGCATTACATTTAATAATGGTTCCAGACCAATCTCACCATCGCCAATCGTCGCATGACGGTCCTTGCGGGCTCCAAACGGCATCATACTGTCGTTCATATGGATGGCTTTCAATAAATCTAATCCAAGTATGCGGTCAAATTCGTCAAGTACGCCATCCAAGTCATTTACAATGTCATAGCCTGCTGAAAATACGTGGCAGGTGTCTAGACATACGCCGATTCTCTCTGGGTGGGTCACGCCATCACGAATTGCTTTTAATTCTTCAAAAGTAACACCGATCTCAGAACCTTTCCCAGACATGGTTTCTAGTAATATAGTTATATTTTCATTTCCAGTTATTGCTTGATTTAATCCATGAATAATATTCTGAATGCCTGCTTCCGTGCCGATGCCGGTATGGCTTCCCGGATGGAATACCATGTATTCGATTCCGAGGGCGTCCATTCTCGCAACGTCTTCCCGCATTACCATGCAGGCAAAATCATATATTTTTTCCTGTGCACTCGCCAGGTTCAATGTGTATGGTGCGTGTGCAAGAAGCGGGCCGAATTGGTATTCCTTTCGAAGCTCTTGAAATTTGGCAATTTCTTTTTCGCTGTATATTTTAAAGCTGGAGCCTCTTGGGTTACGGCTGAAAAACTGCATGGTGTTTGCATTGATATTGACTGTGTCCTGTGCTGCTTTGTCTAAGCCTTTTGCAACGGACATGTGTGCACCGATAATTAACATGGCTCTTCCTCACTTCATCAAATTAGTTTCATCTTATCATAAAGTTTTCCCAGATTCAATGAAGTATTACTCCTATTGGGCTTTGAATTTTAAATTTATAGGGGACAGCGTGATTCATGTAATGTGAGTCACACTGTCCCCATGTTTTAAACTCTCTATTTCCCGACAGTCCCTTGGGTTTCTATTGGTTTCCGTCTTGCAATTCAGCTATAACGTCTTGGATAACGCTAATATCCTGCTCCAATTCTTGAGCAATCACTTCTACCGCTAAATTCTTATCCAATTTCTTTTTCACTTGGCTTATAAGTAGATTTTTTTCACCTTGTTTCATGCCTTGTTCCATGCCTTGTTTCATGCCTTGTTCCATGCCTTGTTTCATGCCACTTTCGATTGCTCTTTCCTCTACCCAATCACTATAATTACACATACCTTCTGCTCCTCCTTTCACTTCTTCCGTCATGCGCATTCCAAATTCATGTTCCAGTTTATCTTCTTTCGCCTGTACACTTAGCTTCTTTGAAAACAACGTTTCCAGCATGCCGTGTAATTCATTACCTCCGTCACGCTCCCTGTCCACTGCAAGACGTACCGCCACTACTGACATCAAATCATACCGTTCTTTTTCTTCATATTCGCCATACAAATTCTTATGATTTATTGTATATGCCGAAATCGTATGCGCCGCATAATTCGGCGAATCCATGTATATCCAGACAGAATAAACTTTCTTGAGATCTTCATAATGATTTTTCACGAATTCCGTATCTTTCTGTTCCGATATCATCCTAGAGCAATAAAACAGTCCTCTAAGAACAGGCGGGTAACCCACATGATATTTCTTTTGCGCCTCTACATTCAAAATTAACTTTACGCGTTTTTCTCCTTTTGTAATGACATGACAGCGCACATCAAAAGTCGCCTCTCCCTCATTGGGAATTTTACTTTCTGTATTCATTCCAATGATAGCTTCTGTTTTTCCTTTACCTGGATAGACCTTATGAGTACCAATTTCAGGTTCTCCTTCAATGCACCCTTCAATTTCCCGCAACTCATAGTCTTTAAATTCTTCCATCGTATACTTAATAATCCAGGCCAACACCTGTTTATTCGCCAAGAGACGCTTTGCATTTTCATCAAGTTGACTCTTGGCTTCTGCAACTTCTACATTATTTGCTAAATGCGTCTTTATCTTCTCAGACATATTCTTCCTCCTTATTGTATCACATATCTTTTTCTAGCAACAGACTCAAATAAGGATTTTTACAATCATAGACATCCGCCCTTTCTACATATTCTCTTGTCCAAACATTGAAATAAGCTGGCGAATCACCATAAAAATTTTAGAATTTTAGAAATATTTGAATGTTTGAAAATGTATAATTATACTAACATTCTAAGTCAAGAGCTTCAAGTGAAATGCGATATATCCACAAAATAATAAAGTTATCCACAGCATGTGGATAATTCAGATAACAGACAAATAAGGCAAAAAAAACGAAGCTTACTTTTCACAAACTGTCAAACTCCGTTTTTCCTTCTTTTTTATTAATTTTAAACATTACCATCTATACTTGAGCTGCTACGACACTCAAGTATCTCATTAACACGCTTCCCAACATCATCAACCTCTACAAACCCAGGGCAGGCATTGTCAACATAATCGTCTTCGTAGTGTTCACAATCCCCAGAATGATGTAGGTCTTTCAGTTTCTTGCAGAAACAGCACAAATCCATATCTGCACTTCGTCCATCATTGCATATGAACGGCAATATATGTTTTTTCTTCATCAAGTGTCATCCTTTCCTATCTATTGAGGTCGTTTTCCTCAAGGAATGTACCAAAATATTCTTTTTCTGCCATTTTTCTTGCAAATACAGCGTCCTCAAAGCGTGAGAATGAGCCAAAGCTCATGATTTTCCCTTTGAACCTTAGACGTGCTCTCCATTTATTCTGCCTTTTATCAAAATACACACCTTGAACACCGCTGGTATTCGCTGCAGTTGGGGACATATCCTTTATTTTCGAAATCTGTGTACCCTCAAAAAATCCAGCGCCCTCTCTTGCTTTTGCTGCTGCATATTTCCCCGCACATTTCTGACAACTGCTATACTCGTCATTATTAAGTGTGTCGGTCGCCTTATAAGTAATTGCTCCACAGTCACACCGACACAGCCATTGACGTTGACCGCTTGCAGTTGATTTCACCTGCTCAACGACCACTAATTTTTCAAATCGTTTCCCGATTAGATTTTCCATGTCTGCGTCCTATTAAGACAACCAAAACAATTCCTGTCACACAAGCCACGGCAACATAAAGAGAAAGGTTTGTTGTGTCACCTGTCTGAGGTGGATTTGGATCGCTAGATTCTACAGGGAGTTCTTCGACCTTGAATTGCCAGTCAAGATAACCGATTGCATTCTGATACTCGTTTCCAAGTTCAATCGGCACATCAAGAGTGACGTTCAGATCAATTTCTGCTCCCGAATAAAATGTTCCCAGATATACCCAATCAGCAAGCTGGGCAGTCTGATCGGCAGGAGCATCAAACAAGTTTGAAGTTCCGTCTTGAGAAACTCTTAACTGGAGCTTCGAGAGGAATTCCTTTGAATCTTCGTGTGCACCAAGAGAACGCATATATAATTTAATTTTTACATTATTAGATACGTCGTTCTTGATGTGTACTTTTTGTGTGATGCTGTCGCCAGGCATAACATCTTTGAAATCGGTGAATAAGTCGGTAGGTGAATATTTACTGCCTGGTTCAAAGATGAATTTCTTTGCATTTCCATCGTATGTAACTGTGCCCGCAGCGAATGCTGTCATTGAGCAGCTCATAATAAGAACAAGCACCGCAATCATAAAAAGTGATTTACTTAATATTTTTTTCATATCGGCACCTCCTTAGTTCGCTGATGGTACAGCTGTAATTAAGTAATTTTCAACTGTAACACCCCATTGAGTCTCTACTACTGTTTCTGGAGACGACTGAATCGCAGAAGCTACAATCTCAACAGAAAGGTGATAACCTTCTGGTGTTTTTCCCTCAGCAGCTATACACTTTTCAATTAAATCTGTGGTACTTTCACCGACACCTACCGGGGAAATATAATACCAAAAATCATTTGCGTCTTTTATCCAATCTGCACCATCAGAATAGGTGATTATATAATCTTCACCTTCTACAGGCTTGGTTGCATACACAACACCGCCCTCGTCGGCAACCCATGTGACAATGACAGTAGCGCGGATATAAGCCTCCACTTCACCCGTATTTTTTATGTTTACATCAGTTTTTGTCGTACCATCAAAGTTTTCCTCCACATCGCAGGATACATCTGCAGGAGTAAAAGTATTTTCAACTGAATCTGTTTTAGTAAATAAATATGCTAAAACCGCTCCAATTGAAACGAAGACAGTTAGAAATAACGAGACAAGCAGTACCGTCATTCTTTGGCGAACGGCACGTGTATTTCTTTTTTTTCTAGATTTTAAGTGTTTTGTTTCGTGCATATTGCCTGCCTCCTTTCTTAATCTGTTTTATTCTTGCCCGTGAACTCATTGACACAAGAACTATCACCATCTAACCACTGTTTTTTTTCTCTCTTGTTGCTAAATGTAATAACATTATCGTCGCTATTTGTGGAGAGTTTTGCTTTAATGCCATTGGTAACAGATTCAAAATTAGTAAGTCCCGTTGTCACATTATCAAGTTCATATCTCCAAGACCAATCTGTAATTTCGGTTATAGTGTATGTGCCACCAGCCTTCAAACCAGTAATAGTAACAGCTCCATTACCGTGAGTTGTAACTGTTAAATCGACATCATCCCCCACAACATGGAACAAGAATGTCTGATTCACATCAATAGCCTCTGCACCTGTCTTCCTGATAGTAAGAGAAGTTTGCTGTTGCTTATAAATATTAGTAAATATAACTTTTACCTCCTTACTTTCCTCCAACTCAACATTGTGAACATCCGTATCATAAATGTAATTGGTATTAGCACCTGTTGTTTCCTTTACGCTATAGCTTCCCACAGGTAAATTTGAGAAGTTAATGGACTGCCCTGCCTTAATAGAAACCTTCAATGAACCAAACGTTGTGCTCGTTCCATCAACAGGGGTTACCGTCTTCACGGCACCACCATCTACTGTATAGTTATAACTTCCACCGTTGAATTCGGAAATTGAATTCTCAATCTCTAAAGTTGTAGGGGTGATAACAATCTCAAAGATGTCATCTGCTGGGAGAGTATCTGCTTCATTTTCCTTATTAACAACCTTGTTGACAGTTAGACCAGAAACTACCTTCGCATATGTATTGGTGCAGGTAATCTGTACTGA
This sequence comes from Tyzzerella sp., assembly GCA_017472665.1. Lineage (GTDB taxonomy): Bacteria > Bacillota > Clostridia > Lachnospirales > Lachnospiraceae > Faecalimonas. The sequence continues at coordinate 70,302 of JAFUOS010000013.1, read as the reverse complement.
ATATGTAATGGTCTTGTTTGTGGTGTCTTTCGTCTCTGTCCAAGTAAAGACATTATCCGTTGAAGTTTCGCCATTGATTTTGATTACATCTGTACAAGTATAACCACTAATGCTATTTCCTGTTTCTACAATTTTAAACTCATAATTTGCAATATTCTTAACATCATACTTCGAAGCTTCAGCATTGATGGTAGTGGTCGTTGTAGCAGAGTTTGCCGTCACAGTAATGGTATCAAAGGCGACCCATGCATCCGTACTCCCTTTCGCACGACGATAAATAGTAAATACAAAGTTACGACTTGCAGTTTCTTCGCTGGAGAACGTATACCCCTCAACAATCTTGGTGAGGCCGCTGAATACGACGTACACCGTATTTTCGCCCAACACCGCTCCAGTTTGAAACTTAGAAAGATCAATACCAGAACCATTAATCACAGAACCTGTTTCCCAATCAGTTTTGTTATGCCCCAATCCAGGACACTCATTGTCCGAATCCCAATAACCAATCGTATCCGATAGTGTTACATCAACATCTTCAGCCAGCGTTTTATCATTAGGCGTCAAAGAAAGTGTAGTCTCAACAGTTACGCTGTATTTGACAGGATTATCCTGTGTACCAACTGGAAAAGTACCATTAAAAGAAATCTGTCCATCTTCTATTGAAATTCCAGTAATTTCAAATGTTGTAGGATAAATCGGATACTCCTGTGTTTCATCTATACGAACAGTAATGGTAACATCGCCATAGACCAGTTGATAATAATAACCAACTTCACTATCATCATCAATCACTCGGGTCAAAGTATAATTTGTACTTGAAGTAAAATTCAAATCCACTGCGGTACTTGCGTCGTTGTTGTAACCCAAGATAACGGCTGACGCCTCAATATCAACCTGAATATGCTTGATTGAATTATCCAAATATTTGTATTTTTCGTAATCGTCTTCATCAACAACTATTACAGTAATAGTAGCTGTATAGGTAGTCTCGCTACTCGTACCTGGTTTATTAGGTTTATTTTGATTTTGCGTTGTTTTCCATGTTAATGTAAACGTGCTTTCAGTGCCTATTACTGCATTATCAGCATCCGCTGAAACAGAAACTGTTGTCGAATTGCTTTCTGCAGTCGTTCCAACCGTAATACCAGCAGCAGGAGTTGTTGTGCTTAGTGTCACATCACTATCGGCAACAGTAAGTGTCCCAGAATACCCTGGAGCAATGTATATAGTATGAGAACCCGATGTAATGCTTGTTGTAGAATTTGTTGCTCCACTAGCAAACCAAAAATCTGAGAAACTATCGGTTTCAAAAGTGACGCTGCCATCTTCGTTAAATAAGACGGAATCGTTCCGAGTTGTAAGAAGCACATATGGCACTGCCTCACTGTCCAAGGAAAGAGTTTCTTTCGCAAGCGCTGCTTCGTTCGGATACGCCGCAAGTAAATCGGCACTAGTACTGGTGAAGAAATTTTCGGAGTCTTTTGCATCTTCGATTGCTTCCTTAGTATCTAAAATGTGATAAACGTCCACTATAGGTTCATTCAAAGTGGTGTCCCACACATTCGTCACAGTAACTGCAACGGGAGCATCTTTCTCAGGCTGCCACTCATACTCCTGACTATTTTCGTCTCTCCCGACAAATTTCAAATCGACATCCTGGAAATTCACTGTATGGCAATTTTTAAATGCCGAATAATTGATAATGCTGTTTTGGATTGCACTGGATTGCTCATCGGTAACACCAGAAAGTTTGAGCGAAACATCTTCCGGAATGTCACCTTCTGTAGTAACAATAGATACACATTGTGCCAAAACATAGCCGTACTCAGAATATTGTGTATCCCAATTTTCCGTGTCAAGCATATACCACATGGTGCCATTGTCTTCTGTATACTTATATTGAACTACAAAAGCTTCTGGTAATGAATCTTTGGAAACCTCTATCTTGTCTTCAGGGGAAGTAACAGGATTTCTGTATAAGCTTGCAGTATCCTCGCAAAAATAACCATTTTGATTGATTTCCTCAAAATGTTCTTTAAACCACTCTTCCGAAGGATACTCACTGTTTTCTGCACGCACGGCACTAATAGGAACACTCGAAACCAACATTACCACAGCAAGAATCAATGAAAACATTTTTAGCCTATTTTGTTTTTTCATTTTCTAACCCCTCCTCATTTATTTTCGGCCATCCAGCAGCCTCAAATACAGTTTCGCCGTTATTTGTCACCTGCGTAGCCTGTGCACTGACATCAATCACTGCTTTGCTATTCTGATACATATTGCTCATTGTTTTTGCAAAAATTACTTTTGAAAACAATGGCTCAGTAATTTCACTCGGATTCAACACCGCATTGTAATAATAGTAACCATCTTTTTCAGTCCAATAATCTGTATTCAAGTCATAAGAAACCAAAGACAAATCAACCTCACCTATGACTCCCTCTGCAAGAGTAATAAACTTTTCAAGTGAAATGCGAACCCATGCAGCCTGCCCGCCAGTATTCTTAATCTGAACTATCTTGGAGACCTCCATGCCTGGCATAACATCAGTGGCATCTTTAAAAGGCACCAGTTCTCCGCCTTCTTCAGGAATTGCCCATTCCTGCAATTCAATCTTTACATCACCAGTTGTGATAACATTTGTAACTGTATCTTCATTTGTGAAATATGCAGTTGTGCCATATGCGACTATGGATAGGCAGACTACCATAAACGCACAAATAAACGTTTTTTTCTTCATAGTAATATTTCCTTTCACTTGATTTTTAGAATATATCAATTAAAAGTGCTCTCTTTATTAGTAGGGCATATATGAATATCCCATAGGTTGAGGTACCCATATATACCCTGCTCCCCGAAGGAAGCAGAGTACGAAGAACACATAAGAAAGAGCGTCGATTATTTATTCCATGGAGAAACATAATCAGCATCTGCAGGATTTCCAAAAGCAGTATTCAGAGCGTCATAAGCATCTGTAAATGTTGCAGTCTGTGCAGCCTCTGCAAATACTTTAATCTGTACATTTTCGCCATCAGCGGAAATGTCAGCAAGAGTAACTTCATTGCCCTTGTTATCTTCGTATACATAGTAGCCACCGTCTTCGTGTGTCTCATCAGCAACCCACTCACAGTCAACAGAAGTATCTACATAAACTTTGTCAAGAGCCTTTGTAGCAGTTTGTACGCCAGCTTCCAATGCTGTACGATATGTCACAACATAAACAGCATATTCGATGCCATCAATTGTAGTTGTGTAGTAATTCCAGTTGCCAACACCATTTCCTCTATATCCAGTGCCAGCAGACATTTCAGGCAACCAGCTCCATTCACCATCATCAACAGATGCTTTTTCAAAATTGAAGTGAAGGAAGTTGTTCATAGCTGCAAAAGAAGGATCCCCATCATCAAGTGCAGCAGGAATTGCAATATGTACACGAACATAAGCATCTGAGCTTCCTGTGTTAGTTACATATACATCTTTGTTGATATCAAGGCCTGGGAGAAGTTCTGAGCCTTGTTCGAATTCTTCGTTAATCTCAACTTTAATACCTTTCATTGTGAATACGTTATCTGCTGTATCTTCAGCAGTAAAGTAAGCCAAAGATGCACCAGTGATTGCCATGATTGCAAGGGAGGCAACAAGGCAAATAGCAGTAATTTTCTTTTTCATTGTGCATTACTCCTTTCCATTTTCTATTTTGCAAATTATTGTGCAACCCACTCTACAGCGTAGCTGCCAGGAGTACCAAAAGCGGTGTTGAGAGCAGTATAAGCATTAGCGAATCCTGCTGCCTGTACTCCTTCTGCAGCTACATAAATGTGCCAGTCATCACCTAAAGTTTTTTTGATGCTATTAATATCTTCATTGGTTACCTTAGAATCCAGATACACCTGAGTCATAGCAGAAACTGTCTTTTCGTCGGCAACAAGTGCTTTTTCATAAGTCACTACATAAACGTTGTAAGCAATGTCATCGATTGTTGTTTCATAGTAGTTCCAGCTACCTTCATAAGGAGCACCAGTAGCATTAGACCAATCCCACTTGTTCTCACCAATGTTGTCTCCATCATAGTTAAAATGAAGGACATTGGAACTTGCATCAAAACTAGGATCTCCATTGTCAAGAATAGTTGGAATTGCAATATGTACACGAACATATGCATTTTCTGAACCAGTATTTGTTACAAAAACTTCTTTTTGAATACCATTTTGTAAAGTTCCGTTTTGTGCAGAACCAACAGCTGGCATAAGTTTTGCAAGACTCTCATCAAAATTCTCTGTGAGGTCAATCTCTACATTTCCGACGGTGAAAACATTGTCTTCTTGATCTGTATCTTTTAGATAAGCAAGAGATGCACCGGCGATTGCCATGATTGCAATAATTGCAACGAGGCCAAGTGATGTAATTTTCTTTTTCATAAGTCAAATTTCCTTTCTGTAATTATTAAATTCTTTTTAGTTAGCAAACTTGGCCCAAGCTTCTTCTACAGTAAGATTATCTTTTTGTACTGCATAAGCGGTAAACACAAGTTCTGCTTCAGCAGCTTCATCAACCGTACTCTTGGTTACTTCATTAGCGTCAACACTAACAAAACCATTAGTATAGTCTTCGTTTCCATCAAGCAGATACCACGATTGATCTGCTGTGCTTGCTGTAACTTCTCTATACCACACCGTAGTTGTAGTACCATCAGCCTCGCTGGTTGAAAGTTGTGTCCATCCAGAATTTTCATCATCAAATGTGAAACTATAATTCAAATAGTCTTGGGCATTTCCTTTTTCCTCAACCTTGACAAACAGCCAACAATCAACTGCATCTTCAGAACCAACAACTGTTACTTTTGGATCCTTTGCATATGTATTTCCAGGAATCATCTGTGCAGACCAACTGTCATTTTCTCCATTATTGTTGCTATCAGTATTCCATGTCTCAACGAGAGTTATATCTACATCACCAGCAGTAAATGTATTTTGAACAGAGTCTGTTTTATCCATTAACCAAGCAAGTGTCCCTCCAATCGCAAAACATAACACGAGAGCAAGTGCTGTAACTGTAATACAAATTTTCTTTCTCATAATCATCTGCCTCCTTTCCTCAAGATTTCGTTATAATAAATAAAAGCTTATAGCCATTATTCCGTGAGTTAGTTTCCAAATGTATTGCTCCAAGCATCTGCTGCATCATCAAAACCAGCACTCTGAACAGCATAAGCAACCACTTCAATGATTTTTGTGTCATCAGTTTTAGTTGCATATTTAGCAAGTTCTTCATTGCTTACATCACCTTTAATTTTGAACTCTTTAAAAACAACTAACTCCTGAATATATTTTGCCTTGCTAACAGTTTGGTAATACACACCCACAACCTCTTTACCATCAACAACTAATTGTTTCCATCCTAAGGTTTTGATCTGGTCAGAAATACTTTTGTACTCAACATCATCGTAGTTTCCTGTCGTAGCTTCTACCTCAGCAATGCCATTGGTAACTTTGACGTATACATAACAATCTTCGCTATTAGCAGCAACATGAACGGTAGGGTCTTTTTCATAGGTGCTGCTAGGCAGTAAATGATATTCATTTGCCTTATCTCGTCCATCGGTAGTCGTGTCAGTTTTAGATCCGTCAGTATCTTTCTCATCGAGTGTCAAAGATATTTCTCCGACCGTAAATGTGTTTGTGACCGAGTCCTGCGAAGTAAGAAACGCCATCGTTGCAAATACAGTAGTAACGACGAGTAACACCGCGCAAAGAGCCATGGTCAATGCTTTCGTTTTTCTTGTCATAATAAAAACCTCCTATAAAATAAAATCTATTTGGGAGCCTTTCGGCGTTACCCCGTTGTTGTGTCCCCTCCATTTTCAGGGATAAATTTTTCCTTCTTCTTTTCTTTTTTGAAAAGATCCGGAATAAAAACAAGTACTAGTAAGATGGCTCCGCCAGCAATCGCAATGTACATGCCCGGCGGATGCTGTATGTAATAAGCCGCATATCCGAGATACGGAATCTTGAAAATCGGCGTTCCTATTAGATTCTTAAAGTAGACTGGGCTTGCGTCTTCATAATCGTTGGCATCACCTTTGGTATAAAAATGTTGATTTTCCTCATCAATTCGCACTACCCTGTGAGTAGATGGAGTACCATTCGGAAGAACATATGTTATGACATCATTCACTTCAATTTCTGTTGGGTCGATTTCTTTTACATAAATAAGCGCTCCAACCGGATATTCTGGTTCCATGGAACCGGAAATGACCGAATAGACCTGAACCCCAAACACTCTAACTCCTACAAGCAATGTGGCAAAGATTACAACCACTACAACAATAATCGTAGTAATGATATTCCACACCTTTCTAAGCACACTTGAGATTTTCATCTTTACCTCTCCTTTTTAGGAAATATTTTAGTTACTATATTTTCTATTTATCTATTTGCATTTTTCATTTGAATTTATAACCACATAATTCTTATTATGTAGTAATACACGAACAAAATTGTATGTACCAGTCAGCGTTTCCGTCTTGTGAAAATAATTTAGGGCACACAAAAAACACTCCCATTGAAATATTAAAAATTTATTTCAGTGGGGGTGTTATGAGTATGCCCTAATAAGTTCCTCATATCCTTTTCATATTTTTTTGCTTGTTAAAATTTCACAATTTTCTTGCATTTCAAAATAATATGTAGTATTATGCATTTGTAAATATTGCACATTTTGTTCGAGAACACTACATAATAAGAATTATGTGGTGTTTATTTATGCCATTTAATGCAACTTGAAATTCATGATTTTCAAACAACTAATCCAAGTCTTTCGATTTTTTTCCGATGTTCCACACCACTTGACATAATATAAATTCGAGTAGTATTGATACTGCTGTGTCCAAGGATATCTGCAAGTTTAGCAATATCTTTTTCTATCTTATAGAAGGTTGCCGCAAAGAGCTTCCGCAGATTATGCGGGAATACTTTCTCTGGTTTCACATTTGCAGCCTCGCACAATGCTTTCATTTTCGTCCAAATGTTACTCCTATTAAGTGGCTTTCCATTCTTTGTCCGAAAAATAATTCCCTCCATAATGCCATTTCTTTTGGCATAATTTAAAAGCATTTTCCTAAGTTTCCCAGGAAGCAAAATTGTTCGGATTTTATTTTTGCAGGACACGGTAATCTCTCCATGTTTTACCGCCTCCACTGTAAAATACGAAAGCTCTGAGACACGGATACCTGTTCCGCAAATCGTCTGCAATACCAAAAAAAGGCGGGGCTGCTTCTTTGATGCATCCAACAAACGCATATATTCCGCTTTTGTCAGTTCCTTTTCCTCAGCACAATAGATTTGCCTCTGTGTTTTTATACTCTTTACTTTGCAATCTGCCCAACCACAAAATGAAAGTAGGCTATTCAGTGATGCTAACATAGAATTGATACTTCTCACCGCATAGCCTTTGTCCATTAAAAATTTCTTATAATCCATAGCCAATTCCTTCGTAATCTCTCTATGGTCTGCGAACGCAAAAAAAGCGCAGACATCCCGGAGATATTTCTCCAGCGTAGCTGCGCTTTTCTCTTCTCGTATTAAATATTCTTTATATTGTTCAATTTGTCTGATTGTTAATATTCTATCTTCCATGGGTAAACCTCCATATTCCTATTAGTCATATTTGTTACCCATTTTAAAACATTTTAAACCTATAATCAGCAAATTTTTGAAAATTACACTCTCATCTGTGCCCCAAACTGTTCGCCAAGCGCACCGATTACCTTCTCGATAACAGCATCTGTCATCTCATCTGTCACATCAGCTGTATCTGACACCAACTGAATCTTAAATGCCATACTCTTCTTGTCTGCTCCCAATTTTTCACTCTCAAAAATATCAAACAGACTTACTTTCTTGATTAATTCATCGCATGCTGTAATTGCATCAATGATTGTACCGCATTCCACTTTCTTGTCAATTAAGACAGAGATATCACGGCTATTTCCCTTGAATCCTGTTTCTGGAACATATTTGATTGCTTCCTTGAACAATCCATTTAATACACTGTAATCGATTTCTGCGATGAAAATCTTTGTATCAGCTTTCTTGCCGCCGGCAATATTTAAGCTATCGATGATTTCATAACGTAATTGTCCGAAATGACCAATCTTCTGTCCTTTGCAGTATACTTCAGCTGTTCTTCCCGGATGTAAGTAAGGAACCTCTCCTCTATTATAAGAGAATGTCAAATCGTTATATGCCGCGAAAGCTTCCAATGTCTCTTTCATTGCAAAGAAATCTTCTTCTGCGCCGCATGTTCCAAGACATAACATTTTCTTCTCTACTGGTGGTTCTGTAAGCGGCAATGCCTTTGGAAGATATACATTTGCCATTTCAAAGAAACGCACTGCTTCATTTCCATTTTTAATATTATTTTCAATGACCTTTACCATCGCTGGAGCCATAATTGTTCTCATGATGCTTAAGTTTTCTGTAATTGGATTCAATAATTCTACTACATTTCTTTCTTTGGCATCTTCTGGAATCAAGAACATATCGAAATCTGTTTTTGCTGTCATAGCAATAGTCTGGATTTCGTAGTAGCCTTGTGTACATAAGTATTCTTTTACAGCAAGTTCTTTTGATTGATAGCTGTTAAGTCCACCGTTTGTAACTTTTGCATCATCTAGGAATGTTGGAATCACGTTATCGTATCCATATTCGCGGATGATTTCTTCAGCAATATCTTGATAACCTTCAACATCCTCACGATATCTCGGTACTGCAAGTGTAAGAATTCCGTCATTTAATTCCACTTCGAACTGAAGAGCTGTGAGGATTTTCACCATCTCTTCTTCTGGAACAACAATACCAAGTACATCATTTACTTTCGCAGTTTCCACTCTAATGACTCTCTTTTCTCTTGAAGCACCGCCAGATACATCAAAATGGCTGGAGCTGACTTTTGCAAGACCAAGTGTCTGAGTCAGATTCAGTGCACGTGCCATACCACATTCTACTGTGTATTCGTCAATACCTTTTTCAAATCTTGAAGCTGCATCTGATTGAAGTCCAAGACCTCTTGAGGTTTTACGCACATTGTCTTTTAAGAATTTTGCTGCTTCAAACACAACTTCTTTTGTAGTATCTTTGATTCCGCTGTTCAGTCCGCCCATGACACCTGCAAGACCAACTGGTTTTACTTTATCACAGATAAGAAGGTTGTTTGGATTCAAAACACGTTCTTTTTCATCCAAAGTAACGAGTGTTTCTCCTTCCTGTGCTCTTCTTACAACAATACCTGAACCTTCTAGGTCATTTAAATCAAATGCATGCATTGGCTGTCCCATTTCTACAAGGACGTAGTTTGTGATGTCAACCATTGCGCTGATTGCATTGTGTCCGACTGCGATTAATCTTCTCTTCATCCATAATGGAGATTCCATTTCTTTCACATCATAGATGTAGTGTCCTAAGTATCTTGGACATAATTCTTTATCAACTACAGTAATACTAATATTTTCATTTACCGTACCGTCTTCTGTATAACTTAAGTCTGGAGCTTTGAATGGTTTATTGAGAGCTGCTGCTACTTCTCTCGCAATACCAACTACTGACTGACAGTCAGGACGGTTCGCTGTGATAGAAATATCAAACAGATAATCATCTAATTCCAGATAATCTCTCATTTCCATACCAAGTGGCGCATCTTCTGCTAAAATCATGATTCCGTTGACATCTGCTCCCGGATACCAGTCTTTGTCCAAATTCATTTCTTCACCAGAACAAAGCATACCATACGACATCATATCCACCATTTTTCTAGGCTGGATGTCTAAACCGCATGGAAGTTTTGCGCCAACTAATGCTGCAGGAACTTTCGCTCCAACAAATACGTTTGTTGCACCTGTTAAGATTAAATGGTCATTTCCTTTATCTCCACAATCCACATGACAAATCTGTAAATGTGTTCCTTCATAATGTTCCATGGATGTAATCTGACCAACTACAACCTTCTCTAAATTTTCTCCTAAATAGTCAACACCTTCTACCTCGAAACCTACTGAGAAAAGTTTTTCTTCTAGTTCCTTTGGACTGATGTCGATATCTACATATTCTTTTAACCAACTATATAAAACTTTCATAATACCCTCCGACTATGCTTTGAATTGTTTTAAGAATTCGATGTCATTTTCAAATAATTTGCCCATATGGTTGATTCCATATTTCAGCATTGCGATACGCTCGATACCAATACCGAATGCAAGTCCTGAATATTTGGAAGAATCGATTCCACAGTTTTCTAATACTTTGTTGTTTACAATTCCGCCGCCTAATACTTCAATCCAGCCTGTTCCTTTGCAAAGTGAGCAGCCTTTGCCGCCGCATTTGAAGCAGCTTACATCTACTTCTACAGAAGGTTCTGTAAATGGGAAGTAAGATGGACGAAGTCTGGTCTTTGCTTCATCAGAGAAGAGTGCTTTTACAAACTGGTCTAACATTCCCTGTAAATCGCAAAGCGTGATATGTTTGTCTACTACTAAGCCTTCCATCTGGCTGAACATTGGTGAATGGGTTGCATCACTGTCAGAACGGAATACTTTACCTGGCACAAGCACCTTAATTGGTGGTTTTTGGGCATCCATCACACGAATCTGTCCTGGTGATGTATGGGTACGAAGTAATAAATCTTCTGTTAACCAGAATGTATCCTGCATATCTCTGGATGGGTGATCTTTTAATACGTTTAATCTTGTAAAGTTGTGGTCATCATCTTCGATTTCTGGTCCTTCAAATACATCGAAGCCCATTCCTACGAATACGTTGATAATTTCGTTTTTAATACTGGTGAGTGGGTGAAGATTTCCTGCTGCTGTTTCTTTTACAGGAAGGGTTACATCCACTTTTTCATCTTCATAACGAGCCAACATGGCTTTTTTGTCGATTTCAGCCTTTTTTTCGTCATATAAGCTCTGCACCCATGTTTTTACTTGGTTTACGGCCTGGCCGTATGCCTTCTTTTCTTCGTTTGGCACATTTTTAATGCCGCTCATTAATTTCTGAACTTCTCCGCCTTTGCCAAGGTACTTTGCCCAGAAATCTGCAAGTTGTTTCGCATCTTCCACTAAATTCAATTCTGCTTGACATTCAGTTTTGATTGTTTCCATACTCATTTTTTCATTTCTCCTATCTTTTTATATGCACTCCTTGTGGAGTGTTAGCTTTCACATGGAACATATTCTGGCGAAGATTTTCCAGTGAAATAAAAAATCCCCGTCCCCAATAAAGGGACGAGGTTAATCGCGGTACCACCCTAATTTTCAGCTTGCGCCGAACACTCGGACTGCGTAACGTGCAGCATCCGATATCTCCTACTTGTCTGTCTCTCCATGATAAAATCCAGTTTCAAAGATACAGCTCCCGTGCGAAATTCGATTCCTATCTGAACCAAAGGAAACTTACAGCCGATGATTTCCTCTCTCTGTTGGAAAATAGTGCACTACTAAACACGTTCATTGCTTTTTAATATTCATATACCATTCCATTTTAACATATTAATTCGGGTTGTCAAGTTGTTCCTCGACCAAAACATTGATTTCTCCGCCAATCAGCAGGATATACATACAGAAATAAAACCACAACATAATCAACACAATGGTCGTAAGACTTCCGTACATATTGGAAAATCCTTTAAAAATGTCCATATAAATTGAAATCAAGAAGGATGCTGCTGCCCATCCAAATGCAGTGAAAATCGCCCCCGGCAGTTGAAATCTGAATTTTCTCCGATAGTTCGGCAAAAAGCGATACACACATGCGGTAAAGATTGTCAGCACACAGATAATGGTAGCTGTGCGGATCTCAATAATAAATTCTGTAACATAACGAAGCACTGGTACATATTGGTTGATTAGCAAACTGATACTGTTACCAAAACCTAAAAGTAACAGACACAGTACAATTGCAACAATCAATAACACTGTATAAAACGCAGCTCGAAAACGAAGCACAAAGTAATTTCGCGTCTCTGTCTGCCTATGAATACAGTTGAGTCCATTGGTAATGGCCATGGTTCCGCGTCCAGCCGACCAGATAGCAACCAAAGCAGTCACTGGGATTATCGCTCTCGACTGATTGTATACTTCATTAATGATGGATACAATAGTCGTTCGAATCGAAGTTGGGAACACTTCATATGCTGCCGTCATCACATCAGCCTTTGTCACTGGCGTATATTGTACTAAAGTCAAAAGGAGCAGGATAATTGGAATCAAAGAGAGCACCAAAAAGAATGCTGACTGTGCCGCATAAGCTCCCACATGGTCTTCTGCCAATTTATCTATGAATTTAAAAATCTTTCCAAAAAATGCTTTCATAAAAGTTCCTCACATTTTTAATCTTATGCAATCATACCACTTTTTTCCCATTTCGTAAAGGTTTTGCCCCGATTCTAAGTCTCTACTTGATTCAGTCATCCTGTTACACATCATTTCACTGTCACTCCTGTGTAGAATGTTGTCAAAATCTGCTGATAATTCTTTCCTTGTTTTGCCATCTCATTCGCTCCGTTCTGGCTCATTCCAATTCCATGACCATAACCACCGCCGCGAATAACGTAATTCCCATTTTGTTTCTCAACGGTAAAGAACGCACTCGGTAATAATTTGGAACTATTAACAATTTTACCATCCTGTTTTTCAATGGTATAGCCGCTTCCGCCTAGAGCACTGCGGATTTTATTTTCCGTTTCCACTATGACTTTGCCCGTAGTACCAACTGCCGTAATCTCTTGCACAATTCCGCCATCACCAGTCTTTGTAATCGTTAAAGCCAGCAAATTTCCTATCTCAGTTTTCGTATTTAACTCTATCAAATCCGACATTGTCTGCTCTGGCACAGTTGCTATCCAACGATACCACGGCAACGTTGCTTCGTATGCCTCTCCTTTTTCATTACATATCTCGATGCTTTGAAGATATTGGTTCGACTCATTTAAACCACTTCCCCACGCTGTGATACTAGCCGATTTTCCACAAGATGTAGAATAATAATATGTCGTTGCCACTTGTTCGCAATACCACACTTTTTCGCCACAAGTTTCATTCACCGCACGAATGGTGCTCTCCTGCTCTGCTGAATTTCCATAAACTTGAAATGAAGTACTGTCATCCACGTGCGCTTGATACTCTGGATAAGCATAGTCTCTGCTTTGATTATAAGCATAACTTCTCGCACATACTGCCTGCGCTTTTAAGGCTTCTAATTCGTATGATGCTGGCATTTCACTTGGAACAACTGCATATAAGTATTCCTCCAACAAAAGTTCATTGACAATTACAATCCCCTCTGAGGTTTGGAACAATTCTAGTTTCCCACGATAGGAAGGCGCACCATAACCTCTCTGTAAAGAAGCAATCGTAATTTTTTCCCCATCATTTCGACTGTCCACCCGAATCGTTCCTGCTTGAAACCGCTCGTCTCCAGGTGAGATGGTAACGATTTGATCTGCTTCGCATTCCGTCACTATGTCGCCATAAGAAATCTTTAATCCCGATTCTGCCTGCAATTGCACTTCTGGATGCGCAATCTGGGCAAAACCATTTGTCTTTATGACAACTCGAATGGCTTCTGAATCATTTGTTAAGTTTTTTTCTATCTTGGGAAGTTCAGATTCTTTTATCTTCTGTCTTTCTCCTTGGTTTTCAAATAATATGCGAAATAACGTTACAATAAATAGTGCTGCAAGGAGCACTGCTGCCACGATATAAATGTCCTTTTTTCTCAATGTTTAGTCTCTTGTCCATACTTTTTTTCATTATATGCACAATCAGAATGATAAAGAACACAATTAAATTCTGACATTTACGATGTGCTTTTTCCAAATATAATTTTCACACCATAAATGATTTTATAAGACCCCTGAATGTAGATATAAATTATGGTGTGAAGGTGAATTTTTGCAACCATACCGTAATTATCAAACTAACAGATATACAGCAAAAAGCAGTTGCTCTCGCAACTGCCCTTTTCTTTCGTACATATTTCTCTTATCCCCCAAAATGCCGTTTTCCGTATTTTGACTCCTAGCTATCGCTAGGTGGGTAACCGCATCTGCTTTTCTGTCTTCCACTACATATTGGAGGCCTGACATATTACAGAGATGTAGGAATCCCGTTTAAAGTACTGTAGGTTCAAAATATCGGAAGTATCGCACATTCCAGGTTCTTTAACTGACTCTATTATAAAACATTGTCGAAATGTTTTCAACCTCTACCAATATAATATTCCAATAAAGCATTTTCCATACCATGAATAAACTGGAATTTTTATTTCCATAAATTTTGATTTGTCGAGGTCTTTTAAAAGTTCACGAAAGAAATTAAGATATATCCTGAAGCGGAAGTTAAGTGGAATTGACGGAGAATCCGTTGTGTAGCCGTTAGGCTGTGAGGTAGGAGTCCCTCACGACGACTAGCTCAGAGCCTTACGGATACTAGACTAGTCGGAGTCAATGGAGCGTTGGAGCAAAGGATATATCTTAATTTCTTCGTGCGGGTATATGAACTCTCCAGACTCGAGAAAATCTTCGATTTTCCCTCGTTGACGCTGTGCTTTCTTCGAAAGACGGCAATTTGCATTGCCTATTGCCTACGGCAATCACATCGTCAAATCCAAATTTAACCAACAAAAAGGAGAAGGTTTTCACCTTCTCCCAATTTTAAGAATCAAATTATAATTGTGGACCTGCACTTACTAATGCTTTACCAGCTTCATTTCCTTCATATTTAGCGAAGTTCTTAACGAAACGAGAAGCAAGGTCTTTTGCTTTTGTTTCCCATTCAGCTGCATCAGCATATGTGTTACGAGGATCAAGAATATTTGTGTCTACTCCTGGAAGCTCTGTTGGAACTTCGAAGTTGAAGTATGGAATAGATTTTGTAGCAGCTTTTTCAATTGATCCATCAAGGATTGCATCGATGATACCACGTGTATCTTTGATAGAGATACGTTTTCCTGTACCATTCCATCCTGTGTTTACTAAGTATGCTTTTGAACCATTTGCTTCCATTTTCTTAACTAATTCTTCAGCATATTTTGTTGGATGTAATTCCAAGAATGCTTGACCGAAGCATGCTGAGAATGTTGGTGTTGGTTCTGTAATACCACGTTCTGTACCAGCAAGTTTTGCTGTAAATCCAGATAAGAAGTAGTATTTTGTTTGTTCTGGTGTCAAGATTGACACTGGAGGAAGTACTCCAAATGCATCTGCTGAAAGGAAGATTACATTCTTTGCTGCAGGTGCTGCTGAAACTGGACGTACGATGTTTTCAATATGATTGATTGGGTATGATACACGAGTATTTTCTGTAACACTACCATCAGCGAAATCAATCTTTCCTTCTGCATCTAATGTAACGTTTTCTAATAATGCGTTACGTTTGATTGCATTGTAGATGTCTGGTTCAGATTCTTTATCAAGGTTGATAACTTTTGCATAGCATCCGCCTTCGAAGTTGAATACACCTTCATCATCCCATCCGTGTTCGTCATCACCGATAAGAAGACGTTTTGGATCTGTAGATAATGTTGTTTTACCTGTTCCTGAAAGACCGAAGAAAATAGCTGTATTTTCACCGTTCATATCTGTGTTTGCTGAACAGTGCATTGAAGCGATACCTTTTAATGGTAAGTAGTAGTTCATCATAGAGAACATACCTTTTTTCATTTCTCCGCCGTACCATGTGTTAATGATAACTTGTTCTTTGCTTGTGATGTTGAATGCTACAGCTGTTTCTGAATTAAGACCTAATTCTTTGTAGTTTTCAACTTTTGCTTTTGAAGCGTTGTATACTACGAAATCTGGTTCAAAGTTTTCAAGTTCTTCAGCTGTTGGTTGAATGAACATGTTTTTAACAAAGTGTGCTTGCCAAGCTACTTCTACAACGAAACGGATTGCCATTCTTGTGTCTGCATTAGCACCACAGAATGCATCTACAACAAATAATCTCTTGTTAGAAAGTTCTTTTTTAGCAAGTTCTTTTAATTCTGCCCATACTTCTTCTGAAATTGGGTGGTTATCGTTTTTATATTCATCTGAAGTCCACCATACTGTGTCTTTTGAATTTTCATCCATAACGATATATTTATCTTTAGGAGAACGACCAGTATAGATACCTGTCATAACGTTAACAGCACCGAGTTCGCTTTCTTGTCCTACTTCGTAGCCTACTAAACCTTCTTTTGTTTCTTCTTCGAATAATACTTCGTAAGAAGGATTGTATACGATTTCAGTAGTTCCAGTAATACCATACTTTTCTAAATTGATTTGTGACATCTTTATCTACCTCTTTCTTTATGTATTAATAAATTACTTACTTCGAGCAACTTACCGTTCCTTATTATACTAGATACCAGTTGCCTTCGTCAATATTTTCACATGAAAAAAACCATATTTTGTTAATTTTTTCACTATCTTTTTGAAATGTTTATAAAATGAAGTTTTTGGGAAGCAATTCCTTTAATTTAAACACTTCCAAAGTGTCCTCGGATACACCACAAATCACCTCAAACTGCTCGGCATCGCAAAACTCAGACATCACCTGACGGCACACACCGCAAGGATAACAAGCCTCTAACTCTTTCGCCTCTTTCCTGCCTCCTGCAATTGCAATCGCAAGAAACTCTCGCTTTCCTTCTGAGACAGCTTTGAAAAACGCCGTGCGCTCTGCACAGTTCGTCGGCGAATAAGAAGCGTTTTCAATATTACATCCGGTATAAACACTTCCATCGTTGCAGAGGAGGGCTGCTCCTACTGCAAATCCAGAATAAGGGCAATAGGCTTTTTTTCTTGCTTCTATCGCCCGTTTCAATAATTCTCGCTGTGAAATCATGGATTAAACTCCTAAAATCTCTTTCACCGTTTCTTCCATCTTATCTGCATCACATTCTAAGGTATGAAGAATCTTCGCATTTCTAATTTCTTCTACAGCGTTTGGAATCGCTACATTTGAAACCACTTCTAAAGAATCAATCAGGTCAAATTCTTCTAATGCATCGTATTTTCCATCAATAGAAGTCATGACACTTCTTGCAAACTTGTATGGGCTCGCCGTAGATGCAATCACCGTTTTCTTTGCGTCTTTGCTCTCTTTCTGATAATCTTTGCACACTTTTGCAGCAACTGCTGTATGTGTATCGATTACATATCCTGTCGCTTTATAGATATCAGCGATTGTTTCTTTTACTTCTGCTTCTGTCGCATAACCAGCAGCGAAGTCACCGAGATTTGCTTTCATATCTTCTGTCAATTCATAAACGCCCTGTGACTTTAATGCCTGCATGAGTTCACTATTCTTCTCTGCATCTTGTCCGGCAATCATATAAATCAAACGTTCCAAGTTGCTTGAAATCAAAATATCCATAGATGGTGAATTTGTTAAAATAAACTCTCTATTTTTGTCGTAAACACCTGTCTGGAAGAAATCAAATAATACTTTGTTTTCGTTTGATGCACAGATTAATTTCGCAATCGGAATACCCATTTGCTTTGCAAAATATGCTGCCAGAATGTTTCCGAAGTTTCCAGTAGGTACAACTACGTTGATTTCTTCACCTTCTGCAATCTCTTCGTTTTGCAATAATTTTGCGTATGCATATACATAGTAAACAATCTGTGGAACCAGACGTCCAATATTAATTGAGTTTGCTGATGAGAATTGGAAACCGGCAACGTCCATTTCTTTTGCCAACTCTTTGTTTTCAAAAATCGCTTTGACACCGCTTTGTGCACAGTCAAAGTTTCCATGAATCGCAACAACAGAAGTATTGGCTCCTTTTTGTGTTACCATCTGAAGTTCTTGTACTTTGCTGACACCATTCTTTGGATAGAATACGATGATTCTTGTGCCTTCTACGTCTGCGAAACCTGCTAATGCTGCTTTTCCGGTATCACCTGAAGTTGCCGTCAAGATAACAATTTCATTTTTTACGTTATTTTTCTTGGCAGATGTTGTTAATAAATGTGGCAGAATGGATAATGCCATATCCTTAAATGCGATGGTCGCACCATGGAATAATTCTAAGTAATATGTATTATCTACTTTTACAAGTGGTGCAATTTCTTCTGTATCAAATTTAGAATCATATGCTTTTGCAATACAGTTCTCTAGTTCTTCTTTTGTAAAATCAGTAAGAAATTGTTTCATAACTGAATATGCTGTTTCCTGATACGTCATATCTTTCAGTTCATCCAAAGACACATCTAACTTTGGAATATTTACTGGCACAAATAATCCACCATCGTCTGCCAATCCCTTTAAAATCGCTTCGGAAGCTGTCACTGTTTTATCTGCATTTCTTGTGCTTTTATATAGTAGGTTCATCTTATTTTCCCCTTTTATTATTAGTGTAATTTACAAGTCCGCCAGCCGCGATGAGTTTTTGCATGAATTCTGGGAACGCCTGTCCTTGGAATTCTGTACCCTTTGTTCTGTTGTAAATCTTACCGCTATCGAAATCTACTTCCACTTCATCTCCTGCTTCGATGCCTTTTGCAGCTTCCGGGCATTCAATGATTGGAAGACCGATGTTAATCGCATTACGGTAAAAGATTCTCGCAAATGTTTCTGCAATAACACAGCTTACGCCTGCTTCTTTCAAACATAATGGAGCATGTTCTCTAGAAGAACCACATCCAAAGTTTTTATTTGCAACAATCAAATCACCTGGCTGTACTTTCTTTGCAAACTCAGGATCGATGTCAACCATCGCATGACTTGCCAATTCTTTTCCATCAAAAGAATTCAAATATCTAGCTGGGATAATAACGTCTGTGTCAACGTTGTCACCATATTTAAAAACGTGTCCTAATGCTTTCATTATCTGTCACCTACTTTCTCTGGATTTGCAATACATCCTGCAATCGCGCTTGCTGCAGCAACTTCTGGAGATGCTAAGTAGATCAGTGAATCCACATGTCCCATTCTTCCTACGAAGTTACGGTTTGTAGTAGATACACATTTTTCTCCTGCTGCCATAACACCCATGTGTCCACCCATACATGGTCCACAGCTTGGTGTGTTGAATGCACAACCTGCCTCGATAAATGTAGTTACAAGACCTTCTTCGATACATTGTAAGTAGATTTTTTGCGTTGCTGGAATTACCATAACACGTACATCTGGATGAACCTTATGTCCTTTAAGAACGGCTGCTGCTCTTCGCATATCTTCCATTCTTCCATTTGTACAAGAACCGATGACTACTTGGTCAATTTTAATTGGTTCCATTGCTTCTACTTCGTCGATTGTCTTTGCATTTCCTGGTAAGTGTGGGAAAGCAACTGTAGGTCTAACCTTTGACAAGTCTACTTCCACGACGTCGTCATATTCTGCATCTTCGTCTGCTGTGTAGATTTTGTATTCTTTGTCAGAATGTTCTTTCATGTATTCTTCTGCTTTTTCATCTACAATGAAGATACCGTTTTTAGCACCTGCTTCAATAGCCATGTTTGCCATCGTGAAACGGTCGTCCATAGAAAGGTGTGCGATACCATCGCCAACAAATTCCATAGATTTATATAAGGCACCATCTACGCCGATGCGTCCGATAATATGTAAGATAATATCTTTACCGCTTACGTATTTGCTTGGTTTTCCTGTTAATACAAACTTGATTGCACTTGGTACTTTGAACCATAATTCTCCAGTCGCCATACCTGTTGCGATGTCTGTTGTACCTACACCTGTAGAAAATGCGCCCAATGCACCATATGTACATGTGTGAGAGTCTGCACCGATAATGCATTCTCCTGCTACAACGATTCCTTTTTCTGGTAAAATCGCATGCTCAATTCCCATTTGTCCAATTTCAAAATAGTGTTTTAAACATTGGCATTTTGAGAACTCACGAATTGATTTTGAGTTTTCTGCCGATTTAATGTCTTTGTTTGGTGTAAAATGGTCAGGCACGAGTACTACCTTATCTTTATCAAAAACTTTGTCTGCCATCTGATGAAATACTGGTACTGCCATAGGACCTGTAATATCATTTGCCATCACGACATCTAATTTTGCTTCAATTAATTGACCTGCAACCACTGAATCCAAGCCTGCGTGGGCAGCGAGGATTTTCTGTGTCATTGTCATTCCCATTGGTATATCCTCCCATTTCTAAATGTTTAAATGGTATTGTACCACACTTGAAACGGTTGTGACAAGACAATCCCACGATTATTATCAAAGAAATCGCAAAAAGTCCCAGATAAATGCTTTCCCTGCTATCCCATCCAGTATCTGGCGAGTTCTGTTTTTCCCCATATTTCGGAATCACCGTCACATCATACTGCATTTTCTGCTCCTCTTCCATCCATGTCGGCAAAAATATAAGAGTCGGAAGCATTTCTTTCTCATTCTCTCCAAAAGAATAGATCAGATATACACCCTCTTCCAAATTACACAGCAACACCTTGTCTTCTTCTATTGAAACTACAATTCCACTTTGGACATACGGAATCAGGGACTTTGCTGCCTTTTCTAATTGCTCTGCTGTTTTCAAATCATTTAGATTTACTTGACTTTCTTCGAATTCATCTTCTAATACGAATAGACCATCTACCATATTTCCAACTTTTGAATAGGAAATCTTTCCTTTCTGATGCTCTGATAATTGTATTTCAATATTTCCGGTTGCCGCAAACACATCCATCGGCAGCAAACTAACCATAAGAACCATTGCTATCATGAAATATTTTTTCATACACACACCTCTTCTCCTTCGCATCTTTTTCTTCGCCTTCTTTGTACAACTGCTGCAAGAAGAAATAAAAATGGCAAGACAAAGAGAATTAAATCACGTTTTGACACTCTGTTGATTTCAATATTATTTTCCACACTTTCTTCTGTCACACGTTCTCCTGTCACAACAAGCCGATGTGTGTTAATGCCGTATGGTGTACATGTCACCAGGGAAACCAAATCTCGTCCAGCCTGAATTACTAAACCTTCCGTCTCCTCTGGTTCCACGACACAAATATCACATACGCGATAATTCAACCTCTGATTACAGATTTGTATAGAAAAGATATCGCCTTCTTCCAATTCATCCAATCTGGTAAATAGTTGGGCATTCGGCAATCCACGATGTCCACTTAAAACACTATGGGAATTTTCTCCTCCGACTGGCAGACTGCTTTCTTTCAAATGCCCAATGCCACTTGCAAGCACATCCTCCTCCGTCCCATGGTAAATCGGTAGTTTCACAGAAATTTTCGGAATCTCAATCGTTCCCATCATACCATTTCCATACAAATATAATTCCGTCTCATACCCTTCCAAATCAATTAGACCTGTCTCGTATAACGCTTCATTATAACTTCTTGCAGACTCAAAACACTTTTCCATCTCACTTTCATCTACTTCCTCCAGTTCTTCCCAGTATGTAGAAATCAATTTTTCATGTTCTCTTTCCTCCACAAATCGAAAGCCCAGGGGCATTAGCAGCAAAAGTGCTCCAATGGCAAAGAGTACTTTATTCATATTGCTTACGGCCTTTTTTCAATGCAACCGCCATCAAAACAATTCCCGCTACACTCAAAATCAGCATAGCACCTGAACCTGTAATTGGCAGCTTGTTTCCAACTTCATTCACCACTGATAAATTCATACTTCCCTTTTCTTGGTCCACTTCCAGTGTCACATCTTTCTCTGTATAAGCACCATTTGTAAATGTTTTTACATGCGCAGATGCTGCTAATTGCACAATATTTTCACCTGCTGCGTCGCCTTTCACATAAGAATTTCGTTCCGTTGTAAACGTTGTAGTGATGCTGATTTTTACTGGATCAAGAATTGGTCGGTATCCAGCTGGTGCACTTACTTCTTTTAAATAGTATGTGCCACTGTCTAAACCGTAAATATCGAATTCACCATCTTCATTTGATACCATTTCAACTGCTTCACTTGGCACCCCTGATTCCCACGAATCTGGATTCATGACATGGTAACGGTCTGCCACTTTTTTCACATAAACTTCATTCTCACACGCTTCATCTGTGTAAAGGCGGAAAGTCGCACCTTCTAATTTCTTGCCATAATTATTGACTTTTAATCCATTCAACCGGTATGTAAAACATACAACGGTGTCCCATGGAGTATAACCTGTCTGACCCACTCCACTTTGGTTCGGATTATTGGAAAATTCGATTCTTACATCATTTTCAAAGCCTGGTCTGCCTGTGTCCAAAGCCGCTTTATCGTTTAATGTCGCTTTGTAAGTTACAACAACATCCTGACCATAAGTATTCTCATTGTCTTCGTTCAGATTGTCAAATTCGCGGTCGATAATTGCTTTGATATCTTCGATTTCAATTGTAAAAGTGGTATCTTCCGAATCGGTGATAAGTTTATATTCTGTTTCGAGAAGTGAATAAGTTTTTTCCGCACCAGAGGCGGTTCCTGAAAGTGTAATTTGAATCGTATCGTTTTGCAATGTTAAGGCTTCATCCATGATGTCATGCCATGCAAAATAATAAGTATCGTATCCGTTGATATTTGGAATTGTGGATTCATATTTGTATGGAACATCCTGACCAATTTCAAAATCGCCGATATCGTTCCATCCCTCATTGCCAATGGTATCTTGATTATCATCTTCTTGAATCTTTTTGATAACCGTTGGATAATCGGCCTTGATGTTAACTTTAAACTCTGGATTTGCTGTGCTTGTCATCAACATTGACACTGCTGTATGTTCTCCGCTGGCTGCCGAGGTATCTTCAACCAGATAATAGCCATATGCCAATCCTTTGATTTCAATCGAGTTATCAGACTTTATATCAACTACATTCACGACAATTTCTCCCGAAATCCCTTCTGTTTGAATCTGCTTTATAACATCTTCCATAAAATAACGATAATCACTATAAGATCCTTCCAGAGTCTGCTGTACCTGCGCTCCTTCTACCATATGCGAATTCATAGTCTGCATATAATCCAGCACCTCATATTCTGCCACATCTTTTGTCTCTTTCCCCAACTTACTTCCTACTACTGTTTTTAATGCGTTCGTATATGTGGAGTTCAGCGTGTAATCAATGGATTCTAGTCCTGCTGCATTCTCAGCTTCAAATAACTGATAAATCTCAAATGTTTTTCCAACTAAACTCTGACCTTCATTTCCTTTAATAGTGATACTCGCATCTCCCTGCGATAAGTCTACAATTCCCTGACTTGTCGATAAGGTATCACTTGCGGCGTTTGCTACCAATATCCCTTCCATATTTGCTGCAATCATCGTAATTACAAGTGCAATTGCGCACATCCATTTTCCTTTTTTCATTTGTTTTTTCTTCATTTTGTTTTCCTCCTTTGTTTTTGAAATGCTGCCATGCAACAGAAAATTCCCCCTAAACTCATATACAGACTTCCTGCTGACCCTGTATTTGGCAGTTGATATCCTGTTTCGCTTTCTTCTTCCATCGTATAAAAAGCTAAATCCTGCGAAGCTTCATCAGTCTCTACTTTCCACACTTTAAAATTTTTTGGCGGAGCCGCATATTCTTTTATTTCTGCCAGTACTTCTTCCCCAATCGGATTGTTTCCGGTTCCATTGGCTTCTCCGGCTGCAAGTGCCGTTTCCACATAGGTATATCCTTTATTCTCCGGCCCATTGTAACCATAGTACAAAACCTTCCGCAAATCATCATTGGTAATTGGTATCCATTCACTTGTAGGTGTGCCTTTTGTCGGAACATACTTATTTCTTTCAATGCAGAATGCTAAAATTCCATCCACCTCGAAATAACCAGTATAGTATTCCTTTCCAGTTGGTTCGTACACCTGCCATACTATCCTGACATAACTCACCTCATAAGCGCTGATTCCCGCATTTAAATTTGCAACATATGCGTCCACCTCTTCTTGGCTGATTTTTCTTATCAGACTTCCCACTCCCATGTCGGTTAAATCCTGTTCTGTTTTCTCTTCATAGAATTCATCAATTAAATATCCCTCTTCATCAACCCATTCCTCCAAACCAAGTTCCTTTGCTTTTTCCAAGCGGACTGCAATCTCATTTTCTTCTGATTCTTCCGCCTGTACTGGGAGCGTAAAAAGGCAAAGAAAACTCAGCAAAAAGAATAGGATGAGCATCCTGTTTTTTCTCATCATTTCCCTCCTAACATAGAAAAAATAATTATAAATACAGTTACCCTTTCGATCCTCCTTTCCTTATCAAATATGTTCTTTTTGGATAATTGGGACGAGTATCCCATTGATTAAAGATTTGCTCTTTTGAAGAGTGACTTCATCATAATACTGTTTCCAGAAATTGTCAATCACTCATTTTACTTTTGTGAAATTTCAATAAATCATTTCTTTTATTTTTATGGAATTTTCTTTGAAATTGAACAGAATATGGGGTTGCTCAAAAATTGTTATTTTCATAACTTTGGATTTGTTGATTTCATAGACGGACGAAGAAATTAAGATATATCCTTCGCTCCAACGCTCCATTGACTTCGACTAGTCTAGTATCCGTAAGGCTCTGAGCTAGTCGTCGTGAGGGACTCCTACCTCACAGCCTAACGGCTACACGACGGATTCTCCGTCAATTCCACTTAACTTCCGCTTCAGGATATATCTTAATTTCTTCTGTGAGTCTATGAATTCGAACATCTAATAGTTGTTTCCTTATTTTCTTACCATAATTTTTACAGAAAGGTCTCATGGTAAGAAAATTCAACTGAAACAGGTCATTTATTCTGCCCATAGGTTAGTGAAATGCCTTGAATGGGAAGAATTTGTTCCTTTAATTAGATGTTTTTTCTTACCATAGAGCACATTTTTAACTTTTGTGGTAAGAATTATACAACTTAGCTGTCGAGAATTTTTACAAGATTCAGAAAGAATGTCTGCCTATGATAAGACGAGGTAAGTGGAGCGTTCCGAAGATACATCCCGAAGATGTTAGTCTGTGAGATAGGAGCCCCACACGGCGACTCTCTCAGAGGCTTACATATTCGTGGATGAGCTAAGGTAAAGCGAAACTTCGAGACTTGTCATAGGCAGACATTCTTTCGTGAACTTTTAAAAGAGCTCAACCAATCCAAATTTATTATGCTTGTATCTTCTTCAAATCTTCCATCCAGATAGCCGCACAAGCATCACTCGGCATTCTCAAATCGCCGCGCGGTGACACCGCAACCGTCCCCACTTTTGGACCATCCGGCAGACAAGAACGTTTAAATTGCTGTGAGAAAAAACGTCTGTAGAAAGTGTTAAGCCATTTTAAAATCGTTTCCTCATCATACATTCCTGCAAATGCCTGTTTTGCAAGGCGATAAATCTTGCTTGGTTCATAACCAAAACGAAGTACATAATACAGATAGAAATCATGTAATTCATATGGTCCAACTAAATCTTCTGTCTTCTGTGCGATTTCGCCGTCTTTTGGTGGAAGAAGTTCTGGACTCACGGGTGTATCTAATACGTCCAGTAAAACTGCTTTTAATTCTTCATCCGTGCAGGTATCTGCATAGTATTGTACCAAATGGCGTACCAAAGTTTTTGGCACAGAAGCATTGACACCATACATTGACATATGGTCTCCGTTATAAGTTGCCCAGCCAAGTGCCAATTCCGACATGTCGCCTGTTCCGATTACCATACCATTGGTTTGATTTGCAATATCCATAAGGACTTGCGTACGTTCACGCGCCTGTGAATTTTCATAAGTGACATCATGCTGATCCTCAGAATGTCCAATATCATGGAAATGTTGACGTACTGCATCTTTAATATTCACTTCTCTGAGCGTTGCACCTAACTTTTGTGTCAAGAGGCAAGCATTCTGGTAAGTTCTGTCCGTCGTACCAAAACAAGGCATAGTTACGGATTCAATACATTTACGGTCAATTCCCTGCAAATCAAATGCTTTTGCTGTTACAAGCAGCGCCAACGTCGAATCCAAACCGCCCGAAATACCAACTACCGCACTCTTACAGTTCGTATGTGCCAAACGTTTCTTAAGTCCCATCGCCTGAATGGTGAGAATCTCCTCGCATCGTCTCTGACGCTCTGCTGTATTGCTAGGTACAAATGGAAGCGGTGCAAAACTTCTCGTCAATTTTGTTTCTTCCATCTGAAGTGAAAATGTCACATGAATCAGTTCATCATATTTATCCGACATTTGGAAGGTTGTGTTTTTACGTCTTTCGCTCACAATACGGTCAATATCGATTTCGCTGTAAATCGTGTCGTTAATAAATCTGGTTGCCTCTTCCAGAATCGTACCATTTTCTGCAATAATATTATGTCCGCCAAATACAACGTCTGTCGTAGACTCGCCTTCGCCTGCATTTGCATACACATAGCCAGCAATCAATCTCGCTGATTGACCGGAAATCAAGCGTTCACGATAACTGTCTTTTCCAACAGTTTCATCACTCGCTGAACAATTTACAATCAATGTGGCGCCTGATAATGCCGCCTCGATACTTGGCGGAATCGGTGACCACACGTCCTCACATATTTCGGCAGAAACCACTAAGTTTGGCATTTCTTCACATTCGAATAAAATCTGTGGACCAAATGGAATCTCTTCCTCATCAAACCAAATCCAGTCGGCTTTCTTTGGACCTGGTTGAAACTGTCTCATTTCGTAAAATTCACTGTAATTTGGCAGGAATGTTTTCGTTACCATACCGAGCAGTTCGCCGTTATTGATGGCAGCTGCTACATTATACAACTTATTTCTTACTACATATGGGAGTCCTACAAAAACCAGGGCATCCTTTCCTGCAGTGTGTAAAACAATTTCTTTCAATGCTTCTTTTGCTTTTTTCAACAAGACATCCTGTGAAAATAAATCTCCACAAGTGTAACCCGTCACACATAACTCTGGAAACGCAATCACTTTTGCTCCGTTTGCGACGGTCTCATCAATCAAACGACAGATTTCCTTTAAATTATGGTCAACGTCTGCAACTTTGATGTTTGGAGTTGCTGCTGCAACCTTTACAAATCCTTGCTTCATCTTTTTGGGCCTCCCTCTTTTATTTACTTCTTTTTAGAATCTCCTTCAATTCATCCACACTGAACTGATAGCTTGTATTACAGAAATGGCAGTGCATTTCTATCTCTTTCCCATCATCAATCATTTCCTGAATATCTTTTCTTCCGATACTAATTAATGCCTTTTCCACACGCTCTTTTGAACAATTGCAAGCAAACTGTGTTGGCAATGTGTCAGTATATTCCACACCCATGCCTTCCAATACCGTTTCCAAAATCTTTTCTGGCGTATATCCTTTGTCCAACATAGCTGTCACAGAGTCAATTTTCGCAATATTTGCTTCCAGCTTGTCCACCACTGCATCATCCACAAATGGCATTACCTGCACGATAAATCCACCCGCCTGTTTCACGGTATTGTCTTTTTCCATCAACACGCCAAGGCCTACGGAAGATGGAACCTGCTCTGATGTTGCAAAATAATAAGTCAAATCTTCTGCAATCTCACTTGTTGTTAAAATAGTCTGTCCGACATATGGTTCTTTTAATCCCATATCTTTGATGACGCTAAGCACACCCAAGTCTAATGCTGCTGCCACATCTAATTTTCCTTTTTTGCTTGGCGGAAGCATTACATCCGGATTTTCTACGTAACCTTTTACATTTCCTTTTACATCGGCGGTTACGGTAAGACCTTGAATCGGTCCATTACACTTAATTTGAAGTGTGAGGATATCCGTGTCATTTTTCATCATGCTTCCCATCATTGCGCCGGCTGTCAGAAGTCTTCCGAGGGCTGCAGTCGCAACTGGGCTCGTGTTATGCGCTGCTCGGGCAGTCTCCACTACATTTCTAGTTGTTGCTGCAAAGGCTCTGATTTGGTTATTCGCAGCGGTTGCTCTTACGATATAATCATTCATGTTGTTTTCCTCTTTCTATTTTCTTATTGCACTTTTTTGATTCGCATCAATTTGCTTTGCCACATTCCCGTGTAATCACATAAATACGCTCGCTTTCTTGTGTTGGCACATTCTTGGTAAATGCATCATATGCGGTAATATATTCTAATCCCGATTGTCCTACCAATCGTTTGATAGTTTCTAAATCGTACGCTTTTTGGAAATGCGTCTCTTGATATTTTCGATACAAATCCGAATCTGCTTCCTTAATAAACAAACTTAACTCGTACTCATTTATCTGCTCTTCTTCGTAATAATAATTATCCCAGATAAAACTACATTCATCCCTGTCTTCCGCAATCGTCCGATTGCCTAAAATTTCACTGTATTTATAGACTGTGTTAAAATCAAAAATAAATACACCTTGCGGATCAAGATAATTATTCGCTAATCGGAAAACTTCAAGCAATTCCTCTTCTTCTGTAATATAGTTAATCGAATCACAGATACTCACAATCGCTTTCACGGTCCCATAGAGTTCAAACTCGCGCATATCCTGAAGCAGATACAGAATATCGTGTCCTGATTCTGCACGTTTTTCCATCGCTATTTCAAGCATTTCTTCTGCATTGTCCACACCAATCATGTCATATCCTGCACTTGCAAGGAGTTCTGTCATATTGCCGGTTCCACAGCCGAGATCCAGGACTAGGCCATCATTTATCTTATATTCTTTTAAAAGTCCGACTAGGTACTCTGCCCATTCTTCGTATGGAATGTTGTCCATGAAGGTGTCGTAGACAGAGGCAAAACTTGTATATGCGTCCATAATTATTTCCTTTCACACTTTAACTTTTATCTTAACAGAATTCGTGGCAAGTGTAAATAATACAAAAGATAAATTTGGATTTGTTGATTTCATACCCGTACGAAGAAATTAAGATATATCCTTCGAGCCGACGCACGGGAAGACACTTTTTCGTGAGAATACAAAAGGCCCCTACAAATCCAAATTTAGAACAAAAATTTAGGACATAGCCAAACTGAACCGACTACGCCCTATCACATCTTATTTAATCACACGAATCCAACCCTCAGGAGCTTCAATTCTACCCATCTGAATTCCAGTAAGTGTATCATACAACTTCTTCGTAACTGGTCCCATCTCATCCATTCCACTTGGGAAGCAGATTTCAGTACCATGATCCACAATTTTACCAACCGGAGAAATAACTGCTGCTGTTCCGCAAAGTCCACATTCAGCAAAGTCTTTTACTTCTTCCAAGCAAACTTCTCTTTCTTCTACTTCCATTCCAAGGTATTCTTTTGCAACATAACACAATGAACGTCTTGTAATAGATGGCAAAATGGTATCTGATTTTGGAGTAACTAATTTTCCATCCTTTGTAATAAAAATGAAGTTCGCTCCACCTGTTTCTTCTACTTTTGTTCTTGTAGCAGAATCAAGATACATATTTTCATCATATCCCTGATTATGAGCATCTACAATTGCATGTAAGCTCATTGCATAGTTAAGGCCAGCTTTGATATGACCTGTTCCATGTGGAGCCGCACGGTCAAAATCGCAGACACGAATCGTGATTGGTTTTGCTCCGCCTTTGAAATATGGTCCTACTGGAGTACCGAAGATTCTGAATTGATATTCATTTGCTGGTTTTACACCGATAACTGGATTTGTTCCAAACATATATGGACGCAGGTACAATGTAGCGCCTGAACCATATGGTGGTACAAAGTCCGCATTTGCAGAAACAACCTTATCTACCGCATCTAAGAATTGTTCTTCTGAAAATGGCGGCATTTCCAATCTTTTTGCACTGTCAATCATTCTCTGTGCATTTAAGTCAGGTCGGAATGTTACAATATGTCCGTCTTCCGTTCTGTAAGCTTTTAACCCTTCAAAAATAGTCTGTGCATATTGAAGCACCCCTGCACATTCACTCAATGTCACTGTCGCATCGCCTGTAAGTACGCCTTCGTCCCACGCACCATCTTTATAATTTGAAACATATCTAAAATCTGTTTGAATATAACCAAAACCAAGATTAGACCAATCAATTTGCTTGTTACTCATGTCAATTCCCCCATTCGAACATTTTTATCTATCTGCTATTATCGTACTTTTTTCCAAGAATGTCAATAGAGTGCACTCTATTTTTTAGAGTGCACTCTGTTTTTTTGTATATTCTTCAATTCACTAAAAAGTATCCCATTAAATCTGAACTTCACAGCTAAACCACACTAACGCTGTGTCATATTAATTGCTTCGATTCCCACGCTTCCACCGCGCACAACCTCAATCGACTGGAACTCTTCCTTCATCAATTTAATGATGGCATCATTCTTCGTCGCAGAATGTACAAACTCTAAAAGCAAACTGTCTTTTCCATAATCCACAATCCTTGCCTGGAAAGACTGTGCAATCTGGAATAACTCTTCCTTATCATGTCTGGTACACTTCTTTACCTTTACATACAGAAGTTCTTTCATACAGATAGAGCTGTTTGTAAAATCAATCACTTTGATGACCTCTACCATCCTGTTGAGCTGCTTTTTAATCTGTTCAAAAGTCTCATCATCACTGTAAGTTGCAATTGTCATTCTGGAGACCGTAGGATCCTCTGTAGTTCCTACCGTAAGGCTTTCTAAATTGTACAATTTTCCAGAAAACAGACCAGAAATCTTAGCAAGCACACCATTTTGGTTCTCTACAAACAGAGAAATCCATCTTTTTTGCATTGTTGAATTATTCATATCCATATTCCTCCTTAACAATCCATAATCAATTCTTCCAGTGTTCCGCCTGGTTTTACCATCGGATAAACCAAATCTTCCGGATCAATGATGAATTCGATTAATGTTGGAGTTTTTGTATTTTTCTTTGCTTCTTCAAATGCAGCCTGTACATCTTCTGGATTGAACACACGAAGTCCTTTTGCGCCATAGCTTTCTGCCAGTTTCACAAAATCTGGTGTGTATGGTGGACATTCGCAGCCTTCTGTTCCACATTTGCCTTCACATGCTTTTCCGGCACGCAGGCATGTCATAGAATAACGTTTTCCATAGAATAATTTCTGCCATTGGCGAACCATTCCAAGATAAGTATTATTAAATACACATAAAATCAGTGGCAATTCCTGCAATACTGCAGTTGCAAATTCCTGAATATTCATCTGCATACCGCCATCCCCGGAAATCATGATGACTGGTGTATCCGGATTACCCAGCTGTGCACCAACGGCTCCAGGGAATCCATACCCCATCGTTCCAAGACCGCCTGATGTCAATAATTTCTTGTTTGCATCCAACTCTAAATACTGAGTCGTAAACATCTGATGCTGCCCAACGTCTGTTACCACGATTGCTTTGTCAAATGTCTCGTTGATCGTCTCAATGATTTTCTGTGGCGTCAATCCTGGTTTTTCTTTCATCTTCAATGGATGTTCTGCTTTCCAACTTTCAATCTGTGCTAACCATTCTGTTGTATCATGTTCTTCTGCATATTCCAAAATCTTCTCTGTCGCTTCCAATGCATCTGCAACAACCGGAATATCTACGTGCACGTTTCTAGAAATCGAACTAGTGTCAATATCAATATGTACAATCTGGGCGTTTGGCGCAAATTCGTGAATTTTTCCTGTAATACGGTCGTTAAATCTTGTACCGATTGAGAACAGCAAATCGCATTCCGTCACTGCCTCATTCGCAGCATAAGCTCCATGCATACCTAAGTTTCCTATAAATAATGGATGGTTCGTCGGAATCGCTCCTCTACCCATAATCGTTGTTACAACCGGAATCTTTGTAATGTCCACAATCTTTGTAAAATTTTCATTTGCCCCAGCAATATTCACACCGCCGCCAGCAAGGAATAATGGCTTTTTAGCACGATTGAGCATCTTCATGGCACGTTTTAACTGTCCAATATGAAGACCCGGATTTGGCTTGTAACCGCGGATATTCACTGTTTCCGGATATTCTGGACTGCCAAGTTCACCCATCACATCTTTTGGAAGGTCCACTACAACAGGACCTGGTCTTCCAGTTCTTGCAATATGGAATGCTTCTTTGATGATTCTTCCCAAATCCTCACGGTTTTGTACGGTGACACCCCATTTGCAAATACTTCTTGTGATTCCTACGATATCTACTTCTTGGAATGCATCATTTCCAATCAAAGGTCTTGAAACCTGACCTGTAAAACATACTAACGGGACACTGTCATAATTCGCTGTCGCAATACCTGTTACAAGGTTTGTCGCCCCCGGACCACTCGTCACCAGGCAAACACCCACTTTTCCAGTCGAGCGAGCATATGCATCTGCTGCATGTACAAGTGCCTGTTCATGTCTTGGAAGCACTACCTTAATGTCATCCTGCTTATATAATTCATCACTAATATCGATCGTACAAGCTCCAGGATATCCAAAAAGAATCTCTACTCCTTCTTCTTTTAAAGCTTTTACTAATAATTTATTTCCTGAGATTTTTCTCATAAATGTCCTCCTTCTAAATTACTTTTCAGAGCACGCTTTTACTCTTTCGTATCTTACAAATTCATATTCAAGATCAAAATAGGTCTGCTCATCACTCACACCTGTGATTTCCCAATCTTCCATCTCGTCCAGATTAGGGAAGTAAGTGTCTGCCTCATATGCGTGATGAATCTTTGTCACATGAGCCATCTTACAATATGGGAGAAGCACTCTGTAAACGCTCTCTCCTCCAATTACATAAATCTCTTCTTCGTCATATTCTTTAAGTTCTTCTAACAAGGCTTCCACCGAATTGACGACGATAGCATCCTTGACCTTATAATTCTTATCCCTCGTAAGAACAATGTTTGTTCTTTTTTTAAGTGGCTGTCCGCCTGGAAAACTTTCCAACGTCTTTCTTCCCATGACCACAACTTTTCCTGTGGTTGTCTCACGGAAAAATTTCATATCAGCAGGAATACTGACCAGCAATTTATTTTGCACCCCAATAGCCCAGTTTTCATCCACTGCAACAATCAAATTCATCTTATTTCCTCCTACACTGCAATCGGAATATTCTTAATCTGTGGACCTGTTACATAATTATCCAAACGCACATCATCAGGTGTGAAATCATAGAAATCTTTAACCTCTGGATTCAACCAAAATGTTGGCGCAGGCAATGGTTCTCTGGAAATCAGTTCTTCCACCAATGGAATATGTTTGTCATAAATATGAGCATCTGCGATAACGTGTACCAGTTCGCCTACCTGCATATCGCAAACCTGAGCCAACATGTGCACAAGTACTGCATACTGACATACATTCCAGTTATTTGCTGCCAAAACATCCTGTGAACGTTGATTTAAAATCGCGTTTAAAACAAGTTTGTCGCTGTCCGGTTTCTTTGTAACATTAAATGTCATGCTGTAAGCGCACGGATATAAATTCATCTCATGCAAATCCTGATGTACATAAATATTTGTCATAATACGACGGCTGTATGGATTGTTCTTCAAATCGTAAATAACTCGGTCAACCTGATCCATCATGCCTTCTTTATACTGATGTTTCACCTGCATCTGATAACCATAAGCTTTTCCGATAGAACCATCTTCATCTGCCCAACTGTCCCAGATGTGCGGCTTCAAATCATGAATGTTGTTTGATTTTCTCTGCCAAATCCATAACATTTCATCTACGCAGCTTTTAATCCCCGTACGGCGAAGCGTAAGGGCAGGAAATTCTTTGGATAGATCATAGCGATTGACGGCACAAAATTTCTTTACTGTATAAGCATAGCTGCCATCTTCCCATTTTGGACGAACTTTTTCTCCTTCTGTACTCACACCGTTGTCAATAATGTCACGACACATATCAATAAAAACTTTATCTGCATAACTCATATCCGTTTCCTCCTACCTATCCGCTTATTGTATCATATTTTTTCCATTTCTACAAATAAACATTATAAAATCTGTTGAAATACTTTTGCTTTCTGCAGTGCTTTTACTACCATCCAGAAAATAATGGACTGGATTGGCACCTGAATCACTTGCTGAATTGCTTTTGTGCTCATAGGAACCCAAAATGCTTTCCCATATAACATAGATGACCACAAACAGCCAAAGCACATATTTACAACAATTGCCACAATAGCCTTAGACATCAAAATTCTGGCAAGTGTTAATTTTTTCTTATAAAGCATGATACCATAAATCACTGGACCTAAAATCGCATTGAACGTCCATCCCCAGAAAAATGCACCCGTTGGTTTCATAATGAATTTCAAAATATCGGTCACTCCACCCATAATACCACCGACGACTGGCCCAAAAAGAGTTGCCGTCAGCTGGGTTGCCACAAAAGAAACGCCAATCTTCATGGTGTCTGTGACTTGGATGCTGAATAATTCCCCTAAGATAATCCCAATGGCAATCAAAAGTGCTGTCATAACCAGTGTGTTCAAGTTTTTGAGTTCTTTGTAGGAATCTACAAATTGTTTCTTCATTTGTTTCATAAAAAATACCTCCTTTGCAGTAGTCCGTAAAGCTGCATAGCAGGTATCGTATTTCTTATATCTGTCATGTGCAGCAGCGGGATGCAGAACTTGTACCGCAAGCATCTTTTGTCAGATACTTTTCGTCCAGCTGACAACTCCCCGTCCAGCCGGCACTTAACGCACATGCTCTTACTCTGCTTTTCTATTTGATTTTACTTGGAAATTGTACCACAGACATAATGTTTCGTAAAGAGGATAATCAAATTTGGATTTGTTGAGTTTTTTTAAAAGTTCACGAAAGAATGTCTGCCCATGACAAGCCTCGAAGTTCCGCTTTACCTTAGCTCATCCACGAATATGTAAGACTCTTACGGATACTAGATTAGTCGGAGTCAATGGAGCGTTGGAGCGAAGGATATATCTTAATTTCTTCGTCCGTCTATGAACTCGTCAAATGCATTTTTAGACACAAAAAAAGCACGAGACGGGATTCGAACCCGCGACCCTCGCCTTGGCAAGGCGATACTCCACCACTGAGCCACTCGTGCATATTCGTTCTGAAATCAGAACTAGTATTTTCTTTTATCATGATTCATCTCTTTGCTGTTTTGAATCAACGCTTTTGACAAATCAAAAGCACGAGACGGGATTCGAACCCGCGACCCTCGCCTTGGCAAGGCGATACTCCACCACTGAGCCACTCGTGCGTGTTCTCGTTTTTCAACCGAACAATGACTATTATACTCATGGACATATACTTTGTCAATCATTTTTTTAACTTTTTTCATTTTCATAAAGATATGGCAAAAATTTGCATATTTTCTGACAGTTCTATGCTATAATATTCAACAGAAAATGTAGGAGGTACTGACTATGACACCAAAGCAACAAGCTTATGAAACCTTAGCAAGAACAATGATTAAAAATTTTGAAAAACGTAATATAGAAGCTTTTTACTGCTCTACCAAAGAAGATGCCGTAAAATTAGCTCTGGATATCATGAAAGACGGCGGTACAGTCGGCATGGGCGGTTCCGCAACCGTCAGAGAGACTGGTCTTGTAGATGCGATTAAAGAAACGCCTTCTCTTCATTTCATTGACCGCGATGTTGCCAAAACACCAGAAGAAAAGAAATCTATTTATCTACAAACAATGGCTTCTGACTATTTCTTAATGAGTTCAAACGCTGTTACAATTGATGGAGAACTGGTGAATATTGATGGAAATGCAAACCGTCTGGCATGTCTGCTCCATGGTCCTGAACATGTACTTGTCTTGGCTGGCATGAATAAAGTTGTAGATGATGTAGATTCTGGTATCCAGCGTATAGGAACACATGCCGCTCCGCCCAACGCAGCAAGACTTGGAACGCGTACACCTTGTGCTGTAATTGGACATTGCAGCGACTGTCACTCTCCAGATTGCATGTGCTGTCAAATTGTGATCACTCGCCATTCCAGACACAAAGGACGTATCAAGGTGATTCTGATTGGAGAAGAATTAGGTTTTTAGAATACATATTTTACGACAAAAAGCGGCTGCATTTTACCTGCAACCGCTTTTTCCTATTCTTCTGTTTTTTCTTCCACCAGTGCAATCCCCAGTTCGTCAAGCTGCTTCTGCTCTACTCTCGTAGGAGCCTCTGTCATAAGACAAGAAGCATCTTTCACCTTCGGGAATGCAATCACATCACGGATACTATCCTCTTTTGCCATAAGCATAATCAGACGGTCCAAACCATAAGCAAGTCCTGCGTGTGGTGGAACTCCGTATTTGAATGCATTGAGTAAGAATCCAAATTGTTCTTGTGCCTGTTCTTTGGTAAATCCAAGCACCTCAAACATCTTATTCTGGATTTCATTATTAAAGATTCTGACACTACCGCCACCAAGCTCTGTACCATTGAGTACGATATCATATGCTTTCGCACGTACTTTACCTGGATCTGTATCAATCAAATGTAAATCTTCTTCCATTGGCATTGTAAATGGATGGTGCATTGCCTGATAACGATTTTGCTCATCGTTCCATTCTAACAATGGGAATTCTGTTACCCATAAGAACTTGTAATCACCTTTATCTAAGATTTCTAACTGACGAGCGATTTCAAGACGCAAGTTACCAAGTACATCCCAAACTACTTTATTCTTGTCAGCTGCGAATAACAACAAGTCGCCATTTTCGCCGTCCATCGCTTTGATGAGTGCTGCCATTTGGTCTTCTGTCATGAATTTTGCAAAGGAAGATTTTACTGTGCCATCTTCCCCCATTGCAATGTATGCAAGTCCTTTTGCACCGAAGTCTTTTGCAAAATCAACCAATTTATCGATTTTCTTACGTGGCATAGCGCCTTGGCCTTTTGCGTTGATACCACGAACGCTTCCGCCATTTTCTAATGCGCCTTTGAATACTACAAACTCGCAGTCTTTTACAACTTCAGAAACGTCCACTAATTCCATGCCGAAACGGATATCTGGCTTGTCTGAGCCGAAGCGGTCCATTGCTTCCTGCCATGTCATTCTCTGAATTGGAAGTGGTACTTCTACATCTAAGATTTCTTTAAATATTTTTGCAAGTAATCTTTCATTTACATCGATAACATCATCTACATCAACAAAAGATAATTCCATATCGATTTGAGTAAATTCTGGTTGACGGTCTGCACGCAAGTCTTCGTCACGGAAGCATTTTGCAATTTGGAAATAACGGTCGTAACCAGAGCACATCAACAATTGTTTGAACAATTGCGGTGATTGTGGCAATGCATAGAAACTTCCTTGGTGTACACGGCTTGGTACTAAATAGTCTCTGGCGCCTTCTGGTGTACTTCCCACTAAGATAGGAGTTTCGATTTCCAGGAATCCTTCGTCTGCCAAGAATTGACGAGTAAGTGTTGCTGCTTTACTTCGCATCATTAAGTTTCTCTGCAGGTCAGGCCTTCTTAAATCTAAGTAACGATATTTTAAACGTAACTCTTCCTTTGTCTTGCTGTTTTCTTCGATTGGGAACGGTGGTGTTTCAGATTCTGATAAAATACGAAGTTCTTTCACACGGACTTCGATTTCCCCTGTTGCAAGATTTTCATTCACCGCGCCGGAACGTGCTTCTACGGTTCCCACTGCTGCGATTACGAATTCACTTCTAAGCTTTCCTGCTTTTTCAAAATCTTCTTCACTCACGCTGCCGTTTTCGAAAATCAATTGTAAGATTCCGGAACGGTCACGTAAATCAACAAACACGATACCGCCTTTATTACGGTTTTTCTGAACCCAGCCCATAACGGTAACTGTTTCGCCAATGTTTGCTTTGTTTAACTCTGCACATCTGTGGCTTCTTTTTAAGCCTTTCATTGATTCTGCCATTTTGTTTTCCTCTTTCTCTAATTTATCGAATCCCTGTATACCTCTTGAATATCTGCATATCCTTCTTCAGCCAACTGGTCTTTCTGGAACTTTTTATTCTTCTTCATATTCACAATCAGAACCTGTTTTCCAGCCTCGCGGTCTGCTTTTGCCATCGCAAGCACATTTAAAATACCTTCTTTCGGCATGTTCTTTTCAATCAAGTATGCTTTCTTTTCTTTTTTATTACCTGGCTCATAACCATTTTCCAAAAGAAGCATTGCAATACGTTCAAATCCGATTGAGAATCCACATGCCGGTGTGTCCTGTCCTGTGAATTTTCCAATCATCTTATCGTAACGTCCGCCGCCTGCAACGGAGCCGCCGAACTCATCCATTCTGATTTCAAAAATGGTTCCTGTATAATAAGATTGTCCTCTTACAAGAGTTGGGTCGAATTTCACTTTAAATTCTGCTTCTTTCGCTGCTTCCACGCTGGAAATAATCATTTCCATGCCATCTGCAATCTTTTCATCAAGGAAGCCATTGAGTTTCTCTTTACAGAAACGAATTCCTTCGATATCACCGCTGATTTGGTCAAATAATGCTAAATAGGTGTCCACGTTTTCCTTCGTGTAGCCGCCAAGTTCATTCAACTCATTTGCCACGCCTTCTGCGCCGATTTTGTCCATCTTGTCCAAAATGATAAATACTTCGTCATAATCTTCTTCACGGAAACCGCTGTATGCAGCCATTGCTTTCAAGATATTTCTATCATTGATGCATACGGTAAAGTTACTGAAACCTAACTTTCCAAGCATTGCTGTAGTTGCAAGAATCAATTCAATTTCTGCTAGGTTGCTTGGCTCACCAAGAATATCAATATCGCATTGCACAAACTGACGGAAACGACCTCTTTGTGGACGGTCAGCACGCCATACATTTCCAATCTGCATTGCCTTAAATGGAGATGGAAGCTCGTTTGCATGATTTGCATAATATCTTGCAAGAGGTACAGTAAGGTCATATCTGAGACCTCCGTCTACCAAGTCACTTTCTTCCTTTGCTTCGTCAATTTTTAATTTTTCTCCACGTTTTAAGATTTTGAAAATTAACTTTTCGTTATCGCCACCTTGCTTGCTGCAAAGGTTCTCAATATGTTCTACACATGGAGTCTCCATGGATGTAAATCCGAAGGTTTTGTAGGTATCTTTAATCATCTGAATGACATAATCTCGGATTTCCATTTCCTTTGGGAGCATGTCCTTCATACCGGTAACCGGTTTCTTTTTTAATGCCATAGCCATTCTCCTTTTCGTTCTATCATTTCATCAATTCGGTTGATGTATTGCTCTACGTCTTTTACGTTTTCTGTGCGGACAATGTTCTTTTTATTT
The DNA here is from genome assembly GCA_017472665.1 of Tyzzerella sp. Classification (GTDB taxonomy): domain Bacteria; phylum Bacillota; class Clostridia; order Lachnospirales; family Lachnospiraceae; genus Faecalimonas. The sequence goes on along the minus strand of JAFUOS010000013.1, from coordinate 31,169 downwards.
CCCGTCTTCGGGTCAATCACTGCCTGCTCGTTGGGAACCACAATCTTGGTCGATGCGCCTGCGCCCACCGCGATAATCGATTGTTTTTCCTCCATAATAAGTATATTGTATATTCCGGCTTTGTCAACCTTTGCGTAGCCAACATTTTCAAAATTTCCCGCAATATTTTTCTGTCTGTAGAGGTAATATGGGGCTAAATCCATGTCTTTGGCGTAATCAGCAGCCATATCTATCATGCGAGACAAATTATCTGCAATCTGCGCTGCGTCCTGTTCCACAGCATTAAGCACTCGACCGCTGTTTTCTTGCGCAGGATCGGATTTGTCACATTCCTGTGCATCTCGTCCCTGCTGTTTCCGTTCTACGGCTTGTCGCTCCTTCTGCTCTCTCGTCAATCGCGACGCCCGCTTCATCGCCAATGCATGTACCGTCAGACTGTCTGGTGCCATCTCTTTGATTTGCTCCAGCGTATCCTGCATATCTTCCACCGTCTCACCCGGAAGTCCAGCAATCAAATCCATATTGATATTGTCAAAGCCAATTTCCCTCGCCATCGTATACACACGTCTAATGTCTTCCACCGTGTGCCGTCTTCCGATTTCGTTCAGTGTCTTCTGTTGCATCGTCTGCGGATTAATCGAAATTCTTCCGATATGATGTGCTTTTAACACTTCCAATTTTTCTTTTGTGATGCTGTCTGGCCTTCCAGCTTCCACCGTGATTTCCTTTAAATCAGCATAAGAAAAATGTGTCTCCAAATGGGTTAACAGCCTGTCTAGTTGTTCTGGCTCTAACGTGGTCGGTGTTCCACCTCCGATATAGACTGTATTTAACTTTTTCTGTTTTTGTTTTGCCATTTCGCTAATAAATGTAAGCTCCTTGCATACTGCATCTAAATATTCATCCACACTCTTCTTCCATATTTCAATTGGATAAGAAGAAAACGAGCAGTAAGAACAGATTGTTGGGCAAAATGGGATTCCAACATAAAGGCTGAAACCATCCTTGTAATCTAACTGCTCCAGCAATGCTTTTTCTTTCTTTGCGACCTGAATTCCTAACTCTGCTTTCTCCTCTGTGATTCGGTAGTTTTCTTTCATCCACCGCTTCACTTCTTCTTTTGACATACCGGATTCCAAAAGTGTCATCATGAGTTTAGTCGGACGCACTCCAGTCAAGATGCCCCAAGCAAGTTCTTTGTTGGTATTTTTACAGAGCCAATCATACAATTTTAGATTGACGTATCTTTTTTTCAGTTTGCGTTCTTCTATGTTGGCTACTTCTTCTGGATGCACAATAAATACATCTCGAGCATAACCTTTTGCTTCTATACAAATGGTGTCTTCACTTGTCTCATCTACAATCTGTTCATAAACTTCTGCCGGCCAAAAGGCTTTGGTAATATGATACATATCGTATACGTATACTTCGTTTTGAACGGTAATTCGAATCATCTTAAACCTCTTTGTAACTCATATAATAATATTAAATGATAATATTGAAATCTCATGGGTATATATATCCTTTACAGCATCTAAAATTGTTTAAATTTAAAATTCTATATGCTTTCTAGTCCTTTTCTTAACCAAATGACACTGCCACGAAGACTGCTGGTTCTTTACGAACCGGCATACATCCTGTTACACAAACGGATTACGCCCTCTCTCATCCCCGATGCACGTCAAATCATTATGCCCCGGATACACCATCACATCATCTGGCAGACAGAACAACTTTTCTCGAATCGACTTCGCCAACACAGCACCATTTCCTGTAGGAAAATCACTTCTTCCCACACTAAGCCGAAACAACGTATCTCCACTAATTAACACTTCTTCTGCTTCTTCATAATAACAGCATCCACCTGCCGTATGCCCTGGTGTATGAATGACTTTGAAATGAAATCCTGCCACATCGAGCATATCACCATCTTTAAGGCACTTCACCTGCTCATACGCATAATTGCTTCCAAACACCGCTGACAAATTCAACTGCGGGTTCGCCAATATCTCTTTTTCCTCTTCATGAAGATACACCGGAATCCCAAACTCTTTCACCCATCCTTCAATCCCCATCACATGGTCAAAATGTCCATGTGTCAACAAAATTGCTTTTGGGTTATAACCATTCGACTTCACATGACTTATCAAATATTCCGGGCAAGTTGCGGGATCTACAACTACCAATTCCTTCGTCTCTTCGTTCTCAATCAAATAACAATTCGTTCCAAGGGAACCCAGTACAAATTTTTCTATTTTCATTATTTTTCCTATCCTGTTGAATTCTTGTTAATTTCTACGTTATTATATCGCAATCCAAAGTGTTGCACAAGGAATTTCGGGAAGGTTTTTCTTTCTGCAGATACAGGAAAAGGCCAGAACCTTCCTTGATTCTGACCTTAATCACACTAATCAAATTCCACTTCTTACCACACCGTACGCGCGACTTCTTACCCTGTCGTACGTTCGATATCAATCACACTCGGAATCTGACGTAATTTTTCAATCACATGATTCAGTTCATCGCGGCCACCGACCACAAAACTGAGTTCTAAAGTTGCAATGTCCTGCTTGCTGGTGTGCGTATTGATACTGCTGATATCAATCTTGTTTTCCGTAAATACTTTCGACACTTCCATCAAAAGACCCTGTCGGTTATTCGCATAAATCTTGATGCTTGACATATACTGACCACGTTCTTCCGTGATACTTGCCTCCCACTCCGCATCAATCAATCGAATACGCTCCGAATCTGATAAATTCAAAATATTAACACAGTCTGTTCTATGAATCGACATACCGCGGCCTCTTGTAACGAAACCAACAATCTCGTCGCCCGGCACCGGATTACAACATCGCGAAAAACGTACTGCCATATCATCAATACCTTTTACCACAATGCCACTCTTTGATTTTGCCACATGCGCCGTACGCTTCGTCGCTTCTTTCACGCGTTCAATAATTTTCTCATCCGTGATCTCTTCTTTGTGGTCTTTCGTATATTCTTCCAGAAGACGGTTGATAACCTGACCTTCCTTCAGCCCGCCGTGACCCACGGTAGCAAGAATGCCTTCCCATTCTTTGAAACCATATTTCACCTGCACAACCTGCAAATATTTTGGTTTTGTCAAATCGCTGTACACTAAAGACTTCGCTTTGCAATATGCCTGCAAAAGTTCTTTTCCACGCACAATATTTTCTTCTTTTAATTCTTTCTTGAACCATTGATTAATCTTGTTGCGTGCCTGCGTACTCTTGACGATATTCAGCCAGTCACGGCTAGGTCCTTTCGAATTCTGTGAAGTCAGAATCTCAATACGGTCGCCGTTCTGAATCTTATAATCAATATTGACCATCTTGCCGTTTACACGAGCACCGACCATCTTATTTCCAACCGCACTATGGATAGAATAAGCGAAATCGACCGGAGTTGAACCATTTGGCAGGTTCTTTACATCTCCATTTGGTGTAAAGCAATATACATCTTCTGCAAATAAATCCAAGCCGCCTTTTAACAGACTTAAAAATTCACGGTTGTCTGTATCCTGCTGCCATTCCAAAATCTGACGCAGCCAGGTTAATTTTTCTTCTTCCTGAGTAGCCACACTCTTCTGACTATTGCCGTTTTCTTTGTATTTCCAGTGAGCCGCAATACCATATTCCGCTGTCTTGTGCATCTCAGCCGTACGAATCTGAATCTCGAAAGGCTGACCAACCGAGCTCATCAAAGTCGTGTGAAGCGATTGATACATATTTGGCTTTGGCATCGCAATGTAATCTTTAAAACGGCCTGGAACCGGTGTGTACATCTCGTGAATCACACCGAGCGCCGCATAACAGTCCCTCACAGAATCCACGATAATACGCACGGCAAACAAGTCATAAATCTCATCCACCGTTTTATTCTGATTTACCATTTTCTTATAAATACTGAAGAAATGCTTCACACGGCCCTTTACTTCGCACTTAATGTTTGCATTCGCCATATGTTCAGACACTTCTTTTACAATCATAGCGACAAATTCTTCCCGCTCCGTCTTTCTTTCATTGATCTGACGAACCAAATCATAAAAGACTTCCGGTTTGGAATATTTCAGAGACAAGTCATCTAACTCCGTCTTAATCTTGGAAATACCCAGACGCTGAGCAAGCGGCGCATAGATATCCATGGTCTCTTTTGCCTTTTCCATCTGTTTTTCCGGACGCATGAATTCCAGCGTTCTCATATTATGAAGACGGTCCGCAAGTTTAATCAAAATGACACGAATGTCCTTTGCCATCGCCAAGAACATCTTACGGAGATTCTCGGCCTGCACTTCCAATTTATCTGCTGAATAAGACAACTGTCCCAGTTTTGTAACGCCATCTACCAAAAGGGAAACTTCGGCGCCAAAAACATCTGTGATTTCTTCCTCAGTCATGACAGTATCTTCCACAACATCATGTAGAAGACCGGCCACGATCGTTTCCTTGTCTAACTCCAAATCCGCTAAAATGATAGCTACCCATAACGGATGGATAATATATGCTTCTCCCGACTTACGGTATTGTCCTTCGTGTGCATGATATGCAATATCAAATGCCTTTGCAATCATGGTAATGTCTGCTGAAGGGTGATATTTGCGCACGCGTGAAATCAGCATCTCATACAATTTCTTTGGATCCTGATAATCCTCAGGCGCTTTTACAGCATGGCCGTCTACAATCTCAAGTCCGGTATATGGTTTTTCTAAACTACTCTCATAAGCCATCGTATCTGCCCCCTCTGAAATATTATTTCCCCGGATATGCAATCACGGTTTCCACATCGTATCCTTCTAATCTCTTTCGACCTTGCAATCCTTCTAATTCCATCAAAAATACAATCTTTACAACGATTCCGCCAAGTGCTTCTATCATTTTAATAATCGCTTCAATCGTTCCGCCTGTTGCCATTAAATCATCAATGATAACGACTTTCTGACCTGGTTTGATGGAATCTTTGTGCATCTCAATCACTGCACTGCCGTATTCCAAATCATATTCCTGTGAAATGGTCTCGCATGGCAATTTCCCTTTTTTACGTACTGGAACAAATGATTTATGTTGATTGTAGGCAATCGGTACTCCGAAAATAAATCCTCTGGACTCTGGTCCTACCACTACATCAAAATCTACTCCATCCAATTTTTCCTGCATCAAATCTATCGCAAGATGTAAGCCATCTGCATCTTCTAAAATACTTGTCACATCTCGAAAAATAATTCCTGGTTCTGGAAAATCTACAATACTTCTTACATATTCTTCGATTGGTTTTATCATATACGTCACTCCTAAATTTAAAAAAGTATATTTTAGTATATCATTTTTTATTTTATTTTTCAATCGTTGAAAATTACGACTGATTATTTTCATATCATTGATAATTTTGAATCACAATCTGTACGTTCTTTCTACCCATATACTCATTGATAGTCGGATAATAAGTAAACGCCAGTTTCATACCAGTTCTACGTCCCATCAGCATCTGTCGAACTGCCAGCTTATCATACTTCTCTTCCAAATACTCTTCAAACAAAGGAATATTTCCAAAGTATACGGCATCCATGGTAGTCCCCTGCGCATCCTGCACCCGAAGTTTCAACACATTCTGATTTTTCCCAAGTTTTTCCCCTTTTAAAATCTCAATTTCTTTTTCTACGAAAACCGGCTTCGTATTTCCTTTTCCAAATGGCTCCAGAAGTTCCAACTCATCCACCAGCTTCTCACTGACATAGCCAAGCGGCATCTGCATATCGATGGAAACCTTTGCAATCAAATCATCCTCCGTCAGCGTCGCATTCTCATTCAATACCTTTCGGAAAATGTCTACATTTTCTTCTTCCAGTGAAACGCCTGCCGCCAGTTTGTGTCCCCCAAACCTTGTAAGCAAATCTTTGCATTTATTGAGTTCCTCGTACATGTGATAACTTTCAATGGAACGCCCGGAACCTTTCACGCCTTCTTCTGCTTTCGTTAAGATAAATATCGGCTTATAAAACCGCTCACGTACTCTTCCGGCAACAATGCCCGCCAGACTTTCATGGCATTCTGGCAAATACACCACTAGCACTTTATCATTCTGTAAAGAAGATTCCTCGATCATCTGTATCGCTTCTTCTACTGCAATTGCCGTCATGTCTTTTCGGTTGTCATTGAGTGCTTTCAAATCCCCTGCCAAAACATCTGCTTCTTTCTTTGTCTTAGCACCCAAAAGTTCCAACGCTCGCTTCGCAGTATCCAGACGGCCGCTTGCATTCAGGCATGGACCAATCACAAATCCAATGTGGTATGCAGACAAGCGCGCTGCGTCCACGCCCGTACACTCAATCAAAGCTTTCAATCCCAAATTCTGCGTCCTCTTTAGCATTTCTAAGCCCTGTTTTACAAAGATACGGTTCTCCTCCACCAAATCCATAACATCTCCAACCGTCGCAATCGCCACGTTTTCCATGAGATAGTCCACGTCGTCCACATCTCTTCCAGTCACCTGAAACAACGTTTCCACCAGCTTGTACGCAACTGCCGCACCGCACAAACCTTTAAATGGATATTCACAATTTTCCTGTTTCGGGTCAATTACGGCATCCGCCGGAGGCAGAATGTAATGTTTTTCCTCATCCATCTCCTCGTATGGCACCTCATGATGATCAGTCACAATAATCGTCATGCCGAGACGCTTTCCGTATGCAATCTCATCCTTTGCAGCGATTCCATTGTCACAAGTAATAATGGTATCAATCTCATCATCAAATGCACGGTCAATCAGATTTTTATTGAGTCCATAACCGTCCTTCATGCGGTCTGGAATATCGGTATCCACGTCTCCGCCAAGCATGCGCAGCCCTTCCTGCAAAATATAGGTCGCATTGATTCCATCTATATCATAATCGCCAATGATACGGATTTTCTTATCCTCTCGAATCTTCTCAAGCAAAATATCAACAGCCTTGTCCATATCCTTCATGAGCATTCCATCATGTAAATCCGCAATCGTTCCATGCAAATACAGTTCAATATTTTCATCTCCAATCACATCACGGTTGCGAATCAACCTCGCCAGAACCGGATGAATCTGAAATTTTTCTGCAATTTCTTGAAAAGGTGCCCCTTTTCGCGTGACAAACCATTTTTCCATACGTACTCCTTCTTTTTCCCCAAGGTAAACTGTATTCATTATATCCAAGAAAAGCAGCCTTGCAAAGACTACCTTCCTATAAGTTAAAAAAGAGGACAGAAAAATCCTATAAATTTCCCCGTCCCCTTACATATTATTTTATTTATCTTTCTTCACAAGTTTTGTCTTCATTATATACCACAATGGTCCTGTAATACAGATAGATGAGAATGTTCCCCCAACAACACCTACCATAAGAGGCAGTGCAAATTCTCGAATTGAACTTACTCCGAGCACAAACAACACTGCAATCATGATAAAGGTAGTGAAGTTCGTATAAATACTTCTTGTAAGTGTATCTGTAATACTTCTATTAACCAATGTAGATAATTCTTCGTTTTTCTTCTTTTCTTCCAATTCTTCACGAATACGGTCAAAGATAACAATCGTTGCATTGATTGAGTAACCTACAATCGTCAGGATACATGCAATAAATGTATTGCCGACTGCAATTCTGGAAACTGCATAGAATGCAAGCACAACCAGTACATCGTGTAACAATGCAAGAACTGCGCTCGTCGCAAAACGAATATCTTTAAAACGGATGCGGATATAAATCAGCATACAGATAGTCGCAATCAACAATGCAATAATCGCATCTCTTCTCATCTCTGAGCTGACAGCCGAACTGATATTTTCTGCTGTAATCGTAGATGCATCTACACCGAAGTTTTCTTCCATTGCTTGATTAAAGGCTTCACGCTCTTCCAAATCAAGGCTTCTTGTTTTAATCACAACTGCATTAGAATCCTGTACTTTCTGTGTTTGTACATTGGCATCTCCAGTCACTTCTTTCACAACTGGAACAATCTTCGAATCGATTTCTTCAATAGAATAATCTTCCCCAAAAGTTACAGTAGAAGAAGTACCGCCCATGAAATCCAATCCATACTGGAATGCACTATTGCCCTGTACGCTATTTATAATCATCAAGACAGCACCTGCAAGGATAATGACTCCTGAGATTGAAAAGCTGATTACCTTTTTACTTAAGAAATCTCTCACTTTTCTTTCTTTTTGTGTACCATATAGCTTTGGACTTCTAAGTCCGATTGCATAGAGTGCATAAATAATGATTCTGGTAATCACTAATGCGGTGAACATCGAAACAATAATACCAAGTGCCAATGTCTGCGCAAATCCTTTAACGCTTCCAGAACCCATGATTCCCAACACAATTGCAGCAATCAAGGTAGTAATGTTGCCATCTACGATTGCGGATAACGCCTTTTGAAAACCAGCCTTTAATGCAGATTTGACACTTTTACCTGTTGCCACCTCTTCTTTTACTCTGGCGAAAATAATGACGTTTGCATCCACTGCCATACCAATAGATAAGATAATACCTGCAATACCTGGCAATGTTAATGTAACATTAAATGCATTTAATAAAACAAGAATAATGCCTGTATAAATAACAAGTGCAATACTTGATGCAAATCCTGGAAGTAGATATACAATGCACATAAATACAAATACAATCGCAAGTCCAATTGCGCCTGCTTTCAAGCTTGTGCTGATTGCTTGCCCGCCAAGCTGTGCCCCTACTACATTCGAACGAAGTTCTTCCAATTCTAACTGAAGGCCGCCGATACGAATGGTAGACGCTAATTTGTCCGCTTCTTCATAAGAAGCCATACCGTTAATCCATGCCTGTCCACCGGAAATCGTTTCGTTGACAGTCGGGCTGCTGATGACTTCATCATCATAAACAATCGAAATAGACTTTCCAATGTTTGCTGCCGTCGCTTCTGCAAACTTCGTGGTGCCTTCTGATGTCAGATTTAATTCTACACCATATTCTTTGGAACCATAACTGTCAGTCGTGGTCTTCGCACTGGCTGATTTTACATCGGTTCCTTCTATTACCACATTTCCACTTTCATCAAGGAACTGCAGGGAACCTGGTTTTCCAAGTTCCTCCAGAATTGTATTCGCATCAGAAACACCTGGAATCTCGATATTGATTCGGTCTGTTCCTTCCTGATAAACACTTGCTTCCGTGCTATACTGCTCTACACGCTTTTGCAGCTTGTAAATCGTATCTGACATCTGTTCTGTTGTTGGATTTTCATTTTTTACCTGATATGTAATGCTGACTCCTCCAGCTAAATCCAGTCCCAGTTTAATGTTCTTTGCTGCTCCTGTTTTGCCGCTTCCAAATCCTACGATTGTAGTATATCCTAAAAGGACAATCAACGCAGTCATCAGAATCAAACTGAGCACTCCTTTGCTTTTCTTCATTTGCTACACCCTTTCTCATTCTGTTATGATTTAAAACGCACAAAGAGCCCGGCTTTTCGGACTCTTCATCATCTTTCAAAACTATTTTGCATTATACCACAAAGCATGCTATTTTTAAAGCCTTTTTTACGCTAACATTCCTCCCAGCATTCCGCCGCCCGCGCAAAGCAGAAACGTTGTAATTACATTTGTCCCATTTCCTTCAAAGCTTCGATAAACGCCAAATGAAATCAGAAACAGCAGGACAAAATACAAAATGCCCATAACCAGTCCCCAGACAAATTTCCGGACTTGCTTTAATTTTCCAAGTATAAATCCTCCGACAAAGGTTGACACAATATAAATCACGATGATTCCTGCAGTTACCATTTGCTCGTCCCATTCAAACTTGTATAGCAGCAATGTCAATATGAATAGTAAGATTCCTGTTACAATATAAGATGCAAGCAGCGCTTTTAAGATACTCATTGCCTGTGCACCCTTCTGTATGATATTACGCATGATACCCCTCCTTTTCTATCTCAATCTTATGACGGTGAAGGGGTTTTTATGTCCTATTGTTCCATTTGTCTTCCTAAAAAGTTTGCCGCACAGGCTGCTACCTTTTGTTCTGTCTCAGTCATTTTCTTTTTGTCATTCTTGTCGAGGAGTACGACTGAGCCAAGCACATCTCCTTCGCAGATAATCGGGCAGATTACCTGACATGCAAATTCTTCTGTATTTTCTTCCGTAAGCGGCACATATTTTCTCTCACCAAACTGGGCCAAAATCTGCTCTCTTGCGTCCATCGCGCTTTCTAAACGTTTGCTAATATATTTATCCTGTAAATCTTTTTTTCCATATCCAGCTGCAGCAACAATCTGGTCGTGGTCCGTAATACAAACCGTACAGCCTAGGGTTGTTGCCAAACTTTCTGCATATTCTTTTGCAAATATGGATAATTCTCCAATCGGGGAATATTTTTTCAGGATAATTTCTCCTTGTCTGTCTGTGAATATTTCAAGCGGATCTCCTTCTCGGATGCGAAGCGTTCTTCGAATTTCTTTTGGAACAACTACCCTTCCGAGATCGTCAATTCTCCTCACAATTCCTGTAGCTTTCATATATTATTTCCTCCATTTTTTGTACTTTCATGTTCTGAGTGTAGTATTTGTAAGCAAAGGAATTTTATACCTCTCGTTTTCTTCTAAAATTTTCTATTTTATTCACTTTATCACGTTAATTCAACGCAATGTATTGCCATTTTTTTCACGCTGTGCTATATTTATTTAGGATTTCATTCCAAATACTAGATTGGAGATTACTGAAAAAAATGATAAAAAAATGGAAAGTCGTCTTTCCTTCACCAAACGGTCCGGATGAAAGACTTGCTTATATATATCTGCCTGATTCTTACCAAAAAGAACCTGACAGACGTTACCCTGTGCTGTATATGTTTGACGGGCACAATGTTTTCTTCGATTCCGATGCCACCTATGGCAAATGCTGGGGTATGAAAGAATACATGGACAGTTCCAAAACAGAACTGATTATTGCCGCGGTGGAATGCAATCACAGCCCAGACCACGGACGTTTAAAGGAATATTCTCCTTACAATTTCGAAGACCATGAATTTGGTGCTATTCCGGGTTTTGGAAAATCTACCATGCAATGGTTGGTTCACACTTTTAAAAAGGACATCGATGAGCGTTTCCGTACCCTGTCAGACCGGGATCATACCTATATTGCAGGAAGTTCTATGGGCGGACTCATGAGTTTATATGCAGTTCTCGAATACAACAATTATTTCTCTGGTGCCGCAGCGCTCTCGCCTTCGGTTTGGACAAACCCTGCGCGCATTGAAAAATTAATTTTGAGTGCCAGATTGCACCGGAATACACGCATCTATATAGACTATGGCTCCAGAGAAATGCGCTTTCATCGCACAATGGAAAGACAATTTCAAAAAGTCACTTCTCTTCTTTTGAAGAAGAGAGTATTTTTAACCAGCAGGATCGTACCTTATGGCGACCACTGCGAAGCATGTTGGGAAAAGCAAATCCCAATTTTTATGAATACCCTTCTCTATGAAGGATACCGTTAATCAGGAGGATTATTATTACAATGGAAACACAATATTTTAAACACTACAGTCCGGCATTAAATAAAGAAATGGAATGCAAAGTGTATGGACACGCGGGAAGACCTGTTCTCTTTATCCCATGTCAAGATGGCCGTTTCTTTAGTTTTGAGGATTTCAAAATGACAGATGTATGGGCTCCATGGATTGAATCCGGACAGGTGATGGTTTTCGCCATCGATACGATTGATTTGGAAACCTGGTCTGACCAGTGGGGCAATGCCGAATGGCGCATCGAACGCTACGAACAATGGATTAATTACATCACACAGGAAATGGTGCCATTCATGCGTCACATGGTAAATGAGAGAAATGGCTGGGATGGCTACCCTGGCATCATGGTGTTTGGCTGCAGCCTCGGTGCTACACACGCTGCCAACCTGTACCTTCGTTTTCCGGATTTATTTGACCGCTTACTTGCATTGAGCGGCATCTATACGGCCGAATATGGATTCGGCACATATATGAACGATTTGGTTTACCAGAACTCACCAGTTCACTATATGGCAAATATGCCTGCTGACCATCCGTTCATCCAAAAATACAATGAGAAGAAAGCCGTCATCTGCGTAGGGCAAGGTGCTTGGGAAATTCCTGACACTACCAGACAGTTAGATGATATCTTTAAGAGCAAAGGCATCAACGTATGGGTAGACTTCTGGGGATATGACTGTGCACACGACTGGGATTGGTGGTACAAACAAGTCACTTATTTCGTACCATGGCTTCTAGATCAAGAATAACATGCATATGATGGCAGTGAGGGGACTGCCTTCTAATAATAAAAGGAAAAAGAGAGGAAAAGACAAATGAAAAACTTTATTTTTATCTCACCGAACTTCCCTACCAATTATTGGATGTTCTGCCGTGAATTAAAAAACAATGGTATGAACGTGTTGGGTATCGGTGATCAACCTTATGACGAGCTTAGTAACGACCTGAAAGACAGTTTGAATGAATACTACAAAGTAAGCAGCCTGGAGAATTATGATGAAGTATACCGTGCAGTTGCATACTTCATCTTCAAACATGGCCACATTGACTGGCTGGAATCAAACAATGAATATTGGTTAGAAAGAGACGCTAGTCTGCGTACAGAGTTCCACATTACAAGCGGGTTCCAAGCTTCTGACATGCCACGTATCAAATACAAATCAAAAATGAAAGAATTTTACCAAAAAGCTGGTATCCCAGTTGCACGCTATCACTTAGTAGACACCTTGGAAAACTGTCTTGCATTTACAAAAGAAGTCGGCTATCCTATCGTAGCCAAACCAGACAATGGTGTGGGTGCTTCTCATACATTTAAAATCAAAAATGAGAATGAAATGGAATCATTCTTTGCTGAAAAATGGGATGACACTTCGTACATTATGGAAGAGTTTATCGATGCAGAAGTCAATTCATACGATGCTATTATTGACTCCAATGGTGATCCAATCTTTGAAACAGGCAATGTAACTCCTGTCTCTATCATGGACGTTGTAAACGATGAACAAAGCTCTATTTACTACATTGTGAAAAACCTTCCGAAAGATGTTCAGGACGCAGGACGTGCCACTGTAAAAAGTTTTGGGGTAAAGAGTCGTTTCGTTCACTTCGAATTCTTCCGTCTGCTATCAGACCACGAAGGACTTGGTAAAAAGGGCGATGTAATGGCACTGGAAGTAAATATGCGTCCATGTGGTGGTTTCACACCAGATATGATTAATTTTGGACATAGCACAAATGTTTATAAGATTTGGGCAGATATGATTACATACGACAAATCAACGGTGGAAATCGGCGAGGAATATTACTGTGCATTTGCAGGTCTGCGTGATAACAAGGATTATGTGATGAGCCATGAGGATATCATGGAGAAGTATGGGGATCAGATGAAAATGGTGGATCGTATTCCGGATGCGCTTTCGGGGGCAATGGGGAATAAGATGTATCTGGCTATATTTAAGACGAAGAAGGAAATGGATACATTCTATAAGGATCTTTTGAAAGAGAAAACAAGTAAGAAAAATAAATAGTTTCTATTCACGAAAGAACGTATATTTACGGTTATATAAATTATTTAGTTTGTTAAACCACTTAGAGGGTAGCCCGAAAGACTTGGGACTACCCTCTCGTTTTTAGAATTCGTTTTTTAGGCTTCTTTGGAATAACTTTCCAAAGGCTTCTTTAACATCTATGTTCTCGTATAACACTGCGTAAACCGCTTCGCAGATTGGGAGTTCTACGCCGTAACTTTTGCCTAAGTTGCAGAGTGCTTTTACTGTATAATATCCTTCTGCCAGTTTTTTATAGCCTGTTTTCATAACTATGCTTTCGCCGTATGCACGGTTTTGGCTGTGTTTTGAAAATAGGGTGGCTTCGTAATCACCGAGATGACAAAGTCCATAAGCTGAGCTTTCTTCGCCGCCCATCGCTGCAATAAGTCTCGCAATTTCCCTTGTTCCTCTCGCCATCAAAGCACCTTTCAAAGAAGACATATCAAGTCCATCTAAAACGCCTGCTGCGATACCAATAACATTTTTCGCCGCGCCGCCAATTTCATTTCCAATTAAGTCTGTTCCATAGTAGAAACGAATCAAATCGCTGGAGAAACTGCGAATCAGCTCATCTTTCACTAATTCATCCGTGCTGTCGATAACCATGCAGTTTGGTATGCCACGACAAAACTCCTGCACGTGTCCCGGTCCAAGCCATACAGCCACTTTATTGCTATGGTCAACAGTATCTGTCACGACCTGTGAAAGGCGTCTTCCAGATTCGATTTCGATTCCCTTCATACAAAGTACAATCGTTTTATCTGTAATACCAAACTCTGAAAGCTGCGTTGCAACCTGACGCAACGTCTGCGAGCTAATCGAAATCACAATAACATCTGCATCTTGACATCCTTCCAAATCTGTCGTCAAATTGATAGATTCTGGAAGAGTCAGATATTCATTCTTTCTAGTTTCCATAAACCGCTGCATATTAGCAGAGGTACTACGGCCATAAAGACTTACATTGTGTCCAATCCTATCTAAATACCATGCAATAAAACTTCCCCATCTACCGCAGCCAATCAGGAAAATTTTCTTATTCTTCTCGCCTTTTCCCGGAAATACAATCTCTTTCTGGTACTTTATTTTCGAGATATCTGCCTGTAAGATATCATTAATCGTAACACCATATAATTCTGATAATTTTAAAAGTACTTCAATTGCAGGAAGAGATGCTCCTGTTTCCCATCTGGATACTGCCTGTCTGGAGACGGATAAATGGTTTGCTAAGTCATCCTGCGTGATTTTATAATATTTTCGTAACTCTGTTAAATAAAGTCCTACTTTTACACTATCCATTCAAATTTCACCTCACATTACATTGTATACTGTTTGGGCAAAAATATCCAGCAATAGGGAGTTGCAATCTTGGTTTTGTTTGCAAGTGTAAATGGCATTTACAATCAATTTCAGCAAAAAATAAGGGCATCCAATCAGACACCCTTAAACTTTTACGCCATCAATGACCCTACAACTTCGTTCACCAATTTACCATCTGCCTTGCCTTTCACCTTCGGCATAAGCTCTTTCATAATGCGTCCCTTATCTTTCGCCGTCGGAGCATCAATTCCCAAATCAGCAAGCACACCGGCAACCACTGCCTTAATCTCCTCTGCATCCATCATCTTCGGTGCAAATTTCTCTAACACGGCAATACGTTTTTGTGCCTCTTCAATCAAATCTGTACGGTCAGCCGGTGTCAACTCCAAAGATTCTTTTGTCTGCTTGATTTCTTTTAAGATAACCTGAACCTCTTCTTCCTCAGTGAGGTCTGCTCTCTTGTCAATCGCCTTGTTCTTTAATGCTGCCAACAGCATCGAAAGTGTATCTTTCGTATCCTTATCTTTTGCTTTCATGGCATCTACCATGGCTTTTCTTACTTCATCTGTTTTACTCATATCTAATTCCTCCTATTTCTTATCGGTTGATTCCCGATTGAATTTCATCTGCCCACTGCTGGAGACTGTAGGTCTGTCCATCAAATAGTTTGAGGATGGCCCCTGTCGGAGCATCTTCACTTCCGAATGCATTGGCCTCATCGGTATCTACATGCATCGCCAGTTTAAATTTGGGGCTCACACGGACAACTACGTCGGCAAAAATGAGTCCACGCTCGTAGCTTTCGGTGATAACGAATACTTCATCATTATCTTTTACATGTGCGCGGCTTGCCTCCAAAGGTGTCATATGTATGTGTCTTTTTGCAACGATTACACCTTTATCAATTTCAATCGTCCCGTTAGGTCCAATCAAACGGCATCCTGGAGTACCTTCTGTGTAACCTGACTGTCTGATGATGCCAGGTACTCCTATTTTTCTTGTATCAGTCATAGATAACTCAATCTGAGTTTCTTTTCTATAAGGACCGAGAATCGCAACATTTTCAAAACGGCCTCTTGGGCCTACGAT
Source organism: Tyzzerella sp. (assembly GCA_017472665.1). Classification (GTDB taxonomy): domain Bacteria; phylum Bacillota; class Clostridia; order Lachnospirales; family Lachnospiraceae; genus Faecalimonas. The sequence continues at coordinate 15,161 of JAFUOS010000013.1, read as the reverse complement.
GGTAACTCGCTCCTGGCAGAGATACTGGCCTGGCTGGCTAAGTTCATGCACGTAATGAAGTGCCGCGTTTTCTCCAAATAATATTTTAAAGTCTTCTTCGCAGATATGGACATGTCTTGCGGAAGTCTCAATTGGAATCCTAAGACTCATGTGTTTCAATCCCCCTGTCTCGATAATGGTATATTATACAACACAAAACACAAAAATGGAATAGGAAATCGGACGAAAAAAGAGCTCCAATCCTTTTTCAGATTGAAGCCCTCTTGCATTTTTCTTAATGTTTCAAATATTCTTATTCTTCTGTGGTATCAGCACTGTCTGTTGTAGTATTTTCATCTGCAGAAGCTGTATCGTCTGCTGTATCTGTTGAAACTGCGTCGTCTGTTGAAGCTGCGTCGTCTGTTGAAGCTGCGTCGTCTGCTGCATCTGTTGAAGTCGTATCGTCAGTTCCATCTGTTGAAGATGCATCATCTGCTGTATCTGTCGTATCAGCATCTTCCGTTGTGTCAGCATCCTCAGTTGTGTCTGCTGCATCCGTCTCATCTTCCACTGCTTTTTCAGTTACTTCTAAACCTTTGATATCAATCTTATCCCAAACTTTATCATTTACAGTAATCTTAGTATCTTCTTTCCAGCCATCTACTACTTCTGTATAATGTTCTTCTTGACGTTCTGATACAATGGTTTCCTTTTCTGCATCTGTTGCATCTCTGTCAAGTAAGCTTGTCAGCTGAGCTACATAGTATCCAGCCTCTGTCTCAATCACTTCCGTGAATTCTCCTTCACCCAAAGCGTCTGCCGCTGCAACTACGTCTGCATCAGGAGTTGTGCTCTCTTTATCAAAAGTTGCTTTTTTAGATTCTACACCCGCTTCTGTAGCATATGTTTCTAAACTTCCATTTGCTTTTGCTTTTTCAAGGAAATCTTCTGCTGCTGTTTTTTGTGCTGCGATTTCATCTTCGCTCATTGCTGTAGAAGTGCCATCGTCTGAAGTAGTTGATGTTTCAAACAATACATACTGCATTGCTTTCTGTGCTGCGTCATCATCAGAAACTTCTGTATCTACCTCTGCGATAATCGCATCGTGCATCTTTTCACTGATCGTCATCAATTCTAATACTTCTGCAACAACTTTCTTATCTCCTGAAATCTTTTCTTTTACTTCATCTGTATTTGCCTCTGCAAATGCTCCTGCTGCTTCCTCAATTGCGACCTGCTCGTCCTCTGTCAGAGTTACTTTGTAATCGTCCATATGGGCTTTCAAAATGTATAATTCTTGAAGAGACTCCATATAACTCTCTTTCAAGCTGTCTTCATCGAAAAGACCCATTTCCCATACGTCTCCTCCGCTGATCATAGAACCATAGTAACTTTCAAGCATCATCTGTTGATATCGTATGTAGAAATTTGCAACCCCTACTGTAATCTCTGCATCACCAACAGTTGCTACTACATCACTATCTTCAACACTTCCAGAGCATCCCACAAGCGATGTCATTACCATTGTTGCCACTGCCGCAAGTGCAACTAATTTTTTTCTTAAACCTCTCATATTCGGCCTCCTTCGTATTTCCTAAGTATTAATTATACCCTCTTTTTCTCAATCATTCAATGATTTTATGTCAATTAACACATTTTTCACAAGTTCTAGAACGTCTTCGTCCTTTTCTTTCCTGTTCTTTGCCTTCTTCTGATACGTAAAATATGGATTCGTATCCACTGTAAACTGCAAATCTCCTTTATATTTCTTGACAAGTTCCGGAATCTGCTCTACCTTGACCTTTGCCTGTTCATACATGACAAATTTTATTACTTCCCCTTTCTGTTCTACTGCAGTCACATAAGCACTGTGTGCAAGCGCCTTTAAAAGCGCTATAGAAAGGAGCTGCTGCACTTTCTTTGGAACGTCTCCAAAGCGGTCAATGAGTTCTTCCAGCATATCGTCCATTTCCTCTTCGTTTTCAATGCTGGCAATTCGTTTGTAAATATCCAGTTTCTGATATTCATTCGGAATATAAGACGCAGGGATAAATGCATCTACATTTAAATCTACTGTCGTTGTATATGGTTCTTCTGTAATCTCGCCTTTCAAATGTTTTACAGCCTCATTTAACATCTTGCAGTACAGATCATATCCAACCGCTTCCATGTGACCATGCTGCTCTGCACCCAGCAAATTTCCTGCACCACGAATTTCCAAATCCCGCATGGCAATCTTAAATCCGGAACCAAGGTCTGTAAACTCGCGAATCGCAGCCAAACGCTTTTCTGCCACTTCTCGAAGAAGCTTATCACGACGATATAACAAGAATGCGTACGCCATACGGTTCGAACGTCCCACACGACCTCGAAGCTGATACATCTGCGATAATCCAAGTTGGTCTGCATCGTGGATAATCATGGTATTTGCATTGGAAATATCCAAACCAGTCTCAATAATTGTTGTGGAAACCAAAACATCAATCTCGCCGTTAATAAAGTCCAGCATGATATTTTCCAGTTTGTTTTCCCGCATCTGCCCATGTGCATAGGCAACCACGGCCTCTGGAACCAATTTTTGAATCTTGTCTGTGATTTCATCAATATCTTTCACTTTGTTATAGACATAGTAAACCTGTCCGCCACGCGACAATTCCCTCTGAATCGCCTCGCGCACCATCTCATCATTATATTCCATCACATAGGTCTGAATCGGCATGCGGTCTACCGGTGCCTCTTCTAATACACTCATATCACGGATTCCAATGAGGCTCATGTGGAGTGTTCTTGGAATCGGCGTCGCTGTCAAGGTCAACACATCTACATTCTCTTTTAACTTCTTGATTTTCTCTTTATGCTGCACACCAAAACGCTGTTCTTCATCGATAATCAGAAGTCCCAAATCTTTGAACTGCAAATCATCGCTGAGAACACGGTGGGTTCCAATCACAATGTCCACCAGCCCACGCTTCGTATCTTCAATCGTCTTTTTTTGCTGCGCTGCACTTCGGAAACGGCACATCAAATCCACACGCACCGGGAACTCTTTCATTCTCTGCATGAATGTGTTGTAATGCTGCTGCGCCAAAATTGTAGTCGGACATAGATAAACGACCTGCTTATTCTCCTGCACAGCTTTAAATGCCGCACGAATCGCAATCTCCGTCTTGCCATAACCCACATCGCCGCAAATCAAACGGTCCATGATTTTAGTGCTTTCCATGTCGCGCTTTGTTTCTTCAATAGCAGCCAACTGGTCCTCGGTCTCCTCAAATGGAAACATTTCCTCGAACTCTTTCTGCCAAACGGTATCTTGGCCGTAAACAAAGCCTTCCTGCTGCTGTCTCGCCGCATAAAGTTCCACCAAATCCTTTGCAATCTCTTTGACTGCACCGCGCACCCGCGTCTTCGTCTTATGCCATTCCTGACCACCCAGGCGATTCAGCTTCGGCTTCTTCGCATCTGCGCTTGCATATTTCTGAATCAAATCCAGCTGCGTTGCAGGAATATAGAGATTACCGCCTCCGGCATAGGAAATCTTCATATAATCCTTGGCAACTTTATCCACTTCTATCTTTTCGATGCCTTGATAAATCCCCAGACCATGATTTTCATGAACAACATAGTCCCCCGCTTTCAGTTCTGAAAAATTCTGAATCTTCTGACCCTCATAGGTCTTTCTCTTTTTCTTCTTCTTTTTCTGCCCGAAAATGTCAGACTCCGAAATCACCATGAATTTTAACATCGGATATTCGTATCCTTCTGTCACATGTCCATAAGTAACCATAATTTCGCCGTCCTGCACCTCACGCTCCAGGTCTTCACTGTAAAAACTGCTGAGGTTATAATCCCGCAAATCCTCTGCAAGGCGTTTCGCTCTCGTCCTAGAACCAGACAACAATACAACGCGATATCCGCTTCGCTTTAAGCGTTTCAAATCCCGGGTCAGCATTTCAAAGCTGTTATTATATGGATTCACACCCTTTGTCTGCAAATTGTAGACTTCCCGCGCTCTCAATTCTTTGCACTTCATATCCAGAGCGGAAAATCCAATTCCATAGAACTGGCTCATTTTCTCTGCTACTTCCTTGGTGGAAAATAGTTTCATCTCTTCGTCCGACACCTGATAACCGCTTTCCATACGATTTGCCTGTGCCTGCACAAATTCTTCTTCCACACCATTTCCACGCTCAATCAGGCGCACTGGTTCATCTAAAAACAAAATATTCTTTTCACTGTCAAAATAATCCAAGAAGGAAACTCGCTTGCACTCCTCCTCTGGAAAGTCACTGGCAGGATAAATCGTAATCTCCTCCAGATTTTCAATGGAACGCTGACTTTCCACATCAAAGGTACGGATGGAGTCAACCTCATCTCCCCAAAGTTCAATACGAATCGGCACTTCTTCCGTGAGCGGATAAACATCCATAATACCGCCGCGGACTGCAAACTGTCCTGGTCCTTCAATCTGTTCTTCTCGGTCATAACCCAGGCGCACCACATCCTTCTTCAGCTCTTCAAAATCAACCACATCGCCAGACTTTACCGAAAGAATCCTCTTTTTCATTTCTTCCAGCGGAACAAGCGCATCCATAAAGCCGTCAAATGTGGTCACAACCGTGATGCCTTTCTTTTCCATCATCGCCTGAAAGACTTCCATACGCTGCTTAATTAGATATTTCCCACGTAAATCCGCCTGATAAAACAGCAAATCCTTCGCCGGATAAAGATACACATCCTGATCTAAAAACTTATATTCTTCGTAAATCTGCTTCGCTTTTGTCTCACTGGAAACAGCGATGATTTTATTCTCAAAACCATCGCTCAGCGCATACATCAAATGTGTTTTCTGAGAGGTGACACAGCCTGCAATCTGTATCATCCCCTTTTTTTCTTTCCGTTTCTTTTGAATGGTCTCAAACTCAGCCAATTCCGTTAATGGTGCTACAAAAGCCTGCATCGCTCTACTCCTCACGCACTACTTTCTTATTAAACTGATTCATGGCTGTATCAATCTCACCCTGCAGAATCAGCTCCACTGCTTCTATCGCATGCTTGTAACCTTCTTCCATGTGCTCTCTTTCCGCTTTTGAAAAATGTCCAAGCACATAATCTGCCAAATCATATTCCTTCGGTTTCTCTCCGACTCCCACTTTAATGCGCTGGAACACATTTGTCCCAAGGTTGGCAATAATATTTTTAATCCCATTATGGCCGCCTGCGCTTCCTTTTTTCCGGATGCGGAGTTGTCCTACGTCCAGACTAATGTCGTCAAAAATCACCAAAATTTCTGTCTCTTCATCTACTTTATAATAATCCACAAGACCTCTCACACTTTCACCACTGAGATTCATATAGGTCTGTGGTTTTGCAAGCAATACTTTCTGACCTGCAATGATTCCTTTTCCACAAAAAGCACGATTTTTGCGGTCGGTTACCGATATATTATATTTGTCTGCAATCGCATCTATGACATCAAATCCTACGTTATGTCTGGTTCCCTCATACTCTTTGGAAGGATTTCCAAGTCCTACTATAATAAACATCTCTTCACCCCTTTTCTATTCTGCTCTCCCTATTTTACAAGAATGCTTTCCGTTTGTCACGCAAAGATATGAATAATTTTCCTTTCTTCTTCATACATTATAAAAACAAACCTTATCATTTGACTAGGAGGCCTCTATATGAGTTCGAAAACGAAAATCGTTGTATTACACATGAAAGAAATTATATACACAACTATCTTTGTTGTGTTAGGAATATTATTGCTGGTATTGTTGGCATTTATGTTTCTCGGCAAAGGAGAAAAAAGTGCATCCGATGATGTAAAATATGTGCCCGGCATCTACACTTCCACGGTCACGATAGGCAGCACTGACCTCGAAGTGGAAGTCAGCGTTGACAGTTCTCACATCAATGCCATCCGTTTCAGTAATCTGGATGAATCGATTACCACTATGTATCCTTTGGTACAGCCGGCAATCGAATCCATTGCGGAACAGATTTATGAGACACAATCACTGGAAAACATCACTTTCTCTGAAGACAATGCATACACTTCCCAAGTCATCTTGAATGCCATCCAAGATGCATTAGAAAAAGCCGAAGTCTCTGAATGACCTCGGCTTTTTTCCTTTATAGGAAAGTAGTCTCACAGAGCCTATTTCCTATAAAGAAAAAACACTCCGTGAGGATCGCAGAGGCGCGGACAAGGAAGATATTGCCTCGCAATCGCGCCTCGCGCAAGAGTTCGCTCGCGAACTCTTTGTTCTATAAAGAAAGGAGTTCTAAGCTTTCCAAATTAGCCTTCTACGATAAGATACTGTCCATTTGGTAATGAGAAAACTTCAGATGCTTCTTCCAATTCCTCATCCGACATATCAGAAATATCCGAACCATTTTCTTCGAAGTATTCTCTGACTTCCTCAAGTGAATCTACAACAACTGCCATGCAGTCCTCTAAAAATGCTTCTGCTTCCTCTATGGTTTCCGCAACTGGCTCATCAAATAATTGTCCTTGTTTCTTTAAAAATACCTTTAAACATTCTTCATCATATTCGTACATAATCCTCTTTGCTCCTTTTTACTTCACGATTGAAATTAATTCTTCCGGATGGTCTATGGTGTGTTTTGCACCATGTTCCAGCAGAACTTCTTTGGACCTGAATCCCCAGGTCACCCCAACGCTTTCCATGCCGGCCGCATTTGCTGTCTGCATGTCCACATCGGAATCTCCGATATAAACGCACTCCTCGGTACCAACCTGAAATTGCTTCGCAATCAAGAGTGCTGCAGTTGGATCTGGCTTTCTTGGAATGCCTTCCTGCTGTCCCTGCACATAATCAAACGTATCTGTGCCAAAGAAAGTCGCAACCACATCTTTTGTCTGGTCATGCGGCTTATTGGACAACACTGCCAATCGAATGCCCCGTTCTTTCAAAGCTTTCAAAATTTCCACGATTCCTTCGTAAGGTGACACATGATATGTGCAATTTACTTTAAAAATGCGTTTATAAATCTCCATCGCTTCTTCGATATGAACCAATTCCTTATCTCCTGAAGCCTGAAGTGCACGTTCAATGAGGCATCTTGCCCCGCTTCCCACAAAGGATTTGCACTGCTCACTCGTGATACTAGATAGCTGAAGTTCCTTAAGCGTTCCATTTACCGAATAGGTCAAGGATTCTAATGTATCTGTCAATGTCCCGTCCAGGTCAAAAATGCATGCCTTGTACATCGTCTTCCCCCTTTAGATTTATAAATCTATCATAGTATGAAGACTCGTAAATTTCAATATCTAATTATGAAAAAAGATATTGTCGCATGACTTTTAATGCATGCTTCTCTAATCGGCTTACCTGAGCCTGTGAAATATCAATGTCTTGGGCTACTTCAATCTGCGTTTTCCCTTCAAAGAAACGGAGCTGGATAATATATCTTTCCCGCTCGCCAAGTCGGTCCATGGCTGCCTGCAGTGCCAATCCTTCCACCCAGTTTTCTTCTTTATTTTTCTTATCGCTTACCTGATCCATGACATACAGGACATCGTCTCCGTCATTATAAACAGGTTCCTGCAAGCTCATTGGAGTCTGAATCGCATCCAGAGCAAAGACAATGTCTTCTTTATCAATTCCGATTTCTGTGGCGATTTCTTCTAAGGTTGGCTCTCTTAGATTTCGTTTCATATAATTTTCTTTTGCGTAGATTGCTTTGTATGCCGTGTCACGAAGGGAACGACTGACACGAATAGAATTGTTATCCCTCATGTATCTGCGGATTTCTCCGATGATCATGGGAACTGCGTATGTGGAAAATTTTACATCTAGTTCTGTGTTGAAATTATTGATTGCTTTGATGAGACCCACGCAGCCGATTTGGAATAAATCATCTGCGTTTTCGTTACTATTAGAAAAACGTCTTATGACGCTTAGTACTAATCTGAGATTTCCTTTGATATATTCTTCTTTTGCTTCTTTGTCGCCTGCTTTTATCCTTTCGAAGAGTACCTTTTTTTCTTCTTCCTTTAAGATTGGAAGTTTTGAGGTGTCTACCCCACATATTTCTACTTTATTAAGAGCCATCCTGTCATCCTCCTATCACTTTTTGTAATAGTAAGATGATGCACAGGATGGCTCCGAAGTATTCTTCTCTATGCGGAAATAAAAAAAGTTTTAGTCCTTGACAAGGGGGTTTACCTATCCCACTTATCCGCCAAATTCTGAATCTGACTTTCAAACTTTGCAAGATCTTTATTTGCAAGACCTTCATTCTTTAAAACAACTTCCATCAGCCGCTTCGCCGCAAGCACAACACGATTGAATGCACTTTCAGCACGGACTCTCGCAGGCTTCACAGCCGCTTTCTTGGCAACCTTAGAACCCTCAGCCAAAATCTGATTCTGCATCAAATCCACACAGCCGCCAGAATATGGCGCAAATGCCTTCCACCCGAATGTATCCGTAATCGTCTGCGCAAACTCATCCGTCACGGCATCCTCACCATGCACCACAAATACATGCTGCACTTTCGATTCAAATCCACGCAGCCAATTTAAAAGTCCATTCATATCTGCATGACCGCTGATTCCTTTCAAGGATTCAATTCTTGCGGAAACCTCAATGTTTTCACCAAACAGTTTCACTGAAGAAGCACCTTCAATAAGTTTCCGTCCCAATGTTCCCACTGCCTGATATCCCACAAAAAGAACGGTACACTCTTTTCTCCAGAGATTATGTTTCAAATGATGGCGAATTCTACCCGCTTCGCACATTCCAGACGCAGATATAATAACTTTTGGATTGCTATCAAAATTAATTAGTTTCGAATCGTCACTTGTAACAGAAAGTTTCAATCCTGGGAAAACCAATGGATTCACTCCCTTTTCTACCACTTTCATTGCTTCTGCATCAAAACAACCTTTCTCGTTCTTGGTAAACACATTCGTTGCTTCTATTGCAAGTGGGCTATCCACATACACTTCAAAGTTTGGGAACTCACTCAGTAAATTTCGCTCTTTGATTTCACGGATGAAATACAAAATCTCCTGCGTTCTCCCCACCGCAAAGGAAGGAATCACTACATTTCCACCTTTTTCAAATGTTTCCCGCAAGATTCTTGTAAATTCTCCCAGATAATCTGGTCTTTCTTCGCTATGAACCCGATTTCCATAAGTAGACTCAATCACAATATAGTCTGCCTCTTTTGTGATGCTCGGGTCTTTGATAATCGGCTGGTCAATATTTCCCACGTCACCAGAAAATACAATTTTCTTAGAAACGCCATTTTCTTCTACCCAAACCTCAATACTTGCAGAACCAAGCAAATGCCCGATATCTGTAAAACGCACTTGAATGCCCGCGCAAAGTTCAAGTTTCTGCCCGTAATCGCAAGGCGCCAATAACTCAATGGCTGCAATCGCATCCTCTGTCGTATATAAAGGCTCATAGAGCGGAGCTCCCGAACGTCTCGCTTTACGGTTTCTCCACTCCGCTTCAAATTCTTGAATATGGGCACTGTCACGAAGCATAATATTACATAAATCTGCTGTTGCAAATGTCGTGATAATCTCTCCTTTGAATCCATGTTTACACATCAATGGAATCAATCCGGAATGGTCAATGTGCGCATGTGTCAATAGAATGTAATCAATCTCGCCCGCAGCCACTGGCACTTCTTGATTCTCATACAAATCTGGTCCCTGCTCCATTCCGCAGTCAATCAGAATATTCTTTCCATTTGCCTCCAAGAGATGGCAGCTGCCGGTCACTTCATGAGCCGCACCGATAAATGTCAATTTCATACACTCAACCCCTTTTCTTTTTGCCCCGCGCGCACTGTTCTTGGTTACACAGACCCAAGTTCATTATTCGCACTTAGCTCCGATTTTTTCTATAGTTATATATTATCATATTCTCAATAGTTGGTGTATCTCTTTCTAATAATTTTACAATTCATACCGGACCATTTCCCGTTTCAGCCTCTGCATAATCTTCTTCTCCAACCTGGAAATATACGACTGCGAAATCCCCAATATATCCGCAACTTCCTTCTGTGTCTTTTCCTCCCCACTTTCCGACTCCAGCCCATATCGCATTTTCACAATCAGCCTCTCCCTGCTGGAAAGCCCATTGATTGCCTTTACCAAGAGTCTCCGTTCTGCCTCATTTTCTAAATCTTTATAAATTGTATCCTCCTCTGTCCCTAAAATATCCGACAAGAGGAGTTCATTTCCATCCCAATCCACATTGAGCGGCTCGTCAATGGAAACCTCCAATTTTGTCTTATTATTGCGGCGCAGATACATCAAAATCTCATTTTCAATACACCTTGATGCGTACGTCGCAAGTTTAATTTTCTTCGTTGGATTAAATGTATTAATTGCCTTAATCAGTCCAATCGTTCCGATGGAAATCAAATCTTCTACTCCAACCCCTGTATTATCGAATTTCTTGGCAATATATACAACCAACCGCAAATTATGTTCAATGAGTTTCTTCTTTGCCTGCTCTTCCAGCTCTGTCCCCAATTCTGCAATCGCAGCATTTTCCTCTTCCGCTTCTAACGGAGCCGGTAAAACCTCCGTACCCCCTATGTAATGTATATCCTTTTTCTCCGGAAACAGGATTGTTCGAAATCCTGGTATCACTTTCCATTTTAATTGATGTGGTATCGCTACTTTTACAACCATTTTCAAATCCTCCTAAAATAAATTCGGATTTAAAATCATTTTATACTCTCCCTCGGCAGAAATCGTCTCTTCACTTACCCCTATTAAAGGCTCTTTCACCCAGCATTCATTCTCCCTGTGAATGCACATTTGATCAATTTTCAAAGCAAGTAAAACTCCCTCTTGTTTCCCTATCGAATGATAAGGAATGTAACGGACCTGTGACAGCTTCTCATCTCCCAAAAACTGTCTGGCAACCGTTTTATCCAGAATACTAACCGGCTGATTGGAAATCGGATCACGAAGTCCATTTCCCGTGTCAATGATTCCCTCTACATGACACATTTTCTCACCCAGATACAAATCGACTTTGCAATGACATTGATTTATCCTTTGCATAGAGCCAATAAAATCCCAGAGCTTTGAAACCAAGCAATATCCACCGATTGCAATTGCAAAAAACAGACTTCCTACTCTTACATACTGATGCACCGCCTCCAGTACACCACCTAGCAAAAAGCCGCCTATGTAAAGTAAAATATATGCTTTCACAAAAGTTCTCGCTTTTTTGATTTTAAGTCCAGCTCGAATCATAAATGTATTTACTACCATATGGAACAATACGAATTTTAAAACGGCATACGGGATTGGCAATACGACGATGACGCAGGTCAAAAATGACCCTACTGCGGCTCCCAGACAGACACTTCCATGTGTGGCAGTACATTTCAGCATCTTCTTTACCAGAAGCAATAACAGGTAATCCATCATAAAATTCACCAAAAACAGTACGTCTACATATAATTCATAGTACACGTTCCACCTACTTTCTCTTTCGCTACTAAATCGATTTGGTACTCAAGCAAGACTTATTATAAGAAATGAAATTTGAGAAGTTTGTCGTATTTTCTGTGAAAACAAACTTTTTATTCGATATTTTATTTAAAAATCCGACACGATACGACTTCAGAAATATTGTAACCACTCACAGAAAAAGGACCCGAGTTTCCTCGAGTCCCTGTGTATACCTTCTAAGCTTGTCCTATTTCTTTAAGAATGTAGGAATCTTGATAGACTGTTCTTTTACCTGGCTTGTTGGTGTTCTTGGTACCTGCAGTGTTGGAACAGTTCCTGCTGTACTTGGCTGTACAGTTGATTTTGCCGGTGTTGGATTTGCTAATCCTAAATCAAGTTCTTGTACCTTTGGTGTTGGTACAACTGGAGTTTCGTATTTTTCCACATTTTGAATTGGTGGTACTTTTGTTCCTTCCAATCTTGATTTCAATTTAGAAGCAGTTCCGCCTACGTTATGTAATCCTGTCGCAATTACTGTAATAGTAGCTTCGTCTGTCTTTGTATCATCATACATTGCACCGAAGATGATGTTTGCTTCTTCACCTGCAAGGTCTTGTACATATTCTGCTGCATCGCTTGCATCCATAAGTGTAATATCACCAGAAATATTGATGATAACGTGTGATGCACCTGAAATTGTTGTTTCAAGAAGTGGACTTGCAACTGCCTGTTTCACAGCTTCAAGAGCCTTGTCATCACCCTTACCATAACCGATACCGATATGAGCGATACCCTTGTCAATCATAACTGTCTGGATATCTGCAAAGTCAAGGTTGATTAATGATGGTACATTAATGAGGTCTGTGATACCTTGGATACCTTGCTGCAATACTGCGTCAGCTTTCTTAAGAGCTTCTGGCATCGTTGTTCTTCTGTCAACGATTTCTAATAATTTATCGTTTGGAATGACAATCAATGTGTCAACGTTTTCTTTTAATTTTTCGATTCCTTGAAGCGCATTGTTCATACGTGTCTTTGATTCAAAACGGAAAGGTTTTGTAACAACACCTACGGTAAGTGCTCCCATTTCTTTTGCAATACGTGCTACAACCGGTGTCGCACCTGTACCGGTTCCGCCACCCATACCACAGGTAACAAATACCATGTCGGCACCTTTGATTGCTGCTGCGATTTCTTCTGCACTTTCTTCTGCTGCTTTTTCTCCAACTTCTGGTTTTGCTCCGGCGCCAAGTCCTTTTGTAATCTTGTCCCCGATCTGCATAAGCGTTGGAGCTTTCGATAACTGTAATGCTTGTTTATCTGTATTAATTGCAATAAATTCTACTCCTGCAATCTGCTCGTCAATCATGCGATTTACAGCGTTATTTCCGCCGCCACCAATACCGATTACAATAATTTTTGCTGCTGCTTCTGATTCGTTTGTTTTGATTTCTAACAAGAGTGTCTCCTCCTTCGTTTCCTTATTTATCTTATACGTCCCTTAGACTATATCGCACTTTGCCATACATTTATATAATATCGGCTTTTTGTCAAATAATCAATACCAAAATCCTTATTTTTTTCTTTTTTATTGGGATTTTTATTCAACAGCTTCTTCAAAACTAATACTATTGCTCATCTCGCTATAATGCTCCAGATGTAATGTTCCTTTCTTTCCTTCCAGCTTTTCCAAAATCGGAGGAAGCTGAGTCAATTTTTCATCAAAATTTATCTTTCCGAGCTGTACACAAATTTCACCAAAATAGAGATTCATACTGTCATCTTCCCATACCAGTCGGTCCGGAGACAGTTCCCTTTCTGTAATTTCCTTCGAAATGTCTATGATATAGGAAAATACTTTTTCATTCCCAATCTCCAACTTCTTATACAGCTTCACATCTCCGACTTTCAGTCCCTCAATGACGGGGATGCCGTCAAGAATCTCCGTTCCTTTTAAAAGCACCGTTCCATCCTCTGAAAAATAGACATAATCATTGTCAACCAGGATGCATCCCATAATCTCTTTCTCTTGTACTTTCACTCTCAGTTTCCAAGGTGCCTTAAATCCTACACTTACATCTTGTAAATATGTTGGTATCGTGTAAGAACCAAATTTGTACTTCAGAACAGCATATATCGAATTCACTGTAAGCGGGTCCTCTTCTACCCATTCGATAATATCCTGTTTTTCACTGTAATTTGTCCCTGTCACTTCTATATCCTGGACATAGGTCAGCAAAAATGTTGCCACCACGATATTCGCCAGTGTTAAAATCAGCATAATCAATGCATATAAATAATAACCGAACCGGCTTTTTTTCTTGCGCCTTCTCTTCGGTCTTTCTTCTTTTTCATCTCTTTGTTTCTGCATTTTATTTCCTCCCCTGAAATCCTGCAAAAGTATTATACCCTCTTGAAACACTTAACACAAGCCCCATTTCACCAAGAAGAAATAAAACTGAAGTTCCCCCATAACTCACAAACGGCAGCGTAATCCCCGTATTTGGAATCGTATTCGTCACAACCGCAATATTCAAAATCACCTGAATCATAATATGTGCCATAGCGCCCGTTGCAATGAGCGACCCAAACAAATCTTTCGCCTGCGTTGCAATCACAAAAAATCGCCAGATTAAAACCAAAAACAGCAAAATCAGGAAAGATGCACCTACCAGTCCCCATTCTTCACACACAATGGAAAAAATCATATCGTTTTGTGCTTCCGGCACGAATCCCAGCTTCTGGATACTGTTTCCGAGTCCATTTCCAAAAAGACCTCCCGAGCCAATCGCATATAGGCCCTGCAGGGTCTGATATCCCTTTTCATATTGTTCCGGATTTCTCCAAATTGCAAGACGTTCCAAGCGATAACTTTCCAATGCAAGAAAAATCGCAAGAAATCCCACACCTGTTGCACCCAGCCATACGAACTGCGCATAAAGCGGACTTGCCACAAACACCAAGATTACACCGATTCCTAAAATAATAATCGCTGTACTCAGGTTGCTTGCACCAACCAGCCCTACAATCGGAAGAATCGATACCATAATAAGCAACAGCGTCTTCATCTTCTTCATATTTTTTACATTTTTCACAATCAGATGAGCGAGAAACAAAATCACCGCCACTTTTGCAAATTCCGAGGGCTGAAACGACAAAGGTCCAAAAGACAACCATCTTTTGGACCCATTATACTCATCACCAAAAAACAATACTGCAAGAGAAAGCAGAATTGCAACTATATATGCGGGCACTGAAAATTTCTCCCACACATGATAATCAATATTTGCCATCACATACATCAGTGCCAATCCCAGGGATGTGGCAAATGCCTGTTTCTTCAAATAATAAAACGAATCGTGGAATTTCACCTGACCATTATAAGCGCTCGTACTGTACAGGATCATCAATCCGATTATCACCAGTATAAGAACAACCACGAGAAGACCATAATCAAATCCTCTCTTCTGCTTCGGTCGTTTCAACGAATCTTCACTCCTTATAAGGCTTTTACCATCTCTTTGAACTTATCTCCACGTTCTTCATAATTCTTAAACATCCCCCAGCTTGCACATGCAGGCGAAAGGAGCACTGCATCACCTGGCTCAGCCAGTCTTGCGCATGTATCCACAGCTTCCTCTAAGGACTCTGTCATAATAATATTTTCGAATCCTAATTTTCTTGCAGTCTCTGCAATCTTTTCCTTGGTCTGACCTAAAAG
>JAFUOS010000012.1 GCA_017472665.1 Tyzzerella sp. | reverse complement strand
AGATAGACATTCTTTCTGAATCTTGTAAAAATTCTCGACAGCTAAGTTGTATAATTCTTACCACAAAAGTTAAAAATGCGCTCTATGGTAAGAAAAAACATCTAATTAAAGGAACAAATTCTTCCCATTCAAGACATTTCACTAACCTATGGGTAGAACAAATCACCTATTTCAGGTAAATTTTCTTACCATGAGAGCTTTTATAAAATTCATGGTAAGAGAAATGAGGAAACAACTGTTAGATGTAGAATTCATATACGAACAGAAGAAATTAAGATATATCCTGAAGCGGAAGTTAAGTGGAATTGGCGGAGAATCCGTCGTGTAGCCGTTAGGTTGTGAGGTAGGAGTCCCTCACGACGACTTCTCGAATTTCTCATACAGCTTCGCATGCAGTGCCTTCAATTCCTCTTCTACAAACTTGCTTTCCTCACGGTCATAGGTCATAAGACCATTGATTTCCTCTTCAATATCACTAGTCTGTGTATAAATACTACTAGAAAGTCCTCTCTCCAGATTCAGATAAATCTCTTCTTCCCAAAGCCTTCTGTAATTTGCTGTAAGTTCTTCCTTCGTCTTGTAATGTTTATACCCAAATTCCTTCTCACAAGCCATATGCCCAGGAATCGGAAATGCATAGCCGCCAAACTCCGTAAGCGCCACTACGCGGTCTTTCTTTGGCTTTACTTTTAACTTACGAAGATAATTGTGAATGCTGTACATATCTCCGCCTTTTTGGTCAAACCAGCCACATGCTTCATTCACAAGTCTTGTCTCATCCAAACTGCGAATCAATTCTGTCGCCTTCGTCGCATCAAACTGTCCCCAGCCCTCATTAAATGGAACCCAGACTGCAATACTTGGATAATTATAAAGTTGCTCTACCATGCCTTTCAAATCTTCATAGTATTGCTTTCTGCCTGCTTCATCTTTTCGCGCAAACATTCCATAGTGATTATCTTTTATCGCACGCCCGTACCAGCTAAATACGTTTGTGAGATACATCACATGGAGTAAATTGTAATCGCCGCCTCCGTTAGGCATATCCTGCCAAACAATCATACCTAATTTATCGCAGAGATAATAGAATCGGTCTGGCTCGATTTTAATATGTTTTCGAATCGTGTTATAACCCAATTCTTTGAGTTTTACGATGTCGTATTTTAAGGCTTCTTCTGTAGGCGGTGTCATTAAACTTTCCGGCCAGTATCCTTGATCTAATACACCGTTGAAAAAGAATGGCTTGTTGTTCATAAAGAAACGTAAGATGCCATTTTTGTCTTTGCCCACAGAAAATTTACGCATACCAAAGTAAGACGTTACTTCGTCTTGCCCATATGTAATCTTCAAATCATACAGATGCGGATTCTCTGGAGTCCATGGTGTGAATTCACCAAGCGGAATTATTACCTCTCCCAAGCCGATTTTTGAAAGATTGGCTGCAGAATTTGTCGTAATCTCCGTAGTTACTTTTGCAGCCACTTTTTCTCCGTCCATCACTGTAATTTGCATCTGTCGTGACTCGCATGTGTCTCTTATTGCTCTATCTGGTATTCTACTCTCTCCTGAGGTTGCTTCCTTACCTGAGGCTATCTCATCAACTTTCTTCTCTCCACTCATCATATGCGCGCGAACTTCCACTTTCACCGCCGCCTCATCAAACATCGGTGTAATCTTCAGCGACTCTACGTTTTCGTCCGCCACGCTCTCCATCCAGACTGTCTTCCAAATCCCGCTCTGTGGTGTGTAGAACAATGACGACATACCGCCCTTGCGAACCAGTTTTTGCTTTCCACGCGCATGTGGTGCTTTCTCTGTCCTATCTTTTACGCAAAGAGTCAGAACATTTTCGCCTTCCACCAAATGCTCCGTCACATCGAAATGAAACGCCAGATATCCTCCAACATGCTCACCAAGCACCTGTCCATTTAATGAAACCGTACATTCTTGGTCAACTGCGCCAAAATGTAAAAGAACTCTGTCTTTTATGAACCCCTCTGGAAGTGTAAACACCTTGCGGTAATGCAGATAGTCTTCCGGCATCACTATCTTCTGCACCCCAGATAACGCTGTTTCCGGGGAAAATGGAACTAAAATCTTTCCATCATATTCAACGGCTTCTGCTTGCTGATTAATGCAATACTCCCATTCTCCATTGAGATTAGAATAACTATCTCTCACCATATTTGGTCTTGGATATTCTGGAAGCGGATTTTTTACATCCACCTGTTTTCCCCATCTGCTCGTTAGTTGAATCATCTATCGTTCTCCTAGTTTTGTTCTCCCGATTTGCCCTTTCGGTTTTTCACTCTCACTTTTATTTTCCCAGTTTTTCTGCCAGCTCCATCGCTTTTTCCACCATCACATCAATATTATAATATTGATACTCTGCAAGTCTTCCAAGCAAGTGGAAGTTTTCAATCTGCTCTACTTCTGCTTTATACTTTGCATACAGCGCATGATTTTCTTCATTTGCAATAGAGTAATATGGAATCTGTCCATTTTCCCCTGTATATGCACTTGGATATTCTTTAGAAATCGTTGTCCCCTTACATTTCTGCCCAGTCAGATATTTATACTCTGTGATTCTCGTATAATCCTGGTCCACCGTGTAATTAACAACTGCATGTCCCTGATAATCATCCTGCTCATAATATTCAAACGCAAAATCCAACGTACGATATGGAAGTCTGCCATATTTGCAATCAAAAAATTCGTCAATCGGACCAGTAAAAATAACCGTTCCTTGGAACTCTTCCCCTTTGTAATACACTTTGTTTTCTGCAATCGAAAGTACATCTTTCGCTTCAACGCCAAGTTGGATCGTGATATTTTCATGGTCCACCATATTTTCAAACATCGGTGTAAATCCATGAAGCGGCACACCTTGATACTTGTCCGCAAAATATCCATTGTCATAAGAAATATTGACTGGCACTCTCGCAGTTACTGCTGGGTCAATTTCTTCCGGCTTCTTGCCCCACTGTTTCATCGTATAGTAAACGTAAATATTGTCGTAAACAAATTTTCCAATCATTTTCAAGTCTTCATCTTCGTGATTCATTAAATCCAAGATTGGTACCTTTGTTCCCATTCCGTAAATCGAAACAAGTTTTTCTTCTAATTCATTTCCTTTTTCTTCACCATACACGGCTTTCAATGTGTGCAGGTTAAATGGAACTGGAACGTATTTTCCGTGCACATTTGCAACCACTTCATGATGGAAGAAATACCAATCTGTGAAACGAGACAAGTATTCAAACACTTTTTCTCTTCCCGTATGGAAAATGTGTGGTCCATATACATGAATGAGAACACCATGTTCATCCTTTTCGTCATAACAATTTCCTGCAATGTGATTTTTCTTTTCTACAATCAATACTTTTTTGTCTTGCTTTTCTGCAAGTTCTCTTGCTGCTACGCAACCTGCTGCACCTGCTCCTACTACGATTACATCAAACATTTTTCCACCTCTTAGAATTTAATTTTCAAATTTTTCTTGTCCAAGTTTAATTTCCATATATTTCGTATATGTTTCAAACGCCGCCGGTATCGGATACTCCGCCTGTATCTCCTCCGGATGTATAAACAACATCTTCTCCGTACATGATTTTTCCAACTCGTCCACGCGAATCCGGTATCCAATCATCTGCCACTCCACATGACTGAAAATATGCTTCCCATCTTCCAGTTTCTGAATTCGAAGCGGCGACAAACCAATCTGCTTACAGTACGCGAGTGCCTCGCCCTCCGTCAAATGGCCTTCCACGTTTGGAAGTTCATAAAGTCCTGCAAGCAACCCTTTTGCCGGCCTCTTTTTTATCGCCACATGATCTCCATCTTGAAATACAAACACTGTCTTTTTCTCAATCCGTCGCTCTTTCGCCTTACTCTTTACCGGAAGTTCCAACTCAATTCCTTTTTGATGTGCCCTGCACAAATGTGCCAATGGACATTCCTCGCATTTCGGTGCACCATTTGGCACACACACGATTGCCCCAAGCTCAATCAATCCTTGATTAAAATCGCTAGCCGCATCCGCCGGAATCAATTCCTCCAATTCTTCTTCCACGCGTTCCTTAACGCTGGCTTTCATAATATCCTCATAACTAGCTGTCAGCCTTGAAATCACGCGAAGCACATTGCCATCCACCGCAGGTTTCGGAATTCCAAATGCAAAAGATGAAATCGCTCCCGCCGTATAGTTTCCAATCCCCGTCAAACTTCGAATCTCTTCATATGTCCCTGGAAACTCTCCGCCATATTCTATCATAACCTGCTGCGCTGCTTTCTGCATATTGCGGACACGGTTGTAATAACCAAGTCCTTCCCACATCTTAAGCAGCACATCTTCTTTCGCATTTGCCAAATCCGCAATCGTCGGAAATGCTTCCAAAAATCTTGCATAATATGGCTTCACTGCTTCCACTCTCGTCTGCTGCAGCATAATCTCAGAAACCCATACTTTATAGGCAGTTACATCTACGCGCCAAGGTAAATCTCTTTTTTGCTCTCGATACCAATTTACAAGGGGCTGTGCCATTTCTTTCAGATTCTCATTTCGAAATACAACTGGCACTTCCTTATTTATTTCAATACTGTCTTTTCCTACTTTACAGTCATATGCCAGAATCCGCACGCCTCGCTCCTGTGCATTTCGAAGGGCATCGCCAAACGCCGCATGCGTCACCATATTTGGCGTAAAGTATTTCACGCCCTTCATCTGAATTACGAAAAACACATATGCTTCATATCCATCTTCGATGGCTTCGCACAGCTCTTTGATATGCTTTACGCCACGCTCTGTCGGTGCATCTGGAAACTTTACAACACCGTCCATTTCTAAGGTAACACCCTTAACTTCAATGAAAATCTTGCGGTCACCTTCCTCCACATACAAATCAAATCGTGATTGTTTGTACGTAGTCTCTGGTCGAATCAGCGTCGCATTTGGAAATAGATTTCCTTTTCGAATCCATTCTTCCACAACTTTATTTGGAATCTGGGAATCCATGTTGATCATGCGTTTTCCTTTTTTGACTCCAATCAAATCCCACTGGGTCTTGCGTTCTGAATTGTCTGCTTTCTGTACATACACAGTTGCGCCCGGTTGTAATAATTCCGCGCAGCGTCCTGTATTTTTGACATGCACCGTTTCTTGCTTTCCTGCAATCTCTACATAGGCGATAAATCGATTCGGGCGTTGTATAAATTTGCCGGTTTCGATTCTTTCGTATTTCACAATTTGCCCTCCTCGTTTTCTGCATATTCTAGAAACACTCTTACTGAAATTTCTTCGTATTTCTTTTCTATAAACGTCTTCTCAATTATACTATTATCAGGACATTTTCGCAACATAGACCTGTCATCAGGACATTTTCGCAACATAGAGCTTGTCATCAGGACATTTTCGCAACATGGACCGTGTTTCTCGCCGCATATCCACACAAAGGTACTGTTCCAAAACAAATCAAAATGGGTATATACAATTTTTTCACTTCCCAATACCCTAAAAAAGGTAAAAACCTGCCGAAAATTGCCAGATTTTAGAGGAATTTTTCTACATACTGAAAAATCACCTCTCCATACCACTCTTACTAACAAAACTGCGGGTATAACAGACTAATATTTATCCATATAGAAATCTAACTTTATAAAACACATACTCAAGCAAAATTCCACCCCAACTATTGACTCAGAGCCTTGACTTAGAGTCCAAAAAGTCCGCCACATTCAGTGACGGACTCAAGTCGTTGTTATGAATTTGGAAATGTATTGCTTTTTTGCAATACATTCGCACTTCCAATATTTACATTTACAATACTTTGGATAAGAAATCCTGGAGCCTCGGGTCCTGTGGATTTTCAAAAAACTCCTTCGGAGTATTGCTCTCCTTAATTACCCCTTCATCGATGAAAATAACACGATTTGCCACCTCTTTTGCAAATCCCATCTCATGTGTAACCACAACCATGGTCATGCCTTCCTGTGCCAACTCCTTCATCAATTCGAGAACTTCCCCAACCATCTCAGGGTCAAGTGCCGATGTCGGCTCATCAAACAAAATCACATCTGGATCCATCGCAAGTGAGCGAATAATCGCAATACGCTGCTTCTGACCGCCAGATAAAGTAGAAGGATAAGCATCTGCCTTGTCTTCCAAACCGATTCGTTTCAGAAGTGCCATTGCATTTTCTTTTGCTTCACTTTTAATCTGTTCCTTTGTCTGTGTAATCGGAACGATTTCTTTCTTATTTTCTCCACGGAACACATTTAAAATGCGGTTCACAAGATTCTTTCTTTTCAGTTTTTTCAAATCCTGACATTTTAAATGCACCGGTGCCATCATAACATTCTGTAATACAGTCTTGTTGTTAAACAAGTTGAAGTGTTGGAATACCATTCCCATATGGCGACGATGTTCATTGATATCTACTTTCATATCGGCAATATCAACGCCCTTGAAGATAATGCTTCCGCCAGTCGGGTCTTCCATACAGTTCAGGCAGCGTAAAAATGTACTTTTTCCAGAACCTGAAGGTCCAATCACTGCCACGATATCTCCTTTATTGATGGTCACATCGATTCCTTTCAGAACTTCCGTGTCTCCAAAGCTTTTTCTGAGATTAATTACGTCTATCACTCTTCTTCAAGCTCCTTTCCATCAATTTTATCAGTAGAGAAATCACCAGTACAAGTGCGATGTAAATGAGTGCCATCACAAGGTATGGAACCATGAACTCATAACTGTTACTTCCTATGTAACTAAACGCCACATAAAGGTCCGCTGCTCCTACGAAACTTACTACTGAAGTTTCTTTAATCAAGGTAATAAATTCATTTCCTAATGTTGGAAGAATATTCTTTACCGCCTGTGGAATGACAATTTTCATCATACTTGTGCCAAAGCTAAGTCCAACTGCTCGGCCAGCTTCCATCTGTCCAGGGTCTACCGACTGGATACCGCTTCGCATAATCTCGGAAATATATGCTCCACTATTCAGTCCGAATACCAACATAGAAACCTGCACACCGGTAATCTTCAAACCGATAAGCGGCAGCAATACATAGTAAAATATCAGCAGCTGCACTACCATCGGCGTTCCTCGGAACAAAGCAACATAAAAACTACAAAAGCCATTTAGTACTCTCGGAAGTAATTTATACTTTGGAAGTACACGTACCGTTGCAATCAACGTTCCGATCAAAATACCGATAATCAGACCTGTAATCGCAATCATCAGTGTATTCTGCAAGCCTTCCACCACTTTTACATAGCCATTTTGTTCCCAAAATATCTCTATAAACTTGCTAATTTTTTTCTCAAAATCACCCATAATTTTCCTTTATTCCACCAATCAGGATTATTGCATTTCGTTGATTGCTTCTGTAATAGCTGTTGCTGGTGCTGAATCGATGATTACATAATCGATATTTCCATTTAACATATCTTGAACAGCAAGCGAACCATTCTTGTATGTTTTGCATGTTGCTGGAAGTCCATCAAATCCCCAATCAGCATCGCCTTCTACGTAGAACTGGCCTGTTGTACCATTTTGAACACCGATTGTATTTTTCTTTGTCAATTCGTTCAAAAGTGCTACAACTGCATCTGCATCTTCACAATCATCAAATGTTGTGTCGTTGCTTGCTACAACCAATTTCTGAGAAGCTTCGTAGTATGGTTCTGAGAATGTTACATATTCTTCTCTGTCTGGTTTGATGGTAAGACCTGCCATAGCGATATCACATTTTTGCTGTCCTACAGATAAACATACTGCATCGAATTCCATGTTTTTAATTACAAGTTCTTTTCCAAGTTTGTCTGCAAGTAATTTTGCAATTTCCATATCGATTCCAAGGTATTTTTCACCTTCCATGTATTCAAATGGTTCAAATGCTGCGTTTGTTGCAACTACTAATTGATCTTTTGAACTATCTTCCACTGCTGAAACAACTGGTTCTGGTGTACCATCACCGAAATATTTGTCACAGATTGCATCTAATGTACCGTCTTCTTTGATTTGTTTTACGAATGCATTTACTTCGTCTAAAAGTTCTGGTTGTGTTTTATCTACACCAAATGCATATTCTTCTTCTGTAAGGTCGATGTCGATCACCTCTGCTGTTACAGGGCCTTCGTTTTCTGTGTCCTTACCGCCACATGCTGCCATTGATAATGTGCATGCTAAAACCAATAACATACTTACTAATTTTTTCATTTTCATTGTTTTTTCCTCCTAAAATGATATAATATGAATTTATTCTGCATAAAAATTCAATCGTCTGTTTTATTCTACTATAACCCCTTGAAATGTCAAGTATTTCTTGGCCCAAACCACATTCCTTTTTATGCATTTTTGCTTGCTTTTACCATCAGTTTCATTGCCTGCCCAAGTCTTGCTAAGCAAGCACTCCTCTTATAAGAAAATATCCTATCACTAAAACACCAAGCACAATTCGATAATAACCAAACACTTTGAAATCATTCTTCTTAATATATCCCATCAAGAACTTGATTGCAAACACTGACACGAAGAACGCCACCAGACATCCCACAATCAGCATCGCTGCTTCCATGCCTGTAAATCCACCGCCATCAGCCAAGAATTTCAAAATCTTAATTCCGCTCGCGCCAAACATTACTGGAATTGCAAGGAAAAATGTAAATTCTGCCGCTACATAACGTGATACACCGATTAACAATGCTCCGATAATCGTTGCTCCCGAACGTGAAGTTCCTGGAATCAGCGACAATACTTGGAATGCTCCAATTGCAAGTGCCGTCTGATAAGAAAGTTCCGATAACTTTGTAACCCTTGGCGTGTTCTTTTTATTCCAGTTTTCCACAACAATGAATAAAACACCGTAAATTATCAACATTAACGCCACTACAACATAATTATGCAGATGCTCTTCCATCCAGTCATCAAACAGGATTCCCAATACCCCTGCCGGAATACATGCAACAACTACCTTCAACCACAAATCAATCGTCTGCTTTTTCTGTTTTCTCGATTTCTTCTTCGAAAATGGGTTCAATTTGTTAAAATACAGCACTACGACTGCCATAATCGCACCAAGCTGTACCACTACATTGAACATTTCCTTAAATGCCTCACTGGCGCCCAGCTTCACAAACTCATCCACCAGAATCAAGTGTCCGGTGCTGCTGATTGGAAGCCATTCTGTAATACCTTCTACAATCCCCAAAAGGATTACCTTTAACATTTCTAACATTTCTTTTTCTCCCTTCTGCTTTTTATTCTTCTGATTGCAATGCAAATTTTTCGATCGCTTTTGCGACGCCGTCTTCATCATTTGTAACCGTAATGTAATCCGCAATCTCTTTTACACGCGGATGTCCATTTTCCATGGCGACTGCAAATCCGACTGTTCTTAGCATTTCGAAATCATTCATGCCGTCTCCGCATGCCATGATCTCTTCTCGTTTGATTCCAAGCAGTTCTCCAAGTGCCAGAAGACCTTTTCCTTTATCTGTTCCTTCTTTGTTCATCTCCAGATTATTGCCAAAAGAACTGACTGCGGTAATTCCTGGAATTTTGCTTAGACGCTCGTAAGCATTTTTCATATCCTCTGCATTTTTAAACATGCCATGCACTTTATCTACCGGAGAATTCTTCTCATGCAGCGTATCCTTTACATCTTCCACACGAATTCTTGTACTTAGCACATACTCTGCCATACTCGGGCTTTCAAAATAGTCATATGCATGTTCCAGTTCCGCACTTCTCGCATAACTTATCCCATTGATGAAAATTTCCAGAATCGCATCATAGTCGCTCAGAATGTCAATCAACTGCTCTGCTGTTTCTACAGAAATCATACTTTCACAAAGCACTTCTTTTGTTTCAACATCCAAAACTCTCGCTCCGTTGGATGTAACTGCGTATTTCATCCCCGGTATTCTTAAGACTTCTTTCGGGATTGCGGAAATAGGGCGACCCGTAGAAACCAAAACCTGAATACCTTGCGCGAGTGCTTTTTCTAAAACCGCTCTGGTGTAAGGCGTCAATTCCTTTTTCGTGGTAAGCAGCGTTCCATCTAAATCTAATCCAATCATCTTAATTTTATGATTCATACGCCATTCTTTCCTTTTCTTTTACAACTTTCTTTTTATTGTATCAAAATTTGCTTGATTGCGCAATTTATAGTATAATAGAAAAATACATTTTGAGTTTAGGCAGAACATATATTAAACACAGAAACTAATGTTGTTGGCAACATTGCCTCTGTATTCTGCCTGCAAAAATAGAAAGGACTTTTACATGAGTTTTAACAAAACGAAATATCTAATGCGCATACTTTCGGTTGTGCTCGCATTTTCCATTATGGCATCGCTCATTTCTCCAGTTTATGCAACTGATACGGTTGACTCTCTGGAGCAATCCACTTCCGATTTGGAAAATGAACTTTCTGGATTAAACAAGGAATTGGATGAACTGGGTGCAGAGATTTCTTCTATTTCGAAACAGATAAAAGAAATGACCGCACGAATCGAAGAAGTAAAAGAAGAACTTGCCATTGCAAAAGGGGAAGAAGAAGCTCAATACGAAGCCATGAAACTGCGCATAAAATATATGTATGAAAATGGTAACAGCAGTCTTTTGGAAATGTTATTCTCTTCAGTCAGCATGGCTGATTTTCTAAACCGTGTGGAATATGTCTCCATGGTGAATGAATATGACCGCAATGCTTTGGAAAAATTGGAGCAGACACGGGAAGATATTGCTGAGCAGGAAGCGCAACTGGCACAGGAACAAGAAAATCTTGTGAAATTACAAAAAGAATTGAATGCCAAAGAGGACGCTTTATCCGCTCAGATTTCCGAAACTTCTGACGAACTGACAGCTTATAAGGCACAACTTGAAAAAGCAAAAGAAGAAGCCCGGAAAGCTGAGGAAGCTTTGAAACAGCAGGTGAAACCGGTTACTCCACCGAAGCAGGACACCTCGAG
This sequence comes from Tyzzerella sp., assembly GCA_017472665.1. Classification (GTDB taxonomy): domain Bacteria; phylum Bacillota; class Clostridia; order Lachnospirales; family Lachnospiraceae; genus Faecalimonas. The sequence continues at coordinate 6,350 of JAFUOS010000012.1, read as the reverse complement.
CGCCAATAGTTCCTCAAATTCGTCTGATTCAGATGACGATTTCGATTATATTGCATCCGCTTCTGAAATCGAACTTTTTGCAGCACTGATTGAGTGTGAAGCGGGAAGTACCAATTATGAAGGGATGCTCGCAGTTGCATCCGTGGTAGTAAATCGTATGAAGCACAACAAGTATCCAGACACAATCTACGGAGTCATCACGCAAAGTGGACAGTTCTCTCCGGTAAAAGAAGGCAAAGTTGACAAAGTATTAAAACGTGGAGTCAAGGATTCCTGCGTTGCTGTTGCAAATGATGCGCTTGCTGGAAAGAATAATATTGGAGACTGTTTGAGTTTCCGTGCTGCCAGCAGTGAACATGTCGGAACTGTCATCGGGGGTAATGTATTCTATTAGGATAAAAAAATTTAAAGCTATGTAGAAATTTATCTACATAAGAGAGGGTATCACTCCAGTCTTTTCGTTTTAGACTTTAGAGATACCCTCATTTCATCTGTTCACTCTTTATTTTCATTTAATCAATCTACCATAACCAATAACACGAGTAATCAAATAGATTTAATCATTCTCCTCATAATTTTTCTCATCCAACCATAAAATATTCTCTGACGACATACACGTGTGGACTGCATAATTTACCTCATGAATTTCTCCCTGTTGGTCCTCAACAAAGAAACCATAATATCCCGATTTATCAAGTTCAATCTCAACAAAGTCCTCAGAAAGCGGTATTTCTTCGAGCAATTCATCATTGTAAATTACAATGACCTTTTCCGCATTAGCTATGTTTTGAACTATAAGCTCTTTATAGATTATCACAACACCTGCTGAACGCATAAAACCAATATTAAATTCCTGTTTTCGATACAGTAAATCTAATGTCGAATATTCCTTGTGTGAATTTTCATTCGAGACTACTTCTTGTTCTGTATTTTCTTCCGAAACTGTTTCTGATTCTAAAAAATGAAAGGAATCTAAAATTTCTTTCATTTTGCTAATTTCAACTCTGCCACTCAATGTATATCGAATACCATCCACCACAAAAATTGCTTTATACATTGGTTTTTCAGTCTCTTTTACAGCAGCGCTACTAATGATATTTACCTTATAACCTTTTTCTGATTGATATGTCTCTACATACTCGAATGGTCCAAGATAATCTTTTTCCCATCCGATTTCTAATTGTTCGTCACTGGATATTATATCTATTGTCATGTCTATTGGTGAAGAAAAAACTTCTCCCTCTTGCCACGTATAGAGTTGCATATTCTCTATTTTTTTCAAGTTATAAACATCCCCCAAAATATACGCCGTTACTTTTATTTGTGTCCAGTGTTCATTATCTGTCTCTCGAGTGATAAGCATTGCCGAATTTCCTTCTGCCATTTCAGAAGATAATAATTCAATTCCAAGTTCTTTGCACAGCTCAGAGTAGGAATCATAACTTTTTCTATATAACATGTCTTCCTCATCATAATCATTCAGTTCATTCACTATTATTTTTTTCATAGGGTCAAGTTCCGGAAGCGATTCACGATTAACCCAAATGGTATTACAAATAGTATATCCCGCATACGCTGTTGTCCCAAATAAAAATATAGATATAATTAATATCAATGGCTTATATCTATTTCTTTGTTTCTTTTTCATAGAGACAAGTTCAGCAGGATTCATCTTAAATTCCATGCATTGCAGTTCATAGTCAATTTGTTCTTTCATATCTTTATAAAATCTCCTTTAATGATGGTTTTAACTGTTCCCTTGCTCTTCGCAATCGCTGTAAGACAGCCGTTTCTTTTATATTTAGAATATAGGAAATCTCTTTTACCGGCAGCTCTTGGTAATAAAACAAAAGAATAACTTCCCTATATTTAGGCTGTAATTTCATAATTTCTAACGAAATTGCATCTTTATCTAAAATTATGTCAAACTCATCTTCTGATGCTATCTCCGGAATGTGTTCCATGGCCTTTCTTTTAAACCAATGTGTTCTCATCTGATTTTTGCATAAATTTATTGCAATACGCATAATCCACGTTTTTATTGCAGACTTGTTTTCAAAGGTATCGATTTTTTCATATACTTTTATGAAAGTCTCCTGTGTTACATCTTCTGCGAGTTGATAATCTTTTAAATACAAATAACACATACGCAATACACTATTACCGTATGTACTCACTAATTCGTTAATAGTATCTTCTGTTAAATTCTTCGACAAAACGAACAGTTCCTCCTTTATGCATTCGCTTCCCACTTGCATATTATACTATATCAATATTGAATGGTAGAAATTAAACTTCTACCATTTCCATTTATATTCATCTATATATTAGACACGCAAACTAAACAAAATATTACATTTTATTTTTGAAAATAGTTTAACGGAATACTATTTTCTTCTCACCTCAAAAAGAGGATGCCCCGAAGTCTAAAAATTAAAAACTTTATCCTTAGACTTTTGGGACACCCTCTTAATTTCATAAATTATAAATATTTTATTTCCACCAACATCAGCCCATGGGCTGGAGCCGTCACCCCCGCCGCCTTGCGGTCTTTCGCTTCCAAAATTTCTTTCACTTTTTCCGCCTCATAAAACCCTCGACCTACTCTTATCAAAGTTCCAACAATAATCCGCACCATGTTATAAAGAAAACCATTTCCCGTAATGCGAATCGTAATCTCATCCCCATTTTGCAGAATATCAAGTGCCGTAATCGTACGCACTGTATTTTCCACATCGGTTCTCACATTACAGAAACTCACAAAATCATGCTCTCCCACAAGGTAAGAAGCTGCCTTACGCATCTTATCCAAATCCAACTCATATGACACAAAATAATTCGTAAGCCTTTTCGTCGGGACTGGAATTCTCGTATTAATAATGTGATATTCATATGTCTTACTGCAATCGCAGTATCTTGGATGAAAATCCAGTGGAACTTCTTCCGACTTCGTAATCACAATATCCTCTGGCAATCTCTGATTAAGCGCCATTGCAATCCTATCCCCAGGAATTGTGGTTTCTGTATCAAATACCGCCACATTTCCAAGAGCATGTACACCAGAATCCGTACGGCTCGCACCAATCACTGCAATATCTTCACCTGTTAATTTTTTCAAAGCCTTATTTAGCACTTCTTCCACCGTAATCCCATTTGGCTGAATCTGCCAACCACAGTAATTTGTGCCGTCATAGGCAATCGTCAATTTTATTCTTTTCATGTTACACTCCTCAAAAAGGGGACCCTAATTGACCAATCATAACCGCAATCACCACATATGCAATCGTAATTGCATATGCCATATAATCTCTACCCTCATGCACCAGCGGTTTCATCTTTGTGCGGCCTTCACCGCCATGATAGCATCTCGCTTCCATCGCCATCGCCAAATCATTCGCACGGCGGAACGCTGACACAAACAGTGGGACCAGAATCGGAACCATTGCTTTTGCCTTCTGCACAATGTTACCACTTTCCAAGTCTGCACCTCTCGCAATCTGTGCCTTCATAATCTTATCCGTCTCTTCCAATAAAATCGGAATAAACCGCAATGCAATCGACATCATCATTGCAATCTCATGCACTGGCACCTTGATCTTCTGAAGAGGCTTTAGCAAACTCTCTATTCCGTCTGTCAGTGCATTTGGTGTCGTCGTAAATGTCATAAGCGATGAACCAAGAATCAGATAAATCAAACGGATTGCCATAAATACGGCTGTCCTAAGTCCGTCCGTTGTAATCTGAAAAATCCAAAATTTCACAAGAACATCCCCCGTGTTATTTAAGAACAGATTAAACACAACCGTAATCATAAGCAGCATGATAATCGGCCTCAATCCCTTTACGATATATTTAAATGGTACTTTGGAACTCCGAATCACGAATATCAAAAATACTGTCGCAACCAAATATCCCCATATATTCTGAAACAAAAACAGGGAAATAAGGTAAAGCAATGTACACATGATTTTGACTCTCGGATCCAAACGGTGCAATTTACTATTGGAAGGGTAATATTGCCCAATTGTAATATCTCTAATCATATATTCTCGTATAAACTCCTATCAACTTCTATCGCGCATGTATTTTCGTGCGCCTTTTCTTCTGTGGCACCTCTATTTTCTACAAGGCATTGACAATCTCAGTTACGGCTTCCTGTATCGTGGTCGCCTCCAAATTCACCTGCATGCCTTTTGCAGCAAGTGCATGCATGATATAAGTAACCTGCGGTGCAGCCAAACCTACTTTTTCCAGTTCCTTGTAATGTGCAAACACTTCTTTCGGTGTGCCATCATACATTTTGCTTCCTTTATTCATCACAACGATACGGTCTACATATTTTGCGATATCTTCCATACTATGTGAAACCAAAATAACCGTCAAGTTACCTTCTTTTTGAAGATAAGCTATCTGGTCCAAAATCTCATCCCGACCTTTCGGATCAAGCCCTGCTGTAGGCTCATCAAGTACTAACACCTTTGGTTTCATAGCCAGCACACCTGCAATTGCCACACGACGTTTTTGACCGCCTGACAATTCGAATGGCGAAGCCTCGTAATATTTTTCTGGAAGTCCTACTAATTTCAGTGCTTCCAATGCTCGTTCTTTGCATTCTTTCTCGGATAGTCCTTGATTCTTTGGTCCGAAGCAAACATCTGACAAAACATCCACTTCAAACAACTGGTGTTCTGGGTATTGGAATACAAGTCCTACGTTATTTCGTAATTCTCGCAGGTTGTATTTTTCGCCATAAATGTTTTCGCCTTTGTAGTAAAGTGCTCCACTCGTTGCTTTCATCAAGCCATTTAAATGCTGAATCATTGTGGATTTACCGGAACCCGTGTGTCCGATAACTCCGATGAACTGTCCTTCGTAAATGTCAAGATTGATATCTTTCAGTGCTTTTCTTTCGTAGGCGGTATCCGGGCTGTAGACGTAATTTACGTGCTCCAATTTCAAAATCGGAGTTTGTGGCTTCACCTGCACTGCAGAACCTTGTACTGCCGAACCTTGCGCCTCAAACATTTGACCTCTACCATCTCCCAAATTCGCTTTCACGCCACCGTTACCCGCTCTATCCTCAGCAATTCCGTCAGCGATTTCATGTATCTTAGCAGTCGCATTTCCTTCACCAGCTGCAACCTTCCTAGCCTGCGTCGTTTTCATTCCACACACTTCCAGCGCAGAAGTCAACTCATCCACAGTCAGGATTCCATTTGGAATCGCATACCCTTTTTGCTTCAATTCATAAGCTAAGAGTGTCACCTGTGGAACATCGAGACGATATTTTTTCAACAACTCTACTTGACTAAAAATTTCTCTTGTAGTGCCATCCATAACCACATGGCCCTTGTCCATAACAATCACGCGGTCAGCCCCAATGACTTCTTCCATGTAATGCGTAATCAAAATAACGGTTACCTTCTCTCTTTGGCGAAGTTCCTCCACAGTGCGAAGTACTTCTTTTCTGCCGTTCGGATCAAGCATCGCCGTCGGTTCATCCAACACGATACACTTTGGACGCATCGCAACCACTCCCGCGATTGCCACACGCTGTTTTTGTCCACCCGACAATTTATTCGGTGAATGATGTCTGTATTCAATCATACCAACTGCTGACAAACTCTGTTCTACGCGTTCCCAGATTTCGTCCGTCGGCACTCCCAAATTTTCTGGTCCAAATCCTACGTCTTCTTCCACAACTGTACCAATAATCTGGTTGTCCGGATTTTGGAAAACCATACCGGCACTTTGTCTCACATCCCAGACATTCTCATCTTTTCTGGTATCTTTTCCATCCACCCACATCGTTCCTTCTGTTGGAGTCAGAATCGCATTCATGTGCTTTGCGAGCGTAGATTTCCCAGAACCATTGTGTCCAAGAATCGCAATAAACTGCCCCGGCTCTATATCAAGATTCACCTCGTCAATGGCACGGTGGGCTCCGATGATATTGCCCTCGTCATCGCGCTTTTCATATTCAAATATCAGATTTTCTGTCTTAATCATGCTCATTTGACGACCTCTTTCTTTTTAAATCATGTCCAAATTAAAACATATCTTGCTTATTGCGTTATATTTTACTTCATCTGTCTCTTATTTGCAAGTCACTTAAAGAAAAAGGAAGTTGGACTTTTACGGGGACGTTGTGAAATTTGGATTTGTTGATTTCATAGACGGACGAAGAAATTAAGATATATCCTTCGCTCCAATGCTCCATTGACTCCGACTAGTCTAGTATCCGTAAGGCTCTGAGCTAGTCGTCGTGAGGGACTCCTACCTCACAACCTAACGGCTACACGACGGATTCTCCGTCAATTCCACTTAAATTCCGTTTCAGGATATATCTT
>JAFUOS010000011.1 GCA_017472665.1 Tyzzerella sp. | reverse complement strand
GTTATAGAAGCAAAGTACATAACTAACATATATAAGAACCCTAAGGTCCTGTTTGTCGTGTAGAGGTTGTCGTTCATACAAAGCCGCTACGCTTCGTACAGTTCTCTCATGAACTTCTTATGCTTTCACATAAGCACAGACTATATCTTCTCCCTCAGCCTTACCTGTTAGGGGCTACCCACTTCCGCTGCCAATAGCTTGCAGTGTACTTCCCTCAAGAGGAATAGTCGTTGAACTTTACCTTTCGGTCTTAGCTGCTGATTGCCCATTGTTTATTAGTGTTTAGGGTTTAACCTTGCACCATACAACAAATTTTTTCTGCTTTCGCCACATTCACGCTTCTGCCGTCTCAGGTAGTACGTTGTAGTTTTGTTGTCTTTAGGGGTTTCCAGCAATTCAGGTAGTATTGGATGGGTGTAGTCGCCCATCACTACATACACATTTCTGTATATGCTGACTATTTGCGTCTCACTAACTCTTCACTGAAGTAACGAGTGTGCGTGAGGTTTTTCTAATCAAATTCATCTTTGTTTTCTGGAAGGAAAAAGCATTTATGTGTATTTACAATGGCTTCTGGATTAATCTCCAAAATCCGCTCTTTCATCACATCCACTTTATATTTTCCAACGGTTTTTCTGGTTGCAATAATCTGACGATTCAGATTGGTTAAACACACTTTATCATCATCAATCAAATCAAACGTGCCCACGCCGCTTCTCGCCAAAGCCTCTACCGCATATCCTCCGACGCCGCCTATACCAAAAACGGCAACCCTCGAATTTTCTAATACCTGCATGGCTTCCTTACCTAGTAATAACTCTGTTCTTGAAAATTGATTTAACATTCCGCCTCCATTGTTTCCTGGATTTCTGTTTCACAGGAACGCATTGCATAAATTGTCTTCTCGATCAGGTCGTTTAATTCCCAACCTAACATATCCGCACCTCGTTGTATCACTTCTCTGGAACAACCAGCTGCAAAATTGTTGCTTTTATATTTCTTTTTTACTGATTTCACTTCCATGTCCTGAACACTTTTTGATGGACGCATGAGTGCGACTGCACCGATTAATCCAGTCAATTCATCCACCGCATACAAAACTTTTTCCATCTCATGTTCAGGCTTTACATCCACCGTCAATTCATATCCATGGCTGCAGACGGCATGAATGATATCCTCGCCGACTCCTGCAGCACTCAAAAGTTCTGGTGCTTTTTTGCAATGTTCTTCTGGATACTGTTCAAAATCGATATCGTGAAGTAATCCCACGATTCCCCAGTATTCTGCCTCCTCTTGATAGCCCAGTTCATTGGCGTACCATTTCATAACACCTTCTACTGTCAGCGCATGCTGGATGTGAAACCGATCCTGATTATATTTTTTTAATAACTTAAATGCTTCTTCTCTTGATATATACTTGTCCATAATGTACTTATCTCCTTTCCACTACTTACTGCAGTGCATCGCCCCGCTCAGTAACCAGCTGGTATCCGATACTTTCTACTCTCTTGCTCAAACAACCTCTACATTCGGCAGCTTCTTCCCCAGTACAGATTTTATTATCGTAAAGTTCATACAACTTTCGATTTTCCACTGGAGACAAATTAGGCATTACCACGTTTGCCCCAGCAGACAGTCCTTTTTCTCTGCCCCTTGGGTCCAGTGTTCCCAATGCCGTTGTTGCTGGAAGCAGTACTTTTGGGAGCATAATGCGGATGACAGATAGCAAAAACAGCGTCAGTTCTACACTGCCCGCCCTTTCTTCTGCATAAATCGTATCATGATGCGGAATAAAAGGTCCGATTCCTACCATTTGTGGCTGTAAATCCTGTAAAAACAACAAATCCTCCGCAATGTGAGAAATCGTTTGTCCCGGAGCACCAACCATAAATCCAGCGCCTACCTGATAACCCAATTCCTTTAAATTGTACAAGCATTGTTTTCGAGCTTCTAAGCTCATCACTTCTGGATGCAGGGAACGATACAAAGTTTCATCGGCTGTTTCATGACGAAGCAAATACCGGTCGGCTCCTGCATTTCGAAATAACTGGTAACTTTCGTAAGACTTTTCTCCAATTGATAACGTGAGTGCACAATCCGGAAATTCTTTCTTTATTCTTTGAATGATTTTCACCATTCTTTCATCTGTATAATAAGGGTCTTCCCCGCCTTGCAAAACAAAAGTGCGGTATCCCAGCGTATATCCATTTTGGCAGCACGCAAGAATTTCATCCTCCGTCAAACGATATCTCGTAGCATGGCGATTTCCATTTCGAATCCCGCAATAGTAACAGTTGTTCTTGCAATAATTTGTAAATTCAATGAGCCCTCTCGTAAATACTTTGTTTCCATAATATTGCTTTCTGAGTCTCACTGCCTCATCTCGGAGGCGCCTTGCTGTCTCTTCATTTTCCCTACACTCTAGTAATTCCACATATTCTGTTTTTGAAAGATTGTGCGATTCTACAAATCTATCAATCAAAGACATATTCGTCTCACCTTTCTTCGTCACTGCCTACTGAGTCATAATCATCCAGGAAATTATAACTCATTTCATCTTTGTGGTATCCAATCACCTTCCGCAAATTAATGTTATGAACACTTTTAAATATATTATACTCTATCACATCACTGGTTTCACGGAACTTCGCAATCAACTCTTTCATCTCATCCCTCTTAGAGCCTCTGCCGCCTCCACAGGTTGCACAATTTTCAGTGAATCTGCAGGCACATTGGATAAAATGGAGTCTGTTATAGTCACGCCATGCTTTAATATCGGCTTCTTTCACCATATACAAAGGACGAATCAATTCCATTCCTTCAAAATTTGTACTATGGAGTTTCGGCATCATCGTTTCTACTTTTCCACTATAAAGCATGCCCATCAAAACTGTTTCAATTACATCGTCGAAGTGATGTCCCAATGCAATCTTATTGCATCCCAATTTTTTTGCATGTGAATATAGATATCCTCTTCTCATACGTGCGCACAAGTAGCAAGGATTTTTTTCAACCCCTGCAACAATGTTGAAAATGTCACTCTCAAACACAGTCAGAGGGATGCCGAGAATCTTTGCATTGTCCTGAATAATTTTCCAGTTATCCTGATTATAGCCAGGGTTCATCACCAAAAATACCACCTCGAATGGTATCTTTCCATGCCTCTGCAGTTCCTGAAAAAGTTTTGCCATAAGCATAGAATCTTTTCCGCCAGAGATACAGACCGCAATCTTATCGCCTTCCTGAACTAATTGATATTCCGTCACGGCCTTTGTAAATTTTCTCCAAATTGGCTTTCGGAACTTCTTAATGATACTTCTCTCGATTTCCTTCGTCTTTTCTTCAATACTTGATTCTTCTTGAACGATTCGACTTAGCTGTAACCGCAAAAAGGCCCGATATCCGCCGCTAATATTTGCGGCATCATACCCTGCCTCTTCTAACTGTTCCACAATGAGTTCGCTTTTCTCTCCTGTGTAACATAAAACATATACTGGCTTTGCCTTATCCAAATCCGGCAAGCCATTTTGAAATTCCTCTATGGAAATATTGATCGCATAGGGAATTGTATTTCTCTTATAATCGTCCTGGCCTCGTACATCAACAATGGTAACCTGGCCAGGCTCTAGTTTCTCTATTTCTTTTATTTCTATGGACTTCATCTTAGTCTCCATTCAGTCTTACTTCTTATCTTTAAATAAACAAACTCATATTGGACTGTTCACCTGAACCCAAGAAAGTCGCTACTCCGCCTAATTCCACTCCATCAATTAATTCTTCTTTCTTTATTCCCATGATTTCCATGGACATCTGACAGGCTACCAGACGTACTCCATGATCTATCGCATTTTGAATCAGTTCCTCAAGTGAGGATACTCCCTTACTCTTCATAACAGCCCGAATCATTTTCGCTCCGGCTCCTCCCATGTTCATTCTGGAAAGGCCAAGCTTTTTGGTTCCTCGCGGCATCATAATGCCAAATATTTTTTCAATAAATGTTTTGTTCGTCTTTATCTTATTCGGTTTTCTTAAAATATTCAATCCCCAAAATGTAAAAAATATCGTAACTTCTCTTCCCATTGCAGCAGCTCCATTGGCCATAATAAATGCGGCAATAGTCTTATCCAGGTCTCCGCTGAAGACCACAAAGGTTTTTCCGTCCGGCAGAGCTGTCACATTTTCACTCTGTTTTGTTCGTTTTTCAATCGTTGCCTGAATAACGTCAGGCTTCACTTCTAATTTTTCCAGATAATTACCTGTTCTTTGGCACCACACAGCAATGTCAGAAGCAAAAGCGTCTTCCGTTGCTTCCACAAATACTTTCTGTCCATCTGCCAGATTTCGGATAGTATCTGCGACCTTTACAATCGGTCCTGGACATTTTAATCCCTTTGCATCGATTTCAATAGGCTTTCTATTTGCTATGTATTCTTTATAGGCTTTGAACCCACCAGCAACATTATATACCTCATAGCCACGCTCTAACAGTATTTCTGCAACCTCTTCGCTCCAATCGCCTGTTCTGCAATACACATACACAGGTAAATCCATTGGTACATCACTCAGCTTTTTGCTAATCTGAGAAAAAGGAATATTGATTGCTCCCTCTATTCCTGCAACCAATACTTCATCTGCTTCTCTTAAATCCAACAAAGTTACTTTCGAAAAGTCCAATTCAGCAAAATCTTCGACAGAAATATTTTTTACTTCAATTTCTTCCACATTACTATTATTTCCCATGTTAGCGCCCTCTTTATTCTTCGATAATCAGTTCTTCTTTGCTTGCATCTGTGCCTTCAATATGAAAAGAATTCAGCACAGGATTTTCCTGCTCCATTAATGACAAGATCAAATAACTTGCGTTCTTGTCATAGGCAAGTCTCTTATCTTCCTCAGATGGTCTTGATGGCGATTCTGGATGAGAATGCCAGTTACCAAGAGGAATATATCCCAAATTTCTTATCTCCTTGACAGCTGCCAGCTGTTCCTTAGGGTCTAACGAAAAATGTTCATTGGAATGGTCTACATTCGTAAGCAGGTACACCTTTTCAATAAACTTATCTGTTCCATCAACCCTGCCTGCAATAAGTCCGCAGGCTTCATTTGGAAGTTCTGCAATCGCATGTTCTACTATTTTCTGATAATTTTCTTTTGATATCCTTACCATAGTAATTCTACTCCTTATATACCATCACATTCTTTCTGTTCATAATCAATCATTTCTGTTATGGTTGGATTGGTTCCGCATACTGCACAATGGCCATCTGCTTTTGGCAGTTTAATTTTATGGAAATTCATCTTAATTGCATCAAAAGTAAGTAGTGAGCCTGTAAGTAATTCACCTACACCTGTGATGTATTTAATAGCTTCCATTGCCTGAAGGCTTCCAATGACACCTCCCATAGCGCCTATTACTCCCGCCTGTTTACAGGTAGGTACCGCATCCTTCGGTGGTGGACTTTTAAATACACAGCGATAACATGGACCTTCTCCCGGCACATATGTCATAAGCTGTCCTTTAAACCGAATAATTCCCGCATGAGAAAATGGTTTCTTAGCCATAACGCAGGCATCATTAATCAAAAATTTTGCAGGGAAATTATCTGTTCCATCTATAATAAAGTCATAATCTTTAATAAGTTCCAAGATATTTTCGGATGACACAAATTCATGATATGCATTTACTGTTACATCTGGATTCATCTTCGTCACCGTTTCTTTTGCAGACTCTACCTTAGGCTTTCCAACGTCCTCTGTAGCATGAATAATCTGTCTCTGAAGATTTGACAAATCCACCTCGTCAGCATCAACGATACCAATTGTTCCAACGCCTGCTGCCGCAAGATACATGGCTGCCGGAGCGCCAAGGCCTCCTGCTCCAATAATGAGCACCTTTGCATTAAGAAGTTTCTTCTGTCCCTTCACGCCAATTTCTTTGAGAATAATATGTCTTGAATAGCGTTCTAACTGTTCATCAGAAAATGCCATTACTGTCCACCTCCCATAAAATACAGGAATTCCACAACATCTCCATTTTTCAATTTATATGTAGCGAAATCTTCTCCATTCACAAACTCATCATTGACAGATACTGATACGTACTCTGGCGTCTCAACATTCTCCAGTTCGATTAGTTCTGCTATTGTGATTTCTTCCTTAACTTCTTTCGTTTCACCTGATACTATAATTCTCATCTTTTTTCTCCAATCTTCTATTTGTTTACTTCAATGATCTCTTCCAGCTCTTCTTGTGTCTTTACACCAGAAAATTGTTCTACAAGCTGGCCATTTTTGAATATTAAAAATGTTGGTGTGGATCTGACCTGATATTTTTCTACCAATTCCTCTTCATATGCAACATTCACTTTAGCAACATAAAGTTCTTCCGTATACTGCTTCTCTAGTGCTGATAAAATCGGCAACATTCTTTTACATGGTATACAGATGTCAGAATAAAAATCAACGATTGCCACTCCAGAAAAACCAATTACTTTTTCATTAAATTCGCTGTATGTCACTCTCTCAGCCATGCATTATTCACCAACTTTCCTTACAATCAAATCAAAAGTACCATCTCCATTTTCGATAAAATCAAGAATTTCATGGCCTTCCTCCTTAATGCTTCTCGGTACATTATTCGCAGGTTCTCCACCATTCATATGAACCTTTAACACTTCCCCTTCTTCAAGTTCCTCTAATGCTACTTTTGCCTTCACAAATGTGACAGGACAATTAACAGTCGTAATGTCTACTGTGTCATTAATTTTATAATCTGCCATGATTTTTCTCCTTTTCGTTTTAGTTCAGCTGATTGATTGCCTGCGTAAAATCTTCGATTAAATCTTTCGAGTCTTCTATCCCAACACTAACTCGAATCGTATCATCATATACACCTGCATTCCTTTTCTGTTCTTCACTGCTATGTATATAAATTGTAGAAGCAGGATGAATCACCAATGTCTTTGTATCTCCAATATTCGTTGCATTCAGCGCATACTGAAGGGAATTCATCAGTTTGTATGCTCTCTCTTTGGAGCCGACTCTAAGTGTTACAATTCCTCCACCCTTACCGCCAAATTGTCTTTGCACAAGTGAGTAATAAGGGTTGCTTTCCAGTCCCGGATAATTGACACTAACGCCATCTATATGCTCCAAAGCCTTGGCAATAGCAAATGCATTGTCACATATCTTCTGCATTCTTAATGCTAATGTTTCCAAACCGATTAAGTTCAAATATGCATTTAGGGGCGATAAACATCCTCCCATATTTCTCCATATATCATTGCGAAGTCTGGCGGAAAAAGCAAAATTTCCAAACCTCTTATATTTTCTCAATACAGGATATTTATCAAAATCCCATTGAAACTTTCCACCATCCACAATAATCCCACTAATAGAATTGCCATTTCCATTCATATATTTAGATGACGAATGTATAACGATATCAGCCCCATATTGGATCGGGTTGATAAGGTACGGTGTAGCCGTCGTTGCATCCACGATAAGTGGTATCCGATTTGCATGAGCAAGTTCTGCAACGCTCGAAATATCCATTACGTCAAGTCCCGGATTTCCAATCAATTCACCAAAGATTACCTTTGTTTTGTCTGTAATAAGTGGTTTGATTTCGGAGACATTTACATGTGTAACATATTTCGTCTCAATCCCATACACTTCAAGATCCCCAAACAAATCGATGGTTCCTCCAAACAATCCAGAACTTGCAATCACTTCATCTCCAGACTGCAAAATATTTAGTAATGCTGCTGTAATCGCTGCCATTCCTGATGAACATGCCGTTGCAGCAAGACCGCCTTCCAGCTCGCATACCCTTTTTTCAAAAGCATCCACGGTAGGGTTTCCAATTCTTGTGTAGGCAAATCCTGGGGCCCTGTTCGCAAATACTTTTTCCAGTTCTTCTGCACTTTCATAGGAAAATGCACTCACTTGAGAAATTGGCGGAAGTGTGGCACCATCCTGAAATCGCCTTACCGATTTTCCATGCAATACTTTTGTACTAAATTCCATATTAAGCTCCAATCCGTACCATATCTAATTTATAATGACCTAAGCACTTTTACCAAAGTATCAATCTCTTCAAATGAGTTGTAGAGCGCCAAGGTAGGGCGCACAACGCTTTCTAAACCATAGTGTCTTAAAATCGGCTGTGCACAATGATGGCCAACACGTACAGCTATGCCATTCTGATCCAGTTTTTGTCCAACAGCGTCATTGGAAACGCCATCTAACACAAATGACAAAGCACTGGATTTATTTGCAGCTGTACCAACCAAATGAAGACCTTTAATCTTGCCAAGTTCCTTCATGCCATAACTTACAAGTTCATGCTCATATTTACTAATGTCTGCCATTCCAATTCCATTTAAGTATTCGAGTGCTGCTCCAAGGCCTACTGCATCCGCAATACTTCCTGTTCCCGCTTCAAACTTATTCGGAGCCGGATTATATATTGTTCTTTCAAATGTAACATCTTTAATCATGTTACCGCCGCCATGATATGGCTTTGCTTCCTCCAGAACTTCCTTTTTACCATAGACAGCACCGATTCCTGTCGGAGCATAAATCTTATGTCCTGAGAATACGAACCAGTCGGCATCCAAAGCAGTCACATTCACTGGAATGTGTGCGATTGACTGTGCACCATCGATCAGGATACGTACGCCATGACAATGGGCAATTGCAATCAATTCAGCCACTGGGGTAATGGTTCCAAGTACATTGGAAACATGTGTCACAGAAACAAATT
This sequence comes from Tyzzerella sp., assembly GCA_017472665.1. GTDB lineage: Bacteria > Bacillota > Clostridia > Lachnospirales > Lachnospiraceae > Faecalimonas. The sequence continues at coordinate 33,217 of JAFUOS010000011.1, read as the reverse complement.
TTGTTCTTTTGGTAAATAATTTTTCATATTCAGAAAGAATCAGTTGTCCGGATTCATCTACCGGAATCACCTTAATCACTGCACCCGTTTCCTGTGCCACCAACTGCCATGGAACGATATTCGCATGATGCTCCAATAAAGAAACAATAATCTCATCTCCTGGCTGCAGCAATGGTTTTACATAGGAATGTGCAACTAAATTGATTCCTTCTGTGGTACCTCTTACAAAAACAACATTGTCTTTAGAAGGAGCACCTATAAAGTCTGCAACAATCTGTCTTGCCCCTTCGTAAGCATCTGTTGATTTGGCTGCCAATGTATGGGCTCCTCTATGAACATTGGAATTTTCATGTTCATAATAGTAGCTAAGTCTGTCAATGACCTGCTTCGGACGCTGAGTAGTCGCCCCATTATCTAACCAAATCAGTGGATTTCCATTCACTTTTTCCTGCAAGATCGGAAAATCCTGACGAATCTGCTCCAGAGTCTTCGTTCCGACAAAGATCTGACTGTTGTTTTTCTGTCCGCCTACCGTGCCAAAACTGGTACCATTATTTTCCTTTGCGGCAGTTTGTATTCTTATTTCATTTCCTGACTCTGCCTGCTGTTCTGAAATCACCTGAGGTGCGTATCCGGTATGCTGATTTTTCTCACTTGCAGAATCTACAAATTCATATCCTGCAGCATACTCTTTTAATTCACCAAGAATATTTTCAAAATCCTGCACGCCAAGCTGTCCGCCAAATAACCTCGTTGCTTTATTTGCAGCGGTATCAAACACTCCAGTGTCACCAGATGTAACGAGTTTTTCAATACCTTCCGCACATACCTCTGGTTCAAAAAGACTTCCATCAATATCCGAAAACAATTGATTCGCCAGTCCTTCCAATTCCAGCTCTGAAGGTAAACCCAAGTCTGTGGCATTGCCTTCAAAATTATTCGTAGTCATAGTATTCACCTACCTCAACATCCTCTAACACTGCGATTGCATCGTCTGCTAAAATTGCTGCTGAGCAGTATAAAGATAAAAGATAAGATGCGACTCCCTTGTCATCAATTCCTCTAAATCTTACAGATAAACCTCTTGATTGTTCATTTTTCATGCCTGCCTGATAAAGTCCAATAACACCGCGTTTTGCTTCTCCAGTACGAACCAAAAGAATATTTGTCTTACCGCTCTGGCTCTTTGGATTCTTCAGTCCGTCAACTAAAAGCTTATCTGTTGGAATGATTGGAATTCCTCTCCAGAGAATAAATGTGCCTCCAGCGATATTTGCAGTTACAGGTGGAACTCCTCTCTTTGTGCATTCTCTTTCAAATGCAGCGATCGCTCTTGGATGAGCAAGGAAGAAGGAAGGTTCCTTCCATACTTTTGTGATCAGTTCATCAAGATCATCTGGTGTTGGTGCTCCTGTGCGTGATTGAATTCTCTGAGAATCAGGCACATTTTTAAGAAGGCCATAATCATCATTATTAATCAATTGACTTTCCTGTCTCTCTCTCAAACTTTCAATTGCCAAAGATAACTGTTCCTTTACTTGATCGTATGGAGCGCTATATACATCTTCAATTGCTGTATTGACATTAATAATAGTAGAAATCGAATTCAAGCGATATTCTCTTGGTTCTGTCTCATACTCTATGTATCCGTCTGGAATAATATCAGACTTCTTTGTCTGGCTGCATAAAACATCCAGTGGTGTTTCTCCTTCTACAACCTTATTGACACGATAAATACCTGTCTCTAATCCTTTAAATTCCAATAATTTTGTTAACCACTTTGGTGTGAGTGCACCATACTGTGGTTTTGTTTTTGTCACATTAGACAAATTATATGCTGCTTGAGCTCCTAATGCATTGATTCCTTGTTCTTCTTTTGCCATGTTCATGACCTCCTATTTCTTATTCACATATTTTTTATTTATAACCATGCTCCCTCATGGGAGAAAATAATATTCTTTGCTGACTCAATGCCGCCTTTCAGGTTATACATTGGTCCTTTGTAGCCAGCTTCTCTTAAAGTATTGATTGCCAAAATACTTCTCTTTCCTTCCTTGCAGATAAAGATCGTATCCACATCAGGATCTAACTCTTTCTGTCGTCTAGCCAACTGTCCGATTGGTATTACAATCGCATTTGGAAAACGATGAATGGCTCTCTCATGCGGTTCTCTTACATCTACAAGTGTCATTGGCTCGCCTCTTTCAATTCTCGCAGCCAATTCTTCTGCTTCGATTCCTTCCACAGGAATCTCATCTTCATCCTGTTTTAATCCACAGAAATCTTCGTAGTCAAAGTTTTCTATTTCCAAAATGGATGGATTCTTTCCACAGATTGGACAATTTTCATCCTTATGTATCGGAAGAATCGTGGTACGGATATTCCACGTATCCACTACAAGTATTTTCCCTTTTAAGCTTTCTCCACCACCAATAATCAGCTTCAGTACTTCATTCGCCTGAATGCTTCCAACAATTCCTGGCAATGGACTAATGACTCCTCCTTCAGCACAGGTAGGAACTAATCCTGCCGGTGGTGGGGCTGAAAACTGACATCTCAGGCACGGGCCTGATGTTGCATCGAATACACTTACCTGACCTTCAAATTGGTACATAGCCCCAAACACTACTGGTTTTCCTAAAAGTACACAAGCATCATTGATCAAGTATCGTGACTTATAGTTATCTGTGCAATCTACAACGATATCATAATCTCCTATAATTTCTGCAATGTTATCTGCCTCTATTTTTTCATTGACTGTTTCAATTTTAATCTTAGGATTAATTGCCTTAATGGAATCCCTTGCTGATGCGGTCTTTGGTCGATGTACATCTCTGGTTCCATGGATCACCTGACTTTGTAAATTCCCCAGGGAAACCTCGTCAAAATCGACAATTCCTATCGTTCCGATTCCTGCTGCAGCCAAATATTGTACTACCGGAGCACCAAGAGAACCCAGTCCAATCACCAGAACCTTTGCTGCTTTTATCCTTTTTTGCCCTTTCACTCCAATATCCCGAAGCATCAGGTGTTTGTTAAATCGTTCAATTTCAGAATCATCCAGAGACACTGCCTTTCTACGTTCATCTGAGATGACACTCGCTACAGGTGCCCCTCCCGCAATTGCAGGCAACAACAAAATCTGGTCTCCTTCCTTCAAAGAAACCTCTAGTTCTGCTTCTCCCAAAATTCTAACGTCATTTACATACGCACTTACAAAAGGTCTGAGCGTTCCATCTTCCTCGAATAAAGCTTTTTTGCTTTCAGGATATTCATCCTGCAAATGCTGTAATATTTCTCTGACAGTCGTTCCTTCTAATTCAATCCTTGCTTGTCGATTCACAAAAGACCGTAGAGTTGCTGATACATATACTGAAATCTGCATTTCACTTCTCCTTTACCAAGATATCCTCCTCTTTTGCGTCAGTGTCTGCTTGTGAGACTTTTTCAAAGCTGCTTATTCTGACGCTGGTTCCATTTTTCACAGAAATAATTGAATAGGAATACCCTTCCATCATATAAAGCATATCTTCCTCTGAAGCAATCGCTTCATAATCAGGATGTGAATGATAGAATCCTACAATCTCAAGTTTTTCCTTTTCTGCCAATAATTCAGCCTCTAGGATTTCAAGAGGATTTATCAAAAAGTGAGTTGTATTTTTGCTTTCGTCTATTATGTTCTTTGTCGGAATTACTTTGTATGTAATTCTTTGTTCATCCTGTCGCTTACCCAACATAATTCCACAGCATTCCTTTGGATATTCCATTTGTGCATGAGAACAAAGCTTTTCCATTGTGTCTTCTTGAAGAATTAACATGTTTTTCTCATCATCCCTATTTTATCTGTGCATGATACCGTTTAAACCTACCAACTCGGTAGGTTTTAGTCCACTCTATTGTATTCCTGTTCTGAGTAGTTGTCAATAACACAAACTTTATGGCTGGTTATAGTTTTTATCTATATCCGCAGGAAATGTTTTCCATATGACTTTTGTAAAAAACGGAGGCTTCTTATAGAATATTCTCTACAATAACCTCCGGTTTCCTGAATTATTCTTCGATAACTCCGCCTTCTACAACTAAGCTGTCAATATCAACTGATGTACCATATACTGGCTCTAATGTTTCTTTGTAATCTGCGTGGAAGAATTCTTCATCTGCTAAAGAAACGATCTCATCATTAATCCATTCTAATAATGTTTCATTTCCTTTCGATACTGCAGGTGCAATCGTGTCTAAGTTACCGATTGATTCGATACCAACACTGAAACCATCATTCTGTAAAGCCCAAGCTAATACTTCTGTATTATCTGTAGAGAATGCATCTCCACGACCATCTAACAATGCGTTGTAAGCTTCTGTATATTGGTCGAATTTTACAAGTTCAATTTCAGGATAGTTTTCTGTAAAGAATGTCTCTGCTGTTGTTCCTTTTGTAACAATCAGTTTCTTACCATTTAACTGTTCTGGTTCTGTAATAAGTGCACCATCTGGTGAAACAACACCAAGAGCTACTTTCATGTAGGGAAGTGCGAAATCAACAGATTCTGCTCTTTCCTCTGTAACTGTGAAGTTTGCAAGTACAATGTCTACCTTACCACTCTTCAAGTATTCCACACGGTTAGCTGCATCTGTAGAAACATACTCAACTTCTACACCAAGGTCTTTTGCAATACGTTCAGCGAAGTATACATCATAACCTTGATACTCACCTTTCTCATCTACATAACCAAATGGATTCTTGTCACTGAAAACACCAATTTTAATAGTACCACTTTCCTTGATTTCATCAAGTGTGCGGTATACCACGTCTTTACTAGCCTTTTCTGTGTTGCTTTCTGCCTCATTAGAAGCTTCTTCTGTGTTGCCACAGCCTGCGAGAACTCCCAGTGCTAAGACAACTGTTAATAATAATGATAATAATTTTTTCATGCTTTTTTCCTCCTTTTATTTCGCATATATGAATGTATTCAAAAACCGTCTTGCTCGATCGGTTTCTGGCTGGGTAAAAAATTTCTCCGGCTCACCGCTTTCCACGATTTTTCCGCCATCGATAAAAACAATTTTGTCTGCAACCGCTCTCGCGAATTGCATCTCATGTGTCACAATCAACATCGTGTATTCTTCAGAAGCAAGTTCTAAGATTACATCTAAGACCTCTCTTACCATCTCCGGGTCAAGTGCTGCAGTTACTTCATCGAACAAAAGAATCTCAGGTTTTAAAATCAATGCTCTGACGATTGCAACACGTTGCTTTTGCCCTCCAGAGAGCTGTCTTGGAAAAGCATCCTTTTTTTCAAGAAGTCCAACTCGTTCAAGGAGTTTCTCTGCTTCTTTGATTACTTCTTTTTTATCTCTTCCCTGTACTTTGACAGGACCAAGAACAATATTATCTATCACACTCATGTGTGGGAATAATTCATAGTTTTGAAAGACCATACCAATTTTTTGTCTGACCTTAGGCCAGTCAGTCTTCCCTTCTGTAATAACTTCCCCATCTAACAGAATCTGTCCGGATTGAATCGACTCCAATCCGTTCATACATCGGAGAAACGTGCTCTTTCCACAGCCAGACGGCCCAATCAGAACGATGACCTCGCCTTTGTGTATCTGTAGAGAAACTTCATTTAATACTGGTCCGCTGCCGTAATCCTTTATAATATTTTTTGCTTCCAATAAGATTGGCTGCTCCGCCATATATCTCACCTCTTTTTCATCAGAAGCTGTCTGCTTCTTTTATGCTGTCTTCCATCTCTTCTCTAATCTTTTTGCAACCAAGGAAATTGGCCAACATGCAATGAAGTATAAGAAAAAGATGGTTCCATATATCCACAATGCCGAATCCGGCACGGTGTATCGATTTGCCTCGATAATCTGCTGTGCTACTTTTAATACTTCCACAACACCGATGAGCGCCACAAGCGAAGTGGTTTTAATCATTCGTGTTGTCAGGTTAATTGCCAGCGGCACAAGTCTTGTTAAAATCTGCGGAATGATGATGTGATAGTAAACTTGCCATTTGCTAAGTCCGATTGCCTCACCGCTTTCATACTGGTGTTTTGGAATCGAGATTAATGCGCCTCTGACGAGGTCTCCCATCTCTCCTGTTCCCCAGAGCGTAAACACAATCACCGCACTTACTTCACCGGAAAGATTAATCCCAAAGGATTTCGTAAGTCCAAAGTATACCAGAAACAAAAGAACCAACTGTGGCATAATGCGGATAAATTCCAAATATACCTTTGTCAACGCCCTGATAATCGGATTCTTTACCGTCATCAGCATTCCCAACAGAATACCAAACACGATGGAAAGTGCAACTGCAATCAATGAGATTCGGATGGTAATCCAAAGGCCTTCCATAAGTCTTGCAAAGTTATTTCCCATAAACAAAACTCTAATTCCCAAATCCTGCATAACGAAGCCTCCTTTCCAATACTGCTGCAACAATGGAAATCGGCAAAAGTATAATCAAGTATGAAACAACTAACATCAGCAATGCTTCGTCTGTTTTATAATAAAGACCAATCAAGTCTTTTGCGACGTACATCAAATCTGCCAGTGCAACCACGCTAAATACGGATGTTTCTTTAATGAGAAATATCATGTTCGCACACAATGCCGGGATGGAAACGGACAAGGCCTGCGGTAAAATGATATACCCTACAACCTGCCTTTTCTTAAATCCCAAAGCCAATGCGGATTCTTCCTGACCTTTCTCCACCGATTCGATACCACTCCGAAAAGCCTCAGCCATGTAACTGCCTCCCAAGAAACAAAGACCTATAATGGCACACCCTTCGGAGCTAATACAGATACCAGCTTTTGGCAACCCGAAGTAGAGAAAAAATAATTGCACTAATAATGGTGTATTTCTCGACAGTTCGATATATGCTGATGCAATCTGTTTTAAAACCGGAATTTTAAAATATTGAATAAATGCAATCACCAGGCCTACAATCAGGGAGAGGACAATACCAATCAATCCAATACGAAATGTAAGCTTGGCTGCTTCCACATAATGTGGAATATATTCGACTATAAATTCAGTATCCATCCCTTTACGCCTTCCTTTTACCTACTTTACCTACTTGTTTAGTAGGTTTGTTTTCACTATATTTTATTCATGCTTCCATAAATTGTCAATAACAGAAAAATTATAACCCGTTATAGCTTTTTCCTATATCTTCAAAAGCAGAAGCCAGTTTTTCAAGCGCTTCTGTCAAAACGCTTCTTGGGCAGGCGATATTGATTCTTTGAAATCCTTCCCCCGCCTTTCCAAACATGCTTCCTCTATCCAGCCACAATCCCGCGTTATGAATGATTCTTTGATTCAATTCTGAATCGCTGAGTCCATATGCTCTAAAATCAAGCCAAAGAAGATAAGTCCCCTCCAGTTCTGTCATCTTCACTTTTGGAAGCCTTTCTTTTAAGAATTTATCCACATATTCTGCATTCTTTTTGATATACTGGAGGACCGCATCCAGCCATGTGTCTCCGTGCTGATATGCAGCCTCACATGCAACTAGTCCCGGCAGATTTAACTGGCTATATCCTGATGCATTTACCTGCTTGCGGAATTTCCGACGTAATTCATGGTTGGCAATGAAAATGTTGGATACCTGAAGACCTGCTATATTGAAAGTCTTACTTGGGGATGTACATACAATGCCGATATCTTTATATTCTTCTCTTACTTTAGTAAATACTGTGTGTGCATGTTTGAACACAAAATCTGCATGTATCTCATCACTCACTACTAACACATGATGCTTTAAACAGATATCTCCCATTTTCCGAAGTTCCTCTTCTGTCCACACTCTTCCCACCGGATTATGCGGATTACAAAGGAAAAACAGTTTTACATCTTCTTCCACTATCTTATTCTCAAAGTCTTCAAAATCTACATAGTATTTTCCATCTTTTCTTTGCTTAAGCTCATTTATTACCAGTTTTCGATTGTTATTCTCTATGATGTTTGCAAATGGATAGTACACCGGTTGTTGAATTAATACTGCTTCATTTTCTTTTGTATATGCTTTGACTGCCATAGCTAGTGCGAACACAACACCAGGTGTTTTCACTAGCCACTTTTCATTAATCTCCCATCCATGGCGCCTTTTCATCCAATTTTTCAGCGCAGAAAAATAATTTTCTGTTGCCTCGCTGTAACCAAAGATTCCATGAGCACTCATTTCTGTCAAAGCCTCTATAATATAAGAGGATGTTCTAAAATCCATGTCCGCTACCCAGAGTGGCAAAATATCCTTTGGCCTTCCCCTCTCTTCCGCAAAATCATATTTCAAGCTCCGCGTATTTCTTCGATCCACAACAATATTAAAGTTAAGATTTTTTTCTCCCATAACATTTCCTCACTTTTTAATTAGATAATTCCTATCAAATTACTATGATTTGATTATATAGATTTTGCTCCTAGAGTGTTAATTCGCAAAAAAAATAACTTGCTATAGTTTTGTCCTATAGCAAGTTATGCATTGATACATTCATTTTATAATATTTTTTCTTTATACTTTTGCAATTCTTCAATATACTTCACACCCAAAACACTAAGTGGCATTTTCTTGTGCTTAATATATCCTATTGTCATCGTTTCCTCTGTATTAAGAGGTACTGCCGCATACTCATCCCCATTCAATTCTGAACAGATAATACCGGAGCATAAGGTATAACCATTCAGTCCTACCATGAGATTGAGTAGTGTTGCTCTGTCATCCGCCTTTATGATCTGTCTGTAATCATATGTACTTAATACTTCTTCCGCAAAATAGAAAGAATTATTATCCCCCTGTTCGAAAGACAGACATGGATACTGCTGTAAATCTTCAAAATCAATTACTTTTTTACCCGCCAACGGATTTTCTTTACTCATATATACATAAATCCCACAATCAAATAGAGGAATAAACTCCAGTCCATTTTCCTTCAGAATTTTGTCTAGAAATTTATCGTTGAATTCGTTCTTATAGATAATGCCTACTTCACTTCTATTCAGACGAACATTTTCAATGACTTCACTCGTTTTCGTTTCATGGATTGCAAACTCATATTCATCCATGTCAAAAGTTTTTGCCATTTGGATAAATGCCTCCACAGCAAATGTGTAGTGTTGCATGGATACGCTGAACTTCTTTTTGCTTGTCGCATTTTCCACATAACGTTCTTCAATCAATCGATAGTGGTCCAGCATCTGTCTGGCGTATCCTAAAAATTCTTCTCCTTCTGGAGTGATGACAATTCCCCTATTAGAACGAGAGAAAATCTCTGTATGAATCTCGTTTTCCAAATCTTTGATTGTGTTGGAAAGACTTGGCTGGGTGATAAACAGCTCAGCTGCCGCTTTATTCATGGATTTGTGTTCTGCAATAGCCACTGCGTATCGTAATTGCTGTAATGTCATATCGCATTTCCCCCTCTTCTATTGAAACACGCATTGACTTTGATTAATCATTCATCTGTGCCAGCTTCGCTGCCTGATCTGCCGCAATAAGACTATCAATAATCTCGTCCAAATCCCCATTCATAACATTATCAATCTTATATAATGTAAGTTTGATACGGTGTTCTGTCACACGTCCCTGTGGGAAGTTGTATGTTCTAATCTTCTCAGAACGGTCCCCAGTACCAATCTGGCTTCTTCTTGCCTCTGCCTCTGCAGACTGCTGTTTCTCTAATTCCAATTCATACAATTTTGAACGAAGTAAGCGGAACGCTTTTTCCTTGTTCTGTAACTGTGATTTTTCAGTCTGGCTATAGATTACAATACCCGTTGGGTAGTGAGTCAAACGTACAGCCGAGTCAGTTGTGTTGACACACTGTCCACCATTTCCTGAAGCACGCATAACATCAATACGAATATCTTTTTCGTCAATGACAACGTCTACTTCTTCTGCCTCTGGCATAACAGCTACCGTAATTGTAGATGTATGGATACGTCCACCAGATTCTGTTTCTGGAACACGTTGTACACGGTGTACACCACTTTCGTATTTCATTCTTGAGTAAACGCCTTGACCGCTTACCATAAATACAACTTCTTTGAAACCGCCGATTCCATTTTCATTAAATGAAATAAGCTCTGTTTTCCATCTTCTGCTTTCTGCATAATGTACATACATACGGTAAACTTCTGCTGCGAACAGTGCGGATTCGTCTCCACCTGCACCTGCACGAATTTCTACCATGATGTTTTTGTCGTCGTTAGGGTCCTTTGGAAGAAGGAGAATCTTTAACTCGTGTTCTAATTCTTCGACACGTTTTTTAGATTCGTATAATTCTTCTTTCGCAAGCTCACGCATTTCTTCATCAGATTCCATCTCCAGCATTTCTTCACTGTCGATGATAGCCTGTTTTGCGTTTTTATATTCTGTATATGCATCAACGATTGGAGTCAGGTCTGCCTGCTCCTTCATTAATTTACGAAAACGGTTTTGGTCATTTGCTACATCTGGCTCTTGCAATTCGCTTAAGATTTCTTCGAAGCGAATGAGCAAATCGTCTAATTTATCAAACATGTTATTTCCTCCATATGTTTTCTTATGGAACAGCAGACCACAGACCATCTTTTTCCTGCTGTTCAAAACACTTAAAATTTCTCTTTCATATTATACTTACCAAACACTACTCGGTCAAGTCCCGCAAGGTCTTTTTTGATTGTGACTCCCACAAAACCAGCCTCTTCCATCAATCTTTTTACAACTTCTCCCTGGTCATGACCAATTTCAAAACAAAGTTTTCCACCTTGGTTTAAAAACTCCGGACTTTTTTCCACAATCTTTCGATAGAAATAGAGTCCGTCTTCTTTTCCATCCAAGGCAAGGAATGGGTCGTGGAACTTCACCTCTTCTTTTAATTCTTCAATCACTGCTGTACGGATGTATGGCGGATTGGATACGATAATATCGTATCGCCCGCTGACATTTTCAAACAGGTCGCTCTGTATTAATTCTGCTTGCACGCCGATTTTATCACGGTTTTTTCTTGCTACTTGAAGAGCTTCTTCTGAAACATCGACGCCCACACCACTAACATTATTTTCGTCGATTGCTAACTGACCGCACGCTGACTGTCTGTTTTTAAACTGGCTGCATACTGGTTGACAACCTTCTGGCTGACTGTGCTTCAACAAACTAATTAAAATGCACCCTGAACCAGTACACATATCGAGCACCTTCATTCCCGGCTCCAGCACGTCCAACACGCTCTCCACCAAAATCTCTGTATCCTGTCTTGGCACAAGCACATGTTCATTCACACAGAACTCCAGTCCCATAAACTCCTGCACACCTGTGATATGCTGTAGCGGAATATGGGATGCTCTTCTTTCTATATAAGAACGATATACTTCTTCCTGTTCACCCGACATTTTTTCCTGCATATTCAAGAAATACATCGCCCTGCTGATTCCTGTCACAAATTCCAAGAGATACCATGCATCTACAGCCGCATCCTCAATACCCGCAAGCTTCAATTCGCCTTGCCCATACTCATATGCTTCACGTAATGTCATGCTATTTTTCTCCAAAATTCTCTGCAAGGTATTGTTTCCAATCAAATACCTCTTCCACCGCTTTTATCGCAACTTCAATCATGTCATCTTCAGGTTCTTTTGTAGTTAGATTCTGCATCGCCAAACCTGGTTTGCTTAAGAGTCCAATCACTGGATTATCGCTGCTTCCTGCAAGTTTAATCAATTCATATGAAATGCCTGCAATCACTGGAAGCAATGCAATACGGATTAAAACACGAAGCACTGGCGATTCTACGGTAATAAAGAAACATACGACGATACTTACAAGTACAACGAAGAACAGAAAGCTTGTTCCGCAACGTTTGTGTTGTTTTGAACTCTTTCTTACATTTTCTACTGTCAATTCCATACCATGTTCAATACAATTGATGCATTTATGTTCTGCCCCATGATACATGAACACGCGCTGAATATCCTTCATCTGGGAAATCAATACAATATACACAATAAACAAGGTAATGCGCACAATTGCCTCAATCACAGTCTTTAAAAATCTTGATTTCACAATTCCGCTAAACAAATTGGAAATGAAATATGGAAGAACCATGAAAAGTCCCAATGCGAGAATCACAGAAACAATCATGGTAATCGTCATGATTAAATCTTCTTGTTTCTCTTTCTTTTTGATTTCTTCCTCGGTTAAAATAACGCCTTCCTCTTCCTCGTCTTCCCAAAAGCTGGCAGAATAAGTCAGTGTTTTCATCCCCAACACCAGGGAATCAATGAAATTAAACACGCCTCTTACAAATGGAATCTTGGTAAGTTTTTCCCATTTCACGATGCTTTTATATTCTTCTACTTTTACTTCTATCTCTCCATCAGGTTTTCTGACGGCAACGGCATATTTCGGACCATTCTTCATCATAATGCCTTCTAAAACGGCTTGACCACCGATATTTGATGATTTCATATTAAACATCTCCTATTACCCATATCATAAGATTGCACTTTGGTGGCAACGGACTCTGCGAGACCACATCCCTATAAAGTGAAAAAGGTTGAGGCTCGATGACCTCAACCCGTAAATCTTGGATTTTATGCTTATTGCATTCCGTATTTCTTGTTAAATTTATCAACACGACCACGAGCTTGAGCAGCTTTTTGTTGTCCTGTGTAGAATGGATGACATTTTGAACAGATTTCTACGTGGATATCAGACTTTGTAGATCCTGTTACAAATGTGTTTCCGCAGTTACATGTAACTGTTGCTTGATGATATTCTGGATGGATTCCTTCTCTCATGATTTTCACCTCTCGTCAATTTTTTATTTCTGCGTAGCCATCGTCTTCTCATTGCGCCAGAAAAGATTTCCAACCCTTTCACGCATGTCAGCAATCGAAAAACGATGCCTGCGATGAGTTCTACGTTTAAACAGCTTATTTATTGTATCACAGATAATAAGTCTTTGCAAGTTTTTCTTAAACTTTTTCTATCAACTTTTCTATAAAAGTCTCTACAAGAACTTCATTCTCTTTACCTGTTGTACAAATTCATTGTTATCCTGCGTGCGCGAGAACATATTCAAAATGTTGTCCACTGCTTCTTCCGGCTTCATGCCATTTAACGCTTTTCTCATAATATAAGTTGCTTCCTGTTCCTCCTTGGTAAGCAGTAAGTCTTCCCTTCTCGTACCAGACTTTGGAATATCGATAGCAGGGAATACTCGTTTTTCCTGTAATTTACGGTCAAGTACCAGTTCCATGTTACCAGTACCTTTGAATTCTTCGTAAACTACGTCATCCATCTTGCTTCCGGTATCTACCAATGCCGTTGCAAGAATTGTAAGGCTTCCGCCTTCTCTCATATTTCTTGCTGCACCAAAGAAACGTTTTGGCATATAAAGAGCTGCAGGGTCAAGACCACCAGATAATGTTCTACCACTTGGTGGAACGATTAAGTTGTAAGCTCTTGCAAGCCTTGTAATACTGTCAAGCAAAATCATAACGTCTTTCTTATGTTCTACGAGACGTTTTGCACGCTCGATTACCATTTCTGAAACACGTTTGTGATGTTCTGGCAATTCATCAAATGTAGAGTAGATTACTTCTACATTATCTCCTACAATGGCTTCTTTAATATCTGTAACTTCTTCCGGACGTTCGTCAATCAAAAGAATCAACAAATGCATTTCTGGATTATTTTTGAGTACTGCCTGTGCAACTTGTTTTAACAGGGTTGTCTTACCTGCTTTCGGAGGTGATACAATCATACCACGCTGTCCTTTTCCAATTGGGGAAAGCAAGTCCACAACTCTCATGGCAACGCTGCTCTTTCCATTTTCCAAACGCAGTCTTTCATTTGGGAAAATCGGAGTCATATCCTCAAAATTAGTTCTTTGCATCGCCTCTGACGGATGTACTCCGTTAATCTTTGTTACATATAAGAGTGCGCTGAACTTTTCTTGTTGTGATTTAATTCTCGTATTACCAGTGATAATGTCTCCTGTTTTCAATCCAAACTTACGAATCTGGGAAGGTGCAACGTAAACGTCATTTTCCCCTGGGAGATAATTCTCACAACGAATGAAACCATAGCCATCCTGGAGCACTTCCAAAATACCATGCGCTGTGATACCACTATCTAACTGATCAATATCAGTCACTCCTGCTTTTTCATTTTTAATTTCTTCTTTTACTTCTTTTGCTTTATCTTTTTCATCTTCTGCAAGCATTAAATCCACGATATCTGCCTTTTTCATTGTGCTCACACCTTTTAAACCTCTTGCTTTCGCAACATCACGAAGTGACACTAATGAAAGAGACTCATACTTTTCTCTCATACAATCTTCCTTTCTCCTTTTGAACTTTTCTTATTCAACTGTGTTGTCAAAGGGAATTATGGTCTGAATCGACCAACCGATTTTTACTTTAACAGTATACACTATTTTCCCAGAAAAATAAAGTCTTTTTTTCGGTTGATTTGAATTTCTAACGGTGATATGATAAATGGCATATAAAACGAAAAGAATGAATATATTAAAGGAGGGGGAAGTTGTGGTAACCGATGAAACTACAGCACTGATGGCCGATACTCCAAAACATTGGTGTGAAAAACGATACTACTCTCTCGATTATTATATCAGACAGACCTTCGGTGAAAAACTGTACAAGCTTTCCCTCGATGGCGGCATGAGCTGTCCAAACCGCGACGGAACACTGGGAACCGGCGGATGCATTTTTTGCAGCGTGGGTGGCTCTGGCGACTTTGCGGGCGACCGAAATGTGTCTATCAAAGAGCAATTGGCATCTGGAAAAGCACTCGTCAAGAAGAAATATAGCGGTTCTTCCTATATTGCCTATTTTCAGGCCTATACTAATACATATGCTCCTGTTTCCTATTTGGAACACATTTTTATGGAAGCCATCAATGAGCCAGAGGTAAAAGTGCTATCTATTGCTACCAGACCTGACTGTCTTTCGGAAGAAACGCTCGCACTTTTGGAACGTTTAAACCAAATCAAACCTGTCTGGGTAGAACTTGGCTTGCAGACGATTCACAAATCCAGTGCCGATTTTATTCGCCGCGGGTATGAACTTGACGTTTTCGAAAAAGCGGTTTATGATTTAAAAAAGAGAGGAATTTCCGTCATTGTCCATACAATCTTGTATCTCCCTAATGAGACGAAGGACATGATGCTGGAAACAATTTCTTATTTGAACGAGCTGCCAATCAACGGCATCAAGTTACAATTATTACATATTTTAAGGGGTACGGACCTTGCGGATTATTACGAAAAGCATCCGTTTCATCTTCCTGATTTGGAAGAATATCTGGAACTGCTAGGATGTATGATTAGTCATTTGCGACCGGATATTGTCGTGCACCGCATTACGGGGGATGGACCAAAGTCACTCCTTATCGCACCACTTTGGACGGGAAATAAGCGTCTCGTGCTGAATAGGATACAAAAGCACTTCAAAGATTCTGATATATGGCAGGGAAAGGAATATTTCCCACCTATTTAGAAAGGAGATTTTATGTCAGAAGCATTTACACTTTATAAATTGATTGTTTTATATATGTTGGAAAAGGTTGATTTTCCGCTTACAAATGGACAGATTTCTGAATTTATTTTGGACAAAGGATATACGAGTTATTTTACGCTGCAGCAGGCGATTTCGGAGATGGTAGAAACGGGATTTATCCGGGAGGAGTCCACACACAACCGTACGATGTATCATTTGACAGAAGAAGGTGCGGAGACGATTCAGTTTTTTAAGTCGAATATTTCACAGGCAATTCGTAAGGATATTGATACGTTTTTGAAGGAGAAGGCTTATGAGCTGAAGAGCGAGGTTGGCGTGAAAGCGGATTATTATCCGAATAAGGCGAATGAGTTTTCGGTGAGGTGTCAGATTTGCGAGGGGGATACTTCACTTATTGATTTGACGATTAGTGTGCCGACTGAAGAGGAGGCTGCTTCGGTGGCGAATAATTGGAACAAGAGGCATCAGGAGATTTATGCGCAGATAATGGCGAATCTGCTGTGAATTCTTATACGGACGAAGAAGTAAATATTAAATATTCATAAACTCACGAAAGAACGTCCATCTATGATAAGACTCGAGGCTCCGCTTTTCCTTAGCTCATGCACGAATATGTAAGACTCCGAGAGAGTCGCCGTGAGAGGCTCGTCTCTCGCAGCCTAACATCTTCGGCATGTATCTTCGGAACGCTCCACTTACCTCGCCTTATCATAGATGGACGTTCTTTCTGACTTTCTAATTTTCTAATATTGATTTTCTTTTATGACCGTATATGAATTCACGAGCAGGGCTAGTTTGGGGAGTCTGCGAACTAGCAAAAAGAACTATATACGTTGAATTGTTTTAAGAAATCGTGAATTTATAAAACTTACAATTCACGATTTCTTAAGCGCTCCAGTCTCTCTTGAATCTCCTTTTCGTACCCGATATCCGTCGGCTCATAAAATCTCGCATCCCGAATCTCATCCGGCAAATACTGCTGCTTCACATAATGCTCTGGATAATCATGTGCATACTTATATCCAATGCCATGTCCCAGATTTGCAGAGCCTTTATAATGTGCATCCTGCAGATGCGCAGGTACTGTCGTCTTTACACTCTTCACATTTTCCATAGCTGCCGCAATTGATAAATAAGATGCATTGCTCTTCGGCGCACTCGCAATATAAGTCGCCGCCTGCGCCAAAACAATCTGAGCTTCCGGCATACCAATGCGTTCCACAGCCTGCGCCGCAGAAACCGCCACAGTGAGTGCGTTCGGGTCCGCATTTCCCACATCTTCTGATGCAGAAATCATCATTCTTCTCGCAATAAATTTGATATCTTCTCCAGCATACAGCATCTTCGCAAGATAATACACCGCCGCATCCGGGTCAGAACCGCGTAGACTCTTAATAAATGCTGAAATCGTATCGTAATGGTTGTCCCCTGTTTTATCATAGCGAACCACACGTTTTTGAATACATTCCTGCGCCACATCTAAAGTAATATGTATCTTTCCATCGTCACTTCGCTGCGTCGTAAGAATTCCGAGTTCAATCGCATTTAATGCATTTCTTGCATCTCCTCCAGCGATGTCGGCTAAGAATTCCAGGGCATCCTCGTCGATTTCCGCATGATAACTTCCCATACCTTTCTGAACATCGTACACCGCACGTTTGAGAAGCGTTTTCACATCCTCCACAGATAATGGCTGCAGTTCAAACACGCTGGATCTGGAAATCAAAGCGCCATTTACCTCAAAATATGGATTTTCCGTAGTCGCACCAATCAAAATCAACGTGCCATCTTCCACAAATGGCAGCAAATAATCCTGCTGCCCTTTATTAAACCGATGAATCTCATCTACAAACAGAATCGTCTTCTTTCCGTACATGCCGCGATTATCTTTCGCCTGCTGCACAATCTGTTCCATATCTTTTTTGCCGGCGATGGTCGCATTGATCTGCTGAAAATCCGCACTCGTCGTATTTGCAATGACTTTTGCCAGCGTCGTCTTCCCCGTTCCCGGAGGTCCATAAAAGATAATGGAACTCAGCTTGTCCGCTTTAATCGCGCGATAAAGTAACTTGTCTTTTCCTATAATATGCTGCTGCCCCACTACTTCTTCTAAAGTAGTCGGACGCAATCTGGATGCCAACGGCGATTCTTTTTCTGATGTCTGTTCTCGCATATAGTCAAATAAATCCATGTATTTTTCCTCTTTCTTACCTGTCAATCATTCTATAAACAGTTGGTCCACTGTCACAAACTCAAACCCTTCGCTTTGCAAAATATCAATGATACGAAGCGCTGCCTGTACAGAACTTTTATAACAATCATGTAATAAAATGATATCATTTTCCTCCGCCTGCGTCACTACTTTATTTACAATTTCGTCTGCATTTTTTGTTGTCCAGTCCAGTGGATCTATGGTCCACATAACCGACATCATCTCCAAATCCTCCAGTTCCTCCTCCCAAACGCCAAACGGAGGACGTACATATTCTGTTTTTTTCTGTGTCAGTTTTTCTAAAATCTCATTCGTCTTCTCTATCTCTTCCCGTGCCGCCGTGACACTTAGTTTAGTTATCTCCACATGATGATAGGTATGATTTCCTACAATATGTCCTTCTGCAGCCTCGCGCGTTACAATTTCCGGATACACTTCTGCGCTTTCGCCTATTATAAAAAAGGTGGCCTTCACACCACGTTCTTTCAAGCCGTCCAGCAATTTCTCGGTGTAAATACTCGGGCCATCATCGAAGGTTAACGCGATTCTCGGTGCAGGTTCGCTCTGTGTGTCATTTTCCTGACCTGCCACGTTTCCCACATTTTTCCCACTTTTCTTCTCCATATCTTTCTGAGATTCTCCATTTGCCACCGCACTCTCAGATATTGAAATATTTTCCGTTGTTCCGCTCACGCTCCTGCCAAGCACAACCGCCTCTAGAACCAACATCATAATCAAAATCCCATAGACCCCCTTCCCAAAACTTTGTTTCCTATCCCATCTTCTTATTTCCATATATTAAAATTCCTCTCAGAACCTCTGCCCATTATTATTCTAAAATATGATGAAAACGAATTGCATATGAACACGATTAATGATAGAATGATTTAGTATGTTTAAAGGAGGAATTTTATGTCAAATACAGGATCAAAAGAAAACAAGATGGGCATCATGCCCGTTCCAAAATTATTGATATCCATGTCCCTGCCTATGATTATATCCATGCTCGTGCAGGCACTTTACAATATCGTCGATAGTATTTTCGTCGCACAATTAAATGAACAGGCACTCACAGCGGTTTCTCTTGCCTTCCCAGTGCAGAACCTGATGGTCGCAGTAGCAGCGGGTACTGGTGTCGGTATCAATGCACTTCTTTCTAAAAGTCTAGGAGAGAAAAAACAGGAACAGGCAAATGCCATCGCGCGGAACGGCATTTTTCTGGCACTCTTGAGCTGCCTGGTATTTGCCATTTTAGGCCTTATCGGTTCCCGCCTGTTTTTCCAGGTGCAGACGACAGATGAGTTGATTGTGGAATACGGCACGCAATACATGTCCGTAGTTACGATCGCTTCGCTCGGAGTTTTTATGCAGATTACTTTTGAGCGTCTCCTGCAATCAACTGGAAAGACTATTTTTAACATGATTACGCAAGGTACAGGTGCCATCATTAATATTATTTTAGACCCAATCCTTATTTTCGGGTGGTTCGGTTTTCCAAAGATGGGCGTAACTGGTGCTGCTGTCGCTACCGTTGTCGGACAATGGGTTGCTGCACTCCTTGGGATTATCTTTAATCACAAATTTAACAAGGAAATCAATGCGAGCATGAAGGGGTTCAGACCTTGCAAGGAAACAATCGGTGCTGTTTACAAGATTGGTGTGCCATCCATTATTATGCAATCGATTGGTTCCGTAACTACATTTGCCATGAACAACATCTTATTGATGTTTAATTCTACTGCGGCAACTGTATTTGGGGTTTACTTTAAATTGCAAAGTTTTGTATTCATGCCAGTATTCGGTCTTACAAATGGTATGATTCCAATTGTTGCCTACAACTATGGTGCTCGCAACAAAAAACGAATCAAAGATACGCTCAAACTCAGCATTGGAATTGCGGTCGGTATTATGCTCATCGGTGTCATCGTATTCCAGATGATTCCAATCACCTTGTTACGTATGTTTGATGCTTCGGAACTGATGATTGAAATCGGCGTTCCTGCACTTCGTATCATTAGCTTAAGCTTTATTTTTGCAGGATATTCTATCGTTTGCAGTGCTGTGTTCCAAGCACTTGGAAATGGTGTGTACAGCTTGATTATTTCCATTGCAAGACAGATTGTTGTCATCATTCCAGTCGCATTCATTTTTGCAAAACTGTTTGGACTTGGCATGGTATGGTGGTCATATCCGATTGCGGAGGTTGTATCTGTTGTAGTTTGTACGATTTTCTTAAAGCGTATTTTTAAGGAAAAGGTATCTTCTATAGAAGATCAAAATGCATAAGACTATCATTACTTAAAAAAGCTTCGGTCCACAATAGGAACCGAAGCTTTTTTAATCTTCTATTATTTCTACTTCTTCGTCTTCTTTTTCACACTATACCCAAACGTTCCGAGCTTTTCTCCAAGCCCCAGATACTCACCATGAGAATAAGCCAAAAGCCCCGTCTCATTCAAACAGAACTTTCCACTCTCATCCAGATACTTATCATCCACCTGCACAGACACCACCTCAGCCATAAACATATGATGGCTTCCAAGCTCTTTCACTTCCGTCACCTTACACTCGATATTTACCGGACACTCCTCAATAATCGGTGCATAAGCAAGTTCATTTGCCTTCCCCTGTGTCAGCCCTGTCTCTTTCCATTTATCCACATCTCTACCAGAACGTACGCCACAGTAATCTGTCACTTTCGCCAGTGCCTCTGTCGTAAGATTGACTACAAATTCTCCCGACTCACGAATCATGTTGTAAGAATAGCGCTCAGGTCTGACAGAAATATATAACATGGCAGGATTTGTACATATCGTGCCTGTCCATGCAATCGTAATAATATTGGTATTTCCTTCTTTATCACCCACGCTTACCATCACTGCTGGGAGCGGATACACCATATTCCCTGGTTTCCAAGTTTGTTTTGCCATATTATGCCTCCTATTACTAGTTTTACTGTTGGAATGAAACCACAAACGTAGGAATAAACTGTTTCTTACGAGACACCACGCCATTCAAACAGATATCACCCATATCCGCCGGCAAATCAAATGCCTCTATTACCTGTTCCTTCGCACCTTTTCCATAACAGAGCAGTTCCGTGGATTCTTCTACGATATTGGTCAACATGAAAAATACCATATCCACCTTCTGCACCAATGCCGCCTTTTCCATGTACGGAAGCAGAGTTCCTTTGATTTCACCAAGTTCGTCTGCATTCATGGAGTTAATCTGACCTACACCAAATCTCACATCACCAACGGTGAACTGTTTGAAATCTTGAAAACAGATTTCTTCCGCGGTCTTTCCTTTCAGATTGCTTCCTGCCTGGAACATATTGCGCGACAATTCTTCCATATCGATTTCTGCAATTGTCGCCAGTTCTTTCGCTGCCTTCTCGTCCATCCATGTACATGTCGGTGAACGGAATAGCAATGTATCTGAAATAATCGCCGCACACAAAAGCGAAGCTGTCGTTTTGTCTGGCGCTATCTGATTTTCTTTGTACATTTCGTAGACAATCGTCGCAGTGCAGCCTACCGGCTGATTTCGGAAATAAACTGGTCCTAATGTCTCAAGACCGCCTAGTCTGTGGTGGTCAATGATTTCCAATACTTCTGCTTCTTCCACGCCGTCTACAGCCTGCGTCTTTTCATTGTGGTCTACTAAAATAACGCGTTTTTTGCTTGCGTCCATCAAACGCCTGCTGGAAATCAATCCGTAGAAATTACCCTTTTTATCAACAACAGGGAAATCTCGGGTACGTTTCTTCGCCATCTCATGTTTGATTTCTTCCACGTAGTCTGTCGAATTGAAAACCGTAAGTCCTTCCTTGCTCATAAAATGTTTTACCGGAATACTTTGGTTAATTAATCTGGCTGCCGTGAACGTATCATGTGGTGTCGTAATCACAACAATATTACGGTCTTCTGCTAATTTTCGAATCGTTCTTGTAACTTGTGCCCTTTGGCAAACAACAATACAGCTTGCCTTTAACTCGATAGCACAAAGCTGCACTTCATAACGGTTGCCCAAGATTACCAAATCACCTTTTTCAATAAAGTTTTCCATCATATCGGGACTGGATGCAGCTACAACCACTTTTCCTCTGTCAAAATATCCATTTGGATTTCCTGTCACAATCTCCCCATCCAATGTGTTTACAATATTTTGAAATTGTGTCTTTGCAGTTGCCAAAATACGGCTGTCATACACGTCCATATAGGAAGTCGCAATATCTCCGGTTGCAATAACCCCCTCCAGTTTCTGTTCTTTCGTAACCGCGAGCGTGTATACATTTTGTTCTTTCATCATTGCCCAGGCTTCTTTAATAGAAGTATTGCTTTTGATACCTGGTGTACGGTTTACATCCACATCTTTTACCTGCAGATGTACGTCCGCCAACAACTTCGGTGGTTCCACACCGAAATGGTCTAGAACATACTGCGTCTCTTCATTTAGAAGTCCGGCACGCCTCGCTATGTATGCATCCTCTGAAATCTGCCGTTTTAAATTTGCATATGCAATCGCGGAACAAACAGAGTCTGTATCTGGATTTTTATGCCCTACAATATATACTTTTTTTGTCTTTTTGCCTTCCAAAAAAACACCTCCTCCTACTTATACTATAGGTTGCCATTTTTTTACGTTTTTGTCAAACATTTTTCCAGAATTGTTGTTACAATTTTAAAAAATATGCTATACTTAGAATATTATAAAAATAACCGAAAGTTGACGAGGTATGAAACATGAGTGAAGAATTATTACAGACAGAAACAATGGCAGATTACGAAGAACATTTCGATGATGCCAATCCATGGAACCGCGTGGCGGACTATCTGGAAAAAGGTACCGTTCTCCGGGTAAAAGTAGAAGGAATTGTAAATGGGGGCGTAATCGCTATGGTTGAAGGGATTCGTGGTTTTATCCCTGCCTCTCAATTATCTTTATCTTATATTGAAAACTTGGAAGACTATTTATTACAAGACATCGAAGTACAGGTAATTGAAGCAGATCAGGCAAGTAACCGTCTCATTTTATCTGCACGAAATATCTTGAAAGAAAAGGAAAGACAAGAGAAAGAAGCTTTGCTTGCAAGTGTGAAAATTGATTCTGTACTGACCGGAACTGTAGAGAGCCTGCAATCTTATGGTGCTTTTGTTCGTTTAGAAAATGGTCTTTCAGGACTGATTCACATTTCTCAGATTTCTGATAAACGTATCAAGGCTGCAAAAGAGGTGCTCGCAGTTGGTGATAAGGTAGATGTGAAAGTCATTGGAATCAACAATGGTAAGATTAGCCTTAGTAGAAAGGCACTCCTTGAACCGCAAGAAGAGGTCGTGGAAAAGGTTGAGATTCCGAAGGCGGAAGAGATTGGTACAAGCCTTGGGGATTTGTTTAAGAATATTAAGTTGTAAAATCTATTATATATTCACGAAAAAACGTCCAGCTATGACAAAACTCGAGGCTCCGCTTCTCCTTAGCTCTTGCACGAATATGTAAGCCTCTGAGAGAGTCGCCGTGTGAGGCTCGTCTCTCACAGACTAACATCTTCGGCAAGTATCTTCGGAGCGCTCCACTTAACCTCATTTTATCATAGCTGGACGTTTTTTCTGATTCTATAAGACATTTTATACTATCTATGGCTTATCAGACTAATTAACAAATTGAAATCTTTAGTCATTTTTAGATTCTGTAATCTTCGTAACTGAGTCCATTTATAAATTCAAACTTCCTTTACTCATCGAATCCTACGACCAGATAGAATCCCCTCTCCGTCTCCCGAATCTCATTGATAACCCCCGTCTTAGACTTAATCCTCTGATTACTCCGGTAAATCCCTGACATTGCCACCGAAGGTTCCACTAAATAACTATAAAGACTTCCGTTGACTCGCTCCGTCACTTTCACTTCCTGTCCCTCCGTCACGAGCCCTTTTCGTTCCATTTTAAATAATTCCTCTCGCATTACAATCGCTTCCTTCTATCATTTTCTCACTGATAAATTCATTATATCGCGCCTCACCTTCGAAAAAAAGTCTTGTCTTTACAACCTCAAGTGTTTATAATAAGTGAGGCTATTTATTTTCAGACAGGGGGATTTATTATTATGAAAAATGTGTCTAGTTTTCGCCTACACATCGGTATGCGAAACGTAAAAACCGCAATAGCGGCAACACTATGCGCGCTTATATATTTTTTAATTGACCGCAATCCAACTTTTGCTTGTATCGGAGCCATCTTCGGTATGGGCAGTGATACGGACAATTCCAAATTAAATGGAGGAAATCGTCTCTTTGGAACGATTATCGGTGGTGTGATTGGGATGCTTCTTTTTCCGATATACCTCATCTTCTATCCAGAGGGAGGCATACACTATCCACTTTTGATATTCCTTTTTATCGGTACGGTTCTGTTAGTTTTAACCAGCCTCTTTTTCCGCTGGCCAGGTGCCATCCAACCAGGCGGTGTTGTATTATGTATTATTTTATTTAACACTCCGGTAGAAACTTACATACAATATTCACTCAATCGTATGTTTGACACCGGTTTTGGTGTTGTACTGGCAATCGCAATCAATGTGCTCTTTCCACGCGAACGAGTAGTGAGATTTTTAAACAAGATTGGCGTTCATGAATTAGATGAGTTGAATGACACAAAATTAAATGATACAGAATCAATGTAGTATTTCATTAACAAAAGAACACGGTCGGAATTCTAAGTTGAATTTGACCGTGTTCTTCTTTTTCTATTTTATTGCACATGTAAGAAAGTTCAACGATTCTTTAAGTACGCCACACTTAGAACTGCTCTGTCGATTGTTCTGTAAACTGCTGCGCAAATTCTGGATACCCCACTCCCGGCAGTTCAATCGAATCTGTAATGCCTCGCTGCATCGCTTCTGCTTTGATTGCGGAATAGAACTCTGCATATGTCGCATTCCTATACGGATTCACATAAAAAATACCAAGAATTCCAAATGTAAGTGAATTCAAAAGATTCCATCCAAAGAATGACCACTCTAAAATAAATGCTTCCATCTTGTGTCCGTCCATCATCTGCATACTGATTTGGAACGCGCGTTCTTTTGAAATGCCTGGATTTTCTGCCAAGATGTATGGAACCATCATATAGGCATAGGATTTAACAATCCCTGGAACAATAAATAGCAGGCTCCATCCAAATATATACAAGCCTTTCCAGAACATGATTTTCACACCATTCATGTAATTTCCATTACTAAATCCGTATAACACCTGTGATACCTTTGTCTTGTGTTCGCGGTTTTCTAAGAAATAACGTTTTCCACCGATATCAATGATATTTGTCAAAAAAGCGGAAATTGCAATCGCTATTGCAATTACTACCAAGCAAACAATTACTATGACAGGCAAAAGCACTGCCACATATCGCAAAACACTGACATCAACGTCGTAATCATAAGAGTCCAAAGACCCATAGTTCCCGCTATCGTAAGAATATATCGAGTTGCCCAGTCCTGTACTATAATTGTCGCTTGAATCTAAATCAAAGTTGAAGTTGAAACCAGTGTTTCCACCTCCAACCAGAATCATCAGAATCAAGCTGACTGCAACGCACGCCCAATAATTCCGTCTAAATGCTGTCTTTCCATTTTCTTTTAACAATTGTCTGGTCCACATAATCTTTCCTCCTTATGCCCTTACTTTATAGCTTGCTAAAAATTCAATTTCGATTGGGTCAATGGCATCCAGTGGATTTTCCAATAATGATTTTCTTCGTCTGGCACGTCTCTTAATAAGCGCCCCCGTTTTATTGTAAATCCAGAACGAATATACCAGAATCTTATTCGCCTTTCCCAATCGGTCTTTTAACGTCTTGTTGTAGAGCATACCGCCTACTTCAAATCCTTCTTTCTTACGAATCAGCTCAATCAATTCTGTCTCGCATGTCACTGGCTCTGGAAGTTCTGTATACCCCATAGCTGCACTATTTGGATTATGTGCATCGCTTCCCCCAACTCCAATTTTATGATATTTATATGCAAGTTTTGCTGCTTTTTCATTAGATTCTAATGATTCGCATGCATTGAATACTTCTACAAAATCAAAACGTTTCATAATCTCCGGATTTTTAAAGTATCGTTTGGTATTTGCGAAACTCATGTAAGCCTCTCCACACGGATGTGCAGGACCCAATACCCCGCCATTGCGGTGCACAAAATCAATTAGCACTGATACAGGAAGCCCCTTTAATTCCAATAGTCTCATCTTTACACCCTGCGGCATAATCACAAGCATGTGTCCGGCGTCGCAAGTGTCATATTCAATCCCTTTTAACACAACGAAATCTTGATGCTTCTTTCCTTGCATCGTATGCTTCCAATGTCTATATCCATTATACGTATCGTGGTCTGTAATTAACATCCCGCCAAATCCATTTGCCTTCAAAATAGTAATATATTCGTCTAAACCGATCTTACTATCCGGTGACCCCTCTTTTACATGACAGTGCATATCTATCTTCATAAAAATGGCCTCCTTTGCTATATAATATATTTATATTATACATCTCAGGAGGCTAAGTCGCAATGTAATCTTTTGGTATTATTCTTTTCCATCAAAACAATACGTACACAATTTGCATGGTTCGATTCCAATCGAAGCAACCAAATCATCCAAACGATGATATCTTAACGACGTAAAGTTTTGTATCTTGCGAATTTCTTCTAACATATATTCATAACGGTCGCTGTTTGGATCTGCATACTCTTCTAATGTCTTTTCTGCATTTTCTCCTTCTTTGTCTAAAATGACACGACGCGTAATCAAATCCAACTCTGATTTGGAACGTGAGAAATTCAAATATTTACAGCCGTACAACAATGGTGGACATGCTGGTCTTACATGCACCTCTTTTGCTCCACTGTTATATAAGAACTCCGTCGTCTCTCTTAATTGGGTTCCACGTACAATGGAATCGTCAATGAGTAACAGGCTCTTATCTTGAATCAATGACGGAACCGGAATCAGCTTCATTCTGGCAACCAGTTCTCTTTGCTCCTGATTGGTCGGCATGAAGGATCTTGACCAAGTCGGTGTATATTTGATAAATGGTCTCATAAATGGAGCGCCTGATTCATTTGCATAACCAATGGCATGGGCAAGCCCGGAATCCGGTACCCCTGCTACCAAGTCAAGATTTACAGAATCTTTATCTCTCTTAGCCAGCATACTACCGCATTTATAACGCATTTCTTCTACGTTTACGCCTTCGTAAGAAGCGGATGGATATCCGTAATATACCCATAAGAAAGAACAAATCTTCATGTTTTTTCCAGCCTCAGAAATGGTTTCTACACTTTCTGGTGTGATATAAACGATTTCCGCTGGTCCTAATTCCTTATAATCGTCGTATCCTAAACTCTTATATGCAAAATTTTCGAATGCGACTGCATATGCATCCTCTTTTTTCCCAATGACAACCGGAGTTCTTCCATAACGGTCTCTGGCTGCATAGATTCCTCCCTCTGTCATAATCAAGATGGTCATGGAACCATCTACCACTTCCTGCACATACTGAATGCCTTCCACAATGGAACTTTTCTTGCAAATCAAAGAGGCAACAAGCTCTGTTGCGTTAATCTGTCCACCGCTCATCTCTTGGAAATGGGTATGTCCATTTTCATATACAATTTTTAATAATGCTCTTAAATTATTAATTTTGCCAACTGTTGTGATTGCAAAGCTTCCCAAATGGGACTGAATCAAAAGTGGCTGTGGTTCGTAATCAGAAATACAGCCAATTCCGATATTTCCTTTCATCTCCTCCACATCTCGTTCAAATTTGGTACGAAATGGAGAATTTTCGATATTATGAATCGCACGGCTGAATCCATTTCCATTATATACTGCCATTCCTCCGCGTCTGGTTCCCAGGTGTGAATGGTAATCTATGCCATAAAACAAGTCTAAAATACAATTTTTCTTTGATGCTACACCAAAAAATCCACCCATATCTGTCTCCTTTTCTCTATATAAATTGCTTATTTTCTTTTTTAACAGTGATAGTCTAGCATGATTTTTCGCAGAACGCAAACTTTGAAAGTCATTTACTTCTAAATATTTTTAAAGAAATCTTATAAGAATAATTAATAAATCCTCCATTTTCTTTATGGTAAATCTTTTTTAAATATTGTAAGCTTTCTAAAAATTTAATATAATAAGAGTATTAAATATAGAATTTACAGAAGAAAGTTGGTGGACAATTGAAGCTCACACAAAATGATACCTATAAAATTGCACTAGAGATTACAGGATGCAATGGCATGGAGTGGCCCTTCTACACATCCAAAATCGTAGAATGCACTAATTTAGAATTATTACATGCGATTCTGACTTGTGGTATGCCAAACCAGTTTTTATCTCCATGGCATCACGAAAAGAGATCTCAGGAATTTATCTCCAAAATTTCCATGGTCGAGACCAATTTAGAAATTAGTGATGGTTATTTAATCAAATCTCCTGCTACTGAATACCTGGATGCCAGCGAAAAAAGTGTAAATTCTTACTATCTTGGATTGATTTTTACGAAGCTCTTCAGTATGAAAGAATTTAACATTGACTACTTCCTTCATACGACGATTTTTGAACAGGTATATGGAAAAGATGCCATGACCTGTGACGGAAGAAAGAAACCCTCTTTTGTGGGATATCAGAAATATAGCGGAGAGTGGAGTATCTGGGAATCTACTGGAAAACGCGACCATGCGCCAAAAGCATTGGACGACGCATACAACCAAGTGTATGCGATTAAGACCGTAAACGAACAATCCCCTTCTTATGCCATGGCATGTATGACTTACTTTGATACAAAACATGGGGAGCTGCAAGGAATTCTGCGAAATGCTGCTACAGGCAAAAAGGCAAATATGACCTTTGACCGCGAACAGTTCTTGACTTTATATTATCGCCATATTTGCGAGATTTTCGATGAATCACTCCGCCGCAAACCTTTCGACAGCGTGATTGATTATATCGAAGGCTATTTGGAAATCGAGCTAGAGCTTTTTGGACTAAATATTGAAAATTCTGATAAAGATGAATATTTAAGAAAACGCCGCATTAAGCTAGGTGTTCCGAAAGATATTCTCGGCTATTTTCAATATAATCAAGGGCGTTATTCGGATGACATCACCATTAGCTCCATTGTGGATTCTCTGAAACTCGCTCCTCTAGATATGCAGGACGAAGGTTTCTTTATGGGAAGAGATGGAATATATTTCCGCATTATATAAAAAATGCCCAAAAATGCCGTTTTTTTCTAGAAAATTATTGGCAACATTTTCTTTCCAAAATATGTTACAATATCGCTTGTAGTGTGTTAACAAAAAGCGATAGTTAGGAGGTATTTATATCGTGGCTACAAAAAAAACAGTAAACAAGACAGAAAATAAAGTAGATGTTACAAAAGCAAAAAAATCTGTAAAGAAAGCAGTTGAAGATGTAAAGGAAGTTGCTGAAGTAATTGCAGACAAAGTTGCTGAAGAAGTAAAGGATGCAGTAGAAGACGTAAAAGAAACAGCTGGCGTTGTTGCAGACAAAGTTGCTGAAGAAACAAAAGAAGTTGTAAAAAAAGCAAAAAAAGCTACTGCTAAGAAAGAAATCAAAACTTCTTTATTTGTACAATGCTTTGGAAAAGAAGTAGAAGAAAAAGACATGATCTCTTCTGTAAAAAAAGCTTGGACAAAAGAAAATGGCAAAAAGGTTGGAGACATCAAGACTATTACATTATACGTAAAACCTGAAGAAGCTGCTGTTTACTATGTAATCAACGGCACAGATACAGGAAAGGTAGAGTTTTAATTCATTATGAATCTAACACACCTTATGAAATTTCAATCCATGTGGAAAGACTTTACATCCCGTCATCCGAAATTTCCGCTGTTTTTAAATGCGGTGGGTTCCCACGGCATCACAGAAGGCAGCGTGATTGAGATTCAGATCAAAAGACCAGATGGAAAAGAATTTTCGACCAATTTAAAGGTTGCAAAAGAGGATATGGAATTATTCCAGAGTATCAAAGAAATGAAATAATGAAAAGCACGGTGAAGTTTTCGCCGTGCTTTTTATTATGCGTTCTCTCCCCAGAAATCAACAGGCTCATAGTCTTGTAATTTTGCCAAAAATCCTCTCTGACGGAGTTCTTCTTGAATCATGTCCAGGGTCTGCTCATCGTCGGCTGTAATCGTATGATAATGGTAATTGGAAGTCAAATTTTTCAAGTTTGTAGACTTTCCAGTTGAAATCCCTTCCATGTATTTCTTCACTTCCCTGCGGGATTTGATATTCATCTCCGCTTTAATCACGCCGTACACTTTATGGAACACAAAGACATCTTCCACTTTTCCGCCAAGGTCCACAAACAGATTGAGTTCTTCTTCCACTTGTTCATCGGTGTGAATCACCTTAAACACACGACTGACTGTCTTCTCTTCGTCTATGATATAGCCGCGGTTGGTAGACAAAATCTGAATTCCGTTTGCGCGAATCAATGCCATATCCTGCACAATCACCTGCCTGCTTACATCAAGCTGTTTTGCAAGTTCTGTGCCCGCAACTGGCTTATCACTATTCTTTAATATTTTTAAAATTTGTTCTCTTCTTTCCTGTCCACCTATCGCCATTCTTATCCCTCTCCTTCGGTATTTAAGAATATTATACCGATTGAAAGCCATTTTAGCAATCTATTCTCTTAAACCTTTTTGTATATCTTTTTTTGCCAACTAGAAAGCATATTTGCTATGTTTCATCAGATTCAGTTTGGCAAATGGGAATTTGTTGAACTCATAAACGGACGAAGAAATTAAGATATATCCTTCACTCCAACGCTCCATTGACTTCCGCTTCAGGATATATCTTATTATTTACCCAAAACTTCTAACCCAAGTTACCAATGAACCATGGTGTGTATTTTCTCTAACAGTTCCTATCATATAGTCTGTTACCGGACCGTTTCTTCTCATTTTTTCGAGAATCGTTTCCTGAAGTTCTTCTACAGACATATCTTCATAGGACTTGTTCCAGTCTACGACTACTTTTTCAGGCTTCTTTTCTTCCTTTACTTCTACAGACTCTGCTTTCGGCTGCTCGAGTGGTTTTACTTTAGGAACTTCCACTTTTACAATTTCTTCTTTCTCTGGTTCTGCTGCTTTCTCAATTTCCACAGTTTTAATCGGCGCAAAGCTTTCGTTACAGAGTTCTGAAGGAATCCAGATTTCCCCAAAGTTAGCAAGTACTCTCACCTGAATGCGACCACCGTTTACAGCTACTCTCTCTCCTGTCAATGCGCCAACATATTCTGCCGAACATCCCGCTTCCAGATTCATGGAAACATCATTGTCTCCATTATTCACTGTTGTAATCACATATTTTCCATCTAAAACTCTCGCAT
Source organism: Tyzzerella sp. (assembly GCA_017472665.1). Classification (GTDB taxonomy): domain Bacteria; phylum Bacillota; class Clostridia; order Lachnospirales; family Lachnospiraceae; genus Faecalimonas. The sequence continues at coordinate 2,040 of JAFUOS010000011.1, read as the reverse complement.
ATGCAAAATATGTTGTCTGCAACTCCAATTCTTTATAATCCCCAAACATAAGCGTCGGTGTATTCTGGCGAATTTTACCCAAAGCAGCAATAAGTTTTGTACAAGGATTTGTTTCCACCGAATTCTTATAATCTTCATAATTCAATGCTGGTCTTAAGGAATCATCCGAGAAACGTTCCTTACGTCCTTCCATCCCAAACTCAGATCCATAGTAAAGAGATGGTATTCCTGGCAATGTATAAAGCATCACATGTACCGGTACAAAATGTGCTTTATTTTTCAGTTTTGTATAGATACGTTCTACATCATGATTGTCTACGAAAGTGTAAAGATTCAAATTGTTCCCAACCATGTCGCTGACATATTTGATGGTGTGAGCTACTTCAAAGTAGTTGTGCTCGTTGTGAGCGGAATATAATGCTTTGTGAAGCATATAGTTTGTAACCGAATGAAGAGTTCCTTCGTTTACCCAGCGTGAATAGTTTCCATGAATTACCTCACCCATGAGCCAAAACTCTGGTTTCACTTCATTTGCCACATGACGAAGTGCTTTCATGTACTCAAAATCCATAACGTCCGCTGCATCCAGTCGAATACCGTCAATATCAAATTCTCTTACCCAGAAGCGAATTACATCACAGATATAATCCTTCACTGCCGGATTGTGCTGGTTGAATTTTGCCAGAAGGTCATACCCTCCCCAATTTTCGTAGGAAAATCCGTCATTAAATGAGTTATTTCCAAAAAAGTTTACATTGCAGTACCAGTCTTTGTACTGTGAATTTTCTCTATTGTGTTTAATATCCTGAAATGCAAAGAAATCACGACCTGTGTGATTAAACACTCCATCTAAAATTACTCTAATCCCCTGTTTATGACATTCTGCTACAAAATTAGTCAAATCCTCATTCGTTCCAAGTCTGCTGTCCAATTTTTTATAATCTGTCGTTTCATAGCCATGCCCTACCGATTCGAAAAGCGGTCCAATATAAATTGCATTACATCCGATTTCTTTAATATGCGAAATCCATGGAAGTAATGTATTTAACCGATGTACCGGTTCTCCATAAGAATTCTGTTTCGGTGCTCCTGTAAGCCCCAATGGATAAATGTGATAAAATATTGCCTCATCATACCACGCCATGTTTTCTGCCCCCTAGTTTCAAAAAATAATAGACAACGGTTGTTTTCCCGTCTATAATATAATAACTAAATTAAATGATAATGTCTACCAACTTTTTTCTATGTTTGGTGGATAAACACCTTTTTAACGAAAACGTTGTTTTATTTGGAGAATTCTATGGATAAAAGAATTGAAAAGACTCGAAAGGCAATTAAAGAAGCCTTTATAAAACTTCGCACCAAAAAATCTTTGGAAAAAATTTCTGTCAAAGAGTTGTGCGAAATTGCGTATATCAATAAATCTACATTTTATTCACACTACGAAGATATTTACGCATTATCTGATGCATTAGAATATGAATTGGTTCTTTCAATTATCTCAAGTATTCCAAGGGATTTCGATTATACTTTTACCAACCCGGAAGCATTTACGCGAGAAGTCACTTTAGCTTTTGCTAATTATATGCCACAAATCAAAATTATATTTTCCGGCAAGAACCAAAGTCATCTGGCAATTCATTTAGAAACAATCATTAAGAAATTAATTTATGCCAAATATCCTGAATACGAAAATGATATTGAAAAGAATATTCTACTCTCTTACTGTATTCATGGTGCTTACAATGCCAGTCTTAGTAATCCAACTGCGGATACTGAAACTATCATTCGTGTTTTAGAAAATGCAGTTAAGGCATTGAAACCTTTATACTAAATAAAATGGCTCCCTAGCTGGAAGGGATTTCAGACTGCAGACAAAAAGGGCTGTTACTCCAGTAGACTGATATGCTCCCTTCTAGGTAGACAAGTGAAATAATAAAAATTTGTCACTTAGGAGGGAGCATATTTTATGTCTAAAAGAAAAGTATCGGTTGAGGATAAAATTTATGCTGTAAATCTGTATCTGGATGGAAAGGAGAG
>JAFUOS010000010.1 GCA_017472665.1 Tyzzerella sp. | reverse complement strand
TCCACGAATATGTAAGACTCCGAGGGAGTCGCCGTGTGGGGCTCGTCCCTCGCAGCCTAACATCTTCGGGATGTATCTTCGGAACGCTCCACTTACCTCGTCTTATCATGGGCAGACATTCTTTCTGAATCTTGTAAAAATCCCGGGCGGCTAAGTTTGCTTGTTCGACTTTACTTCGAGCCTGATAAAGGTAGCATTGTTCTTTTGACATTTCAAAGAAATATGATTCGTTAATATGGTTCTTACCATAAGAGGAACATATAGTGTCTACAGGCAGAAACAAAGCATATTTGTAGTGAGATTTCTTACCATAAAAGTTAAACAAATGCTCTATGGTAAGAAAAAGCATCTAATTAAAGGAATAATTTCTTCCCATTAAAGGTATTTCGCTAACCTATGGGCAGAATAAATGACCTGTTTCAGGTGAATTTTCTTACCATGAGACCTTTCTGTAAAAATTATGGTAAGAAAAATGAGGAAACAACTATTAGATGTTCCAATTCATAGACTCACAGAAGAAATTAAGATATATCCTGAAGCGGAAGTTAAGTGGAATTGACGGAGAATCCGTCGTGTAGCCGTTAGGTTGTGAGGTAGGAGTCTCTCACGACGACTAGCTCAGAGCCTTACGGATACTAGACTAGTCGGAGTCAATGGAGCGTTGGAGCGAAGGATATATCTTAATTTCTTCGTACGTGTATGAACTCAACAAATCTAAATTTATCAGACAATATACGAGAAAAATATAAGAATAAAGAAAGAAGAGGAATCAATATGCGTGTTGGATTAGGATACGACGTTCATAAATTAGTAGAAGGAAGAGATTTGATCTTAGGTGGAGTTCATATTCCATATGAAAAAGGACTTCTTGGACATTCTGACGCGGATGTATTAGTACATGCGATTATGGATGCCCTACTAGGTGCAGCAGCACTTGGTGATATTGGAAAGCACTTTCCGGATACAGATGAACGCTATAAAGGTATTGACAGCATGAAGTTATTGGAACACGTTGGTAAATTATTAGATGACAATTTATACGTAGTTGAAAATATTGATGCAACGATTATTGCCCAGCGTCCCAAAATGGTGCCACACATTCAAAAGATGAGAGAAAATATTGCAGAGGTGCTGGGAATCGAAGTGGACCAGGTGAATGTGAAAGCGACCACAGAAGAAGGTCTTGGTTTTACTGGAACTGGGGAAGGGATTTCATCTCAGGCAATTTGTGCGATTGAAAAGATTACGAACTTGACAAGTTATAAGGCTTTTGACAGTGAAGCGGGATGTGTCGGCTGCACAGGGTGTAGAAAGCAATAAAGGTACATCGATTGCAAAAGGAAAAATATATGAATTCACCATTGAGCAAGATGTGAAAAATAAGGATTGAAATTATGGAACTTCGTAAATTAATACAAGAAGAGCATATAAAAACCAGAAAACTTTGGGAAGAGATATTTACGGAAGATACCCCGGAATTTTTGGATTATTATTATTCGGTGAAGACCAAGGATAATGAAATCTATGTGATAGAAGAAGACGATAAGATTGTGTCCATGCTGCATCTGAATCCATATCAGATGAGAATCGGTAAGCAGGTGTACCATACCCACTATATTGTGGCAGTTGCGACAGATGAGAACTATCGAAAACGTGGGTATATGGCAGCATTATTGAAGCATGTTGTGAGGGTGATGACTGACAGAGGAGAACCGTTTACTTTTCTTATGCCGGCGGCAGAAGCTATTTATAAACCATTTGGCTTTGAATTTATATATGAACAAAAGAGAGGAAAAATTAAAGGACGACGCAACCTGGATAAATCCCTTGAAGTTGTAGAAGCGACGGAAGAAAATTGCGGGGAGATTGCAGATTTTGCAAATGATTTTTTGAAAGAGTATGACGTTGTGACTTGGCGCGATGTTTCTTATTACAAAACATTATTAGCAGAGCAGGCGAGTGAAAATGGTGGGATTTTATTAGCAAAACAAAATGGACAATTGGAGGGCGTATTCTGTTATGCTATAAGCGAAGCCGAGGACGGTGAAAATGCAAGTGACAAACATTTTGAAATCCGCGAACCTTTGTGCCGTCAAAAAGAAGATTTGGAACATATAATCTGGTTCCTAACAGGAAATGAGAACGAAAGCGTTTTCTGCACTGGGTACGGAGAAGAAACAAGGCCGATGATTATGGCCAAAGTACTACATCCAGAATTAACAGGAGATTTAAAAACAACAAACGTTTTTCTGAACGAAGTAGTTTGACAGAAATACTATGAGAATATATAATAAAAGGAATCGAACACGAGTGATAGACTTGAATATATAAGGAGGAATCAGGGTGAAAGTATATAACACATTATCAAAAAGCAAAGAAGAATTCGTACCGGTTGAAGAAGGTAAAGTAAAGATGTATGTATGCGGACCTACTGTATATAACTACATTCACATTGGAAATGCAAGACCAATGATTGTATTCGATACCGTGAGACGTTATTTTGAATATAAAGGATACGATGTAAACTATGTATCCAACTTCACAGATGTAGATGACAAGATTATTAAAAAAGCGATTGAAGAAGGTACAACTGCCGATGTAATTTCTAAGAGATACATTGAAGAATGTAAAAAAGATATGGCTGGCATGAATGTAAAACCAGCTACCAAACATCCTCTGGCAACCGAAGAAATCGGTGGCATGATTGAAATGATCCAGAAATTAATCAACGATGGATATGCATACGAAAAGAATGGCACAGTATATTTCCGTACAAGACAATTTAAAGATTATGGAAAATTGTCCCATAAAAATCTGGATGATTTACAGTCAGGCGGACGTTCTCTTTTGGTAACAGGAGAGGACGAAAAAGAGGATCCATTGGATTTCGTATTATGGAAACCGAAAAAAGAAGGGGAGCCAGCTTGGGTGTCTCCATGGTGCGACGGCCGTCCAGGATGGCATATCGAGTGCTCCGTGATGTCTAAGAAATATTTAGGAGAGCAAATCGACATTCATGCAGGTGGAGAAGACTTAGTATTCCCACATCACGAAAATGAAATTGCACAGAGTGAAGCAGCAAATGGCAAAGAATTTTCAAAATACTGGATGCACAACGCATTCTTAAACATTGATAATCACAAGATGTCAAAATCACTTGGCAACTTTAGAACCGTTCGTGAAATCAGTGAACAATACGATTTACAAGTGCTTCGTTTCTTCATGTTAAGCGCACACTATAGAAGTCCATTGAATTTCAGTGCAGACTTGATGGAAGCTTCTAAGAATGGTCTTGACCGTATTGTGACTGCAGTGGCTAACTTAAAACATTTATTAGGTGCAACTACCGTAGAAACATTAAAAGAAGAAGAAAAGGCATTATTAGAAAAGACAAACGAATTTGTAGCTGGATTTGAAGCTGCCATGGATGATGACTTTAATACAGCAGACGCAGTCTCCTCAGTATTTGAACTTGTAAAACACGCAAATACAACAGCAAATGGAGAAAGCTCAAAAGAATATTTGCAAGGTTTATTGGACGTTATCCTTAAATTAACAGATGTTCTTGGACTTATTGTGGAAAAAGAAGAAGAATTGCTTGCAGAAGATATTGAAAAATTAATCGAAGAACGTCAGGCTGCGAGAAAAGCGAAAAACTTCCAGAGAGCAGATGAAATCCGTAACGAATTATTAGAAAAGGGCATCATCTTAGAAGATACTCGTGAAGGTGTAAAATGGAAAAAAGCGTAGGATTTGAGTTTGATTCCTATATGCATGAACTATTTCAAATGGAAGAGGTGGATATTCACACATATTCACCTCTTACATTGGCATATATAGGAGATAGTATTTACGACTTGATTATTAAGAGCCTTGTAGTTAATCATGGAAATAAGCAGGTGAATAAACTACATAAGGAGACAAGCCAGTTGGTTCAGGCTTCGACGCAGTCTCTTATGATGCGAACCATGCAGGAACATTTAACAGAGGAAGAGCATGCAGTTTATAAACGTGGGCGGAATGCGAAGTCCATTTCACCGGCAAAAAACCAGTCCATTACTGACTACAGAAGAGCAACTGGATTTGAAGCACTTTTGGGATATCTGTACTTGAAAAAAGAGTGGAAGCGAATGCTCGATTTAGTGAAAATCGGGCTAGACAGTTTGAATACAGAGCAGCAAAACGAATTGTAAAGTGCTGCCTGAAGGAAAGGGAAAAGCATGAGTGAAGAAGTAAAAGTGAAAAGTCTTGTGATTGAAGGGCGAAATGCTGTCATTGAAGCATTTCGTTCAGGAAAACCGATAGACAAGCTGTTTGTACTGGATGGGTGTCAGGATGGACCAATCCGCACGATTATCCGCGAAGCAAAAAAGCATGACACGATTTTGAAATTTGTCACAAAAGAAAGATTAGACCAATTATCTGAAACGAAGAAACATCAAGGTGTGATTGCATATGCAGCGGCGTACGAATATTCAGATGTTGAAGACATCTTTGCATTAGCTGAGAAAAAAGGAGAAGACCCATTTATTATTTTGTTGGACAACATTGAAGACCCGCATAATCTTGGCGCAATTATTCGTACTGCAAACTTGGCTGGAGCACATGGAGTCATCATTCCAAAACATCGTGCAGTTGGATTAACAGCGACAGTTGCAAAGACATCCGCAGGCGCACTAAATTACACCCCAGTTGCGAAAGTGACAAACTTAGCGAAAACGATGGAAGAATTAAAAGACAGAGGTCTTTGGTTTGTATGTGCTGATATGGGCGGCGAGAGCATGTACCGCCTGAATCTGACTGGACCGATTGGACTGGTAATCGGAAATGAAGGAGAAGGTGTCAGCCGTCTTGTGAAAGAAAAATGTGACTTTATCGCATCGATTCCAATGAAAGGTGATATCGATTCATTGAATGCATCTGTGGCAGCAGGTGTGCTCGCATATGAAATCGTAAGACAACGTTTAAAATAGTATGAAGAAATATAATACGATGACGGACGAGCAGTTGATTCGTAATCTTCGCGCGGGAGATACTGCAATTGCGGACTATATTGTGGATAAGTACAAGTTTATGGTTCGTAAGAAAGCAAAAGCGATGTATTTGCTCGGCGGTGAAAATGATGATTTGATTCAGGAGGGCATGATTGGTTTATTCAAAGCGGTAAGGGATTATGACTTAAATCAAGAGGTATCTTTTTACAGCTTTGCAGATTTGTGCGTTTCCAGACAAATGTATACTGCAATCAAGTTATCCCAGAGACAGAAGCATATGCCATTGAATTCGTATGTTTCATTATATGATGCGGGAAATGAATCTACAGAAGAAAAGCAGTCGCCGCTCATCGAGCAGCTTCAAACTGCAAAGGATAATAATCCGGAAGATTTGTTTTTGGATAAAGAATATTTTTTGATGATGGAGCAAGGGTTAAAAAAGAGGCTCAGTGACCTGGAGAGCAGAGTGCTTCATTTGCATCTGATGGGAGAAGATTACCGTTCTATTGCAAAGCTGCTGGATAAAAGTCCGAAGTCGATAGACAATGCATTACAGCGAATCAAGGGTAAAGTTGCAGAATTAATCGAAGAAACTTCCAAATAATGCATTGACATTTTGGAAATCTTATAGTAGTATAAGCAAGGACTGTTTTAACAGTTTGCTGTCTTGGCGCAGTCGGTAGCGCGTCGCCTTGGTAAGGCGGAGGTCGGGGGTTCAAGTCCCCTAGACAGCTTCGGGTTATTTCACAAAAAGATGCTTGAAAGTTTCGGCTTTTAGGCATTTTTTTGTTACATACCTTGTTCAAACATACAATTTGTGGTAGAATATCAAGATAATGTAAAGGATTTGAGGAGGGCTACTATGGCTGAAATCGAGAAAGAAGTAGTTTCGAAGAATTTTATCGAACAGGAAATAGAAAAAGATTTAAGAGAAGGTGTGTATGACACTGTATGTACCAGATTTCCACCGGAACCAAACGGATATCTGCATATTGGACATGCCAAATCTATATTATTAAATTATGGCTTAGCACAAAAATACAATGGAACATTCCACATGCGTTTCGATGATACAAACCCAACAAAAGAAAAGATTGAGTTTGTAGAGTCCATCAAAGAAGACATCCAATGGCTTGGCGCAGACTGGAAAGAGAATTTATTCTTTGCTTCAGACTATTTTGATGCAATGTATGAATGTGCAGTGAAATTGATTAAAAAAGGCAAAGCATATGTGTGTGACCTTTCCCCGGAAGAGATTCGTGAATATCGTGGAACACTTACAGAACCAGGAAAGAACAGCCCATATCGTGACCGTTCCGTAGAAGAGAACTTAGAGTTGTTCGAGGCTATGAAAAATGGTGAATTTGAAGACGGTGAAAGAGTACTTCGTGCAAAGATTGATATGGCATCACCAAATATCAATATGCGCGACCCGATTATTTACCGTGTGGCTCACATGACACACCATAATACAGGAGATAAATGGTGCATCTATCCAATGTACGATTTTGCACATCCAATCGAAGATGCGATTGAGAAAATTACTCATTCTATTTGTACTTTGGAATTTGAAGATCACAGACCACTCTATGATTGGGTTGTAAAAGAATGTGGATTTGATCCGGCTCCAAGACAGATTGAGTTTGCAAAATTGTATTTGACCAATGTTGTAACTGGAAAGAGATACATTAAAAAATTGGTAGAAGACGGTATCGTAGACGGATGGGATGACCCACGACTTGTATCTATTGCAGCACTTAGAAGACGTGGATTCACACCAGAATCTTTGAAAATGTTTGTAGAAATGTGTGGTGTTTCAAAGAGCAATAGTTCTGTAGATTATGCGATGTTAGAATACTGTATCCGTGAAGATTTGAAGATGAAAAAGCCACGTATGATGGCAGTGTTAGATCCAATCAAATTGATTATCGACAACTATCCGGAAGGACAGGTTGAATATTTAGATGTAGCAAACAATTTGGAAAATGAAGAACTCGGATTTAGAAAAGTACCATTCTGTAGAGAACTGTATATTGACAGAGAAGACTTTATGGAAGAACCACCAAAGAAATATTTCCGACTGTTCCCAGGCAATGAAGTACGTCTGATGCATGCTTATTTTGTAAAATGTGAAAGCTTTGTAAAAGACGAAAATGGAAAAGTGACAGAAATCCACTGTACTTACGATCCAGAAACAAAATGTGGAACAGGCTTTACCGGACGTAAAGTAAAAGGAACCATTCACTGGGTACCGGCTGCTTATGCGACAAAAGCAGAAGTACGTTTGTATGAAAATATTGTGGATGAAGAAAAAGGTGTATATAATAAAGAAGACGGATCACTTAATTTAAATCCAAATTCATTGACAGTATTAAAAGAATGCTATTTAGAACCAAGTTTTGAAGACGCAAAAGCATATGACAGTTTCCAGTTTGTACGACATGGATATTTCTGTGTGGATGCAAAAGATTCAAAACCAGATGCATTGGTATTTAACCGAATTGTATCCTTGAAGAGTTCGTTTAAATTACCAAAATAAAAGAAGTGATGGGGCGGAAGATAGTTTTCGCCCCTTGTTTTATAAAAGTAGGAAAGGATTTTATATGGATTACAAAAATTTGAAGCCGGTGAAAAAAGCGAAAAAAGGAATTTTTCAGTTTGTTTTCAGCAGAGTAACCCTGCTTGCAGTTTTGTTGCTTTTGCAGATTGCAATTTTTGGGATATCTTTGACAAACCTGAGAGAATATGAAGCGTATATTGATGCCGCTTTTTTGCTTCTAGAGGTGGTTTCGGTCATTTACATTATCAATAGCAAAAGTAATCCTGCATTTAAAATCACGTGGATTTTATTGATTTTTGTGTTGCCATTTTTTGGAACGGCATTTTATCTCTTTATGAAGGTTATGCCGGGTGCTGGGATGATTGAGCGGAGGCTTTCAGAACTCAGCACAGCTACGTGTGAGTACATGAAGCAGGACGAAGAGGCACTGGAGTCACTTCGAGTATCAAAGCCTGCGAATGCCAATTTGGCCCATTATCTCAGCCATCAGTTGGCTTTTCCCGTTCAACGTAATACAGCAGTTAAATATTTTGCTTACGGAGAAGAAAAATTTGAAGAATTGAAGAAACAGTTACAGAAAGCAGAGCATTTCATTTTTATGGAATATTTTATTGTAGAAGAAGGTGAAATGTGGGACAGTGTTTTGGAGATTTTGATCGAAAAGGCAAAGGTTGGTGTGGAAGTGCGCTTTATGTATGACGGCATGGGATGTCTGGTGACACTTCCGTATGGCTACGAAAAGCATATGAGGAAGCATGGAATCAAGTGCAAAGTTTTCAGTCCGGTCAGACCGGTTCTGTCTTCTTATCAGAATAACCGAGATCATAGAAAAATTTGTGTGATTGATGGAAAAGTCGGATTTACTGGTGGAATTAACCTGGCAGATGAATATATCAATGCAAAAGAACGTTTTGGACATTGGAAAGATACGGCTGTTATGTTAGAAGGCGAAGCAGTGCAGAACCTTACTATTCTGTTTTTACAGATGTGGAATATTACCCAGAGACAACCAGAAAGCTATACAAAATATTTAACCCCGAAATCATTGGATATTAGGCGGGAACTGGGATTTGTGCTTCCATATGGAGATAGTCCATTTGATAAAGAAATCATCGGGGAACAGGTTTATTTTCATATTTTGAATCACGCAAAAAAATATGTGCATATTATGACGCCGTATCTGATTTTAGACAATGAGATGGTGACAGCGCTGACCTTTGCTGCAAAATGCGGAATTGAAGTGATTATTATTATGCCTCATATTCCGGATAAGTGGTATGCGTTTGTCTTGGCGAAGACCTATTATGAAGAACTAATTGAAGCAGGTGTGCAGATTTACGAATACACTCCTGGATTTGTCCATGCAAAAGTGTTTGTATCAGATAATGATACTGCAACGGTGGGTACGATTAATCTGGATTATCGCAGCTTTTATCATCATTTTGAATGTGGTGCTTTTATTTATAACAATCCGGTAGTATGGGATATTGAGCGAGATTTCCAAGAAACTTTGAAGAAATGTGAAAAGGTTACGTTGATGAGTGTTCGTTCCAGAAACATTTTGGAGAAGATTATTGGAAGCGCGTTAAGACTTGTTGCGCCGCTTATGTGACAATAAAATTTGCCATAGGGATGAACTGTTTAAAAAATATTTTACATCAGTTTCAAAATATAGTATAATTCTTCTGTGATTCTTAAGGAATGTAGGTATATAGTAAAAAAACATAAAAGGTAGGAGACGATCACATGGAAAGAAGAGTAGGAACAATTTCAAGAGGTATCAGATGTCCGATTATCCGAGAAAATGATAATTTAGCAGACATTGTTGTAGAAAGTGTTTTAGGCGCAGCAGAAAGCGAAGGATTTGAATTAAGAGACAGAGATGTTATTTCAGTGACAGAATCTATCGTTGCCAGAGCACAAGGAAATTACGCATCTGTTCAAGCAATAGCAGAAGATGTTAAAGTAAAACTGGGCGGAGAAACCATCGGAGTGATTTTTCCAATTCTGTCAAGAAATCGTTTCGCAATCTGCTTAAAAGGGATTGCAATGGGAGCGAAAAAAGTGGTATTAATGCTCAGCTACCCGAGTGATGAAGTTGGAAATGCGTTGTTAACTTATGATCAGTTAGATGATACAGGTATCAATCCATACAGCGATGTTTTAACCTTAGAAAAATACAGAGAATTATTCGGTGAAAATAAACACGAATTTACCGGTGTTGATTATGTGGAATATTACGGTAACTTAATCAGAGAAACTGGCGCAGAGGTTGAAATTATTTTTGCAAACAATCCAAGGGTGATCTTAGATTATACAAAGAACGTATTAACTTGCGATATCCATACACGTGCAAGAACAAAACGTATTTTGAAAGAAAACGGTGCAGAGAGAGTATGTGGCTTAGATGATATTATGACTGCCCCTGTTAACGGAAGTGGATACAACACAAAATATGGTCTTCTTGGTTCCAACAAATCTACAGAAGATACGATTAAGCTATTTCCGAAAGAATGTTTTGAATTGGTAGAAAATATTCAAAAACAAATTTTAGACAAGACAGGAAAACACGTGGAAGTTATGGTTTACGGGGACGGTGCTTTCAAAGATCCACAAGGAAAAATATGGGAATTAGCTGACCCTGTAGTATCACCAGCATACACAACAGGTTTGGTAGGGACACCAAACGAATTGAAATTAAAATATCTTGCAGACAATGATTTTGCAGACTTAAGCGGGGAAGCTTTAAAAGAAGCGATTTCAAAGCGTATTAAAGAAAAGAATAGCAACTTGGTAGGAGATATGGCTTCTCAGGGAACGACTCCGAGACAGTTGACAGATTTGATTGGTTCTTTATGTGACCTTACAAGTGGTTCTGGAGATAAAGGCACACCAGTTGTTTTGGTACAGGGATATTTTGATAACTATACAAACTAGATTGAGATGGATAATGGGAATGCAAGTAAGGCGGCTACGCATATGCGTAGTTGCCTTTTGTCATATTTTGAAAATGGGATTCATACACTGGTAGTAATCGATAAAGGTGCGGAGCGTCTATGATGAAACGATTGTTGGCCATATTGCTGGGTGTGGTATTGTGTGCGCAGCCTGTGCTTGCACAGGGAAATGCAGAAGCGGCAACGATAGAGATGACAAGTGAAACTACGAGTGAGGGCACAGAGGATGCGACAGGAACGGCAGAAGAAATGACAATAGAGGAGACGACGAAAGAAACGACAGGAGAGACTACGGGAGAGGCTGCAGAGGAGGCAGCGTCAGTAGAATTATCTGCACCGTCAGCCATTCTCATGGAAGCTTCCACAGGCCAAATAATTTATGAGAAGGATGCAGATTCTAAGAGACCGCCTGCCAGTGTTACAAAAATTATGACATTACTTCTTATTTTTGATGCATTAGAAGCAGGGAAAATTAAATTAGAAGATGAGGTAACGACCTCGGAATATGCGGCCTCTATGGGCGGTTCGCAGGTTTATTTGGAACCAGGAGAAGTACAGACGGTAGAAACGTTAATAAAATGCATTTCTGTAGCCAGTGCCAATGACGCCTGTGTGACGATGGCAGAGTACATATGCGGAAGTGAAGAGGAATTTGTCTCACAGATGAATCAGAGGGCGGAAGGCCTTGGGATGGCCAATACTCATTTTATAAACTGTAATGGATTAGATGCAGACGGACATTTAACAACAGCGAGAGATATCGCCTTGATGTCACGGGAACTCATTACGAAATACCCACAGATTCGTGACTACTGCATGATTTGGCAGGAAAACATCATCCATACCACAAAGAAAGGCTCCACGGAATTTGGTCTTACCAATACAAATAAGCTGGTCCGACATTATGAATATGCAACCGGATTAAAAACGGGCTCTACCAGTCAGGCGAAATTCTGTATTTCTGCAACAGCGGAGAAAGACGGTACGGAATTAATTGCGGTAATCATGGCGGCAGATGACAGCAAGACCCGGAATGCAGACGCAGTCAAATTGCTGTCTTATGGCTTTGGAAAATGCAATAAATATGAGGAAGAAACAGCGCCAACTGTGGAACCTGTTGCAGTGAAGCGAGGCGTTGAAAAAGTGGTAAAAGCAAAACAAAAATCGTCATTTGCATATGTGGATACAACAGGTGCAAATGTGAGTGCGATTGAAAGGAAGGTAGAAATTCAAGAGGATATAAAGGCACCGATTAAAAAGGGTCAAAAGTTGGGGGAAGCAAAATATTATCTAGATGGTAAGGAACTTGGAAGAGTGGATATTGTCGCTGCTGAAGATATGAAAGAAATCACCTATGGAAGCGCATTGAAAGATGTGTTGAGTTACTTTTTTGGGTTGTCATGATAGAAAAGGGACACCCCTAAGCTCAATGGGAGGACGTAGTAAAATTCAATTTAACTACGTCCTCCCATTGAGCTTAGGGGTGTCCCTTTTTGGTTTATAATAATTGAATTCCGTTTTCGGTCGCCGTTTTTACAATATGTTCCGGCCAGGTAGAAGATTGCACTTCCCCAATATGCGCCTTGCGCAGACAGAACATACAAATACGAGACTGGCCAAGACCTCCCCCAATCGTATATGGAAGCTCATGGTTTAAAAGAGCTTTTTGGAAATCTAATTCTGCACGTTCTGGGCAGCCAGCCACGTCTAATTGATGTTTTAACGAATCTTCATCTACACGGATACCCATAGACGACAATTCCAAAGCGATATCAAGAACCGGGTAGTAAACAATAATATCACCATTTAATTCCCAATCATCATAGTCAGGTGCACGACCATCGTGTTTTTCTCCGGAAATCAGATATTTTCCGATTTGAGAAATGAATACAGCGCCTTTTTCTTTGGCAATGATGTATTCTCGCTCTTTTGGTGATTTGTCTGGATACATATTTTCCAACTCTTGTGATGTGATAAATGTAATCTCATCTGGAAGGACTGGTTCTATGTAGTTATATCTTCTAGAGATATAGCTTTCTGTTTCTTTTAAGGCAGAGTACACTTTGCGAACAGTATACTGCAGTGTCTCTGTGTTTCGTTCTTCTTTGGAAATTACTTTTTCCCAATCCCATTGATCTACGTAGATAGAATGAATATTATCAGTATCTTCGTCGCGGCGAATGGCATTCATATCTGTATAGAGTCCTTCGCCAGAATGAAAACCATAGCGTTTTAATGCGTAACGTTTCCATTTTGCAAGAGAATGTACAATCTCTACTTCGCTGTCGTTTTGCTCTTTGATTCCGAAAGCAACGGGTCTTTCTACACCATTTAAGTTATCATTGAGGCCAGATTCTGGCTTTACAAACAGTGGTGCGGAAACTCGTGTCAGATGCAAAGATTTTGCAAGTGCTCTCTCGAAATGGTCTTTAATCTCTTTGATGGCAACTTCAGTTTCCCTGATTGTAAGTGGAGACTGATAGCCATCTGGTATTATTAAATGTTCCATAAATCATCTCTCCTTTAACAATTAGTATTAGTGTATTCGCTTTCCTTATGATATGTCAAGAAAAATCAAAAAATTACTATTAAAATTCATAAAAATTATCCTTGTATCATAGATTAGTACAGTGGGATTTTGGCATAGATAGGAGGCGGAACATGGAAGAAGAAAGAAAAAACACCCCATATGAAGTGCTCACGATACAGGAATATTTAGATAGAAGAAAAGCGAGGCAAACTATTGACCAAAATGGAGCAGAATGCTATGATACATGAATGAAACGTATTTTATATACAAAGGAGATAGAAAGATGGCATTATTAAAAGAATGGAGAGACGCCGCTTATTCACAAGAAATGGATCGAGCAGCATTACAAAAATTTTGGGGAACATATTTTGAGATTGAAAAAGGAATTTATGAACAATTATTAGAAAACCCAGATGAAGAAGTAAAAGGAACTGTAAAAGAACTTGCAGAAAAATATGGAATAGAAGTTTTCACAATGACAGGATTCTTAGATGGAATCAATGAAAGCTTGAAAGAAGAAAATCCAATTGAAGAAATGGAAGAGGATACAGTAGTAAGCCTTGCATTTGATAAAGAAAAACTTTACAAAAACATGGTTGCAGCAAAAGCTGACTGGTTATATGAATTACCACAATGGGATAATATTTTCTCGGAAGAAAAGAGAAAAGAGTTATACAAGGAGCAAAAAGCTTCTGGAACAATCCGTAAAGAAAAGAAAGTTGGAAGAAACGATCCATGTCCATGCGGAAGCGGTAAAAAATACAAAAAATGCTGCGGAAGATAATTTGAGAGTATAAATTTTGAAAAATGTACCATACTATGTTTGCAATAAAAAATGCAAAACAGGAGGTATGTCATGCCAGAATTAAAATGTAATGTGCACACATGCGTGCATAATAAAAATGAGTATTGCGATTTGGATGGAATCGAAGTTGCAGGAAGCTCTGCACAGACAGCAAAAGATACTAGTTGTGCAAGTTTTGTAGAGAAAAAGGGAGATTCCTATTCCAACTCTACAGGGGAAGCATCTGCAATAAGCAATGTAGACTGTCAGGCAAAAGAGTGCAAGTATAATACTTCATGCAAATGTCACGCAGGTAAAATCAGTGTCGGCGGAAATGCCGCATGTCGTTCGGATGAAACAGAATGTGCATCCTTTGAAAAAGAAATGTAACAGAAAAAGAGAAAGGAGATTGCTGATTTACGGCAATCTTCTTTTTTGTCTTTTTTAGGCGCAATTAGGTTGACGGAGGAAAGTGAAGGAATGTATAATAGAGGAAATGCGTGAAAGGACAAACGTCAATGAATTATTATGATAAAAAGCCAACTTTCGGAGAAACTGGAAGTTCAAAGATAAAAGAACATTTTCGAAAAGGAATTACGGTTTTTCTGATTATCGGAGCCTGCATTATATGTTATTTTGCATTCCTGCGTTTTGAGTACATTTCAGAATTTGTCGGGGAAATATTGGGTATCGTAAGACCGATTGTTTATGGATTTGTGGTGGCATACCTGCTAAATCCGATCGTGAAGTTGGTAGAGAGATATGTGAAACTCCTTCTGGGTAAAGTTATAAAAAATGAAAAATGGATACACAAAATAGGAAGAAGCACTGGAATTTTGATTGCCTTCATCGTTGCAGCGGCGTTACTGACGGCACTGTTTAATATGGTGATTCCGGAATTGATTAGGAGTATCGGAGATTTATTTAAGACACTTCCAGGACAAATTGAGGAATTTATTGATTATGTCAGCAAACTTCAGGAAGGCGATCAGCCAATCAATAAATTTTTGGAAAATGTCTTGAGACAGGGAAGTGAGACCTTAGAAGAATGGGCAAAGACTGATTTGTTAAAGCAGACAAATGTATTAATGACCAGTGCAGCAGTTGGTGTGATTAATGTAATCAGTGGAGTTTTTGATGTCCTGGTTGGCCTCATTGTAGCGGTGTATGTGCTGTTCAGTAAGGAACAATTTCAAAATCAGGGGAGAAAAATCATCTATGCGTTGATGCCGGCCAAACGTGCTAATCTGACTTTGCACATTGCACGAAAAAGCAATGAGATTTTCGGTGGGTTTATTATTGGAAAGATTATTGATTCTGCAATTATCGGTGTGCTTTGTTTCATCGGTGTCAGCCTCTTGAAAATGCCATATGCCCTGCTGGTCAGTGTGATTGTGGGTGTGACAAATGTGATTCCATTTTTTGGACCATATATTGGGGCGATTCCAAGTGCGATTTTGATTCTTTTGGCAGATCCGATAAAAGGAGTGTATTTCATTATCTTTATTTTGCTTTTGCAACAGTTAGATGGTAATGTTATTGGTCCAATGATTTTGGGAGACTCCACTGGACTGTCTGCATTCTGGGTCGTATTTGCGATTCTTTTGGGCGGCGGTTTGTTTGGCATCGTCGGTATGATTATTGGAGTGCCGACTTTTGCGATGATCTATTATATCGCGAAGTTGTTTGTTGCACAGCGATTAGAGGAAAAGAAACTGCCAACGACCACATCTAGCTATGATGGCGTGAATTATGTGGATGATAATGGAAAATACGTCGAGGTACAAAACGAAGACGCGACAGGAAAAGTAGATATTGTAGAAGAAAAGAAAGGAGAATAGGCAATGCCAATTCGTGTACAAAATGATTTACCAGTAAAAGAAATCTTAGAACGAGAGAATATATTTGTGATGGATGAATCGCGTGCGATGTCGCAGGATATCAGACCATTGAAAGTGGGGCTTTTGAATCTGATGCCGCTGAAAGAAGATACGGAATTGCAGATTCTGCGTTCTTTATCTAATACGCCGCTTCAGGTAGATGTGATTTTTGTGAATGTATCAAGCCATGAGTCTAAGAATACATCGACAAGTCATTTGAATAAATTCTATTTGCCATTTGAAGCAATCAAGAAACAAAGATTTGATGGATTTATTATCACGGGTGCACCAGTAGAACAGATGCTGTTTGAAGAAGTGGACTACTGGGAAGAGTTGAAAGAGATTATGGAGTGGACAAAAACGCACGTAACTTCCACGGTACATTTATGCTGGGGTGCACAGGCTGGACTTTATTATCATTTCGGGATTGACAAAGTGCAGTTGGATAAAAAATTATTTGGAGTGTTCGAACATCGTGTGCAAAACCGTAAGACACCATTGGTTCGTGGGTTTGATGATGTATTCTTGGCACCGCATTCCCGCCATACGACGGTTCCTACAGAATCGATTAAGCAGGAAAAACGTCTGACGATACTTGCAGAATCGGACGAAGCAGGTGTATTTCTTTCAATGGCCGATGAAGGAAAGCAGATTTTTGTGATGGGACATCCAGAATATGATCGAGTGACATTACATAATGAATACATGAGAGATAAGAATAAAGGATTGGATATTGATGTTCCAAAGAATTATTACAAAGATGATAATTGTGAGAACAAGCCGCTCTTGACTTGGAGATCTCATGCTAATAATTTTTATACAAACTGGATTAATTACTATGTCTATCAGGCAACTCCGTATATTTTGGAAGATGATGAGTAAAGATAGAATGGAAAGATAGGGTAGCAAAGAAATTTGTTACCCTAATTTTTAACCAAAAATCCGGGAGGAAAACAAGTGAATTTTTGTGTATTATTTTTGCTGTATTTTGGTTGACGATATGTAGCGAGGATGATAATATTAATGTCACACGGAAATACTGTATATAGTGTTGGAAAATATAGAGTGGCACTAAATATAGAAGCTCGAAAAATACGAAAGGAGAAGAGAAAATGATTAAAGTAGTCAAGAAAGACGGCACGAAGGAAGACTTTAACGTTCAAAAAATCGTTGTTGCAGTCAATAAATCGGCATATCGTGCATTGATAAAGTTTACACAGGAAGAATTAGACTTTATATGTAAGTTTGTAGAAGAAGAAGTGCAGAAGATGGGCGTAAAGGAAGTGCAGATTGCACAGATGCACAATGTGGTAGAAGGTGCGTTGGAGAAGGTAAATCCAATCGTTGCAAAAAGCTATCGTGATTATCGAAACTATAAGCAAGACTTCGTACAGATGCTGGATGATGTATATAAAAAGAGTCAATCGATTATGTACATCGGTGATAAAGAAAACAGCAATACAGATAGTGCTTTGGTATCTACCAAGAGAAGTCTTATTTTTAATGAGTTGAATAAAGAATTATATAAAAAGTTTTTCTTAACTGTAGAAGAAATTCAGGCAATTCGTGAAGGATACATTTATATTCATGATATGTCAGCTAGACGAGATACGATGAATTGTTGTCTGTTTGATGTAAAGAATGTACTCAGTGGCGGATTTGAAATGGGAAATCTCTGGTACAACGAACCAAAGACATTGGATGTTGCATTTGACGTTATCGGAGATATCGTGCTTAGTGCAGCAAGCCAGCAGTATGGAGGATTTACCGTTCCGTGCGTGGATGAAATCTTGGAACCATACGCTAAGAAATCACACAAGAAATTATTAAAGAAGTACAAAGAGTTGGGACTTTCTGATGAAAAGGCAGAAGAGGTAGCTTGGGCAGATTTGGAAAAAGAGATGGAACAGGGATTCCAAGGATGGGAATACAAGTTCAATTCCGTTTCTTCCAGCCGCGGAGATTATCCATTTATTACGGTGACTGCAGGTATCAATACTTCTAAATACGGAAAACTAGCAACCATTACAATGTTGAAGGTTCGCCAAAAAGGACAAGGCAAGAAAGGACATAAGAAACCGGTATTGTTCCCGAAGATTGTGTTCTTGTATGATGAGAATTTGCATGGACCGGGTAAGGAATGCGAGGATGTGTTTGAAGCAGGTATTGAGTGCTCAAGAAGAACTATGTATCCTGATTGGTTAAGCTTGACTGGAAAAGGATATGTTGCAAGTATGTATAAACAATATGGAAAGATTGTCAGCCCAATGGGTTGCCGTGCATTCCTTTCACCTTGGTATGAAAGGGGCGGCATGAATCCAGCTGATGAAAACGATACTCCTGTTTTTGTGGGTCGTTTTAACATCGGTGCTGTCAGCCTTCATTTGCCAATGATTTATGCGAAAGCAAAACAAGAGAGCAAGGACTTCTATGAAGTACTGGATTATTACTTGGAATTAATAAGACAACTTCACATTCGTACGTATGATTATTTGGGAGAATTAAAGGCGTCAACCAATCCGCTTGCTTACTGCGAAGGTGGTTTTTACGGTGGCAAACTGGGATTATATGATAAGATTAAACCATTATTAAAATCGGCAACAGCATCATTCGGTATTACAGCCTTGAATGAGTTACAGCAGCTTCACAATAAAAAATCATTGGTAGAAGATGGACAGTTTGCGGTGGAAGTACTGGAATATATCAACAAAAAGATTTCTGAGTTTAAAGAAGAAGACGGACATTTGTATGCAATTTATGGTACTCCGGCAGAAAATTTGTGTGGAGTTCAAGTAAAGCAGTTCCGTAAAAAATATGGCATTATTGAAAATGTATCTGACAGAGAATATGTAAGTAACAGTTTCCACTGTCATGTTTCAGAAGATATTACGCCAATCCAAAAACAGGATTTGGAAGGAAGATTCTGGGAGCTGAGTAATGGCGGAAAAATTCAGTATGTAAAATATCCAATTAATTATAACAAAGAAGCCATCAAAGCTTTGGTGCGTCGTGCGATGGATATGGGATTTTATGAAGGAGTTAATCTTTCATTGGCATATTGTGATGACTGTGGTCACGAAGAATTGGCTATGGACGTATGCCCAAAATGTGGAAGTAAAAACTTGACCAAAATCGACCGTATGAATGGATATTTGTCATATTCGCGTGTAAAAGGTGATACACGTCTAAATGACGCAAAGATGGCGGAAATAGCAGAAAGGAAATCGATGTAACATGCGATATCACAATATTACAAAAGATGATATGCTAAATGGCGACGGACTCCGTGTCGTGTTGTGGGTGGCAGGCTGCAATCATTGCTGCAAAGAGTGTCATAATCCAATCACTTGGGATCCAAACGGTGGATTGGAATTTGACCAGGCTGCAAAACAGGAAATTTTCGATGAATTAGAAAAAGATTATATCCACGGAATCACATTCAGCGGCGGGGATCCGCTACATATTGCCAATGCATATGACGTAACGGAACTGGCAAAAGAAATTCGCGAAAAATATCCGAATAAGTCTATTTGGCTTTATACAGGTTCGATGTGGGAAGAAGTAAAACACCTGAAGGTAATGCAGTATTTGGATGTTTTGGTCGATGGAGAATTTGTAGTCGCTAAAAAAGATGTAAACCTTCACTGGGTAGGAAGTTCGAACCAGAGAGTGATTGATGTGCAGCCTTCTTTGGCAACAGGGACGGTAGTATTTCATGAAGATGATTACGAATAAATAGCATAGGAGTATAGAAGCATGAAAATCAATATTAAAAAATTGAGCGAGACAGCAAAACTCCCAGAAAGAGGGAGCGCATTCGCAGCAGGGTATGACTTGTTTGCAGATTTACAGGAAACCATTGAAATCAAACCACATGAAACCTATATGATTAACACTGGTGTGGCAATGGAAATCCCAGAAGGATACTGGGGCGGTGTATTTGCGCGAAGCGGTTTATCAGCAAAAGAAGGACTTCGCCCAGCAAACTGTGTTGGAGTAGTGGATGAAGACTACAGAGGACCAGTGTGTGTGGCACTTCACAATGACAGCGAAGTGGTGAGAAAGGTAGCGCCACAGCAAAAAATTGCACAGCTTGTTGTGGTTCCATTCCTAGCGGTAGAATTTGAAGAAGTGGCAGAACTTAGTGATACTGTTCGCGGCGCAGGTGGATTTGGATCTACTGGAAAATAAAAATTGAACTCACATAAAACCTCCGTATTTGGTAATTCTAAGGATAAGAATACCATGCGGAGGTTTGTTTATGAGCGAATATGGAAAGGTGTTTGAAACACTGGAGGAAAATGTAAATTATATTAATACAGTGTTGCCAGTCAAAGATAGCTTTGACCTGATACAGAGGGACATTATTGTTGGAGAACGAAAATGCACGTTTTATTTTATAGATGGATTTACGAAGGATGATACGATGCAGAAACTCATGTCTTCTTTTTTTATGATTAAAAAAGAAGACATGCCAAGCACGGCAACCGGCTTTTCAAAGATGGCGGTTTCCTATGTAGAAGTAGATGTGATTACAGATTTTGATGCAATTATCCGAAACATTTTATCGGGCGTCACTTGTATGTTTGTGGAAGGGTATGAGGCATGTATCGCCATTGACTGCCGGACATATCCGGCAAGAAGTGTGGATGAGCCAGAAAAAGATAAATCGCTTCGAGGCTCTAGAGATGGATTTGTAGAGACGATTGTATTTAATACGGCGTTAATTCGAAGAAGAATTCGAGACCCACATCTTGTGATGCAGATGTTTGATGTGGGGAAAAGCTCCAGAACAGACGTAACACTCTGCTACATGTCTGACAGGGTAGATACGCAGCTTCTTCAGAAAATTACGGGACAATTAAAAAGCATGGATTGTGAGGCACTTCGTATGAATCAACAGAGTCTGGCAGAAGCATTGTTTAAACGCAAATGGTTCAATCCATTTCCGAAGTTTAAGTTCACAGAAAGGCCGGATACTGCAGCGGCATGCCTTCTGGAAGGGAAAATTGTGATTTTGGTTGACAATTCGCCATCTGCAATGATATTGCCAACCTCCATTTTTGATATCATTGAGGAGGCAAATGACTATTATTTTCCAACCATTACGAATGTGTATTTGAAAGTGGCAAGGGCACTGATTACGATAGGGACTGTCTTTTTGACTCCGCTGTTTTTACTATTTATGCAGAATTTAAATTGGCTTCCAGAAGTGTTTGATTTTGTTGCAATAAAAGATACAGTAAATATACCGCTGATTTTCCAACTGTTGATATTGGAACTGGCAATTGACGGACTGAGGCTTGCTGCGATGAATACGCCAAGTATGCTCAGCACACCGCTCAGTGTCATTGCAGGTATTGTGATGGGAGAGTTTTCGGTACAGTCTGGGTGGTTTAATTCGGAGGTAATGCTTTATATGGCATTTGTTGCTGTGGCAAATTATACGCAGCCGAACTTTGAACTAGGGTATGCGCTTAAATTTATGCGATTGCTTTTGCTTGTCTTAACAGCATGCTTCAACTGGGTAGGATTTTTAATAGGAACGATTATTATTGTGTGTTCGATTGTATTTAATCGAACTGTGTCTGGGAGAAGTTATGTGAATGTGAAATTAAAATAAAAATAAGAGCAAGTCGTTCGACTTGCTCTTGATAGTTTTATACAGTAATCCAACCCATACCTTCTGCAACTGAGAATGCAAGAATTGCAAGAATGAAAATTGGTGCAACCCATTTAATCATCACTGTAAATAATTTTTCACTCTTAAATTTGCCATCTGTTTCTTTAACTTCATCTGCAACAACCTTTGGTCCAATAATAAAACCAACAAGGATGCATGTAAAGAACGCTACGATTGGCATAATCACACTGTTGCTTACAAAGTCAAATAAGTCTAAGAATGTAAGATCATTTAAGAATGTAATGTGTCCCCATACGTTGAATCCCAATGAAGAAGGAATACCCATAATCAGTGAAAATACAGTAACTACGATACAAGTAAATTTCCTGTTCCATTTTACCTTATCCATAATAATAGAAACAACCGTTTCCATCAATGAGATAGAAGATGTAAGAGCAGCAAAAAATACTAATAAGAAGAATGCAACACCGATAATAGTTCCCATAATGCCTGGCATTTCTTCAAATACTTTTGGAAGAATCACGAACATAAGTGTTGGTCCTTTTTTGAGGCCTTCTGTAGAGCCGCCGTAGAACATATATGCGGCAGGTACAATCATAAGACCTGCAAGGAAAGCAATTGCTGTATCGAAGATCTCAATCTGACGAACAGAACTTTCCAAGTTGTTATCTTTTTTCATATATGAACCATATGTAACCATGATACCCATTGCCAACGACATGGAGTAGAATAATTGTCCCATAGCCGCCAGGATGGTAGTAGGCGAGAAGTCCTTGAAGTTAGGTTTAATGTAGTATATAACACCATCCATAGCACCAGGTCTTGTGATAACATAAACCGCAATGCCTATGGTTAATATAGCAAGAACTGGCATCATAAATTTACTTACTTTTTCAATACCCTTTTCGACACCGAATAATACAATGACAGCAGTAAGGGCGATAAATAAGAAGAACCAGCCAATTGGTTCAATAGGTGAACCGATAAAGTTTGTAAAATATGAGTCATCAGCAGCAGCGTGTGCACCACCAGAAACATAAGTTGCAAAATATTTAATTACCCATCCACCAATTACACTGTAATATGGAAGGATAATGATTGGAACAAGTGATGTAAGAACTCCTAAGAATCCAAAGCGCTTATCCAATGCTTTGAATGCTCCAATGGCACTCAATCCTGTTTTTCGTCCGATTGCAATTTCGGCAACCATTAATGTGAAACCAAAAGTTACAGACAGAATCAAATATACTAACAAGAAAGTTCCACCACCGTGTTGTGCAGCAAGATAAGGGAAACGCCAAATGTTTCCGAGACCGACAGCTGAACCGGCAGCAGCAAGGACAAAACCAATCTTACTAGTAAAATTACTACGTTGATTCATTTTATAAATTCCTCCTCGATATTTAATTGTGATTTGACGCTTTATTGTAATAAAAAGCTACGAATAATTATGCCATAACATGGGAATAAAGGCAAGAAAATTGTTGAAATATTGTGTGAGATGATATAAAATACACGGTACTCCTATAAAAAGTTGATATATTTACAAAAAAACATGTTGACAAGGATTTGTGATTATGGTAACATACCAATTGCGTGAAGCGAAAAAGAAAGTAGAGTTCCACTCTCACCCTGGCATAAACGAGTGACCAGAGGTTGATATTGAAGCATAATAAGGATACACATGTAGCTTGAAGTATGCGGAAGATGGAGTGGATAGTGAATGCTATTCATTTTTTTATGCGCAAGGAACGAGTAAAGTAAGTATTATTTTTTGGAGGTGCACGACCATTAGCGAATTAATGATTAACGAGCAAATCAGAGACAAGGAAGTACGTGTGATCGGAGAAAATGGCGATCAGTTAGGTATTATGTCAGCAAAGGAAGCAATGAAACTTGCATTGGAAGCTGAGCTTGACTTAGTAAAGATTGCTCCAACAGCAAAACCACCTGTTTGTAAGATTATCGATTACGGTAAATACAAATATGAAATGACAAGAAAAGAAAAAGAAGCAAAGAAAAAGCAAAAAACGGTTGACGTGAAGGAAGTGCGTCTTTCACCAAACATCGATACGAACGATCTGAACACGAAAGTGAACAGTGCGAAAAAGTTCATTCAAAAAGGTGATAAAGTAAAAGTTACTTTACGTTTTCGAGGAAGAGAGATGGCTCACATGGCTACCAGCAAACATATCTTAGATGATTTCGCAGATATGATGAAAGATGTAGCAACAGTGGAAAAGCCTGCAAAACTCGAAGGCAGAAGCATTAGCATGGTTTTAACTGAAAAACGTTAAAAATAATAAGCATTTATCAAGGAGGAAAACATCATGCCAAAATTAAAAACAAATAGAGCAGCTGCAAAGCGCTTCAAAAAAACAGCTACAGGTAAACTTAAAAGAAATAAAGCTTACAAGAGCCATATCTTAACTAAGAAATCTACAAAAAGAAAAAGAAATCTTAGACAAGCAACTATCACAGATGCTACAAACGTAAAGAACATGAAGAAAGTATTACCATACTTATAAGATTTGGAGTAAGTTTGAAGGAGGATTAGAAGGACATGGCAAGAGTAAAAGGCGGTATGAACGCTAAAAAAAGACATAATAGAACTTTAAAACTGGCTAAAGGTTACAGAGGAGCCAGATCAAAACAATACAGAGTTGCAAAACAATCAGTAATGAGAGCTTTAACATCTGCATACGCTGGTAGAAAACAACGTAAACGTCAGATGAGACAATTATGGATTGCTCGTATCAACGCAGCAGCTAGAATTAACGGTTTATCATACAGCAAGATGATGCACGGCTTAAAAGTAGCAGGTGTTGAAATCAACAGAAAAATCTTAGCTGATATGGCAGTAAATGATGCTCAAGGTTTCGCAACATTAGCAGAATTAGCAAAATCTAAGTTAGCTTAGAGAAAAAATCAAAGCCCGAAAACGTTGAATTTTCGGGCTTTTTCAATTTCAAAAATTGCTTAAAAATGGGTGGTTTTTCTTGCGTAATATACAGGTAATATACGCGTAATATACAAATTAGTAGTCTAACATGTCAATGGTTTTAACTAATTCCGAAACAGGAACGTGCGTATAAACTCTGTCAGTGAGATCTTCTATAGAATGGCCCATGATAAGTTTCCGATACAGATTATCTGCACCAACACGTTTGAGACCAGTGGAAAGAGTGTGACGTCCATCATGCATTAAGTGGTCCATACTAATTTGCAACATAAGTGGTTTCCATACATTTTGACGAAAATTCGAATAAGAATAAGGAATTCCATTTGGAGTCATAACCAGATATTCATTGTCCGAATTATATAGTTCTTCGATCAAAGGAATGATTTTTTTATGAAGTGGTATTTTGCGATTTGTTCCAGCTTCGCTTTTTATACCACCAATCATATACCTTTTATTGATAAAAACATTCTCTGTTTTGATTTTGACCATTTCCTGAGGTCTCATGCCAGTATAACAAAGTATTAATGCAAACTTGATATCAGGATAGAGTGGCAGCAGTTCCCAAAGTTTTTCAATCTCTTCCAAAGAAAAGTCTTTGTGTATTTCTTCTTCGGATTCCGTATATTCATAATCAACGTAATTAGTTATATTCTTCTCGATATGTCCACGCTTAATAGCATAATCAAAAGACTGCTTCAACACAGTCCGGATAAAACCGAGTGTAGATTTTGATTTATCGCTGTACTTTGCTACATTCAAGTTCAGATCATCAAGAGTAATAATATTGATGCGTTTGTGATGAATGTCGGAAAGCATATTAAAAGCGATATCATAATTTCTTGCAGTACTGTTACTGATAGGTTTTTTGCGAGATTTCTTATATTCAATCCAGGATTCATAGATTTCCTTAAAGGTCGGAATATCGCTGAGTGCTTCGTGTTCTTTTACAACCTGACCGGAATTATAAGCTGCAAGATAAGCAAAAGCATCTTTTCGCTTTTCGAAATATTCCAAATACTTATACGTTTGAGTGCAAGTTCCATTTGCATTTAACCTGTATCCGGTAGTGACACGAACAGCCCAAGGTTTTCTACGATTTTTTCCTAAATTCACAACAGAACCATATCCATTTGGCATCTTCATAATATCTTCTCCTTTTGTTTCTGTAAAATGGGTATAAAAATAACAGCCTCCCAAAACAAATGTTCCGAGTTGCGAAGCTGCTCCGAAGATGATACAATATTTCTGTGAGTATTGTATGTATCTGCTTCGGATATATACATTATATACGACCTCATATTGATTATGAGGATACCGCCTTGGTGTTCCAGCACTGAGGCGGTTTTTATTTTATGCGTTCCACATATGACCGCAATTTTGGCAGACACATTTAGAAATATGTTTTGTCTTCAATTTTTGTTTCTTCGGTGCAAAAATTTTTACTATTAATGCAGGGATAGTAAGTAAAAGCCACCACCACCATCCAATGCAACACCACCAAAGACAACCGTGGTGTTTGTTCTTGAGTTCTGTTTCTGTTACTGCTTGTACATTTACATTTGTACTTCCACATTTTGGACAAACCATCTTTGATTCCCTCTCTTCCTTTGTGTCTTACATTGAGATACCCTTTTTATCTGCACGCATGAGCGTAACATTCAATTAAAACTTTGCTCTAAGTTCTACAACCTTACCAAGAATTCTTACTGGTTTATTTTCGATTTCTTCATTCGTAAAAATCATTGGATCATAATCTGGATTCGTAGACAGGAGAGCAATACCTGTTTCATATTTCTTTAAACGTTTGCAAGTAGCGTTATTTCCATTTACAGTAGCAATAACAATATCACCAGATTCAGCATCACTTTGTTGGCGAACAATCACCACATCACCTTCACTAAATTTAGGCTCCATAGAATTACCATGTATCTGTAATCCGAAGAAAGTACCAGTTTTTGCCAACTCTTCGGCGATTTCTTCAGTGTCAATAATATCCTCAACAGCTTCAATAGGAATACCAGCAGCAACACGACCAAGGACATTGATAGTGACCCCCTTTTTTGAAATTACCTTAGGAACAACTTCAACCATTGGAACATCGAAGCCCATAAGCCACAAAGGATTAACTTGCAATACGCTTGCCATTTTACCAGCACTAATATTAGAGGGCTTGTGAGAGCCGTTTATATATTGACTTATAGACGCTTTATTTACTTCTGAACGATTTGCAAGTTCTTGCGGTTTCATATTTGCATTTGATAATGCAATAGACAACCGTTTTGCAGTAAGAGCATGTTTCATGTATTTTCACCTCCGTTGGTATTTGTAATCATATAATAACACAACATTGTTTAACAATCAAACAAAAAGTTAAAAAAAATTAAACTTTTGGGTTGACAACAAAGTTAAACGATGTTAAACTACAAGAAAAAAAGAAGGAGGGAATGGGTTTGAAATACAAATATTTAAAGTTACGAGGAAGAATTATTGAGAAGTTCGGAAGTCAAGGGAAGTTTGCTGAAGCTATCCGTTTATCTGAAAATTCTGTATCAAAAAAACTGACTGGCAATAGTGGATTTTCGCAAGAAGATATTGAAAAATGGTCATACCTTTTAGAAATTTCAAAAGAAGAGTATGGTTTATATTTTTTTGCATAGAAAGTTAAACAAGGTTTAACTTGTAAAGAAACGAGGTGAATCGAATGCTCGAAGAGTTATTTACGAAGAGAGAGGTGAGAAGATTGAAAACAATTGAGGAATTTGTCGATACAAAATTCGATGAAATAATGCTCAAAGATACTAAGTTAAAAATTGCAGAGGCATTTTTACACTTAGAGATGCAAATGCGCATCCGCAAACCTAAAAATAGGATTTCACCAATGGAGAAGCGAATCATAGAAGAAAAAGCGAATCAATTAAAAAAGGAAATCAACATTTTCATTGATTCGCAGTTAGAAAGAATTATAAATTCTTCAGAAAATCCAGAGTGAATTGGGAAGCAAGACTTTGAATAATAGGGATAGAAGAAGAACCGATACTCTTGAGTACCGATTGGACTTTCTTCCATACGTTTTCAGGTCTTATTGCGTCTACAAATTCATGACCATTGTACGTGAGGCGATAAATAGTAACGTCATAAATTCCACCACAATATTTGTCTATGCTACCAACAATTAAAGCGGCTTCTTCAAGAATTAATATAGTATACGCAATATCTTCTCTGGAATATTGTGAAAGACTATTGCAAAAATCATCTAAAGAGAGTGGTTGCCAAGACAAATCTTCGCCAAATAACAAGAAATCTTCGCAGAAAATTAAAATGTCACGTACACAGTTATGATTTAACTTCATGATAATCATTCCTTCCAGTTTTAGTATTAGGAAGATTATACCAAACAGTCAAAATGCAATCAAGAAACAACAGAAAATATTCATATATAACAAAGAAAAGAGGTGATAAATATGAGCAACAGGGAAAAAGAAATAATGGAAACATTCGCAGAAGCTCTCCCTAACATGAGTGATTACGAGAAAGGATATTTTATGGGCAGAGCAGAAGGAATGTTGCAAGAAAAAAGAAACGCAATGCACAGTTAGAGGAGTCGGAACAGAAGGGAGCAGGGGACATTGAGTGAGGCGAAGGTCGATATTAAAGAAGCAGCAGAGATATTAGGATGCACACAACAGTTCCTAAGAGTAGCACTGCAACAGAACAAGTTTCCATTTGGAAACGCAATCAAAACAAGCAGTGAGTATACATACTACATTAATAGAGGGAGACTCATGGCTTGGATGAAAGGCGAATTATAGAAAAGGGAGGTGAGGGATTGAACTACAAAGAATGGCAGCGTGTAAAACGTAACAGAAACCGAAATAAGAAAAGAAAGGAGAAGAAAGCCAATGCCAACAGTTAATGCATTTGCAGATACTGCCTATGAAAATTACAAGGGTATCGAGAATAAAATTCAGGAACTTAGAGACGAAAGAGACAGAGTCTTTGCAAAATGGAAAGAGACGGGGTACCAGGAATTTTGGGCTAAGTGGGAAAAACTTACAGAGCAGATCAAGGAAGAAAAAGAAGAATTAAATGCTCATGCAAGATTAATTGTCAAATATGTCTACGGAGAGGAGTAACAACATGAAACGATATAACCTAATCAAAAACATAATTCTCGCAAGTTTAATAGTACATCTGTATTGTTCAACAATACCTGATCACATACCTGCGGCAAAAATAATGTTCGGAATGGCAGCTATATTTACTGCATTAACAATATTGCTTCGGGAGTTAGATGACTATTTCGAAAGAAACAGATATAGACGGAAGATGACAGAGGAACAATTTGCCCGCTACCAGAACTGGCTCGGCGCGCAAGTAGAAATAAAAAGAGCGAAAGGCAAAGACAAAGCATATTTAAAGCATTTCGTAAGGAGATTTATCTCACACGATGTAAGATTTTCATTTTCTATAAGACAAAGATGGAAACTATTGAAATTGGCCAAGGAGGGACAAGCAGATGTCGCTTAAGAGATTTACAATGCCTAATCCGAAAGTTAATCCAATGCAGAAAACTACATACAGAATTCCAATCCACTGGGCAGGGGAATTTTCTATCAAAACATTTGGCCAGGATTCTCAATTTCAAGGAGATGTAGTAAACAAGCTTGGAAAGTATGAGGATCTAGGAGAGCCGGAAGAGCTTGCAAAAAGATTAGGAATCCGAAAGGATTGGATGAAATAAAAAAGCATATCCATTCGCACTGGATATGCCAAGTGACCTAAGCCACAGATGAAAATAATTTACATAAATAATCATATCATCTGTGGGGCAAAAGGTCAAGAAAAATGGGGATTTTTAGCCCCTTTTTGCAACTTGTTAAAATTATTAAAAATAGAACCAAGGACGTAAAACAGATGAAAAGATACAGGAGAATAATATATACGTTCGAAAATGCCATAGAAGTACATGAGTACCTGGATGGAAGATACGGTGCAAGAGGTTCACCGAGGAAAAAGAAAAAGAAGGCAACACCAGAAGAGATGGACAAGCGGAATCAATGGAATCGGGAAAAGTTGTGTAGACACCGGCTCTGGATGTATTTCCAAGAGAGCCATGACAAATTTGTAGAGCTTACCTATGACAAAAAGGAAAGGCCAGCAAGCATGGAAGTAGCCAAAGACCATTTTAAAAAGTTTATCCGGGAAGTTAGGAAAGAATTTCGGAAAAGAGGATATGAGGTTTACTGGATCAGAAATATAGAAGTTGGTACCAGGAATGCATGGCATGTACACATGGCAATCAATCGTATTCCGGATATTGATTTGATTCTTGATAAAGCGTGGCCGTATGGACAAGTCACACCAAAAACCATGTACAAGGTAGGAAGTCCAGCTAAACTAGCAAGTTATCTTACCAAAACACCAAAGACAGAACCGAGACTAAAGGAATCAAATTATTCTACATCAAGAAATATGCCACTTCCAGAGCCGGAAAAAGAGACATTCTACAGAATGAGAGAACCAAAGGAAAAAGAAGGCTTCTACATCGAGAAAGAAACATTCTACGAAGCTAA
This sequence comes from Tyzzerella sp., assembly GCA_017472665.1. GTDB lineage: Bacteria > Bacillota > Clostridia > Lachnospirales > Lachnospiraceae > Faecalimonas. The sequence continues at coordinate 22,579 of JAFUOS010000010.1, read as the reverse complement.
AAATAAGTACACTGGCTACCTGTACAGACACTACACATACATAAGGCTGCATAGGAGGATTTAAAATGTTTGAAGTAAATATATACCTGGAGACATCGCTTAAAGGACCGGGAACAAGAGAAGGCTGGTATGCAGCAGTTTTGGAATACATAGACAGAAACCGTCATGCGGTAACAAGAGAGGATTTCGCATGGGAAGAGGCAACGACCTATCACAAATCAACCTTGTGTGCACTCATAAAAGCCTTGAATAGACTGAATGCGAGCTGCTTTATCAACCTCTACATGGACTCCGAATTTGTCAAGAACAGTATCGAGACCAATTTGGACCGCTGGAAAGAAAATGGGTTTGTAAACGTAAAGGGCGAACCGATAAAGAACCAGGAAGAATGGCGGGAAGTAGCGCGGCTGCTTTCTGGCAACAAATTAAAATTCCGGATGACAAAAAGAAATCCATACAGCGGATGGATGCAGGAGGAAGCAAAGAAGCAATTCGGTGACGTCACCGCAATGGTAGAAAACGTGAAAAACACTGAATGCGACGAGGTTTAAGAAATGAGTATTGATTATAGCGATATGGCATTTCCAAAGAAGCCATGGAAACAGAAAGAATCAAAGAAAACACCATGGAAACAAAAAAAGAAGCCTGTTAAGAAAACGGCGCCGGCAAAGAAACGAAAAAAGCGCAGATACAAGAAAGTACCAAGTATCATGCAGGATAAAGATGATAAGAGATGTTATCTCTGCATGTTGCTGGAGGACAACTACAGGATTCATTCATACACGGAAGAACATCACGTGCTTTTTGGTGACACGAAGTGGATCAGTGATGCCTATGGACTTCGAGTAAACCTATGCGTAGAGCATCACAGAGCTGGTCGTGATGCAGTTCACAATAACAATAAAATTGCAAAGCTATTGATGAAGATAGCGCAGAGAAAGTTCACAGAAACATACCCAGAGCTGGAATGGATGAAAATCGTACAAGAAAACTATTTATAGAGGAGCAAAACGATGGTATACAACATGATTTACCACAACGTGACTTTTAGCACAGAATTAAAAGACGAGTTTGAACTGGCAAAAGCCCAGTGTTTCACAGAATACACATGGAATCACGGTACCACCATGAAAGGTATTGCAAATTGGTGTAGAGCACAAGGAATTAAATACACAAGCAGATTCCACTGGAACAAGAATTACGGCATCTTGGCCAATCTCTGGAATCTGTACAGCTACATAAGATTCAGACTCGAAGAATACGGCACTACCCTTTAAAGAATAGGATATATATCACACAAAAGCCATTTAAAAAATACCTCCCACTACATAGCTGAGTGGGAGAAGGGAGTGATTAAAAGTTGGGAATTGGCAAAGAAACAATTAATAAGACATGCGATAACTGCATGCGGCAGCAGTACTGCGAGCACAAAGGAAAAGTATGCAGAGAACATAAATCATTCAGACAAAAGTTAAGTAATTTACAAATAACTTTAAAGGAATGGGATAAATTCACAGAAGAATGGAACGAAGCAACCATGGCCGTCCGGAAAAGATTCGGATATGGCAGCAGGACAAGATAGGAGAAGAGAAATGTTTGAAAAATTTGGAGAATTTGACTCAGTTGAAGAATTAAATAGAGCAGCAGACGCTCAGTTAAAAGGCGGAGATATGGAAGCCGTTATTGCAATTGCTTTGGAAAACGGCATCGACAAAGAAGATGCAGAAGAATTCATTGAAGGCTACGCTCCGGAACTGGCAACGCCTTTGATGGCAGCAGTTGGAAAATTGAATATCGAAGCAAAAGAATTAGAACTTGTAGGAGTGCTTGAGGACTGGAAAGAAAGCATTGTTCAGATTTGCACTGAAGATGAAGAATTCAGTAAGGCAGTCAGAAAGAAAGGCAAGAAATTAGCAAACTGTATGGGAGAGCTGCTAAAGTACTCATTTAACAGTAAAAAACAGGTCAGCGAAATTATCTGCAAGGCAGCAGGACTCAGAAATGGTAATAGAAAGGATCCTGTGTATATGGGCATTCCAAGTAAGGCGGAAGCGAAAAAGATTATCAGAAACTACTACGTAGGATAGGAGGCTTCTATGATTGGATACAAGGGATTTACAAAGAATCTGACAGCAGCATTAGGAAAAGGAAATTTTAAGTTTGAATTAGGAAAAACCTATGAAGAAACAGCAAGTAAAACTATGAGAACAGGTTTTCATTTTACAGAAAATCCATTTGATTGTCTGGCATACTATCCACTTGGTAGCAGTAATCGATATGTTCAAATTGAGGCAGAAGGAAGTATTGACGAAGATGAAACCGAAAGAGTTTCATGCACAAAAATTACGCTTTTGAACGAATTGACAATAAAAGAATTGGCTGGTTATGGAATGATGTACATGGTGCAGCATCCAATGAGAAAAAACTGGCAGCAGTCAAAAACTTTACTTTCTGTAAAGGAAAATGAAGCGGAAGCAAACCAAAAAGGAGCGATAGCAATTGCAAGAGGTCCGCATCCAGTAGTAAAAGGAGCAGAAGGAAGTATTCTGGGTCTGATTTTAGAGGCAGAACCAGGAGAGATTGAAGCAGCAAAACTGTTCGTAGCAGGCGAGGGAACAAAAGCAGATACACTTTACACGTTGCGAAGTGATAGATCCCTTCAGGAGGTGGCAGTATGAGAAAAAAGGCAATAGAACAGCTGACGCCGACCAAAACAAAGAAAGGTGGCTGGTCTGTAACTGTACAGACGTTGGACCGGATTCTGATTCTCAATGTTTACAAAGATAGACTTCTTCAGGGCAGACACTGCATTAATGCAGACACGCGCGAATACGAACAATGGGACGAGAAGAAAAAAGAATGGCACCATAAAAAACTGGTAAATCTGCTGGGCTACACAGGAACCTGGTATTCGCATTGCGAAGCGGAAAAACGTCTAAAAATGACCGCCGAAGAAGAAAAAATCATATTCGATATGTTTTCAAAGAAATATAAAAGCGACAGTACATTTGATGTAATTGATAACGCAGAAACAGACCGAGAAAGAGAGAAAAGGTATAAAGCAGAAGAGGGACGCTGGAATCGAGTAAAAGAAGTAATGGAAAAAGTTCCTAAATTGCAGGAGGGAATAAGCGACTGGATTTTTGAAAAGGCAGGCAATATCGATTATGCATTTTACGACAAAAAACAGAAAAAATGGTACTGCACCGCATGCGAAAAAAGTTATGGAGAAAAATATCTTCACAGAATAGATGGAGGAGAAAAAATCCGTCACAATGACATGGTCATCTGCCCAAGGTGTAAAAAGGTAATACAGGCAAAGAAAAGAACCAGGACACAGACTATGCAAACACATTTTATGATACTCCAGCCATTGGATGAATTAAGAAGCGTGGCAAGACATTTCGATGTGGAAATCGAGTGGTCTACAGATGGGCGTACAATTGACATGCTGGAATCAACGAGAGTTACACTATTCAAATTGAAGCACAGTCCTAAATATGTATGTGATATATATTGGAAGCAGTGGGGATTATTTGACAATAAAGGAAATCCGCAAAACAGAAGAATGTATTCAGGATATTTGTACGAGGAAAATATCGAAGAATGTTTAAGTGACACGGCTTACGAACCGTGGGCAAGGTTATTTAAGCAACTGGCAATAGCAGGAAAGAAACTAAACTACAACAGATTAATGGCTACACAGAATGATCCAGATTTTATCAACACCATAGAATATCTGTTTAAAGGAAAATTTAATCGCTTACTGCAAGAAAGTTCAGAAGATATATCATTGTGGAGCTGTAAATATTTCGGACCATTACACAAGAATGGAAAAAACATTGAAGAAGTATTTGAAATCAAAGACCGACAAAAAATCAACAGGATTAGAGATTTGGATGGCGGTAAAAAGATTTTAGACTGGATGCGCTGGTCAGACCAAACTGGAAAGAAGATTCCACAGGATGTTCTAGAGTGGTTGTTAAAGAACAATTTAGAGCGGAGTGATACAAAATTCATAGCTGAAAGAATGAGCTTACAGCAGATTATGAATTATGTAAAAAGGCAGCAGGAAGAAGGATATTCCGGAAGAAGTACAAAGGCAATACTGGAACAATGGAAAGATTATCTGAATATGTGCGTTTGTTTAAAGAAACGAACAGCAGATGAAATGGTATATCGGCCAAGAGAATTAAAAAAACGACACGACGAAGCTGTAATGGAGATTGAACTAAGGAATGCAGAAATTAATGCGGATGAATATAGTGCGCGTTTTCCAGGAGCAGAGGATGTTTTGAAAGAGATTAAACACAAATTCGAATATGAGAACGATGAATACATAATCATCGTTCCAGAGCGTTTGGCAGAAATTATAGCAGAAGGACGGGTGCTGCATCATTGTGCTGGTGCTACGGACCGTTATTTTGACAGAATTAAGCAAAGAGAAACATATATTTGCTTCTGCAGAAAGAAAGCGGAACCCAAGGTGCCATATTACACCATCGAAGTAGAACCGGGAGGAACAATAAGACAACATAGAGGATATCTGGATGAAGAACCGGAGATTGAAAAGGTGAAGCCATTCCTCCGAGAGTGGCAGCAGGTACTTAGGAAAAAACTAAGCAAAAAAGACCGTGAGTATGCTCAAATTAGTGCAGTGAAACGAGAAAAGAACATAGAGGAACTGAAAGCAAAAAATAACACTAGAGTACTAAATGGACTCATGGAAGATTTTATGGAGGCGGTATAGTGGAAAATATTACAGTATCAAATTATCAAGAATATAAGCAGGAACTGGACAAGCAATTAAAGGAAACAGCGGAGGGATTTGTTAGAATCGGTTATTTACTGAAGCTGGCCCGCGATACAGATATCTTAAGCGGATCAGGATATGCAAATGTAAACGAATTTGCAAAAGCGGAATACAACCTGGATAAATCGATGGTATCAAGATTTATCCATATCAATGATAAGTTTGCTGAGGGTGGTTGCTCTCAGCAGCTTAAAGAACAGTATAGAGGCTTTGGATATACCAAGTTAGCGATTATGCTGCAGCTTCCGGAAGAGATTAACGAGGAATTGACACCAGGCTACAGCAAAAGCGAAATCACGGCGATAAAGGAAGAAGTAGACAAAGAACGCGCAGTAAGTGATATTGAATTACTGATCGAAGGAGAAAAGGAAGAACAAAAGCTCCTTGACAACAATTTGGCCAAAGCACTACATCAGCTATTGGAAGATGACACGGATTTATATGGCGCAATATTTACGGCATTCAAAGAGGGCATTGCAACACTGGAAAACATACAGTTATGCCTAGCACCTTCAGGAGAAAAAATGTACAGCATAAGAATTCAAGGCGTGGGGAGAATGATGCTGTCATTGAAAGATTCTGAAAAAGAGGTAGCGCTAATTTCGGTACGTACTAGTGAAAAGGAATTTTACTCATGGGAAACAGTGGTTAAATGCCTGGAAAGTTCAGTAAATACTGAATGCGAGACCATGAAAGAATCGTGGGAAAGCAAGTATGGAAAAGAATTTCCCAAAAAACAGGAAGTTGCACCGGTGCAACCAAAAACGGAGGAAAAGAAAACGGCTCAGAAGAAGGAAAGTAAAGTTTCGAAGGCAAAAGAAAAACCAAAGCCGGCAGCAGTACATAAGACGGAAGAGCAAAAATACAATGAAAAACAGGCCAAAATCGACCGTGAAACCAAGAAAAAGCTCGAAGAGATGGAAGACGAAAAGAAAATGGCTGTGCTTCCAAGTGAAATGCCAAAGACAGTCCACCGAATCAAAGTAGGAAAAACATTCTTCGCGGACGCAGAGAGCGGCATCAAACCATTTACCCTTAGAAAAGACGACAGAAACTACAAAGTAGGTGATGTCTTAGAAAAGATGGAGTTTGACGATGGCAAGTTCACCGGCCGTATCTTAAAGCAGGAAGTTATCTACAAGTTGGAAGATTATACCGGATTGGTAGACGGCTATTGTATCTTAGGGACTAAAAACCTAGAAGTATCGGAGGAGCAAGATGGAAGTAATGACAATCGGGATGTTGTATCTGACACTACAAATGATTTATAGACTGATACTGACCGTCAAGATAATCTTGACGGCAGCAGTCATTCTGTTAGCGATCGTAATAGGATTAATTTTATACGACGAAATACACAAAAAGGGAGGAAAGAAATAAATGCCAGTAAAGTTAGCAACAAGCATTAAGGAATTAGACCTAAGTGGTCTGAAGCTTCCTGTAATAGCAATATATGATCATCCAAAGGATTATCCGGAATATTACGTAGCAAGAGTATTTGACACAGATAGACCAACAGACACTATCATCTTAAAAGACACATTGGCAGCAGTCCAGGAAGATATCAGAGACAACACGAATATGATATTTTTCAACAGAGGAGCAGATGATGATAAATGCATAGTAGGAGCGTGGATGTAACATGGCAAAACAATTACATGCGGTTGAATTTAATGGTTCAACTTTTGGAATGGAGTTAGAAACTCAAACAGAAGCATATAAGCGTTTTAGAAAATCCATTAAATGTGAAGAATGCATTACGATATTTGGAGATAAAACAAATGTAATGACAGTTCCTTACATGAAGTTGGCAGCAGTCATGCGAGAAGCTCATTGGCTTGTATCAGAACGAAAATGTTTTAATAAAATCCGCATTGAAGGTTATGGCGATGAAGATATATATGTCAAGTATACGGAACAGATGGATTTTAGAGATAGATTTGGAAGGAATAACAATGGATGATTTAATCAGCAGAAGTGCGTTAAAGCAAGAAATCGAAAGCCTGCGAATGACAATTACTGGATTACGAGCAGGAAAAGGTATTTTACAGAAAATTATGAACGAATACAGAGACAGCGTGCTAAGAATTATTGATGAACAACCGACAGCCTACAACGTGGATAAGGTTGTGGAAGAAATAAAAAACCTCATATATGCAGATAACAGAGAAGCATATTGTAAAGAGATGACAGAACTAGGGAAATGCAGAAAGTTTGACACATGTGAAGAGTGTCTGCTAAGGAGAGTAATTTCATTTGCAAACGAGGAAAAATACAACGCCTGTATAGACGAGATATTAGGAGGTGGCGAGTGATGAAACAGTATAAAGAAATTAAACAAATTGCAAAGTACATACAAAAGATTCAAAGATTATCAGAACAGTTAGCTGAGAGGATAGATGTTGACGATATTGAATGGAATACGGCTCATTTAGTGTCTATGAGCAAAGAACAATTAAGTCATCTTGAATTAGTGGCTGATGAATATTATGTAAAACAATATCAAGGTTATATAGAAGATGATTTTTACGGATGGTTATACTACGCAACTGATGTTCCAGGACAATATGTAAAAGTACATTTTGGAAGTTATTGAAATCGAGGTGGCAAACAATGAGTGAGATTAAAATTCCGGTATCTATGGAAAATACAGAAGAACTAAAGAAGATGATTCTAGAAAATCCAGAGCTTCCGTTACTTATCTTCGCAGGAGAAGAAAGCTATTGTGGCGAATATGATTATAACTCCGTAGATGTTAAAGGAATCAAAATTAAGGAACTAACAATGGATGGAGACAGGTATGTTGAAAGAGACACCATGAGAGACAAGCTAATGAACAAATATTACGATAACTTCTGCATCGGCGGAGCTTACATGAAAAAGGATTTAGAAGAGTTTGTAGAAAAGCAAATCAGCAGAATGCAGTTTACAAAAGCAATTGTAATCTATGTAGGGTAAGTGTGTAAAGAAAGCAAGACGGAAAGACAGAAGTAGACCAGTGAGCGAAATGTTGTTGATGATGTTTCGCTCATGTGCAAGAGACGTAAAGGCAGGTGGAGTGAATGAGTAAAGCAATGTTGATTATGGATATGCCAAAGTGTTGTACAAAATGTCCCCTATTTGAAGAAAAAATTAATCTTTGTGGTGGAAATGGAAAAATGATGGAATGCGGGTGGGCAATCAGAAGACAAGAATGGTGTCCATTGCATGAAATTCCGAATAAAGAAAAATTTCCGTATTCTTACAACGCCTGCATAGACGAGATATTAGGAGGAAGATCATGAACGAAGGAAAAGAATTTAGACAAATGGCAGAAAGTCACAGAGAAATTGCAGATGTATATGACAAGATAGCAGACGTAATTGAAGATGAAGCACTTGATTCAAAAGAGCGAGAGAAAAAACAAGACGCTCTTATGGGTGAACTTTTAGTAAAAGTTATGAAGATGCAGTAAGGAGCGTGGAGTGGATGATTGGATGCAATAGCAAATTCGGAACAGGTAAGTGTGTTGCTTGCATGGATGCACAAGAAAGTATAGGCGGAACAATTGTCTGTGATTTTGCAGAAGCCTGTAATTTTGATGAAGATGAAATTTTAAGAGAATGTGATTGCGCAGCATCATACAATCCAGAAAGCGAGGGATAACATGAAAAGATTATATTACAAATGGTTATTTAAGAAATTTTACAAGAGAGTACAGGCTGTCGAGAAAAAGTATTTTAAAAGAAATGGTTCCTATGCAGCCAAGCAATGTACAAGACTTCAGGAACTTATGAATTATTTAAAGGACGAACTGACGGGGAAGAGGTGATAGCATGACAGAAGAACAGAAAACAACTCAAAATCAAGAAAAGAAATGACTGCCAATAATGAATGTATTAGAGTATCTACAACATGCGGCAGCAGTACATAATAAAACGAAGTAGGCAGCAGTACACATACAGGGAGGTGATACCAGTGCCAAACGTAAGACCACTAAACAGTGAAAAATATGAAATAAGCAAACATAGATTCCTAGAACTGTATCACTTCTGTATGCAGTACCCAGAATGGAAAGAAGAATTAAAATACATCACGGACACTGTAAAGAGTATTCAAATAACAGATATGCCAACATCACACAACTACAAGGACCAAACAGCAGAACTTGCAGAAAGAAGGGCACGGCTTAGCAAGAAGTGTGAAATCATTGAGCAGACTGCAATTGAAGCGGATGCAGAGCTTTATCCGTGGATACTAGAGGGAGTCACGCAGGAGTATGTCACATATAGATACTTAAAGACGTCCAAACATATTCCATGTGGCAAAGATATGTATTACAACCGCCGGCGAAAGTTTTATTATCTTCTTTCTAAGAAAATTTAGCAAAGAGCCGTAATCAGAGGACAAGAATCTGTGTTATTATGATAGTGTTGAAAAATAAGAAAACAAACGGCAGCAGTCTATTTAGTAAGACTAGCTGCCATTCTTTTTGCACGAAATCGAAATCAAGGAACAAATATGAACAACACAGGAGCAGAACGTTACGGAACGCATCGAGGTGCATTCGAAAAGAATAAAAAGAAAATATTTGCAACACAGACAGTTTGTGGTATTTGCGGTAAGCCAGTTGACTATAGCTTGAAATATCCGCATCCATTATCACCTTGCATTGACCATATTATACCGATTGCAAAGGGAGGACATCCAAGTGATATTGACAATTTACAATTAGCTCACTGGACATGCAACAGGCAGAAATCGGATAAACTGATTGAAAAGAAAGACATAACAAGCGTGGATACAGAGATTATAAGTAATCGAATTTTACCACAATCGATGGACTGGAGAAAGTACAGAGGATAGGGGCATATCCCCCTCCCACATAGACGGAATGACCTTCACGCCGTCACTGCACAAATATCTCGCTGAGAAAATATAAAGGAGAAAAAAGCATGGAAAATTGTAAAGGAATTGCCTATCTGAGAAACAAATTGGCAAACAAAAAGCTGAGAGTTGAAACCAGGTATAAGTTCTATGAAATGAAAAATATAGCTAGGGATTTGCAGTTAGCAGCACCGCCAGAGTTTAATTGGTTATCCGCAACGCTTGGCTGGTGCGGAAAAGCAGTGGACAGTTTGGCTGATAGAATTATATTTTATTCATGGGATAATGATAATTTTGATTTACAAGAAATATTCCAGCTGAATAATCCGGATACATTCTTTGACAGTGCTGTTTTATCAGCGCTGATTTCGTCTTGCTGTTTCGTTTACATATCAGCAGATGAAACGGGATATCCAAGGCTGCAAGTTATTGATGGCGGAAATGCAACGGGCATCATAGATCCAATTACCGGATTGCTAAAAGAAGGATATGCAGTACTTGAAAGAGATGATAATAATAAACCCACACTGGAAGCATGGTTTACGGCGAGGAGAACAGAATTCATCCGCAAGGGCAAAAGCAAAACACAAGTAATAACAAATAAGGTGCCTTATCCATTACTGGTCCCAATTATTTACAGACCGGATGCCAAACGTCCTTTTGGACATTCTAGGATTAGCAGGGCTTGTATGAAAATACAAGAGTCCGCGCTAAGAACAATTAAACGTTCAGAGATATCAGCAGAATTCTACAGCTTCCCGCAGAAATATATTTTGGGAATGTCGAGTGATGCGGAGCAAATGGACAAATGGAAAGTAACGATGTCGAGTTTGCTGCGAATTGACAAAGATGAAGACGGCGATAAACCAACGGTTGGCCAGTTTCAACAACAGAGCATGAGTCCTTATACAGAACAATTAAGAACATTTGCAGCATTGTTTGCAGGAGAAACAGGTTTGACACTGGATGATTTGGGATTTGTTTCGGATAATCCGTCGAGCTCAGAAGCGATAAAAGCATCACATGAAAATCTAAGATTAATGGCGCGGAAGGCTCAAAGAAATTTCGGAAGTGGTTTTTTAAATGTCGGTTATTTGGCTGCGTGTTTGAGAGATGATTACGCATACCAACGACAGCAACTATATCTAACAAAACCGTTGTGGGAGCCGATATTTGAACCAGACGCAGCGACGTTATCAAGCATTGGTGATGGTGCAATTAAAATAAATCAAGCGGTACCAGGTTATTTCAACAAGGATAACTTTAGGATACTAACAGGAATTGAGCCAAGCAAAATAGACGCACCAGTCACAATTACTGGACAAGAACCTACAGAATAGGTGGTGGATGTATGACAGATATAGCACCAAGTTTGTTAAAAAGCATACAAAAGGATTTTCAAACAATGTTTGATAAGAGTGATGTCATATCCAGTTTGTATGCAAAGGTGAGAGATGGAACAGCAACTTATGTGGAAGCGAATAAATTCGCTATTGAGACAGGAGATATTCTTGCACAGGCGTTAAAAAACAATCTATCATCTGATGTTTTGCCAGATGGGAAGATGTACTATAACATTGCTGAACGCATATTTACACCAACTATGACAAATAACTATGATTTGATTACAGATGTAACTAATCAAGTTCAGACAGCATTGAACAAATCTGCCAATATTGGAATAAAGGCTATCATACCTGAATTGAACCAGGACAGAATTCTAGGAATTATCAATAAGATTTCAAGTGCCTCTGATTTCAATGATGTGGCATGGGTTCTAGATGAGCCAATAAAGAATTTTTCACAGAGTATAGTTGATGACTCTATTAGGGAAAATGCAGAGTTCCATGCAAAGTCAGGGCTACAGCCTGTTATTGTTAGGAAGGTTGCAGGTGACTGTTGCGATTGGTGCAAAGCGATTGCGGGGACATATACTTATCCTAATAATGTTCCACATGATGTTTATAGGAGGCATCAACGTTGCAGATGTACAGTAGATTATGTTCCGAGAAATGGGAAAATTCAAAATGTACATACGAAAAAGTGGCGCAGTGAATCAGAAAGTGATAAAATAGAGACAAGAAAAAGCGTTGGAATCGAAACTAAGAATTCCGAAACACCACAGGAAAAGGAAAAGCGGATTAAACAGGAGAATGAGTTAGGATTTGCGGAGAAATTCGCAACACATCCTAAAATGCTTCAGGCATATAAGCCACAAGGACTTAAAGCGGCGTTGGCGAATAAGGGGTATGAAGTTAAGCCATTAAATAGTGGAAATTTTAAAGGAGTAGCATTTGAAGAAGGCGGAGGCTTTAAAGTTAATTTTGGAGGAGATGGAATTTTAATGTATCACCCTGAATCGAGAAGCCATCACGGAGGAGCATATTATAAAATTTCAACCGGGAAAGGAGGAATACATCGATATGACACAAATGGAAATGAGATTATCGAGAAAAGAGATACTCAGTGAAAGATTGGCTCAAAAATTTGAAAGTATTACAATTGATGAAAGAACGTGCTTTTTGATAAAGGACGGATTTGTTTGTCGATTGGATAGTATGAGCGAACCATACAATGCATTGGTTATTGAATATGCAGATAATCTTGAATTAGCAAAGAAAGGCATATTTGGCGAAGATGGAGACCTCTTTTACATGGATGAAATGTCGGAGAGTGAAATGTTTGAGGCAATGGTACGCGAAATAGAAGAGTTATAATTAAATTAGTTTGCACAAAAGGCAGGGAAAACCCTGCTTTTGTTATGCGATAAAACAGGAGGGGTAAATGACAGAATTAAGAAAAGGACGTCAGACACCCACTCGATCCGTTGCGTTGCCTTATTATAATACAAAAGGTCAGGAAGCGATAGAATCCTACAACAAGTCAGGAAGAATCGCTCAAGAGTGGCAAGAATTACTCTTGAGTGATATTTTAGCTGTAAATGAAGATGGGTTATGGACACATACTAAATTCGGTTATTCTGTTCCTAGACGTAATGGTAAAAATGAGATTGTAGCCATAAGAGAACTTTATGGACTTGAACACGGCGAAAAAATTCTTCATACAGCGCATAGAACAACAACTAGCAGCTCTGCATCAAAAAGACTTGCAAGCATTTTGAACGGGGCTGGTTATACAGAAATTGCAAGACCCAAAAACGGAGTGCAATATGAGAAAGCCTATACCTATTCGAAACAATTTGGCCTGGAAAGAATCACATTGCTCGATGAAGGTGGCGGTTCTTGTGATTTTAGAACACGTTCGTCAAAAGGTGGTCTTGGTGAAGGATTTGACTTATTGGTTATTGATGAGGCGCAGGAGTATACGGATGACCAGGAATCAGCTCTAAAGTATGTTGTTACGGATTCAAAGAATCCTCAGACTATTTTTTGCGGAACTCCACCAACACCAGTAAGTTCAGGAACTGTATTTACGAAAATGCGGAATGATACCCTAGCGGGCGCAAGGCTAAATACAGGATGGGCTGAATGGTCTGTAGAAGAAATGTCTAATGTCAGAGATAAGGAGTTGTGGTATGAAACAAATCCATCGTTAGGCACTATCTTTACAGAACGATCCATTACAGATGAGATTGGCTCTGATGAAGTTGACTTTAATATCCAACGTTTGGGATTATGGTTGAAATATAATCAAAAATCTGCAATTAGTAAAACTGAATGGGCAGAGATGAAAGTAAAGGAATTGCCGCAATTAACAGGTCCTATGTATGTAGGAATTAAATATGGGCATGAAGGCAGCTATGTGGCGTTATCGATTGCAATCAAGACTAAGGAAGGTAAGATATTTGTAGAAACGGTAGATTGCTGCGAAGTAAAATCTGGAAATTTATGGATTTTACAATTTTTAATGAATCCATCAATAAAGAAAGTAATAGTAGATGGGGCAAATGGGCAACAATTACTTGCCGATGAAATGAAGGAGTGCAAAATGAAAGCTCCAGTTCTTCCAAAAGTAAGTGAAATTATTGTTGCGAATTCTTCTTTTGAACAAGGAGTATTTCAAACAAATATTGTACATATGGGTCAGCCTTCTGTCGAACAAATTGTTGGCAACTGTGAAAAACGAGCCATTGGCACCAATGGCGGATTTGGATATAAAGCGCAAAAAGAGGGAATTGAGGTTGCAATTCTTGACAGTATTATATTAGCGTACTGGGCATGCAGTACAAGTAAGGAAAAGAAAAAACAAAGAGTAAGCTATTAAGGGACATCAACAAGGATGTCCTTTTTTAGTATAAAAATTACCGATACCACCGGGTTAAGTGGGAAAGGAGACAAAGAAATGGGCAATTTTAAACCAATTGAAACACAAGAAGAGCTTGACACCGTTATTGGTGAAAGACTGAAGAGAGAAAGAGAGACCGTTAAGAAGGAATACGAAGGATTTTTATCACCAGATGATGCGGCAAAAAAATACGCAGGGTATCTTTCGCCAGAAGATGAAAAGAAAAAGTATAAGGACTATCTTTCTCCGGAAGAGGCTGCAAAAAAAGATGCGAAGATTAAAGGGTACGAGACCGACTCGGTAAAAACGAGAATAGCCAATGAATTGGGATTATCTTACGATGCAGTAGGTTTTCTTAAGGGAGAAGACGAAGAATCAATCCGGAAAAGTGCAGAAATTTTAAAAGGACTAGTCGGAGCAGCAGCACCGGCACCGTTGGCAAATTTAGAACCTGATCCGGGCAAAGCAACAGATGTAGCGTTGAAGAACACATTAAAAGGTTTGAAAGGAGAATAAAAGAATATGGGAGACGTATTATCAAAGGGCAGTTTATTTGACCCACAATTAGTAAAAGACTTAGTAAGCAAAGTAAAAGGAAAATCATCATTAGCAGTTTTATCAGCTGCAGAACCAGTTCCGTTTAATGGAAAAAAAGAGTTTATCTTTTCGATGGACAGTGAAATTGATATTGTTGCAGAAAATGGGAAAAAGACACATGGCGGAATCACTCTTGACCCAGTAACTATCGTCCCGATTAAGTTTGAATATGGAGCACGTATCTCAGATGAGTTTCTGTATGCATCTGAAGAAGAACAAATTGATATCTTGAAATCATTTAACGATGGATTTGCAAAAAAGGTAGCAAGTGGCCTTGACATTGCAGCATTTCACGGCGTAAATCCTCGCACAGGAGCTGCATCTGCTGTGGTTGGAGAAAACAACTTCGACACGAAGGTAACACAAACGGTTAAATATGCGAGCGCTACGCCAGATGCAAATATCGAAGCAGCAATTGCTTTAGTGGAAGGGTCAGATGGCGAAGTAACAGGTATTGCCATCGCGCCTGCAGTACGTTCAAATCTTGCATCAATGACAAAGTCGACAGGTGAAAAACTCTATCCAGAATTTGCATTTGGAGGACAACCAAAAACACTGGGCGCACAGGCACTTGATATTAATAAAACGGTAGCAACTGGAGATGTGGACAAAGGAATCGTAGGAGATTTTGCAAATATGTTCAAATGGGGCTACGCAAAAGAAATTCCACTTGAAATTATCAAGTATGGCGATCCAGACAGTTCTGGTAAAGACTTAAAAGCCTATAACCAGATTTATATTCGCGCAGAAGTATACCTTGGCTGGGGAATTCTTGATGGTAATTCATTCGCTAGAATAACAACTGCATAATGAAATATCTAAATACAAAGACACAGGCGGTCATTGAGACTGCTTGTGTTGTTAAAGGCGGCGATTGGGTAAAAGTACAAACAAAACAGCCTAAGAAAAGTACTAAAAACCCGGTAAAAACTACAAGCAAAGAGAGTGGTGAGTAAGCATGAGGGAGCCTTTTGCAAGCATAGAAGATATGACGAATTTATTTAGAGCATTAACTCAAGAAGAAACAACCAAAGCAACAGCGTTATTGCCGGTTGTATCGGATTGTATTCGTCAAGAAGCCCGAAAAGTGGGAAAAGACATTGATACAATGCTGGAAAACGAAGAAGTGTTTGAAAATGTATTAAAATCTGTAACAGTCGATATAACGGCTAGAGCTTTAATGACCTCTACGAATTCGGAGCCGATGTCTCAGATATCACAATCAGCTTTGGGCTACGCGGTATCGGGTACTTATCTTGTACCAGGAGGAGGACTTTTTATTAAAAAGTCAGAACTCGCACGCCTAGGACTCAAACGCCAAAGATATGGAGTGATTGAATTATATGACAATGATTAAAGGGATGACGGTTATTATTAGAAAAAAAGTACAGACAGGCACAGACGCGTTTAATCGTCCTGTATACGACTATAAGGATGAAAATGTGGAAAATGTTTTGGTGGCTCCAGCTTCTTCGGATGATATCACAACATCGCAAGACTTGTATGGAAAGAAAGCTGTTTACACTTTGGGTATCCCTAAAGGCGATACTCATGACTGGAAAGACACGATTGTTGTATTCTTTGGACAGGAGTGGAACACATTCGGTTATCCGTTAGAGGGAATAGAAGAAAATATTCCGCTGGTTTGGAATAAAAAGGTAATGGTGGAGCATTATGAGTAAAGTTAAAGTTATACTCAATAAGGAAGGCGTACGCGAATTATTACGTTCGAACGAAATGATGGCGATTTGCGAAGAACATGCAAATAAGGCACTTGGCCAACTTGGAGAAGGGTACATAGTTACAACAATGACTGGGCAAAATCGTGTAAACGCGTCTATTTATGCGGAAAGTTATGAAGCGAAAAAAGAAAATATGGAACACAATACCATATTAAAAGCGTTGAGGTGATAAGATGATTGAAAAAGTTGTATTAGACTACCTAAACGAAGTATTAGATGTACCGGTATATATGGAAATGCCGGAAGAAAAGCTGGATGAATTTGTTTTGATTGAAAAGACGGGGAGTTCAGCAGAAAATTTTATTTATTCAGCAACGATTGCACTGAAGTCGTATGCTGATAGTTTGTATTTAGCATCAGCTCTGAATGAAAAGGTAAAAAAGGCAATGAATAACATCATTATCTTGAATACCATTTCGAAAGCGAAATTAAATACAGATTATAATTTTACAGATACAACGAAAAAGAAGTATCGCTATCAAGCGATATATGATGTGACATATTAGGAGGTATGAAAATGGGAAATACGGCAGAAAATGTTTCTAGCGGAAAACCAAAAGTAGGCGGTGCGATATTTAGAGCACCTGTTGGTTCTACACTGCCAACGAATGCAAAAGATGCGTTGGATGTAGCATTCAAATCACTTGGATACATAAGTGAAGACGGAGCAACTAATAGTAATTCGCCTGAAAGCGATGAAGTAAAAGCATGGGGTGGCGCTGTAGTGTTAACTCCACAAACGGGTAAACCGGATAAATTTAAATTCAAGATGCTTGAATCGCTGAATGTGGAAGTTTTAAAAGCGGTTTACGGAGAAGAAAATGTCTCTGGAACCCTGGAAACTGGCATCACAGTAAAAGCAAATGCGCTTGAAGCCGAGGCTGGAGCTTGGGTCATTGAGATGATCTTAAAAGGCAATGTTGCAAAACGAATTGTGATTCCAAGTGCAACAATGACAGAGTTAGGAGACATTGTGTATAAAGACAATGAAGCTATCGGATACGAAACCACGTTGTCTGCGATTCCAGATAATGATGGACAAACACACTACGAATATATCGTAAAAGGAGAATCAAAAGGAGAATCAAATGATTAAGGGAACTACAACAACGGGATTTGAGTTCGAATTAGAAGATGAAGTATTGGATGATTACGAACTTCTAGAGGTTTTGTGTAAGGTCGATAAGGGCGAGTACAATCTTGTCACAGAAATGGTGGAAAAATTGCTTGGAGAAGAGCAAAAAGAAAGATTGAAAAACCATGTGCGAAATATTTGCGGCAAAGTTTCTGCAAGTAAAGTAATGGACGAAGTAGCCGAAATATTTCAATCAAGTAAAGAAATAAAAAACTCATAACCCTCGCCGATATGATTGCTACAGATGAGGAGGCACTTATCTGTGATTTAATGGAAACATATCATATTTATGATTATAGGTCGCTGCCTTTGACAAAGGTGGCGACTTTTTCTGTCGGTTTGAGGGGCAACAGCAGAATCAAAATGAAAATGAACAATATGAAATATTCATTAGAAACAATCCTTTTAGCATCAGCAATCGATCGCTTATCATTTTTAGTTTGGTCAAAGACAGAAGACGGAGCTAAAGGAATCAATAAACCACAATCAATTGTAGAAACAATGCTAGGCGAAAATAAAGAAAAGGACATTGTAGCGTTCGATACACCTGATGCATTTGAAACCGAATGGAAAAGAATTGTAGAAAGAGAGGTGAGGGATGAGTGAGCGGTACAAATTTAGCAAAGGCGTATGTGCAAATTGTTCCATCAGCAGAGGGGATAAAAGGTTCTATATCAAATGTGCTAAATAATGAAGCAGGGACTGCAGGTGATGCTGCGGGAAAAACAGTAGGAAACAGTCTTGCATCAAAGATTAAGACTGTTATTGCAGCAGCTGGAATTGGCACTGCTTTGAAAAGCGCGCTTACAGAAGGTGCAGATTTACAACAGAGTTTGGGCGGTATTGAAACACTTTTTAAAGATAGCGCAAACGTTGTTATAGAAAATGCAAAGAATGCATATAAAACAGCGGGATTATCTGCAAATGAATATATGGAATCAGTAACTAGTTTTTCAGCTAGTTTGTTACAAGGCCTCTCTGGTGATACAAACAAGGCTGCAGAAGTTGCAGATATAGCGCTTACAGATATGTCTGACAATGCGAATAAGATGGGGACAAGCATGGAACTTATCCAGAATGCCTACCAAGGATTTGCAAAACAGAATTATACAATGTTGGACAACTTAAAACTTGGCTACGGCGGTACCAAGACGGAAATGGAACGATTATTAGCGGATGCACAAAAATTGACTGGAGTTAAGTACGATATCAACAATTTAAGTGACGTATATTCTGCAATTCATGCCATCCAAGAAAACATGGGAATTACTGGAACGACTGCAAAAGAGGCATCAGAAACCTTTAGCGGTTCGTTGGCGTCCATGAAAGCGGCGGCGAGTAATGTATTAGGAAATCTGACGCTTGGAAAAGATATAGTTCCATCGTTAGCGGCACTGGGTGATACAGTTCATACGTTTATCGCAAATAACCTTATTCCTATGCTTGGCAATATCGTAAAGGCCATTCCACAGGCTTTAGTTCAGGTTAGAAATATGATGATTAACGAATTGAATCTAGTAGGCAATAATTCTAATGAAATCATGCAAAGTGGAGTTGAATTTGTAAAGGAATTGGCAACAGCTGTAGTTTCTTCAATTCCATATTTAGGAGAAGCAGCATTCAATCTGATTTCAGCTTTTGGAAAGACTATTGTTGAAACGGATTGGCTGGCTGTAGCGACGGATATTATTAATGAACTGAAGGATTGCCTAGACGTAGAAGCAGGCGAGATATTTGGATCAGATGAAAATTTCTTGGATGCCCTTATTGAATCAATCGGAACGCAACTTCCTATCTTATTAGAACAAGGCGTAGAAGTTGTGACAAATTTTATAAATGGAATTTTAAGTAACATTCCAATGCTGATAGAAACAGCTAGAGGAATTGTAGACAAGGTTTACACTTGCATTATGGAAAATGCGCCGAAAATATGGGAAAGCGGTGTTGATTTACTCTTAAATATCGTAAACGGAATTACCGAAAATCTACCAGCTATTGCAGATTCAGCAATCGGTGTCGTTGATAAATTATTAAATACCATATTTGAAAACGCACCACAAATGCTTGACAGTGGAATTATTCTTCTCGAAGAACTGATTAATGGTATTATAGATAGCTTACCGAAATTATTATCTGCAGCAGCTCAACTGGTTGCCGATTTGTTACAGACAGTACTTCAATATGCTCCAAAATTAATCGAAGGCGGACTAACTTTATTAGGGAAATTAGCAGCAGGGCTTATTAGGGCAATTCCTGATTTATTAGCAAAAATACCGGGGATTATCAGCGATATTAAAGAAAAGTTCACTTCTATTGATTGGGGAGAAATTGGAAAAAACATCATCAAAGGTATTGCAAATGGTATTTCTAATTTTGCAAGCAGTGTCGTGGATGCGGCAAGAGAAGTAGGTGCAGCAGCATTAGATGCACTTGAAGGATTTTTCGATATTCATTCACCATCTAAAAAAACAGAACAAAGAGTAGGAAAGAATATTGATTTAGGCGTAGCGAAAGGTGTAGAAAACAATGTATCTTCGGTTATTGATTCCATGAAAGAATTGAGCAGGGCCACGCTAGGAACAATTGATACAGATTTCTTGTCGTTAGGAGTTGGAATGAATTCTGCAAAGAGCAATTGGCAAATTACAAATTCCGCAGCTGAGTTAGAAGCACTTGGACGATTTATTGTTAATGCGATTTCTGAGCAAGGAGATATTCAAGCACAGGCGGTGAAAGAAGGTATTTCAAATATCAAAATGGTGCCAAATGAAAGAGAATTTGTTCGCTTCGTGGATAATTTAGGTTTTACAAGGGGGTAATTTATGAAATTCTATTATATTAACTCTAGAAATGAGAGAGTGAATTTTTATGAATACCCTTATATATTCCAAGAGGGAAATTTGCTCGACTACGAGTATTCATATACGAAAATAGAAGGGCAATATTTTAATACAGTTAAAAATATTAAAAAAGGGATTCAAGAGAGGAATATAAAAATTGCAGTGGCAGCAGACGCTAGATTGACTTTAGCAGAAAGAAAAAATCTGTACAAAGCAGCTGTAAACCATTTACTTGAAGTAGTAGATTATGACGTTATTTCAGGAGTGAATGGAAGAATTTGCACAGATACTGGATATTATTTGGAATGCCAGATTATCGCAAGCAACAAGACAAAGTGGGAAATTGGGGCAGCTTTCATGTATAACACATTAAAGGTGCTAATCCCAAATTACGCATGGATTAAAAACGAAGAAAAGCAATTCTACCCACAGACAGAACCATACGCTCTGTCAGGATTAGATTTTGCAACAGATTTTCCATTTGATTTCGCATCAAATGACGCTGGTACCGCATTATGGAGCATAGATCATTATGCATCGAGTCATTTTGAGATGATTATTTACGGCCCATGCGTGAACCCAAGGGTATTAATTAATGGATACCCATATCAAATATTTACACAGCTGGAATCGAATGATTACCTGATTATTAACAGCAGAGATCACACAGTCACTAAATACTTAGCAAACGGAACAACAGCAAACATCTACAACAGCAGACAGTTTACACCCTCTGTGTTTGAAAAGATACCAGGAGGACAACTTACATTTAACTGGACCGGTGATTTCGGTTTTGACCTTGTTCTATATGTGGAAAGGAGCGAACCAAAATGGTAATTCAGTTAGCGGATAAAGATGGTAGACAGATAAAAGAACTCGAAAATGTTTCTATTGATGCAGAATTGAATGATGGTAATAGGGATTTTCAGATTACAATCCCGATTTCAGACTATGATGAGAGAATGACATATGGATGCAGAGTGTTTGCAGCTGACACAGAAATTGGCGGAATACTGGGCGAGTTAGGTGATAATACTTCTGCAGAAACAATTGCCTGGAAAGGCTACAATTGGCGTGGATATATGGCAGAAAAAGTCATAGAGCCACCGAGTGGGCAGGATTATTACACAGTGACAGGAGAACTAAATAACGTACTTAAGGACCTCATCGAACCACAATTCGGTGGGGTTTTTGTTGTACCGGAAACAGATACCGGAGTGACGGTTTCCGGATACCAATTTGCTCGTTATTGTACATTGCTAGATGGCCTGACAGATATGCTGCAGGAAGTCGGTTATCGCCTGGATATTCGATACAACGAAGGCGAACCGAACGAATGTGGGTATGTTGTAGTTGAGGCTGTTCCAATTGTAGATTATTCGAGTGAAATTGAACTATCACAAGACAGTCAGTTAAATTTCAAGATGCAGGACAAGAGAAATGGTGTAAATCACTTGATTGTACTGGGAAAGGGCGAATTAAAAAATCGAACAGTTATTCATTTATACGTCCAAGAGGATGGTAGCATTGGGGATACACAATATTATTTCGGCATTGATGAAATTGAGCGCGTATATGAAAATACATCAGCCGATGATTCAGAAATTCGCTCAGAAGGAATCAAACAATTAAGGGAGCTGATGGACAAGCAGACATTCGAAATGGATGTAGAAGCTCTTGGCATCGATGTTGCAATTGGTGATATTATTGGCGGACGTGACTTTATTACAGGCATGTATATGGCAAAGCCAGTAGAAAACATCATTGTGAAAATTGAAAACGGAGTTGTAACGAAAGAATATAAATTGGAGGGAAATTAATGGAATTTGTAACAGCAAAAAAGGGGACTCCTCATTTTACGAGCGAGCATTTTAGATCGATACTTACGGCCATATGCGGAACTGGTACATACGTTGCAGATTTGTACGACAAGTTAGAACCGGAATTGGCCGCAAATAATGTAATTAAAATCCATTCGGGTTGTCTCTTGCATCATGGTGGTGTGTTCTGGGTGAAATCAGGTACATATGATGAAGTAACGTATCAGAATGGTACACAAGGGATGCAGCGAATTGACCTTGTTGTAGGACGATACACAAAGGATGCCGAAACAGGAATTGAAAACGGAGAGTGGGTTGTGATTCAAGGGACTCCAGCTGAGTCGGATCCAGTTGCTCCGGATTATACAGCTGGAGATATGCAGGAAGGAGACCTTATCGATGATTGCCCGTTATTTGAAATTTATTTTGATGGAATTAACGTGGTGGAAATCAAGAAACTTGTCGAAGAAACAACAAATATCGATGAGATGAAGAAAGAGATTACTCAATTAAATAACAAT